>NZ_JAKOIW010000014.1 GCF_022206305.1 Gordonia sp. 'Campus' | reverse complement strand
GTGCAACCCCGACCCCTGAGACCCCGACAACATACCGCCACCCTAGGTGACGAGTAGCCTGCACCTGTGGTCCACCGACGCACCTGGACGCGAACGCTCGCCGTGCTGGTCACCGCGATCGTCGGGGCCCTCGTGTGTCTCACCGGATGTGCCCGCACCCCTGATCCGGGACCCCTCCGGCCGGTGCCTGCGCAACGCATCCAGGCGACCCCGGACGGTCTGGTCCTCGACGGGAAACCCTGGTGGCCCGCCGGATTCAACGCCTATCAGCTGGGCACCGACTGGACGGTGAACGAGGGGTGTGGAGCCGAGGTCGACCTCGACGCGTACTTCGCCAAACTGCCCCCGCGGGCGCTGACCCGGTTCAACGTCTATTCGTCTTTCGCGGTGCACGAACGCAGCGGGTTGCTCGACTTCGCTCCGCTCGACCGGGTCTTCGCGGCGGCGGCCCGGCATCGTCAGCTGGTGCTGCCCGTACTCGCCGGCGGCTCCGGGGACTGCGAGGACGGCCGCTTCAAGGATCGTGCGTTCTACGCCGGAGGCTGGCGCGAGCAGTCGTCGGCGAGCCGGCCGTCCTATGCGCAGTGGGTCGAGACCGCGGTGTCGCGGTGGCACGACGAACCGTCGGTCGTCGGCTGGGAGCTCGTCGGTGAGCCGGAGGCCAGCCGGTGCGGCCCGGATTCGTGCGACTGGGCCGAGCGCGCCTGTCCCGCCGACGCGACCTCGGTCCTGCGTTCGTTCTTCGACTCGGCGGGTGCGATGCTGCGGACCTTCGACGCCGATCGACCGATCTTCGCGGGTCTCGTGGGTGGTGACCAGTGTGGTCTGGCCGGACCGGGATACCTCGAGGTGGCTCGGTCACCCGGCATCGACGTGCTCGACTTCCACGACTATCGCAGCGGGCGCGGCGAGACGTCCGGACCGCTCGGCAGCGATCTGGCGACCCGTGTCCGGCAGGCGCACAGCGTCGGGAAGCCGTTGATGGTCAACGAGATCGGCATCGACGCCGGCTCGTGTCTGTCGACCACGACACGCGCGCGGGCGCTCGAGGACATCATCGCCAACCACCGCGCGCTGGGCGTGGCGGGCGCGCTGCTGTGGGCGTTCGTGCCGAACCCCCGGGAGTCGGCCTGCACCTACGACATCGGCCCGTTCGACCCGGCGTGGAGCGTCGTCCGCGCCAGCATCCGCTGACGCCCGCCACGCTGCGTCGGCTCACTGAATCCGGTACATCCGCCAGTCCGGCAGGTCGGCGCCGTCGTTGCGTGCCTCGAGCGCGAGTGTGCCGATCTGGGCGCCGTTCTCGTACATCGTCGGATACCGCTGATTGACCGCGTCGGACAGGCCGCGCCCCGCGGACGGCACCGTGAGGAAGTACTGGACTCCCCCGCCGCGCGGGTCGTTGAGCAGCTCGGTGAAGTCACGATCGGACGGGATGACGAACTGGCGGGGCCTGGTGGACTGGGCCACCACCGCGAAGCCGTACACGGTGTCGCACAACACCGCCCCGTCGGGCAGGCGCAGGTCGTCGAGGTACTCGGCGAGGGCGCGTTCGGTGGAGAACGAGCGCACGATGCGCTCTTCACCGAGGTACTTCTCGGACACCGAATCCGGTTGCGGGCGGACCACCGACCCGAGCGCGAACTCCTGCGGCGCGTACTTGGGTGAGGTCATCCCGTACGTGGTGACCGGAAGCGCCGCGGCGACGACCACCAACGCCACCGCGACGGCGATCTTGTAACCCCACCTCGACGCGTACGGCCGCACCGGAGCCAGGTAGGCGTGTGCGCCCTTGCGCCGCATGGGGACCTGATGCCGCAGCGGCACCGCCATGAGCGCGACGATCGCGGCGAGGAGGATCACGGTCATGTAGAACCGCAGGAAGCCGAACGTCGATCCGCGCGAGTAGCCGTAGATCTGGAACACGAGGACCGCCACGACCAGGAGTGCCGGCAGCAACGGCATGAGGCGGTGGCGCCGGGCGCGCACCGCGATCAGTCCGAGTATCAGGATCGGCAGCAGCGGCGCGAGGATGGCGATCTCCGTGAGCGAGAACCCGAGAGCGTCCTGGGCGGTCGCCGACCCGCTTCCGCCGGACTGTTCGATGATCGCGGCGTTGCCGTACTCCGAGGTGAACTGTGCGAAGGCGTCGCCGGTGATGAGCCAGCCCGCGGCGGCCCACGCGAAGAAGGCCAACGCGCTGGGTGCGAGCGTCAGGGTCATGTCCAGCAGGACGCGCGACACCCGTTTCCGGGGGTCGTGACGGGTGTAGGTCACCCAGCCGACCACGAGTCCGGCCGCGAGCGCCGCGGCGCCGCCGTCGTAGCGGGTGAGGTAGGACAGGGCGAGAGCGACTCCGGCGACGACGAGTTCGTGGACGTCGTCGGTGGAGACCCAGCGGATCAGGCGCCGCGAGGCCCAGGCGAGGAAGAACAGGTAGGGCGCCTCACTCATCCCGTTCGCCGCGTACAGCACGATCATCGGGTTGATCGCGTAGAGAATCGTGAAGGTGGCGGCCACCCGGGTGCTGAGTCCCTGATCGCGCGCGATGCCGGAGATCTGCACGATCGAACCGGCCATGAAGGCCGACGACATGATCACCGCGGACAGCGCGTGCGTCGTCATCTCCGGTATCCACGGGCTCAATGCGACGAGCGGGAGCTGGACCACCGCGGTCAGGGGGGTGAAGACGAAGCCGATCGCGGCGAGGTGTGGGCTCCGACTGAACAGGACGCTCTGCGCCGACTGCACCCGCGACAACGCGTCGCCGAACAGGAGGTGGACCTCGGTGGCGAGGTACACGCCGACGACGAGGTAGGGGATCCACGCGGCCAGGAAGATGAGCACCCCGGCGGGGACGCGGCGGCTCACGTCGTGACCCCGGCCGGTGCCGCGGCGTCGTCTCCGTCGCCGGCGTCCGGTTTCTCCTCCGACTTGCCCTGGCTGCTGGTCGACAGGCCGTGGAAGGTCTTCTCCCAGTAGGACGGATTGACCAGGATCTGCCACATGCCCTTGATGGCCGCGACACTCATCATCAACCAGTACAGCGGGATCAGCAGCGCCGACAGCAGCAGCTCGCTGCGGTCGTCCTCACGGATCGCGATGAGGTTCATGTAGATGGCCGCGCCGTTGCCGAGCAGCATCGAGACCAGCGCGAGGTAGTAGATCGGCCCGGGGAACAACTCGGCGACGATCGGCGGCTGCCCGCCGATCCACAGCGCCAGGATCAGCCAGAACACCATGTTCAGGCACGCGATGACCGGTGTCCCCGCGATGAGCAGCGTGAAGCGCGCGAAGGCCACCGGCCCCAGGATGTGCCACAGCTTGACCGGATGACGCATGTGGACGAGCCACGTCTGCATGTAGCCCTTGTACCAACGGGATCGCTGGCGGACCCAGTTGATCGCGTCGACGTTGGCCTCTTCCAGCGTGACCGAGTCCAGCACGACGGTGCGGTACCCGTGGTCGGCGATCCGCACCCCGAGGTCCGCGTCCTCGGTCACGTTGAACGGGTCCCACGCCCCGATCGTGTCGAGCACGTCGCGCTTGAAGTGATTCGACGTGCCGCCCAACGGGATCGGGGCCCGGCTCACCATCATGCCCGGCAGGAGGAAGCCGAACCAGATGCCGTAGTCGGCGGTGAACCACTCCGTGAGCAGATTGTCGCGCACGTTGTGGAAGCTGAGCTTCCCCTGGACGCACACCACCGACTCGTCGTCGGAGTTGTTCAACACGTAGACGGCGCGGCGCAGCTGCAGCGGGTCGGGTTTGTCCTCGGCGTCGAAGATCGTGACGATGTCCCCGGTGGCGAAGTGCATGCCGTAGTTGCAGGCCTTCGGCTTGGTCCGCGGCTGGGCCGGGGGCGTGAGCACGACGGTGACGATGCCGTTCGCCTCGACGCCGCGGGCGGCATCGATCGTCGGCTGATCGTCCTCCTCGAGCAACAGCAGCACCTGCAGCTTCTCCCGCGGGTACTCGATGGTCTCCATGGCGGCGACGAGTTCACCGACGACCTCGGGTTCACCGTAGGCCGGGACGAACACCGTGTAGTACGGCAGCTCGTCGTCGGGGATCGATCGCGCGTCCTCGTCGGAGACCCGGATCGCACCGTTGACCAGACCGCGGCGGAAGACGACGACGCGGTCGACGATGGTGACCACATAGCCGATGGTCGCGATCGACACCAGCGTGGCGCAGGTCCCGACCGGGTACAGCACCATCGCGACCGCGATCACGCCGAGCATCGTGAACCCGATGATCTTCTGAATCCTGCTGAACGCCACCGACGCCGACATGTCCTCGTCGGCGTTGCGCAGACGGTTCACCGCGTCGTCGAGTGCCTGCGCCCGGTAGTCGGGATCGGCCAGCAGGTCGGCGACCGGCCGCCGGGGACGCGTGCTCCGGGCAACCCCCGGTGCGTCGGCGTCCCGGTCCCCCTGATCGTCATCCCGGCCGGTCATGTCGCACCTCCCCCGCCGCCGGTCTGGGCAGCGATGAGGCCGGACGCCAGCCCGATCAGCAGGGTCCGATCCTTGTACTGCGGATCGCTGTCGCGCAGGACGGCGTTGCCGCGCAGGAGGATGATCATCAGGCTGTTGAGGTTGGCCATGATCGTGATCCGCGGTTCGGGGAAGTACGCGTCGGGTTCATGGTTGTCGACCGCCCACAACATGACCTGCTGCGTACGGCTCCCGTTGGTCCACCACCACGACAGGACCGTGTAGGTGAGGTACCGGGTGTCGTCGACGACGCTCCACATCCGTCCGCGGACTCCGAACGGCAGGTCGATGTCGAACGGCACACTCGACCGGTCCTGGGAGAGGTCGTACCGGAAGATGTCCGGGTACACCTCGAGGACCAGTGACCTGCGGGTGTCGACGCTGTCCACGACGACCCGGCGCGGCCGGGCGAACTTGTCGAACGCTCGGCTCCCGCGGCTCTCGACGAGCACCTGCCGATTGAGCGTCGCCCCGGGCCCGTACAGGCGGCTCACCCATCCGTAGACGCCGACCGATTCCTGCCGCCACCCCGCGGGCACCACCAGCGCGGGTCCGATGTCGAGTTGGGGGAATCGCGTGTTCTGCCATGTGCTGCCCACCGGCGGCGTGGGGATCATCGCGAGAAGGGCCGCGGCGAGGAGTATCACCAGGCCCGGGCGCCCCACGAAGGTGACCTTCGGTGCGGCGAAGTGCCCGGTGTCCGGCGGCGACCAGTGCAGCCCACCTCGTCGGCGGTAGTCGAACAGCATGTACGACGACGTCGCGAACGCGGCGATCAGCGCCGGATACGGGACGAGGACGTTGCGGGGGGCATCGAGCAGGTAGAGGACCACCAGCGCGCCGGTCCCGATCCCGCCTGCGAGCAACGCGGCGAGCGCCTTGCGTCGCCAGGTCCGGCCCACCGCGATGGCGGTCGCGGCCACCGCCATCAGCACCAGGACGAAGCCGGCCGCGAGGGATGTGCCGCCGAGCGGCAGGACGACGCCTCGCACGGGCAGCGGAAAGATCAGGGCGAACAGCAGCCACGCCCACCGGTATCGCGCGACGGGGCGCAGCCCGAACAGCAGGATCGACGCCCCGAGCACGAACAGCCAGAGCGCCAGGAGGTCCATGTGGGTCGTGAGATACGCGCGCGCGTACCGCGGGTTCACGAGGTACTTCATCGCCAGGGCGAGGATGAGCACGACGATCCCGACGATGACATCGGTCTGGCGGTCGTAGATCGGCAGTTCGTCGAAGCGACGCCACGAGACCCCGACGACGGCCACGATGCTGAGGACCACGAGCACCGGGACGTAGAGGATCAGCGTCTGCGCCATCAGCTCCTCGACCACCGCCCGGATGGTGTTCCAGAAACCCAGGGCGGTGCACGCAAGCAGGAACAGCCACCGCAGGGCGATGGCGCGGTCGGGGTGTTCGACGAACATCTTCGGCGGCGCCGCGGGTTTCCGGCGCGTCGCCACCCCGACGACTCTCGAGTCGACGACCCTGGTGACGGTCGATGGCACGGGAGATCAGTCCTGGTCGGTGCTTCGGCGCCGGCGTTGTACCACCACGGTCGCCACCAACGCGGCGACGACGATGACGCCGGCGGCCACCACCGCGACCACGGTCCACACCGAACCCGAAGACGACTCCGGTGCGACCTGCTGCTCGTCGGCGAGTACCTCCACCGGTTCCTCCCCGGAGACCTGCAGCAGCGCATCGCCGTTCAGCGACGGCCACCGGTCCGGGTCGGCCTCCAGCCAGGTGAGCACGGCGTCGAGGTCCGCGGGGTCGTCGGTCGACGTGGCCACGAGCACGGTACGGCCGTCGTCGCGCGCCACCTGGAGCGAACCGAACCGCAGTGTCGGGGTGATGACCACCTCCGAGCGCTGACCGTCGTCGTTGCGGACCGAGACCGTGCCGCCGTCGGCGGTGACGGGCAGGTCGACATCCGGCGCACCGCGGCCGTCGGCGGCGATGATCACCGCCGGTCCGCCCGAGGCCATCGCGTCCTCGACGGGCATCACCTCGACGCCGAGGCGGACCGCGGACAGGCGCTGCAGACCCGTCATGAGCGACACCGCACGCCGCACGTCGGCGACACTGCCCGTCGTCCACGCCACCGCGGTGTTGGGCATCAGGGCCTGGGGCAGTGACGCGAACCCGGCCGGTGTGGGCGGGTCGGCGGGCTCCGACCGGACCTCACCGGACGAGTCGAGACTCAGCGAGGTACGCGTGCCGTCACCGCACTGTTCGCGGACGCCGGCGTGGTTGTAGGTGACGGTCAGCTCGGTGTAGCGCGTCAGCAGGTCCTGCGGGATGTCCACCCAATGGTCGTAACTCCCCGACCCGTCGGCCGGCCAGGACGCGATGACCCGGGGTCCGATCGCCACCGCGATCTGACCGCCCATCGGCGTGTAGGCGCCCTTCACCTGGATGCGGACGTTCTTCGACGGCCGTCCGAGGCGCGCCTGGTCGATGCCGAACGAGATCGACGGCCAACCGGTCGCGGTCACCTGCTGATCACCGACACCGAGGTCCGCGAGGGTGTTGACCACCGGGGCGAGCTGGGGTGCGTCGAAGGGTGCGCCGGCCACGGCCGCCGAGCTGATCGCGATGGACGACAGGTTCGAGGTGAGGAAGCCGACCTGCGACGGCAACTGGTCGGCACCGCCGCCGAGGCGGAGCACCGGCCACCCGGCACCGGGAGCCAGGCTCAGTCCCTCGTCCAGGTCGGAGTTGATGACCACCTGTCGTTCCAGCGGTTCGATCGGCTCGGTGGGCGTCGTGCCGCGCGGCAGCGACGCGGTCTCGATCTCGACGGTCGCCGAACCGTAGTTCGCGACCACGGCGGTCGCCAAGGACACCGCGGCCGCGCCCTCTGCGGGCCGCACGTCGTCGGGGACATAGATCGTGAGCTTGCGCAACACCGGCGGGAGGAACTCGGCGACGCTGTTCGGGGCGGCTTCCCGCCCGCCGTACGACACCGTCGCGTTCTCGATCCGGAAACCCGAGTCGGGGTCGAACAGACAGGTACCCGCGGTGCGGAGGTACGTCCGCAGTACGAGGTCGGCGGCATTGCGTTCCACTCGCACGCCACGCAGGGGTAGCACGATCGGAGAGTTGACGGCCGTGTTGATGGGCGTGCGGGAGATCAGCCGTCCTTCTTGCAGGACGTCGACCGTGCCGCCGGTGACGAACGCCGGATACTGCGCAATGCCCCGCAGCTCGGTGGGGGTGAGGTTCGGCGGCACCGCGAGGGCCAGACTGACCTCACCCTGCTGGCCGGGGAAGGAGATGGTCGTCGACGAGCCGAGATCGCGAAGACTCAGCGGCGGCGGCGGATCACCGGGGGCCGCGCCGGCGACGGATATGGCCCCCGCGCCGATCGAGCCCGCACCGGCCAGCAGGAGGCCGGCGAGCAGGAACGCGGATGCGCGAAGCGCTCCAGAACGAGGACGGCCGCGAAATCCCCTCAACACGTGTGTTTCTCACCCTTCGAAAGATCCCCGGTCCCGACCCGTGCACCGCCCCGCAGAAAAACTTATCGGATCATCGAGAAACGGACACCTTTTCGACACGCGGTGATGTCGGCTGACGGCCTCTGCGGCCCGGGGTGTCGATTCGCAAACGTTCGCCCGAAGACCCGTCCAACTCTGCGACCATGGCGGAGGTCGAGACATCCGGGCGAACGCGAGGGAGCGACATGCGGCAGGTGCACGCCGGCGAACACGTCGACGGCGGTGAGTACGTCGACCTCGCCGGGGCGACCGTATGGCACTTCACCGCGGGCGAACCGACCGGGCCGCCCACGGTGCTGCTGCACGGTCTGTTCGCCTCGGCCTCGTCGTGGGGTACACAGATCGGCGGATTCCTCGACGCCGGACTGCAGATCTTCGTGCCCGAGCGCCCGGGCCACGGGCACAGCCCCGACATCCCGGGCGAGTTCAGCTTCGACACCATCGTCGAACGCACCATCCGCTACCTCGACGAGATCGTCGGCCGCCCCGCGAACCTGGTCGGCTGGGCCGACGGAGCAGCAGTCGCGCTGCTCGTGGCACGGACCCGGCCCGATCTGGTGAGCAGGCTCGTCTTCGTCGGGGGCTACCTCAACAGCGAGGGCCGGACGGCCGACGAGTTCATCGCCCGGGTCGCCCGCCGCGACCCCACGACCGTCGAATATCTACGCATCTACTACGACGACACGTCACCGGACGGGCCCGAGCATTTTCCGGTGGTCTACGACAAGGCGATCCGCATGCTCACCAGGGAACCAGAATTCGACGTGGCGGAATTCGCCGGCGTCGCGGCCCCGACCCTGGTCGTCGTCGCCGACCGGGGGCTCGTGCGCATCGAGCACGCACTCGAACTGTCCCGGACGCTCCCGCACGCGCGGCTCGCGGTCATCCCGGGCACCCACATCCTGCCGGTGGAGTCGCCCGAACTGTTCAACCCGCTCGTGTTGTCGTTCCTCGCCGCCGACCCGCCGTCGGTGTGGGAGTTCGGGTGACTCCCGCCCCCTGAGGTGCGAGCGGAGCGAGCCTCGAAGGGTCAGGCCGGCGAGTGCACCCGGTACCACGCCTGCCGGCGAAGGGTGTCGGGGTCGGCCTCGACGTGGTCGGGGTCGTCGAGCACGAGGACCTTGCGCTCGCCGGTGGTGAACGCGGGCCAGCCGAGTCCGGGGTCGCCGGTGCGCGCGAACGCACCCCATCGGCCCTGGACGTTCTGGGTGACCCGCCCGCTGCCCGGCCAGTCGGCCACGGCCAGGCCGGCGCCCATCGGCGCCCGGTAGGCACCGAAGACGCTGAACAGCTCGGTGGCGTGCGTCGCCCCGAAGCCGGTGGCCTCCAGGATCTTCGTCTGATAGTCGTACCGGTACACATACGTCGGCGCCACGCCGCTGTGTCCGTCGGCGAAGGCGGTCATGGGAGCCCAGAAGATCGAATCACCCGCCAACCTGATGCGGTCGCGGTCGCCGTCCTCGTAATGCGAGGCGATCTCCTTGCGGACCTCGTCGTCCTCGACGCGCATGAGGGTCCGCTCGGCGTCGGGGAGGACGTTCCAGAGCTTCGCGAAGAGATTCGCCTCGTCTCGGTTGCTGCCGATCACCAGCGGAACCGGCTGGGTGAGGCCGCCGGCGGCAGCGGCGAGCGGTGACCGTGGCAGCAGGTCGCCGTCGACGATGGGCGCGAACGGAATCGATCCGCCGGCCGTCTTCGTCGCGAAACGCATCAGTTTGTTTCCCGCTGCCAGCAGCAACGCCGGATTCGGTGCGGTGAGCAGGCGCTGCGCCTCGGCGGTGTCGACGGGCGGCTCGTGGCGTTCGAACGAGTTCGAGCGTCGCTGCGGGTCGCGCAGCAGACGGACGAATTCGTCGGCGTAGACCGTCGCGGCATCTTGTTCGACGATGAGCTCCGGCGCCGGACTCTGGGCGATCACCCGATGGAACAGACCGGTGGTCGACGGCGCCGACAGCAGCGACAGCACCGACGTCCCGCCTGCGCTCTCACCGAAGACCGTCACGTTGCCCGCGTCTCCGCCGAACGCCTCGATGTTGTCCTGTACCCACTGCAGTGCAGCGATCTGGTCGCGGAGGCCGACGTTCGTGTCGAACGGCCGGTCGTCGGTCGCGAACTCGCTCAGGTCGAGGAAACCGAACGGGCCGAAGCGGTATTGGACGGTCACGACCACGACGTCCTGGGCACGGGCGAGGAACGCGCCGTCGTACAGCGGCGTCGCCGCGGTTCCCAGGATGAACGCGCCGCCGTGGATGAAGACCATGACCGGGCGGGGCTTCGACGACGACGAGTCCGGCGAGAAGACGTTGAGCGTCAGGCAGTCCTCGGCCATCGGCGCGAACTTGCCGGGTGCGATCGCGGTGAACCGCTTCTCCTGGATCGCCGCCTTGCCGATCTTCGTGCAGTCGCGCACGCCCGGCCAGTCGTGGGCCGGCTCGGGTGCACGGAATCGGCGGTGCGCGACCGGCGGCGCCGCGAAGGGGATGCCGCGCCAGCTGATGGTCCCCCGGCGCAGCCGCTTTCCGCGAGCGCCCTCGACCACGCCGTTACGCGTGGTCACCTTACTGTCCAGTAGTGCCATGTCCCCCACCGTAGACGACACGGGCGATTCGTCCAGCCGCTGACAGGCGCCCGATCGTCCGGTCGCGACACCGCGACCGGGCCCTAGAATGCCTCCATGGACTCCGGCGGCGGCCTCATCGATCTCAACGCCGACCTCGGGGAGGGCGTCGGCGACGACGCGGCGATGCTGGAGATCGTCACCAGCGCGAACGTGGCCTGCGGATTCCACGCCGGAACCCCCACCGACCTGCACGAGACGTGCCGGGCCGCGGTGGCGGCCGGGGTGCGGATCGGCGCCCAGGTGTCCTACCCCGACCGCAGCGGCTTCGGCCGCCGGTTCATGGAGATGACGACGTCCGACCTCATCGCCGATCTCGTCTATCAGATCGGTGCGCTCGACGCCCTGGCACGTTCGGTCGGCGGCCGGGTGGCATATGTGAAACCCCATGGCGCGCTGTACAACACCGTCGTCCGCCACGAACAGCAAGCAGATGCGGTCGTCGCCGCGATCCGTGATGTCGACGCTGGGCTCTCGGTCATGGGACTACCCGGCTCCGAGGTGCTCGCCCGCGCGCGGCGCGCCGGGCTCGCGACCGTCACCGAGGCCTTCGCCGACCGCGCGTACACCCCACAGGGCACCCTGGTCCCCCGCGCCGAGACAGGAGCGGTGTTGTCCGACACCGCCGAGATCGCCCGCCGGGTGGTGGAACTCGTCACGACCGGCCGGATCGCGGCGATCGACGGGACCAGCATCGGCGTCGAGGCACAGTCGGTGTGCCTGCACGGCGACACCCCGGGAGCCGTGCACCACGCGCAGGCGGTGAGGGCCGCGCTGACCGACGCCGGGTTCGCGATCGGGGCACCGGGATGAGGCGAGCCGCCTCTCCCGGGCGGAGTTATCCGCGCCGCTGCCTGGCGAATTCGGCGAGGACCACGCCGGCCGCGACGGAGGCGTTGAGGCTCTCGACGTCACCGGCCATCGGGATCGAGAGGATCGAGTCACAGCTCTCACGGACGAGTCGGGACAGACCCTTGCCCTCCGAGCCGACCACGATCACCGTCGGGCCACTGCCGTCGTAGTCGTCGAGGGTGACGTCCCCGTCGGCGTCGAGGCCGACGAGCTGCGCACCGGACTCGGCCCAGTCCTTCAGCGTCCGGGTGAGATTCGTGGCGCGGGCGACCGGGAGACGCGCGGCGGCACCGGCGCTGGTACGCCAGGCGACGGCCGTCACGCTGGCGCTGCGGCGCGCCGGGATGACCACGCCGTGACCGCCGAATGCGGCCACCGAGCGGATCACCGCACCGAGGTTGCGCGGATCGGTGATGTTGTCGAGAGCGACCAGTAGCGGCGGGGTCCCGCTCGCCTTCGCCTGCGCCATCAGGTCGTCGGGATGGGTGTACTCGTACTCGGGCACCTGCAGGGCGATGCCCTGGTGCATGCCGTTGGTGGACAACCGATCCAGCTCGGGCTTGCCGACCTCGAGGATCGAGATCGCCGAGTCGCCGGCGATCTTGACCGCCTCGGCGACGCGCTCGTCGGGTTCGGCGTTGGTCGCGATGTAGAGGGCGGTCGCCGGGACGCCTGCGCGCAGGCACTCCACCACGGGATTACGGCCCAACACGTACTCGGGACCCTCGTCCTTGGCGCGTGCGCCACCGCGGCCGGCCGCCGACTTCGAGGCGGCCTTCGCGCGCTTGTGCGCCGGATGGTACGGCCGGTCAACGGCTTTCGGTGTCGCACCGCGGGCTTCGAGACCGCGGCGGCGCTGACCGCCGGAGCCGACGGTCTGCCCCTTCTTGGTGCCGTCCTTGCGGATCGCACCCCTACGCTTGGAATTGCCTGCCATCACGCCTCACCCTTCAACGCCCATTGCGCACCATCGGGGGTGTCGGTGACCTCGATACCGGCCTCGGCCAGCCGGTCCCGCACCGCGTCCGCGGTGGTCCAGTCCTTGGCGGCGCGCGCATCCGCACGCCGTTGTAGTTCCGCTCGCACCAGCACATCGAGCGCCGAGTTCGCGGCCGAATCGTCGGCGGAACCCGCCCACCGGTCGTCGAGCGGGTCGACTCCCAGGATGCCGGTCATCGCGCGCACCGAGGAGGCCGCCGCAAGCGCCGCGGCGCCGTCACCGGACTCCAGGGCCGTGTTGCCCTGCCGAACCACGTTGTGCACCACGGCAAGAGCAGCCGGGACACCCAGATCGTCGTCGAGCGCGACCACGAACTCGGGATCGACGTCGCCGACGACCACGTCACCGACTCGCGCGGCGACCCGTTCGACGAACGACTCGATCCGGCGGTATCCGGCGGCCGCCTCGGTCAGCGCTCCCGCCGAATACTCCAACATCGACCGATAGTGGGCGCTACCGAGGTAGTACCGCAGTTCGACGGCCCGCACCCGCTGCAGCATCGCGGGGATCGAGACCACGTTGCCGAGTGACTTGCTCATCTTCTCGCCACCCATGGTGACCCAGCCGTTGTGTAACCAGTAGCGCGCGAACGGATCTCCCGCACCGTGCGCCTGGGCGATCTCGTTCTCGTGATGCGGGAAGACCAGATCCATGCCACCGCAGTGGATGTCGAATTCGGGCCCCAGGAGGCTGGTGGCCATGGCGGAGCATTCGAGGTGCCAGCCGGGGCGCCCGGGGCCCCACGGCGTCGGCCACGACGGCTCGTCGGGCTTGGCCGCCTTCCACAGGGTGAAGTCCCGCGGGTCGCGCTTCCCGGTGCCCGCACCCTCACCCTGGTGGACGTCGTCGAGCTTGTGCCCGGACAGCGATCCGTAATCGGGCAGGCTCCGCACATCGAAGTACACGTTGCCGTCGGCGACGTAGGCGTGTCCGCGCTCGATGAGCCGCTCCATGTACTCGACCATCTGGGTGACGAATCCGGTCGCCCGGGGCTCCGCCGACGGGGGCAGCACCCCGAGCGCGCGGTAGGCGTCGTCGAAGGCGCGCTCGTGTGTCGCCGCCCACTCCCACCAGGGCCGGCCGGCGTCGGCGGCCTTCCGGAGGATCTTGTCGTCGATGTCGGTGACGTTGCGGACGAACAGGACGTCGAGACCCTGGTGGGTCAGCCAGCGTCGGAGGATGTCGAAGGCGATACCGCTGCGCACGTGACCGATGTGGGGAACACCCTGCACCGTCGCCCCGCACAGGTACACCGACGCCTGGCCTGGGTGCAGCGGCACGAAGTCGCGCACCTCTCGGGATTCGGTGTCATACAGGCGCAGGGTCACGACCGGCCATCCTACCGGACCACGACCTGGGCGATCAGCGCGCTCATCTCCCGGAGGGTGGCGCCCAGCGCCTCGACCGCGCGGTCGGTGTGCGGATGCCGCACCCGCACGTGGATGCCGTCCGCGTCCCGCCAGAACCACCACTGCGCGGTGTCGGTGGCCTTGGAGCTCGACACCTGCTCCGCACGCACTCCGGGGTGTGGTCCGGGCATTCGGGTGTAGTCGACGTAGGACATCATGAACACGTCGTTGCGACCGGGACGCAGCAGATGTCCGAAGGCGCCGTAGACGGGCGTGAGGCCGATCTCCGCAAGCGGCAGGGCCGCGGCCAGCCGTTCGGTGTTGGCCCGCATCGCCGAGAACAGGTCGTCGGAGCCCGCCGCGATCCGCAGGGGCGCGTTGCCCACCGACCATCCGACGCAGCCGGGACCTGCGCCGGTACCGGTCGGGACGACGGTCGGCACCTCGCCGGGACCTCCGAGGGACTCGATCGCCCGGGCCGCGCAGGTGAGCACCGCCGGATAGGTCCGCGCACCGTGTCGGTGGACCGTCGAGCTGAACTCGCGCGCGGCCTCGGCCGGCAGCAGGGTCGCGACCATCGTGTGCATGTCTGCCGTCGCCCCCGGGTCGACGCCGAGGTCGAGGGGGAACTCCGGGACGGTCCACCCGGCGGCGGCCAGGAACTGTTCCCACCCACCGAGCCGTGGGTCGTCGGCGGTCACCGAGGCCTCCACCTCGGCGACGCGCCGCAACGCCTCCAGCCCCGACTCGGCCGGCGCCGGCGTCCGGCCGGCGAGCAGCTCGCAGATCTCGCCGGACAGCAGCGCGAGGGACCGGGCATCCACATAGCAGTGGTCGAAACCGCAGACCAGCGTCGTGGTCGACGACCGCAGGACGGCGGCGAGGAAGTGTGGCATCGGTTCGAACGGATCGCATGTCGCGGTGATGGAGCCGCTCAGCCGCTCGGCGAACGCCCGGGGGCCGAGACCCGAATCCGGTTCGCGCAAGGCCTCTTTCACATCGACGGCGGCGTGCAGGACGCGCTGATACCCCGCGGCGGTCCGCACGTAGTGACTGCGGAGCACGTCGTGCCGGGCGATGACCGTCGTCGCGACCTCGCCGAGCACCTCTTCATCGAGCCGTTCCGGGAATTCGAGGGTGAGCGCGATCCATCCCGGCTGCCCCTGCGACACCGAATCCAGATGGAACCGTTCGTTCTCCGAGACGGGGGCGCCCGATCGGACGACGCCACCCCCGGGCACCGGTTGCCACCGGACGAGTTCTCCCGGTTCGACCTCCCAGGTCTCCGAACTCGACAGCTTCACCGCGAATCCCCTTCCCGTGCGTACTCGGTCAGTATCTCCGCGACCCGGCCGAGATGCTCCACGATCGCAGCACGGGCGACGCCATTGTCGGGGATCTGGGACTGTACCGCGAGACCGCTCGCGCTTCGCGTGAACCAGAGGTTCGCGTTCCGGGTGTGCCCCAGCGCACTGAACATCTGCATCGAGGCCACAACCGGGTCCCCGGCGACGGGAAGTCGACGGAGATCGGTGTAGGACACCATGTACGGACTGCCGTCGAGACCGCGGAACGCGCCTTCGGCCGCCAGTTGCGCGAGCGCGGCATGGGCGGGCACCCCCGCGGCGCGACGCGCCGATCGCATCGTGCCGGTGGCAGTGCGTATCAGGGAATCGAACGACGTGTCCTCGCCACTCGGGATGTCGACGACGACAGGGGCGAAGTTGCACAACCAGCCCTGCGTCCACGTGTTCTCCGGTGCGCGGGTCGCGAGCACGGTCGACACGAAGAACTCCTTGTCGCCGGTCATCTCGTGGTGGCGGCGGGCCAGTGCGGCGAAGATCAGTCCGGAGAAACCACCTCCCGTGATCCCCAGGCGCGCATCGCACGATGCGAGTGCCTGTTCGTCGAGCAACTCGACGTCCACCGAGACCGACGGCTCCGGCTGGTCGTCGGTCAGGCCCAGCTCCATCGGGCACCGCGGCGCCCGACCGTCGTTGATACCCAGCGCCTCCCGCCACACCGAGATCCGGTCATCGCCCGGGTCGAGTGCGACTGCCGCGCGGCGTTCGGCCAGCACCGCGTCGCCGAACGATCCCGCCGCCTCGAGCTCGGGCGGGACTCCGGTGCGGTGTCCCCGATAGAGCGCGGCGATCTCGGCCACTGCGAGCACGCACGAATAGCCGTCGCCGTGTGCATGATCGGTGGCGTAGAAGAAGGTGAAGCCGGACTCGTTCGCGGCCGCACCCCACCAAGAACCCGGGATCTCGTCGGCCCGAGCATTTTCCGACGCCCGGCGACCGACCCAGTCGCCGAGGTCGTCGTGGTCGAGGAATCGCGGCTGCGTCTCGGCGGTGACGATCTCGAACACCTCCGGGGGCGCGACCCACCGTTGCGGACCGGCCGGACCCGAGCGGTAGTGGCTGCGCAATTCCTCGTGCCGCCGGACGAAGTCGGTGAGAGCTGCGGCCATCGCCTCGTCGACGAGCGGGATGTCGAATCGTGCCGCGGCCACGATGAACCCGGTGTGGGGTCTGCCGTGGCCGCGGACGGCCTCCATCGCCGTCAGGTGATCGGACTGGAGGAACGACACCCCGGTGTCCCAGTGCACCGACTCCGCACCGACCCGCTCGGGATCGCGCAGGCCCCATTCGACGGTGTACCCGCCGACGAGATGGTCACCGAGCCGGGCGATCAACGAACCCGATTCGCTGAACTCGGGCGCGAAAGCGCCGCGCTGCCGGGCGTCGGGCATCAGTTGCTGAGCGCGGCTGACGATTGTCCGGGGTCGACGACGGCGACCGAGGCCGGAGCCGGTCCGTAGACGTACTCGCAGTCCCCGTCGGCGACGATCTTCTTCAGGATCTGATGGAAGGTCGACAGGAAGACCTCCACGGCCTCGGCCGAGGCGTCGGCCGGGAACCGCGCGGACACGTTCAGCCCGGTCGGGATGCGGTTGATCCAGAAGTACACCTCGTCGGCGTCACGAGTCGCACTGCGGAGCACGCGCGCCTGGCGCGGCGTCCACTCGGCCGCACCTTCGGCGTGACGGAGGTCGATGTAGGACACGACGAATCCGGGCGGGGTGACGTCCCCGCCGATGAGTTCGGCGACGGGCGCGAAAGGTGCTGCCCCCACGGCTTTGTACTGTGCGGAGGTGGCGGCGACGGCCGTGAGGGCGTCGGTGAACCTCGAGGGCTGCCCGGGCCGCACCGCGACCGGGATGATCCCCACGAACCATCCCACCGCCTCGCCCCATTCGATGGCGTTGCGGGTGTGGACCGGGCCGATGAACCGGAGATCGGCGGTGCCCGACAGGGCTGCCGACGTCATGGACAGAGCCGTGTAGATCCCCGCCGTCATCGACGAACCGGCGCCCTTGCACACGGCGTCGAAGGCCTTGGTCTCGGTCGCGTCGAGCAGCCAGTGCGACAGGGTCGCCTGGAAGCCGTTGTCCGGCACACGGTTCGTCGTGATCGTGCGCGGCGCGTCGGCCGGCACGTCGAAGCGGGGGAAACGCGGGATCGGTTCGGGCTGGGTGGCGGTGGGGGTGTCGTCGAAGAAGCTGCGCCACTGGCTGACCGCGGCGTTGTTCGCGTCGATCTGCTCGCCCAGCCTGCGCTCGGCGTCACTGAAGTCCAGGTAGCTGCCGAAGTCGGCGAGCGCGTGCGGTTCCCCGGAGACCTCGGCGGTGTACAGCGCCGTGAGCTCGCGGATGGCGAACACCTGTGTGTAGGCGTCCATCACGGTGTGGTCGGCGGCGAACGCCAGCAGGAAGCCGGTGTCGTCGCCGGTCGGCTCGACCGTCACGGCGATGCAGTGCGGCCAGCTCAGCGGGGTGACGGTCCGGTTGAAGTAGTCGATGACGAGGTCGGACACCTCGGTCGGCGCGAGGTCGGCACCGAAAGCCTTCTCACACACGGTGACCGCGTCGGCGGACACCGTGATGCGGGTCAGGTCGCCCTGCAGGTGCTCGGGTTCGTGGACCCGCACCGACGTCCGGAAGGCCTCGTGCCGCCGGTACCACGCGACCAGCGTGCGCGAGAGCGCTTCCCGGTCCAGCGGGCGCTCGATACGGAAGGCGGTGCCGATCCACTGGCTGTACCAGTCCGACCCCTCGCGGACCGCACGGCGAGCGTGCTCGAGGTGCATGTACGACAGCTGCCGCGAATCGGTGAGCCATTCCTCGGCGTCGACCTGCGGCTCCCACGCGGTCACAGTGCCGCCGGGCATCGAATAATCAGTCAGCTCGGTGTATTCCATCACTACCTTTCGTGTTCGCACACGTCTCGGCCCCCGACAGGTGTTCTGCTGAGGTCCGCCGCCTCTCCCCTGAGGCCCCGCACCCCCGCATGTCTTACGACAACGTCTCGAACGGACTTGCCACGGTCACAACCCCAGACCTCGTCGCAGGGTCGGCCAGCTCTCTCGCTGCTGGTCGACCCAGTAAGGCCATGCATGGGTCCCCGGGTCGATGTAGCGGATGGACGCCGGGATGTTCAACTGCCGGAGTCGGCCGTCCAGTTGCTGGGTGCACCACAGCGACCCCAACTCGATCGCTCCGCCGACGACCTGCCGGTCGACCGGGTTCGAATTGCCCGGATACCCGGGGGCGTCGTACTTGCCGGACCGCCCCGTTCCGGTCGAGACGTAGAGGGTCGTACCCCGAAGCTTTCCGGCGTGCGACAAGACGTCGTGCGCCGCCCATGCCGGATCGGCCGGCGGGCCCCACATGTTGTCGGCATTGCCACCGAATCCCGCGACGATCCCGCGCGGATATGCCTGCCCCGCCGGCCCCGTCGTCGTGAAACAACCGCTGTACGCCGCCACCGCGCGATAGAAGCCCGGATTGCGGACCGCGAGGACCAGAGCCGCGCCCGCCCCCATCGACAGGCCGGCAACCCCCCGAATTCCGTTGCCCGAGAATCGAGCGTCGATCAGCGGAGGGAGCTCACGGGTGAGAAATGTCTCCCATTTGTATCGACCTAGGGTCGGATCGTCGCGCTGCCAGTCCGTGTACAGACTGCCGTTCCCGGCGATCGGCATCACCACGTTGACGTTCTTGTCCGCGTAGAACCCGGGGATGTCGGTCTTGATCGACCAGATGCTGTTCTCGGCGTCCTCCTCGCCCAGACCGCCCAGCAGGTACAGGGACGGACGCGGACCCGCATCGACTCGCGGCGTCACGACCTGGACCCTGATGGTCTTGCGCATGGCCGCCGAGTAGACGTCGACCGCGTACTGATGGGGCCCCTCGGAGCTGACCCGCTCGATGACGGCCCGTGCCGGAGCCGCGCCGGCATCGCCCGATTGGAGCGAACCGGTCACCAGAGCGAGCATCGCCGACACCGCGACGACCAACGAGGTCGTACGCAGCATCGCGGCGGTGGTCGCGCGGCGATGGAAAATGCGGCGGGCAGTACCCGTCATGTCGTCGCGTCCTCCGAGATCAGCGGGAAAAAGAGGTCAGGATCATGAAATACAGCGCTACAGGTTAGGTAGCCCTATGCAGGTCACGACAGTAACCTGATTCCACCCGAATTGATAGTTCGGCGAGCGAAGTAGGCGCCGGTCTGCACGCCGACCCGCGTTCGAAGCGGCGTGCGCATCCCGTTCGCGTTCGCCGACATGCACAAACGACAGGTGCGTACATGAATCTCCCGTCCCTGGTCCGCCGAGTCACCGGTCCGATCGACGACTCGAACGTCGACAGACTGACGGCCGATGACCATCTCTTCGTCATGATGGGCAACACCCTCGGACTCCCGGTGGTGACCCAGACCCTCTGGCACTTTCCCGGCGACATCGACATCGACGCCCTCGAGGCGGTGGCGACTCGGATGCGGCACGGGCGGTTGAGCAGGTTGGTCGCCACCCATCCCGGCCCCGGACGCGCCCACTGGCGTTACACCCCGGACGCGGGTCTCGTCACCGTGCAGACCGACACGGTCCCGGTGGGGGACGAGGAACTCTGGGGTCGACGGATGGCCGCGCACCCCCTCGACATCACGCACGGCCCCTCGTGGCGCATGGACATCGCCAGGACCGCCGACGGCGGCGCCGTTCTCGCATCTCTGACGATCAATCACGCCATCGCCGACGGGGGCACCGGCACCATGGCGATCATCGAGGCGGTCCACGATGTCGACTACGCGGCCGGTGCCGATCCCGGGCTCTACTCGAATGTGCGGGACGCCGCCGATCTGGTGTGGACGGCGGCTCGGACCGGATTCGAGGTCTGGCGGTCGAGCCGGTCGGGTCCGCCGGCCTCCCCGGCGCGGGTGACCGGCGGCCCGGCCCCGGCTCCAGCCGCCGCGCTGACAGCCGCCGAGATCACCCCCAACGTCACGATGCGCATACCGGTCGCCGACTACACCGCGGCCGCCGCGACCCGGGGCGGCACCGACAACAGCCTCTTCGCGGCATTGATGGTGGGCGTCCTGGAACGCAGCGGCCGCGTGTCGTCCGGCGACGTCGTCCCGGTCTCGTTGCCCGTGTCCTCACGCACGACCGACGACCGTCGGGCGAATGCCACGTCCGGCGCCACGGCCTTCGTCGAGGTCCTACCCGGCCGCTACGAGGACCTGTCCGGAATACGCGCGGCCTGCAAAGAGGCCTACGGCAGGCTGGCCGCCAATTCCGGTGTGGTGGCCCAGCGTGCGGTCATCCTGCAGGCACTCAGCGAGTCGATGACGCGTCGCCTCGCCGCGAACGCAACCACTCCCCTCTGTCTCGCGTCCAACGTCGGTGCGTTTCCCGACGAATTCGCCACCCTCGGAACGGGTGTGCGCGGCGCGATCGCGATCAGGGCGATAACCGCCACGGACGACGCCACGAAGTTGCGTGACCGCAACGGCGGGATCAGTGGGTGGTGTGGAGTCGACGACGACCACGTGATGTTCAGCATCAGCTCGCTCGACCCGGCCCGAATCCCGGACGCCCACACCCTTCGACGGCTGGTGACCGACGAACTCGCCGCCTGGGATCTGCACGGAAAGCCCTGGGGCGCATGAGGTTCGCGTTCGCCATGCACGGCAGCAGGGGCGACATCCAGCCAGCCGTGGCGGTGGGGGCGGAACTGGTCCGAGGCGGTCACGACGTTCGGTGCGCGGTGCCGGAGGACCTGGTGGACCTGGTCGCGAAATCCGGCCTGCCGACCCGGGCCCTCGCGCCTGCGACCGCCGATCTCCTGGCCAGCCCCTTGGTCAAGGAGCGCCTCAAGTCCAAGAACCCGCGCACCCGGTTGCGCGCACTCGGCGAGGTCGCCGAATACGGGCGGGCGACATCGGAGCGGGTGATGGGGGACTTGGCCGACGACGCGGATCTCCTCGTGACCGGCCCGCTGGCCCAGGATCGCGCGGACGCGATCGCGCGGAGTCGCGGCATCCCGTTCGTACCGCTGCACTACTGCCCGTTGCGCCCCAACTCGAGTCTGGACCCGCAGTACCGTCGCTACCCGCGGCCCGTGTCGCGCACCGTATGGCGTCTGGCGGATCTGACGTACTGGATGACCGTCCGCGGAGCCGACCGCCGATTGCGCGACGAACTCGACCTCCCGCGGGCGAAGGGGCCGCTGGGACGACGGCTGCGCAACCAGGGCGTCCCCGAGATCCAGGCGTACGACGCCGCACTGTTCCCCGGGCTGACGCAGGACTGGGGTCCGCAGCGCCCGCTGGTCGGCTTCCTGTTGCCCGACAACGTCATTCGTACGGCGATGATGTCGGATACCGATGCCACCCCGGCCGCCGTCGAATGGGCCGACGCGGCCGAGCCGCCGGTCTACGTCGGCTTCGGCAGCATGAAGATCACCGCCGATCAGATAGCCGGCATCGTGACCGCGCTGCTCGATCGCGGGCTCCGGGTCATCGGCCACACCGATCACCAACTGCCCGAACATGATCGGCTGCTCCAGGTCACCGGGCCGGTGGACCACGAGGCGCTGCTGCCCCGCTGTCGTGGCGCGGTGCACCACGGCGGCGCAGGCACCACGGCCGCGGTGATCCGGGCGGGTATCCCGTCGGTCATCGCCTGGCTCAGCGCCGACCAACCCATGTGGGCGGCGGCGCTCCGCAGATCCGGTGCGGGAGCGGGAAATCGACTCGCGCGATTCGGCCCGTCGGATCTCGAGCCACTCACCGATCCCGAGATCGCCGCGGGCGCCGTACGTCTCGCGGGCCAGCTGACCCCGCCGGCCGAGGCTGTCGGGCGGACGTGCGAGATCTTGTCGGGCGTCGCTGCGGGCCGCTAGTCGACCGCGTCGAGGAGAGCGGTCGCGACGGCTGCGATGCCCTCGCCGCGGCCGGTCATGCCGAGACCGTCGGTCGTGGTCGCCGATACCGAGACCGGACCGCCGAGCGCCTCGGAGAGCACCTGCTGTGCTTCCGCGCGCCGGGACCCGATCTTCGGCCGGTTGCCCACGATCTGCACGGCCGCGTTCACCACCCGCAGGCCGTCGGCTTCGACGAGGGTCCGTACATGCGCGAGCATCTCGAGTCCGGAGACGCCCTCCCATTCCGGACGGCCGGTTCCGAAAACCGAGCCGAGGTCACCGAGTCCGGCGGCCGAGAGCACGGCGTCGCACAGGGCGTGGGCGCCGACGTCTCCGTCGGAGTGGCCCTCACAACCGGGTTCGTCGGGGAAATGCAGACCGACCATCCAGCACTGGGCGGTGGCGTCGACTCGATGGGCGTCGGTCCCGATGCCGACCCTCACGACTCCCCCACCACGTCACGGACGATTCGCAGGTCCCAGGGGGTGGTGATCTTCATGGCCAATGGGTCTCCCGGTACGACGTGGACTTCGATCCCGCATCTCTCGGCGAGGCCGGCGTCGTCGGTCGCGAGACCGGTGTCGTCGGCATGGGCTCGGAGCAGGGCGTCTCGGGTGAACCCCTGCGGGGTCTGAACGGCGCGGAGCTCCTCGCGGTCGACGGTGCGGGAGACGCGGAGGGGACCATCCGAGGCGGGCTCGACCTGTTTGAGGGTGTCCACGACGGGTACGCCCGGAACCACTGCCGAGCGGCCTGAGCGGACCGCATCGACCACCTCGGTGAAGACGCGGGCCGGTGTGAGCGGCCGGGCGGCATCGTGGACGAGGAGTATGCGGGCATCCCCAGCCGCAGCGATGCCGGCGCGCACGGATTCCGACCGATGGTCGCCGCCGGCCACGACGGTCACATGCGGGATGAGCTCACGGGTCCGATCGACGAGATCGGCCGGCACGACCACGACGACAGAAGCACCCAGCGATGCGGGGATGTTGTCGACGCATCTCTCGATGATCGTCCGACCACACAGGTCGACGAAGGCCTTCGGTACCGGCTCGCCGAGTCGGGTTCCCGACCCGGCGGCCGGGATGATGATGCAGACTTCTGCGCCGGAATCGTCCGGCGTAGGGGTCACTGTGGATCCTGGATCAGATACGACCCGCGATCAGGAAGCGGCGGCCAGGACCTCGTCCAGGATGCTGGTGGCCTTCTCGTCGTTGGTGTTCTGAGCGAGCGAGAGCTCGTCGACCAGAACACGACGGGCACGGGTCAGCATCCGCTTCTCACCGGCCGACAGGCCGCGATCCTGCTCGCGACGCCACAGGTCACGCACGATCTCCGCGACCTTGATGATGTCGCCCGAGATCAGCTTCTCCTGGTTGGCCTTGAACCGGCGTGCCCAGTTCGTCGGCTCCTCGGTGTGCGGGGCCCGCAGAACCTGGAAGACCTGGTCGAGGCCTTCCTGTCCGACGACGTCGCGAACGCCCACGTACTCGAGCTTCGTCGAGGGAATCTGAACGGTCATGTCACCGTCGGCAACCTTGAGAACAAGGTATTCGATCTGCTCACCCTTGATGGTCCGGGTCACGATGTCTTCGACCCGAGCAGCACCGTGATGGGGGTAAACGACGGTGTCGCCAACTTTGAAATTCAATGTTCCTTGCCCCTTTCGAGTAGAGCCAGTCTAGCACGGGCGTTTCGGGGCACCCACCCAACGGTGCAGGTCAACGCGGTGAACAGGTTTCAGAGCGGGCTCTTGCGAGGTCGCAAGGGGTCTCGGGTGAAGGCGCGCGGCCCTCCGACGGACCGTCGGCGCCACGTCGCAGGCGTCACACGCGGACGACGTTCCGGACGCCTCCGCCACGCCCGGGAAGTGTTCGCGGGCAGCCACCGTCGGTGACCAATCGGGTACCCGGGCGCACTTTTGCCGACCGAGCCCACTACGCTGCGTAGTGCAGGGTTTCGCGCGCTGCATGTCGGCTTCGTATGACCTGGGAGGATCGGGTGTCAGTGCTTTCACTTTCCGCACGGCGGTCGGCGGTTGCGCCATCTCGCATGGTGACCGCGGTGGCCGCCATCGGCATCGCCGTCGCCCTGGGCACGACCGGTTGCGGTGCGGGACAGATCTCGCAGACCGCCAACCAGCTGCCCGCCGTGAACGGCGCAAACGTCAACTTCGAAGCTCTGCAGCTGCGCGACGTGCAGATCCTCTACCCCGAACAGGACGCACCGACCGTCTTCGGCAGCGGCGGACCGTTCGAGATCGCCTTCGTGGTCGCCAACTCCGACCCGCTGACCTACTACCGACTGAAGGAGATCACGGCCGAGCAGGGCCAGATCGAATTCATCGAGGGCACCGAATCCAACGACCGCATCATCCCGCCGGGACTCGCCCTGCGCGGCGGCACCCCGGTCGGCGCGAACGCCGAGATCGAGAAGAAGGTGACCGCCGAGCTCCGCAACGCGGGCAAGACCGTCGCGTCCGGGCTCACCACCGACCTGACATTCCGATTCGAGAAGCGTGAGGCCGACGGCCGCTGGGTCGACGCCGGCGAGATCACCGTCGACACACCGGTCGACAGTGGCGCCGAGCTCGAGCGACAGGACGTCGCCCGCAACGCCGAGCCCACGTTCTACAACCAGGACCACGGTGAGGGCGGCCACGCCGAGGGCGGCGGCGAGCACGAGGGCAGCGAAGGCCACGAGGGTGGCGGCGGCCACGGCGAAGACGGCGGCAACAGCGAGGGTGGCGGTCACTGACCCGCGCCGACTGAACCTGCAGTACCCGAGAATCGGGGTCCGGTGTCGCCGGGCCCCGATTCTCGTGTCCGGGATTCCCACCGCCGGGACCGGACGAGCACGCTGTCGGAGTCCACACCTAGGCTGATCGGGTGGCCAAACCCAAGTCGTCGTTTCGCTGCACCGGCTGCGGCCATCAGGTGCCCAAATGGGTCGGACGCTGTCCGGAGTGCGGCGAGTGGGGCACGGTCGCCGAGGTCGCCGGGGTGGCCACGTCGTCGAGATCGACTGCGTCCGTGGCGCCGACGAGTCCGGCGCTGCGCATCACCGAGGTGGACGCGCAGGCCACCGCCGCTGTCCCCACCGGGATCGGCGAGCTCGACCGGGTCCTCGGCCGGGGCGTCGTCCCCGGATCGGTCATCCTGCTGGCGGGTGAGCCGGGCGTCGGCAAGTCGACCCTGCTGTTGGAGACGGTCAAGCACTGGGCCGAACGCGACCGAACCGCCCTCTACATCACCGGCGAGGAGTCCGCGGGTCAGGTCCGGATGCGTGCCGAGCGCACCGGCGCGGTCCACCCCAACGTGTTCCTGGCGGCCGAGACCGACCTCGCCACCATCCTCGGACACGTCGATTCGGTCGCTCCGTCGCTGATGATCGTCGACTCGGTCCAGACGGTCGTGGCGACCGGCGCCGACGGTGTGACCGGTGGCGTGACCCAGATCCGCGCCGTCACCACCGCGCTGGTGTCCCTGGCGAAGAACCGCGGCGTCGCCGTCATCCTGGTCGGCCACGTGACCAAGGAGGGGACGGTCGCTGGCCCCCGGTCGCTGGAACACCTCGTCGACGTCGTCCTGGCCTTCGAGGGCGACAAGCACTCCACTCTCCGGATGGTGCGCGGGGTCAAGAACCGATTCGGGGCGGCCGATGAGGTCGGTTGCTTCGAGCAGCGTGACGACGGCATCCATCAGGTGCCCGACCCGTCGGGGATCTTCCTGCACCAGCGGGACTCGGATGTGAGCGGTAGCGCCACGCTGGTCACGATGGACGGCAAACGCGCGCTCGTCGGCGAGGTGCAGGCGCTGGCCAACGGCACCGAGATGAACAATCCGAGGCGCGCGGTCTCCGGGCTCGACATGAACCGGGTGTCGATGGTCCTGGCCGTGCTGCAGGCCCGAGCGGGTCTGACGCCCATCGCGAAGAGCGAGGTCTACCTCTCGACCGTCGGCGGGATGCGGGTCACCGAGCCGGCGGCCGACCTGGCCATCGCACTCTCGGTCTACTCGACCGTCAAGAACAAGCCCATCCCGCAGTCGACCGTGGTGATCGGGGAGGTCGGCCTCGGCGGAGAGGTCCGACGTGTGTCGGCGGTGGCGCGTCGTCTGGCCGAGGCCAAGCGACTCGGGTTCCGCGAGGCGATCATCCCGGCTGCGACCGACGAGGAACTCCCCAAGGGCCTCAGAATCCTGCGTGTCGGCACCCTGGCCGACGCCGTCGCACTGCGCGCCGCACACCCGGCGGACGCGCCATTCTGACGACTACGGACGATCCATCCGTTCCCGGTACTCCTGTGCCTTGGCACTGTTGTCGATGTGCTCGGCGAAGTGTTCGCGCGCGTCGATGGTCACGAAGACCGCATGAGCCTGGGCAACGGGACGTTCCGGATCACCCAGGTGCGCAACGGCTTCCGCGTAGATCTTCCGTCGCTGCTTGCCCATGATCGACGCGTGGATGTGCAGCGTGCGCCCCACCGGGATCGGCTTGAGGAAATCGACCTGCAGATGCACGGTGACCGCCGCCGGGCCGATGAGGCGGGGCAGCATGCCCATCACGTCGTCGAACGCACTGGACAGGATGCCGCCGTGGATGACACCCGGGCCGCCCTCCATCCACTGTTCGACGGGCATCTGCGCGTCGACGGTGAAACCCTCCCCCGCGAACACCGTCAGATGCAGCCCCCGCGGGGAGTCCTCGCCGCAGCCGAAGCACGACTGGTTGTGACGTCGCATGGGCTCGCCGGGCTTCGAGGTCTTGGGATGACGCTCGAGCACGTCGAGCTCGTCGGGCACCGCAAAGCTGCTGCTCTTCACATCCCGGTACCCTAGTCACCATTGCCCGGTCACCGGTGAAGGGGCCGGTGTCGCGGGGCAGCGGCTCTGCGTGCGGTCGGCCACGTCCCACGCGGCGATGTGGTTGCCGAAGGGGAGACATGATCACCGAAGCGCTGAAATCGGAACTGACGCGCGAGACCTTGGCGCGCGTCGCGCCGGGAACCCCCCTGCGCGACGGCCTCGAGCGCATCCTGCGGGGTGGCACCGGCGCGCTGATCGTGCTGGGTCACGACTCCGACGTCGAGAAGATCTGCGACGGCGGCTTCCACCTCGACGTCGAGTTCGCGCCGACCCGGCTCCGCGAACTCGCCAAGATGGACGGTGCGGTCGTGATGTCGACCGACGGCAAGCGCATCGTCCGGGCGAATGTCCAACTCGTCCCCGACCCGTCGATCCCGACCGAGGAATCCGGCACCCGACACCGCGCCGCGGAACGCACGGCCATCCAGACCGGCCATCCCGTGATCTCGGTGAGTGCGTCGATGTCGATCGTCAGCGTCTACGTCGACGGTGCGCGCCGGGTCGTCGAGAGCCCCGATCCGATCCTGTCGCGCGCCAACGTCGCCCTGGCGACCCTCGAGCGCTACAAGGCCCGGCTCGACGAGGTGATCTCCGCGCTGTCGCGCGCCGAGATCGAGGACTACGTGCTGCTGCGCGATGCGATGTCCACCGCCCAGCGCATGGAGATGGTGCGGCGGGTATCGGTCGAGATCGAGGAGTACGTGCTCGAACTCGGTGTGAACGGCCGCCAGGTGAGCCTGCAGCTCGAAGAACTCATCAGCGACAACGACACCATGCGCGAGTTGCTGGTCCGCGACTACTACGCGAGCCCCGAGCCGGCCACCGCCGAGGATGTCCGACAGGCACTGGAGGTCGTCGAGAACCTCAGCGACGCAGACCTACTCGATCTCACACTGCTCGCCGGCGCCTTCGGCTACCCGACGACCATCGACGCCCAGGACACCGCCATGAGTCCGCGCGGTTATCGCCTGCTGGCCCGGATCTCCCGGCTCCAGTTCGCCCACGTCGACCGGCTCGTACGCAGTTTTGGCACCTTGCAGGCGCTGCTCGCCAGCTCGTCGGCCGACCTGCAGGCCGTGGAGGGCATCGGCAGCATCTGGGCCCGCCACATCCGCGAGGGATTGTCACGGCTGGCCGAGACGAGCATCGAGCGCTACGACTAGAAACCGGCCGCTGCGAACCTCAGACCGTTCCGGTCGCCACCACCCCTCAGACCGTTCCGGTCAGGGCTGCTGCGCGGGCGCGACCATGTTGAACGTGATCGGGAACGATTCGCGCTCACCGATCTTGCCGATCGCGGAGTACGAACCGGCCGGGACCTGGGTCCGCGGGCGCTCGCAGCCGGGGCTGCTGGTGGTCCCCGACCAGGTGATGGTGTCCTTGACCTGCTGAGCGGGCTTGAGGACCACGTTGTTGACGGTGTTCACCGGCGAACAGTCCCGCGCCGACCACAGCGTCCGGGTGCCGTCGAGCGTCCGCACGATCACGTTCTGGACGGCCTTGCCGACGTCGCGGGTGCATTCGGACAACCCGGCATTGGTGGTGACGATCGTGAACACGGGGTTCTGCCCGATCGTGTAGGTCGGCTTGTCCGTGTAGAGAACCACCGAGATCGCCTGATCCGGGCAGAGAGCCGGCCCGGCTGCACCGGGAACGCCTGCGGGACTTGCTGATTCGGGCGGAGTCGAGGCGCCCGCGGGAGGACCGGCGGGAGCACCCGAACCGCCGCCCGCGCCACCGCTTCCGGCCCCTCCGCCGTCAGGTGCGCCCGAGGCGCCACCGGCCTGCGGCTCGGAGGCCGGCGGTGCGGACTCCGACGTGGATGCCGAGGTGCTCGGCGCAACGCTCTGCGACGATGCGGTGTTCTGTGGATCGTCGCCGCTCGAGGTCATCCACACGATCAGGGCGACCACCAACCCGACGACGACCAGCGCGCCGCCCGCGGCGACGACGCGGCGTCGCCAGTAGATCTCGGGTGGCAGC
The DNA here is from genome assembly GCF_022206305.1 of Gordonia sp. 'Campus'. Taxonomy (GTDB): domain Bacteria; phylum Actinomycetota; class Actinomycetes; order Mycobacteriales; family Mycobacteriaceae; genus Gordonia. The sequence goes on along the minus strand of NZ_JAKOIW010000014.1, from coordinate 118,327 downwards.
GGGCCCTGGGGTTCGATCACGCCCCCCACGCTAACGGCCGGGTCTTGACTTCCGGCTGATCACGAGCGGCGTGTCGCACGCGAAAAACGGCTCCGAGCAGGCAAAGTCTAGAGTTCGCCTTCAGGCTCGGAGCCGTCTCCACCGCACCCTGAGGAGGCCCCAGGAGCTCGCGAGGCGGAGGGGCCGCCTCCACCGCACCCTGAGGTGGCCCCAGGAGCTCGCGGAGGGGCCGTCTCCACCGCACCCTGAGGAGGCCCCGGAGCTCGCGGAGGGGCCGTCTCCACCGCACCCTGAGGAGGCCCCGGAGCTCGCGGAGGGGCCGTCTCGAAGGGTCGTCAGGTCAGGCGGACTCGACGGTGATCGCGGTCGGGGCCGGACGCTCGCCGATGTCGCCGTACACACCCTGCACGCTGACCTTGCCCTCGTGGAGCTGGTAGGTCAGGCCCACGATCGCCAGACGGCCGGTGCTGATGCGATCGGCGATGACCCGACTGCGCTGCATCAGCAGCTGCCCGGTCTCGACGACGTGGCGTGCCTCGAATTCGTCGACGCGGCTGAGTCCTTCACGACGACCGGCGAGGATGCTCGGCGCCACGCGCTCCACCACGTCGCGGATGTAACCGCCGGGGATCTGCAGGTCGTCGAGTGCGTCGAGCGTCGCCTTCACCGCGCCGCAGCTGTCGTGACCGAGGATCACGATCAGCGGCACCTCCAACACCTCGACGGCGTACTCGAGCGATCCCATCACCGCCGAATCGATGACGTGTCCGGCCGTGCGGACCACGAACATGTCGCCGAGGCCCTGGTCGAAGATGATCTCGGCGGACAGTCGCGAGTCGGCGCAGCCGAAGAGCACGACGTGCGGGTGCTGGCCGTCGGCGAGGCGCGCACGATCCTCGATACCCTGGCTGGGATGCTGAGATTCACCTGTCACAAATCGGTCGTTGCCGTCGCGCAGAATGCGCCACGCGGCCCGTGGTGTCGTTGCGGTCATGCTCAATAGTGTGCCATCGGGCACTCTGCTCGGCTGGTTCGATACCCAGGAACGCGATCTCCCGTGGCGCGATCCCTCCTGCACCGGATGGCAGATCCTCATCAGCGAGATCATGCTGCAGCAGACTCCCGTCTCCCGGGTGGTCGAGCCGTGGCGTGAGTGGGTCCGGCGCTGGCCGGTGCCGTCGGCGATGGCCGCCGAGCCGGCCGGTGAGGTCTTGCGCGCCTGGGGCAAGCTCGGTTACCCGCGCCGCGCGCTCCGTTTGCACGAGTGCGCGAAGGTACTCGCCCGCGACCACGACGACCGCGTCCCCGACGACGTGGAGACGATGCTGACCCTGCCGGGCATCGGCGATTACACCGCCCGGGCGGTCGCCTGCTTCGCCTACGGCCGGGCGGTCCCGGTCGTCGACACCAACGTCCGGCGGGTGATCGCGCGTGCGGTGCACGGACGCGAACAGCCCTCGAATCCGTCCCGGCGCGATCTCGTGGACGCGGAGGTGTTGCTGCCGCGGTCGGCCGACGACGCATATGCCGCGTCGGCACCCCGGTTCTCCGCGGCCCTGATGGAACTCGGAGCCCTCGTGTGCACGGCACGAAATCCCAAGTGCGACAACTGCCCTCTCGTCGACTGCACCTGGGTTCGACTCGGCAGGCCACCGTACGCGGGTCCGCCGCGGAAGACGCAGAAGTTCGCCGGCACCGATCGTCAGGTCCGCGGCCTGCTCATGGATGTTCTGCGCAACACCGACGGCTCGGTCGAGCGCTCGAGACTCGACACCGTCTGGACATCCGACACCGCCCAGCGCGATCGGGCCCTGGACTCACTCCTCGTCGACGGTCTGGTCGAGATCACCGCCGACGGCCGCTACTGCCTCGCGGGCGAAGGCGACGGCGGGTGAGCCTTTCGGGAACGGGATCTCGGGCGCCGACGTCCAACCCGCTGCGCCGAACCCATAATTCGTGCCACGATCATTGACCAGTCGTTTGATCGTTCGGAGATAGTCTCCCACTGCGGCCGGATCGTTGCTAATGTCCCGGTCCATGAGCCAGCCGCCGTATCCCCCTGTCCCACCCTCGGACCCGCAGCAACCGGGTGGTCACCCCGGTCAGCAGCCCCCGCAGTACGGGCAGCAACCGCCCCCGCCCCAGTACGGGCAGCAGCCCCCGGGTCCCGACTACGGTCAGCAGGCACCGGCTCCGCAGTACGGGCAGCAGCCGCCGCAACCGCAGTACGGCCAGGCACCTCCCCCGCCGCCTCCCGGCGGCCCGCAGTACGGCGCTGCCGGCGCCTACCCGGGCGCCCCCGATCCGCAAGGCGCGCCCTACGATTCGGGCAAGATCGACGTGGGCACCGCGTTCTCGTGGGCGTTCGGCAAGTTCAAGAACAACGTCGGCGCGATGATCCTGCCGGGTCTCGCGGTCTTCCTGCTGGGCGCGGCCCTCATCGCGGTCGGGTTCTCCTCAGCCGCGATCTTCGGCACCACCGAGACCACCACTGACTCGTACGGATTCACCTACACCGAGACATCGCTGGGTCTCGGCGGCTCGATTCTTTTCGGCCTGGTGTACCTCGTGTTCATCCTGGGCCTCCTCTACATCCAGGCCAGCATCATCTCCGGCGCGGTCCGGGTCGCCAACGGTGAACCGGTGACGGCCAAGTCGTTCCTGACGCCCATCCGGTTCGGCCCGGTCATCGGAACCGCGATCCTGGTCGGGTTGATCACGGGTATCGGCTACGCGCTCTGCATCATCCCGGGCATCGTGGCGATGTTCTTCCTGATGTTCTCCGTCGTCGCGACCATCGACAAGAACCTCTCGCCGATCAACGCCATGAAGGCGTCCTTCGAGCTGACCAAGTCGAAGGTGGGTGACTCGATCCTCACCCTGCTGGTCACCTACGCGATCAATCTGGTCGGTGTCCTCGTCTGCTACGTCGGCCTGATCGTCGCGGCCCCGGTGGCCCAGCTGTTCCTGGTGCACTGCTGGCGCCGGCTCAACGGTGCACCGATCGCACCCGCCGATCCGTCCTGACACAACCGTCTCCCCCTCGGGGCGCACACGATTCATCGTGTGCGCCCCGAATTCCGTTTCGGGGGAGCATCGTTCGATCAGCAGGAGCCGGTCAATACTCGAGACCGGACAGAAAAGCCTCCACCGCACCGCGATAGGTGCGGGGCGCGTCGTCGTGGACGAGATGTCCGGCCCCCGCCACCCGTAGGTGGATGGCATGGTCGTTGACCTCGCACATGGTGCGCATCTGGCCCGGCGGCGTGACACCGTGTTCGGCCTCGATCACCAGCGATGGCACCCGAACCGACCGCCACTGCGCCCAGAAGTCGCGTCTGCCCCACTCGGCGGCGATGGCACTCCACAACGGAATCCGGCCGTGCAACCGGCCGTCGTCGAATGCCTCGTGGAAGTAGCGTCCGGCCACCGGCCCGAACATCTCGATCGCCTCGTCCACTGATGCGAACCGTTCCGGCCACGACTCGAACCACGGGGTCCAGCTCGTGGTCGTCCGTCCGCGGAAATCCGGTGCCATGTCCTCGACGACCAGCGCGGCGACGAGTTCGGGATAGGCAGCCGCGGCACACCAGGCGTGCAACGCGCCCATCGAGTGGCCGATGAGGATCGCCGGGCCCCGATCGATCCACGTCAGCAGCTCGGCGAGATCTGCGACGAACCGCTCGGTCGCGAGTTCGCTTGCGTCGGTGGGCTCATCGACGTCGGCGCCGGTGTGGAACGCGGCGTCGAAGGTGAACACGCGCCCGTAGGAGCGCAGCCACGGGATCTGTCGTCGCCATGTGCGACCGCGTCCCATCAGGCCGTGGAGCAAGACGATCGGGGGTGTTGCCGTTGCAGGCGCTTCGCCGACGGCGACCGGACCCCCGTGATCACGGAGTCCGGTCTCCTCCGGGGGCCTGCCATCGAACATGCCAGCACTGTAGCCGGACCCGCAGTGAGAGAAGGAGTGTGATCGACCCGCCGGACCTGTCCGCGTTCCGGGGGCCACCTCGTCCGGGCAGCGCCTATGGTGGACCCATGTCTGTAGTGAAGATCAATGCCATCTCCGTCCCCGAGGGTGCAGGCCCCGAACTGGAGAAGCGATTCGCCAACCGCGCCCACTCGGTCGACGGCTCCCAGGGTTTCCTCGGGTTCCAGCTCCTCCGTCCCGTCAAGGGCGACGACCGCTACTTCGTCGTGACGGAGTGGGAGTCCGAGGAGGACTTCCAGGCGTGGTCGGCCGGACCCGCCCGCGAGGCGCACTCCGGCGAGCGTGCCAAGCCGGTCGCCTCGGGCGCCGACCTGCTCGAGTTCGAGGTCGTGCTCGACGCGAGGCCCCGGTCCTGACGGACGCATCCCCGAGACGAGCGAGCCTGAGATGAGCGGGTCCTGAACTCGGAGCCGGATGCCGACGCGACGTTCGTCGCGCCGATGTTCCCGCTCGGCACCGCTCTGGTGCCGGGCGCGGAACTGCCGCTGCGCGTCTTCGAGCCGCGCTACCGGCAGATGCTGACCGACCACCTCGACGACTCGGACGAGCCACCGCGCGTGCGCTTCGGCGTGGTGCTCATATCCCGTGGTTTCGAGGTCGGCGGCGGCGAGGTCCGTTGCGACGTGGGCACCATCGCCGACGCGGAGATCACCGGTCGCCTGCCGGACGGCCGTGCCGCGCTGCGGTGCACGGGCCGGCAGCGTTTCCGGGTTGTCGAATGGTTGGCCGACGACCCGTACCCCCGGGCGCGGGTCGAGGCGCTCCCCGAGCGGGCACCCTCCCCCGAGCACCTGGCCCGACTGGATGCCCTCGACGGCCGGCTGCACTCGCTGATGCGCCGGCGGCTCGAGGCCGCCGGCGAGGATCCGGGCCCGGTCATCGCGGCGCTGTCGGTCATCGACGCCGATCCGGCAACCGCGGACATCTCGCCGATCCACCGCTGGGCGGCCCGCGTGGTGTCCCAGCCACATGATCAGCAGCGCATCCTCGAGAGCGACGATCCCGCGGCCCAACTCGACGTCCTCGACGACGTGATGGCGGGCATGGAGGCCCGGGCGGCCTTCGGCAGCATCTGATCCGGGCGGGCCCTGGCATTGAAGTTAGAACGTGTTCTAGTATTGCGTGTGCCGTAGTTCACACTTGCCTGCAGGCGGCTCGTCGCCGCATCCCCGCACGCAAGGACCCGTCCTCCTGAGGAGCACACGCGTAATGACCGAGACCGTGGAGTCCCACCCCGCCACCATCACCGGCGGAGGCGATCAACCCCAGTTGCTCATCGGCGGCCAGTGGGTCGACCCTCATTCCACCGAGACCCTCGAGGTCCACTCCCCCGCCACCGGTGAGCGCGTCGGGTCCGTGCCGCTCGCCGACGCCACCGACGTGGACGCGGCGGTGCGCGCCGCCCGCTCGGCGTTCGATTCGGGTGTCTGGAGTTCGACACCCCCCGCACAGCGCGCCGACATCATCGCCAAGGTCGCCGACCTGATCGACGAGCGCGGCGACGAGATCACGGCGCTGGTCTCGGCCGAGATGGGCGCCCCGCCCAGCGCCATCAGCACCTTGCAGCAGCTTCCCGGCACCGGGGTCCTGCGCGCATATGCCAACGCCGCGCGCGGCTACCAGTGGGAGGAATACCGGACCGGCCTGTTCGGGACCACCCGCATCACCCGTGAGCCGGTCGGCGTCGTCGGAGCCATCTGCGCCTGGAACGTCCCGCTGTTCATCACCTGCAACAAGATGGGCGCCGCACTCGCCGCCGGATGCTCGGTGGTGCTCAAGCCCGCGCCCGAGACCCCGATGACCGGCAACTACGTCGCGCAGCTGTTCATCGAGGCAGGCGTTCCGGCCGAGGCGATCTCGGTCGTCACCGGCGGAACCGAGACCGGGCAGGCGCTCGTCGCCCACCCCGACGTCGACAAGATCACCTTCACCGGTTCGACCGCGGCCGGAAAGGCCATCGGTGCGGCGTGCGCGGAGACGCTCAAGCGGTGTTCGCTGGAATTGGGCGGCAAGTCCGCCGCCATCGTCCTCGACGACGTCGACATCGCCGCGAACGCCTTCATGCTGACCTTCCTCGGGTTGTTCAACACCGGCCAGGCCTGCGTCGCCCAGACCCGAATCCTGGTGCCGCGCAGTCGGCAGGACGAGATCGTCGCCGCCATGGTCGACGCCGCGAAGGCGATGAAGGTCGGCCTCCCGTCCGATCCGGAGGCGCAGCTCGGACCGCTGATCACCGAGAACCAGCGCAACAAGGTCGAGCAGTACGTCGAACTCGGCAAGAAGGCCGGGGCCACCGCGGTTCTCGAGAGCGAACGTCCCGAGGGACTCGACTCCGGCTACTTCCTGACCCCGACGATCTTCACCGGCGTCACCAACGACATGGCGATCGCCCAGGAGGAGATCTTCGGGCCGGTGCTGTCGGTGATCGCCTACGACGACGTCGACGAGGCCATCGCCATCGCCAACGACTCGAGTTACGGACTCGCCGGCACCGTGTGGACCAACGACGTCGAGCGCGGCATCGAGATCTCCACCAAGATCCGTACGGGAACCTTCGGGATCAACTGGTACGCCATCGATCCCGAGTCACCCTTCGGCGGTTACAAGAACTCCGGCATCGGCCGCGAGAACGGTCGCGAGGGGCTCGAATCCTTCCTCGAGCACAAGTCGACGATGCTGCCGATGGGCTACGAGGTGGCCGCCGGTTAGACCTCCCGCCTCTCACAGGGGGGAACGGGGCCGGACGTCTCACGTCCGGCCCCGTTTCTGTTCACGGGAGCTCGTGTTCACGGGCTTGCGTGAGATGCAGTACGGCCGCCGGGCCCGTGTCGGCCGGCAGTTGATGCGTGACGACCACGACGATCCGATCGGGTCCGAAGAGGTCGTCATCGACGCCGAGGAGTCTGCGCAGCAGGTGGTCGGAGTCGGCTGCGTCGAGATGTTCGGTCGGTTCGTCGAGGAGCACGACGGGCGCGGGGTGCAGAAGTGCCCGGGCCAGCAGCAACCGGCGCCGCTGGCCGCCACTGAGAACGTCGGCGCCGCCGGTGATGGTGGTGTCGAGGCCCTCGGGAAGCACGCCCGCCCATCCGTCCAGTCCCACGGCGCGCAACGCCACGGTGATCTCGTCGTCGGTGGCGTCGCCGCGCGCCACGCGGAGGTTCTCGCGGAGGGTCGTCGAGAAGATGTGCCCTTCCTCCGCGAAATAGCAGGCCGCCGAACGCAATTCGACATCATCACCGGTCGCCGCGTCGACGCAGCTGAGTTCGCCCGAGGCCACGGGCAGCAGCCCGGCCAGCGTGAGCAGGAGTGTCGACTTGCCGACACCGCTCGGTCCCACCACCGCGAGCCGCGATCCCGGTCGCACATCGAGGTCCACGCCCATCTCGGGCCCGAGGACCGCGCGCCCGGGATGCCCCCAGCGCAGGCCGGTGCCCGCCAGCGCGACCGGTGAACGATGCACGGCGACATCGCCCTCGGTGACGCCGCCGGGGTGGGCACCGTCGACGAGAGCCATCACCCGCGCGGCACTCTGGCGGCTGCGTTCGAGCTGCACACCCGCCTCGGTCAGCGGCGCGGTGGACTCGAACGCCGACAACGGCAACAGCACGAGGACGCCGAGGATCATCGGCGTCAGCCCGTCACCCGAACTCACTCCGGCCAGCGATCCCGTTGTCTGCGCGGCCAACTGGATTGCGATCACACATGCCGCGACGATCGAGGCACCCATCGCGAGTGGCGTCGCCGCCGCGGCGGACGCCTGCCACCGGACACCTCGGTCGGTGGCCTGCAGGTGCCTGCGGTCGGCGTCGGCCGCAGCGTCGAGGACATCGCGCCTCCTGCGGGCGACGACGAGTTCCGACGCGTGCCACAGTGCGGTCGTCGTCGCCTCGGCGACCTCGGACGCGGCTCGCGCGCCGTCGTGGATCGAGTGCGCGCCACCGCGGGCCGCCAGCCACGGGGCGACGACACCACTGACGAGGAGCGCCACGGCCAGGACGACCGCCGCGGGCACCGACACCAGGGCCATCACGACGACGGCGGCCACCGATGTGGTCGCACCGATCCCGATGGGGATGAGGCCCCGGATGAGAGCGTTGCCGATCTCTTCGATGTCGTCGCCGGTCCGGTTGAGCAGTTCGCCGCGCCGCAGCGTCACCGAGTAGGCGGGCGACCCGGTGGCGAGTGCTGCGTACAGCCGTTCCCGGGCGGTCGCCATCGCGTTCAAGGCGAGATCGTGCGTCGCCAGACGCTCCAGGTAGCGGAACAGGCCGCGCGAGATCCCCAGTGCCCGCACCGCGGTGATCGCGACCGACAGGTACAGCACCGGCGGCATCTGCCACGCCCGCGTGATCAGCCACGCCGACAACGCCGCGAGTCCGAGCGCCGACAACGACCCGCCCACTCCCAGGAGCAGTGCCCTGGCGACGGGCCGCCCTCGCAGGCCGAGGAATCCGAGTGCACGGAGCAGCGGATCGTCACGCATCGAGCACCTCCGAGCTACCGGCCGGGAATTCGACCACCCGATCGGCGAAGTCGCGGGCCACTCCCCGATGCGCGACCACGACGACGGTGTCGCCGGCCCGAGCTCGCTCTCGCAGGGCGCCGAACACCTCGCGTTCGGAAGCCGCGTCGAGATGGGCCGTGGGTTCGTCGAGGAGCAGCAGTGGCGCTGGGGAGGCGAGCACCCGGGTGAGCGCGAGTCGCTGGCGCTGTCCGGCCGAGAGTCCCACTCCGCCTGCTCCCAGATCCGTGTCGAGACGCCGCGGCAGCCCGGCCACGACGTCGTCGAAACCGCTGGCGACGGCGGCGTGTTCGAGGGCTGAGCGGTCGAGCGTGCCGAACAGTTCGACGTTCTCCCCGACCGTCCCGGGCACGATCACCGGCTGCTGCGGCAGCCAGGCGATCTGCTCGTGCAGCGCCGCGGGGTCGGCCTGTGCGACCGGGGTCGATCCGATGAGAACCGCACCCTCGTCCGGTGAGATCAGGCCCATCACGGCGGCGAGCGCGGTCGACTTGCCCGACCCGTTGGGCCCGCTGAACACGGTCAGCGCGCCGGGCTCGATCGTGGCCCGCAGCCCTTCGGGGGCCCAGCCGTCGCGACCGTGCACGCCGAGGTCGAGGAGTGAGATCGGTGCGCCGGCGACAGTGATCCCGCGGGTCCCGGGCACCGGTTGCGGCGCGGCGTCGGCGTCGATGAGTTCGAAAACCTGTCCGGCAGCGGCCAGGCCGTCCGTCGAATTGTGGAACTGGGTGCCGACGCGCCGCAGCGGCAGGTACGCCTCAGGGGCGAGGATCAGCGCGAAAACGCCGGCATAAAGCGACATCTCGCCGTACACGAGCCGCAGACCGATTCCCACGGCGACGAGCGCGACACACAGCGTGGCCAACAACTCGAGCACGGCGCCGGACAGGAACGCCACCCGCAGCGAGCTCATCGTGCTGCGGCGGTGGGCCTGTCCGAGTTCGGCGACGCGGGCCGCCGGCGCCTCGGCGCGGTTGAGTGCCCGCAGGGTCGGCAGACCGGCGATCAGATCGAGGAGCTGCGCGCTGAGCCGGCTCATCGTCTCGAGCTTGCGTGTGGTCCGGTCCCGTGTCATCAGCCCCACCAGGACCATGAAGGCCGGGATGAGCGGGAGTGTGATCAGGATGATCAGTGCCGACGGCCAGTCGGCGAAGGCGATGACCACCGTCACCGCCGGGGTGAGCACCGCGGCGGACACGAGCGCGGGCAGGTAGCCGGAGAGGTAGGGCCCCAGCGCGTCGAGCCCCCGGAGCAGAACGGTACTCGCGTGCTCTCGCAGACCCGCCAGGGATCGCGACGAGGTCTGACGCGGGTCGGTGAGGACGTCGAGCGCTTCGGCGCGCAGCTCGGCGATGGCCCGCTCGGCGGCCCGATGCGCATACCGGTCGTGTCCGAAAGCCATTGCCGTCCTTGCCGACATCGCCGCGGCCAGCACGACCAGGTGCGCCCACTGCGCATCGAACGAACGCGACGCCGGTGACACGATCAGTTCGGACAGGATCGAGGCGGCCATGCCCGCCGCGACGATGATCGCCACCACCTCGGCCACGGCGAACACCGCCGTGACCGCGACATAACGCCGGGTCGTCGGCGAATAGCGCAGCAGCCGTGGGTCGACGGGCGGCCGGGCGGTTCTCACTTGCTCGGGATTCGCAGCGACGGGAGTCCGGCCGGGTCCGGGATGTGCGCGACCGACAGCCGCTTGCGGAACACCCAGTAGGTCCAGGCCTGGTAGCCCATCACCACCGGGGTGATGAGCACAGCCGCCCACGTCATGATCGTGAGTGTGTAGTCGCTCGACGCCGTGTTCTCGATGGTGAGGTTCCACTCCGGATTCAGGGTGGACGGGATCGCATTCGGGAACAGCACGGCGAACAGCGCGGCGACCGTGCCCGCGATCGCGATGCACGTGAACACGAAAGCGTAACCCTCCCGGCGGATCTGGGTGGCGATCACCATGCCCACCGCGGCGACGGCGGCGATGAGCACCGGAATCCACGTCCACGAGTTGCCATACGCGAACTGGGTCCACAGCAGGAACACGGCGGCCACGATCAGTGTCGGCCAAGCCAGCCGGGCGGCGTAGCGAGCGGAATCCTCCTGCAACACACCGGAGGTCTTCAGCGAGATGAACACCGCGCCGTGGGTGAGGAAGGCGAGCAGGGTGGTCGCACCGCCGAGGAGCGCGTACGGGTTGAGGAGGTTGAAGAACCCACCGGTGTACTGGGCGTCGGCGTCGATCGGCAACCCGCGCACGACGTTGGCGAACGCCACACCCCACAGGATCGCCGGGATCCACGACCCCAACCCGATTCCGATGTCGCACCACATGCGCCAGCGGGGATTGTTGATCTTGCCCCGCCACTCGATCGCACACACCCGCACGATGAGACCGATGAGGATCAGGAACAGGGGTAGGTAGAACGCACTGAACATGGTTGCGTACCAACCACCGAAGGCGGCGAACAGCGCCGCACCCGCGGTGATGAGCCAGACCTCGTTGCCGTCCCAGACCGGGCCGATGGTGTTGAGGAGCGCGCGGCGCCGTTTGTCGGGATCGGCCTCCGGATCGCCGGCGGCCACCTTGTCGTCGCCACCGGTGTGACTCGATCCGAGGATCGGCATCAGCATGCCGACTCCGAAATCGAAACCCTCCAGCACGAAATACCCGACGAACAGGAACGCGATGACCAGGAACCAGATTTCTTCGAGACTCATGATCACGCTCCTCTAGTACGCGAACGAGAGCTGTTTGGGCTCATCGGATTCGGATTCGTCGTCGTCGATGTGACCCGGTGGTCGCGAATCGTGCGCGGCCGGGCCCTCGATGACGTAGCGCCGCTGCAACATGAACCACACGACGCCGAGTGCGCCGTAGAGCAGCGTGAACCCGATCAGGGTGACCAGCACGGTGCTCGCCGAATGGTTGGAGACGCCGTTCTGCACCAGCATGCTGATCCGGAGCGGGTCGAGGTCGTCCTCCCAGTTGGGCGCCACGACCCACGGCTGGCGTCCCATCTCGGTGAAGATCCAGCCGGAACTGTTGGCCAGGAACGGCGTCGGGATCATCAGCAGGGCGATGAAGCCGAAGCGTCTGGATTCGACCACCCGCTTTCGGCGCGTGAACCACAATCCGCCCAGCGCCACCACGACCGAGCCGAGCGCCCAGGTGATCATCGCCCGGAAGCCCCAGTAGGTCACGAAGAGGTTGGGTGCGAAGTTCTGGTTCGCCGGCACGTTCGGCTGCCCGGCGAAGGCCCGGGTGTACTGCTCCTGCAGTTCCTCGACACCCTGCAGCGTCGAATCGAAGTCGTGATTCGCGAGGAACGACAGCATCTTCGGGATCTCGATGACGTGTTCGATGTTCTCGCAGTTGTTCTGGCGCCCGATGGACAGGACCGAGAAGCCCGGGCCCGTCTCGGTCTCGCAGAGCGACTCGGCGGACGCCATCTTCATCGGCTGCTGTTTGAACATGATCTGCGCCTGGAGATCCCCGGTGATGAACAGTGCGACGCCGGAGACGATGGTCACCCACAGCGCGAACCTCGTGATGGGACGCCAGAGGTCCCGGGCGTCCTTCTCGAGGTCTTCGGCTGTCGCATCGACGTGACTCGGCGAGGTGCTGGCCGGGATCTCACCGACGTCACCGGTCTCGGCGGCCTCGCGGATCTTCTTTGCCCGCCACGAGTTCCGCGCCATCCACCAGATGCCGATCGCCGCGACGAAGGTGCCCGCGGTGAGGAACGCACCGGCGATCACATGCGGGAAGGCCGCGAGGGTCGTGTTGTTGGTGAGCACCGCGACGAAGTCGTTCATCGCGGGTCGACCACGCTCGTCGTCCCACACGACTCCGACCGGGTGCTGCATCCACGAGTTCGCAGCGATGATGAAGTACGCCGAGGCGTTGACGCCGATCGCGGCCAACCAGATACACGCCAGGTGGACGCGGCGCGGTAAACGGTCCCAGCCGAAGATCCACAAGCCGATGAAGGTCGACTCCAGGAAGAACGCGACGAGACCCTCGAGAGCTAGCGGTGCGCCGAACACGTCGGCGACGAATCGGCTGTACTCGCTCCAGTTCATGCCGAACTGGAACTCCTGCACGATGCCGGTGGCGACGCCGAGCGCGAAGTTGATGAGGAAGAGCTTGCCGAAGAACTTGGTCGCACGCAGCCACTGTTCGTTGCCGGTGACATGCCACACCGTCTGCATGACCGCGATCATCGGCGCGAGACCGATGGTCAGCGGCACCAGGATGAAGTGGTAGACGGTCGTGATCCCGAATTGCCATCGGGAGACGTCCAGTGCGTCCATATCGCCTCGAATCGACGTGCCGGTCCTCGGGCTGCGAGGACAGGGAATCCTGCCGGGGTTCCTACTACGAAAAGTAGTAGGACATGAGCGCGACGTTACGCCTGGTCACCGGGCGTGGACAAGCGCCAAAGGTCCCCGAGATCCCTCGAAGGAGGTGTCCTTGCTCTCATCGGGAGCGCCGTGTGCGGCAGCCCCCCGGGGGGCGATTCGAGTGGACCCGGACTAGTCGTCGACGGCGATCGCGCGGTCCACCAGCGCGGTGAACGCACCCGCGTCGGCCGGTACCGGCATCGCGTACCGATTGAGATGCGTGACCCGGGCGGCGAGCGTGACGCTGCTGAGCAGCCACACCGAATCGGCGGCGACGAGATCCTCGGGCCGCAACACACCGGTCTCGGTCTTGTGACCCTCCTGTGTCGCGAGATCGAACACCGCACGCGCGGTGGTCGATTCGAGGATCCCGATCTCGACGGGAGGAGTGACGAGAGTGTCGCCGAAGATCGCCACGACCGTGGACCTCGGCCCTTCCAGGACGGCGCCCTCACTGCTGACGAAGATGACGTCGTCGTAACCCTCCGACGCCGCGTGCCGCAGCGCCGCCATGTTGGTCGCATAGCTGAGGGTCTTGGCCCCGAGCAACTGCCAGGGCGCCGTCGCCGCCAGGTCGATCGAGAAACCCCGCTCCAGCGTCACGACCCGGACGCCGTCCGCGCGCGCGGACGCGACCCGATCGGGTACGGCGTCGACCGTGGCATAGGCGGTCGGCGCGGAGCCGTGCTCACGTCCCCGGGTGTAGACCAGCCTCAGCAACGCCTCGCGGGTCGTCCCGTGCGCCTCGGTCCAGGCCTTCACCGCGGTGTCGACCATGGCACGCCACTCGTCGAGATCGGGCGCGGGGAGTTCCATCGCGGATGCGCTTCGAACCAAGCGCTCCAGGTGCAGCCGGACGCATCGCGCCCGGCCCGACCGTACGAGCAGGGTCTCGAAGACGCCGTCGCCGCGGACGGCAGCCAGGTCGTCGGCATGCAAGAACGGTGCGTCGGCGTCGTGCTGGGTGCCGTCGAGGGAGACAAGGATCGAATCCGCCATGGAGAGAAGGCTGCCATGCGCTCGCCAACCCGCGCGCCGACCCCCGGCGCGAGTAGACCCGTAGAATCGACACGTGAGCCGTTCACCCATCCTGACCAGGCATTCCGACGGCGGGGCGGTACCCGGCCCCGGAGACCAGCACTCCCCCGACACCGCATGGCACTACGGTGACCCTCTCGGTGAACAACGGGCCGCCTCCGGCGGGACGATCATCATCGACCGTTCGGATCGCGCGGTCATCGAGATCCCGGGCGCCGAACGTCTGAGCTGGCTGCACACCATCTCCAGCCAGCACGTCACCGATCTCCCCGATCGCTCGAGCGCGGAGAACCTCTCTCTCGACGTCAACGGTCGCGTCGAGGAGCATTTCGTGCTCACCGACATCGACGGGATCACCTGGATCGACACCGAGGGCTCCCGCGGTGAGCCGTTGCTGACCTTCCTCACCAGGATGGTCTTCTGGGCCAAGGCCGAGCCGGCCGGGCGCCCGGACATGAAGGTCCTGACACTCGTCGGACCGGGTGCGCTCGACGGCCCGATCGCCGACCTCCTCGAGATCGGTTCCGACACCCGCATCTACCAGGCCGGCGGACTCCCCGAATCCCATCACGAGGACGAGCCCCTCGGCTTCTGGCGCCGGATGCCCCCACTCGGCGAGGACCGCGACCTACCCGTCGTCGACCTCGTGGTGCCGGAGTACGTCCTCACCCGGTGGTGGGACACGTTGACCGAGGCCGGTGCACGGATGGCCGGCAGTTGGGCCTACGACGCCCTGCGGGTGGCGGCGCGGCGCCCCCGACTCGGCGTCGACACCGACGACCGGACGATCCCCCACGAGGTGGACTGGATCGGCGGACCCGACGAACTCGGCGCGGTCCACCTCGACAAGGGGTGTTACCGCGGCCAGGAGACCGTCGCGCGAGTTCACAACCTGGGCAAGTCGCCACGACGGCTGGTCCTGCTGCACCTGGACGGCAGCGTCGACGAGCGGCCGGCAACCGGGGACCCGGTGGCGGCGGGCGGTCGGACCGTCGGCCGCGTCGGCACCGTCGTCGACCACTACGAGTGGGGGCCCATCGCGCTGGCCCTCGTCAAGCGCAATGTGGGCGCCGATGTCGAGTTGACCGTGGGCACCGACGCCGCGATGAGCGCCCGCATCGACCCGGATTCGATCCGGGAGGACGACCGGGTGCAGGCCGGACGTGCTGCTGTCGAACGTCTGCGCAGCGGTTCGACGACCCGGAGGGCCTGACGGGTGGACTCCGGTGAGGTGCTGGCCGTCTGCGCGGCCGGCGACGACGTGATCCTCGAGGGCATCGGCCGGTCGGCCATCGACAAACGACCCCGGCCTGGGCGACTCCGTGTCGACGACATGGGGCTCGTCGACGACCATGTCGGCAACAAGAGACACCATGGCGGCGTCGATCAGGCCGTCTACGCCTACGCCGATCCCGAGGCGCGCCGGTGGGCGGACGAGCTCGGACGTGAGCTTCCTTACGGATGGTTCGGCGAGAACCTACGTATCGACGGGATCGCGGTCAGCGACGCATTCGTGGGCGAGCGATGGGAGGTCGGCTCCGACGGCCTGGTCCTCGAAGTCACCATCCCCCGGGTCCCCTGCAAGACCTTCGCGGTGTGGGCAGGTGAGCCGCGATGGATGAAGCGGTTCATGGACCAGGCCGATTTCGGTACCTACCTGCGCGTTGTCCGGCACGGCAGCGTCGGAGCGGGCGATCGTGTCACGGTCATCGACCGTCCCGACCACGGCGTGCGGTCTCGCGATCTGCTCGTGGGCGGCGACGTCGACGCCATCCGGTCGCTGCTCGACCGCGACGATCTGCCCACCAAGGTCCGGCGGGAGGCGCGCAAGGTCGTGACCAAGGCGGAAAGACGCCTCGGCGCGGCAACCCAGGGTGGACAACACAAATCCTAGAGGCGCGCTAGACTGGTCCCCACGACAGAATTACTTCAAGAGAACGGGGCCGCCAAGTGTTTGGCCGCCCCGTCATTGTGCGAGGGGGTCCCATATGGGCCGCGGCCGGGCAAAGGCAAAGCAGACGAAGGTTGCACGTCAGCTGAAGTACTCCACTCCGAACACCGATTTGGAAAGCTTGCAGCGCGAGCTCTCCGGGCAGGGCGATCCGGTCGTTGACCGACCGGATCCGGTGGACGACTGGGTGGACGAAGAGGAGTGGCGACGCGCTTGACGCGCACACTCCACGGGCGTTGATCTCGACGCCCGGGATCACTCTCGAATTCTCCGTATGAGCGGACCCGCGGTGACGCGGGCCAATCTTTTCGTACGCAGTTTTTTTCGTGCACATTTCCTGTGCGCAGCGTCGCTGCGCGCAGTTCTCCTTGTGCACAACGCTGCCGTACGCGGGGTGATCACATCATCACAGACACCGACGCTCGCCGATGGACTCATCGGCGAGCGTCGGTGTCTGTCTGGAGAGTCGGATTGTGAGAAAGACCGGGGTACACCCGACTCAGGACCGACCCGGAGACCCTCCGGATCGACTCCTGTTGGGGCAGAAAAAGATTCGCTCCGTCCGCGATGCGTCGAGCGCTGCGCGATGCCCTAGAAGCGGGGGTGCTCGCCCACCAGGGTCACTCGCGAAAGGGTGTCCGCCTTCGGATCATTGGCCCGCTTGACGGTCCCGAGCACCCAGTTGTCGACATGGCGGGCGGTCAGGACGGCCTGGGCCCGATCGGTGTCCTCGGGGGCGACGACGGCGACCATGCCGACACCCATGTTGAAGGTTCGCTCCATCTCGACCTGCTCGACCCGGCCGCGCTGGGCGATCAGCGCGAAGATCGGCGCCGGTGTCCAGGTGTTGCGTTCGAGCTCGGCGACGAGTCCCTGCGGGATCACCCGCGCCAGGTTCTCCGCCAGGCCGCCGCCGGTGATGTGCGCAAACGTGCGGACATCGGCTTCGGCGATCAACGCCAGGCAATCCCGTGCGTAGATGCGGGTCGGTTCGAGCAGTTCCTCGCCGAGGCTGCGCCCGAATTCCTCCACGTGGCCGAAGAGGTCCATGTGGCCCCACTCGAGCAGCACCTTGCGCGCCAGGGAGTACCCGTTGGAGTGCAGGCCCGACGATCCCATGCCGATCACGACGTCACCGGCACGGACCCGATCCGGGGTCAGCACGTTGTCGGCCTCGACGACCCCGACCGCTGTCGCGGACAGGTCGTAGTGGTTGTCCTGCATCAAGCCGGGATGCTCGGCCGTCTCGCCGCCGAGCAGGGCGCATCCGGCCTCGACACAGCCGTCGGCGATGCCGGCGACGATCTGCGCCACGGTTTCCGGGACGACCTTGCCGACCGCGATGTAGTCCTGCAGGAACAGCGGCTCGGCGCCGCAGACCACCAGGTCGTCGACGCACATGGCGACCAGGTCCCGGCCGACGGTGTCGTGCTTGTCGATCGCCTGCGCGACGGCCAGTTTGGTGCCGACACCGTCGCTGGCAGCGGCGAGAACCGGCTCGCGGTAGTTGCCCTTCAGCGCGAACAGACCCGAGAACCCGCCGATCCCGCCGAGCACCTCCGGACGTGATGCGCGCTTGGCGTGGGGCGCGATGAGCTCCACCGCGCGCTCACCGGCGTCGATGTCGACACCAGCCGCCGCGTAGGAGGCCGGCGGCCCGCCCACCGGCGCCGACGTCGATGCGGCGCCCGCCGTCTCGTCGGCAGCAGCATCCCGCTCCGTCATCACCGCAGCACTCCCTGTTCGAAGAATCTCGTCGAAATATCTCGGCGGCGTGTTCGCCGACGGATCACACGCTACCGGAGGGCCGACGGCGCGATGTCAGGGCCGCATCACGGCGCTGACGTTGTCGTTCTGCGCCGTCAGCGGGTCCACCGTGCGGTCGCCTGCGGCGCTCGCGAGCATCTGCTCGAGGACCGCCTTGCCCATCGAGGTCTCCTTGGGCAGCTCGATCGGGTACTTGCCGTCGAAACACGCCGCACACAGCGACGACGCCTGCTGACCGGTCGAGTTGATCATCTCGTCGATGCTGATGTAGCCGAGCGAGTCCGCACCGATCGCCTGCCGCACCCCCTCGACCATCCCGGCCTCGGACTCCATGCCGTTGGCGATCAGTTCCGCCGGGGATGCGAAGTCGATGCCGTAGAAGCAAGGCCACCGGACGGGGCTCGAAGCGATCCGCACGTGTACCTCGGCCGCACCGGCTTCCCGCAGCATGCGGATGAGGGCGCGCTGGGTGTTCCCACGCACGATCGAGTCGTCGACGACCACGAGCTTCTTGCCGCGGATGACCTCGCGCAAGGGGTTGAGCTTGAGGCGGATGCCGAGCTGACGGATGGTCTGCGACGGCTGGATGAAGGTGCGTCCGACGTAGGCGTTCTTCATCAGGCCCTGCCCGTACGGAATCCCGGATTCCTGGGCGAACCCGACCGCGGCCGGCACACCGGACTCGGGTACCGGGATGACCAGGTCGCCCTCGGCGGGATGTTCCTTGGCCAGGCGGCGACCGATCTCGACGCGCGTGGAATGGACCGAACGCCCGTGGATCACCGAGTCGGGCCGGGCGAGATAGACGTATTCGAAGACGCAGCCGCTGGGGGTCGGCTCGGCGAAGCGCGAGCTCCGCACGCCGTCGGCGTCGATGGCCAGCAGCTCACCCGGCTCGATGTCGCGGACGAACGACGCACCGACGATGTCGAGCGCGGCGGTCTCCGACGCGACGACCCAGCCGCGGTCGAGTCGACCCAGCGACAGCGGGCGCACGCCGTGCGGGTCGCGCGCCGCGTACAGGGTGTGCTCGTCCATGAAGGTGAGGCAGAACGCGCCGCGCAGGGTGGGCAGCAGCTCCATCGCGGCCTGCTCGATCGAACTGTCGGCCGCGCCGTGGGCCAGCAGTGCGCCGACGACGTCGGAGTCCGACGTCGCGGCCGAGCTCTTGATGCCCTCGGCACGGGCGCGGGCGGAGAGTTCGGCGGTGTTGACCAGGTTGCCGTTGTGGCCCAGCGCGACGCCGGTCCCGGCGTCAGTGGTGCGGAAGATCGGCTGCGAGTTCTCCCACGTCGTGGAACCGGTGGTGGAGTACCGGCAGTGGCCGATGGCCACGTGTCCGCTCATCGCGCCCAGGGTCTGCTCGTCGAAGACCTGGCTGACCAGGCCGAGATCCTTGAAGACGACCACCTGGCTGCCGTCTCCGACGGCGATGCCCGCGGCTTCCTGGCCACGATGCTGCAGCGCGTAGAGGCCGTAGTAGCTCAGCTTGGCGACGTCCTCACCGGGCGCCCAGACGCCGAAGACGCCGCATTCCTCGCGGGGCTCGTTCTCGGGTTCGTCCAGCGGAGCCGTGTTGAGCGCGCCCGCACCGCGTGCGGAACATCCGCCCGCCGGCGCCGTGGGAGCGAGCAGGTTCACGTTGGCGATCGAATGATCAGGCATCGACTGGCTCCCTGGGGCTGCGAATCGGTCCGTCGAGTGGGCTGGCAGACATCTGGGAGTTTACGTGCCGGTCGGCTCCCATTGCGAATCATGCAGCGGTGTCGTGGGGTCGTTGATTCCGCGACCCCGGTCCAGAGTGATGGATCACACTCCCGGCGCGGTCACCGCCCCACCCCCGGCCCGAGCGGGATGAGGGGAAGCAGGTCGGCGATCAGACCCGCCCGATGACCCGAGGCGTCGATCGCACCCGCGGCGAGCGCGTCGTCGAACGAGTCGAGTCCGGTGACCAGACGCAGCCAGGTGCGCGGCGACATCTCGACGACATTCGGCGGTGTCCCGCGGGTGTGCCGGGGGCCCTCGATGCACTGCACCGCGACGAACGGCGGGACCCGGACCTCCACGGAGTTGCCCGGCGCGAGGTGTTCGAGGGTGCGCGCCGACAGTCGGACCGCGGCGGCGAGCTCGGCACGCGAGGGTGCGGGTGCGTCGGCATCGCCGAGCCAGCCGGCCACCGCCAGGACGGCGGCACGGACCTCGGCGGGGTCCACTCTCTTACGCGGCGGCACGAAAGCCATCTTGCATCAGGGTTTCCGATCGCCCATATCGGGCAGTATTGACCGCATGGGTGCCGAGGTGTCGAAACAGCAATTCACCGGCGAGGACCGGGTGCGGTTCCGCAAGCAGGTGGGCCGGGGCACGGAAGCGATCGCGCGAATGCTCACCGACGGACTGTTCACCGATCAGGGCAGGCCTCCGCGCCCCCTGCTCGGGATGGAGGTGGAGCTCAACCTCGTCGACGAACAGATGCGTCCGGCGATGGCCAACGCGACCGTCCTCGAAGCGATCGCCGATCCGGATTATCAGACCGAGCTCGGCCAGTTCAACATCGAGATCAACGTCTCGCCGCGGCCGTTCACCACCGACGACACGATCTCACTGGAACAGGCGCTGCGCACCTCGCTCAACCGCGCCGAGGAGCGCGCGGCGCAGACGTCGAGTCACCTGGTGATGATCGGCATGTTGCCCACGCTGAAGTCCGAACACTTCGCCCATCACTGGATATCGGCCAATCCCCGATACGACCTGCTGAACGAGCAGATCTTCGCGGCCCGCGGCGAGGACCTGGAGATCGACATCACCGGGGTGCCGCTCACCGACGGCCACCACACCGAACACCTGCGCACCTCGACCGACTCCATACTCCCGGAGGCGGCGTGCACATCGTTACAGCTACATCTGCGGGTGGCTCCCGAAGACTTTGCGGCACACTGGAATGCCGCGCAGGCCATCGCCGGCGTGCAGGTCGCCCTGGCGGGTAATTCGCCCTTCCTCGCCGAGACCGCGCTGTGGCACGAGAGCCGCATCCCCGTCTTCGAGCAGGCCACCGACACCCGGCCACTCGAACTGAAGAACCAGGGGGTGCGGCCGCGGGTGTGGTTCGGGGAACGATGGATCAACACGATCTTCGATCTCTTCGAGGAGAACACCCGTTATTTCCCCGCCCTGCTGCCGGTCTCGACCGACACCGACCCGCTGGCCGAACTCGATGCCGGGCGCGTCCCGACACTCGACGAACTGCGCCTGCACAACGGGACGGTGTACCGGTGGAATCGGCCGGTGTACGACATCCACGAGGGACAGGCCCACCTCCGCGTCGAGAACCGCGTACTACCTGCCGGCCCGACGGTCGTCGACACCATGGCGAACGCCGCCTTCTATTACGGCGTCGTGCGCGGACTCGTCGAATCCGACCGTCCGCTGTGGTCGCGGATGTCGTTCAACGCCGCCGCCGAGAACCTCCAATCTGGCGCCCGGACCGGAATGGAATCGCAGCTGTACTGGCCCGACGTCGGATGGGTGCGCCCCGACGAACTCGTGCTGCGTCGCCTGCTCACCCTCGCCGAGGACGGCCTGCGCAGCTTTGGCGTCTCCGACAAGGCCCGCAAGCGGTACCTGTCGGTCATCGAGGGGCGGTGCATCTCCCGCCAGACAGGTTCGGTGTGGCAGCGACACGCCGTCGCGGCGCGGGAGCGCGCGGGCGAGAGCCGGGCGCAGGCGTTGCAGGGCATGCTGCGCGATTACGTGACGCAGATGCACGAGGGCGAGCCCGTGCATGTGTGGGAGGTGTGACGGCCTCCACCCCTGCGCGGTGACGGACCGACGACGAGCCTGCTTTAATGGAAACAATTCCCATTAAGGAGGCTCACTTGAAGGTCCGTGCATCCATCCGCTCGCTGAAGAACCAGGCGGGGTCGCAGGTCGTGAAGCGCAAAGGTCGCATCTACGTGATCAACAAGAACAACCCCAGATTCAAGGCGCGACAGGGCTGATCCCCACTACCGCGCGACCAACCCCCGGCCGGACACGAGCGGTAGATCCAGCGCCGTCACGAGCCCCGGCTTCGCATCGACGACGGCGGCGACGGAATTCACCAACCGCATGGCCGTCACGATCATGCCGGACACGTTGTGGTCGCCGTGTTCACCGTGATGGGCGAACTCGACGGCCATCTCCGGTTCACCCGAGATCGCGATGCGGTAGCAACCGTCGCCTTCGTGCGGCGACGGCCACTGCGGACACTGGTCGGGGTGCGTACGGGTGTAGTGCTCCAGCACAACACGATCCACGCCGTCGACCTGTCCGGCGACCTCGAAGCGGACCGCGGCCATCGTGCCTTTGGGGATCTCCACCGAGACCGTGGAGTAGTCCCGATCCGCCTCGACCCGCTCGACACGTTCCACGAGCGGTTCGTCGAGCACGAGGTCGAGTCCCGCGGCGATCTGACGGACCACGCTCCCCCACGCCATGGACAGGATGCCCGGCGAGAGCAGCATCGGGGTGGTGTCCATGGGCTGGCCGAAACCGAACAGGTCGCGCATGACGACCGGCTGGTAGTACGTCGAATAGTCGGCGATCTCCTGGCAGCGCACCTCGTCGATCCGCTGCGACAGGCTCGTCATCGCCAGCGGCAGAGCGTCATTGGCGAACCCCGGATCGATGCCGTTGACGTGCAGGCTCGCGTTGCCCGCCTGCCCGGCCGAGGCGATCCGCTCGAGGAGCGAGTCGGGCAGGATGCCCTGCGGGAACTGCAGCACGACCGGCCCGCTCGACACCACGTTGATGCCGTTCTCCACGAAGAAGATCAGATCCTCGATGGCCTCCATGACGCGGTCGTCGGTCATCGCCGTGTGCACGATGCAGTCGGGTTTCAGGGCGACCAGCGCATCGCGGTCGTCGGTTGCCGCCACGCCGAGTTCACGACCGAGGTCCGCGAGGTCGCCCGCGTCTCTGCCGACCTTCGCGGGATCGGACACCCAGACGCCCACCAGCTCCAGATCGGGCCGGGCGTCGATCCCGGCGATGGCATGTCGTCCGACGGTTCCGGTCGACCACTCGACCACGCGCAAAGTCATATCGATCAAACTAGAACACGTTGCAGTTCCGCGGGCCGGATCGGTGAGAACGGATCACGCCGACGGCGCGTTCCGCCGCTAGGCTCGACGGACGATGACTCCACCGCCGCCAACCGCCGATGCAGCTCCGGCACCGCTGTACATCGACCACCATGGGCACCGCACCATGCTCAAGTGGCACCGCGGCCGGCGCCGTGCCGCCGACCCCGCCTTCACCGCGACCCGCATCCTCGAAGGGATGCGACTCGGGGCGAGTGTCGAGGTCGACCTGGTCATCCACGCCGACCGGGGCTTCGTGGTTCTCCACGACCGCATCGTCGACCACGCCACGACCGGCACCGGCCCGGTGTCCACGCTCCCCGCGTCGTACCTGCGCGGATTGTCGTTGCGCGACAACGACGGTTCGGAGATCGACGAACGGGTCCTGCTGCTCGAGGACCTCGCCGAACTCTTCGACGGCATCGAGATCGCGCCCGACGCGCTCCTCCAGTTGGACTTCAAGGAGGACGACGCCGCTCTCGACGCCGAGGCGGTCGAGGTGTTCGCGCGCAGCGTCGCGCCATTCGCCGAGCACTGCATCCTGTCGTGTGGCGACGCCGCCGCCGTCGAGACGCTGACCCGGGCTGTCCCCGGCATCCGAATCGGTTACGACCCTTGCCATCACGGTGCCGCCGACGCGGCGATCCGGTCCGGCGACTACGACGGCTTCGTCGAGCGCACGGTGTCGGCGTCTCCGGACGCCGAGATGATCTACCTCGAGAACCGGTTGATCCTGGCGGCCGACGACCGGGGGTACGACGTCGTGGGCGCCTTCCATGCACGCGGACGTCGCGTCGACGGGTACACGATCACCCGGGTGGGGCCGCGAACGGCGCCGGAGCTGAAGCGACTGTTGGACTTGCGCGTCGACCAGATCACGACCGACGACCCCGAAGCCCTTGCGGCCCTCGACCCGAACGGCTCCGCCGACGAGCACAGGCCCCGGTGGATCCGCCGGCTCCGCAGGGCCACCGGTTGTTCAGACGCGTAGCGACCGGAAGGGCTCGACGGGGATGTTGCGCACGACGAACCAGGCGAGGACGACGACGAGTACCACGACCCCCGAGTAACGGAGATGCTGCCAGCTGCGAACCCGGCGACCGGTCCAGAGCCGCGCACAGTAGGCGCCGAAAGCGAAGAGCAGCAACCCCATCGCGGCCACCCCGACCGCGTTGTAGTGCAACGCGGCCGGGAGGTCACCGTGCAGAAGCGAATAGATCGCGCGCAACGACCCACAGCCGGGACACGTCACGCCGAAGATCAATTTGGTCGGGCAGGTCGGCAACACCCCGCCGGGCGTGGTCGGGTCTGCGAACCACACTGCCGCACACACCATCCCGGTACCGGCGACGACGGTCGCCGGCCCGAGGTACCGGTGTCGCGAGAGGGCCGACACCCGTCCGAGCACGGCCCTCTCCACACGCTCAGTACGTGGACGTGGTCGCGGAGGCGCCGAGGAGGATGACAAAGAAGACGACATAGACGATGACGATCAGGACCCAGATGATGACCGACGAGATCGCACTCCACATCGCCCATTTCTTGGCCTCATCCGCGGCCTTCTGCGCACCGGCGTAGTCACCCGCGGCCCACAGCTTGCTGACCGATGTCGACTTCACGATCGACACGATGCCCAGCGGCAGGCAACACAGCACCGTCGCGAGGATCGCCCACACGAGGTTGTTGTCCGGTTCCGGGCCGGCCGGGTTCATCCCGTACGGTTGCTGTCCGTATCCACCCGCGCCGTAGTTCGGCGGCTGGTTCGGATCATAGGGGTAGCTCATCTGCGCCCTTTCGACTCTGTTCGAGAACTCCAGGAGCGTAACCGAGCGGCGCGGCGCGCAGCAGGTCTGCGAGCGAGATTGATTCCATTGACATACAACGGAATCGTCGCAGGTGAGGCCGTTGCGCGGTGCAACTACACCGTGTCGCCGAACAACCTGGGCAGCGTGCCCTCGTACGTCTCCCGCAGCTCGATCAGCGGCACCGAGAAGTAGTCCTGGACCTCCACCGAGTCGCTGCCCTGGTCGACCACGCCGATCCGCGTCCACGGCATCTCGCGGGCATCGAGCATGGCGGTGAACCGTGACTCCTCGGTGCGGGGCACCGCGACGAGTACGCGGCCGGATGACTCGGAGAACAACCAGACGAACGGATCGGCATCCTCGGGCAGCAGCAACCGGCACCCGGTCTCGCCGGCGAGCGCGGCCTCGACGACGGTCTGGATGAGCCCGCCCTCGCTGAGATCGTGTGCGGCCGAGATCAATCCGTCGCGCGACGACGCGGCCAGGATGTCGGCGAGGAGACGCTCGCGATCGAGGTCGACCTGCGGCGGCACCCCGCCGAGGTGGTCGTGGCTGACCTGCGCCCAGATCGAACCGTCGAACTCGTCGCGGGTCTCACCGAGCAGGATCAGCGTCTCCCCCGGTTCCGTGCCGAGGCCGGTGGGGATGCGGCGGTGCACGTCGTCGATGACACCGAGGACACCGATGACCGGCGTCGGCAGGATCGCCGTGGCCCCGGTCTGGTTGTAGAAGCTGACGTTGCCGCCGGTCACCGGGATGCCGAGCTGCGCACAACCATCGGCGAGTCCGCGCACCGCCTGCTGGAACTGCCACATGACCGCCGGGTCCTCCGGCGAACCGAAGTTGAGGCAGTTGGTGACCGCCTTCGGCGTCGCACCGGACACCGCGACGTTCCGGTAGGCCTCCGCGAGGGCGAGCTGGGCACCGCGGTAGGGATCGAGGAAGGTGTAGCGCCCCGACGCATCCGTGGCGAGAGCGATCCCCCGTCCGGTCTCCTCGTCGATCCGGATCATGCCCGAGTCGGCGTGTTCGGCGAGGACGGTGTTGCCGCGGACGTACCGGTCGTACTGGTCGGTGATGAACTTGCGGCTGCACAGCGCGGGCGAGGCGAGCATCGCCAGGAGCGTCTCGCGCAGCTGATCGGGCGTGCCCGGCCGCTGCAGCGGTTCGGTCGTCGACGCGACGACCGTGTCCTGCCAGTCCGGGCGTGCGACCGGACGCTCGTAGACCGGGCCGTCGTGGGCGACGGTGCGCGGCGGGACGTCGACGACGGTCTCCCCGTGCCAGTTGATGACGAGATGTTCACCGTCGGTGACCTCGCCGATCTCGGTCGCGAGCACGTCCCACTTGCGGCAGACCTCGAGGAACTTCTCGACGTTCTCCGGCGTGACGACGGCACACATGCGTTCCTGCGACTCGCTGGAGAGCACCTCGGCCGGGGTCATGCCCTCGGCGCGCATCGGCACCTTCTCCAGGTCGATGTGCATGCCGCCGTCACCGGCGGCCGCGAGTTCGCTGGTGGCACAGGCCAATCCGGCACCGCCGAGATCCTGGATACCCACCACGAGTCCGGCGTGGTAGAGCTCGAGGCAGCACTCGATGAGCACCTTCTCGGTGAACGGATCGCCCACCTGGACGCTGGGCAGCTTCTTGCGGTTCGGACCCGAGCCTTCGGAATCGTCGAAGGTCTCCGACGCGAGCACCGACACGCCGCCGATACCGTCGAGACCGGTGCGCGCGCCGAACAGGATGATCTTGTTGCCGGTACCCGACGCGAAGGCCAGGTGCAGATCCTCGGTACGGAGCACACCCGCGCACAGCGCGTTGACCAGCGGGTTGCCCGCGTAGCTGGCATCGAAGACGGTCTCGCCGCCCACGTTCGGCAGACCCAGCGAGTTGCCGTATCCACCGACGCCGCGCACCACGCCGTCGACGACGCGACGCGTGTCCGGAGCGTCCGCCGCACCGAAGCGCAGCTGGTCCATCACCGCGATCGGACGTGCGCCCATCGCCATGATGTCGCGGACGATGCCGCCGACGCCGGTGGCGGCACCTTGATAGGGCTCGACATAACTGGGGTGGTTGTGCGACTCGACCTTGAACGTCACCGCCCAGCCGTCGCCGATGTCGACGACTCCGGCGTTCTCGCCGATGCCGGCGAGCATGCTCGCCCGCATCTCGTCGGTCGTGGTCTCACCGAAGTACCGCAGGTGCACCTTCGACGACTTGTAGCTGCAGTGCTCGGACCACATCACCGAGTACATCGCCAGTTCGGCATCGGTGGGCCGACGGCCCAGGATCTCGCGGATCCGGGCGTACTCGTCGTCCTTGAGACCGAGTTCGCGGAACGGTTGCGGATTATCCGGGGTCTGGGCAGCGGCTGAGACGGTATCCACCTGGGCACTCACTCTGATCAGTCTAGGCGGGTGCGGGCGCCCGCGGCCGACGGGGCATCGAGGCAGCGTCCCTGGGTGCCGCAGCACACACGAGGTCCGGCCTGGGAAGTCTGCAACAGTCGCCGGGCCGGTGTAGCGATAGTCTGTCTGGCGAACTGTATGGGGTGAACCGCGCGGGCTCGAGCAGGGCGAGTCCGCGCAGGTCTGGGGTGACACAGGGGGATGCGATGGCCGATGTCCGCAAGGCGAGGGCTCTCTTTGAACTCGGCGTCCTGTCCCTGAACATCCCCGTCGAAGGCCAGGAAGCCGTCGACAACCCGGCGCAGGCCGCCAAGGCCTTCACCCGCTCCACTGAATGGGACCCGTCGCTCGGAGACGCCTGGATCGGCCGGCTGGCGTGCGGCGACACCAGCAACGAGGTTCTTCTCGGCCTGTATCGCGCCCGTGCCTCCATCGGTGCCGAACAGCGCAGGCTCGGTCTGCCGTCGGGCACCATCGTGGGCCGCTGGTACACGGGCATGATGATCGACTATCCGGTGTCGGGCGCCGTCGAGGCGACCGCGGCCTACGCGGCCAGCCTCGTCCGCGGCTCGGACTTCGGCGGTGCCGAGGAGGTCCTCGACGCCGTGCCACCCGCCCACCGGACCCCGATCGTCGACTTCGTCCGTGCATACCTGCACTACGCCACCCAGCGTTGGCCGGACGTCCTGACCTCCCTCACCCGCTCCGACCGGTGGAACGACCCCTACATGCAGTCGGTCGCCGACTTCATGGCGGGGACGTCGTGCGTCCGCCTCGGCATGCTCGGCGAGGGGATGCGGCGTCTCCAGAACGCGATCGACGGTCCGATCCAGGCGTGCTCGACGCAGGCGATGTTCGCCTACGGCTTCGCGCTCCGCGAGCAGGGCCATGAGGAGAAGGCCAAGTCGATGTTCGAGCAGGCCTACGCACGCGATCCGTCGCTGTCGACGGCAGCCGAGGCGATCCGGTCGCCGTCGATACGCCTGACCCCGACGACCCCCGAGAAGATCGCCGAACGCACCGATCGCTGGGACCCGGCATCGGTCCCCGATCGCGCCGAGACCCTCCTCTCGGACCCTGCCGACCCCGCGGGCGCCGACGGCCTCGTCACCGAGGCGCAGCGCGAACTCGCCGAGCAGATCGGCCTCGAGTCGGTGAAGCAGCAGGTGGCCAAGCTGCAGTCGACGGCGACCCTCGCGAAGGTCAGGGCCGACCGCGGTCTGTCGACGTCGGCACGCAGCCTGCACCTGGCGTTCACCGGGCCTCCGGGCACCGGCAAGACGACGGTGGCCCGCATCGTCGCGAAGATCTACTGCGGGCTCGGGTTCATCAAGTCCGACAAGGTGGTGGAGGCGACCCGGCGTGACATGGTCGGCGAACATCTGGGCAGCACCGCCATCAAGACGTCCGCGCTCATCGACTCGGCGATGGACGGCGTCCTGTTCATCGACGAGGCGTACACCCTCATCCAGCAGGGATTGTCCGGTGGCGACGCGTTCGGTCGCGAGGCCGTGGACACCCTTCTCGCGCGCATGGAGGACGATCGCGACCGCCTCGTCGTGATCATCGCGGGTTACGACTCGGAGATCGATCGCTTCCTGGCAGCCAACGACGGTCTCGCCTCGCGCTTCGCGCGGCGCGTGCGTTTCGACTCCTACACACCGGGTGAACTCGCCCGCATCGCGGAGTTCATCGCGCGCAAACGCGACTCGTCGCTGACCCCGGAGGCGATGAACGAGATCGAGCAGGCCTGCGGCCCCCTCTACCACGACGTCCGCGAGCACCGGGGCAGCCCGCGTCGGGCCACCGACCTCGCGGGCAACGGCCGCTTCATCCGCAACATCATCGAGGCCGCCGAGGAGGAACGCGAGTTCCGGCTCAGCGCCGCAGGCGATCTGGACGCGCTCAGCCAGGACGACCTGATGCGAATCGACACCGCGGACGTCCGCGCAGCCATCTCGGGTGTGCTGTCCGGACTCATGCGCTGACCCCCGCCGTCTCGACCGTCCCCCGTCCGTCCTCGACCATCCCCCGGAAATCATGAGAGGTGGCGTCATGCCCACATCCGCCCGCCGTCCCCGTCCGTCCCGAATCGGCGCCACCGCCGCGCTCGCCGCGGTCGTGGCGATGGGGCTCGGGGCCTGCTCCGCCGACGACGCCGAATCCGCCCCTCCGTCCACATCGGCGGTCTCGGCGCCCACCGACACCTCGACGCCGCGCCCCGCGAGCTCGGAGCCCGCGTCCGACGACGTCGACTCGAAGGCATCGTCGATGACGTGCAAGCAATTCCGGGCACTCGACGACGCAGCGCGCACGAAGGCCGTGACGGAGCTGGGTGCCACGTCGAATGCGGGACAGGTCGCCACCGTCGCCGCGACGGTCTGCCTCAGCCGACCCGAGGACAAGCTGTCCGACGTCGTCGACGAACTCCTCGGACGCTGATACTTTCCTCAACCATGAGCAACCGTCCGTGGACCCTGCTGCACGGGCCGTTGTTCACCCGACGCCGGCCACTCGACCGCACCCACGCCGCACCCCGGATCAGCGCCTACATCTACGGCAACATCCTGATCCTGGCCGTACTCATCCCCCTGCATGTCCACGACGACTTCGTCGGTATCGCGATCCTCGCGGGCACCGCGGCATCGACCTTCATCGCCCACGTGTTCGCCGAGGGCGTCGCTCGACGTGTCCAGGACGGCCCGATCCGGCCGACCACCGCGATGGCCCTCGGGCACCTCCGGGACTCGGTACCGATCCTGACGTCGGCGCTGGTCCCGTGCGCCATCCTGCTGATCGGACTCATCGGCTGGATCGAACCACGCACCGCGCAACTCGTCGCCGAGGTCGTGATCCTCCTGCGGATCGGCGGCACGGTCTTCGTCATCGATCGGCTCAACGACGAGCCGCCCAGTCGCGCAACGCTCTTCAGCGCCGCCGCGGTCACCCTGGTGGCGACCCTCATCGTCGTGATCAAGGTCGTGGTGACGCACTGATCGTGGGCGTCTCGCGACCTGTGGACTCGTGACCTCGCAGTGCGGACGCTCTCGGATAGCATGCTGTGCGACTCGGAGCTCGGGCGATACGCGCACCGGGGATTTCGATGACGACTCGGGGGATTCTGTGATCACACGACGGCCGGCCAGACGTGATGTCAATGGCCCTTACGTACGGGGTGTCGCCGCGGCGATGCTCATCGTCACGGCCACCGCACTGGCCGCCTGTAGCACCGACGGGCGCCCCGTCGCCGCGCTGGACGACCTCGGTTCCACGCCGACCATCACGTCGAGCGCTGCTCCCGGTGATGGCCACGTCCCACTCGACCGGCCGACGAGAACCTATTCTCTGCCATCACGAACGACGACTCCCACCGTCGAGGTCCCGCCACCACCCGACTCCGCGACCATCACCTGCCGGGAGTACGCGGCCCGCGACAAACCGACGCAGACCGCCATCGTCAAGGCCAACGGCGTGACGAAGAACCCCATTCTGGTGGCGACGCTCGTGCTCGTCCTATGCGGCGCGGAACCCCAGAGCACCGTCAACTCGGTTCTCGGCCGCATGAAGGACGAGATCATCCACAATTGACCGAATGGTCCCGGGAGCGCCGACGATCAGCCGCCGGCACCCTCGGTGGTGACCGTCAGGATCGCCTCGGTGAACTCGGGCCGGCAGATGATGAGGTCGGGCAGGTAGGTGTCCTCGTTGTTGTAGATCAGCGGCGTCCCGTCGATCCGGCCGCACCACAGGCCCTTCGCCTTCGCGACGGCCACGGGAGCGGCCGAATCCCACTCGTACTGACCGCCCGCGTGCACGTAGGCATCCGCTTCCCCGCGCACGACCGCCATCGCCTTTGCGCCCGCCGACCCCATCGGGAGGAGCTCCCCGGCCACCGCCGCGGCCACCTCGTCGGCGAAAGCCGGTGGGCGCGAGCTGCTCACGACGACCCGCGGGACGCCGGTCCGCGGACGCGACGCCAGACCCTCCACGGGCTCGATCGCCGCGTCGTCGTCGAGGTAGGTCACGCCCAGCGCGGGCAGGGCGACCGCACCGGCGATGAGCCCGTCGGTGGACGACCACAGGGCGACGTGAACCGCCCAGTCGCTGCGGCCGCCCCCGGGCTCGTAGGTGCCGTACTCCCGGGTTCCATCGACCGGATCGATGATCCACACACGCGTTGCGGACAGGCGTGACTTGTCGTCGGCCGACTCCTCCGACAGCACCGCGTCGTCGGGCCGCACCTCGGCGAGACGGCCGAGGATGAACTCGTTAGAGCGCCGGTCGCCCTCGTTGCCGAGCTCCTTGCCGGTCAGCCCGCTGGTGCGACGGATGTCCAGCAGGAGTTCGCCTGCTGCGGTGGCCAGTTCGCCGGCAAGTGCTCGATCGTCGGTCACGGGGTTCCTCTCGGTCGGTTACGAGGCTCGCGCGGCGATCGCGCTCGTCACAGTCCCAGGTTACGCAGCACGAGGTCGGCCACCTCCGACGGCGGACCGTCGTCGGGGGTGATGACCAGCTCGGGATCAGCGGGACGTTCGTACGGCGAGTCGATGCCGGTGAACTGACTGATCTCGCCCCGGCGGGCCTTGCTGTACAGCCCCTTGGGATCGCGCCGTTCACACTCCTCGAGCGGGGTGTCGACGAAGATCTCGTAGAACGGCAGCCCACGCTCGGCGTGGATCTCACGCGCCCGTTGACGTTCTTCGGCGAACGGGCTGATCAGCGAGATGATCGCGACCGAACCGGAATCGGCGAACAGCGCCGCGACCTCGCTGGTGCGGCGGATGTTCTCGCGCCGGTCGTCGTCGGAGAACCCGAGGTCGGAATTCAGGCCGTGCCGCAGGTTGTCGCCGTCCATCAGGTACGCCGGTCGTCCTTCCGCGACGAACCGGCGCTCGAGTTCGACGGCCAGCGACGACTTGCCCGACCCCGACAGTCCGGTCAGCCAGATGGTCGCGCCGCGGTGCGCACGGTGCTCGCGAGAAACCTTGGTCGCCTGCCACACGACGTGGCTGTCGTGGCTCACCGGTGCGGTGATCATCCCGGCGCCGACGGTGCGGTTGGTCGCCTCGTCGATCAGGATGAAACTGCCGGTGTCCCGGTTGCGTCGGTAGGAGTCGAAGGTCACCGGCTCCTGCGTGTGCAGGACGATTCGGCCGATCTCGTTGAGCGACAACCCCTCCGCATCTTCGTCGCGGTGCAGGGAGTTGACGTCGAGCCGGTAGTTGAGCCCGCTGACCGTCGCTCGCGTCAACCGGGTGCCGCAGAGCAGTTGGTATCGGTTGCCCGGGCGGAGCTGGGTGTCGTCGGCGAACCAGCACACCATCGCGTCGAGATCGCGGCCCACATACGGCCGGTTGTTGGGACGCGCGAGCATGTCCCCGCGGACGATGTCGATCTCGTCGGCGAGTTCGACCGACACGGCCATCTCGGCGAAGGCCTCGTCCACCGCCCGCCCGCCCGGCGCCCAGATCTCGGTGATGGTCGTGCTGAACCCGCTCGGGAGGACGACGACCTCGTCACCCTTGGCGAAGACGCCGCCGGCGACGGTCCCCGAGTAGGCCCGGTGGTCGGCACCGTCGCTGCGCTGGGGGCGGATCACGTACTGGACGGGCAGTCGTGCGTCGATCAGGTTCCGGTCCGAGGCGATGTAGACGTGCTCGAGGTGATTGAGCAGCGGACGGCCCTCGTACCACGGCATGGCCGCCGACTGCTCGACGACGTTGTCGCCACGCAGCGCCGACATCGGGATGAAGGTGAGATCCACGACGTTGAGCTTGGCCGCGAAATCGACGAAGTCCGCGCAGATCTCGTCGAACCGCTCCTGCGACCAGTCGACGAGATCCATCTTGTTGACGCAGATGGTCAGGTGCGGGATGCCGAGCAGCGACGACAGGAACGCGTGACGGCGGGTCTGCTCGAGCACACCCTTCCGGGCGTCGATGAGGATCATCGCGAGGTCGGCCGTCGACGCGCCCGTCACCATGTTGCGCGTGTACTGCACGTGCCCGGGAGTGTCGGCGATGATGAATTTCCTTCGCGGCGTGGCGAAGTAGCGGTACGCGACATCGATCGTGATGCCCTGCTCACGTTCTGCGCGCAGACCGTCGGTCAGCAGGGCGAGGTTGGCGTACTCGTCGCCCCGCTCGGCGCTCGTGCGCTCGATCGATTCGAGTTGGTCGGTGAAGATGGCCTTGGAGTCGTAGAGCAGGCGGCCGATGAGCGTCGACTTGCCGTCGTCGACCGACCCCGCGGTGGCCAGGCGCAACATCTCGGTGGCACCACCGGCGACGCTGGAGCTCCCCATCAGAAGTAGCCTTCTTTCTTGCGGTCTTCCATCCCCGATTCGGAGATCCGGTCGTCGGCGCGGGTGGCCCCGCGCTCGGTCAGCCTCGTCACCTCGATCTCCTCGATCACCTTGGCCACGTCGTCGGCGGCCGACAGGACGCACCCGGTGCACGTGGCGTCG
The DNA here is from genome assembly GCF_022206305.1 of Gordonia sp. 'Campus'. GTDB lineage: Bacteria > Actinomycetota > Actinomycetes > Mycobacteriales > Mycobacteriaceae > Gordonia. The sequence continues at coordinate 84,849 of NZ_JAKOIW010000014.1, read as the reverse complement.
CCGACCGTTCGGAAACGCACCGTCTCCGTCCGCACCTCCTCGCCCGGAAGTTCCTGCAGGAAGCGGGTTTTCGCGAGCAGCATCCCGTCGCGCGGGATGACCTCGCGCTGGTGGGCGTAATAGATCGGCGGGAGGTCGATGTCCTCGGCGGCGATGTACTGCCAGATGTCGAGCTCGGTCCAGTTCGACAACGGGAACACCCGGATGTGTTCTCCCTTGTGATGGCGCCCGTTGTAGAGACGCCACAGTTCCGGCCGTTGCTCCCGCGGATTCCACGCCCCGAACTCGTCGCGGAAGCTGAACACACGCTCCTTGGCGCGGGCCTTCTCCTCGTCGCGACGCGCGCCACCGAACACCGCGTCGAAACGGTTCTCGGTGATGCCGCGCAGCAGCGCGGTGGTCTGCAGTCGGTTGCGGGTCGCACCCGGCCCGGTCTGTTCCACGACGCGTCCGGCGTCGATGTCGTCCTGGACCGAGCTGACGATGAGTCGGACCCCGGTCTCGGCGACGACGCGGTCCCGGTACTCGATCACCTCGTCGAAGTTGTGTCCGGTGTCGACGTGCATGAGCGGGAACGGGACAGGTGCGGGCCAGAACGCCTTGCGCGCGAGGTGGAACATGACCACCGAGTCCTTGCCGCCGGAGAACAGCAGCACCGGACGTTCGAACGTGGCCGCGACCTCACGGAAGATGTGGACCGACTCCGCCTCGAGGGCCGCGAGGTGCGACAGCTCGTAGCCGTGATGCGGATGTCGACCGGTCTTCGCGTCGAGTGGAATGGTCACCGGGTGCAACCCCCCTTGACATGTCGAATATTCGACACTAAGTGTTGACAATGTGACACAAACCGTAGGCGATTTTTCCGACGCCCGTCAACCGGCTCGTGGTGCTTCGCCTCCGACGTCCCGTGTCGTGGCGATCGTCGAACTGCTCGCCCGCGCCGAACAGCCCTCGCTCACCCTCGCCGAGATCGTTCGCCAGACCTCGCTGTCGCGCGCCACGGCGCACGCCATCGTCTCCGAACTGGTGTCGTCCGGGTGGCTCGTCCGGGATCCCGTCGCGGGCACCTTCACCGTCGGTCCCGGCTTCGTCGCGCTCGCCCGGAACACCGACGGCGCCGACCATCTCATCCGGTGGGCGGCCTCGGCGGCCCGGGAACTGTGCCGACGCTTCGAGATCCCGTGCTTCGTGGCGCGCCGCACCTCGGCGGACACCGTGACGCTGGCATCGCACGCCTTTCCGCCACATCTGGCCCCCGATTCCGAACCGCACCCGTGGCTCCGCAACGGCAGCCGCATCCGGTTGCGGCCGCCGATCTGCCGTGAGTTCATCGCCTGGGACCCTCCGGAGGCGCGGTCGGAGTGGGTCGCGCAGGCCGCCGAATCCACCCGCACACGCCTACGCCTCGTCCTCGACGTCGTGGCCGAGCGCGGCTACTCGATCGAGCGGATGACCGACGATCACGTCGCGATGATCGAGGCGCTCAGCTCACTCGACACGATGTCGGAGACGTTGCGGGCCAGGGTCGGCGATCTGCTGACCGAGCTGTCCGTGATCGACTACCTCCCCGAAGAACTCGACGCCTGCGCCGCGGACGGCACGGGCATCCCGGTGGTCACCATCGGCGCACCCGTCTTCGACGCCGCCGGCCGTGTCGCGGCGGCGATCGTCGCATGCCCCAACACCACGCTCGGCATCGACGAACTGCGGGAACTCGGCGAGGCGACGCGTGCCGCCGCGGACGGGTTGTCCGGCCAGTCGAGCTGAGGAGACGCCCGAACGCCATCGGGCGGATGAATGACATGTCGCCGAAATCGGCACAGAACCCGCCACATCGACGAGACTGGCCGGGACCCTCGTCACGCCATCACCGTTCCACGCAAGGGAGTCCGGACATGCCGAGCACCAGGATGACCACCCGGTTGGCCGCCGCCGCCGTCGCACTCGCAGCCGCCGCCGGACTGGGCGTCGCCGCCACCGGCGAGGCCGGCGCGGTGACGCGCGAGTTCCCACTGTCCAACTGCGTCGGCGTGAGCCCGAACATCGTCGACGTCCCCTTCCTCGCCCGCCGCGCGATCGTGAGCACCTATGCGGGGAACGCCTACATCGCCTCGGACTTCACCAGCTACTTCCCCGGTGGGTACCAGTCGACGGCTCGCCTGGACTGGCGCAACCTGAGTACCGGCAAGCGCGGGACCAAGCTGAGCAACGTGCGCGTGAACCCGCCTTACCAGGGCGTTCACTACTTCGTGATCCCCGTCGGCGAGATCGGCCGGGGCCGGGTCGCGGTGAACTTCAGCGCGGTCAACCGCAACGCTCTCTGGAGCATCCCGTCGACGAGTTGCGGTGGGACCGTCGTCGTCCCCTGACCCGTACGGCCGGCGATGAGTTCGGGCCCCGGCCCCGGTCTGTCCCTGCGACCGATCCGGCCGCGACCGGATGACCACTCAGGGAGAGATCGCCATGACTGCCACCTACACCTTCGACGTCTTCTGCACCCTCGACGGCTACGGTTCGTACACCGAGCCCGGTGACTGGGGCGGTTACTGGGGCAAGCAGGGACCCGAGTTCCTCGACCGCAGGGCCGAGCAGTTCTCGGGTGACCATCGGATGGTGTTCGGCGCCAACACGTTCCGCGAGTTCATCGAGATGATCCCGTCGACCACGGATTCCGCCGATCTCGACCCGTGGCTCGCACTGATGCGTGCGAAGCCCGCGACGGTCATCTCCTCGACGGTGGCCGACACCAGCGGGTGGCCGGACGCGACGCCGGCGTCGGGAGACGCGGCCGAGATAGTCCGCCGCCTCAAGGACGAGTCCGACGTCCCACTTCATTCGCACGGCAGCCTCTCACTGAACGCCGCACTGATGGCCGCCGGGCTCGTCGACGCCGTCCGGGTGACGATCTTTCCGGTCATCACCGGCCGATGCGGCACCCGACCCGTGTTCGGTGACGCCGGCGGCTTCGACCTCGAACTGCTCGACAGCCACGTGCTCGACGGACGAATCCAGGAACTGACCTACCGTCCTACGGCACACTTCTGACCCCACCCACCACAAGCCCCACTACCAACCAAGCACTTGCTAGGTTAGTCTCGTGGGCATGAGTGACGCCGTCATCCCGCCCCCGCTCGGCCCCGATGATCTCGGCCCGGACACCTCGCCTGTCGCCTACGAGACCGGCGGCCCCGAGGGGGCGGTCGCCTATGTGACGCTGAACCGCCCGGAGTACCGCAACGCGCAGAACTCGGTGATGACGTATTCGCTCGACGCCGCGTTCCGCAAAGCCGTCGAGGACTCATCGGTCAAGGTGATCGTGCTGCGGGCCAACGGCAAGCACTTCTCCGCGGGCCACGATATCGGTACGCCCGAGCGTGATTTCGACACCTTCTACGAGAACGCCGCCGTCCTGCACTGGGACCACACCGACAAGACCGGCGCCGACCAGCGTCTCGCCCGCGAGATGGAGGTCTACATGGGGATGTGTCGCCGCTGGCGCGACATCCCCAAGCCCCTGATCGCCCAGGTCCACGGCGCCTGCATAGCGGGTGGTCTCATGCTCGCCTGGATCTGTGACTTCATCGTGGCGTCGGATGACGCCTTCTTCTCCGACCCGGTCGCACGCATGGGGATTCCCGGTGTCGAGTACTTCGCCCACGCCTTCGTCCTCGGCCCCCGTCGCGCCAAGGAGATCCTCTTCACCGGTGAACGATTCACCGCCACGCAGGCCGCGGACTGGGGCATGGTCAATCACGTCGTCCCCCGCGACGCCCTGGACACCAAGGTGAACGAGATCGCCGAGAAGGCCGTGGGCATGCCGATGCAGGGACTGTTCCTCAGCAAGAAGGCCGTCAACATCTGCGAAGACCAGATGGGCCTGCGCAATTCGATGGACTCGGTCTTCGGCTGGCACCACTTCGCCCACGCCGCCAACTCCGAGGCCGGCGGCGACTCGCTCGGTGGCATGGACGCGAAGTCGATGAAGGCCTCGTCCGCCGCTGCCTCGGGGACCTCGGGATCGGGGAACTGACATGGACCTGCTGTTCGACGATGCCGCCGACGCCTTTCGCGCCGAGATCCGCGCATGGCTGGCCGACCACGTTCCGCGCGAACCACTTCCGTCGATGGACACCGCCGAGGGCTTCGAGGCCCACCGCGAGTGGGAGCGGACGATGGCCGCCGACCGCATGTCGGTGGTCAGCTGGCCGGTGGAGTTCGGCGGTCGTGACGCCCCGCTCCTGCACTGGGTCATCTTCGAAGAGGAGTACTACCGGTCCGGTGCTCCCGGCCGGGTGAGCCAGAACGGGATCTTCCTGCTCGCCCCGACCCTGTTCGAGCACGCGAGTCCCGCTCAGCTGGAACGCATCCTGCCGCGGATGGCGAACGCCGACGAGATCTGGGGGCAGGCGTGGAGCGAGCCCGAGGCAGGCAGCGATCTCGCCTCGCTGCGCTCGACGGCCGTGCGCACCAACGGTGGCTGGCTGCTCAACGGGCAGAAGACGTGGAGTTCGCGCTCGAGTTTCGCCGACCGGGCGTTCGGCCTCTTCCGCACCGACAAAGAGGCACAGCGCCACAAGGGCCTGACCTACTTCATGTTCGACCTGCGCAGCGAGGGCGTGACCGTGCGGCCGATCGCGCAACTCGACGGCGAGGCGGGTTTCGCGGAGTTGTTCCTGGAGAACGTCTTCGTGCCCGACGACCCGACCGACCCCGGCGAATCGGGGGTGATCGGGCAGGTGGACAACGGCTGGCGGGTGGCGATGAGCACCGCGGCCAACGAGCGCGGCCTGTCGCTGCGGGCTCCCGGCCGGTTCCTGGCCACCACCGACCGCCTCGTCGAACTGTGGCATTCCTCCCGGGGCACCGTGCCCGCCACCGCGAACACCGATGCGCGCGTGGCCGATGCCTGGATCGGCTCGCGCGCATATGAACTGTCCACCTATCAGACGGTGAGCCGGCTCGCCGCCGGCGGCGCGCTGGGCATGGAATCGTCGATCAACAAGGTCTTCTGGTCGCAGTGGGACATTGCCGCCCACGAGACCGCCCTCGATCTCCGCGGTCCCGTCGCCGAACTCGACGACCCGTGGATGGACGGTTACCTGTTCTCGCTGTCGGGGCCGATCTATGCGGGCACCAACGAGATCCAACGCAACGTCATCGCCGAGCGCCTGCTCGGCCTTCCCCGCGGAGATCGCTGATACCCATGGACTTCCGACTCACCGACATCCACACGGACCTCGCCTCGACGGTGGACGCGATGCTGGGCAAAGCCGACATGCCGGCCGCCACACGCGCATGGGCGACCGGCGACCGGGCAGCGGTCACCAAGGTCTACTCGCAACTCGCCGACGCGGGCATCTGCGGTCTGCTGATCGACGAGTCGCACGGCGGCAGCAGCGCCGGCGCCGTCGAGATGGTCGTGGCCATCGAACAACTCGGCCGCCACTGCGCGCCGGGTCCGATCGTCGAGAGCGTCGCGGTCCTGCCGATCCTGCTGCACGACGCCGACGTGTCGGCCCCGCTCAGCGATCTCGCCGAGGGCCGTCTCGCGACGTGCGCCATCGGGCCGCTACAGCCCCTGGCCGCCGACGCCGACGCCGCGGACGTCTATCTCGTCGACGACGGTGTGCTGTCCCTCGCGAAGGTGCGCGACACCAGCGCCTCGGTCGACTCGACGCGCACCTTGTCGCAGGTCGACGCGGGCGAGGTGCTCGCCTCCGGCGTGGACGCCTCCGATGCCGCCGACGCGGGTGCGCTCGCCACGGCCGCGCAGTTGCTCGGGCTGGGTCAGGCGATGCTCACCATCGCATCCGAATACGCCCAGTCGCGCAAGCAGTTCGGCAAGCCCATCGGGTCGTTCCAGGCCGTCAAGCACCACCTCGCCGATGTCGCGATCGCCCTCGAGATGGCCCGACCCCTCGTGCACGCGGCGGCCCTCGGGATCGACGGTCAGGTCCCGGAGGGCACGAACGTCTCCCGGGACGTGTCGGCGGCGAAGGTCGCCGCCGCGGAGGCCGCCGACCTCTCGGCGCGGCGATCCCTCCAGGTGATGGGGGCGATCGGATACACCGCCGAACACGACATCTCGCTGTACATCACCAAGACCCGTGCGCTGCTCAGTGCCTGGGGATCGCCCGCTGTCCACCGTCAACGCATCCTGGAGACCCTGTGACCGCTCTGTCCGCGATCAGTTCGGAGGAACGCGAGGCGCTCGCCGAGGCCGTACGCGACCTGCTCCAGCGCCGCGGTGACCCGACGACCGTCCGCGCCGCGATCGCCACCACGGGCCGGGTCGACGCCTCGCTGTGGCAGACGCTGTGCACCGAGATCGGCGTGGCTGCGCTGCCGATCCCGGAGGAGCACGGCGGCGCCGGCGCCTCCTGGGCCGAGACCGCGGCGGTACTGGAAGAACTCGGTGCCGCGCTGAGTCCGGTGCCCGCCTTCGGTTCCGCTGTGCTGGCCGTCGGCGCGGTGCTCCTCGCCGGTGACGACGAGGCATCCAGCCGTCTGCTGCCCGGGCTCGCCTCCGGTGAACGCGTCGGCGCGGTGTGTTGGGCCGGCGTCCGCGGATGGAACACGCCGGGCGTGCACGCCGACGCCGGACTGCTCTCGGGCACCGCGCATTACGTCGTCGACGCCGAAACCGCGGACACCCTGCTGGTGCTGGCGTCCGGACCGGGCGAGCACGTCACCCTGCACGAGGTGGCCGCGGACGCCGAGGGCGTGTCGGTGTCGCCGATGCCCGTCATGGACCCCACCCGGAGCCTGTCCTCGGTGCGTTTCGACGAGGTGGCGTCGTCGGTCATCCCGGCGCCGGGCGATCTCGCGACACGGCTCCGCTCACTCGGTTGGGCGCTACTGTCGGCAGAACAGGTCGGCGGCGCACAGCGGGCACTCGACCTCACCGTCGACTACACCAAGTCGCGCAAGCAGTTCGGGCGGACGATCGGCTCGTTCCAGGCCCTCAAGCACCGGATGGCCGACATGTACGTGCTCGTCGAGACCGCACGGTCGATCTCGCGTGCCGCGGTCCACGCACTGGCCACCGACGACCCCGAGGCGGATGCGCTGGCTCTCGCGGCCCACGTCTACTGCTCGGACGCGTACCGATCCGTCACCGGCGAGGCCATCCAGCTACACGGCGGGATCGGCATCACGTGGGAGCACGACATCCAGCTGTACTTCAAGCGGGCGCAGGCGACCTCGCAGCTGTTGGGTGCCCCGCACACGGCGGTCGCCGAAGTCGCCGCCCGGCTCCGCTAGCGGTCATCGGTCCCGACCGGCGGCCGCCCGTCCGACGAACTGCTCGATCGGTCCGCTGAGGACGAGCAGGATCAGCGGCAGGTTCCCGCTCTCCGGGAACACGATCGTGACGACCAGGGCGGCCGCGAGCACCAGAAGCGTGCCGAGCCCGCTGGCGGACCGGACCCACCGGTCGGTGGCCTCGTCGTCGACGAGGAGCGCCCGGTGTCGGTGTCCCCACCGCGCGATCGCGATCAGGCTGGCAACCGAGACGGCCAGGACCCCGATGTAGAGGATGTTGGCCTGTGAGATGTGTGCGCCGTCGACCAATGCGGTGGCGAACGGCAGGGCCACGATGGTGAGCAGCCAGACGAAGTGCAGGTTGACCAGCGTCCGGTCGTAAGTGCGGACGTAGAGCCCGATCGGGATTCGGTAGCAACAATGCGTGCCATATCCGCATTGTTGCTACGAAATCCCCGGGCTCAGCTGGAGAAGGCGGCCTCGACGGTCGCCTCGTCGAGGCCGTAGTCCGACAATTGATAGCGATGCTGCGGCTTGCGCGCACCCGACTGGCTCTCCTCGTCCAGCGCCGTCACCGCGGCACGGGCCTCATCCGACATCGGGCTGCCGAGTGCGGCGTACACCCGCTCGACGGTGCCCATCGGGTCGCTCCGCAGGTCGGTGAAGTCGATGTCCAGGAACTGACTCGGGTCATAACGCTTGCGCGCCGCGGAGAACTCGCGCAGGCCGCGTGACCACAGCTCGAGCTGGTCCTGTCCGATCCGGGCACCGGTGAACGTCGTGGAATATCCCGCCGTCGCGTGCTCGGCCAGGCTGCACATCGACGCGATCAGGGTGGTCGGTGGACGGTGGGTCTGGATCACGAGCGCATCGGGGTACGCGGCCATCAAGGCGTCCAACGCGAACAGGTGACTGGGGTTCTTGAGAACCCACCGCTTACCCGGATCGTTGAGCCCGATCAACTGCAGGTTCCGGCGGTGGCGCAGATAGGCCGGCGTCCAGTCCTGCGTCGACAGCCACTGCGAATACGTCGGGACGTGCGCCAGCGATTCATACGAGATCGACATGACGCTCTGGCGGAGGAGCTGCCAGCACTCCTCGACCTCGCCGGCGTCCATGTAGTGCAGACCCATGAACTCCGGGTTCTCGACGTGATGCTGTTCGAAGCCCGACTGGATCTGACGATAGACCGGGTTGTCCTCCCAGGTGTCCCGCGGCGGCCGCGGCTGCGGGAACTCCGCCAGCCACATCTCGACGCCCTGATGCGCGGGATCGGCGGCCAGGAGTCGATGCAGCGCAGTGGTTCCCGTGCGCGGCAGGCCGGTCACGAAGATCGGACGCGTCACCTCGACGTCGGCGTACCCGGGGTTGGCCTGCCACGACGCCTCGCTCAGGAGGCGCGCGACGAGCGCACCCTTCAGGAAGAACCGGAACATCTTGCTGCCGAGCTCGGTGAGGCCGGCTTCGGACCGGTACGACTCGAGCAGGATGCCCAGCGGTTCCAGGTAGTCGGAGTCACCGAAGTCGTCGAGCCCGGTGGCGCGGGTCGCCGACGAGTGCAGGTCCTCGATGGTCCCGACGTCGGTGCGTGCAGCACTAGTCATGGTATTCACCGCAATTCACGTCCAGGGTGTGGCCGGTGATGGCACGGGCCATCGGCGACGCGAGGAACACGACGGCGTCGGCGATCTCGTCGGGCTCCGGCAGCCGCTTCAGGTCGGACTTCGACGCGGTCTGCGCGTAGACATCCTCCGGGGTGATCCCGTACTTCTTGGCGACCTCGCCGAAATACCACCTCAACTGGTCGTCCCAGATGTAGCCCGGCGCGACCGAGTTGATGCGGATGCCCTTGTCGCCCAGCTCCGTCGCCAGTGACTGCGACATGGCCAGGAGTGCCGACTTGGCGATCTTGTAGCTGCCGTACCGGGGCTCGGAATGCCGGATGACCATCGAGTTGATGTTGACGATCGAGCCGTCGGACCCCGCCAGGGTGTCGGTGAACGCGCGGATGACGCGCAGGGTCCCCAGGACGGTGACCTCGATACTGGTGGCGATCTGGTCGAAGTCGGTGCGCGACAACGGTTTCATCGATGGCAGCGCGAACGCGTTGTTGACCAGTACATCCGCGCGACCGAACTCGGCGCGCGTGGTGGCCACCAACTCGTCGACCGCGGAGTCGTCGGTGATGTCGGCCGGCACAACCAGGCTCGTCCCGCCCGCCGCGTCGATCTCCGCGGCGACCTCCTTCAGCCGCGACTCTGTCCGGGCCGCGAGCACCACCCGGGCGCCTTCGGCGGCAGCGCGTAGACAGATGGACCGGCCTAGGCCCGGGCCGACGCCCGACACCACGACCACCTTGCCGGCCAGCAATCCGGCCGACGACCCACTCTCGGTCATCCCAGCATCCTCTCCGCGAACCCGCGTTGCCGTGCCGCGATCCGCTCCGCCCAGCCGTCGGCACCGATCTTGTTGTGCTCGAGATGCGGCAGGTGGGCCGCCACCTCGTCGAAGGCGACCACCTGCGCGCTCGGACCGAGGTCGGGTCCGATCGCGGAGTCGCTGCGCTGCCAGCGGAACTGGAGGATGCCCTTGGCCCGGCCGGTCGTCTCGATCCAGTTGGCCACGCCGGGATCTCGATGCGACACCACCATCCGGATCATCCCGTCCGGATCGACCTGCGCCTGAGCGGAGTTCAGGCTGGTCTGGTGGTTCACGTAATCCAGGGAGATGTACCACATGCTCCCGAGCTGGAAGCCCTGGTACGGCGCGTCGGACTTCGGGATGGTGATGACCATCGCCTCGTCGGGACCCAGGTGGTAGTGACCGACGGACGAGAACTGCGTACTGAGTCCGCCGGGAGTCTGGCGCGGCTCCGTGAAGGTGTTGACCGGCTCGTCGAGGTAGAACCACTTGGGAAAGTTGAACCAGGTGTTGATGCGCGTCATCAGCATCTTGCCCGCGGTCGCATATCTGCGGGACACCCGCGCCAGGTCCGGCTCCTCGGGCGCCGTACCGACGGTGTCGACCCGCTCGATGGTGATCGATCCCTTGCGCTCGGTCCACTCCGAATACACCTCGCGCACAGCGAGCATCGATGCGCCGTCGCCGAGCGGGAAGTAGTTGTCCGGCGGGTCCGGGAGCGGTGGCCCGAAGGTCAACTCGAAGGAACCGTCCTCGGCGATGGTCAGACGACGGTCGTCGAACGCGTCCTCGCCGCCGGGCACCTCCGACGCCGTGTAGTCACCTCGCAGCACCTGGAAGCTGAGATCCGTTGTCGTGCCGCGCCGTCCGCGTACCACGTAGGTGCCGGTCGGTTCGACGTCGGCGTGGTAGTAGAGCGTATCCGGGTTGTCCAGCCCCATCTTCGTCGCCGGGCCGGTCGAGGTGACGAAGTTCGGGTGCGACAGCGACCGCCCCCGGACCAGTTGCACGATCGCCGCGATGCTGCCTGCGAGGTAATCGAGCCCCTCGGCGAGATCCTGCTCGGTCTCGGCGAAGTCGGCCGAGGTGACCAGCTTCTCGGCCTCGGCGATGGCGTCGGTGAGCGGTTGGGTGACCAGTGTCGTCGTGACGTCCGTGCTCATAACCAGGTGTCCCCGCCCGTCCATGTCAGGAAATTCTCCAACTCGGCCTGTGCGGGTGTGACCCGCGGATGCTCGGTCGACAGATAGCCGCCGCGATAGAACAGGAGGGGCTTGTCCTGCAACACCTCTCCGAGGGTGAGGGCCCGTCCGATCACGATGTGGTGGTCCCCGCCGTCGTTGACACTCTCCACGTCGCATTCGACCCAGGTCAACGCATGGCGGATGACCGGCAACCCAGCCGGCGACGGGTCCCAGGTGACGTTGGCGAACTTGTCGTCACCGGGGGCGCCGAACGCGGCACTGACATCCTGCTGTCGGTTCGACAGAACGTTCACACAGAACTTGCCCGCCTTCTCGATGACCTTCCAGCTGCGCGAGGTCTTCATCGGGCAGAACAGGACGAGCGGGGGGTCGAGGGACAGCGCGGCGAACGACTGGCACGCGAAACCCACCGGTTTGCCCGCGTCGTCGAGTGTGGTGATGACGGTGACGCCGGTGCAGAACTGCCCCATGGCGGTACGGAACTGCCGGGAGTCGAAATCGGCCGAACCGTAGGGGGTTCGCGTCATATCAGGCCTTGAACCCGACACTGAAGTCGTGGCCCCACAGACTCACCGCGGTGGACTCCCGGGCGATCCATTCCTCGTCCTTGACCGTTCTTCCCTCGCAACCGAATTCGATGTCGAACCCGCCCGGCGTCTTCATGTAGAAGGACAGCATGAGGTCGTTGACGTGCCGGCCCAGCGTCGCCGACATCGGCACCTTCTTGCGTTGCGCACGATCCAGGCACAGTCCGACGTCGTCGGAGTTCTCGACCTCGACCATCAGGTGGACGATGCCGGTGCTGTTGGGGATCGGCAGGAACGCCAGTGAATGGTGACGCGGGTTGCATCCGAGGAACCGCAGCCACGGGACCTCGTCGCCTTCTTCGCGGCCGACCACCTGCGGGGGCAGTCGCATCGAATCGCGGAGACGGAATCCCAGGACGTCGCGGTAGAACTCGAGTGCAGCCTTGTCGTCGGAACAGGTCAGCACGACGTGGCCGAGCCCCTGCTCCTCGGTGACGAACCGGTGGCCGTAGGGACTGACGATGCGACGGTGTTCGAGTGCCGCACCGTGGAACACCTCGAGGGTGTTGTCGGCCGGATCGTCGAACACGATCATCTCGGCGACGCGACGGTCGGCGACCTCCTCGTCCTTGCCCTCACGGAACACCACCCCGGCACGCGAGAGGCGGTCCCGGACGTCCTGCAGCGCGGCGGCGTCGGCGACCTCCCAACCCGCACAGGCCAGTCGGTCGTGCTCGGAGGGCACGATCACAAGGCGCGCGGGGAAGTCGTCCATCCGGAGGTAGAGCGCACCGTCGGTGAGCCCGGAACCCTCGATCATGCCGAGGACCTTGAGCCCGTAGGTGCGCCAGGCCTCGATGTCGGTGGCCTCGATCCTCATGTATCCCAGTGAGCGGATCGGACTGTCGGTCATGTGATGACTCCTGAAGTTGTTGTCGTCCTGCTCAGACCATCGTGTCGCCGATGGGAATCCCGAACTCGCCGTTGCCGAATGCCACGTACGCACGCTCGGGATCGTTGGCGGCGTGGACGCGGCCCGCGTGGGCGTCGCGCCAGAACCGCTGGATCGGGGTGCCGTTCTCCAGCGCGTGCGCTCCGGAGTTCTCGAAGAGGCGGTCGATCGCGGAGATGGCCCGTCCGCTCGCACGCACCTGGTCGCGACGCGCGGCCAGCCGCAGTTCCATCGGGATCTCCTCGCCGGCCAGGATGAGGTCGTACTCGGCCTGCAGGTTGCCCGACAGTTGGCGCCACGCGGCGTCGATGTCGCTGGCCGCCTCGGCGATGCGGACCTTGGCGAACGGATCCTCCTTGGCCTTCTCGCCGGCGTACGCCGCCCGGACACGCTTGCCCTGGTGCTCGACGTGCGCCCGGTAGGCGCCGTAGGCCATTCCGACGATCGGGGTGGCGATGGTGCTGGGATGGATTGTGCCCCAGGGCATCTTGTACACCGGGGCGGTGTTGCGCTCGAGTCCCGGGCTCTCGCCCATCGACATCGTCCGCATGCTCAGCATCCGATGCCGGGGCACGAAGACGTCCTTCACCTCGATGGTGTTGGAGCCGGTGCCGCGCAGGCCGACGACGTTCCACACGTCCTTGATGGTGTAGTCCTCGCGCGGGATCAGGAAGCTCACGAAGTCGACGGGCTTGCCGTTCTTGATGACCGGGCCACCGACGAACACCCAGTCGGCGGTCTCGCAACCCGACGACCAGGCCCACGAGCCGTTCACCTTGTACCCGCCGTCGACGACCTCACCCATCCCCATCGGCGCATACGACGACGAGATGCGGACGTTGGTGTCCGAACCCCACACGTCCTCCTGCGCCTGCTGGTCGAAGAGGGCGAGGTGCCAGTTGTGGACGCCGATGATGCCCGACACCCAGCCGGTGGAACCGCAGGCCGAAGCGATGCGGCGGACCGCCTCGTAGAAGGTCACCGGGTCGACCTGGTAGCCGCCCCACTGCTCGGGCTGCAGCAGCTTGAAGAATCCGGCGGTCTCGAGACTCGACACCGTCTCCTCGGGGATGCGGCGCAGATCCTCGGTCGACTGCGCACGCTGCTCGATCTCCGGGAGCAGGGCACTGATCTTCTCCAGGACCTGCTCGGCGGCTTCGCTCCGTTGTGCTGGCATCTCGCCTGCTCCTACTCGTCTCTCCTCGGCCGGGAACACCGGCCGCTGTACCATCGAGTTCGAGATTAGAACACGTTCTCATTTCTGTCGAGCACTGCGGATTCATGCCCATGTACAGGCCAGATCGCGCCCCGGAAGGCCGATCGGCCTGACAAATCTGAAACGTGTTCTAGTATTGGGGGCAGACCCTGACGCGATACCAGCCACAGACAGGAGAGGGCATATGTCTTCAGGACCCGAGACGATGACCCCGGGCACCCCCCGCTCGTCGGACGGAGCCACCGCCACAGATGGGGCGGATGTCGGCATCCGGGAGATCGACACCGGCGCGCCGCCCACCCGATTCGCCCGCGGCTGGCACTGCCTGGGTCTGCTCGGCGAGTTCTCCGACGGCCAACCCCACTCGGTGCAGATCTTCGGGACCAAGCTGGTGGTCTGGGTCGACACCAAGGGCGAGGTCAATGTCCTCGACGCGTTCTGCCGGCACATGGGCGGCGACCTCTCCCAGGGCAAGCTCTCGGGTGACAACGTCGCGTGCCCGTTCCACGGCTGGCTCTGGAAGGGCAACGGGCGCTGCGGCGGCGTTCCGTATGCGAAGCGGAACCCGAAGCTCGCGAAGACCCGGTCCTGGCCGTCGATGGTCCGCAACGGCCAGGTGTTCGTCTACAACGATCCCGAGGGCAATCCCCCGCCGGACGAGTGCATCATTCCCGAGCTCGACGAGTTCGGCACCGACGAGTGGACGGCCTGGACCTGGAACCGCATCGTCATCGAAGGTTCCAACTGCCGCGAGATCATCGACAACGTGGTCGACATGGCGCACTTCTACTACGTCCACTTCGCGCTGCCGGACTATTTCAAGAACGTCTTCGAGGGCGAGATCGCGGCGCAGTACATGAACTCCCACGGCCGGCCCGACGTCACGCTCGGCACCAACTACGGCGACAGCCGCCTGGAGTCGATCGCGGCGTACTACGGACCGTCCTACATGCTCAACCCGATGATCCAGTACTACGGCGGCTACGCGGTCGAGACCATCCTCACCAACTGCCACTACCCGATCGACGAGAACTCCTTCGTCCTCATGTACGGCGTGATGGCCAAGGTGCCCGATGGCCTCACCGCCGAGCAGGCATCGAAGATGGCCGACAAGATCAGCTCGGGTGTAGAGGTCGGCTTCCTGCAGGACGTCGAGATCTGGAAGAACAAGACGCGCATCGACAATCCACTCCTCGTGGAGGAGGACGGCCCCGTCTACCAGCTCCGTCGGTGGTACGAGCAGTTCTACGTCGACAAGGCCGACGTCACCGACGAGATGACCGGACGCTTCGAGTACGAGATCGACACGTCCAAGGCCCTCGAGAGCTGGAACGAGGAGATCCAGGAGAACCTGCGTCGCCAGGAGGCCGAGAAGGCTCAGGCCTCGGAGTCCACGGCGTCGTCGGAGAAGGCCGAGGTCTGACAGTGACCCGGGCAGCCGAGCGTCGCGTGGGTACCGACCGGTGGGCCAAGGCGCCGGACTTCCACGACGATCCCGACCGCCGGGCCCGGGTTCACGAGGCGACGCAGCGCGACCGCGAGCACTACCTCCAGGGCGGCATGCGGGAGATCGAGTGCCGCGCTTGCCACGCCTGCGTCCTGGTCAAGAAGACCAGTTCGTTCCACACGAGTGTGCAGTGGAATGCCGACGCCCGCGATCGATGCCTCGGCCTCGAGCAGATGCGAGCGGGCGGTGACGACGGGAACGGACCACTTCTGCCGGGTGCGATGATGCCGACGTGCGCGAGGCTGTCGGCGAGCATCGACCACGGTGTCGCCGAGGGCATCATCCCGGCGGAGTCACCACGATCCGACCCGGATGGGTACTGGTGACGACCGGCCCGGCAATTAGCCACCGGCGCAACCACATTAGTTACCCCTAGCCTCAGGCATCACACCGGTCACACCTTCGTCACACGTAGGGCACGACCGACGACGCACGGTCCGCCGTGGGTGAAGCTGTCGTCATGTCTGCTTCCCGAACGCGTCGCACACGCGTGACCTGCACTCTTGCCCTGACCGCCGCGCTCACCGTCGGCGTTCCCCTCACCGGTTCGCCGCTTGTCGAGACCGGACGCGCGACCGCCGCCGGATCGTCGGACTCGTCCGGCTCGGTACCCATCTATCTCCCCGTCCCGACGCAAGCCGGACTCAACGCACTCGGCGCGGCGATCACCCAGATCGGCAAACCCTACAAGTGGGCCGGCGTCGGCCCACATTCATGGGACTGCTCCGGACTGGTGCGGTGGGCCTTCTACACGACCGGCGTCCACCTCCCGAGGACCAGTCAGCAACAGGCGAGGGTCGGCCACGCGATCCCATTCCGCGCGCTCGCCCCGGGCGACATCATCATCTTCGGCCACGATGCCGGTCACGTCGGGATCTACGCGGGTGCCGGGCGTGTGTTCAACGCGTACGGGCCGAACGGTGTCCCAATCGGTTTCACCAAGCTCAAGAACATGGGCTACATCAAGACGATTCGTCGCTTCGGCTGACCGTTGGACGCGGCCACAACGCCGCGAGCACCCATCCTGCGACGACGACCAGGAGCAGGACGGCGACCACGACGGTTCCGATCAGTCCGTACCCTGCCTCCATGGCGGGCAGGTCCGAACCCAACGCATCCGACACCGAGTCGGAGAACAGTTGCGCAGCAGGGTCACTCAGCGTCCGGATGCCGACGACGAGCGCGATCATCGATGCCAGGCCGATCAGTCCGATCGCTGACGGCCGGAGTCGCGCACGCCACCAGCCCAGTGCCGCGACGACCGCGATCACCGCGCCGACCACCACCACGCTCAGACCGGGGCGGTCGGTCTTGTCCTCGAAGAAGAACTCGACATCGTCGGCGGTCGCTCCCAGGATCTTGACGTGTCCCAACCCGGTGATCGACGGCTCCACACCCTCCTCGGTCCAGCCCCACTGCACCTGGGCCAGCAGAACCAGCAGCAGACCCCCGACCAGCATCGCGGGCCAGGCGAACCCGCGGAGGCGTTCGGCGGTGTCTCGTCCGTCCGTGGCTCGTCCGTCCGTGGCTCGTCCGTCCGTGGCTCGTCCGTCCGTGTCTCGCCCGTCGGTGTCTCGTCGCGTCGTCATGCGACCAGGGTGCCATTCCGGTCCGCGGCGATCCGGTCTCGGCACCGATGAGTTTGCGCGACCATGACAGTCAGAAGTGTGTCGATCGAATCCATCACCGTTCAGTACGAGAGGACATGACATGGCCGACTACGCAGCTCCTTCGGGGGCACCCATCTGGTTCGACCTGATGAGCAGTGACACCGCGAAGGCCGAGGAGTTCTACGGCGCGATCTTCGGCTGGGAGGCCGAGGAGGCGAACGAGGACTTCGCGGGCTACCGCAACTTCACGAAGAACGGCAAGCGCGTCGCGGGTCTCAGCCCGACGATGGAAGGTGCCGGGCCGCCGAACATCTGGTCGGTGTACCTGCACACCGAGGACGCCGATGCGACGGTGCGGGCCGTCGAACAGGCCGGCGGCTCCATCATGGTCCCGCCGATGGCCATCGGCGAGGAGGGCACGATGATGGTCGCGGTCGACACCGCCGGAGCCGTCATCGGCTTCTGGCAGCCGAACACCCATGTCGGCTACACCGAATACGGCGTCCACGGCACCCCCTACTGGTTCGAGTGCCAGAGCAAGGATTACGCCAAGTCCCTCGATTTCTACCGGTCCGTGCTCGGCGCGCGCATCGAAGAGGTCGGTACCGGCGGTGACCCCGATGCCGTCGGACCGGACAACTACGGACAACTGTTCTTCGGCGAGATGTCGTATGCCGGGATCATGGACTCGGTCAAGCTCTACCCCGCCGAGGTGCCGTCCTTCTGGCAGGTCTACATCACCGTCGACGATGTCGCCGCCACCGTGAAGCAGGCCGAGGGCCTCGGCGCCGAGATCCTGATGGCCGGCGAGGACACGCCGTACGGGACGCTCGCCGCCATCAAGGACCCGATGGGCGCACTGATCTGCCTGGGCCACCCGCCGGCCGGTATGTGACGCGGCCGCGGCGATGGCCCCGCCGAAGGTCGAGTGGTGCCGGTGAACTGGCGGACATGAGAACAACACTCGTGGAACACTTCTGCCAACCACCGAACAACACCCACACCACCTGAACGGCTGGAGGACGCCATGGCCGGCGGAGAACTCGTCATCGACGTCGAAGGGCTGCGCATGTCCTTCGGGAAGTTCGAGGCTCTACGCGGCCTGGATCTGCAGGTCGAGCGCGGCAAGGTGCACGGTTTCCTCGGCCCCAACGGCGCGGGCAAGTCCACGACCATTCGCGTGCTGTTGGGCTTGCTCCGCGCCGACTCCGGCCGGGTCCGTTTGCTGGGCGGCGACCCGTGGCGTGACGTCGTCGAGCTGCATCGCCGCCTCGCCTACGTTCCCGGGGACGTGTCGCTCTGGCCGTCGATGACCGGAGGGGAGGCCATCGATCTGCTCGGAGCGATGCGCGGCGGCCTGGACGAGACACGGCGATCCGAACTCGTCGACCGGTTCGAGCTCGACACGAGCAAACGCGGTCGGCAGTACTCGAAGGGCAACCGGCAGAAGGTCGCGATCGTCGCCGCGCTGGCTTCCGACGTCGAACTGCTGATCCTCGACGAACCGACTTCCGGGTTGGACCCGTTGATGGAGAAGGTGTTTCAAGAGGTCGTGGGTGAGGCGACGGCGCGCGGGGCGTCGGTGTTGCTGTCGAGTCACATCATGGCCGAGGTCGAGACCCTGGCCGACCGGTTGAGCATCGTCCGGGCCGGCGAGATCGTGGAGACCGGCACCCTCGCCGAACTCCGCGGGCACACGCGCACCAGCATCCGTGCCGAACTGGAGACCGTGCCCCCGCGCGAGCAGTTGTCCGTTCTGCACGACATCGACCTGGACGGCAGCCGCCTGGTCGCGACCGTCGACTCCGACCGGATCGACGAGGCCATGCGTGCGCTCCTCCCATACGGCCTCGCATCGCTGACCGTGGAACCACCGTCACTCGAGAGTCTGTTCCTGCGCCTGTATGACACCGACGGCGGCAGCACCGACGGCCGAGGCACCGACGACCCTGCGACCGACGGCCGTGCGACGGGTTCCCGCCGATGACTGCGAGTGCGGCCGTCGCGGGTACCGCTCCACTGCTCCGTGCCTCTCTGCGCCACGAGGCTCGGACGTTCGCGCCCTGGGTGGTGATCACCACCGCGCTCTCGGTGTCGTCGGTGATCGTCTATCCCCTCCTGTTCCCGGATCTGGCCGATCGGAAGACCTTCGCGGCCACGATCGGCTCCAACCCCGCCCTCGGTCTCATCTTCGGACCCGCCTTCGATCTGTCCACGACGGACGGGTTCAACGCATGGCGCAGCCTCGCTCTCGGCGGCTTCATCACCGCACTCGGCGCCATCCTGATCGTGTCGAAAGCGAGCCGCGGACAAGAGGATTCGGGGCAGGCCGAACTCCTCGCGGCAGGCGTCCTGGGCCGCGAGGCGCGACTGCTCACCGCCCTGGCGTTGTCGCTGGTCGCCTCGTTGGCGGTCGGCGTGGTCTCCGGGGTTGCCACCGTGCTGTGCGGTGGCGGTTGGCAGGCGTCGTTCCTGCTGTCGGCCGGGTTCACCGTCACCGGTTGGATGTTCGCCGCGGTGGCGGTGGTCACGGCCCAGGTCGGCTCCGACGCACGCACCGCGACGACGCTCGCCGTCTCGGTCCTGGGGGTTCTGTTCATCCTGCGCGGGTTCCTGTACTCGGTGAGTGCGCCGGGTTGGACCACCTGGGTCAATCCGTTGGGCTGGATCACCGAGACCCGTCCGGGGACCGGTGATCATTGGTGGCCACTGCTCCTCGGAATCACCTTCGCCCTCGTCGTCTCCGCGATCGGCTTCCGGTTGCAGGTATCCCGTGACTTCGGTCAGGGCCTGATACCGCCGCGTCCCGGACCCGACCGCGGAACCGCTCGCACGCCACTAGGTCTCGCCATTCATCTGAACCGGGCGTCGATCTCGGCGTGGTGTGTCGCCTTCGCCGGCCTGGGCGTGATCTTCGGCTACTTCACGGGTTCGGTCAACGACCTGTTCGGTGCGAACCCGGCCATGGCCGAGATCTTCGCCTCCGGCGCAGCGTCTCCCGATGATCTGGTCGCCGCATTCCTGACCACCATTCTCAGCCTTGTCGGCATCATCGCCTCGGTGGGCGGCGTGCAGATCGTGAACCGGATTCGCGCCGAAGAACTCGATGACCGCACCGAGCCGGTCCTGGCTGCGGCGATCAGCCGGACCCGCTACCTCTCGTCGAACGTCTCCGTCGCCTTCCTGGCGCCCGCACTCTTCATGCTGATCGCCGGAGTCGTCATCGGCATCTTCGCGTCCACCGCCGACATCGGCGTCACCTTCGGGAACGCTTTCTTGCAAGCAGTCGCAACCATTCCGGCGGTATGGACCGTGATCGCACTCGCGGTCGCAGTCATCGGCGCCCGGCCCCGGGTTCAACCGGCATCGTGGATCGGGGTCCTGGCATCGTTTGTCCTCACCCTGCTCGGCCCCAGCTTCAAGCTGCCCACCTGGGCCCTCGGGATCAGCCCCTTCTTCCATGTCCCCGACGTGTCCGCCGCCTCGCACAGTTGGTGGGGGCTGTTGTGGATCAGCCTGTTCACCCTCGCCTTCTTGGCAATTGGGTTCCTCGGGTTCCGACGCCGCGACACCCCCTGACACGCAACACAAACGACCCACGCCACCCTCCTCGCCGGGATTTCGTAGCGGGAACAGGTGCTATACACCGACTTTCGCTACGAAACTCCCGGGTGGGCGGGTTCTGGTACACACTGTGGAGTTGTCAAAGGTCGTGTGGCGTCGGTGTCGACGCCGGAGGGTCAGCGGGGCGAGGGTGGCTACAGCAGGGCGTCGTCGAGTCGCATGGTGCGCCGGTTATAGGCCGGTCGGGGTAGGCGCCGGGGGTCGATGTCAGCGGGTGGGATCAGCCATGGATGCCGGTCGGGACCCATCACCACCTCCCAGCCGTGGTGATGCACCTGGGTATGACACCGCTGACACAACAGACACCCGTTGTCCAGATCAGTCGGCCCACCATCAACCCAATGCACGATGTGGTGCACCTGGGTATGCGCCGCGGGGGCACCACACTTCACACAACACACATCCCGCACGATGATCGCTTGCCGCAGATGATGGGGGAACAGTCGTTTCGTGGTGCCCATCCGTAGCGGCACCCCTTCGGCGTCGAGGACCATCTCAGCCACCCCGCCATCACACGACAAGCGCCGCGCCGTCGACCCCGACACCGCCCCCAGCCACGGCAACCGCGCCGGATCGACACCATCAGCGGCAACCGTGACCAACACCTGAGTGCGCGGCGCTCCCGCGGTGGTCATCGCCGCACCGAGCGCCGCCTGATCCAACAACACCTCCAACCCGTCCGCCCGGCGTTGCCCCACACTGCGGCGATCCTCGGCACCATCAGGTTCCGGGCGCGGACCGGACCGTTCGTCGATCATCGACACGAACTTCTCCCCGATCACCGCCGTCACCTCCGCGCTGATCGCCACCCGCCCGTCCTCGGTCACCCGCAGGTGCAGGGTGTTCAACGACGCATCATCGGCCGCCGCGACCGCGTGCGGGTCGGCGTCGGCCACACCGACCGCGATCGAGCGGGCATGGGCGTCGATCTCGGCCGGGGTGGCACCGGAGAACGCCTGCGTCAACAACTCGGTCTCGAACACACTCCGTTCGTCGTCGGAAAGCGTTGCTGCAGTGCGTTTGTCGATCAGTCCGACCCCGCGTACCACCGCGTCGACACACTCCGCGGCCAGATAGCCTTCCGCCGCACAGTCGGCGAGCTTCGGCAACGACACCACCCCACCGGCGATCCGCATGTAACGGTGCGCCGCCGCCGGGGCAAACCCCATCTCGATCAACGCGTTCCGCGTCGTCGAACCCGCACGTGCCGGCGCACCCGACTCATCCAAACGAGCTACGTGCACCGCGATCTGGTGATCGAGAACGTTGCGCAGCACGCGTAATTCGTCGAGACGATCGAACACCAGTCGACCAGTCCGATCGTCGGGCGGTGTTTGCAGAGAAATGAGGGTGTCGCGGAGCTCGGTGAGCGAGGGCATGACACCAAGGTACTCGCAAATATGTTCGACGACGAGGTTTCTCCACAACCAATTCGGCCGCGAATATCATTGCGCTTCAGTACAAGTCACTCACGCACCAGCAGTGAACCGCAGTGAACCGTGGTGAACAGAAACCCCATCTGTCGCACCCTTCAATTGGACCGCCGGCACGGCAGCGACACACGAAGACACTCTGACAACACTATTTCGATCTCGCCGTCGTCACGTCTGAGAGGCGCTGATGTAGAGCGTGCGTGGATCCCGCGCGGGATCCCAAGTGACACTGAGGTAGCCGCGGGAGTCCCACCGATGCGAGCTCACGAGTGTCGGGCTGGGACTCGGCCCATGATCGCTCAGGGCTCGCTGGCCCAGGTCGGTACCGTTCGGCGTGGACGCGGGGAGCTCGGAGCGGGCGAGTAACCGGCGTGACCTGTCTGCCGAAGGTGTTGCGACGACGAGGTAGGCGCCCGAATCCGGGAACGAACTAGTCACCTCGCCGAATTTCACAGTGTCGCCGTCGACGAGGACCAGGCCCATGTGTTCGGCCATACTCCTGGCACCGTCGGCCGACTCATAGGTATGGATGGTCATACCTCTGTCGATCCACTCGAAGATGGCCCACTTCAACCCGACCAGAAGAAGCCCAGAGATGACAATAACGAGCAAGGAGGCCAGCAAAACATTCCGCCAGGGGTGTGGCCTCACCGGGTCTTGGTCATCGTCGAAGTGCCTCGAGACGTCTGACGTCGACTGACTCTGAACAGGCTTCCGGCGTATGAACCGCATCAGTGCATTGTCGGGCATACGCCGACCCGCGACACCGACTCTCCAGACCTACCGCACCGAAACCCCGGGTACGCGGCAGAGTTCACCCGAGACGACCCCGCAGAGCGTGCGGACCGCCACCACACCCCAGGCCAGGACGAGCACCGCGAACCCGGCGACCGCCGCGGCCTCGAAGACCGCGCCGCCCGGCGTGAGCGCCAGCGCGCTCGAACCCGTGACGTAGGTGCCGACCGGGAAGGTGAACGACCACCAGGTCAGGGCGAAGGGCATCCCGGAACGCACCGTGCGCAGGGTGAGCCGGCCTGCGATCACGACCCAGACGGTGGCGGCCGCCCAGACGACGAGTCCGTAACCGATCGCGAACGAGTGGAGCGCGCCGGCGGCCGGCTCGGACACGACGTGAGGTGCGGCGTGTGCGAGCAGGCAGGCGGCGGTCACCGACTGGCCGAGGGGGCCGAGCACGATCCACCACGTCGGGACCATGTGCGCGGCAACCTGATCACCGGCTCGCAGCCGCAGCCCGAGTACCGCCATGATCGGCACCGAGGCCACGACCGTCAGTACGAACATCGCGCAACCGATGCCCAGCACCAGATGCGCCGCCCATCCGCCGTTCAACCGGGTCACCAGCAAGGCGGCGGCCGAGGCCGACACCATCGGCGCGACGACCGGCATCAACCAACCGCCGAACGCCTCGTCGACGCGAGCCCGCCCGGCGATCAGGTGCCGGTACGGGATGACCACCGCGACGACCAACCCGCCGAGGGTGCCGAGAACCCAGCAGGCGAGGTCGATACCCAAGGCGACGTCGCGTCCGATGATCGGGGTGCCCACCAGCAAGGTGCTGGTCCCGACCGTCATCACCGCCATCGGCACCGCGCCGTAGAAGTGAGCCACGACCCGATGCGCGTGGTGGCCGCGTGCGACGTCCGGGTCGCGCACCCAGTGGCGGACCGTCGCGACCACCACCCCGGCGAACACACCGCACGCCAACAGCCAGAACCCGATGGCCAACAGGCTGATCCCCGGGGGCTGCCAAGGCAGCCCGTGGGCGGCGATCGCGATGATCCCGGTGCCCATGACGGCTGCGAACCAGTTGGGCGGCAGGTAACTCACCGCCCGCGGGCGGGCGCCGACCGCGGTCCGGGAGAGTGCGATGGTGGTCATGTCCACCACGCTCCCGCGAAACGGGCTCGCCCGGTAGATCCCGAGATGTTGGGAGGGTACAACCGCGAGTTGTACCCTGGTTACCATCTGCGGTTGTAACCTCGGACGATGGTGCTGAGCCCGCGGATGCCCGACCTCGCGTCGTTGGAGACGTTGCAGGCCGTGGTCGGCACCGGCAGCCTCAACGCGGCCGCCGCGGAACTGGGCCTCACCCAGCAAGCGGTGTCGGCCCGCATCCGGTCGATGGAAGCCCAACTCGGAGTCGCGCTGTTGACCCGCACCCCACAAGGTTCGGTGCCCACCCAGTCCGGTCGACTGGTCGCCGAATGGGCCGACAGACTCTTGACCCTCGCGGGCGAGTTCGACGCCGGGCTCGCGGCCCTGCGTCTCGAACGTCGCGATCGACTCCGCCTCGCGGCCAGCCTCACCGTCGCCGAACACCTACTCCCCCGCTGGCTCGTGTCGTTCGCCGCGAATCACGAGCACGCCCCCAAGGTGTCCTTCACCGCCGCCAACTCCGACCACGTGTTCGACCTCGTCCGCGCGGGCGACGTCGAGCTCGGCTTCGTCGAGGGCTCCCGCGTTCCGACCGGACTCCGAAGCCGCACGATCGCGCGCGACGAACTCGTCCTCGTCGTTGCACCCGATCACCCGTGGGCTCGACTCCGACGCCCCGTCGACGCCACCGAGCTCGCGCGCACACCACTCGTGACGCGCGAGGAAGGTTCCGGGACACGTGAGTTCTTCGAGCGCGCACTGACGCGAACGCTCGGACCGACACGCACGGTCGTGCCACCGGCCCTGGAGTTGTCCACCACCGCGTCGGTTCGGGCCGCGGTGATCGCCGGTGCCGGACCTGCGGTTCTCAGCAACCTGTCGGTGGCCGATGACATCGGACGACGCCTCGTCCATGTTCCGATTCTCGACCTGGACCTGGCCCGACCTCTCCGCGCAGTGTGGACCGCGGGCGCACAACCCGGCGCCGGAGCCGCTCGCGAGTTCCTCGCGCACATCGGACAGAACCGACTCCCGCGCGACTGACTCCTGCGCCGGTGTGAGACATGATTGCATTTTGTGTCTCACTCATGAGACGCTAAGCGCATGACTGTTGCAGACGCGACCGCCCGGACCAGCCCTTCCGCCAGCACCGGCGAGTCTCCCTGGGACTCGCAACATCAGGAGTTCGACTACGTCGTCCGCGACGTCGACGGGCACATCCCGGAAGGTCTACGCGGGTCGCTGTACCGAATCGGTCCCGGCCGCCTGGAGATCGACGGACATCCGATGAGTCACATCTTCGACGGTGACGGCATGGTGTCCCGGCTCAACATCGGTCCCGAGGGGGTGCATTACCGCAATCGATACGTGCGCACCAAGAGCTATGCCAAGACCAGCGCGACACGGCAGCCACCCAAGGGTTTCAGCACGCAGCGCATCGGTGGCGCCCTCGCCAACGCCCTCCGCTTCCCCGAGAACGTGGCGAACACCAGCGTGTTACTCCACGAGGACGTGCTCTATTCGCTGTGGGAGGGCGGTCGTCCACATCGGATGGACCCCGAAACACTGCGGACCGACGGCCCGGAGTCGTTCGGCGGCGCCCTGAAACGACTCGGCGCGTTCTCCGCCCACCCCAAGACCGATCCCGCCACCGGCGAGGTGTTCAACTTCGGATTGGACTTCTTTCCGCGCCCGATGATCCGCTGCTATCGCCTCGACAGTGGCGGCCGGCTGCACGGAATCGCCACGGTCCCTATCCCGAAACTCGGTTTCGTCCACGACTTCGCCCTCACCGAGCGCCACATGGTCTTCGTGCTCGGTCCGCTCGTGGTGCGCAATCCCGTTCCGGTGGCCCTGGGTCTGCGTCCGTTCGACGACGCCCTCTCCTACCAGCCCGACCTCGGCACGACCATCGTGCTGGTCCCGCGTGACGGTGGGCCCCAGCAGACATTCGAGCACGACCCGCTGTTCCACTTCCACGTCACCAACGCCTTCGAGGCCGGTGCCGAGACCGTCGTCGAACTCGTGGCGCACGACGCTTCCCGCGGCTGGACGGGGTGGAACAGTCACCTTCGAGACTTCCGCAACAGCCCTGGCCCAGCGTTCGGCGGAACGCTCACCCGCATCGCGGTGAACCGCACCACGCGCACGGTGCAGACGAGCGTTCTGAACGATCGGGGTTGCGAGTTTCCCCAGCTCGATCAGCGCCTTGCCACCACGGAACACCGCTTCAGCTATCTGGCGGAGGCGTCGACACCCGGCGGAGACCCCGACTCGGTCACGACGATCGATCACCGCACCGGCAGCACCAGCCGCTACATCACCGGCGGCGGCAACTCGGTGTGCGAGCCACTGTTCGCACCGGACCCCGATGCCGACGCCGAGGGACGGGGGTGGCTGCTGAGCTTGGAACACCAAGCCGCCCGGCGGACAAGCACTCTGATCATCCTGCGCGCAGAGCGACCCGGTGACGGTCCCGTCGCCACCGCACAGCTCGAACACCATGTGCCGATGACATTCCACGGCACTTTCGCATCCGCCCCCGCCGGCTCTTCGGTCCGTACCCAAGCGACATCATGAGAGGCACCCCGCAGCGCATCCGACTGATCCGCGAGGTCGAGTTGAACTCCCGGCAGCAGGGTCAGGAGCTCGTCACACCCCCGCGTTCGCGTCCTGCTTCTTCTTGAGCTCGAGCGCGATGTCGATGAGCTGGTCCTCCTGGCCACCGACCAGTTTGCGGCTACCCGCCTCGAGAAGGATCTCCGCGGCCGAGACGCCGTAGCGTTCGGCGTGGCCCTCGGCGTGCTTGAGGAACGAGCTGTAGCAACCGGCGTAACCCATCATCATCGCCGAGCGGTCGACCAGGCACTCCGACGGCATGGCCGGACGGACGACATCCTGTGCGGCGTCGGCGATCTTCATGAAGTCGACGCCGGTGGTGATGCCGAGCTTGTCAC
Organism: Gordonia sp. 'Campus'; assembly: GCF_022206305.1. Taxonomy (GTDB): domain Bacteria; phylum Actinomycetota; class Actinomycetes; order Mycobacteriales; family Mycobacteriaceae; genus Gordonia. The sequence goes on along the minus strand of NZ_JAKOIW010000014.1, from coordinate 58,238 downwards.
ACACACCCACGAAGGCCTCGGTGGGTGTGTTGCCCGCACCCGCCCCGAAACGTCGGATCGAGCCGTCGATCTGCTGCGCGCCCGCGCGGATCGCGTTGACCGAGTTGGCAACCGCGATGTCGAGGTTCTCGTGCCCGTGGAACCCGACCTGCGCGTCATTGCCGAGCTCGGCCACCAGGGCCTCCACCCGAACGGTCACGTCCTCGAGGACCAGCGCACCGGCGGAGTCGACGACGTACACACACTGGCACCCCGCATCGGCCATGATGCGGGCCTGCTTGGCTATGACCTCCGGCGGCTGGCTATGGCTCATCATCAGGAACCCGACGGTCTCCAGGCCGAGATCGCGAGCGAGTCCGAAATGTTGGATCGAGACATCGGCCTCGGTGCAATGCGTCGCGATGCGGCAGATCTGACCGCCGTTGTCCTGCGCCGCGCGGATGTCGTCCTTGGTGCCCAGCCCCGGCAGCATCAGGAAGGCGATCTTCGCGCGCTTCGCCGTTTCGGCGGCCGCCTTGATCAGCTGCTGCTCAGGGGTTTTGGAGAAGCCGTAGTTGAACGACGACCCGCCCAGGCCGTCACCGTGGGTGACCTCGATGACCGGCACACCGGCCTCGTCGAGTGCGCCGACGATCGCGCGGACCTCGTCCTCGGTGAATTGGTGGCGCTTGTGGTGGCTGCCGTCACGCAACGACGAGTCGGTGATGCGGATGTCGAGAATGTCGGAGTACTTGCGCGCGCTCGCCATCAGCTTCGGGTCGCGCGGTGTCAGAACCACATTCGTGCTCATGCGGGGACTCCCAACTTGGTTTTCGCTGTTTCGTGGGCACTCACGCAGGCGGTCACGCCGGGACCCCCAACTTGGTTTTCGCGATCTCTTCGCCGACCTTCGTGGCGGCAGCGGTCATGATGTCCAGATTTCCGGCGTACGGCGGGAGGAAGTCCCCCGCACCCTCGACCTCGACGAAGATCGACACCCGCGCGTGGCCGCCGTTCAGGACGCTCGGAGGATCGAACTGCGGGTCCTGGAGCAGGCGGTAACCCGGCACGTAGGCCTGGATCTCCTTCTCCCGTCGGTGGATCGATTCCGCGATCGCGTCGGTGTCGGCATCCTCGGGGATGGCGCAGAAGATGGTGTCGCGCATGATCATCGGCGGGTCGGCCGGATTCAGGATGATGATCGCCTTGCCGCGCTGCGCACCGCCGATCGTCTCCACGCCCTTCGAGGTGGTGGCCGTGAACTCGTCGATGTTGGCGCGGGTGCCCGGCCCCGCCGACACCGAGGCGACCGACGCCACGATCTCGGCGTACGGCACCGGCACCACCGAACTCACCGCATGCACCATCGGGATGGTCGCCTGACCACCGCAGGTGATCATGTTGGTGTTCGGGGCGTCGAGGTGCTCGCGCAGATTGGCCGGCGGCACCACGGCGGGGCCGACGGCGGCCGGCGTCAGGTCGACCGCGATGATGCCCGCCTCTTCGTATTTCGGCGCGTACGCGCGATGCACATACGCCGACGTCGCCTCGAAGATCATGTCCGGACGGTCGGACGAGGCCAGCAGCTCGTCGGCGCCACCGCTCATCGTGATCAGGCCATGATCGGCCGCGCGCTTCATGCCCTCGGAGGCGGCATCGATGCCGACCATCCAGCGCGGCTCGATCACCTCGGAGCGCTCCAGCTTGTACATCAGGTCGGTGCCGATGTTGCCCGACCCGATGATCGCTGCGGTCAGCTTGGCTGCCACGGGTTCCTCCTCATATTCGGTGAAAAGTCTGTAGTCAATGGGAAAAGTCGACGTGTCACGTGAAATCGAGTGTGACGCTGCCCAAACCGGCGAAGTCCGCCACGAAGTGATCGCCCGAGGAGATGTCGATGGCCCGCGTCGCGGTGCCCGGCAGGATCACGTCCCCCTTGCGTAGGCGTACGCCGAAGCCCTCGACCTTGCGAGCCAACCAGCTGACCGCGTTCAGTGGATGCCCGAGCACGGCAGACGAATTGCCCTTCGCGACGATCTCACCGTTGCGCGTCAGCGTCGCCTCGATGTCACCAGTGTCGATCTCGGAGATCGGGACGCGTTGCTGGCCGAGGATCCAGCCACACGATGATGCATTGTCCGCGATCGTGTCGCACAGGGTGATCTTCCAGTCCTTGATGCGCGAGTCGATCAACTCGATCGAGGGCACCACCCAGGCCACCGCGTCGATCACATCCTCGTTGGTGCAGCCCTCGCCCGGCAGGTCCTCGCCCAGGATGAAACCGACCTCGACCTCGACACGCGGAAAGCAGAGCTTCTTGGCATCGATCGGGGTGTGCTCGAAGTACTGCATGTCGTCGAGCAGATGGCCGTAATCCGGTTCGTCGACGCCCATCATCTTCTGCATGGCCTCGGATGCCAGGCCGACCTTGTGCCCGGCGACCTTCGCCCCGGCATCGAGCCGCTTGCGGATGTTGATCAGCTGGATCTCGTACGCGTCGACCACATCGAGGTCGGGATGGGCATCCGTGGGCCGGTCGATCGCGGTCGCAGACGCCTCGGCCCGTGCCAGATCTGCAGCGATCTGCTCACGTATCGCCTGGTCAACCGCCATGATTCCTCCGCCTCTCGAAAGTGAACGTGTTCTAGTTTAGAACACGTTGCAGCTGTGGGACACGGGTCGGCCCGATCTTCCTCATCCCATCCGATCACCGAAAGCGTCGACGCGGGCGTCCACTCCCGCTCAGTGGACGGACGTAGGTGTCCCAGGACTCGTCGATGACCGTGCACGATCGGCGATGACGCGGTCGAGGCAGCGGCTACGGTCATCCCATGAGCCCCGACCCCACGCCCCCCGCCTCCCCGGACCCGGACGGCCACGGCGCCGTCCTCACCTCCTTCGACGACGGCGTGGGACGACTGACGCTGAACAATCCACGCCGAAAGAACGCCATCACGCTCGAGATGGCCGCGTCGATCGAGCAGTTCTGCGACCGGGTCGACGCCGACGAGAGCATCGGCGCCGTGGTCGTCGACGCAGCCGGTTCCTATTTCTGCAGTGGTGCGGACACCCGAATACTCGCCGGCGCCTCGGCCGACCCGGCGTCACCGTCGTCGGTCGCGCAGTTGTCGGCGGTCTACCGCGCGTTCGTCCGTGTGGGATCGTTGCCGGTGCCCACCGTCGGTGTGGTCGTCGGCGGCGCCGTGGGAGCGGGCCTCAATCTGGCGCTCGCGGTCGACCTGCTCATCACCACGCCAGATGCCGTCCTGGACAGCGGGTTCCTCGCCCGCGGCATCCATCCCGGAGGCGGACACATCACCCTGCTGAACCGGGCGATGGGGCGCGCGAACACCATCGCGCTGGCGGCGTGTGGCCAGTCCCTGTCCGGTGCGGAGGCCGTGACACGGGGACTCGCATACGCGGCAGCGCCACTCGACGAGATCCCTCCGATCGTCGCGGGCCTCACCGCGCCGGCCGCCCGGGACCCGGAACTGACCCGTCGCGTCATGGCGAGCGTCCGACTCGAACTGGGCCCCCCTGCGGTGACATGGGATTCGGCAATCGAGATCGAGCGCGGCACACAGATGTGGTCGATGGCCCGCAAGGGAGAACAGAACTGGTCGTCCCGCGGACCGGGCCGGTCGTGACCGACGTCGACGACGCACAGCTACTGACACTGCGGACTGAGGTCCGCGCGTTCCTGCGCGCCGAACTCGCATCCGGCACCTTCCGACCCGACGTCGACAGCTGGATGACCGGTTTCGATCCCGACTTCAGTCGCCGCCTCGGCGAGCGCGGCTGGCTCGGCATGACCATGCCGGTCGAGTACGGAGGCCAGGGTCGCACGCCGGTCGAACGATTCGTCGTCACCGAGGAACTCCTCGCCCACGGCGCCCCGGTCGCCGCGCATTGGATCGCGGACCGACAGATGGCACCGGGCATCCTCGCCAACGGCACGGAAGACCAACGGCGCCGCTACATTCCGGGAATCTCGGCAGGCACGACGCACTTCGCGATCGGCATGAGCGAACCCGATGCCGGCTCGGATCTGGCGAGCGTCCGCACCCGGGCCACCGACAACGGCGACACGTGGACGATCAGCGGCACCAAGGTCTGGACGACCGGCGCCCACATCGCCCATGCAATGGTGCTCCTGGCACGCTCCGACGGCACCCCCGACGATCGGCAACAGGGTCTGTCGCAGTTCCTCGTCGACCTTCCGCACCCCGACATCGAGATCCGGCCGCTGCAGAGCATCGACGGTCAATCCCACTTCAACGAGGTGATCTTCCACGACGCGGTCGTCGATTCGTCGGCGCTGCTGGGGGTTCGCGGGCAGGGTTGGCGACAGGTGATGGGCGAGTTGGCCTTCGAGCGTTCGGGCCCCGAACGGTACCTGAGCACGCTTCCGCTCCTGCGCGCATGGACCGACCTGTTGCGGAAGCACGGCGCGACCTCACAGCAGCGAGAGACCATCGGAGCGCTGACCGCTCAGGCCTGGGCGTTGCGCCGGATGTCGCTGCAAGTGGCGCGCGAGCTCCAGACGGGAGCGAAACCCGACGTGCTGGCCGCCATGGTCAAGGACCTGGGTTCGACCTTCGAGGGTGATCTGGTGACCGCTGTCCGGTCGGCCTCGCACACGGTGCCACGTCGCACCGGCGGTTCCGACTTCGATCGTCTGCTCGCCCAAGCCGTGCTGCACACACCGGCTTTCACGCTGCGCGGTGGGACCAACGAGATCTTGCGCGGGATCGTCGCGCGCGGACTGGGGATGCGATGAGCGACCTGGCCACCGAACTCGCCGCCGCGACCACGGCCATGCTGGCCCGCTTCCCGGTCGACCTGCGCACGCCGGGCGCCGAATCCGGCACACAGCTCTGGGCGGCACTCGTGGACGCCGGTTTCACGTCCGTCGACGTCCCGGAAGAGGCCGGGGGCCAGGGCGCGGACCTGACCGACGCCCTCGCGGTCCTCGACGCCCTCGCCGGAGCCGGTGCCCTCACCCCCTATGCCGAACACGCTCTGCTGGCCGCCTGGCTCGCGGGCAGTGTCGGCCATTCCCTCGACGGAGCCACCGCGACCGTCGCCGTCGTCGACGATGCGACACTCGATCGGGACGGTGAGCGAGCTCGTCTCAGCGGTAACGCAGTCGGTGTCGCCCACCTCGCCACGGCCGAGGTCGTCGTTGCGCTCGCGGACACCCCGGAGGGACCGGTGATCGCAGTCTGCAGGTGCGACTCTCCGGACGTCCGCCTCGAGAACGGTACCGACCTGTCGGGAATGTCGTTCGGCGACATCGACTTCGAAGGCGTCGAGGCAGACTTCTCGGCCGCGTCACCGATCACCCTTGACGACCTGCGCACGCGCGGGGCTCTCGTCTACGCCGTCGCGCTTGCCGCTGTGGCACGAACGGTGCGCGAACGCACCATCCAGTACGCGGCCGAGCGGGTGCAGTTCGGTCGCCCACTGGCGAAATTCCAGGCGATCCAACAGACACTGGCACACATGGCCGCCCAGACGACTCTCATGGAGACCGCCGCACGAGCTGCCGTCGAGTCGACAACGGCCGATCCGCTCACCGCGCGGACTGCGGCCGCGGCGGCGAAGGTCGTGGCGTCCCGGCACGCGTCGGAGGTCGCGGCCGCCGCTCATCAGATCCACGGTGCCATCGGATTCACCTCCGAGCACGCACTCGGACGATTCACCACCGCGCTGTGGGGCTGGTCCGATCGTTACGGCGACGACCATGAGTGGGCGGACGTCCTGGCCGAACGAATCCTCGACGGCGGCGTCGATCCGTGGGACGTGATCGTGGGTGTACGGGACGGAAACGCATGAGTCCTGGACGTAATCACGAACGCGGCGTCACCGCATCGCGGCCTCGATACTGACGATCATCCATTTCTTGAGTCGTGCGGGGGTCCATCCCCGTTCGACGGTGAAGTAGCGATACGTGGCCGGGCTGGTGAGATGGCTGAGGATGTCCGCGAACTCGTCGACCTCGGTGTCCGCGATGAGGTTGCGATGGACGAACCAGTGACAACCGGTGTGCACGTCGTCGAGCCGGCGGAGTTCGGACCGCTCGAGTTGCTCCCCGATGGCCGGATCAGAATCCGCGGCGAGCGTTGCGGCGTGCCACAGATCTGCGATCCGGCTGTTCGCGGCGAGTATGTGGTCGAGGTAGCGGTCGATGGCCCGGGCCGTGTCGGCCTCCTCCATGATCGCGATGAACTCGGGCCGCTCGAGTAGCGAGACGAACTTCTCGTCGCCGGTGAACCCCCGCTCGAGCACCGCCATCATCAGCGACGCCTTCGAACCCGCCTGATGGACGGTGCCCACGGCAACGCCCGCACGGTCGGCGATCTGCTGCAGCGTGGTCCGCGAATACCCCTGGGCGACGAACAGCTCTTGGGCGGCATCCAGGATTCTCGAGCGCGTGTGCGCTGCGCTGATCGCACGTTTACGCGGAGTGTACGGGCGTCTGCTCATGCCGGCCTCCACTACGGTTGGTGTCGAATTCCATCGATTCTAGCGCGGCGTCGACAAACGTCCCCGCGGGAGCGATGGGCGGCACTCGTTGGGTATAGCGCCTGATCAGTGACGATACCCCGCAAACACTCGTTCCCCAGCAACCCCGACACATATTCGATAGAGTCTGGCTCTATCGAATATACGGAGGCTGGATGTCGACCTACCTGATGTGCAGTACGCCCCTGGCAGGTCATGTCGGACCGGTCATCGCCGTCGGACGCACGCTGGTCGACCGGGGGCACACGGTGATCGTGGTGACCGGTTCGCGTTTCACCGACCAGGTCGCCGCCGCGGGCATGATCCCTCACCCACTCGACGGTACGGCCGACCTGGACGAGCGCGATCCCGACAGCTTCACTCCCGATCGTGATCGCTACCGCGGGCTGGCCCTGTCCCGATACCAGGTGCAGTGCACGTTCATCGACCCGCTCGCAGACCAGGCCCGCGCGGTGGACTCTGCCCTCCGCGATCACGACGTCGATGCGGTGCTGTGCGACGGCACGTTCGCGGGAATCATCCCGTTGTTGTCCCGCCCCGGGAGTCGGCGGCCACCCGTGCTCGGTCTCGGTACCATGCCGCTCGCGCAGACGAGCCCCCATGTGGCACCGTTCAACAGCGGCCTCAGACCCATGGGCGGCCCGGCCGGGAGGATGCGAAATCGACTCGCGCACCTCATGGTCCGACGCATCCTGTTCGCATCGACACAGCGACGCGCACGACAGTTGGCCCGCGGTGCCGGCGGTTCGCTCGATCACTTCGTCCTGGACCTCTCCCGCGCATTCGACAGATTCGTCCAGCTGGGTCCCGCCGAGTTCGAGTATCCGCGACCCGATCTGCCCGCCGACACCGTGTTCGCCGGGCCAGTGCTCGACCGACGTGCACATCCCCCGGACGACACCCGGACGATGCCGCCATGGTGGTCGGAGTTGCTCGACGACGACCGCCCGATCGTGCATGTCACGCAGGGCACGCTCGACAACCACGACTTCTCCCAACTCGTCGAACCGACGCTGACGGGGTTGGCCGACATGGATGTCCGGGTCGTCGTCAGCACCGGCGGCGCAGACCCCCGGTCGGTGATCCCGACCGGCAACGCGACCATCTCGCAATACCTCGACTACGACGCGCTCCTACCGCGGACCTCGGTCATGATCACCAACGGCGGTTACGGCGGCGTACTGCACGCGCTGAGCCACTCGGTGTCTGTCGTCGTCGCGCCGGGCGGAGAGGACAAGCCCGAAGTCGCCGCTCGTGTACGGCATTTCGGAGTCGGAGTGGATCTCGGTACCCGACGCCCGTCACCCCGGCAGATCTCCGACGCGGTCGCGAGCGTCCTCGCCGACGACGAGTTGGCAGGCAGATGCGCCCGCATGGCGCGCGCGATCGCCGACTACGACCCGGCACGCGTCGTGTCCACCCAACTCGCCGACCTGACCACCGCGAACAGCCACCCACCATCCGAACCACCCGACCGACGACACCCAGGAGGAGCACTGAGATGACCGATGCACGAACGGTGATCGACGCGCACATCGACGCGTTCAACACCCGCACCCCCGACGACGAGCCGTGGTCGTCCGACGCCGAATTGATCGCGCCGGGTGGATCATTCGCCGGGAGGGACCAGGTACTCGGGTTCCTGTCGGTCTTCCAGGGCGCGTTCCCCGACGGCCGGCTCTCCGTTCACTCCTACGTCGTCGACGCCGAACACGCCTCGGTCGAGGGAGTCTTCGCCGGGGTCCACGACGGCGTGTTGCAGAGCCCGCAGGGCGCGGTCGACCCCACCGGGAGGTCCGTGACGTTCCGGTGGAGCGCAACCTACCGCGTGCGAGGTTCGGAACTCGTGTCCGAGCACCTCTACTTCGACCAGCTCGACTTCCTCGGCCAGTTGGGTCTGCTGCCGGGATGAGACCCGGTGGACGCCGACTCCTGTCAGCCTCCCTCATCGCGGCCGCACTGGCACTGTCGACACCGGGTGTCGCATCCGGGGCCCCGGCCGCGACACTGGTGAGAAGTGTTGCGGTCGACGAGCATCGACACGACCTGCTGATCCGTTCCCCCGCCATGGGTCGAGACGTACCGGTCACCGTGCTGCACCCGGCCCACGGAGGCCCTCGTGGCACGCTCTATCTCCTCGACGGCGGCGGCCACAAGGGAACGGTCAGCGACTGGATCAACGAAGCCCACGTCGATCGCTACTTCCGTGACAAAACGGTCAATGTGGTCATGCCGAGCGGTCAGGGCGCCTTCTATACGAACTGGAACCGCGCGGACCCGAGGTTCGGCCGCCCGCAGTGGGAGACCTTCCTGACGCGCGAACTCCCACCACTCGTCGACCGCCTGTTTCACGGCACCGGCAGAAACGCGATCGCCGGGCTGTCCGCCGGCGGCCAAGCGGCCTTCACACTCGCGACCCGTCGCCCCGCGCTCTACACCGGCGTCGGTTCGATCAGCGGTTGCCCTCCCACCACCGGTCCGGTCAACGAGTCGCAGATCCGCGCCGCCGTCATCAGAGACGGTGGCGACCCCACGAACATGTGGGGCCCCTGGAACGGGCCGGGGTGGGCCGACCACGACCCGGCGCGTCGACTGGCCGCCCTGCAGGGCAAACACATCTTCATCGCCGCCGGGACCGGCGCACCAAGCCCCCTCGACCGGCTGACCAGGCTGGATCCGGGACGTTCCCGCTTCGAGAAGATCACCACCGGCGCGGTGCTCGAGAGCCTGGTGAACACGTGCTCGCGGGACTTCGTCGCCCGGATGCGCGCCACCGGACTGCGTCCCGCCACGCACTTCCGCCCCGTCGGCACCCACGCCTGGCCATACTGGGCCCGCGACATCCCCGTTCTGTATTCCGCACTCTCGCCGGGCCTCTGACCGCCACCCGCGCAGGCACGATCACCCACCCCTGGCGCCCCATTTCTGAAACGTGTTCTAATTCAGGTAGAACACGTTCCAGCTGCGCGCACGAAGGGGACCCAATGGCCGGCTCGACCGAACCAGAACAGACCAGTACCCAACCCGAGACCCCTGGACCCGAGACCTTCGACGTGGTCGTCGTCGGGGCCGGTGGTGCGGGCCTGAGCGCGGCGATCACCGCAGCTCAGAAGGGCTTGTCGACCGTCCTGATCGAGAAGTCGCCGTACTGGGGCGGGTCGACGTCGCGGTCGGGTGGCGGGGTCTGGATCCCGAACAACTCGGTGCTGCGCCGTGACGGCGTGACCGACACCCCCGACAAGGCGCGCGAGTACGTGCACGCGATCATCGGCGAACACGCGCCGGCCGACCGCATCGATGCCTACATCGACCGCGGCCCCGAGGCTCTGGACTTCCTGATGGCGCACTCCCCGCTCGATCTCGAGTGGGTGAAGAACTACTCCGACTACTACCCGGAGGCACCCGGCGGCCGGCTCGCCGGACGGTCGATCGAGCCGCGCCCGTTCGACGCGCGCCGGCTCGGGGACGACCTGAAGACCCTGCACCCGCAGTACACCAAGGCGCCGCTGAACATGGTGGTCCTGCAGTCGGACTACCGCTGGCTCAACACCGGCCTGCGTCATTGGCGCGGTCCGCTGCGGATGGCGAAGGTCGGCAGCCGCTTCTTCTGGGCGCGCAGCCGCGGCAAGAAGCTGATCGCCATGGGCGCAGCCCTCGCTGCCGAGCTCCTCCTCGGCGTCCGCGAGGCGGGCGTCCCGGTGCGGTTGAACACCGGCCTGGCCGACCTCATCACCGAAGACGGCCGCGTGGTCGGCGTGATCGCCGAGTCCGACGGCAAGCGGGTCGAGATCCGGGCCCGTCACGGCGTGATCCTCGCCTGCGGCGGATTCGAGCACAACGACGAGATGCGCAAGAAGTATCAGCGCGACCCCATCGGCTCCGAATGGACCACCGGCGCCCCCAGCAACACCGGTGACGGCATCAACGCCGGACTCAAGATCGGCGCCGCGGTGTCGCTCATGGACGACGCCTGGTGGGGTCCGACGATCCCGCTGCCGCGCGGTCCGTGGTTCGCGCTGTCGGAGCGAGCGGTACCGGGCACCTTCATGGTGAACACGCGCGGACAGCGCTACATGAACGAGTCCCTGCCGTATGTCGAAGCGGTGCACCAGATGTACGGCGGGGAGTTCGGCCAGGGCGAGGGGCCCGGCGAGAACGTGCCGTCGTGGCTCATCTTCGATCAGCGTTGCCGCAACCGCTACCTCTTCGCGGGCATCAACGCGCGACAGCCGTTGCCCAAGAAGTGGTTCGAGTCGGGCGTCGTCGTGAAGGCCGACAGCATCGCGGAACTCGCCGAGAAGATCGGCGTCCCGGCCGACACGCTCACCGCGACCACCGAGCGGTTCAACGGTTTCGCCCGCAAGGGTGTCGACGAGGACTTCGGCCGTGGCACAAGCGGTTACGATCACTACTACGGCGACATCACCAACAAGCCCAACCCGAGCCTCGGCGAGGTCAGCAAGGGCCCGTTCTACGCGGTCAAGATGGTCCCCGGCGACCTCGGCACCAAGGGCGGTATCAACGCCGACGCATCCGGTCGCGCCCTGCGGGCGGACGGTTCGGTCATCGAAGGTCTGTACGCTGCGGGCAACACCAGCGCGCCGGTCATGGGGCACACCTACGCCGGCCCGGGAGCGACCATCGGACCCGCGATGGTGTTCGGTTATCTCGCCGCCTCCGACATCGCCGCCAAGGCGACCGCGACCACAGGAGTCTGACCCATGCCGATCGATCCCTCCGTCGCCCTCGGTGCCGAACTGCCCGAGGTGAGTTTCGAATGGTCGGCGTCGGACGCCGCCCTCTACAACCTCGCGGTGGGTGCCGCATCGGATCCGATGGACACCACCGGGCTCGAGTACGTCCATGACGCGACGCCGAAAGTGTTGCCCACCTTCGCCACCGTGGCCGCCGGCTTCCACACGACCGAGCCGCCGAAGGTCTCGTTCCCGGGCGTCGACATCGACCTCGCGAAGGTCGTCCACGGCAGCCAGCAGGTGACCGCGTACCGGCCGATCCCGGCCAGTGGAAAGGCGACCACCCGCACCCGCATCGCCGAGATCCAGGACAAGGGTTCGGCTGCCGTCATCGTGCAGGAGTCGGTGACCGCCGACGACGAGGGTCAGACGCTGTGGACCTCTCGCTCGTCCATCTTCGCCAAGGGCGAGGGTGGTTTCGGGGGCGAGCGCGGGTCGTCGGCCAAGGTCGACTATCCCGACCGCGACCCCGATCATCGTCTGACGGTGACGACCCTCCCGCAGCAGGCGCTGCTCTACCGACTGTGCGGTGACCGCAACCCGCTGCACTCCGATCCCGAGTTCGCCTCGCGCGCCGGCTTTCCCCGGCCGATCCTGCACGGTCTGTGCACTTACGGCACGGTCTGTCGAGCGATCGTCGACGACGTCCTCGGCGGCGACGTGACCGCGGTCGCCGACTACTCGGCATCGTTCGCGGGCGTGGTGTTCCCGGGCGAGACCCTCGCGGTCGAGGTCTGGGAGGACGGCTCCCGACTGCTGGCCACCGCGACCGTCGTCGACCGAGACGGCGCCAAGGCCCTCGGCAATGTGGTCCTCGCCCGCCGCTGACCGTCCGGCCGGCGAAGCCCCCGAACAACAGGGCGCAGCCCGGAGACGTCTCGACGCGGGGACAGTACGCTACACACGCGGACCGGGAGGCGGTCCGCGTGTTCTACGTCGCACACATCGAGGAGACGCCCATGAGCGATTCGCTTACGCCCCTACTTGCCGACAACCGCAGCGCCCTGGTGACCGACCTCGTCGGTGTCATCGACGCGGAGGTGGCCGACCAGTCGGGTCTGAGCGGCGCCGCTGTGAAGACCGCCTACTCCGCGGTGCAGAAGGTCAAGCCGGGTGTCGTGCAGAGTGCCACGGACAAGATGGCCGAGGATTTCCTGCGGGCGCTCGCGCCGTTCTGGGATTCGAAGCCCGCCGGTGTCGCCTTCGGCGACCATCTCTCAGCGAATGGCGATGCCGCGGCCGAGGCCCTGCTCTCGGTCACCGACGAGCAGGCGGAGACGGCCAAGCCCGGATTGGCGAAGGCCTACAACTCGTTACGCGGCAAGGGGAAGAAGTACGTGATCGCGGCACTGCCGCGTCTGGGTGCCGCCATCGAGCGGCACGCGTCCTAGCAGTCGGCGCGCGCGTCGTCGGCGGTCACACCGCCCCTCCGACGGAGTCGGCTCTGACTGCCCCTCCGACGGAGTCGGCTCAGACTGCTGACGACGCGATGGCCACCAGGGCCACGACGACGCCGATGAGGGCGGCGAGCATCGACAGCACCCGCCACACGTGTACGCGGGCGGGCGAGATGTCCGCTACGGCGGGAGCCGCGGCTGAGGTCGATCCGGCCGGGGTCGGCGGGGTCAGGGGCTGCGCGGCTGGAGTAGAGGCGATTCGGGGTGAGGCCATGACCTGTCACCACTTTCGGTCGTCCGGGGCGAATATGGACCGGCGCGGTCTCGCGTTCGCCCGGTTTAGATACTGCAGTGATAAATGTGTCACAAGTTACCCACGTTGCGTTGCCGCCCACCTAGCGTGTCGCGATAACGAAACAGCAACGCAGACGATCCAGACCTGGTCGTCGTCCTGACCGAGCGAGTCCCTCCGCAGACCCGGAAAGTGCAGGACGCCTGTGAAACTGCCGAACGCCATCCGCCTCGACGCCAGGTCCGCCTGGCTCGTCCTCATCGCCTGCCTGTCGGTCAGCATGGTGGTGGCCGCAATGGCCGCACTCAACACCGCGCTGCCCGACATCGCCATCGACACGGGCGCCGACGCCGGCCAGATGACCTGGATCGTCGACGGTTACACACTCGCTCTGGCAGCCCTGTTGCTGCCGGCCGGTGCCATCGGGGACCGGCTCGGCCGTCGTGAAGTCCTCATCGTGGGACTGTTGCTCTTCGGCCTGGCGTCTCTCGCCGCGATCTGGGTCGACGGCCCGACTCAACTGATCCTTGCACGATGCTTCGCCGGTGCCGCGGCCGCGCTCATCATGCCGACGACACTGTCGCTCATCACTTCCGGTATGCCGGAGGGTAAACGAGCCGTCGGTATCAGCATCTGGTCGGCCATCGCCGGAGGCGGGGCGATCGCGGGATTCCTCGTGACCGGTGTGCTCCTCGAGTTCTTCTCCTGGCACTCGATCTTCATCACCTTCGCCGCGTCCTCCGGAGTCGCGGCGGCGCTGTGCCTGACCATCGGAACGTCCAAGGACACCGACCCGGGTCGCTTCGACATCTTGGGCACCGTGTGTTCGGTCCTCGCCATCACGGGCATCGTCCTCGGGCTGCTCGAAGCGCCCCACCGGGGGTGGGCCGACATCGTCGTACTCGGCTGCATCATCGGCGGAGTGCTCCTGGCTGCCGCCTTCGTCGTCGTGGAACTCCGCTCGGCCTCACCGCTCTTCGACGTCCGGTTGCTGGCAAACCGGGCGTTCGGTTCCGGGGCACTGTCGGTCGCCGTCCAGTTCCTCGCCTCGTTCGGCATGTTCTTCCTGCTGCTGCAGCTGCTGCAACTCGTGTTCGGGTACACGCCGCTGCAGTCTGCACTGGCGCTGATGCCATTTGTCGTGGGCGTCGGGATCACGACCCTGATCGCCAATTGGTTGGCGGTACGACTCCACTCGCTGAAGTTCGTGATCGCGGGCGGCGCACTTCTCTCGGGAATCGGTCTGCTGCTCCTGGGCTTGTTCAGATACGAGTCGTACTGGGCACTCGCGGGCGTGGTCGCGGTCATCGCCGTCGGCATCGGCCTGGCCTCCGCGCCGGCGACCACAGCGATCATGTCCAACACCCCGCTCGACAACCAGGGTGTCGGCTCGGCGGTCAACGACACCGCCCGCGAGATCGGGGCGGCGATCGGTATCGCGATCGCCGGGAGCATCGTCGCCGCGGGGTACCAGTCGCGGATCGGCGAGACCGCACAGTTGGCGCGTGACCAACTGACCGCGGCCGGTCAGCAGCGTGTTGCCGCGGGCGACATCACGGGCGGTGAGGCCATGATCGCCGAGGCCGACCAGGCCGGGACCCTCATCGAACGCTCGCTGGCAGAGGCGAGTGTGGTGGTCGACAGGTTGTCGGGGCAGGCCGCGTCCCTCGCCGAGAAGATCGCCGACGGCAGTCAAGAGGCGTTCTACGTACCGTTCGAGTACGCGTGCCTGGTCCTCGGCGGGATCATGCTCGCCAGCTCGGTGGCCCTGCTGTGGTTGACACCGCGACGCGTGGTCGAGGTGAGCACCGCCGACGGCGAGGTGCGTGACCCCGACCGCGACGAGACGTACGCCCGCGACTGACTCACGTAGCCTGTCCCGGTGGTACTCACCGCGGACAGCGTCGCCGGCATCCTCGTCGCTATCGTCGCCCTGCTCGTGGTGATCATCACCACGGTTGTCGCGCAGCGGCTTCCGGCGGTCGTGGTGGCCGGGCCGATCGCGGTGTTGCTGATCGTGCTCGGTCTCGTCTCCGTCGACGACGCCGCCGGCGAGGTCGCGACGATGGCGCCCACCATCGGGTTCCTGGCCGCCATGCTGGTGATCGCGGATGCGTGTGCGCGCGCCGGTGTCTTCACCTGGGTCGGGTCGCTTCTGGCCCGATGGAGCCGGGCCTCGCCACATCGATTGCTGCGCATCGTCTTTCTCGCAGCCGCGGCGACCACCGCGGTCCTCAGCCTCGACACCACGATCGTCCTGCTGACACCGGTCGCCGTCGCCACCGCACGGCGGATCGGCGCGCCGGTGACCCCGGTCGCGTTCGCGAACGCCCACCTGGCCAACACCGCGTCGACGCTCATGCCGGTGTCGAACCTGACGAACCTGCTGGCGTTCTCCGCGACCGGGCTGAGCTTCCTCGGGTTCACCGGCGCGATGCTGGCTCCGTGGGTGGCCGCGATCGTCGTCGAATACCTGGTCTTCCGGCTCTACTTCGCCGGATCGCTTTCGCATACGACGCCGTCGGCGGGGGCGGCGGCGACGCCGCCGGCAACCACCGACGATCCCGACCGTCCCACGGTCATGCTGGTGATGCTGGGGTTGCTGCTCGTCGCCTTCGTCGTGACCGAGCCGCTGGGCATCCCGTTGTCCGCGGTCGCGGCGGTCGCGGCCGTCGCGTTCGTCCTGCCACGCATGGTCGAGGCGCCACTGGCCACGCTGCGCGAGACGGTCACGGCGACGAACCTTCCGTTCCTCGGCTTCGTCGCCACGCTCGGCGTCGTCATCCTGCCGGTTCGGCAGGGTCCGGTCGGCGACCTCATCGGGACCCTGGTGCCAGACGGGGCGACTCTGCTCGGCCTGCTGCTGGTGGCCGGACTGGCTGCTGTCCTGGCGAATCTGGTGAACAATCTGCCGGCGACGCTGCTGCTGATCCCGCTCGTCGCGCATGAACCCGGTCTGGTGCTCGCCATGCTGCTCGGCGTCAACATCGGCCCCAACCTCGCCTACTTCGGATCGCTCGCCAACCTGCTGTGGCGGGACATCATGCACCGCGAGACCGGAGTCGGCCGCGGCGCCCCGACCTCCCGCGAGTATCTACGCCTCGGCGCACTCACCGTGCCGGCGGCACTCGTCGTCGCGGTGGTCGCACTCTGGGGCGTGCTGCGGCTGACGTAGCGGGACCCGTTGGTCGGGGTCAGTCCGGCGGTTGGCTCGTGCTGAGAATCGGCCAGCAGATCTCGGTCGCGGTGAACGCCGTCGGATCTGCGAGCGTTCCGCCGAGGTAGTGTTCGCGGATCGGCCCCTGACGGCTGATCAGATGCTCGTTTGCATAGGTGCCGAGGGCACCGTAACTACGGTCTATCCCGTCGTGACCGCCGGCGTGGGTGAGCACCGCGAACTCGGCCGGGGGCAAGACCTCGGCACGGACGCCGTCCGGAGGGGCCGCGGACGGCGGCGCGGGGACGAACATCACTGCCTCACCCCGTGATTCGAGAAACAATTCGCGATCGTAGAGGCCGCCGGGCACGACCGCCACACGAGCGCCGGCCGCCGCGCCAACCGCGTCCTGCAGCGTGCTCAGCGTCACCGCGAACCAGTCATCGATCTCCGAGGTTTCGATCGTGGCGCCGATGGACCACACCGCAAGAGCAGGTTCATGGCGCACCGCTATGAGCGCGGGGGTGCGCGCCGGCGCGAGCAACTCGCGTAGCGCGCTGACGCTGTCACGCGTCTGCTGTAACTGCGCCTCCATCTGCTCGAGATGGGTCGTGATGATCTCGGTGCGAGTCGCGGCATCGTCTGCGCTCAGCAGGGCCTTGATGTCGGGAATGGACATGCCGAGAGATCGGAACCTGCGAATGATGTGTGCGTGATCGACCTGGCCGGTGTCGTAGAAGCGGTAGCCCGTGTGGGAATCGACCTGGACCGGTTCGAGAATGCCGATGTCGTGGTAGTGCCGAAGCGCTTTCCGGCTCAGGCCGGTCATCACCGCGAAGTCACCGATCGAGACCCGTGCCCCCATTGCGTCCTCCTCGGTGATCGGCGTGCCAGGTGCGGACATCTTGCAGTCTGCCCCTGGGGCAAGGTCAACCGCGCGGCAGCGGGGTTGACTCTCCCCTTGGGGGAAGCCCCACCGTGGGGCCATGAACACAGAATGGGACGCACTCCCCGACACGATCAAGACATTCATGACCGCACTCGACGCCAGGAAGGACGATCGAGCCCTCGCCACGTTCACCGCCGATGCGGTGGTGACCGACGAGGGCCGCAACCACACGGGACGCGACGAGATCAGGGCCTGGCTGTCTGCCTCGGTCAGCGGCAGCGAGTACACCTATACGACCGAGTTCACCGGCGCGACCACCACGGCGACCGGCGTCGACGTCGGACAGCACCTGGAAGGCGACTTCCCCGGCGGGGTCGTCGACCTGCACTACCGCTTCGTGCTGGACGGCGAGCTGATCACCCGGTTGGTGATCGAGCCATGACGAGGCGATGGTTCATCACCGGGGGAACACCGGGCGGATTCGGGGTGGCATTCGCCGAGGCGGCGTTGGAGACCGGGGACCGCGTGGTCCTCACGTCCCGGCGGCCGCAGGAGATGGCGGCATGGGCTGGCCAGTACGGAGACCGCGTCCTCGTCGTTCCGCTCGATGTCACCGACCCCGCGCAGGTGCAGCATGCGGTGCGCGTGGCCGAGAAGCGCTTCGGCGGAATCGATGTGCTCGTCAACAATGCCGGCCGCGGCTGGTTCGGATCGATCGAAGGCATGGACGAGTCCGCGGTGCGGGCGATGTTCGAGCTGAACTTCTTCGCGGTGCTGTCGCTGACGCGCGCGGTGCTGCCGGGAATGCGTGCCCGAGGCAACGGATGGATCGTCAACGTGTCCTCCGTGGCCGGTCTCGTGGCGGCGCCCGGATTCGGTTACTACAGCGCGACCAAGTTCGCCGTCGAGGCCGTCACCGAGACGCTACGGAACGAAGTCGCCGCGCAGGGCATCTCCGTGCTGGCAATCGAGCCGGGAGCCACCCGCACGAACGCCTACGCCGGCTTCGCCGACGAGCCGGTGTCAGAGCCGGTTCCGGACTATCACGAGATGCTCGAAGAGGTCCGCGCGACGTTCGTGGGAATGGACGGCGTGCAGCCCGGGGATCCGCGCCGCGGCGCCCGCGCGGTGATCACGGCGATGGCCCAGGACCCACCACCCCGGCGGCTGGTCCTCGGCAACGGTGGTTTCGATGCCGTGGTCGATACCCTGGAGAATGCGCTGGCGGACATCCGGTCGAACGAAACCCTCTCTCGGCAAACGGACTTCCCCGTCCAGGAGTAATCGTATGGACGCCACGGCGCCGTCGGAGGCGCGCCACCGGCACAATCTTCCAGCGGTGGCGGCCCCGGCGTGGCGACCCGTGCGCCGGTTCCTACGATGACCTCATGCTCGCCGCGCTGTTGTCCTTCGTCGTCACCGCGACCCTGATCGTGCTGCTGCCGGGTCCGGACACCCTGGTGGTCCTGCGCGGGGTGGTCCGCGGTGGACGTGGGGAAGCGCTGCGCACCGCGGCCGGGATCGTGTGCGGCCTCATGGTCTGGGTCACGGCGGCTGTTCTGGGACTGTCGGCCTTGTTGCAGGCCAGCGAGACCGGTTACGAGATCCTCAAGATCGTCGGTGCCTGCTACCTCGTGTGGATGGGGATAAGCTCGGTCCGCGCGTTGCTCCGTGCCGCGCCCGATCTGGCCGCGGCACAAGACGATGTGTCGGCCACGGGTAGCAGGGCCGGGCTGCTGTTTTCCGGCTTCACCGCCGGCCTGCTCACCAACATCCTCAACCCGAAGATCGGCATCCTGTTCATCAGTCTTCTGCCCGGCTTCGTGCCGGACGGGTACTCGACCGGATGGACGACCCTCGGGCTGGGGGCGATCTACATCGCGCTGACCGCGGCGTACTTCACGGTCCTCGTGGGCGCCGCCGGCCGCATCGCGGGATGGCTTCAGAACACGCGACTCCGCCGTCGCGTCGAAGCGATCGGCGGAGTCGCGTTGATCGGGCTCGGAGTGCGGCTCGCACTCGAGGGTTGATCAGACCGGAGCGGTCTCGTGTGCCGCGGCCGCGGCCTTGGCCCAGCGGTAGTCGGCCTTGCCCGCCGGGGTCCGCTTGACCTCGTCGACGAACACGACGGTGCGCGGGACCTTGTAGCGCGCCAGGGTTTCCCGGCAGTGATCCTGGATCTCCTCCAGCGACGGTTCGGCCGCGCCCTCGGCGACCTTGACCACGGCGGCCACGCGCTGGCCGTACCTCTCGTCGGGAACCGGCACGACGAGGGCGTCGGCGATCGCCGGATGCCCGTGCAGCGTGGCCTCGACCTCCTCGGCATACACCTTCTCGCCGCCGGTGTTGATGCACTGCGAGCCGCGTCCGAGGAAGACGATCGAACCGTCGGCCTCGACCGTGCCCATGTCGCCCAGGATCGAGATACGGGTGCCGTCGGCCAGGGTCGGGAACGTCTTCTTGGTCTTCTCCTCGTCCTTGTAGTAACCGAGGGGGACGTTGCCGATACGGGCGATGTAGCCGACCTCGCCCGAGCCCGGTTCGATCTTGTTGTGCCGCTCGTCGACCACCATCATCCGGTCGGTCGGCGGAACCTTCAGGTTGCCGTTGTCGTCCATCATGATCTCGCCGTCGTTGCCCGACTCGGAGGCACCGAAGTTGTCGCGCAACACCAGGTCCGGCTTCACCGCGAGCATGCGGTCACGCACGTGCTGCGACCAGATCGCCCCACCGGAGGTGATGGAGAACATCGACGACAGGTCGACGGAGTCCTTGCGCTTCTCGAGTTCCTCGACGAGCGGCATGCCCATCGCGTCACCGACGATGAGGATGATGTTCACCTTCTCCTTCTCGACCTCGGTGACGATGGCCTCCGGATCGAAGTCCCGCTGGATGACCAGGCGCCCGCCGAGGGTGAAGAAGGTGAACAGCGAGTACGACGCCGCGCCGTGCATGAGCGGAGCCGCGAGCAGGAAGGCGATGGGCGGGAAATCCTTGACCGCCGTACCGATCTCGTCGAGATCCTTCCGCGCCTCACCGTAGGGGTTGCCGCCGGAGAGCGGTTTGCGGAAGAAGTCGTCGTGCTGCCACATGACGCCCTTGGGGTAACCCGTGGTGCCGCCGGTGTAGAGCAGGTACAGCTCCTCGCCGTTGCGCGGTTCGAAGTCCCGGCCGTCGGGCTTGGACTCGGCGTCGGCGAAGGCCACGATCTCCACGGTGCGTCCGTCGGGCAGAGCAGCGGCCGCGGTAGCGAGTTCCTCGACGATCTCGCCGATCACGAACACGGTGCGCACGGTGGGGATCTCGGCGAGCAACTCGGCGACACTGCGCTGATGCTCGGGCAGTTCGACGATGATCGCCCGCGAATCGGAGTTGTCGAAGATGTACTGCAACTCGGCGTTGGTGTACCGGTAGTTGACGTTGACCGGCACCGCACGGACCTTCAGCAGGCCGAGCAGGCTCGTCACGTGCTCGACGCTGTTCTTCAGGAACAGCGCGACGTTGTCGAAGGCGCCGATGCCCGACCCGGCGAACAGGTGAGCCACCTGATTGGACAGGGTGTCGAGTTCGGCGTAGCTGATCTGCCTGCCCTGGTAACTGAGCGCGATCCGCTCGGGCACCGAGTCGGCGACGGTCTCGAAGACATCGGCGAGGTTGAACTTCATCGTGCGCGCTCCTTGTTGATGCGGAGTGGGTTGGTGGGGGTTCGCCATCTGGTCCCTGAGGTGCGAGGAGCGATGGCGACGAGCCTCGAAGGGTCGTCGGGACACATCGGATGGGCCGCCGTCATGCCGTCAGAACCAATCCGCTTGTGGGGACACCGGTTCCGGCAGTGACGACGATCTTCTCGGCGCCGTCCACCTGATTGACCGAGGTCCCGCGGATCTGCCGGACGCCTTCGGCGATGCCGTTCATCCCATGGATGTAGGCCTCGCCCAGCTGGCCGCCGTGGGTGTTGAGCGGCAACCGTCCGCCGACTTCGAGTGCCCCCGGCTCGCGGACGAAGTCCTTGGCCTCACCCCGGCCACAGAACCCCAGCTCCTCGAGCTGCAGCAGGGTGTAGGGGGTGAAATGGTCGTACAGGATGGCCATGTCCATGTCGTCCGGATCCAGGCCCGACTGCGACCAGAGTTGTCGACCGACGAGCCCCATCTCGGGCAGGCCTGCCAGCTCGTCTCGGTAGTAGCTGGTCATGATGTACTGATCGGCCGCGCTGCCGGCCGCCGCGGCCGCGATCACCGCGGGCTTGTGCGGCAGATCCCTGGCCCGTTCGGGAGACGTGATCACCAGTGCGACACCGCCGTCGGACTCCTGGCAACAGTCCAGCAGATGCAGGGGTTCGGCGATGTACCGCGAGTTCTGGTGGTCCTCGAGGGTGATCGGCTTGTCGTAGAAGAACGCGGCCGGATTGACGGCGGCGTGTTTGCGGTCGACGACGGCGATGCGGCCGAAATCCTCGCTGGTCGCCCCGAAGTCGTGCATGTATCGCTGAGCGATCATCGCGACGAAGGCAGCCGGGGTGGACAACCCGTGCGGGTAGGTGAACGCATTCTCCGTGCCCGATGAGTTCTCCTGGTTGGCGACCGCCGAGTTCACCTGCCCGAAGCGGAGTCCCGACCGTTCGTTGAATGCGCGGTAGGCCACCACGACGTCGGCGACCCCGGTGGCGACCGCCATCGCGGCCTGCTGCACCGTCGCACAGGCGGCGCCGCCGCCGTAATGGATGCGGGAGAAGTAGGTCAGGTCACCGATGCCGACGGCACGGGCCACCGAGATCTCGCTGTTGGTGTCCATCGTGAACGTCACGAGACCGTCGACGTCGGCGGGCGTCAGGCCGGCATCCGCGATCGCCGCGCTCACCGCCTCGGCCGCGAGTCGGAGCTCACTACGGCCCGAGTCCTTGGAGAACTCGGTGGCACCGATGCCGGCGATCACGGCCTGACCGGACAGTGAACCCATCAGACGCCCTCCCCTCGACTCGCGGGGGCGCCCGCGTCGTCGACGGTCAGCGTGACCGTCGAGATGACGTGCTTGCCCAGCGAATTGGTCCCGGTCACGGCAACGGAGACCACTCCGTCGTTCACCTCGGTGACCTCACCGGCGAAGGTGACGGTGTCGTAGGCGTACCAGGGCACCCCGAGCTTGAGTGAGATCGACCGGATGCGCGCGTTCGGGCCGGCCCAGTCCGTCACGAACCGCTCCACCAGGCCGGTGTCGGTCAGAATGTTGACGAAGATGTCCTTGGAGCCCTTGGCCTGTGCGAGATCACGGTCGTGGTGCACGTCCTGGAAATCCCGGGTCGCCAGTGCGGTCGCGACCACAAATGTCGGCGTGGCCTCGATGACCAACGGGGGCAACGCTGTTCCGACCGCGACCGGATCGGTGGCGACGCTCGTCATGCGGGTTGTCCTTCCGTGCCGGGGACCGGTTCCCAGGCGTAGAGCGTCCAGGCCCCGGTGCCCGCGGCATCGTCGGCCGGGAAGTCGATGAAAGTGGCTCGCACCGGCATGCCGATCGACACCGCGTCCGGTTCGACACCGCGCAATTCGCCCAGCATCCGGACACCTTCGTCGAGTTCGACCAGGGCCACGACGAACGGCAACTGACGGCCGGGCACCTTGGGAGCACGGTGCACCACGTAGCTGTAGACCGTGCCCGTTCCGGATGCGGTCACGTAATCGGTTGTGGGAATGGTGCCGTCGGGTTCGCGCGGCTTCCAGGTTGCCGGCACCGGCGGATGGCGGAGCGTGCCGTCGCCGTCCCGCTGGATGCGCAACTCGTGCGCGGTCACGCCTTCCCAGAAGAAGGCCGTGTCGCGAGACACGCTCGGCGTGAGCATCTTCGACGGATCGAGGTCGGCCGGTACGCTGCCCGACGGCTCCTGTTGTGGCTGATCGCCCTTGGCCGGCGGTCGGAACTTGAGGATGCGGAAACGCATCTCGGCGACGACCTCGCCGGGCTGGTCGTCGCCCGCCTTGCCCACTGCGCTGACCGTGCTCTCTGGGTCGACCGTCCACACGTTGCGCGTGGTGAAGAACCAGCCCTCGCCGAGCGCGGTGTTCTTCGGCCCGACGACCTCGACTAGCTCGGCCGAGAGGGCGACCTTCTCCCCCGGACGGGTGTACCGGTGATAGACGGTGTCGCAGTTGGTGGCGACGACCGAGGTGAACCCGGCCTCGTCGAACAGCTCGCTCGCCCGGCCCAGCGGATCGTCGGCGGTCCGGATGCCGTGCAGACCCCGCATCGTCCACACCTGCGCCATGGCCGGCGGCGCGACGATGCCCGGGTGTCCGGCCTCCCGTGCGGCCGCGTCGTCGGTGTAGATGGGATTCGCGTCGCCCATCGCCTCGACCCAGTTGTTGATCATCGGCTGGTTGATCGGGTCGCGACCCGCCACCGGGGCGCTGGGTCCGGCGTCCATGATCGCCTGTGCGGCAGCACGGATCGCGGCGTCGCCGTCGAGCTCGGGGGCGCTCACCGCTTGGCCCGCGGGAGTCCGAGGCCTGCGGTCGCGATCATGTCGCGCATGACCTCGTTGACGCCGCCGCCGAAGGTGATGACCACGTGCCGCTTCTGCTGGACGTCGAGCCATTCCACCAGGGCGGCCGTCTCGGGATCGGTGAAATCGCCGTAGCGCCCGACGATCTCGTTGACCATGCGGCACACGGACTGGATGCGTTCGGTGGAGAACACCTTGGTCGCCGCGGCATCGGCCATCGAGATCGCCTCGCCGGTGGATGCCACCTGCCAGTTCAGCAACTCGTTGATGCGACCGTAGGCGTCGATGACCGCCAGTGCGCGGCGTACGTCCGCGTGTTTGGCGATCACCGTGCCGTCGGGTCCGGGCCGTTGCGCCCACTGACGTACCCGGGCGGCCAGGCCGTCGATACGACCGGCGGGCCCGAGCATGACGCGCTCGTGATTGAGCTGGGTGGTGATCAGCTTCCAGCCATCGCCCTCCTCGCCCACACGCATCGACACCGGGACCTTGACGTCGTTGTAGTACGTCGCGTTGACGTGGTGGGCACCGTCCGCCGTGATGATCGGCGTCCAGCTGAAGCCCGGATCGGAGGTGTCGACGATGAGGATCGAGATGCCTTTGTGTTTCGGCGCGTCTTTGTCGGTCCGCACGGCCAGCCAGATGTAGTCGGCGTCGTGGCCACCGGTGGTGAAGATCTTCTGCCCGTTGACGATGTAGTGATCGCCGTCGCGGACGGCGGTCGTGGCCAGCGAGGCGAGGTCCGTTCCCGCCTCGGGCTCGGTGTACCCGATCGCGAAATGCACCTCGCCGGCGAGGATCGCGGGCAGGAACTTCTGCTTCTGCTCCTCGGTACCGTGCACCTGCAGCGTCGGGCCGACGGTCTGCAGCGTGACCGACGGGAGCGGGACGTCCGCGCGCACGGCCTCGTTGGTGAAGATCTGCTGTTCGATCTCGCCGAAACCCTTGCCACCGAATTCCTTCGGCCATCCGACGCCGAGCCGGCCGTCGTCGCCCATCCGCTTGATCACCTTGCGGTAGGTGGGTCCGTGTCGCTCGGTGAGCATGGCCGCCGCCTCGTCGGGGGTGACGAGATCGGCGAAATACTCGCGTAGTTCGGCGCGCAACGCGCGCTGTTCGGGAGTGAGATCAATGAACATCGGGCACCTCTGCGATACGGGCGTCGTCTGCGGGGACGTCGGTGATGTCGGCCAGTTCGTCGAGCCGCACGCCGGCACCTCCGACGAGCCGCGCGAGATCCTTGGCGAGCGAGAAGTAGCGGTGCAACGGGTAGGTGATGTCGACGCCTATCCCCCCGTGCAGGTGCGTCATGGTGCGCATCGTCGGCGGGATCTCCTCCGCCAGCCAGTAGGCGGCGATCGCGAGATCTGTTGCCGCGTCCAGTCCTTCGGACAGACGCCAGGCGGCTGCGGTGGTCGACAGTTCCATCGACCGGCCCACCACGTAGATGTCGGCGAGTTGCTGGCCGACGGCCTGGAACAGCGCGATCGGTTTGCCGAACTGTTCGCGGGTGGAGACGTGATCGGCCGTCAGCCGGGTGGCGCCGGCGACCAGGCCGTCACCGTAGGCACAGAGTGCGAGCCGGTACCGGTCGCGCAGCACCGAGAGGTCACGCACGACGATGTCGGCGTCGTCGACGGGTACATCGTCGAAGACGACGGTGTACTCACCCCATCCACTCGACGCGGGGGTGCGCGTGACGGTGATCCCCGGTGCGTCCGGCGCCACGGCGACCACTCCGGCATCCGCGGCGACCAGGAAGAGAGCCGCACCGTCGGCGTGCAGGACGCCGACCTTGGTACCGGTGAGCCGCCCGCCGCGAACGGTCGTCGAAGGGGTGGCGGTCAGGGCGTCGCCGTGCTCGCCGATGGCGATCGACACCCAGTTGCCTCCGGTGAGCGCTGCGCCATGACGCGTCCAGACCGACTCCGCGTCGGCCTTCGCGAACACGAGGGCGGCGGTGAGCGACCCGAGTGCCGGTGTCACCGCCGCGGCGCGGCCCATCCGACGCAGCAGCGGGAGGAGGCCCGACTCGTCGACCTCGTCACCGTCGAGCGCAGCCGGGAGCGGCAAGGCCAGCAACCCCGCGTCGACGAGGGCCTGCCAGCCGTCTGCGTCGAAACCGCCCCTGGTCGTCTGTTCGGAGCCGGAACCGCGACCACCGAACGTCGACTCCCAGTCCGGCTGTCGTCGTGCGAACACGTCTTCGGCGACGTCGCGGACCGCGATCGCCGTGCCGTCCAGGGCAAAGTCCACCCTGTGCCTCCCTCACCAGAAACCGTCGAGAACTAGAACCTGTTCTAGTTGTATCAGAGTCCTCGCGCAAGAGGGTCGGAATCGTCGCTTATCTGCGCTTTCTCCTCCCCCGCCTCGCGTCAGCCCCGCGGCAAACCGAGAATGCGTTCCGCAGCGGCCGTCCGCAGGATCTGGGTCGTCCCGCCCGCGATCGACAGACAACGGTTCTGCAGCACGGATTCGGACGCCTCGGTCGCCGCCACACCGTCGATCCCGACCAGCTGCAGCGCCAGATCCGGCACGGACTGTCGGTGCTCGACGCCGATCAGCTTGCGCACGCTCGACAGCGCACCGGGATCGAGTCCGGCGAGTTGCCGTGTCGCGGCGCGGGCATCGAGCACGCGGCCGACATGCGCGTCGGCGAGCTGGGCGCCGAGCGCCGCGAGCTCGTCGTCGGTCAGCGTCCGCGACATCCCCTGCACCTGTCCGAGCAGTGCCTCCATCTCCTTGCCGAGGCCCGTACCGCCCATCGCGACCCGCTCGTTGGCGAGGGTCGTGCGGGCCAGCCGCCAGCCGTTGTTCACCTCGCCGACGACACAGTCGTCGGGAACCACGACGCCGTCGAGGAAGACCTCGTTGAAGTTGGCGCGGCCGGTCAGTTCGCGGAGGGGCCGGATGTCGATGCCGGGCGAGCCCATGTCGACGAGGAAGTAGGTGATGCCCTTGTTCTTCGGCGCCTGGGGATCCGTGCGGGCCAGGCAGATGGCCCACTGGGCGTTGTGCGCCTGCGACGTCCATATCTTCTGACCGTCGAGTTTCCAGCCACCGTCGACCCGTTCGGCGCGGGTGCGCAAGGCCGCGAGGTCCGATCCCGCCTCCGGTTCGCTGAACAGCTGGCACCACACGATGTCGCCGGCCAGCGTCGGGGCGACGAAACGTTCGCGCTGGGCATCGGTGCCGTGCTGGAGGATGGTCGGGATGGCCCAGGCCCCGATCACCAGGTCCGGACGCTCGACCTCCGCACGGTCGAGTTCGGTGTCGATGAGCAACTGCAGCGCCGCGTCGGCTCCCAGGCCGTGGGGGGTCGGCCAGTGCGGGGTCAGGTAGCCGGTCTCGGCCAGCAACCGGCGGCGGTCCGCGGTGTCGGCCTCGGCGATCCGCGCGACAGTGGCCTGGACCTCGTCGCGACGGTCCTCGACCTGCGAGAGATCCAACCGGAACCGGCGTCGCATCCCGGCGACACCGAGCCGCGCGAGTTGCACCGCATGGTCATGGGCGTGCCGCAGTGTCGAGACGGCTGCCAGCGCGGAACGCAGATACAGATGGGCGTCGTGCTCGAAGGTGAAACCGATGCCGCCGAGAACCTGGATGCAGTCCTTGGCGTTGGCCACGGCGTCCTTGGCGACGATCACCTCGGCGGCCAGCCGGCTGATCTCCAGCTGATCGTGCGCGGTGGCCCGCTCCTCCTCGGTCGAGGCGGCGAGCAGGTCGTCGACGGCGCGCGCCGCGTCCCATGCCACCGCGGTGATCCGCTCGCTGCGGCACAGCATCTCGGCACAGATGTGCTTGATCGCCTGGAACGACCCGATCGCGACCCCGAACTGGGTACGCACCTTCGCGTAATCGACCGCGGTGTCGAGTGCCCACCGGGCGACGCCGCTCTGATAGGCGGCCAGGGTGGCCGACAGCAGACCCTCGACGAGGTGCGCGTCGGGCACCTCGACGAGCGTGTCCGCCGACACGCCGCTCAGGCGGACCCGGCTGACCGACGCGGTCCCGTCCAGCGCGCCCTGTGGTTCGGCTTCGACCGTGGCGGTACCCGGGGGCACGACCCACCACCCGGCGCCCCGGCCGGGTACATCGCCGCAAACCAGCACCGCGGCCCCGTCGACGTAGCCGCTCACCAGCCCGAGGTCGAGGGAGTCATGCCACGGTGGCGCGTCGACCGGCGGCGACCAGCTCGTCGCCGGCGTCACCACCGGGACCTGCCCGTAAAGGATGTCGCCGAGCAGTTCGCGGGCAGCGGCGTCGTCGCTCGCGCCGATAGCGATCGCGGCCGCCACGGTGGGTCCGATGGGACCGGGGACGAGCTCGACACCGCACTTCTCGACCATCGCCGCGACGTCGACGAAGCTCGCGCCGAGCCCGTCGGCATCTTCGGGGACCGCGGCCGCGAACACCCCGAACTCGGCCAGCTGCTCGAACAGGCCGGTCCACTGATCGCGGGGTTTGTCGATGTCGGAGCGCACGAGCTCGGTCACCTGTGCGCTACGCGCCCACGACTCGATACTCTGGCAGACGGCTACTTGCTCGGACGAGGTGGCGATTGTCACGACGGATCCTCTGTATGTCGAGTTGTGACGAATAATTAGAACCTGTTCTAATATGCCATGGGTGGATCGCGATCGGGTAGCCACCTGGATCCACCCGCCCGACCCTGATCACGTGAGGACATTCGAGAGCACATGGCCCGTTCTGCACCCGGCAATGCCGCGGTCGAGGCCCCCAACGGGGCCGCGGCGTCCGCCGCCTCGCCCGAAGCCGGCTCCACCGCGCAGCGCGAACGCCGCCGCCGCATCCTCGACGCGACACTCGCGCTGGCCTCCAAGGGTGGGTACGACGCCGTGCAGATGCGCACCGTCGCCGACAAGGCCGATGTCGCCGTCGGCACGCTCTACCGCTACTTCCCGTCGAAGGTCCATCTGCTGGTGACCGCACTCGCTCGCGAGTTCGAGCGGGTCGAGTCCAAGGTCGACCGCTCCCAGCTGCGTGGCGACACCCCGATCGACCGGTTGCGTCACGTCCTGGACATGATCACCTTCGCGATGCAGCGCGATCCCCTGCTCACCGAGGCGATGACCCGCGCCTTCATGTTCGCCGACGCCTCGGCCACCGCCGAGGTCGACCAGGTGGCGGGAATCATCGACCGCCTGCTCGCAGGCGCCATCGTCGACAACGGCGAACCGACCGAGGAAGATCTCGCGATCGCCCGCGTGCTGTCCGATGTCTGGATGTCGAATCTCGTGCAGTGGCTCACGCGTCGCGCGTCGGCCACCGATGTCACCAACCGCCTCGAGCTGACCGTTCGCCTGCTGCTCAAGGATCGCCTCCACTAGATCCGTCGCGGCCCCGCAGGTTCGTCAGCCGACGTCACAACTACCTAACGACGGATCGTCTCGGTTGGGGGCTCCGGAACATCTCGGTTACCTTTGTTAAGTCTGAGACTTTTGTTAAGTAAAGGGGCTAGAGGTGCGATCCTCCTGGATGAAGCGACTGAGCGTCGTCGGGTGTGCGGTAGCTGTCGCGGTCACCGGTTGGGCGCCCGCCGCCCTGGCCGAACCGACCCCGGATCCCGAGCGCGCACGCGTCGATACCGTCATCCACGACTCGGCCCAGCAGTCCACCCTCATCGTGTACTCCGCAGCCATGCGAAAGCTGATCCCGGTCAACGTCCTTCGACCCAAGGACACCACGAAGCCCCGTCCCACTCTCTATCTGCTCAACGGCGCCGGCGGCGGCGAGGACTCGGCGACGTGGGCCGCCAAGACCCAGTACGCGAAGTTCTTCTCCGACAAGCCCGTCAACGTCGTCACCCCCATCGGGGGCGCATTCTCGTACTACACCGACTGGCAGCACGACGACCCGGTCCTGGGCCGCAACAAGTGGACGACCTTCCTCACCAAGGAACTACCGCCGTTGGTGGACAAGGAATTCGACACCACCGGTGTCAACGCGATCGCCGGCATCTCGATGGCGGGCACCTCTGTCCTCAACCTCGCGATCGCGGCCCCGAAGCTCTACCGGGCCGCGGCTGCCTACAGCGGGTGCGCGCGGACCAGTGATCCGCTGGGACAGGCCTACATCCGGATGGTCGTGGCGGATCGCGGGCAGGGCAACCTGAACAACATGTGGGGGCCGGTCACGTCGTCGGGGTGGCGCGACAACGACCCGTACATCAACGCGGCCAAGCTGCGTGGCACCAAGGTCTACATGACCAGCGGCACCGGCATGCCCGGCCAGTTCGACCGGCTCGAGGCACCGCTGGTCGCCGGCGACCCGCTGACCTTGGCCAATCAGGTGGTCATCGGCGGCATCATCGAGGCCGCGGTCAACGAGTGCACCAAGCAGATGGCCTCCCGGATGCGGGCGCTCAAGGTGCCGCACAAGGTCACCTTCCGCCCCGGCGGCACCCACTCCTGGGGTTACTGGGAGCGCGACCTCGAGACCACCTGGCCGATGATCGCGGCAGACCTGAAGTGACCGATGGATCGACGAGACTCTGGGCCGACGATCTGACGGTCGGCCAGACCTTCGAGTTCGGCACGCACCACGTCACCGAGAAAGAACTGCTCGACTTCGCCCGGGCGTGGGACCCGCAGGACTTCCACGTCGACCCGGACGTCGCGGCGCGCGGACCCTACGGCGGACTCATCGCCAGCGGGCTGCACACCATGTCGATCTACCAGAAGCTCAATGTCACCGGCGTGCTGGACAATTGGCGGGTGATCGCGGGCAAGCGACTGGGCGACGTCGAGTTCCTGCGTCCGGTCCGCCCCGGTGACACACTCACCGGGTCGACCGTCATCGACGCGATCGAGTTCGACGACCGCGACCGCGCTCTGGTCACCTCATCGGCCGAACTGCGCAACACCGACGGCAAGCCCGTGTTGCGGACCGTCGTCGAAGCCTATGTGCACGCACGACCGGGTCGCTCGCACACCTGACACGTGGCTGCGGAGCGGTTTTCGACCCCGTCGACCGTGCACTCGATCCCGTCGACCGTGCACCTGATCCCGTCGACCGTGCACTCGATCCCGTCGACCGTGCACCTGATCCCGTTGACCGTGCGTCTGACCCTCTGCTCGCGCCTGGCTCAGCCGACGCCGGGCACCGGGACCTGGGCTCCGGTGATCGCGCTCGAGGCGTCCGACACCAGGAACGCGATGGTGTCCGCGATCGCCTCGGGCGAGACCCACCCGGACCTCGACGAGTCCGGCTGACTCTCCCGGTTGCCCGGGGTGTCGATCACCGACGGCAGGATCGCGTTCGCCCGGATACCGTCCGACTTGTACTCGGCGGCAAGCGCACTGACGAACGCCCACACCGCCGCCTTCGAGGTGATGTACCCGGCCGCACCGGAGAACGGCGCGAAGGCTGCCTTCGCCGAGACCCCGACGATCGAACCGCCACCCGCCTCCGCGAGCCTCG
The DNA here is from genome assembly GCF_022206305.1 of Gordonia sp. 'Campus'. Classification (GTDB taxonomy): domain Bacteria; phylum Actinomycetota; class Actinomycetes; order Mycobacteriales; family Mycobacteriaceae; genus Gordonia. Next base: position 27,300 of record NZ_JAKOIW010000014.1, on the reverse strand, counting down.
GGATCGCCGCGGCCGAGAGCAGATACAACGGACGCAGATTCAGACGCAGGAGGCGTTCGAACTCGTCGACCGGGGTCGCGTCGACCCGCTCCCCCATCGCGAACCCGCCGACCAGGTTGACGACCGCGGTGACCGGAGCCGCCCGGTCGCTTGCCGCCGTCGACACGACCTCGTCCACCGAGCCCTCGTCGAACAGATCGGCCTGCAGGGTGACGAGTCGATCGGCGCCCGGGTGATCGGCGCCGGGGAGTCGGGACAGTTCGGCCTCGGCCACCCATGGCACCACCACCCGCCACCCGTCATCGAGCAGCCGGCGCGTGACCGCCGAACCCAGTCCGCCGGTTCCGCCCGACACGATCACCGTCTTCGCCATCCGACACATCCCATCTCACCGATCCGACACCGCGCGACACCCGTCGACGTGCCGCCGACCCTACTGCACCCCGCGCGACCGCCGGCTCCTGTCGGGGCGAGCCTACGATGGACCTCGATGACCGACGACCGTGTTCCCGTGAGCGACGAGAGTCCACGGCACCACGACACACGGCAGCCCGACACACGGCACCACGCCACACCCGGTACATCCCCCGAAAGCCCGACCGATGCGGGAATGTTCGCGTCACTGCGCATCCCGAACTACCGCCTCTTCTTCGGCGGCATGGCCGTCTCGATGACGGGTTCATGGATGCAGGCGACCGCGCAGGCGTGGCTGGTCTTGTCGCTGAGCGGATCGGCCTCGGTTCTCGGACTGGTCGTCGCTCTGCAGGCACTACCCGTCCTGCTCATCGGCCCGTATGCGGGTGTGATCGCCGATCGTGTCGACCGTCGGCGCCTGCTGATCGTCCTGCAGTCGATGATGGGGTTGTTGGCTGCGGTCCTCGCCGTCGTGACCCTCACCGGCGTCGTACAGGTCTGGCACGTCGGCGTTCTCGCGGTGATGCTGGGGTTCGGACATGCCTTCGAACAGCCGGCACGCCAGGCGTTCATCCACCAGATCGTCGGCAAGGATCTGATCCGCAACGCCGTCACGCTGAACTCGGTGATGGTCAACGCCGCCCGGGCAGTGGGTCCCGCGGTCGCCGGGGTCGTGCTCGGCCTCGTCGGATCCGGCCTGTGCTTCGCGATCAACGCGGTGAGTTTCGTGGCCGTGGTCGCCGCGCTCGTCGCCCTGAATCCCGCCGGGATCACCACCGAGACACCGATTCCACGCGCCCGAGGCCAGTTGCGCGAGGGGCTCCGGTACGTCCGCGCTCATCCTGCGCTGTGGATCCCGCTGGTCACGATGGCGCTGGTCGGCACGCTCACCTACAACTTCCCGGTCACCCTGCCCGCCGCGGCCGACTTCGTGTTCGACGGTGGCCCGCAGGCTCTCGGCTTCATGACCTCCGCGATGGGCGTCGGTGCGGTCGTCGGCGGACTGGTGGTCGCAGCCCGCGGCACCACCGGCCTGCGACCACTCACGGTGGCGGCGTTCGGTTTCGGTGTCACCGTCGCAGCCGCGGCGCTCGCTCCGAACCTGGCGACGGTGATCGGCGCCCTGTTCCTCGTCGGCTGGCTCAGCGTCGCGTTCATGTCCACCGGCAACGCCACGCTGCAGCTCAACTCCGAGCCGCGGATGCGGGGCCGGGTCATGGCGCTCTGGTCGGTGGCGTTCATGGGGTCGACCCCCATCGGCGGGCCCATCGTCGGCGCGATCATCGAGACCTTCGACGCTCGCGTGGGTCTCGCGGTCGGCTCGGTGGCGTGCTTCGTCGCGGCCCTGCTCGCCTTCGTGGCGAGCCGACGCACCCGCGAGCGCGCCGCCTAGACCAGCGGACGGCCCGTCCGCACCCTCGCCCGGACGTCCCAGAGCAACATCCGGAAGCCGATCTGGGACAGCCACAGCGGCTTTCGGCGTTCCTGTTCGACCAGGCGCCCGACGTAGTCGTCGAACCAACGTTGGTCGTCGTCGGTCCACTCGACGCGCAGGGCCTCACGGAACGGCTGGGGCAGATACCCGATGGTGCGACGTAGCTTGACCGGCCCGTACTTCTCCTGGATCGCAGTGGGCGCGTAGCCGAAGTTCGCGATGTCGAGCAGGAAATCCCTGATCTCCTCGCTGATCTCGATGTGGGAGACCTGATCGTCCCAGTACGCCGTGAACTCGTCGCGCGTCGCGGGCCACGCCTCCGCGGGCATCTGCAACGTGGTGCCGCAGACCTTGCCCTGCTGATAGAACTTCTCCCGGTCCGCGCCGCGAAGCGGTCCGTGGACGCGCTCGTAGATGTCCTCCCAGCCGTAGTAGAGGCATGCCGCCACCCAGAGTTGCAGGTCAGGGTTCATCGCGTTGTATTGCACGGGGCTGGTCTCGTCGGAGCGCACCTGCGCATGCTGGCCGTTGACCGCCTGGCGGTAGCGGCGTCGGTCGTCGGCGTTGCCGAGCATGGCGACCGCCAGATACGACGCGGTGGTCCGGGCCCGCTTCACCGGATGCTTGTCCAGTCGGCCGTTCTCCACCTTGCTGTGCGCCACGCCGTACCCGACCGCCGGATTGGCGAGCTGCATGATGACGTTCGTCGTACTCATCGTCTGGCCCATCGACAGCAGCGACTTCGCGAAGAAGCTGCTGTCGAGGTTGTCCATCTCGGTCCGAGACATCCGATTCTCGCGTTGCGTCATGACCGCCCCATTCTGATAACGAATGTTGTCTGATGTCGGCAAGCTTAGCGCCTATGCCGACGAATCGGTCGACAACACCGCCGGCGCCCCCTCCCCGGACGCGACGAACCCCGGCCCACTCGAGGTGAGCCGGGGTTCGGCAGCGGTCGTTCCGCGGATCAGTAGGTGTAGAAACCGCGACCGGTCTTGCGGCCGAGTCGGCCGGCATCGACCATGCGACGCAGCAGGGCCGGCGGAGCGTAGTGCGGCTCGGCGAACTCCTCGTAGAGAGATTCCGCCGCCGACAGCGTGACGTCGAGGCCGATCGTGTCCAGCAGCGTCAGCGGTCCCATCGGGTAACCGCAGCCACCCTTCATCGCGGTGTCGATGTCCTCGGCGGAGGCGTACCCCGAGTCGAACATGCGGATGGCCTGGCACAGGTAAGGGATGAGCAGTGCGTTGACGATGAAGCCCGACCGGTCCCCCGCATTCACCGGGTTCTTGCCCAGGGTGTCGCGGACATACGCCGTCACGGCATCGGCTGTCTCGGGGGCGGTGGTGAGGGTGGAGATGATCTCGACCAGCGGCATCACCGGCACCGGATTGAAGAAGTGGACACCCACGACGCGCTCGGGGGTCTTGGTGGCGGTCGCGACCTTGATGATCGGGATCGACGACGTGTTGGTCGCCAGGATGGTGGTCGGCCCCGTCGCGGCTTCGAGGTCGGCGAAGATCTGGCGCTTGAGTTCCTCGATCTCCGGCGCGGCCTCGATCACGAGTTCGCGGTCGGCGAGGTCGGCATAGTCGGTGGTGACCCGCAGGCGGCCGAGAGCGGCGTCGGCCTCGTCCTGACCGAGCTTGTTCTTGCTGACGGCCTTCGCGAGCGACTTCTCCACGCGGGATCGCGCGGCGTCGGCGAACTCCTGCTTCACCTCGACGATCACCACATCACTGCCGGCCTTGGCGCACACCTCCGCGATGCCCGCTCCCATGGTGCCTCCGCCGATGACGCCGATCTGTTGCACAGTGAAACCTCCGATTCGAGTGGTACGACAAACGGTAGTCGGTCGGGGCCGAGCCGCAGCACGGGCCCGGCACCGCCGTCTGGCCCCGATGGGATGCATGGTCGTAACGGGTTGCCGCGGCGGAAGTGGATTCGACGATTTCGACGTGTCGCATGATGCCGCCCGCTAGCGTGACTCAGATCACGATCGGGGGATGCGATGATGCCACCTGGGTTCGATGTGTCACGAGCGGCCGGTTCCGGACCGCGATGGCGCCGACGATTCCGTGTCGGCCTGTGCCTGGCGGCCGGTGCGACACTCGTCTCGACGATGCTGGTGGCGGCACCCGCCGGCGCCGCCAACCATCTGTTCCCCGACATCTCCGAGGTGTCCGTACCCCAGGCGGAGTGCGGGCCCGGGTCGCTGCCCGAACCAGGACTTCAGGGCGATGTCAGCGCCGAAGATCGCCTCTCCGGACGGAGCATGCGCGGCTATCGCTGCAACATCACGCGACTCGGCGGTGTCCGCGGCGCGGGCGGCGGGATCGTCTCGGCGACCTTCGAGCACTGCAGCTACACCGGCAGTCTGTTCCCCGGCAACAACTGGGTGAACCCGCCCGGCGTCCAGGTCATCGACGCCTCGAACCCTCGCGCGCCGCGAGTGGTCGGGTCGCTGACCGATCCCGCGATGCGCGGCGGCACCTGGGAGACATTGAAGGTCAACAAGGAGCGCAAGCTCCTCGCCGCCACGTCGGTCCCGTTGCTGTGGGGTGGCGGATTCTTCGCCGTCTACGACATCTCCGACTGTGCCCGGCCCAAGCTCCTCAACAAGGGCCCGGGCACCTCGAGCCCGCTGCCCTTCACCTCACATGAGGGCGGTTTCTCGCCCGACGGACGCACCTACTGGGCATCCGGGGTGTTCCCCGGACATCTCAGTGCCATCGACATCTCCGACCCCCGGTCACCCCGCGTTATCTGGCAGGGACTCCACTCCTTCCTCGGACACGGATTCGGCGTATCGCCGGATGGCAATCGGATGTACCTGTCGAACATGGCGGGCGTCACGGTGCTCGACATCAGCGACGTCCAAGAACGTCGGCCGCACCCCCAGGTCCCGCATGTCGCCGCCTACCTGTGGCCCGACGGTCAGCTCAACCAGCACTCGATCCCGATCACCTATCGCGGACGGCCCCATATCGTCACCTCCGACGAAGCCGGCTCGGGCGGGGTCAAGATCTTCGATGTGACGAGGGTCAACCAACCCCGGTACACCGCGCAGATCAAGCTGGAGATCAACCTGCCCGAACATCTCGACACCAACTTGCGGTCGTCGACCGGCGGGTCGTTGTTCAGCAGCAATCCGCACTACTGCGCGGTCGACCGACCGAACGATCCCACCGCGCTCGCCTGCGGTTGGGAGTCGTCGGGCATCCGGGTGTTCGACATCCGCGACCTCGACCGGATTCGCGAGATCGCCTACTACAACCCACCGGCGCGCACGGGCACCACGCTGCTGGAGACACCCAACTCACCGCACGTCGTCGGTTCGTTGCTGGGTGTGCCCGCCGTCGAATTCCTCAGTCTGGGAATGTCGATCGCGAACGGCAAGGTCAGGCTGAACGAGATGGTCGGGCCCCGCAGCGGGATGGTCGTCGGGGGTGACATGTCGACCGACTGGTGCATGTCCCCACCCGAGTTCCGGGGCAGCGAGCTGCGGGTCACGTGTTCCGACGGCGGGTTCCAGGTCCTGCGATTGAGTCCCGCGGTGTACACCCCGCCCCCAGACCAGGATTCGACGATCGGGTGAGCACATTCCGTCCCGGCGCTCCGCTGGTGCGGCTCGCAGTTCTCACCGTGACCGCGGCGTTGCTCGTCGTCATGGGCTTCGTCGCGGGCGCGGTGTGGCAGGGTCGCGGTCCCGACTCGCCGTCGATGAGTGTGTCCGACATCGGATTCGCACAAGACATGTCGACGCACCACGACCAGGCGATCCTCATGTCGCGGACCATCGGCGCACTACCCGGCGTCTCCCCGCCTGTCCGTGGACTCGCCGACCGGATCGTTTACACACAGACCGCCGAGACCGCCACGATGCGCGGTTGGTTGCAATTCTTCGACCAACCGATGACGCCGGCGGATCCGATGTCGTGGATGCCCGACGGCGACACCCACGGCGACAGCCATCGCGGCGGCGGACCCGACGAGGCCGACCCGCCGATGCCCGGGATGGCGAGCGTCGACGAGATCGGCCGCCTGAGCTCCCTGCCGCCCGCCGAGGCGGAGATCCTGTTCCTGCAGCTGATGATCCGGCATCACCGCGGCGGGATGGAGATGGCGCAGGCGGCCTACAACGACGCGCGGACCCGCTCCACGACAAAGGATCTCGCGTTGATGATGATCGGCGACCAGGGAGACGAGATCGGTCAGATGACGATGCTGCTCAACGAGCGCGGTGCCGAGCCACTGCCGACGTGACCGGTCATCCGGTGCCTAGTCGGTCTTCGGGTGCAGCATGAACATCTCCCAGACCTCTTTCTGGTCCGCTGCCCACGGGTCGTAGACGAACGGGGCGTGCCGCATGGCCATCCCGGCCTTCCGCGGAGTGCGATCGGCCTTGAACCCGTTGCAGGACTTGCACGCCGCGACCTGGTTGCCGAACGTGCTCGGCCCGCCCTGGGATACCGGCACGATGTGGTCGACGGTGTCGGCCGGACCGTCGCAGTAAGCGCAGATCCACTGGTCACGACGCAGGATCGTCGCGTTCGAGGCGTAGGAGTCCATCGTCTTGCCCGCGAACGGACGGTAGGCGTCGCGCTTGATGGCAACCACCTTGTGGATCGGCAGCGACACCGTCGGCGAATGGACGACACGGACCAGCGGTGTCCCCTCGACGTTCCGCGCGACCTCGGTGGTCAGCAGCACTGCGGCACGACGCCAGGTGACGCGCGCCAGAATCTGCAGTCCGGCATTGGTGACGAAGATGGTCATGGCAGCTCCTCGATGCGTGGCGAGTGATTGCGCCGACCATCGAGGTTCATGACCTCAGGAACTGGTGACGCCGGATGTGATCGGTCCCGACCGACCCAGGGCTCGTGGCCCGTGTCGGCGGTCGGATTCGGTCATCCGCCACTCGCAAGCGAATGCCCTGACACCCATCGACATCTGCGTCACCTCCTCTCGTTCTTTCTGGCCTGCTCTTTCGCCACGATAACCGCGAGCCGCACGCCCTGCCACCGTTTATCGGCGGCGTGTTCGGATGTTCACCCAGTTCACACAGGGCGTTTCCGACCCCGCCCGGTATCAGGATCGTTCGTCGAAGATCTCCGGCAGATCCTGCGACACGGTGTTGGGGTAGGTCGCAGGCCGCTTCTCGAGGAACGACATGACGCCTTCGTACACGTCGCCGGACTGACCGCGGTAGAAGATCGCCTTCGAGTCGGCGTGATGGGCCTCGAGTGGGCTGGGAGCCCCGGCCATGCGCCACAACAGTTGCCGGGTGAGGGCGGCCGACACCGGCGCGCTGTTCGCGGTCATCTCGCGCGCGACGGCGATGGCGGCGTCGAGGACCTGGTCCTTGGGGACGATCTGTTGGATCAGTCCGCGCTCCAGGGCCTCCTCTGCCTGCACCATCTTGGCGCCGATCGTCCACTGCAGGGCCGTCGGAAGTCCGACGAGACGCGGGAGGAACCAGCTCGACGCGGCTTCGGGGACGAGTCCGCGCGCCGCGAAGACGAAGCCGAACTTCGCATCCTCCGAGGCGATCCGGACGTCGGCGGGCAGCGTCATCGTCACCCCGACACCGGCCGACGGCCCGTTCACGGCCACCACGATCGGCTTCAGCGAGGCGTACATCCGCAGCGTGAGCTTGCCGCCCTCGTCCGCGGGAATCTCATCGGATTCCGCAGCAGACGACGCGTCGAACGACGACCCGCCCGCCTCGAGATCCGCGCCCGCGCAGAACGCGCGTCCGTTGCCCGTGATCACCACCGCTCGCACGGAGTCGTCGGCGTCGGTGTCGTCGAACGCGTCTCGCAGCTCCTCGCCCATCTGCAGGGTGAAGGCGTTGAGGCGGTCGGGTCGGTTGAGCCGGAAGATCGCGATCTCCCCGTCCCGCTCGACGGTGATGGTGGGCTGGTCCTGTCGGGACTTGCGTCCGACCTCAGATGTATCGCTCGTCACAGGGTCGATGTTATCGGGCGCTGGGACACTCCGCTTCGACTGTGTCAATACGCACCCACATCAACGACGACGGCGGCGTCACCCTTGTCGGGTGACGCCGCCGTCGGTGGTGTCAGATCAGCTCAGACAGGCTCGTTCTCAGCTCGCGTCGGCCTCGCCGGCCTTGGTGAGCTCGATCGGGGCATCGGGAACCATGCGAGGCTTCTCCGAACCCGCGAAGGTGAACTTGGCGTCTTCGCCCTCACCCTCGCCGTCCCAGTTCTCCACGTCGACGAGCACGATCTGTCCGGGAGCGATGTCGCCGAACAGGATCTTCTCCGACAACTGGTCCTCGATCTCGCGCTGGATCGTACGACGCAGCGGACGTGCACCGAGCACCGGATCGAATCCGCGCTTGGCGAGCAGCGACTTCGCCCGGTCGGTCACCTCGAGAGCCATGTCCTTGTTCTTCAGTGCACCCTCCACGCGAGTGAGCATGAGGTCGACCATCTGGATGATCTCCTCTCGCGTCAGCTGGTGGAAGACGACGATGTCGTCGATGCGGTTGAGGAACTCGGGGCGGAAGTGCTTCTTGAGCTCGTCGTTGACCTTCTGCTTCATCCGGTCGTAGTTCGACTTGGTGCCGTCGCTCGACGAGAAGCCCATGCCCACGGCCTTCGAGATGTCGCTCGTGCCGAGGTTCGAGGTGAAGATCAGCACGGTGTTCTTGAAGTCGACCGTACGACCCTGACCGTCGGTGAGCCGGCCGTCTTCGAGGACCTGCAACAGGGTGTTGTAGATCTCCGAGTGGGCCTTCTCGATCTCGTCGAACAGCACCACGGAGAACGGCTTGCGGCGCACCTTCTCGGTGAGCTGGCCGCCCTCTTCGTACCCGACGTACCCGGGAGGCGCACCGAACAGACGCGAGGCGGTGAACCGGTCGTGGAACTCGCCCATGTCGATTTGGATCAGGGCGTCGTCCTCGCCGAACAAGAAGTTCGCCAGCGCCTTGGAGAGCTCGGTCTTACCGACACCGGACGGGCCGGCGAAGATGAACGAGCCCGACGGACGCTTCGGATCCTTCAGGCCGGCACGCGTACGACGGATAGCCTTGGACACCGCCTTGACGGCGTCTTCCTGGCCGATGATCCGCTTGTGCAGCTCGTCCTCCATGCGGAGCAGACGGGTGGTCTCCTCCTCGGTGAGCTTGAAGACCGGGATGCCGGTCCAGTTGCCCAGGACCTCGGCGATCTGCTCGTCGTCGACCTCGGCCACGACGTCCATGTCGCCGCTGCGCCACTGCTTCTCACGCTCGGCCCGCTCGGCGACCAGCTGCTTCTCCTTGTCGCGGAGGCTGGCGGCCTTCTCGAAGTCCTGCGCGTCGATCGCGCTTTCCTTCTCCTTACGGGCATCGGCGATCCGCTCGTCGAACTCGCGCAGGTCTGGCGGCGCGGTCATACGGCGGATGCGCATGCGCGCACCTGCCTCGTCGATGAGGTCGATCGCCTTGTCCGGCAGGAACCGGTCGTTGATGTAGCGGTCGGCCAGCGTTGCGGCCGCGACCAGCGCGCCGTCGGTGATCGACACGCGGTGGTGCGACTCGTAGCGGTCGCGCAGACCCTTGAGGATCTCGATGGTGTGCTCGACGGACGGCTCGCCCACCTGCACGGGCTGGAAGCGACGCTCGAGGGCGGCGTCCTTCTCGATGTACTTGCGGTACTCGTCGAGGGTCGTCGCACCGATGGTCTGCAGCTCGCCACGAGCCAGCTTCGGCTTGAGGATGCTGGCGGCGTCGATCGCGCCCTCGGCGGCACCTGCGCCGACGAGCGTGTGGAGCTCGTCGATGAACAGGATGATGTCGCCGCGGGTGTTGATCTCCTTCAGCACCTTCTTCAGGCGTTCCTCGAAGTCACCGCGGTAGCGGCTGCCCGCGACCAGCGAACCGAGGTCGAGGGTGTAGAGCTGCTTGTCCTTGAGCGTCTCGGGCACCTGACCGTTGACGATGGCCTGCGCGAGGCCCTCGACCACGGCGGTCTTGCCGACGCCGGGCTCGCCGATCAGCACCGGGTTGTTCTTGGTGCGACGGCTCAGGACCTGCATGACCCGTTCGATTTCCTTCTCGCGCCCGATGACCGGGTCGAGCTTGCCCTCGGATGCGGCGGCGGTCAGGTTGCGGCCGAACTGGTCGAGGACGAGCGAGGTCGACGGCGTACCGGACTCGCTGCTCCGACCGCCGGTGCCGGCTTCCTGCGGCTCCTTGCCCTGGTATCCGCTGAGCAGCTGGATGACCTGCTGGCGGACCCGGTTGAGGTCGGCGCCGAGCTTGACCAGCACCTGGGCGGCCACGCCCTCGCCCTCGCGGATGAGGCCGAGCAGGATGTGCTCGGTGCCGATGTAGTTGTGGCCGAGCTGCAGGGCCTCGCGCAGCGAGAGCTCCAGCACCTTCTTGGCGCGCGGGGTGAACGGGATGTGCCCCGACGGTGCCTGCTGTCCCTGGCCGATGATCTCTTCGACCTGACTGCGGACACCTTCCAGGGAGATCCCGAGCGACTCGAGTGCCTTGGCGGCCACGCCCTCGCCCTCGTGGATGAGGCCGAGGAGGATGTGCTCGGTACCGATGTAGTTGTGGTTGAGCATGCGCGCTTCTTCTTGGGCCAGAACCACAACCCGACGCGCGCGGTCGGTGAACCGTTCGAACATTGTTCTCCCTCACATTGCTAGCGCCCCGGCCGCCGCGGAGACCACCTCGGTGGTCCCGGAGGACAACCGGTGCGGATAGACGACGACCAGCCTGCTTCCACTCTAGAGGTCGTCTCGGGTGCACCTGCAGTTAACGCCTGCGCAGAGTGCATGGATCCACCGATGCGGCGGGGATGTGCCCTGTACAACTGCGCTGGCCGGGGCTGTGTTCCCGGACTGCTACGCCGAGAGCGAACAGCCCCCGGGCCGGTACCGAGAGCGGCCTCCGGGCGGTTCACCACACCGCTGGTGCCGAGCAGACGCGGCGGTCAGTCGAATCGGCGGGGCTAGACTCCGCGCGTGGAGACGGCAGATCAGGCGGCGGACGGCGGGGCCGACGACCGTGGGGCTCACCGCTCCGCCGGGTCGCGCGTCCGCCGGGCACGCGAGGCGCGAGGCGTGAGCCTGCGATCGCTGTCCGCTGCGATCGGGGTGAGCCCGGCGACCCTGAGCCAGATCGAGAACGGGAGAACGGGCCTGCGCATCGATCGGCTCGAAGCGATCGCGCGGGCACTCGGTGTCGGCGTCGCACAGATCATCGCCGAGACCGTCACCCGCCCGGAGTCCGGCTCCGCGTCGATCGAGACCACGTCGATCGAGACCACGTCGATCCCGGCGACCACACGGTCGGAGTGGCGGTCGTACGGTCCGCTGGACTTCTCCCCGATACTCCTGGCGGCGGTCGACGAATTCCTCGCGGTCGGATACCACGGGACCACGATGCGACGGATCTCCGCACGATGCGGGATGTCGGTGCCCGGCATCTACAACTACTACTCGAGCAAGCAGCACATCCTGGTCGACATCCTCGACCGCACCATGCTCGACCTCGAATGGCGCGCGGACGCCGCCCTGGCCGGCAGCGAGACCGCGGTCGGGAGGTTCTGCGCCCTTGTGGAGAATCTGGCGTTGTTCCACACACATCGCCGGCAACTCGGCTTTCTCGGCTCCAGTGAGGTCCGTGCCTTGGAACCGGAGAACGAGGCCATCATCAGCAGACGCCGGAACCGGCAGCAGGCACTCGTCGACGAGCAGGTCCACGACGCGATCCGAGCCGGTCAGTTCAGTCCCGCGCAGCCCGACGACGCCGCGCGGGCCGTCGTCACCATGTGCACGGCGCTGCCCACATGGTGGCAACCCGACGGCCGGCTCACCCCGGAGCAGGTCGCGGCCGAATACGTCGGCTATGCGCTCGGCATCATGCGCCACTGATCGCCGACGCGTTCCCCGCGCATCAGGGGCGCACCGAAGCCCCCGAACAAGTCAGGCTTGACTTGTATAGTGGCGACGTGAGTTCACCCGAGCACGCGACGCCCACGAAGCGTGAGCAGCGGACCATCACCAGTCAGCGGCAGATCCTCGAGGCCGCTGTCGACTGCCTGATCGAGCAGGGCTTCTCCGGTGCCACCACCTCGGCGATCCAGGCGCGGGCAGGCGTCTCGCGAGGGCGGCTCCTGCACCATTTCCCCTCACGGGAGGCGCTACTCGTCGCCGCCGTCAAACACCTGGCCTCCGAACGGGTCGCCGCCACCACCGCCCGAGTCGTGGCCGCCATAGACGACACCGTGACCGGCGCCGAACGTGTGTCGAATGTCGTTGACTCAATGTGGATGTCGTTTCACGAGCCGCACTTCTGGGCGGCCATCGAACTGTGGACCGCATCGCGCACGAACGAGTGGATGGCGGGCGCACTCCTGCCCGTCGAGCGCCACATCGGCGGCGTGATCCGGACCAGTATCGATCAGATGTGGGGCCCCGAGCTGGTCGGCCACCCGCGCTATCCGCAGCTACGCGAGATGCTGTTCAGCAGCATGCGTGGCGTCGCCCTCGCATACACCTTCGATCGACGCGACCCCCGCCGGGACCCGCACCTCCCGCAGTGGGTGGACACCGCCCTGGTACTTCTCGAGATCTGAGCTCACCCCGATACGTAAGAGTACGGGTTGACTGTTTCATCGGGCGGCGGCTAATCTCCTGCTACCCGGACCGCGACGTGGACGACACCCGACCGCAGATGTGTCCGGGACCACCCCGTCCGATCGCCGATGGATTCGCGCCCCGAGTGGTCGCCCGTCCACCGTCGTGCCGTCGTGCCGTCGTGACGGTTCCCCGATTCCCGGCGTCCCAAGCAGGAGCATCCCCAGTGCCCACACATCAGACCGGCCAGCCGCCGGCACCTCGCTCGGCGCGAGCGTCGATCGCCGCCGCGATCTCGACGTCGCTCGAGTGGTACGACTTCTTCATCTACTCCACGGCCGCGGCCCTGGTGTTCAACGTGACGTTCTTCGCCACCGACAGCACGGTGGTGAGCGCACTCAACTCCTTCGCGACGGTCGCGGTCGGGTTCATCGCACGTCCGATCGGCGGCATCCTCGCCGGTCAGCTCGGTGACCGATACGGCCGCAAACCGGTTCTGGTCGGCGCCGTCTGCCTGATGGCGGTCGCCACGTTCCTCATCGGGTGCGTCCCCAACACGCAGACGGTCTGGCTGGCACCGACGCTCCTCGTGATCCTGCGGATCTGCCAGGGCCTGGCCGTGGGCGGCCAGTGGGGCGGGGCGGTCCTGATCGCCACCGAGAACGCACCCGCGCACCTTCGCGGGTTCTACGGCAGCTTCGCCCAGCTCGGGGTACCCATCGGCCTGGTGCTCGGCAACGTGGCGTTCTTGCTCGCCACCGGCCTGTCGAGCTCGGACGCGTTCTTGTCCTGGGTCTGGCGAATCCCGTTCTGGATCAGCCTGATCATGCTCCCGGTGGCCTTCGCCATCCACCGATTCCTCGAGGAGACACCGGAATTCAAGGCCGTCGCCGCCAAGATCGCCGAAGGCCCGCAGGTGCAGCGCTCTCCGATGCTCGACGTCATCCGACGTAACCCCGGCACCATCCTGATGGCCGCGGGCGCCAACACCATCGGAATCGTCTTCTTCTACATCATGATCACCGGGTCGGTGCAGTTCGTGACCACCTACCTCGACGTCGCCCGATCGACAGTCCTCACCTGGATCCTGATCTCCTGCGTGGTCATGGTCCCCCTCGTACCGGCATTCGGCTGGCTGTCCGACCGCGTCGGCCGCAAGCTGGTCTTCGCCATCGGCTCGGCCGCGATGATGGTCTGGGCCATCCCCATGTGGCTCCTCATCGGCGCGTCCTCACCGACCTCGATCTGGCCGTTCGCGGTCGCCGTACTCGTCGGGGTCGTCGCCATGGCACTGCAGACAGGAACGCAGGGAACACTGTTCGCCGAACTGTTCCCGCCCGAGATCCGCTTCTCAGGCGCATCCCTGGGCTACCAGATCTCGGCTATCGTCGGCGGCTTCGCCCCGTTCGTCATGGTGGCGATCATCAACGGCAACCCCGACAACGCCTGGCGCGTCGGGCTTTTCCTCACCGTCCTGGCGGCCGCGTCGCTGCTGTGCCTGTACGTCATCGCCAAGAAGCGGTACCACGGCAACTTCGACACCCAGACCTCCGACGGCCACGCCGAGCAGGCTTCGCCGCAGGTCCAGACGGTTCGATAACAGGAGCTGCAACGCCCCCGCGACGACAAGGGCCCCGTCCGGCCAGGACGGGGCCCTTGTGCGGTCGACGATTGCGGTCAGTTCCATTCCATCCAGAAGTCGAGTTCGAGTTCCTGATCGCCGGGTGCGACACGGTAGTCGTCGAAGTCGCGGACGCCGTCCCGGGCGAGCACCTCGTCGTCGATGAAGCACTGCCCCGTGGCCAACCACGACGGCTTGGTGATGATGCTGATCGCGGCGTCGGCCATGATCCGTGGCGTCCGGCTCCGCGCGACCAGTTCCTCGCTGAGGATGTTGCGCACCGCCGCGGTGTTGATGGTGGTCCGGGGCCACAGCGAATTCACCGCGATGCCATCGGCTTTCAGCTCTGCCGCGAGACCGATGGTCACCATGGACATGGAGAACTTCGAGATGGTGTAGGCGGTGCCGATCTGGGCGAACCACTTGGGGTCGAGATTGATGGGCGGCGACAGTGTGAGGACGTGCGCGTTCTGCGAGGCCCGCAGATGTGGGATCGCCGCCTTGGTGAGGGCGAAGGCCCCGCGCGCGTTGATGTCCTGCATCAGGTCGTACTTCTTCATGTCGATGCGCTCGGTGGGCGTGAGGTCCAGCGCGCTGGCGTTGTTGACCACGATGTCGATGCCACCGAAATGCTCCGCCGTGCGGGCCACGGCCTCCGCCACCGAGGCGTCGTCCCTGACGTCGCCGACGATGGGGAGCGCCCGCCCGCCGGCCTTCTCGATCGCCGCCGCCGCCGTGTGAATGGTGCCGGGCAGTTTCGGATGCGGTTCAGCGGTTTTCGCGACCAGCGCGACGTTGGCACCCAACGTCGCGGCCGACACCGCGATGGCTTCGCCGATACCTCGACTGCCACCTGAGATGAGCAGCGTGCGGCCTTTCAAGGACCCTGCTCCGTTCTGCGTGGATGTCACAACACGTCCTTTCAGTCAGGTGACCACCATGGCCACTGTTTAGCTTTCACAAACGCATGCCGATCGGTGGACGGATCGAACTTCCCGGACTTCGAACGACTGCGACCACCGCGGATGCACTCCGCCTCGGATCTACTCCGCGACAACGTTCTCGTCGTCCTGCGCGGGGGCCTCGGGCGGGGCGACCGGCGGATGATCAGCCGTGCACCCAGGTCAGCGTAGCGTTTAGCTTTCGTTGAGCGCAATGACGGACATATCCATCGAACACTCTCGGACCGCGACCGACAGCCCTGTCGAACATCCCTCTCACGGCACTCTTTCGGTGCGACCGCACCGCCCGCTTGACCAGGGCCGCCCGACGGGCCATGCTGTCCGAGCGACCGTTCGCTCGTAGAAACGCTCATGCACGGCGAGAACGCGTCGCGACTCACGAGAGGAATGTTGTGGCCATCCGAGATCCCCAGTCCTACCGCGCAGGTCTTCGCGACGATCGTCGTGTCGTCTATCGCGGGGAGCGCGTGCACGACGTGACAACCTTCGCCGAGTTCGACGATGCGATCTCGCATTCGTCTCTGGCGTACGCGATCTCGGCCACCCACCCCGATCTCGCCGTGGCCGATGACGGCGAGGGCCCCTACACCGCCTTCTATCGGGTCCCGCACACGGCTGCGGACATCACCGACCGGGGCAAGCTGATCGAGACCCTGTCACGCACGGGTGCCGGGACCATCGTCCTGAAAGAGGTCGGCAGTGACGCGCTGTTCGCGCTCCTCCGAGTGCTCAGCGGCGAGAGCCTCGCCAAGGCACAGGCCTTCTACCGACACTGCTGCGAGAACGACGTCGCACTCGCCGTCGCGCAGACCGACGTCAAGGGCGACCGGTCACTGCCGCCGCACCGTCAGCCGGACCCGGATCACTACCTGCGGGTCGTGGACGAGGACGCGGACTCGATCACCGTCTCCGGCGCCAAGGTGCACACGTCCTTCAGCGCCAACGCCGACGAGCTCATCGTTCTGCCCACTCGTGCGATGAGCGCCGAAGATCGCGACTGGGCAGTGAGTTTCGCGATCCCGGTGGACACCGAGGGACTCACCCTCTACGTCTCCCCGTACCTCCACGGAGACAGCAACGGCTTCGAGCATCCGATCTCGTCGCGACACAAGTTGCTCGAGAGCCTGACCGTCTTCGACCGCGTCCGGGTGCCGAAGGAACGGGTCTTCCTCAACCGCGAACCCGAGTTGGCCGGCCCCCTCGCCCTGGCCTTCGTCGACTATCACCGGTTCACCGCGGTCAACTACAAGCTCCCGATCCTGGACCTCATGGTGGGAGCCGGGATCGGTGTCGCCGAGGCCAACGGCATCGCCACAGCGGGGCATGTGAAGACCAAGCTCACCGAATTGATCACCTACGCCGAGACCGTGCGCGGTTTCGCCGACCTCGCCGCCCTGCGATCCCGCAGTGGCGGCAACGGAATCCAGCTGCCCGACCCGCTCGCGGTCAACATGGCCAAATACCATTTCGCGCACGGCTTCCATCAGGCTGCGGCGACCCTTCTCGATCTGGCCGGAGGCCTCGTCGTGACCGGCCCCGGCGGTGCGGACTGGGACCGGCCCGAGGTGCGCGCGGTTCTCGAGAAGTACTTCGCGGCAGCTCGTCCGGCCGAGGAGCGCCTCCGCCTGATCCACCTCATCGGCGACCTGACGACCGGCCGCTGGGGCGGTTATCAATCGGTTCTCGCCACCCACGCGGAGGGATCGCTCGAAGCGGAGAAGATGCAGATCGCGCGTTCTCACGACAGCACACGTGCTCGCGCCGCGGTTGCCGAGGTGCTTCGTGCGGCCATCGGAACGTCGGACGCCGCGACCGAACTCGACAGCGACATGGCGGTTGCGCGATGACCGGCCTCGAGTTCGTCGTCGACGACCGCGGCGTGGCCACCATCCGGCTGAATCGACCGGAGGAGGGCAACGCCCTCGACCTCGGCGTGGCGGAGGGACTGGCAGCGGCGATCGAGGCGATCCGGCAGGATGCATCGGTCCGCGTTGTCCGACTGTCCTCGGCGGGCCGGATCTTCTGCGGCGGCGGTGACGTCGGCGCCATGGCCGCCTCACCCGACCGGGGCGCCTATCTCGCCGACCTCGCGGGTACGGTGCACCGGTCTCTGATCGCCCTCGACGGACTGGCCGTTCCCGTCGTCGCGGCGGTCCAGGGTCCGGCCGCAGGCGCAGGGCTGGGGTTGATGCTGGCCGCGGACATCGTTGTGGCGTCGCCGAAGAGCTCGTTCGTGGCGGCGTACTCGGGCGTCGGCCTGTCGCCCGACTGTGGCGTCTCGATCAACCTCCCGCGCGCCATCGGCCTTCGTCGCGCCCTGCGGATGCTCGTCCGCAACGAGCGCGTCGACGCCCGGACCGCGCTCGAGTGGGGCCTGATCGACGATCTGGCCGAACCCGACGAACTCGACCGTGCCGCCGACGACGTGGTCGCGCTCCTACTGGAGCGCCCGACCGAGGCCGTCGGACAAGCGCGCCGGCTCGCCCGTGCCTCGTATGCGCGGACGTTCGCCGATCACCTGGACGACGAGGCGTCGACCATCTCCGAGATCGGAAGGGGCGGCGCTGCGGCCGAACTCATCGCACGCTTCGCGTGACGGTGGGGGCGCCGCATCGGATCGTCCGGGCGGCTGCCCTCATCAAGGTCCGCCCAAACCGCCCGGAACCGCGCTCGGCGGACTAGCGTCGTGGCCCATGAGTGATGACGCCGCTCGCCCGTCCCCGGCTGCCGCCCACCCGGATACGCCCCCGACGGGCCTGGGGTCGGTGAACCTGACCGTCTTCATCTCCTCCGGGGTCATCGTGCTCGCGTTCGCGATCTGGGCGCTGGCCGCACCGGACACCGCGGAGACGGTGATCAGCGACGTACGTGACTTCATCACCCGATGGTTCGGCTGGTGGTATTTCATCCTCGCGACCGCGATCGTCGGCCTCGTGGTGTTCCTCGGCCTGAGCAAGTACGGCCGCTACCGGCTGGGACCGGAGGAGTCCCGTCCCGAGTACAGCCTGTTCACCTGGACGTCGATGCTCTTCGCGGCGGGCATCGGCATCGACCTCATGTTCTTCTCGGTCGCCGAGCCGGTCACGCACTTCCTCAACCCACCGACCGGGGCGGCCGAGACCAACGAGGCCGCGCGAGAAGCGGTGACATGGACCGTCTTCCACTACGGCGTCACGGGCTGGGCCATGTACGCGCTCATGGGCGGCGCGCTGGCCTATTTCGCCTTCCGGCACAACCTCCCGCTCACCATCCGTGCGGCGCTCTATCCGATCTTCGGCAAGCGGGTGGAAGGACGCTGGGGTGACGCCATCGACGTCGCCGCAGTACTCGGCACGATCTTCGGCATCGCGACGTCGCTGGGCATCGGAGTGGTGCAACTCAACTTCGGGCTGAACGAGATCTTCGGTATCGAGCAGGGCAAGGCCGCCCAGATCGGCCTGATCGTGCTGTCGGTCGTCATCGCCACCGCGTCGGCGACCTCTGGCGTGGACAAAGGGATTCGACGGCTCTCCGAGATCAACGTCATCCTCGCGATCTGCATGCTCATCTACATCACGGTCGCCAAGGATGCGGACTTCCTTCTCAACGGCCTGGTGCAGAACGCAGGCGACTACGTCTCGACCTTCGCCGACCGCACTCTCGACACCTTTGCCTGGGACCAGGTGAATCCGCAACCGGGCAACGACGCCCGCGCCTTCGTCGACGGCTGGACGCTGTTCTTCTGGGCCTGGTGGGTGGCCTGGGCTCCGTTCGTCGGGTTGTTCCTGGCCCGCATCTCGCGCGGACGTACGTTGCGGCAGTTCATCTTCGGCGTGCTGGTGGTGCCCTTCAGCTTCATCCTGGTGTGGATCTCCATCTTCGGCAACAGCGCGCTCGCGGTGGCCCGGGGCGACCAGGATTTCGCCGAGACCACCGCCGGCACACCGGAAGCCGGGTTCTACTCGCTTCTCGAGCAGTATCCCGGATCCACTCTGCTCATCGGCATCGCGACGATCACCGGTCTGCTGTTCTACGTGACCAGTGCCGACTCGGGATCGCTCGTCATGGGCAACTTCACGAGCCGGCTCGAGGACCCGATGGCCGACTCCATCCGCTCGTTGCGCGTCTTCTGGTCGGTGGCCATCGGTCTGCTGACTCTGTCAATGCTGTTCGCGGGCGGCGGTGACGGTTCGATCCTCACGCTGCAGGCGGCGACCGTCATCATGGGTCTCCCCTTCTCGTTCGTCCTCGGCCTCATCGGCATCTCCCTGTTGCGCGCGGTGCGCACCGAGTCGGTCAAGCTCGACAGTTTCCGGACGACACTGCCCAAGGTGATCGCCGTCGGGCGCGGACCCACCGAGCACGGCAGCTGGCGCCAGCGGCTCATCGGGACACTGCGATTCCCCGGGCGCGTCGCGACACGGAAGTTCATCACCGGCACGGTGATTCCCGCGATGTCGGAGGTGGCCGACCAGTTCGCCAGCGAAGGCATACCCGCCACGGTCGACGAGTCGGCGACCAATGAGGGTCTGCCGTCGCCGCGTCTGCGAGTCGAGCTCGCAGAGGTCGCGTGTTTCGACTACTGCGTCTGGCCGGTGTCCGCGCCGACGCCGACCTACGCGGTTCGAACACAACGGTCCGACGACCGATACTTCCGATGCGAGGTCTATCTCACCGAGGGCTCCCAGGGGTACTCGCTGGTCGGCTACACGCGCGAACAGGTCATCGGCGACATCCTCGACCAGTACGAACGACACCTCGGTTACCTCCACCTCCGCGATGCCGCCACGGACCACCACGACCTGAACTCCGGTACCGACGCCGGTAACGTCGCGGATACCGCAGACGACCGCGACCCGGCCGGCAGCGACCAACCCGACAGCGACCCCGAAGGAGCTCCCGCTCGATGAGCGACACCCTCTACATCGACGGCCGGTGGTGTTCGGCAATCGAGGGCGGCACACGCGACATCCATTGTCCGGCGGACAATTCGGTGGTGGGCACGGTGGCCGAGGCGGGCGCCGCCGACACCGAGGCCGCCATCGCCGCCGCGCGCCGGGCCTTCGACTCAGGCCGGTGGAGTGAGACACCGGCCGCCCAGCGCGGCGACCTACTGCTGCGTGTCGCCGATCGGATCGAGGCGCGCCGAGACGAGTTCGTCCGCGCCGAGACCCTCGACACCGGCAAGCGGCCGTACGAGTCCGACATCGACATGACCGACATCGCGAACTGCTTTCGCTACTTCGGCAAACTCGCCGCCGCCGACGCCGGGCGCGTCGTCGACACCGGGTCGCCGGACGCCGACTCGCGGATCGTCTACGAACCCGTCGGCGTGTGTGGACTGATCACGCCGTGGAATTACCCACTGCTGCAGGCGGCGTGGAAGGTCGCGCCGGCTCTCGCCGCGGGCAACACCTTCGTCCTCAAACCCGCCGAGCTGACCCCGCACACGTCGATCCTGTTGATGGAGGTTCTGCACGACCTCGAACTGCCCGCGGGCGTCGCCAACCTCGTCCTCGGCGCGGGCACCGACGCCGGGGCCCCGCTGTCGTCGCATCCTGACGTCGACCTGGTCTCGTTCACGGGCGGCCTGGTGACCGGACGGATCATCGCCCGGGAGGCTGCCGCGACGGTCAAGAAGGTCGCCCTCGAACTCGGTGGCAAGAACCCGAACGTGGTGTTCGCGGATGCATGCGCCACCGATGACCTGCTCGCGGCGGCCGTCGACAACGCCCTGAACGCGGCCTTCCTGCATTCCGGGCAGGTCTGTTCGGCCGGCGCGCGGCTCATCATCGAGGAGTCGGCGCACGACCGGTTCGTCAGCGAACTGGTCCGTCGCGCCGGGCAGATCCGCCTCGGCCTCCCCTACGCCGAGGGAACCGAGACCGGGCCTCTCATCTCGGCCACGCACCGCGACAAGGTGCACGCGTATGTGGAGCAGGCACGCTCCGACGGGGCGGTCATCGCGACCGGCGGCGCGTTCGCGACCGGCGACCACGGGTCGGGCAGCCTCGACGACGGCTGGTTCTATCTGCCCACCGTCATCGACCGCGCCGACCGGTCGATGGCCTGTGTGCACGACGAGGCGTTCGGGCCCACGGTCACCGTCGAGACCTTCACCACCGACGACGAGGCGGTGACCCTCGCCAACGACACCGTCTACGGCCTGGCGGGTGCGGTGTGGTCGGCCGACGCCGCTCGCGCCCGCCGCATCGCCGGGCGCATCCGGGCAGGCACCGTGTGGGTCAACGACTTCGGCCCGTACCTGCCCGAGGCCGAGTGGGGCGGGTACGGCCAGTCGGGCTTCGGCCGCGAGCTGGGCCCATCCGGCCTGGCCGAGTACCGCGAGGCCAAGCACGTGTACGAGAACCTCCGGCCGGGCGTGACCGGCTGGTTCGGCAACCGGGAGGATCAGCGATGAGTGCCACCGAAACCTACGACTACGTGGTGGTCGGCGGGGGTTCGGCCGGAGCGGCGGTGGCATCACGCCTCTCCGAGGACGCCTCGGTGACGGTGTGCCTGCTGGAGGCGGGGCCGTCGGATGTCGGCGACGACGCGATCCTGCGACTCGACCGCTGGATGGAACTGCTCGAATCCGGTTACGACTGGGACTATCCCATCGAGCCGCAGGAGAACGGCAACGACTTCATGCGGCATGCACGCGCCAAGGTCCTGGGCGGGTGCAGTTCGCACAACAGTTGTATCGCGTTCTGGGCTCCCCGCGAAGACCTCGACGCCTGGGAGCGCAATTTCGGTTGTGCCGGTTGGGGTTCCGAGGAACTGTATCGCCTCTACCCCCGGATCGAGACGAATGACGCCCCGGGCGAACACCATGGTCGCAGCGGACCCGTCCACATCATGACGGTGCCCCCGGACGACCCCTGCGGCGTCGCGCTCCTCGACGCCTGCGAAGCGGTCGGCATCCCGCGGGCCGAGTTCAACAACGGGACGACGGTTGTCAACGGCGCGAACTTCTTTCAGATCAACCGGCGGCCCGACGGCATCCGGGCGTCGTCGTCGGTCAGCTACCTGCACCCCCACCTCGATCGGCCCAATCTGACGGTCCGCACGGGTTCGTGGGCCAAGCGAGTGGCCGTGGAGAAGGTCGACGGGGAACTCCGCGCGGTCGGCGTGGACATCACCGACAACGCGTTCGGACGGACCACGAGGATCGGTGCCACGCGGGAGGTGATCGTCTCGGCCGGGGCCATCGATTCCCCGAAGTTGCTCATGCTCTCGGGGATCGGGCCGGCCGACGACCTGCGCGAGCACGAGATCGACGTGCTGGTGGATGCACCCGGGGTCGGCGAACATCTGCAGGATCACCCCGAGGGGGTCATCGGTTTCGAGACCACCCGGCCCATGACACGGCAATCCACCCAGTGGTGGGAGGCAGGGATCTTCACCACCATCGACGGGGGCCTGGACCGTCCGGATCTCATGATGCATTACGGCAGCGTGCCATTCGACATGCACACGCTCCGGCAGGGTTACCCGACCAGCGACAACACCTTCTGTCTCACGCCGAACGTGACGCACGCGCGCTCCCGCGGCACGGTCCGATTGCGCTCCCGCGACTTCCGCGACAAGCCACGGGTGGATCCGCGGTACTTCACCGATGCCGAGGGATACGACATGCGGATCATGATCGCGGGCCTGCGCCGGGCACGCGAAATCGCCGCCGCCGCACCGCTCGCGGAATGGATCGCCCGGGAACTGTATCCGGGCCCGGACGCCACTTCCGACGCCGAGCTGGCCGACTACATCACGCGCACGCACAACACCGTCTACCACCCGGTGGGCACCGTGCGGATGGGCCCTCCCGACGACGAGATGTCACCGCTCGATCCCGAGTTGCGCGTCAAAGGCGTTGCGAAACTCCGGGTCGCTGATGCGTCGGTCTTCCCCGAACACACGACCGTCAACCCGAACATCACCGTGATGCTCGTCGGCGAGCGGTGCGCCGAACTCATCGCCGCCGAACGCTAGCACTCGGAACGAGTCGAGAACTTCGGCGAGAATTCTTCGCCGTTGGGCGTCGGATTACGCGGACCGCACACGACGATAGAGATGTGAGCAGCGACCAACCGGTTTCGATGGCCCGGGGACCAGAGGGATTGCTGGCGGTCTACGACGAGGCACTGCCCCAGGTGTACGGGTTCGTGGTCCGCCGCTGTACGGATCGCCGGACCGCCGAGGACGTCACGTCGGAGACGTTTCTGGCGGCGATGGACTCTGTCCGTCGCCGGCGTGACACCGAGCCGACGACGCCATGGCTCATCGGGATCGCCCGGCACAAACTCGCCGACCACTGGCGTCGTGCCCAGCGCGTCCCGGAACCGGTCGATGACGTGCCCGACCACGGCACCGACCCGTGGGACACCGAACTCGACCGGATGGTCGCCCATCACACCCTCGGCCAGCTCTCGCCGATCCACCGCGCGGTACTGACACTGCGCTACGTCGACGATCTTCCCGTCGGCGACTGTGCGCAGATCCTCGGTCGCACGGTCGGCGCCACCGAGGCACTGCTCACGCGGGCCAAGCGCGCATTCCGCGCGGCCTATCCCGAACCACAACCCCAGACCAGCGGGAGAGGAGGTCACGCATGAACACCCGGAACAGCACCGACGTCGGCGCATCACGGGATCCGTTGCACGCGCTGCGCGCCACCGAGACACCCGGCTTCGACGCCCCTGTCGCGCCCGACCGCGGTTTCGCCGCCGCGTTGCGTGACCGTCTCGAACGCGGCGTGTCACTACCCGAAGGAGTCATCATGTCCACCGCGACCCAGCTCGACGAGCCGACCCCCACCGCGACCTCCGCGGTGTCCGGAACCGCACCCGCCACCGTCGAACGCCCCGGCGCACTCCCCTACCTCGTCGTCGCGCAGCCACAAGCGGCGATCGACTGGTACACCGACGCCTTCGGCGCCCGCTTGCGCGGGGAGCCCGTCGTCATGGAAGACGGGACGATCGGCCACGCCGAACTCGAAGTGGGCGGCGGGGCAATCTATCTCGCCGCCGAGTTCGTCGACCTCGGACTCCGCGCGCCCGCTCCCGGACACGTCTCGGTGAGCCTCATGCTCGGCGTCGACGACACCGATGCCGCGGTCGCGACCGCGGCCCGGGCCGGCGCGGCGGTGACCCGCGAACCGTACGAGGCACACGGCTCACGGACCGCCGTCATCGTCGATCCCTTCGGGCACCGCTGGATGCTGAGCGGTCCGACGACGGCACCGCTGCCTGAGCGTGTGCACCAGGGGGACATCGGCTTCATGTCGCTCAACGTCCCCGACGCCGCGCGGGCCCGACGTTTCTACGGCGACGTCCTCGGCTGGGAGTTCGACGCCGACGGTCGCCGGGTGACGAATGTCGGACACCGGCTCGGCATCTTCGAGACCGAGGGCGCACCGACGATGTTCTGCGCGTACGCGGTCGACGATCTGCAGGCCGCACACGAGCGCATCGTCGCCGCCGGTGGTAGTGGTGAGTTCGGGTCGAGTCCCGACGGACACCGCGTCGTCGACGCCGTCGACGACCAGGGGGTCCGATTCGCGGTGTACGAGGCGGGCCCGTCCGACACCCGGCCGGACCAACATGCGCGTGACGCCGGCGCCATGACGTACCTGACGGTGCTGACCCCCGACAGCGGCCGGTTCCGCGAGTTCTACGGCGCCGTGCTCGGGTGGTCGTTTCACGGTGGACGCATCGACGACGGCTGGGAGGTCGACGACAGCCGCCCCCAGGTCGGCGTCGCCGGCGGAGCCGATGCCTCGGTGTCGGTGCCGATGTGGGTCACCGCCGACGTGGTCGCCACCGTCGATCGGGTACGCGCAGCGGGCGGCACCGTGCTCGAGGAGCCGACGACCGCTCCGTACGGCATCTCCGCACGCTGCACCGACGACCAGGGCTCGGAGTTCTACCTCGGTCAGCTGTTCTGAGGAGCAGTCAAGCCGACAGCAGCCCGACGACGAGCACCACCACCGCGGCAGTCGTCAGGACCGACCGCACGGTGTTCCACGGCACCCAGACCTTGGTGAACTGCGACCACACCCGCGCGGCGTCGTCGGCGCCGACCTCGCCCGCAGCGTCGAGACGGTTGTTGGCCGGAACGTTGACCGCCATGGTGATCACCACGCCGACGGTCGTCAGCACGGTCGCCGCCACGACCCACCACCGCAGTCCCGAACCCCACGCCGCCCAGGCACCGGCACAACCGAAGACCACCCCGCCCGCGAAGATCACCGCGAACAGCGGATTGAGTATCGCGCTGTTCATCCGCTGCATCGCGGTGACCGCCACACCGGCCCCGGCCCGGTTCAGACCCGGGATGACCGCGTAGCCGAAGCCCGCCAGCACACCGGCGCTGAGCCCGGTGCAGACGAGCGTGAGAGACACCAGCACATCCCGCAGCAGTTCCATGTCGACAGTCCACCGTCTCCAGCGCCCGAACACCATGCCCGCACGCGTGAATTTCCTGCTCGGTCGTCCCGCTCCCGGTCCGGTACCGCAGGCGCTGGTCATGATTGACTCTTGTCCATGTCGTCTCGCTCCCGCGTCCGGGCTCTTCTCGCGCGCTCGCCGTTCGGCATCGGCACGGTCGTCTTCGTCCTGTGTGCCGCGATGGTCGTCACCGGCGGAGTGGTGCTCGCCTCCGGCAGCACGCAGGCCGACGACGCCGAGTACGCCTACGGGGAACTGCGTGACTACCAGCGCACCCCGGCGGAGGGGTGGACCGTCGTCGGACAGGAAGACCTGCCCGGTTACCGCGGCGAGGCCACCATCGAGGTCGCCGACTCGTCCGAGGAAGGCTGGCTCGTCGCGTATCCGTCCGGGCTCGGACGCTCCTATGTGATGGTCGACCGGCGCTCCGGAAAGCTGCTCTGGGACAACCCGATCAACGCGGGCCTGGGCGACTGCGCCGTCAACGAGGCCGGGCAGGTCGGCTGCGCGGTACAGCTCGGCGATCCGCTCGACGACGGCTTCTATCTCGTCGACGACCAGGGCGTGCCGACGATGACCTCGCAGTACATGGACACCAAGACGGTCGAGGGGCTCGGCACCAACTTCCTCCGGATCAACCGCGTCGGTCACCAGGTCTCGCTCAACACCCCCGCCGGCAACACGCTGTGGGCGCGTACCTTCGCCGCACCGGTCGTCTCGGTCGAGGTGACCGGCGACATCGTCGTCATCAAGACCGCCGATGCCAGTCAGCATCTGGTCAACCCCGTCGACGGCGAGGACCGCATCGGATGCGACCAGTGCACCATCAGGCTCTACCCCTCCGGCGTCACCGTCGATCATCAGAAGTATGGCGAGGAAAAGGTCGTCACCTACGCGACGATCAACGGCCGGGTCGATGCGGAACCGGTCGCGACGGCCGAGGGACTGAGCGTGTTGCCGGGCCCGTCGACCCTGCCGGTCCTCAACGCGGCCAACCGGGTCTTCGTCGCCGAAGGGCAGTACGAGGTCCGCGACCCCGCGAGACCGGACGCGCTGTGGCAGATCCGCGACCGCGAGCTGTCCAAGGCCAACGCGATCACCTGCGGGTCGCTCGTCAACTTCGGCCGCCTCGACGGTTCTCGCTCGACCTACGCGCTCGCCGACGGACATCACATCGGTACCGGCGCGGCCCCGGGCCCGCAGCAGACGATCCTCGCCAACCCGCGATGTATCGGGTCGTCGGGCACCACGATGATCGTCTCCAACCAGGGGCAGCTGACCGCCCTCACCCCGGAGAACACCGTTGCCTGGGAGCGAGGGCTGTCGTCGCCCGGTCTGGTCCGGGTGATCGACGGCTACATCGTCGTGAGCGAGGGCAGCACCCTGTCGATGCTGCGCCCCAACTGAGGCATTCCGACGACCGGGCCCCTACCGTTCGACACCAGGGTTCACACCTCTTGTGCGCCGTCTCACAATCGCGCGGTGATGCTCACCCTCACCTGCGTGAACACAGAAACGATCAGCGGTCCAGACTACCGACGGTCACAGGAAGGTAACGCTTTGCTCACGGCAACGTGTACGGTCGGCTCGGTTCCAGAAGCACGAACCACCAGATGTACACGCGAGGTCGATCAGTTTTGGGTAAGCACTCCAAGCCACGGAAGAGGTCCCGCACACCGCTGTGGGCCACAGCCCTCCTGCCGGTAGGCGTCCTGGCGGGCGCAGCCACCGCGGGAGCCGAGCTCTCGAGCCACACGATGGCACCCACGCCCATCTCCGCGCCGCAACCGGCCGCCGAGACGGCCACGACGACGCCGGCCCTCACCCCCGCCGTCCAGG
>NZ_JAKOIW010000013.1 GCF_022206305.1 Gordonia sp. 'Campus' | reverse complement strand
CGCGTCCCCGGGCCCGGTCGGCACCGGCCCACCGGGCCCGGGGACGCGCACCGCGGCTGCGGGCCGGACGGTTGTCGGCGCGCTACCTGACCGACCATTCGGCGGCCCCACCCGTGTCGCCCACCGCCGTCGGACGCTGGTTCGGACTGGATCACCCCGCGATCGACCCGACGCTGGCGACCCAGGGCCTGTGCGATCAGCTGCTGACCCGATACGGCGTGATCACCCGCGGCAGCGTCGCCTCGGAAGAGGTCACGGGTGGCTTCGCTCGTGTCTACAAGGCGCTCACCGTCTTCGAGGACAACGGGCACGTGCGGCGCGGTTACTACGTCGACGGGCTCGGCGGTGCCCAGTTCGCGTCGCCGGCGACGGTCGACGAGCTGCGGCGGCACGCACTCCCCGACCGCAAACCGCCGCGGGAGGCCACCGTGCTGGCCGCCACCGACCCGGCCAACCCGTTCGGCGCCGCGCTCGAATGGCCACGGTCCCGGGACGCCGATGCCGGTCACCGACCCGGCCGTAAACCGGGAGCGCTGGTGGTCCTGGTCGACGGCGAACTGGCATGCTTCGTCGAACGCGGCGGCAAGACCCTGCTCACCTTCACCGACTCCATCCCACGCCTGGAGTCGGCGGCCGGGGCCCTGGTCGCGCTCGTACGCCGCGGTCGGATCTCGCGGCTCACCATCGATCACATCGACTCCGAACCCGTGCGCGGCACCGACTTCGGCAAGGTTCTGGTCGAGGCCGGATTCTCGACGACCCCACGCGGCATCCGGCTACGTTTCGGTGACCATGCCTGAGGAGAACCGTGCCTGAGGAGAACCATGCCTGAGGGCGACACCGTCTTCGCCGCCGCGGCCAGACTGCGCGCCGGACTCGCGGGCCACGTGCTGGAATCCTCGGACTTCCGCATACCGTCGCTGGCCACCGCCGACCTCTCCGGCCGCGAGGTGGTCTCGGTCCGTTCACGCGGCAAACACCTCCTCATCGATGTCGACGAGAGCAGTCCGGGAGCCGGGGACGCCCTCAGCATCCACTCGCACCTGAAGATGGAAGGTGCCTGGCATGTCCACCGGCGCGGCCAACGGTGGAGACGTCCCGCCTACCAGGCACGAGCGGTCCTGCGCACCGCCGACCACGAGGCAGTCGGCTTCGATCTCGGCGTACTCGAGTTGCTCGCCGACCCCGACGCCGCTCTGGACTACCTCGGACCGGATCTGCTCGACGACGATTTCGACCGCGAGGAGGCCATCCGCCGGCTCGCCTCGCAGCCGGCGGAGACGATCGGCTCGGCCCTGCTCGACCAGCGTCTGATCGCGGGGATCGGCAACGTCTTCCGCAGCGAGATCTGCTTTCTCCGCCGCGTCCTGCCCACCCGGCCGGTGGGCGAGGTGGAGCTCGGGCCCGTCGTCGATCTCAGCCGACGACTCCTGTGGGCCAACCGGATGCGGTCCGCGCGCACCACGACGGGTAACACGTCTCCCAACGCCCGCATGTGGGTCTACGGCCGCCACGGCCGCCTGTGTCGTCGATGTGCCACTCCGGTGCGGCGCGGTGAACTCGCCTCTCCCGGCGGAGAACGGTCGATCTACTGGTGCCCCCGCTGCCAGACCTGAACGTGGCGCGAGGACGCCGGGATGACGTCGACGCTCACTCCGGGACCGGCACCGGCTCCAGAATCTCCGGGCGTGCCTCTGGTGCGGCCGCCCGCAGCGCATCGGCCGAGTCGTCGTCGGGCTGGCGCTGCGAGGCGACCTCGGCCTCGACCCGCGCGACGTAGGTCGCCACCTCGAAGTCGCGTTGCTCGGTGGTCCAACCGAGGAGCGGCGCCAGCAGATCGGCGACCTCGTCGGCGCAGTCGACGCCGCGGTGCGAGTACTCGATCGCGATGCGCGTTCGTCGGGCCAGGACGTCCTCGAGGTGCAGTGCCGCTTCGGAGACCGCGGCGTACACCACCTCGACGCGCAGATACTGCGGTGCGGCAGCGAGCGGTCGGAGCAGCGACCGGTCGGCGTCGGCGTAGTACAGCACGTCGTCGATGAGTGAGCCGTACCGGTTGAGCAATCGCCGAATACGGTACGGGTGCAACCCGAATCGCTGCCCGAGGTGTTCGCACTGATTGATGAGCGCGAAGTAGCCGTCGGCGCCGAGCAGCGGGACCCGCTCGGTGATCGACGGCGCGACCCGGGTGGGGATGAAGTCGTTGCACGCGTCGACGGCGTCGGCAGCCATCACCCGGTAGGTGGTGTACTTGCCGCCCGCGATCGACACCAGACCGGGCGCGACAGTCGCGACCGCGTGCTCACGCGACAGCTTCGAGGTCTCGTCGTCCTCACCGGCGAGCAGCGGACGCAACCCTGCGTACACACCTTCGATGTCGTCGTGCGTCAGCTTGGTCACGAGGACCTCGTTGACCCGTTCGAGGATGTAGTCGATGTCGGCACGGGTGGCGGCCGGGTGCGCGAGGTCGAGGTTCCAGTCGGTGTCGGTGGTGCCGATAATCCAGTGCGTCTCCCACGGGATGACGAACAGCACCGAGTTGGCCGTGCGGAGGATGATCGCGGTCTCGCTGACGATGCGGTCGCGGGGCACCACGATGTGCACACCCTTGGACGCGCGCACCTTGAAGTGTCCGCGCTGACGCGACAGAGCCTGTACCTCGTCGGTCCACACCCCCGCGGCGTTGATGACGCAGTGGGCCCGGATCTCGGTGACGTCGCCGTTCTCGGTGTCACGCACCCGGACTCCGAGCACCCGGTCGGACTCACGCAGGAAACCGATCACCTGGGTGGACGTGCGGATGACCGCGCCGTAATTGGCGGCCGTACGGGCGACCGTGAGGCTGTGCCGCGCATCGTCGACGACGGTGTCGTAGTACCGGATTCCGCCGATGAGCGAATTGCGCTTGAGCGCGGGTGCCACCCGCAGCGCACCCGACCGCGTGACGTGACGTTGTCCGGGAACTGACTTGGCGCCACCCATGCGGTCGTAGAGAAAGATGCCTGCGCCCACATACGGCCGCTCCCAGACGCGCTGGGTGAGCGGGTAGAGGAACGGCAGCGGCTTGACGAGGTGGGGTGCGAGAAAGCGCAGTGAAAGCTCACGTTCCCTCAGTGCCTCACGTACCAGACCGAATTCGAGTTGCTCGAGATAGCGGAGCCCGCCGTGAAACATCTTCGACGACCGACTCGACGTACCTGACGCGATGTCGCGGGCCTCCACGAGCGCCACCCGCAGGCCGCGCGTCGCCGCGTCGAGCGCGGCGCCGACGCCCACCACCCCGCCGCCGATGACCAGGACATCGAACTGTTCGGCACCGAGTCTGCGCCACGCCTCGGCGTGATAGAGCGGCCCCATGTCGGCCGGCCGGTCCGGATTGAACTCGGTGTTCATGCTTGCCGAGCCTAATTGATCTCGGCCGACGCGACAGCGTGCGACACTGTCCGGCGTGGGCAGGGCAGGCAGATACGTGGCGGCGATCGACCAGGGCACCACCTCGACCCGGGCGATGATCTTCGATCACAAGGGGCGCGTCGTCGGCGTCGAACAACTCGAGCACGAACAGATCTTTCCCCGCGCGGGCTGGGTCGAACACGATGCCGCCGAGATCTGGCGCAACACCCGCCGGGTCGGCGCCGCCGCCCTGGCGTCGGCGGACCTGACCGCCAAGGACATCGTGGCGTGTGGACTCACCAATCAGCGCGAGACGACGGTCATCTGGGACCGCGAGACCGGCACACCGGTGCACAATGCGATCGTCTGGCAGGACACCCGTACCAGCGACCTGTGCGAGGAACTCGCCGGTGACGTCGGCGACGACCGGTACCGCGATCGCACGGGACTGCCGCTGTCCACCTACTTCGCCGGCCCCAAGGCGCGTTGGATCCTCGACTCCGTCGACGGCCTCCGCGAGCGCGCCGAGAACGGCGAATTGTGTTTCGGCACCATGGATTCCTGGATCGCCTGGAACATGACCGGCGGAGTGGACGGTGGCCAACACGTCACCGACGTCACCAACGCCTCGCGCACCATGTTGATGGACCTGCGCACCCAGACCTGGGACGCCGACATCTGCGCCGAGATGGGTATCCCGATGGCGATGCTCCCCGAGATCCGCAGCTCCTCCGGCGATTTCGGCTCGCTGCGCGGCAACGGACCTCTCCCCGGTGTGCCGCTGTCGGGAATCCTGGGCGACCAGCAGGCGGCCACCTTCGGACAGGCGTGCCTGGAGCCCGGCGAGGCGAAGAACACCTACGGGACCGGGAACTTCCTGCTGCTCAACACCGGCACGGAACCGGTCTTCAGCGAGCACGGCCTGCTGACCACCGTCTGTTACCGGATCGGTGACCAGCCCGCTCGCTACGCCCTGGAGGGATCGATCGCGGTGACCGGTTCGCTCATCCAGTGGCTGCGCGACAACCTGGGGTTGTTCGCGCAGGCATCCGATGTCGAGAAGCTGGCCGCGGAGGTCGAGGACAACGGCGGCGCGTACTTCGTCCCCGCCTTCTCCGGTTTGTTCGCGCCGCGGTGGCGATCCGATGCGCGCGGCGTCATCGTCGGCCTGACCCGGTTCGTGAACAAGAGTCACCTCGCGCGAGCGGCCCTGGAGGCCAGCGCTTTCCAGACCCGCGAGGTGATCGAGGCGATGCAGGCCGACTCGGGGGTCGAGCTGTCGACACTGAAGGTCGACGGCGGAATGGTGGTGAACGAACTGCTGATGCAGTTCCAGGCCGACATCCTCGACGTCCCGGTCGTGCGACCTGTTGTCAACGAGACGACTGCGCTCGGCGCCGCCTACGCCGCCGGTCTGGCCGTGGGGTTCTGGGAGAGCGAGGACGACATCCGCGCCAACTGGGCCGAGGACCGCCGGTGGGAACCCGGGATGGACCAGGAACGTCGCGACGGTCTCTACGCGGAATGGAACCGGGCCGTCGAGCACAGCTTCGGCCTGGCCTGAGCGGCCGCGCAGATCACATGACGTGGTCGGCGAGTATCGCCACCACCCCGGCGCCCGCACCGAGAGCCGCGGCCGCCTCGTAGGCGGTTTCGCGGAGCGCTTTCCGGGGCGACTGGCCGGCGAGGGACGTCGACATCGCCGCCAGCACGCAGTCGAGCGCCCGCGCGCGCCGGAAACTGTCCCGCTGAGCATCGATGTCGCCACGGCGGTGATGCGTGAATGCATCGAAATCGTGTTGCGCGGCAAGCAGTCGCAGGCGGGAGGCGTCGTCCGGCGCGGCGGAACCGTGCTGGCGCCAGTGCCGGGTGACGTCACGGATCTCCGGCGTGGACGCCGCCGTCACATCCAGGGCTGTCGCGACGAGTTGCTGCAGGCAGCGGGTGATGTCCTCGTCGGGGACGGCGTCGACGAGCCGCGCGACCCCACCGGGCAACCGGTCGACTCGGGTCAGCACGGGACTCCCCCCATGGGTTCCCGCCCTGACCGGGTCGCGGTCACGTGCCACCCGGCTTCGCGGGCGCCGGGGCCTCGACGTCGGTCGTCGTGCTGGAGGCCGGGTGGTCCCCACCGGCATCCCGGGACGGTGATGCGTCGGTGCTCTCGGGAGCCGGTCCGGGTGCGGGCTCCGGTGTCGAGGGAAATGTCGGGCGAACCCAGTCGCCGATGACCGGCGGACCGACGAGCGGCATGTCGCCGACGATCTCGGCGCCGTGCTCGCGGGTGTTCAGATATGGTGCGGCCCGGTGTGTCTCGTCGTCGCCACCGGGTCGGCGCGATCCGGGCGGAACCCCGAGGGGACCCGGGGAGCCGATACCTCCCGGGCGCTGCGCGACGGCGCCCGGCGGGGTGGACGCCGACGGGGTTGATACCGACGGGGGCGACGTGACAGGCGCCGACGGCGGGGCCGCCGACGAAGGTCCCGGGGCGGGCGCGGCCATGGCGAGCGGCGCGATCGGACCGGAGGAGCCACCCGGCAGTCCGCTCGCAGCTCCCGACGCGGAGCCGGCGGGGTGGGGGGTCGGGTGCTGGGAGCCCGGCACTGACGACGCACCTCTCGTCACCGCCTCGGGTGACCCACGCCCGCCACGGAGCAGACCGTCCGGTCCGTCCCCGCCTGCGCGCGGTGCCGACCCCGCCGAGGGCCCCGATGCGGCGGCCGGGGCTGCTGTCGCGCCCGGACCGCCACCCGCCGGGCCCGGCCCGGCAGCAGGGACCCCTGTCGGCGTGGCCCGGGTCCCCGACGGTCCGAAATCGCCGGCGTCGACCGTGTTGGCGGCCTGACCACGCGCCGTCTCCGATCCGGTGCCACCGGCAGCGGACCGCGTGACGTCGCCCGTCCCGAGCCCGGACGTCATCCCGTTGGCGTTGACCGGCTCCCGCGGCAGCGTGTACTGGACACCGATCATCGGGGACGAGTACGTGCCGGTCATCGTCCGGTCCACCTCGTGCCGGACCGAGGCCGCCTGCTCAGGGTTGTCGCGCAGGTGTTGCTGCAGTTCCCGGAGACGACCCTCCTGACCGCGCGTCGACTCCAGGATTCCGGCGGCGCCGGACATCGCGTCGCCTATCTGCCCTGCGGACGCCGAGGTCGTCGCCATGTCCGCCGACAACGAGCGGCCGGCCTCCAGCGCCGCATCCGAGGCCTGACCAGACATCTGATCGCCGAACATGCCGTGCATCGCCTCGGCTGCCCGTCGTACCGCCTCGATCGCCTGCAGGATCGTGTTGACGTCACCGTCGGCCACACCAGGATTCATGGAGGAGAGGACGTCGAGCACCTCGTCGATGCCCATCCCCGCCCACTCGGTCCGCGCACCGTCGAAACCGCGATCGTTGCCGGCACCGTGGGTGTTGTAGAACTGCTCAGGCGATGACACGACACCTCCCTCGTCGCGGACCGGACAGCCGGGTCGGCCAAATCGCTATGACCCTACCGTCACCGCGGGAGGTCGGGATGGGCGCGCGGCATCCTGTGTACAACCGGGGCGATGTGGATGGCGGATCGGGTCAGTCGAGATCGTCGTGGCGGACGAGCTGACGGGCCGCCTCGGTGATGGACCCCGTCAGCGACGGGTACACCGAGAACGTCTGCGCGAGGTCGCCGACCGTCAGCTTGTTCTGGACGGCGAGGGCGATCGGCAGGATGAGTTCGGATGCGTTGGGCGCCACCACCACTCCGCCGATGACGACACCCGTCGCCGGCCGGCAGAAGATCTTCACGAACCCGCGCCGGAGCCCGCTCATCTTGGCCCGGGGGTTGGTCGCCAGCGGGAGCATCACGGTCCGTGCCGGGTATTCGCCGGTGTCGATGGCGTTCTGCGACACCCCGACGGTGGCGATCTCGGGACGTGTGAAGATCGCTGACGCAACGGTTTTCAACTTGATGGGGCTGACGCCCTCGCCGAGTGCGTGATACATCGCGATGCGTCCCTGCATCGCTGCCACCGACGCGAGCGGAAGGAGTCCGGTGCAGTCCCCGGCGGCGTAGATACCGGCCACCGACGTGCGCGAGACGCGGTCCACGTCGATGTATCCGCCCTTGCCGACCGCGACCCCGGCACGTTCGAGACCGAGATCGGAGGTGTTGGGGATCGACCCGACGGTCATCAGCACGTGGGTGCCGGTGACGGTCGATCCGTCGGCCAGATGTGCGGTGACGGTGTCGCCGGAACGTTCGACCCGGTCGGCCCGGGCGTGTTTGACGAGTTCGACGCCGCGTTCGGCGAGCGCGTCCTCGAGGACCAGCGCGGCATCCTCGTCCTCGTGCGGGAGCACTCGGTCACGGCTGGACACCAGCGTCACCTTCACACCCAGTTCGGTGTAGGCGTGGACGAACTCGGCGCCGGTCACACCGGACCCGATGACGACGAGATGTTCGGGCAGTTCCTCGAGGTCGTAGAGCTGACGCCAGGTGAGGATGCGTTCGCCGTCGGGCTGTGCGTCGGGCAGGACCCGCGGCGACGCGCCGGTGGCGAGCAGCACCACGTCACCGTCGAAGCGCTGCGTGGTGCCGTCGGCCAGGGTCGCCAGCACCGAGTGCGACGACACCCCGACCTGCGACTCGTCGAGCGTGGCGGTCCCGTTGACGAGCTTCACGCCCTCGCTGACGAGCCGCGACCGGATGTCGGCGGACTGTGCGAACGCGAGGTCCCGGACGCGCTGGTGGATCTGCGGCAGCGTGACCATCGTGTCGTCGGCCTTGATGTTGATGCCGAGGTCGACGGCGCGTCGGACCTCGGTGCGGATGCCGGTCGAGGCGATGAACGTTTTCGACGGCACGCAGTCCCACAGGACGCAGGCGCCGCCGATCCCGTCCGAATCGATCACCGTGATGTCGGCTCCGTAGGCGGCCGCGGCGAGTGCGGCCTCGTAGCCTGCCGGTCCGCCGCCGATGATGACGATCCTGGTCACTGTCACTCCTGTTCCTCGCCGGTGCTCCGCGGCCCCTCGTGGGGGCGTCGCGCACCGGCTGCGTGTCGTCGAGGTCTGTCGAGGTCGCGTGGGTGGTGCGTTACTCGGGGGCGAACCGGGCAAGCGGCGTTCGCGCCGCCTACCAAACTAGTCGCGCGGCGTCGGCGTCGTGCACGAGGCCGACCCGCGTCGGACCGACCGGCCGGTGTCGGTGATGTCGGACACGTCAGGGCGCCGGGGATGCACGGATCACACCGGGCCGCCGCGGGTCGGTGTCACCTTCCGGACTCGCCGTGGACCATCTAGGCTCCATCCGTGCCGATTTACGCAGCCTACGGATCCAACATGCATCCCGAGCAGATGGCCGAGCGCGCTCCGCACTCGCCGATGTCGGGCACCGGATGGCTCCGCGGCTGGCGTCTGACCTTCGGCGGCGGCGACATCGGGTGGGAAGGTTCGCTGGCCACGGTCACCGAGGATCGCGACGACCCGGAGGCGCGTGTATTCGTCGTCCTCTACGACGTCACCACCGAGGACGAGGACCTCCTGGACCGCTGGGAGGGTTCCGAACTCGGCATCCACCGCAAGATCCGCGCGCGCGTCGACACCGAAGACGGACCCGTCCTGGCGTGGCTGTATGTCCTCGACGCGTTCGAGGGTGGTCTGCCCTCGGCGCGCTACCTCGGTGTGATGGCCGAGGCCGCCGAGATCGCCGGGGCACCCGCTGAGTACGTGCAGGACCTTCGGTTGCGCGAGTCGCGCAATGTCGGGCCCGGGCCGGGGCCCGCTGAGTGATCCCTTCGACGGCGGAGTGATCGAGTCGGGGTTCAGCCTGCCGCGCTGCGCGCGTTGAGGACGATCCCCGCCAATGCGCGGACCCCGATGGCAAGGGCGCGTTCGTCGAGGTCGAAGTTGGGTGCGTGCAGGTCCACCTGGGGTCCGAAACCGTCCCAGACGCCGAGGCGGGCCATCGCTCCCGGCACCTGTTCGAGGTACCACGAGAAGTCTTCCCCACCGGGCGATTGCGGCGTGTCCGCAACAGCCCGGGGGCCGATCGCGGACACGGACCGTTCGAACATCCCGACGGCGGTCTCGTCGTTGACCACGGGTGGCACGCCCCGGAAGTACGAGAGGTCGTAACGGACGCCCAGGGGCGCGAGCAGTTCGCCGATGACGCTGCGCACCAGGGGTTCGAGTTCGGCCCAGGTCGCGTGGTCGCCGGTACGAACCGTCCCCCGCATACGCCCTTCCTGCGGAATGGCGTTGGGGGCGCTGCCCGCGTTGGCGGCACCCCACACCATCACCGTGCCTGAGCGTGGGTCGACGCGACGGGACAGGATGCCGGGAAGCCCGGTGATGACGGTGCCCATCGCGTAGATCAGGTCGCCGGTGAGGTGCGGACGCGAGGTGTGGCCGCCCGCGGAATGCAGGTGCAGTTCGATGTGATCGGCCGCCGAGGTCAGGGGTCCGGAGCGGAGTCCGATGGCCCCGACGGGGAGGCGCGGGTCGCAGTGCAGCGCGAAGATCCGGCCCAGGCCGTTGGTGACGCCGGCCTCGATGGCGTCGAGCGCGCCGCCCGGCATGACCTCCTCGGCGGCCTGGAAGATCAGGCGCACACCCACGGGTAGGGGTTCGGCGGCGGCGAGGAGTTTGGCGACACCGAGGAGGATGGCGGTGTGCGCATCGTGACCGCACGAGTGCGAGGCGCCGTCGACGGTCGACGTGAACGGCAGACCGGTGTGTTCGGTGATGGGCAGCGCGTCCATGTCGGCGCGCAGACCGATGCGGGGTTCGCCGGACGGTCCGAGGTCGCAGACCACACCGGTGCCCAGCGGCAGGCGCCGTGGGGTGAGACCGGCGGCGGACAGCTCCGCCATCACGAGCTCGGTGGTGCGAACCTCCTGCCGCGAGAGTTCGGGGTGCGCATGGATGTCCCGGCGCCACGCGATGAGCTCGGTTCCGTGGGCGGCGAGCCAGGCGTCGATGGGGTTGTCGGCCGCGGCGAAGCCCGCTCCCGCGGCGGTCATCAGAACACTCCGGGCGGCGTCGGTGTCGCCAGGTCCTCGAGCAGCGGGGCGCGGAACCCGCGCTTGATCAGTGCGAGGTTGCGTCCGACGGTCGAGGCCCGAGCCGCGGCGATCTCGGCTGCGCGGGCGGCGAGCTGCCCGACCTCGACCGCCTCGTCGACGATGCCGGCGTCCACCGCGGCGTCGGCGGCGTAGCGACGGCTGGTGTACATCGCCTCGGTCGCGGTCCGGTCGTCGAGTCTGGTGCGCAGCAGGGTGGCCATCCCGCGGGTGAAGGGCATGGACAGCGCGGCCTCGGGCAGCGACCAGAATCCGCGTTCCGTACGCATCAGGACGTGGTCGGTGCACAGCGCGAGCATCGCGCCCGCCCCGAACGCGTGGCCGTTGATCGCGCTGACGGTCGGCACGGGCAGCGTGAGGACCTTCGCGTAGAGCGCGTGGACGCGGTCGAGGTAACCGGGAAGCTGATCGGGCGCGGCGAAGATGTGATCGGTGTCGAGTCCGTTGGAGAAGAACTTGCCGGTGGCCGTGATCACGAGCGGATGCGTCGGATTCGCAATGACGTCGTCGAGCAACCCGTCGACCTCGTCCAGCCAGTCCAGCCGGAAGCGGTTCTCCGGGTTGGACTCGCTGATCTCCTCCCCGCGGGCACCGAGCTGGAGTTCGACGACCTCACCGGTCTCGTTCAGATAAGGCATGTGCCGACCTTATCGCCTGCCGTCTCCGGGCCACCGACGCGATCGCCCGGGCGGTCTCGGCATGCCATCGGCGGGAGCGCCCACGGTTTAGGGTTGGCGCATGGATCCCACTGTCGACGCAGACGCCGCGGCGGTCGCCGCCGCGGCCATGATCGCCGCCGAGACCGACGCTGCAACACACGATGTCGCAGTCATCCTCGGGTCCGGGTGGGCGCCGGCAGCCGAAGCGTTCGGTCGGCCGGTTCGTTCGGTGCCGATGGCCGCGATTCCCGGCTTCACGGCACCCGTGGCCGCCGGTCACGGCGGAGTGGTGCATTCGGTTCGTGTCGCCGATCGTCGGATTCTGTTGATGCTCGGTCGTATTCACGCTTACGAAGGACACGATCTGGCCCGTGTCGTACACCCGGTCCGGACGGCCGCGGCCGCCGGTGTGCGCTCCATCGTGCTGACCAACGCGGCGGGCGGCCTGCGCGAGGACATGACGGTTGGCCAGCCGGTGCTGATCTCCGACCATCTCAATCTGACGGCCCGGTCACCGCTGGTCGGCGCCCGGTTCGTCGACCTCGTCGACGCCTATGCGCCACGTCTGCGCGACATCGCTCGCCGCATCGACCCCGACCTCGCCGAAGGCGTGTATGCGGGACTGCCGGGCCCGCACTACGAGACACCTGCCGAGATCCGCATGCTGCGCACGATGGGAGCCGACCTGGTCGGTATGTCGACGGTCCACGAGACCATCGCGGCCCGCGCCGCCGGGCTCGACGTACTCGGGGTGTCGCTGGTCACGAATCTCGCGGCGGGCATGACCGGCGAGCACCTGAGCCACGCGGAGGTGCTGGAGGTGGGGCGCGCGTCGGCGACCCGCATGGGTGAGCTGTTGGCGCAGATCGTCGGCGAACTGTAGACACGCACGGACCCCGGACCGGCGCGAACCGAAGGAGCGACATGAGTTATCCACCGAGCGGTCCGGCCGGCTACCCACAGGGCGGTTACCCGCAGGGCGGTTATCCACAGGGCCGGCCGACTCCCGGGCCGCCCCGGTCGCCCTGGTCGTCGCCCGCCGTGCTGGTGGCGATCGGTGCAGGTGTGCTGCTGGTCGTCGCAGCGGTGCTCGCAGCCCTGCTCTTCATTCCCGCCGACGACGAGTCGGCGGACCGCGACTCCGCGGACGGCGGGCAGTCGTCGACTCCGACCTTCACCAGCACGGTCACCCGGTCAGCCGAGACGACGCCCACCACCACGACGCCGACTACCCCCAGCACCTCGTCGACTCCGCCACGCCCGATCCCCACCGTCTCCGGCGCGGACTGGCAGGGATTCACCGACGGTCCACGTTGCAATGCCGCGGGTGACCCCGCCGTCGCGGTGGGTCAGACCTCTCGATCGCGCGTGGTGATCTGCCAGGTCGGTAGCCAGTCGGGCCGCTGGTATTACAAGGGCCTCGCACCCGAGGGTGGAATCGAACTGCAATTCCCCACCCGTACGGGCGACACCTTCGAGGCACGCAACGGAGCCGTCAGCTACCTCGTCTCACCGACGAGCCTCACCATCGTCGAGAACGGCTCTGTGCTGACCGCCGAGCCGATGCTGGCGTACTGGTCACTGCCCGGTTGATCGGTTATCGGCGGGGCTGACACACCGCCTCGGCGGACGGGGCCCGGTAACACTGTGGAGTTGTCAAGGTACGGATGCGGTCCCGGGGGCCGGGTGCGGAAGGTGCTACGCGAAGTTTGTTGTGTTAGCGGGCAATTCAGTCGGCCTGAGATCAGGCGGCGTCATCGAGTCGCATCGTGCGGCGGTTGTAAGCGGGTAGTGGTCGGCGTTGCGGGTCGATGGTGGCGGGTGGGACGAGCCAGGGGTGTCGGTCGAAACCCATCACGATGTCCCAGCCGTGGTGGTGGACCTGGGTGTGGCAGCGTTGGCAGAGCAGGCATCCGTTGTCGAGGTCGGTGGTGCCGCCGTCGGCCCAGTGGGCGATGTGGTGGACCTGCGTGTGTGATGGTGGTGCACCGCATTTGATGCAGCAGCTGTCGCGGATGATGACGGCTTTGCGGAGGTGGGCGGGGAACAGTCGACGGGTCTGTCCCATCTGTAGCGGTACACTTTCGCCGTCGAGGATGATCTCGGTGAGCGATCCGTCGCAGGACACCTCCTTGGCGGCAGCCTGTGTGACCGATCCCGTCCACGGCAGGCTGGCCGGATCGGAACCCGTCGCGGGAATGGTCAGCAGCAGCTGAGTGCGTGGGCTGCCGATGCTGTCGATGCTCGCTCCGAGTGCTGCTTGGTCGAGGATGAGTTCGAGGGCATCAGCGCGACGTTGTTCTGCGGTGCGGCGGTCGTCGGCACCGTCGGGTTCGGGTCTCGGGCAGGAGCGTTCGTCGATCATGGTGAGGAACTTTTCGCCGACGGTCTGGGTGAGGTCGGCGCGGATGTCGACGCGTCCGTCGTCGGTGGTGTGGGCATTGACCGCGTTCAGAGTCGAATCGTCCGCGGCGGGGATCCCGGTGTCGGTTGCGTCGGCCAGGATGTTGCCGATGGTGCGGGCGTGTTGGAGTACTTGTGCCGGCGTGGCACCGGACAGGGCTTGACCGGCTAGCTCGATCTCGTGTGAACTCTTGTCGTTGTCCGAAAGCCCTTCAGGACAGCGTGTCTCGATGTGGCGCATACCGCGGACGATGGCGTCGACGATCTCGGTGGACAGCCGTCCGTCGCCGGCGTGACGGGCGAGAGTAGGTAGCGCTGGTAGGGCGTCGACGATGCGCATGATCCGGTGGACGGCAGCGGGCGCGTAACCCATCTCGATCAACAGTTTCTTGGTGGTGCTGCCCGCCATCTGTGCGACGCCCAGTTCATCGAGTCGCGTTGCATGCAGGACGATCTGATGGTCGACTGCGTTGCGAATCAACCGCAGGGTGTCTAGCGCATCGAATGTTGTTCGACCGCTGGGATCGTCGGCGGGCGGGGTGGTCTCGATGAGCCGATCGAGGAGGGTGGCGAGCTCGGGCATGACTCCACTGTACGGGAACATGCGTTCGACTACGAGGACTTTCCACAAGCCCTTGATTTCGGAAGGTGTTGCCGCATAGTCGAAATCGGCGCAGCCGACTCAGAACGACAACTGTGGTGAACTCCTGTCCCACCCGTTTCGTTTCTTATCCAAAAGTGGTGGATCTATTGTTCAGACCGAGGCGAACCTCGCCGAGGATGCGTCCCTTCCGTACCGCTCCCCGCGACTCTTGGTTCGGTGATGGCTGCCGCAGTGGTCGGGTTGCGCCCTCATAGTTGGAACCGTGGGTACTTGCGATCGACGCAAAGAAGAATTCTTCGATTCGGAGTCGGCCCGGTGCGACAGCGATCGACCACGGGTGCGACCCGCCACATGACGTCGACAGAGCCATGCACCGGACAATGACGGGATGCGCTCCAAATGAATGGTTTTCCTGCAGCGGGTCAATCGCATGGGTCACCGCCGCGCGGCGCACCAGGTTTGCCGAAGTATCGGTAGAGCGGGTCCCTGCTCTACGGGCGAGTCTCCACGAACGCACCCGCATCTCGGTGCAGACCATACCCGCCCGCCCAGGTGTTGCTATCGACGCAACCCCGGCGAAACAAACCCATTAGCCCTACGAGTATCGCGGACCGAACTGCCGGTCACCGGCGTCACCGAGTCCGGGGACGATGTAGTTGACGTCGTTGAGGCCCTCGTCCACGGCGGCCACCACGAGGCGGCACGGGTGGCCTGAATTCTCCAGAGCAGCAACACCTTCCGGTGCCGCGACAACGCACACCGCGGTGATGTCGGTGGCGTTGCGGGCGACGAGCAGCTCGATGGTGTGCAGCATCGACCCGCCTGTTGCGAGCATGGGGTCGAGAACGAACACCGGCCTCCCCGCCAGGTCCTCGGGCAGCGACTCGAGATATGGCACCGGCTGTGCGGTCTCCTCGTCGCGTGCGAGACCGACGAATCCGACGTGTGCCTCCGGGACCATCGCGTGAGCCTGCTCCACCATGCCGAGTCCGGCGCGCAACACCGGCACCAGCAGCGGCGGGGCCGCCAGCCGCGACCCGGTGTGGGAGGTCAACGGGGTGTTGATCACGACGTCGGCGCGCGGAGCGTCCGCGAGGGCCTCGTAGATCAGCATCTGCGTGAGGTCCGACAAGGCGCCCCGGAACCCGGCGTTGTCGGTGTTCTCGTTCCGCATGGTGGTCAGCCGCGCGGCCGCGAGGGGATGGTCGACGATCAGGCAATCCATGGCGACCACCCTATTTCCTGGACGGGACGCGCGTGCGGCTTGGTCATCCCCCCGTCTCACTCCGCGCCCGGACGAGCACCTGCGGACAGGACGACGACTCCGTGAGCACGAGCGCCTTCCGACAAAACGATGGAACCCGTCGGCGTCGCGCAGCGTCTGAAACCCATGAGCCCGTTCCCCTCACCCGCCGCATCCCCCGCACCGGGGCCGGACCATCCGGCACCTCTTCGTCTCCGCACCGATCCCGTGGCCCTGCAAACCTTCGCCGATACGCATCGGGACAACGCGGCCCTCCTCGAGGGCCGGCGCAGCGACGAGTCGAACGATCTGGTCGAGTTGGCTGTCACCTTCGGCCTGATCGGCGCCGAGTTCCTCGCCGCCGTCGCCGAATTCCTCCAGGCTCACCGACGCACCACCGACGCCATCGCGGCGCGTTCTGGTCAGATCTCGGCGGCCACCCGATCCGCCGATGCCGCCTACGTCGACTGCGACTGCGCAGCGGCCGACCGGGAGCTGACCCTGTGATCGGCGTCGAGCTCCTCATCGAACCGCTGCGCAGGCTCGTCGATGCGCTCGGTACCGGCGTGCTGACGCCCGGGAATCCCGCCGAGACCCTTCGCATCGCCGCCGGCACCGTGGAGTCCGCACGTCGTCGCTCCGTCTCGGCCACCGATACGGTCCTCACCACCTGGGAGGGCGCCGGCGGGGCCGGCGCCGGCGATGCGGCCGGGGCGCTGCACCAGACCATGACCGGGCTCGCCGAGAGCGCCGACGACTTCGCCCGTCTCGTCGACGGAGCGAGCCGCACGGTCCTTGCCGCAGCGGTGCATCTCGACGAGCTCGTGGACTCCTTCGACCGTTCCGCCCGCGCGCTGGCGGGCGGTCCGATCACGCCGGCGGGCCTCCTGGCGATCCTCCCCGTGGCGATCGATCACATCGGGCGGGGAATCGCGACCGTGAGCCGGGCGCGGGCAGACCTCCGGTCGGACACCGAGGCGATGACCGCGTTGGCCCGACACACCGCGCCTGCCGAGGTGACGGTCGCCGACCCGGCGAGCGGACTGTCCACCACCCCCGTCCGCGGTGGTGTCCCCGTCACGCTCCCGGACGGTTCGGTGGCCTACGCACCCGACCAACGGGCCGCCACCGCGGTACGTGCGGCGTTGAGCCAGCGCGGAGTCCCCTACGTGTGGGGTGGCACCACACCGGACGGGTTCGATTGCAGCGGTCTGACCCAATGGGCCTACCGACAGGCCGGCCTCGATCTCCCGCGCCTGGCCCAAGAGCAGGACACCGCAGGCATCCAGGTGTCGCGGGCCCAGCTGCAACCGGGCGATCTCGCGGTGTGGTCCGGGCACGTCGCCATGTACATCGGAAACGACCAGATGGTGGAAGCCGGTGACCCGGTGAGTGTTTCGCCGGTACGGACGTCGAACCTCGACCAGACCTTCGAGGGCTTCTTCCGCCCGCGATGACAGCCGTACCCGCAACCGTCGTCGTCGATGTCGCGGGCGTTCATCCATTCGTCGTCCGCAGACCACCGGGAGTCTGTGGGGTCACTACTGGAATCGGCGTCGACAATCGCTAGGCTGTGTCCCCATGGCCGGAGACATCGTCCCGATTGAGCTCGGACTCACCGACGGAAACAGCTTCACACTGTGGGCACCTCGCTGGCGCGAGGGTGACGACGAGTGGGAGGCCTTCCTCGGACTCGACGAGGATCTCTACGTGCTGCCCGGTGTCGCCGAGCTCGCCGCGTTCATCCGCAACAGCGACGACAACGATCTCGTCGAGCACCCGGCGTGGTCCACGGTCGTCGGTCTCCAGGCCGACGAACTCGTGCCCGACGAACGCCACAGCTACGACCTCGTCGGCGTACCCGAACTGGCCGCCGAGGACCCCACCCCGGAAGTCATCGCCGAACTCGAGGACGCG
The DNA here is from genome assembly GCF_022206305.1 of Gordonia sp. 'Campus'. Lineage (GTDB taxonomy): Bacteria > Actinomycetota > Actinomycetes > Mycobacteriales > Mycobacteriaceae > Gordonia. The sequence continues at coordinate 130,892 of NZ_JAKOIW010000013.1, read as the reverse complement.
CTCGAGATCGTGCGCATCCTCGGGGAGGTCTGCGAGCTGACCCCGGTCACCAAGTTCTTCAACGGCAACCCCATCGTCGGCGCCGTCACGACCGGAACCCGCAACTTCGACGGCCGCGAGGGCGCCGATCTGTGGGTGCGCATCGGACGCCTCATCGCCAAGCACTGGGACGATGTGCTCGATGCCATCGACGGGGTCATCTCCACTCCGAAGGTCGACGCCAAGGCCGTCGAGACCGCCGAAGCCGAACTGGAGGCCGCCGCTTCCGCCGAGGACGAAGACGAACCGACCGATGACGACATCGAGATCGTCGGCGCGGACGATTCCGCCGACGACACGGATGACGACGACACGGACGTCGACGAAGACGACGTGGACGAAGACGACGTGGACGACGAGGACGCGGATGACTACGACGACGACGATTTCTGGGCGGCCGTCGGCATCGACCCCATCCGGATCGTCACCAGCGCGGGCGAGTACCTGACGCTGCGCTGCTACCTCGGCGACGACCCGGTCTTCCTCGGCGACAAGGGGAAGATCTTCGTGTTCTCCTCCGCACGCGCGTTGTCGCGGTTCCTCGCCGACGACAACGCCCACGATCTCGCGGATCTGTCGACGTTCGAACAGGTCCGCACCGAGGCCACCGACGGCTCACTCGAGTTCGACGTCATCGACGACAACGTCTACGTCCTGCCCGGCCTCGCCGACGACATCATCGACGGACCCCGACGGATGGACCGTGACCAGCTCGACCTCGCCGTCGAACTGTTCACCGACGCCGCCGACTACGCCGGCGACGACACCGTGAACGAGGCCCTCGGCACGACGACGCCGCTGGGATGGTTCGTGGACTACACGGTGAACCCCGACCCCAAGCGCATGGCCCCCAGCGGTCCGTTCGAGAACGAGGCCGAGGCGTGGCGGGCGCTCGAGCACGACTTCGAGGCCCGACTCACCAAGAAGGGCTGACGGCCCGAGCCGGCGCCGAACCGTCAGCCCAGCAGCACCGCGTATCCGGGCTTGATGACGTCGTCGATGAACGCGAGGCGTTCGTCGAAGTGGATGAACGCCGACTTCATGGCATTGACGGTGAAGCGCTCGAAGTCGGCCCAGCCGTAGCCGAACTGCTCGGCGAGCAATCCGAACTCCTTGCTCATCGTGGTGTCGGACATGAGCCGGTTGTCGGTGTTCACCGTCACGCGGAACCGCAGCCGCGCGAGCACGTTGAAGGGATGCTCGGCGAGCGAGGCGACCGCCCCCGTCTGGACATTCGAGCTGGGGCACAACTCGAGCGGAATCCGCTTGTCGCGCACCACGTTCGCGATCTGGCCCAGTCGTGCGCCGGCGAAGGAGTGTGCCGCGAGATCGACGCCCGCGGGCAACTCGATGTCGTCGAAGACGCGGACGCCGTGCCCCAGGCGATCAGTCCCGCAGAAGCCGATCGCCTCATGGATCGACGGCAGGCCGAACGCCTCGCCCGCGTGGATCGTGAACGGCGCGCTGTTGGCACGCATGTACTCGAAGGCGTCGAGATGGCGGGTCGGCGGGTGCCCGGCCTCCGCACCGGCGATGTCGAATCCGACGACGCCGCGGTCGCGGTACCGCACGGCGAGTTCGGCGATCTCGCGTGACCGGGCCGCGTGGCGCATGGCGGTCACGAGGCATCGCACCGTGATGTTCTTGCCCCGGGCGGCCGCTTCTGCCTCGCCGTCGGCGAAGCCGCGCAACACCGCCTGCACCACCTCGTCGAGGTCCAGCCCTCCTTCGAGATGCTGTTCGGGGGCATACCGGACCTCGGCGTAGACGACACCGTCATCGGCGAGGTCGGCCACGCACTCCCGCGCGACGCGTTCGAGCGCGGGCGCCGTCTGCATCACCGCCACGGTGTGGGAGAAGGTCTCCAGGTACCGCTCGAGGGACCCACTGTCAGCAGCTTCGCGAAACCACTGCGCGAGGGTGGCGGCGTCGTCGATCGGGTGACCGTCGGCGTCGGTGGGCAGCCCGTCATAGCCGACCTCCCGGGCCAGCTCGAGGACAGTCGCGGGCCGCAACCCGCCGTCGAGGTGATCGTGCAGTAGGACCTTGGGTGCGAGGGAGATGTTCGCCGGCGTCAGCGTCGTCATGGTGTGAACCTAACGTGATCGACGATCAGGGGGCGGCTGTGCGCGCCGACATCGCCGGCCGGATCGTCGATCGTCACCGCAGCGTCGAGGCATGCCCGTGCCCCTGCCAGCCGGGATTCGTCCCGCGTGTGCAAGGTGAAGAGCGGTTGACCGGCGCGCACCCGGTCGCCGGGCTTGGCATGGATGATCACACCGGCCTCCGCGGCGACGGCCTCCCCCGGCTTCGAGCGCCCACCGCCGAGCCGCCAGGCGGCGTCGCCGACCGATCGTGCGTCCATACCGGTGACGACGCCGTCGCGGTCGGCCGACACGTCGTCGCGATGCCGGGCGACCGGCAGCGGGGCGTCCGGATCGCCGCCCTGCGCCGCGATCATCGACCGCCACGAGTCCATCGCCCGACCGTCGGCGAGGTGGCTGGCGGGATCGGTGTCGGGCAGCCCCGCGGCGTCGAGCATCTCGCGCGCCAACGCCAAGGTCAGTTCGACGACGTCAGAGGGCCCACCGCCGGCGAGGACCTCCACCGATTCCGCGACCTCGACCGCGTTCCCGACCGCCCGTCCGAGCGGCGTGCTCATGTCGGTGATGACCGCGCGTGTGTCCACTCCCGCGTCGTGGCCGAGTTCGACCATGGTCGAGGCGAGTTCGCGGGCGTCGTCCTCGTCGGGGAGGAAGGCACCCGATCCGGTCTTCACGTCCAACACCAGCGCGCCGGTGCCCTCGGCGATCTTCTTGCTCATGATCGACGAGGCCAGCAGCGGGATGGATTCGACGGTGCCGGTGACGTCACGCAAGGCGTACAGCTTGCGGTCGGCCGGCGCGAGATCCGCGCCGGCGGCACAGATGACCGCCCCCACCCGCTCGAGTTGGGCGATCATGTCGTCAATGCCGACCTCGGCCCGCCACCCCGGAATGGATTCGAGCTTGTCGAGTGTGCCGCCTGTGTGACCGAGCCCCCGGCCCGACAGTTGCGGGACGGCGACGCCGAAGGACGCGACGAGCGGGGTGAGTGGGAGCGTGATCTTGTCGCCCACGCCGCCGGTCGAGTGTTTGTCCACCGTCACCAGGGGCCGTCCGTCGCGGCGCAACCCGGAGAGGTCCATCCGGCGCCCGCTGTCGATCATGGCGTGGGTCCAGGAGGCGATCTCCTGCCTGTTCATACCGCGCAGGTATATCGCCATCAACAACGCCGACATCTGTTCGGGCGCCACCTCGCCATGGGTGTAACCGTCGACCATCCAGGCGATCTGCGCGTCACCGAGCGCCTGGCCGCCGCGCTTGGTCGCGATCACCGACACGGCATGGATGGCGTCGTCGACCGTGCCGGTCATGCGCGGACCGCGGCCAGGTCGTCGGGACCGAACGCATCGGGCAGCAACGAACCCAGTGTCCGGGGACCGTCGGGGTGATCGATGAGCAACTCGCGTCCGCCGAACTCCAGGAGCACCTGACGGCACCGGCCGCACGGCATCAGCGCCGCGCCGCGGGCGTCACAGACGCTGACCGCACGCAGCGTCCGGTTGCCGCCGCTCACCAGCTGCGCGACCAGCGAGACCTCGGCGCAGACGCCCAGACCGTATGAGACATTTTCCACATTGCACCCGGCGACAACATGCCCTTCGGCGGTGAGGCCGGCCGCCCCGACCGGATACCCGGAGTACGGGGCGTATGCATGCCCGATGACACTTCTCGCTTTGTCCCGCAACATATTCCACTCGATTTCGGCAACCACGTAGATCTCCTGTCGCACGGCGTAACCGGCCGTTCATCGGAACTTCATCACCGCAAAGCTTGGGTAAGGCAAACCTAACTCGTAATGTCTTGTCGCCCAGATCGGTTCGGGCAATTTACCACCGCTGTCAGCATGGGTTTAGAGTCTCTTTCTATGGGTCCATGGTCGAGTCGGAGCATGCCGATTCGATGCGTCCATCGACGATGTTGGAGGCCAGTTTCCCGATGAGCACCTCAATGGAAGTCGCACCCGACCCGGTGCGCAGACGTTCCCTGTATCGCGGCGATCCCGGCATGTGGTCGTGGGTCCTCCACCGCATCACGGGCGTCACCATCTTCTTCTTCCTGTTCGTGCACGTGCTGGACACCGCGGTCATCCGCGTCGACCCCAACCAGTACGACGCGATCATCGAGACCTACAAGACGCCACTCATCGGTCTCATGGAGATCGCCCTGGTCGCATGCGTCCTGTTCCACGCCTTCAACGGCGTGCGCCTGATCCTCGTGGACTTCTGGTCCAAGGGTCCCAAGTACCAGCGGCAGATGCTGTGGGTGGCCATGACCTTGTTCGTCATCGCTTTCGGTGCCGGCGCGGTCCGCCTGCTGCAGATCATGTTCAGCCACCTGTAGGAGACACCAGAGATGACCACCTCGGAAGCCACCGGTGTCGCCAAGACCCTCGGTACGCAACACGACCGTCCCGCGAGCCTGGACAACCCGCGCTCGCCCCGTAAGCCCAAGGGCGGGAACTTCGAGAAGAACGCGTGGCTGTTCATGCGCTTCTCGGGCCTGCTGCTCGTCGTCCTGACGATCGGCCACATGTTCATCATGCTGGCCTGGGACGGCGGCGTGCACCGCATCGACGCCTCGTTCGTCGCCGCGCGGTGGAGTTCGCCCTTCTGGCAGATCTGGGATCTGACCATGCTGTGGCTCGCCCAGCTGCACGGCGGCAACGGCGTGCGCACCGTGATCGCCGATTACTCCCGCAAGGACTCGACCCGTTTCTGGCTGAACGTTCTGCTCGCCGTGTCGATGATCCTCGTCCTCACGATGGGCACCTACGCCCTCCTCACCTTCGACGTCAACAGCGTCGGCTAAAGGAGACCCAGAACATGCAGGAACACCGCTACGACGTCGTCATCGTGGGCGCCGGCGGCGCAGGCATGCGCGCGGCGATCGAATCCGCCCCGCGCGCCCGCACCGCGGTACTGACCAAGCTCTACCCCACCCGCAGCCACACCGGCGCGGCCCAGGGCGGCATGTGCGCCGCACTGGCCAACGTCGAGGAAGACAACTGGGAGTGGCACACGTTCGACACCGTCAAGGGTGGTGACTACCTGGCCGATCAGGACGCCGTCGAGATCATGGCCAAGGAGGCCATCGACGCGGTCCTCGATCTGGAGAAGATGGGCCTGCCGTTCAACCGGACACCCGAGGGCAAGATCGACCAGCGCCGCTTCGGCGGGCACACCCGCGATCACGGCAAGTCCCCGGTGCGTCGCGCCTGCTACGCCGCCGACCGTACCGGCCACATGATCCTGCAGACGCTGTACCAGAACTGCGTCAAGCACGACGTCGAGTTCTTCAACGAGTTCTACGCTCTCGACATCTGCCTCACCGAGAACGAGAAGGGCGAGCAGGTCGCCACCGGCGTCGTCGCCTACGAGCTCGCGACCGGCGAGATCCACGTCTTCCACGCCAAGTCGATCGTCTTCGCCACCGGCGGCTCGGGCCGCATGTACAAGACCACGTCGAACGCCCACACGCTGACCGGCGACGGCATGGGAATCGTCTTCCGCAAGGGTCTGCCGCTGGAGGACATGGAGTTCCACCAGTTCCATCCGACCGGCCTCGCCGGCCTGGGCATCCTGATCTCCGAAGCCGTTCGCGGCGAGGGCGGCATCCTGCGCAACGCCGACGGCGAACGCTTCATGGAGCGCTACGCCCCCACCATCAAGGACCTCGCGCCCCGTGACATCGTCGCGCGTTCGATGGTCCTCGAGGTGCTCGAGGGCCGCGGCGCCGGACCCAACAAGGACTACGTCTACATCGACGTGACCCACCTGGGCGAGGACGTCCTCAACGAGAAGCTCCCGGACATCACCGAGTTCGCCCGCACCTATCTCGGCGTCGACCCCGTCACCGAGTACGTACCGGTGTTCCCCACGTGCCACTACGTGATGGGCGGCATCCCGACCAACATCAACGGCCAGGTGCTGCGCAACAACGACGAGGTCGTCCACGGGCTGTACGCCGCGGGCGAGTGCGCCTGCGTGTCGGTCCACGGCGCGAACCGCCTCGGCACGAACTCGCTGCTGGACATCAACGTGTTCGGTCGGCGCGCGGGCATCGCCGCCGCCGACTACGCCAACTCCGCGGAGTTCACCGAACTCCCGGAGGCGCCGACCGAGATGGTCGACTCCTGGCTCGAGCTGTTACTCAGCGAACACGGGCACGAGCGGGTCGCCGACATCCGTACCGAACTGCAGGCCTCGATGGACGCCAACGCGTCGGTTTTCCGCACCGAGGAGACCCTCAAGCAGGCGCTCACCGACATCCACCGGTTCAAGGAGCGCTACGCCCACATCAAGGTCCACGACAAGGGCAAGCGCTTCAACAGCGACCTGCTCGAGGCCATCGAGCTCGGCTTCCTGTTGGAGATGGCCGAGGTGACCGTGGTCGGCGCACTCAACCGCAAGGAATCGCGCGGCGGTCACGCGCGCGAGGACTACCCCGACCGCGACGACGTGAACTACATGCGCCACACCATGGCGTACAAGAAGGGCGACGACCTTCTCTCGGACATCGAGCTGGACTACAAGCCCGTGGTGCAGACCCGCTACGAACCGATGGAGCGTAAGTACTGATGACATCTGTTCTGGACAAGCCCGCACCGTCCTCCGACGAGCCGCCGTTGCCACCGGTGCCCGACGAGGCCACCATGGTGACGCTCAAGATCTTCCGCTTCAATCCGGAGAACCCGGATGCACAGGGGTTCGAGAGCTTCCGCGTCCCGGCCCTGCCCACGGACCGCCTGCTCAACCTCCTGCTGTACGTGAAGGGCTACCTCGACGGCACGCTCACCTTCCGTCGCAGCTGCGCGCACGGCGTCTGCGGCTCCGACGCAATGCGTATCAACGGCGTCAACCGCCTCGCGTGCAAGCTCCTCATGAAGGACATGCTCCCCAAGGACAAGTCCAAGGAGATCACCATCACCGTCGAGCCCATCCGCGGCCTGCCGGTGGAGAAGGATCTCGTCGTCGACATGGAACCGTTCTTCGACGCGTACCGCGCCATCAAGCCGTTCCTGATCACCTCCGGTAACGAGCCGACCCGCGAGCGGATCCAGAGCCAGACCGACCGCGCACGCTTCGACGACACCACCAAGTGCATCCTCTGTGCCTGCTGCACGACGAGCTGCCCGGTGTTCTGGACGGAGGGCTCGTACTTCGGCCCGGCCGCCATCGTCAACGCGCATCGCTTCATCTTCGACAGCCGCGACGAAGGTGCCGTCGAGCGTCTCGACATCCTCAACGACGTCGACGGTGTGTGGCGCTGCCGCACCACCTTCAACTGCACCGACGCGTGCCCCCGTGGCATCCAGGTGACACAGGCGATCTCCGAGGTCAAGCGCGCACTGATGTTCTCGCGCTGACCGATTGGTTCTTTTCTCTGCAGCCCGGCACCGGCCCGCACCCTCAGGGGTGCGGGCCGGTGTCGTCGGTCGGGGTGGAGGTGGTTCCCGCCGAGGTCGCAGTGGTGCGGAGGACGCCGGCGACGATCGAGTCCGCGCTTCGCGCCTCCTCGTCCGGTTCGGCGGGCCAGAGCAGCATGGCGAGCACCGAGCGGATGATGAATCGCGCATCCGCCGGGTCGTCGGGATCGACGCCGACCAGGTCGGCGGCCACCGCGTGCACCGCGGGCGACGAGAGGACCGTCGGCGTCGCGTCGATCAGGTTGTCCGGCCGGAGGAACTGCCGGATGACGCGGTCCCCGCGTAGGGCCCGCAGGGTCTCGATGATCGCCGTCCGGGCACGTTCGGGTCCGGTGAGATCGGCGATCGACGTTCGGATGGCAGCCAGCACCGGCGACGAGGTCGTGGCCAGCACGGACTCGATCAACGCGGCCCGCCCGCCGGCATGCCGGTAGATCGTCGCCCTCGAACAGTGCGCCCGGCGCCCGAGCTCGTCGAGATCGAACGCGTCGAGTCCGCGCCGGGCGATGAGAGCCGCGGCGTGCGCGACGAGTCGCTCGCGGGCGGCGTCCCGCCGTTCACCGCCGACCAACCAGTCCTGGGCCACGAACTCTCCATTCTCAGCGTGAGACGGTGTGCGCTCGACCGGCGCCCGACAACCCCTGGTCACGACGTTACGTTGAGACGCGCTGGCGCAACTGGCGTTTCGGCGAGTCTCTCCTTCTCGGAATCGCGTGCCACCACGCCCGACGTCATCGACCCTGGGGTCATGCACCACACCGACGACCCCACGACCTTCTACGCACGGCTCCATCAGGACGCGCCCATCCAGCAGATCGGCGAGTCCTCGTTCTATGCAGTCGGCTCCTGGGACCTCATCGCCGAGGCGGTGAGCCGTCCGGACGACTTCTCGTCGAACCTGACCGCCACGATGGTCTGGCACGACGACGGCACGGTTTCGGAGTTCCCGGTCGCCGGCCTCGGCGACGCCATGCACGTCCTGGCGACCGCCGACGGGCCACGCCATCGCGACCACCGGACCCTCGTCATGCCATCGGTCTCCCCCGCACGAATCCGCGCCCTCGAACCCCAGGTCCGCCGGCTGGTCGCCGATGCGTGGCGCAGCGGGCTGCACGACGGCCGGATCGACTGGGTGGCGGCCATCGCGGGACGCATCCCGATGGCGGTGGTCACCGAGTTGCTCGGGCTGCGCACCGATGCGCTCGACGACTTGACCAGGTGGGCGGTCGCGACCAATGTGCTGATCGACGGCGTCATCACCCCTGCGCAACTGGCGACGGCGACCGCCGCGGTGGCCGAACTGACCGCCCACCTCTCCCACGCGTTGACCGAGAGGATGGCCGGCGGCGGGAACGGGAGCGACAACTCGACCGCCCTGAGCCAGATCGCTGATCGCGTCACCGAGGGACGGCTCGATCACGACGAGGCCGTGATGATCCTCTTCCAGCTCGTCGCGGCCGGAGCCGAGTCGACGACCACCCTGCTGAGCAGCGCGGTCTGGTTACTCAGCAGGCATCCGGACACGGAAGCGGAGTTGCGTCGCGAACCCGCACTCATCCCGGTGTTCGTCGAGGAGGCGCTCCGACTCGAGACGCCGTTCCGCGGACACTTCCGCCACGTGGTGTCCGACACCACGCTGGGAGGCACCGCGTTACCCGCCGGCGCGCACGTGTTCCTCATGTGGGGGGCGGGAAATCGCGATCCCGCGCGCTTCGACGACCCCGCGATCATCGACCTCGATCCCGCGGCCCGACGATCCCATCTCGCGTTCGGCAAGGGACTGCACCTGTGCGTGGGGGCGGCACTGGCCCGGTTGCAGGCACGCATCGCCATCGAACACCTGCTGGCCGAGACGCCCGCCGTCCGGCTGGACGCCGACGGATCACGCTGGGAAGAAGGTGTTCTGGCGCGCAAGCTCGCCACGCTTCCGGTCATCGTGGGTGATGTCTGACGAGGGAACCAGAACACGACCCGGTGCGTCCTAGAGTGCGCCACCGACCTCGCCCCGTCTGGCGAGTCGGCACACTCGAACGGAGTCCCGCCATGATCCGCATCCTCCTCCTGCGCCTTCTGCTCACCTGCACGATGAGCGCAAGCCTGGCGTTCGCGGTGTTCTCCCCCGCGCTCGCGGCACCCGGCGACCCACCAACCGCATCGCGGGTCACGGTCACACTGACCTCGGACCGGCAACACAACGGCGCGGCGGCCTGGTACGACGCCGACGGCCGGCTGCGCACCCAGGCAGAAGTCCCGTTGACGCAACGGGATTCGTCATCGGGACGGTGGTCGTCATCGTTGGTCTTCGTCCGCCCCTCCCCCGACACACCGGTCGTCGCATTGTTCCAGTCGGCGGGTCGCTTCGCGCGGTGCGAGATCTGGATCGACGACCAGCGCGTCGCCGAGCACACCGCGCATGGTGAGCTCGCGACCAGCTCGTGCCGAGCAGGGGAGACGAATACGCACGGAGATCGTAGGGTTGGCGGATGACGCAGAACCCGGTGCGCGTGCTCGAGATCCGGCATGCCGAATCCGAACCGCCCGGCGCATACGGCCCAGCCCTCGACGAGATCGCCGATGTGACGACGCTTCGTATCTGGCGCGAACCGGTCCCGGCGGACCTCGGCGACGTCGACGCGATCATCGTCCTCGGCGGCGCCATGGGCGTCGACGACGCCGAGAGGATCCCGTGGATCAGCGAGGAGATCGCCCTGCTGAAGCGGGCCGTCGAAGCCGGAATCCCCGTGTGGGGCGTGTGCCTCGGCGCGCAGATGCTGACGAAGGCCCTCGGCGGTGAGGTGTACACCGGACCATCCCCCGAACTCGGGGTGCATCCCGTGTCCTTCACCGACGCAGGCCTCGCCGACCCGGTCTGGGGGCCTGCGCTGGACGCAGCCGGACAGGGCCACGAGATGACCACGGTGCACTGGCATTTCGACACATGCCGACTCCCAGCCGGAGCCGAGTTGCTGGCATCGTCCGAGCAGTGCAACACCCAGCTGTACCGGAAGGACAACTGCTACGGGGTGCAATTCCACCTCGAGGCAGGTGCCGCCCTTGTGAGCGACTGGTTGTCACACCCCGAGTCGCGTGCAGACGTGGTCGAGGTCCTGGGTGAGACCGCGACCCGCCGGTTCGCCGACGACGCCGGAGCCGTCGAGGGTGCGACGGCGCCGCTGGCCCACGCCGTGATGGGCCGGTGGCTGGCCGAGGTCGTGGCCGCGGACCGCGACACGCGCTGACGTGCGCCACGTCGATGCCCCGGACGCCGCCGCACCCGCTGGTAACGTCCGCTCGGTGACCCCGAGGTGGACCCGTCGGACCCTGTGTGCGCTCGCAGCCGCCGTCACGTTCGGGACGATCGCCGGCGGGATACCGCCTGCCGCGGCGGTGCCGCCGCCGGCCGCCCCTCCTCCCCCCGCCGTCACCACACCCGTGACCGACCACTGCCCGCACAAGATCTCGACGCCGCCCGCCGTCGACGAATCCGAGGTCGTCGCACCGGGTTCGACCACACCGACTCCGCTTCCGGTGCCGACGCCGGCCGTCGGTGGTGAGGATCTCGCGTACTGCGGGGTCGTCGCCGATCCTGCCGCGGGGCCCGTTCCGCCCGGCCTGACCTCGGCCGGCTGGTTGATCGCCGACCTCGGGTCGGGACAGATCATCGCGGCCAAGGATCCGCATGGCCGCTACCGGCCGGCGTCGACGATCAAGGTGCTCCTCGCCCTCGTCGTCCTCGACGAACTCGATCTCGCCGCGTCCGTTGTGCCGACTCCGGACGACTGGGGCGCCGAGGGCGATTCCTGCGGTATGGGCCCGGGCGGCAACTACACCGTCCGCGACCTGCTCACCGGGCTGCTCCTGGTCTCGGGTAACGACTGCGCCAACGCGCTCGCCCGAGAACTGGGCGGCGTCGACGCCACCTTGACGAAGATGAACGCGCGCGCGGTCGCACTCGGTGCCGCCGACACCCGCGCCGCGAGTCCCTCCGGTCTCGATGCGGCCGGGATGTCCTCGTCGCCCTACGATCTCGCGCTCGTGTTCCGGGCGGCGATGGCCGAACCGGTCTTCCGAGAGCTCATCGCCACACCGACGTTCCGCTTCCCGGGCTATCCCCGACGACCGGACGTCCCCGGGGACAAGGACCATCCCGCCTACGACATGTACACGAGCAACCGGCTTCTGCTCGACGGCTACCCGGGCGCGCTCGGCGGGAAGACCGGCTACACCGACGACGCGCGCAAGACGTTCGTGGGTGCCGTCGAACGGAACGGACGCAGCCTGGTCATCGTGCAGATGTTCGGCCTGTCGGTCGACGGCGACCTCTATTGGGACCAGGCGAAGGCCCTGTTCGACTACGGGTTCCGCGCCGACCCCGCGATCTCGGTCGGCCGCCTCGTCGATTCGGGGCCGGGTTCGGCTGAGTCGCGTTCGTCAGGGTCGCGTTCGTCGGGGTCGTCGGCTGTGCGGCCACCCGCGTCGACCGGTCCGCAACGCGCGGCGCCACACTCCGACACCGCGTCGCCTGCGTCGGTTCGCGTCCTCATCGGCCTGGTCGCGGCGCTCCTCGTGGTCGCGCTCCTGCTGCTCGGACTCCGCTTCTCGCGGCGACGCTGAACCGAGCAGATCACCGCCGGCGGAGGAACCCCACGAGCGCTGCTGCCGCGGCCCCCGCACCGGCGGCAGCGGCGAGAGCACCCGCGCGCGGTGCCGGATTGACCTCGACCGTCGGCGAGATGACGACCGGCCGGTGCAGTTCCGCGTCGGGCTCCTCCACCACCTGGTACTCGGTGTTGATGGAGTCGGTCGCACACCACGCGGTCGCGTACAAGACGATCCGGGAAGCCAGGTAGGCGAACACCATGACGCCGAGGATCGGCCCGAACGCCACGCCCGCCGGCGATCCCAGGACCGACCGGAGATACAGTCCGCCCAGCGATTTCATCAATTCGAAGGCGACCGCGATCACCAGTCCGGCCTTCATCGCATGGGTCATGGGCAGCGGCACCAGCGGAAGCCGCGCGAGGACAAAGGTGAACAGCAGCCAGCTCGCGAACACCGAGACCGCGATCGCCACCACTCGCACGACGATCGGCGCCCACGACGCATCCTCGAGGCCGACCCAGGACAGGACGGTCGTCGTCAGGCCGCTGTTGCCCAGGGCAGTGACCGCCATCGTCACCGCGAATGCGACGCCCAGCAGCGCGAAGGTGATCAGATCCCACACCTTCGACATCACCGGATTGCGCTCGACACGGCCGCCGTACATCTCGGTGAACGCCACGCGCACCCCGGAGATCCAGCCGATCCCTGTGAACGCCGCACCGACGAGGCCGACGAGGCCGACCGCTGCGCGCGATGCGATGGCCGAGTCGATGACCTCGCTGAGCTGTTCACCCGCCTTGCCCGGTGCCGCGTCGACGATGGCCTGTTGCAGATCGTCGAGCAGCTGAGGCTGACTCGCCAGGACGAAGGCGGCGATCGAGAAGACGACCATGATGATCGGGACGAGCGCGAGGATGCCGTTGAAGCTGATCGCCGCCGCATAGACGTTTCCGCGCCGGTCGTTGTAGCGTTCGACCGTCCGCACGAGATGGTCGACGGCGGGCCACTTCTCGCGCGCCGCGGCGAACGACGACTTGCCTGTGTCCACTGCCGACTTCGCCGAGTCGAGCGCCGAGCTCATGGGTCTCGCCTTCCTGATCGGGTCACGCCGGGGTCCGACGGGTCCCGGCTCACCTGCCGGGCGCCAGGAACCCCACCTTGTCATAGACGCGGGCCAGCGTCTCGGAGGCGACCGCACGCGCGCGAGCCGCTCCTCGCGCGAGGATGGCATCGAGTTCGGCCGGGTCGGACAGGTATTCGTCGACGCGACCGCGTAGCGGGGTGACGAACTCGGTGAGCACCTCGGCGGTGTCGAGCTTCAACTCGCCGTATCCCTTGCCCTCGTACTTGGCGACGAGATCATCGACGCCGACACCCGACAGCGCCGACTGGATGGTCAGCAGGTTGGAGACGCCGGGCTTCTCGGCCGTGTCGAAGCGGATCTCCGAACCGGTGTCGGTGACGGCCGACCGGATCTTCTTCGCGGAGCGCTTGGGATCGTCGAGGAGATTGATGAGGCCTTTGTCGGTGTCCGCGGACTTGCTCATCTTGGCGGTCGGGTTCTGCAGGTCGTAGATCTTGGCGAACTCTTCGACGATGTGGGCCTGCGGAACCTTCAACACCTTGCCGAAACGCGAGTTGAATCGCTGCGCGAGGTCGCGGGTCAGTTCCAGGTGCTGACGCTGGTCCTCCCCCACCGGCACCCGGTCGACCTGAAAGGCCAGGATGTCCGCCGCCATCAGAATCGGATAGGTGAACAGGCCCACCCCCGCGGCGTCGACCCCCTGCTTGGCCGACTTGTCCTTGAACTGGGTCATCCGGCTGGCCTCGCCGAATCCGGTGAGACACGACAGGACCCAGGTCAACTGTGCGATCTCGGGGATGTGGGACTGCACGTAGATGGTGGATCGATCGGGGTCCACACCGACGGCGAGCAACTGGGCGACGCTCAACCGGGTGCGCTGCGCCAGAACCGCCGGATCGAACGGCACCGTGAGGGCGTGCATGTCCGGGATGAAGTAGAAGGCCTCGAAGTCGTCCTGCAACGCCACCCACTGGCGGACCGCGCCGAGGTAGTTCCCGAGATGGAAGGAATCGCTGGTCGGCTGGATACCCGACAACACACGGGGACGTACGTGCACCGCCCCACCCGCCGGTCCGCCGCTGCGCTCTGCGTCGCTGGTCATGGCCTTCAGTTTGTCAGATCCGCTCACTCGTACCGCACGGTGACCGGCGCGTGGTCGGACCAGCGCAGATCGTAGGCGGCAGCGCGTGCGACCCCGCCTTTGACCGCCCGGGCGGCCAACGCCTTGTTGGTGAGTTGGTAGTCGATCCGCCACCCGGAGTCGTTGTCGAACGCCTTGCCGCGCCACGACCACCAGGAGTACGGGCCGGCCTCGTCCGGGAAGAGTTCCCGGACGACGTCCCGCCAGCCACCCGCCAGGAGATCGGCGACCCAGGCCCGCTCGTGCGGCAGGAAACCGGGACTCTTCAGGTTGCCCTTCCAGTTCTTGATGTCGGCCTCGGCGGGCGCGATGTTCCAGTCACCGCCGACAACGACGTGCCGGCGTCGACGCACCAGTCGGCCGAGGTGGGCACCGAACTCGTCCATGAAGCGGACCTTCTCGTCGTGCTTCGCGATGTCCTTCTCGGCATCGGAAAGCGCTGCGCCCTTGGGCAGATACAAGCTCGCCGCCGTCAGCGGTCCGAGGTCGGTGTCGAGATCGACTTCGAGGTAGCGACCGAGGTCGTCGAATTCGGTGCTGCCGAAGCCGATTCGCACCGCAGACGGGGCGGCCCTCGTCAGCACACCGACTCCCGCGTGACCCTTCACCGCCGACTCGGACATCGTGAGGTGCCAACCGGCATCGAGCGCCGGTGCCAGCGCCTCGCGCGCCAACTCTTCATCGGCCCGGACCTCCTGCAGCAGGACCACATCGAGTCCGGAGGCAGCGAGTTCGGACTCGAGCCACGGCAGGAGGCCGCGATTGGCCTCGGACCGATGTTTGACCGCTGCGCGGATTCCGTTGACGTTCACCGTGGAGATCGTGAGTGGCACGGGGCCACATCCTACGGACGCACTCCGACAGGTCCCGGCCCGAGGATCGCGTCGCACCCTGAGACGAAAAAGAGGTAAGGCAACCCTTGTGCGCAGCCTTGGACATATGTAAGCATTACCTAATCCAGGCACGAAGGTGAGTCCGAAGATGTTCGTTTGCATATGTCGCGCCGTCACGGTCGACGAAGTCCATCAGCATTGCGATGCGGGTGCGTACACCGTCGATGCGATCAGCGACCGTTGCGGCGCGGGCGAAGGCTGCGGGACCTGCCTGGACCAACTGCACTCCATCCTGAACGAAAGGGCGTCAACCGCGACGACCGCTGCATGATCTGACCCCGACCTTCCGACCTCGCGCGAGGACGCGCGCGGGGCTATTTGTCGTGTTACGGTTCGACCGGACATATACGGCGAACGGGAGGCTGTCACATGCGTGGCGACGACGAGGTCATCGAACTACTCAACGAGCAGCTCACCAGCGAGCTGACCGCGATCAACCAGTACTTCCTGCACGCGAAGATGCAGCAGAGCTGGGGTCTGACGGAGATCGCGGCCAAGACCCGCGCCGAGTCGATCGAGGAGATGACGCACGCGGAGCGGCTGACCGACCGCATCCTCTTCCTCGACGCACTCCCCAACTACCAGCGTCTGCTGCCCCTGCGCATCGGGCAGTCGATCCGTGAGCAGTTCGAATCCGACATGTCGATCGAGGTCGAGGTGGTCGAGCGACTCCGCCCCGGCATCGCGATGTGCCGGTCGAAGGGCGACATCACCAGCGCCAACCTCCTCGAGGAGATCCTCGCCGACGAGGAAGAGCACATCGACTACCTCGAGACGCAGCTCGAGCTGATCAACAAGCTGGGCGAGGCGCTCTACCTGTCGAAGACGATCGCGACGCCGCCCACAAACGCCTGAACAATCACGTAAGCACCACCGACGACGAGGGGCCGACCGGATTTCCGGTCGGCCCCTCGTCGTCGGTCTCGTCAGGCCCGACGCTTCGCCGCGACCAGGGCGACGCCGGTGACGGCGATACCCGCGAGGGCGAGGAACACGCCGACCACCGAAGGTGCGAGGTAGCCGTAGCCGGCGCTGACCACCACACCGCCGAGCAGCGCGCCGGCGGCGTTGGCGATGTTCAGAGCGGAGTGGTTCAGCGCCGCAGCGAGTGTCTGCGCGTCGGCGGCCACGTCCATCAGCCTGGTCTGCAACGCCGGGAGCATCGTCGAACCGGTCAGGGCCACCAGGTAGGTGAGGACGAGCGCGGCCCACGCATGTCCGGCGAACAGCGCGAATGCCCCGAGGCTGAGCGCGCTGGCCGTGAGGCCGCCGAGGATGGCCGCTGACACGTTGCGATCGGCGACGTAGCCGCCGACGAAGTTGCCGGTCACCATGCCGAGGCCGTACAGCATCAACGCGAACGGGACGATCGCGACCGACAAGCCGGTGTCTGTCGTCAGAGCCGAGTTCAGATACGTGTAGAACGCGAACATCCCGCCGAATCCGACGGTGCCGATGACGAGGGTGAACCACACCTGGGACCGCTTGAGCGCGCCGAGTTCGGTGAGGGGGTCGGTCGTCTTCATCCCGGTCAGGGCCGGCAATGCGCGCACCAGCGCGAACACCGTGGCCAGGCCGATGACGACGACGATCGCGAAGGCCGATCGCCAGCCGAAGGTCTCGCCGAGCCAGGCCGCGGCGGGCAC
This sequence comes from Gordonia sp. 'Campus', assembly GCF_022206305.1. Taxonomy (GTDB): domain Bacteria; phylum Actinomycetota; class Actinomycetes; order Mycobacteriales; family Mycobacteriaceae; genus Gordonia. The sequence goes on along the minus strand of NZ_JAKOIW010000013.1, from coordinate 113,957 downwards.
CCCGAACACATTGGCCACCGACAGGCCGAGCATCACCTGACCCACCGCCTTCGCCCGGTTGCGCGGACCGGCCAGGTGGGCGGCGACGAGCGCCGCGACACCGAAGTACGCGCCGTGCGGCAGCCCGGCGACGAACCGAGCGACGAGCAGGAGTCCATAGTCCGGCGCCACGACGGTCAGGAAGTTGCCGACGGTGAACGCGACCATCAGGCCGATCAGCAGGGTGCGGCGCGACATCCGCGCGGTGAGCGCGGCGATGAGGGGCGCTCCGACGACGACGCCCATCGCGTAGGCGGAGATCACGTGGCCCGCGGTGGGCTCCGAGACACCCAGGGATCCCGCGATGTTGGGGAGCAGGCCCATCGCGACGAACTCCGTGGTACCGATCCCGAAGCCGCCGAGGGCGAGTGCCAGGATCGTCCAGCGTCGAATGCGGCGAGACACCCCGGAAGCGTCGACGGAACGGGCGGGGTCGACGGGAGCGGTGTGCGAGGACACGTCGTCCGCCGGTCGGCCCGAGAGAGTCAGGTCGTCCGGCGCATCGGTTGTGGTCGAGAGAGCATCAGGCACGATTCATGCCAACCCTGGCACGGCGTCGCCGATTCCCCGCTCGGTCGTGAGTTGACGCACAGGGTCCGGCGGAACCCTGCCCGGCGAGCGGAGTGGGTCAGGCGTCGGGCTCGCTGCCGGAGTGCTCGTCCGGGCCGGTGCCCGAGTCCTCTCCTGTTTCGGCATCCCTGCGCCCCGTGTCCTCGTCGGGTGCTTCGCTCTCGTCAAGTTCGCCGGGTACATCGCTCTCGGTGCCGGCGTCCGTACGCACGGGGTCCGGCCCCCCGTCCACCGGCTCTGGTTGTCCCGGCTCTGGTTGTCCCGGCTCTGGCTGATCCGGCTCTGGCTGAACCGATTCCGGTGGGTCGGTCGGTACGGACACGGGGCCATCCGCCGGCACGGTGCCCGCCCCCGGACCCGCGTCATCGGACTCGTCCGCGGAAGGCGTTGTCGCACCCGAGGATCGATCTTCGGCCCCGTTCACCGCGGCGTCGACGACCGGCTCGCCCGCCGCGTTGTCGGCGAGGCGGATCATCGACGCCCGTGACGGACCGGTGACATCCGAGACGACCGCGGTTCCCTGCTGCGGCACGGTGATCCGGGGCCCGACGAGCGCGCCGGTCCAGAACCGCACGAACCCGACCGGGAGGAGCACGATGCTCCGGACACTCGCCGCGAGAGCGGTCACCCCCTCGGCGAACCGCGCCGGGGACAACGTCACGATGCCGTGCAGGATGTCCTCGAACACGAAGAGATCCGGCAGATATGCGCCGTACCCGAGCCGCGGCAGCGGCGGGAGCAGTCCCTGGATGAGCCGGACCACAGGCTGCAGATTCGCCAGCTCGATCCCGAAGGGCACAGAGAGCGTCGGCCGTCCAGCGAGCACGTTGCCGAGGTCGCCGGTGATCCCGAGGTCGCGCACCCACCCCCGCACGAGTTCGGCGACGGCGGAGTCGGCGCCGACCGTGCACGTGGTCCCCGGGTCATCGCACTCCACCGGGCGGGTGGACCACTGCGACGACGGATCGCGCCACATGGCGTACGGGTACAGATTGTGCTTGGTGAAGTAGCCGAGAAGACCGTCCATCGCACCGATCGGGTCATGGAGCGGGTCCGGCAGGTCGCAGATCGGATCCCCCTCGACACAGACCGACACCACGTCGCCGTCGAGGACGCCGAAACCACGGTCGGTACCCGTCCCGGACCGGGGTCCCGACATCGTGAGACCCGGAATGATCCCGATCAGGGACAGTTCGATGCCCCGGCCGGTCTTGTCTCCGGCCTGGCGCGGGTCGGCGTACAGCTCGCCGGAGAGGTGCTCGATGCTGACGAGCACGTCGTCGGACGGATCGCCCGGCGTTCCGGCGACGTCGACGAGACGGAAGGCGCCGTCGGCGGTCTCGTTGCCCGCGGCGTCGACGGGAGTCGAGGTCCCGATGTCGGCGAGCACGTCGCCCGCCACCCGCGCTCCCTGCGAATATCCCGCTACCACAACGGGTTTGCCGCCACAGTCGGCCTGGTACGCCGAGATCGCACGGGCCGTCGAAGCGATGCCCTGAGCGGTGCTGTCGTCGTATCCGGCAGCACCGAGCGGCCAGATCGTCGTCGGATAGTCCGCGTGGACGACCCGGTAGCGTCCGGCCCCGGAGTACCTCGGGTCGTCGTCGGCGGTCCCGGCCCGGTTGTCGGGGCCGATACCGGTGTAGCGCTGCTCGACGCCGATCAGGTGCCGGGCCTCCGGGTCGTTGGTGCCGCCGACGATGAACACCGCACCGCCGCCGCAATCGAGGTCGTCACCCCGCGCGGGGGCCGTTCCCGACAGGCACAGCGCTCCCGCCACCGCGATCCCGGTGACCGACGCCGTCAGCACCGTGGCCCGGGGAGATCGGAGATGCGCCATCGCGGCCATGGGTGCTCCTCTGCGAACCCGGACCGTGAGGACCGAACCGGCACGACCGGCTCGACGACCGGCACCGCCGGGGCTGCCCCGAACCCTAGGTCTGCGACCCCGGATCGACCAGGACGCTGAGAGCTGCTAACGAACCTGACCAGGGCTTTCACTCTCCGGAAGTGTCGATTTCACCCGGTCGGGTGACACCGGAGATGTACCCGCCCGAGCAGGACTGCGCAGGGTTGCGGTCGCGGTGAACGGGAGGGTTCTCAGCCCCTCACATACGTGTTATATCCTTGTCGCCAGGTCATGAGTATCAGTGCGAAGCCCCGGCTGGCTGATCGGCAACCCTCCATCCGCGGTGGGGTGCTCCGGGTGATGACCGGGTTGTGGGATCGCCGTGCGATCCCCGGCAAGCGCGGGTCCGAAGGTCGGACCCCACCAGGGTCGATGTGCCCTGCCGACCGTAGAAAGTGATCAATCGTCATGTCTGACGCACCTACCGGCGAGTCCGCCGACGGCACCAATCCAGTCGACAACTGGAGCTTCGAGACCAAGCAGATCCACGCCGGCCAGGCCGCCGACGCGTCGACGAACGCCCGGGCGCTGCCGATCTACCAGACCACGTCGTATGTCTTCAACGACACCCAGCACGCGGCCAACCTCTTCGGTCTCGCCGAGCCGGGCAACATCTACACCCGCATCATGAATCCGACGCAGGACGCCGTCGAGCAGCGGGTTGCCGCACTCGAGGGCGGGGTCGCCGCGCTTCTCGTGGCGTCGGGTCAGGCCGCCGAGACCTACTCGATCCTCAACATCGTCGAGACCGGCGGTCACGTCGTGTCGAGCCCGCGCCTGTACGGCGGGACGTTCAACCTGTTCCACTACACCCTGCCGAAGCTGGGCGTCGAGGTCTCCTTCGTGGAAGACCCGGAAGACCCCGCGTCGTGGCAGGCCGCCGTGAAGGACAACACCCGCGCGTTCTTCGGTGAGTCGATCTCCAACCCCAACAACGAGATCCTCGACATCAAGGGCATCTCGGAGGTCGCGCACAGCAACGGCATCCCCCTGATCGTCGACAACACCGTCGCGACGCCGTACCTGATCAACCCGCTCGCCCACGGCGCCGACATCGTGGTGCACTCGGCCACCAAGTACATCGGCGGGCACGGCACCGCGATCGGCGGCGTCATCGTCGACGGCGGCACCTTCGACTGGCGCGTCCAGCGTGACGGGAAGGACCTCTTCCCCGGCTTCACCACCCCGGACCCCAGCTACCACGGCGCCGTCTTCGCCGACCTCGGCGCCCCGGCCTTCGCGCTGAAGGCCCGCGTCCAGTGGTTGCGCGACACCGGTGCGGCCATCGCGCCGTTCAACGCCTTCCTGCTCTCGCAGGGACTCGAGACCCTGAGCCTGCGCATCGAGCGCCACGTCGCCAACGCCCAGAAGGTCGCGGCGTTCCTGGAGAAGCACGCCCAGGTCGAGTCCGTCGCCTACGCGGGCCTCGAATCGTCGCGCTGGTACCAGCGCGGCCAGGAGCTGGCACCCAAGGGACAGGGCGCGATCGTCGCCTTCGAGATCGCCGGCGGCGTCGATGCGGGCAAGAAGTTCGTGGATGCCCTGAGTCTGCACAGCCATGTCGCCAACATCGGTGACGTGCGTTCGCTCGTCATCCACCCGGCGTCGACCACCCACAGCCAGCTGACCCCCGAGGAGCAGCTCGCCGCGGGTGTCACCCCGGGCCTCGTCCGCCTGGCCGTGGGCATCGAGGGGATCGACGACATCCTGGCCGACCTCGAACAGGGATTCGCGGCGGCCAAGTGACACAGGTGAGGCAGCATTGTCGGTGAGTATCGACCTGAACGCGACAGCGTCTGATCAGCCCGACTGGGAGTCACTCCCGGACGGGCAACTCGTCGGCATACCCATCGGCTCGCTGCCTCTCGACAGCGGTGAACGGATCGACGACGTCACCCTGGCGTTCCAGCGCTGGGGGACGTTGTCGCCGTCGCGCGACAACGTCATCCTCACGCTCCACGCACTGACGGGTGACTCGCACGTCACCGGACCGGCCGACGCCGGACATGATTCCGCGGGTTGGTGGGACGGTCTCATCGGCCCGGGTATGGCGATCGACACCGACGAGTGGTGTGTCATCTCCGCCAACGTCCTCGGCGGATGCAAGGGGTCGACCGGACCGGGTTCGCCTGCGCCGGACGGCCGTCCGTGGGGTTCGCGCTTCCCGCAGATCACCGTGCTCGACCAGGTTCGCGCCGAGGTGGCGCTGATGGATCGCCTCGGAATCCGAAGTGTCGGAGCGGTACTCGGCGGCTCGATGGGCGGGGCGCGCGCCCTGGAATGGGTGATCGAGTATCCCGACCGGGTACGCAGTGCACTGGTCCTCGCGGTCGGCGCACGTGCGACCGCCGATCAGATCGGCATCCAGTCCGCACAGATCGCCGCGATCAAGGCCGACCCGGACTGGTGTGGCGGAAACTACTACGAGACCGGCCGAATTCCGTTGCAGGGCATGGGTATCGCACGGCGGATCGCCCATCTCATGTACCGCAGCGAACCCGAGCTCGACGCGCGGTTCGCCAACCACGCCCAGGGCGACGACGACCCGCTGACCGGCGGGCGCTACGCGGTGCAGAGCTACCTCGACCACCAGGCGTCGAAGTTGATGGCGCGCTTCGATCCGGCGAGCTACGTCGTCCTGACCGAGGTCCTCAATCACCACGACGTCGGCCGGGGCCGGGGCGGGGTCGCGAAGGCGCTCAACGAGTGTTCCGTGCCCGTCATCGTCGGCGGTATCGACTCAGACCGGCTCTACCCCTTGCGTCTCCAGGTCGAGCTGGCCGAGGAACTCGGCAACTGCGTCGGCGGTCTGCAGGTCGTCCGGTCGGAGACCGGTCACGACGGCTTCCTCACCGAATTCGACGCCATCAGCGACCTGCTCAAGCGCACCGTCGATCTCGCGCGTCGCGACGCCTGATCAGCGGCGCCCGGAGACAAGACGGCTCCCAACATCAGGCCGTCCGGACGAAACCCTCTCTCAGCGCGCGGCTGACGCCGACGGCACCGGACTGCTCGGCGGCCCCCATTGCGACGGCGGGTTCGCTTGTCCGTCAATCGGTTTCCCCGGGTCTGACGGGGCAGGGACGGCGGTCACGCCGGCACGCGTGCTGCTCGGCCGGGCCTGGCCGCCGGGACGCGTCGTCGTTGTCGTCGAGTAGGTCGGCGGCGGCGGGGTGGGTGCCGCGGTCGGCGGACGGAGGCCGGGCGGCAACAGGTCCGGTGGGATCGTCGGGGTCGACCCGGGCGGGAAGGTCAGGTCCGGCCACGGGAACGGCGACAGGGTGCGGGTGCTGGTGCCCGTCGACGGACGCGTCGGCGGAAGCTCGGTGGTGGCCCAAGCCGGAGGGTCGCCCCAGCCCGCGTCGGGCGCCGGCTGTTGGGTGGGTGTCAGCGTCGGCGGGACCAACGTCGGCGGCAGCGGCGCCACCGGGGTCCGGGTCGAGGGTTCGGTGACGGCGGGAGTGGGGGCCGGACTGTCCTCGCTTGTCGCAGCCGCGGCGGGCACGCTGCTCACCGAGGGTTGCGGCGCCGGGACCTGACGGTCCGCGAACGACGAACTGACCGCGTAGATCGTCATCAGCGTCGCGGCGATGACCGCTCCGGCGACCGCGATCGGCGTCGCGGACAGCCACTCGCGCTGCGGTTTACCGCCGATGAAGGCCAGCCGCGTGGTGACCGAGTAGTCCTCGAGGGCGAGCAGCGCCGCACCGGTCGCCACGACGAGTTCTGGTGCCGCGGGGCTCACCATCTCCAGGTCGTGGCCTGTCGCGATGCTCCGCACGAGCGGGAGATTCGCCAGTCCGCCGACGAAGACCACCGCGTCCGGACGAACTCCGCGCGCTGCGATCGCCGCGACATACCGGGCAAAGACCTCTCGTGCGTCGCGGACCATCGGCTCGAGGGCCCGGTCGACGTGGGATGCGTTCAGAGCGACGCGGCCCAGGCTTCCCGACAGCGTCACCCCGGCGACGTCGGACACCGAGGTCCCGTAGGCGATCTCCTCTTTGGCGGTCCGGCACGCACTGCGGAGCTCACTGCGATCGGCACGTGTGCGCGACATCTCCCCCAGCGACGGATTGTCCGCGATCAGTTGCTCGGCGATCGCGCGATCGAGGCGGCGTCCACTGAGCACCGTGGAGTGCTCGGGATCGCTGACACGCCCGTCACGCGGGTCGACGGTGTAGAGCGACATGCCGGAATCACCGCAGTCGACGACGACGGCAGCGGAGAACCTGTCGATCTCACCGGTGTCGGTGAGGTAGGCGAGCACGGCCTCGTCCTCGCCGGCGAGCCGCACCTGACGGCGGGGCCCGGTGCCGCGAGAACGCAGCTGCCGGCGCTGCCCGGTGGTACGGGCGGCGACACCGATCGGGCCGACGCGCGTGCCGGTTTCCCGTGCTGCGGTGAGCATCACGTCGATGCCGGCGTTCACCCGTCCGGCGGTGTCGAGGCCGTCGGTCGGGTCGACGTCGATGACACGTGAGTCGACCACGCTACGTCCGAGGTCGTCACGCGTGAGCAGGACGTAATGAATCATGCCCGCGCCCGCGGACACGCCCATGGACGTCACTTCGCTGACGGAATCGTCGGTTGGTGATGCGGTGATACAAACTCCAGCGGTCGGTGTCGGCTGCCGAGCAGCAGAATGGTGCAGGTCACGCGACCATGTGGACTCAAGGTCACGCTCAGGTCTCTATTGTAATCAATCCGTGCCCAAAGAGTCGATCGACGCTGCCAGCCACAGCATCACGCCGCCGACGGTCGCCATCACCGATACATCGAATGCCTTGCCTCTGACCTGCAACAATCCCGCCTGCGACGACGGGATGAACGCCCGCAGGACCGCACCGACGATAAGTGCGGCACCGAAGACGAACGAGCCGCGTCGCCAGCGATCGAACATCACAAGGAGCGCGGCCGCCAGGACACCCAGCATGACCAGCAGATATGGGATCTGCATGAGCACGGCGCGGAGCCGTCGGTCATCCGCCGTCCCGGTCTTCGGCCCTCCGGCCGGGGCACCGTGATCGGCTACGTCGCTGTGAGCAGGCTCACTGTCGCGCTCGTCCGCTGTCACGAAGTGCCGCCGCCTCCGGCCGCCAGCATCTGCTCGGCACGCTCGACGACGTTGACCAGGAGAAAGGCCCGGGTCAGCGGTCCGACACCACCGGGGTTCGGGGACACATGACCGGCGACCTCCCAGACGTCGGGATGGACGTCGCCCACGAGGCCGGCGTCGGTCCGGCTGACGCCCACATCGACCACGGCGGCGCCGGGCTTGACCATGTCGGCGGTGATCAGGTGCGGGACGCCCGCAGCCGCGATCACGATGTCGGCGCGCTCGACCTCCGACCGGAGGTCGGCCGTTCCCGTGTGGCAGAGCGTCACGGTGGCGTTCTCACTGCGACGGGTGAGCAGCAGCCCGATGGGCCGGCCGATGGTCACACCGCGACCCACGACCGTGACGCGGGCACCCGCCAGCGGAACGTCGTAGCGGCGGAGCAGGTGAATGACGCCGCGCGGGGTGCAGGGCAGCGTCGACTCCTTGCCGAGCACCAGACGACCGAGATTGATCGGGTGCAGACCGTCGGCATCCTTCAGCGGGTCGATGCGTTCGAGGGCAGCGTTCTCGTCGAGATGCCGGGGCAACGGCAACTGCACGATGTACCCGGTACAGGCCGGGTTGGCATTGAGCTCGTCGATCGCCGCGTTGAGCTGTTCGGTGGTGGCGTCGGCGGGGAGGTCCTTGCGGAGCGAGGCCACCCCGATGCGTGCGCAGTCGGCGTGCTTGCCCTTCACATAGGATTGCGAACCCGGATCGTCGCCCACCAGCACGGTGCCGAGGCCGGGGGTGACGCCAGCCAGCCGGAGCTTCTCCACCCGCTCGGCCAGATCAGCGAAGATCTCGTCGCGCGTCGTCTTGCCATCGAGTCGTATCGCGGTCACGCCCGACATTCTTCCACTCGTCCACCCGGATTCCGTCATCGACGGACATCGTGCCCGTGTCGGTGCCGCCGGTCGGCCGTGATCGGGCGCGTGCGCGACTAGTGTCGGTGCCGTGACAGTGACGCCGACCGACGTTCAGCACGCGCACTCGGCGATCGCCCCGCTTCTCCGGCACACGCCGGTGTCGCGCGCGGTGCTCGACACCGCCAACGGCCCGGTCGACGTCGTGTTCAAGCACGAATACCTGCAGATCGGCGGCTGTTTCAAGCCTCGCGGCAGCTTGTGGGCGACCCTGCACGCCCGGGCTCGGGGAACGCTGACCGAGGCAGGTGTCCTCGTGGCCTCCGGCGGTAACGCCGCGATCGGCGCGGCATGGGCGGCGCGCATCGTCGACGTCCCGGTGACCGCCGTGATCCCGGAGAACGCACCGCAGGTGAAGGTCGACACCCTGCGGGCGATCGGTGCGCGTGTCCATCTCGTCGGCAACCGCTATCAGGAGGCTGCCGACGCCGCCGAACAACTCGCTCTCGAGACCGGGGCCCTGGCACTGCACGCCTACGACCGTCCCGACATCGTCGCCGGGGCCGGCACCATCGGTCTCGAACTCGCCGACGACGTGCCCGGACCACTCACGACGGTGGTCTGTGTCGGTGGTGGCGGCCTGCTCGCCGGCATCGCCGCCACCCTGCGACCCGGCGACCGTCTCGTCGGGGCCGAACCGATCGGCGCATCGTGTCTGCACCAGGCGCTCGCGGCCGGGACCCCCGTTCCCGTCGAACTCGAGAGCATCGCCGCCGATTCCCTCGGCGCCACCCGGGTGGGCGATCTGTGTTGGCAGACGGTCGCCGGCAATCCGGCGGTCGGCAGCGTGATCGTCGCCGACGACCAGATCATCGCCGCGCGACGCATGCTGTGGGAGTCGCACCGCGTCTTCGTCGAACACGGGACCGCCACTGCGGTCGCCGCGGTGGTCACCGGCGCCGTGACACCGCCACCCGATTCCACCCTGTGCATCGTGCTGTGTGGGGCGAACACCCCGTTGGCGCTCTGAGAAGACGCGCCGCGCCCCGGCGGGGACCGGAACCGAGCGGGGACCGGAACCGTTCGGCGCTACGCTGATCCCATCATGTTCCGAATCATGTTCTACCAGCCGTGCATCCCGCCGAACACCGGCAACGCGATCCGGTTGGCCGCCAACACCGGATGCGAACTCCACCTGATCGAACCGCTCGGGTTCTCCATGTCCGACGCGCAGGTCAAACGCGCCGGCCTCGACTATCACGAGATGGCCAACGTCACCGTGCATCCCAACCTGGTGACCGCCTTGACGACGCTGAAGCCCGAGCGCGTCTTCGCCTTCACCGCCCACGCCGAGCGGTATCACACCGACGTCGATTATCAGCCGGGCGACGTGCTGCTGTTCGGCCCGGAACCGACCGGGTTGCCGGCGGAGGTCCTCGACGAACCCGAGGTCACCGACCGGGTGCGCATCCCGATGCTCGCCGGTCGTCGATCACACAATCTGGCCAACGCCGCGAGCATCGTCGTCTACGAGGCCTGGCGCCAGCACGGCTTCACCGGTGCTGTCTGAGTCTGGGCCGTCTGGTCAGTCGACGCGGTAGCGCTTGGTGCGGGCCGTCGCGCCGCCGATGAGCGCCACCTTGCTCTTGGGGACACCGAGGTGGGCGGCGAGCAGTTCGGAGACCGCCTTGTTCGCCCGGCCCTCCGTCGCGGGTTCACGGACGTACACGGTGATCGCGCCGTCGGGCCCCGTCTCGACCAACGGACCCTTGCTGCTCTTCGGTTTGACGGTCACCACGACCTGGTGCGGCATCTGCTCTTCCTCGATCGGTTCTCTCACATCCGGCGATCCGTTCACGGGCACCGGCCCGCAGACGTCACTGCCAGTCCCTGGATCTGCTTCCCACGCGAAGATCCATGCGCTGCAAACGATCTGCGACGACGGTCACCGCCCCCTCGGCGTTCTGCACCCGTCCGCGGACGAGTAATGCGGGCGCCGTTTGTGCCAGTACACGGTACCGCGCCCACAGCCCGACCGAACACACCACGTTCACCATGCCGGTCTCGTCCTCGAGGTTGATGAAGGTCACCCCCGATGCGGTGGCGGGACGCTGACGGTGGGTCACCGCACCACCTACCAGCACGCGTGACCCGTCCCGCACCGCGAGCAGACGGTCGGCCGCCAGCACGCCCATGGCGTCGAGACGGGGACGGAGGAACTGGGTCGGATACGACGTCGGGGTGATTCCCGTCGCCCACGCGTCGGTGGCCGCCAGCTCGATGTCGGAAAGCCCGGGAAGCGTGGGGGTCTCGGTCGCCGAGCGCAAGGCCAGTTGATCATCGCGGACCGTCGCCGCTGCCCCCGCCTCCCACAGCGCCTGTCGCCTGCTGAGTCCGAAGCTGTCGAAGGCCCCGGCACCGGCGAGTCCCTCGAGTTCCTTGGCGCTCAGGCGGGCACGTCGGGACAGATCGGTGATGTCCCGGTACGGGCCGTCGGCCCGGTGGTCGACGATGCGCTGTGCCGCGTCGCCGCCGACCCCGCGGACACCGTCGAGGCCGAGCCGCACGTCGAGGCCCTCGTTCTCCAGCGTGGCGTGCGCCAGGGAGGCGTTGATGTCGGGACGATGCACCGCCACGCCGTGCCGCCGGGCGTCGGCGACAAGTGTCTGCGGCGAGTAGAAGCCCATCGGTTGCGCCCGGATCAGCGCGGCGCAGAACGCCGCCGGGTGATGCAGCTTGAACCACGAGGAATAGAACACCAACGACGCGAAGCTCTGCGAATGACTCTCCGGGAAACCGAAATTGGCGAACGCGGCCATCTTCTCGAAGATCCGGTCGGCGGCGTCCCCGGTGATGCCGTGCAGGTTTTCCATACCCTCGTAGAAGCGCTGCCGAAGCCGTTCCATCTTCTCCGGTGACCGCTTGGACCCCATCGCCCGGCGCAGCTGGTCGGCCTCGGAGGCATCGAAGCCCGCCACGTCAACCGCCAGTTGCATCAACTGCTCCTGGAACAGAGGCACCCCCAGGGTGCGCTCGAGTGCCTTGTTCATCGACGGATGCTCGACGGTCACCGCCTCGTCGCCGTTGCGCCGCTTGATGAACGGGTGTACCGAGCCGCCCTGGATGGGGCCGGGCCGGATGAGGGCGACCTCGACGACGAGGTCGTAGAAACAGCGCGGCTTCAGACGCGGAAGGGTCGCCATCTGGGCACGGGATTCCACCTGGAACACACCGACCGAGTCTGCGCGACAGAGCATCTCGTAGACGGCGGGTTCGCCGAGGTCGAGGGTGGCGAGGTCGACGTCGAGGCCCTTGTGTTCGGCGACCAGGTCGATCGCATAGTGCAGTGCCGAGAGCATGCCGAGGCCGAGCATGTCGAACTTGACCAGCCCGATGGCCGCGCAGTCGTCCTTGTCCCACTGCAGCACGCTCCGGTTCTCCATCCGCGCCCATTCCGTCGGACAGACGTCGGCGATCGGCCGGTCACAGATCACCATCCCGCCGGAATGGATACCCAGATGCCTTGGCATGCCGAGGATCTCACCGGCCAACTCGGCGACGTCAGCGGGAGCGGTGTCGGGCATCTTGGCCCAGGCGTCCTGCTGACCAGGGGCATACCCGAGCGCCCGGGCCATGTCCCGGATCGCCGACTTGCCGCGATAGGTGATGACGTTGGCGACCTGCGCGCTGCGGTCGCGACCGTAACGGCGGTAGACGTACTGGATGGCCTCTTCGCGGCGATCGGATTCGATGTCGACGTCGATGTCGGGCGGGCCGTCCCGCTCGGGTGCGAGGAAACGCTCGAAGAGCAGCTTGTTGGCGACGGGATCGACGTTGGTGATGCCCAGGGCGTAGCAGACCGCCGAGTTGGCCGCACTCCCCCGCCCCTGGCACAGGATGTCGTTGGCCTTGCAGAAGTCGACGATGTCGGCGACGACGAGGAAATAACCGGGGAAGGTGAGGGTTTCGATGATGGCGAGCTCGTGTTCGATCTGCCGGTAGGCCTGCGGATGTTCGGCGGCGGTGCCGTAGCGGCGCCGGGCGCGGGTCATGGTGAGTTCGCGCAACCAGCTCGCCTCGGTGTATCCCTCGGGTACGTCGAAGGGCGGCAGCTGCGGCGCGATCAGACCCAGGTGGAACGCACAGTCCGCGGCGATGCCGACCGCGTTGTCGATGGCGTCGGGATGCGCGGGCAGCAGCCGGGCCATCTCATCCCCGCTGCGCAGGTGCGCGCCGGCCACCCCCGGCATCCATCCGGCGATGGTGTCGATGTCGGTGCGCGCCCGGACGGCGGCCATGGCCATGGCCAGCCGGCGACGCCGAGGGGCGGCGAAATGTGCGCCGGTGGTGGCCACGGTCGGGAGTCCCGCCCGGGCGGCGATCCCGGCGAGCTGCGCGTTGCGCTCGTCGTCGTCGGCCATGCCCTGCGCGGTCAGTTCGACCACGACGTTGTCATGTCCGTACGTCTCGATCAGCTCACGCAGGGCGTGCTCGGCGGCCGGGACGCCGCCGCGGTCCAGAGCACGCCGGACCGCGCCCTTGCGGCAGCCGGTCATGATCAGCCAATGACCGCCACCGGCGCCCGCGAGGGCCTCGCGGTCGTAACGCAGGAGACCCTTCTCTCCCGCGACCATGTGGGCGTCGGCGATGGTCCGCGACAACCGGCGGTAGCCCTCCCCGTCCCGGGCGAGCACCAGCAGATGCTCCCCCGGGGGGTCGTTCTGGCCGGTTCGGGCGACGTCGGGCTCCAGCGACAACTCCGCGCCGAAGACCGTCGGCATGTCGAATTCCCTTGCCGCCTCGGAAAATCGCACGACCCCGTAGAAGCCGTCGTGGTCGGTGACCGCCAGGGCACGAAGACCGAGACGCTGGGCCTCCTCGACCAACTCCTCCGGCATCGAGGCACCGTCGAGAAAGCTGTACGAACTGTGCGCGTGGAGTTCGGCGTAGGGCACCGACGACGAGCCGAGGGAGATGTCATCGGCGTGATAGGCACCGCGTTTGCGGGACCACGCCGGGCTGTCACCACCGTCGCCCGGGAAGGGCGCCCACTCGCTGAGGTCGGGGCCGAACTCGGTGCCGGGCCGATCGGCCTCCCCCGGCGCACGACCGGAGAGCACCCGCTCCATCTCCGACCATGTCGGTGGTCCCTGATCCCAGCCCACCTCCGCAGTTTATCGAACATGAGTTCGATGCGACAGCGGGCGTCTCCCGCCACCGCGAGTCAGCTGTTGGCCCGGCCGCGTTCGACGATGCCGGACCGACGACCGGCCACCCGAGCGGGGTCGAAACCTGCCATCCACTCCACCGAGGTGGAGTGCTCGGCGTCGAGCGCCGGATCGACGAGATGCTGCTCGGCGCGCCGGTACGAGTCCAGCATGGTGCGGACCGCGAGTTGGTCACTCCCGGCGATGGACACCGCGAGGTCCATCGCCGAGTCCATCAGCCGCTCGTGTGTCACCACCTCGGTCACCAGACCGACCCGGAGCGCCGTCTGGGCATCGACGAACTCGCCGGACAAGCTCATGCGGCGCGCGAACCCTCGGCCGACCGCCTCCGGCAGTCGGGACGTCAGACCCCAGCCCGGCAACACCCCGACCCGCGAGTGGGTGTCGACGAAGCGGGCCCGTTCGGACGCGATCAGCACGTCGCACGCCAGGGCGATCTCCAGGCCGCCGGTGGCGGCGACTCCGTTGACCGCGCCGATGATCGGCTTCGAGATCGGGCGCCACGGATGCCCGAAGGGCACGTCCGCGTGATCGAGCAGCCGAGCGCTCTCGGTCGACGAGCCCAACTCGGCCAGATCCAGGCCGGCGCAGAACGCCGATCCCGCACCGGTGAGGATGACCACGTCGACGTCGTCGGCGCGGTCGGCATTCGCCAACTCGGTACGGAGAGCGTCGATCAGGCCGGAGCTGAGCGCATTCCGGACGTCCGGGCGGTTGAGAACCAGCGTTCGCACCCCTTCGGACTGCGCGGTCAACAGCAGCGGTTCCCCGGACGCGGACGTTCGATCACTGGTCATGCGGTGCCTTCCGTTCCTCAAGTGCCGCGGATCAGCCCGCCGATCGGGGCCGATCGGCGAGACCCAACCGCAGATGCTCGCTGTGATACACCGCCTCGTCGAGGAGCTGAGCGACGTGCGTGTCATAAAGGCTGTAGCTGATCGACCGCCCCGCCCGCGTTCCGGTGACCAATCCGAGATTCCGTAGCAGCCGGAGCTGGTGGGACACCGCGGACTGCTCCATGCCGACCGCATCGGCCAGATCGGTCACCGACCGCGGACCGGAGCGCAGCTCGGTGAGGATCAGCAGCCGGCTCGGGGTGGCGAGGGCCTGGAGCGTGGTGGCGACGTGCGCGGCGGAGTCCGGGTCGAGCCGCGCAGCGGGCCGCCCTGCCTCCATGCCGTGTCCCATGCAGCGGAATGCTACCGCGTCCGACTCATATGAAAGKCTCTTCATATGAACTGGTACCGTCCCATCAACGACTTCTCACAGGCGGGAGCAGACCGTGCGCACGGCACAGGAGCAGATCACCGATCGCGACACGACATCGGCGGTGACGGGATCGACGTCCCGGACCATCGCCCCCGCATCGATCTTCCGGACCGGGTTGCGACTCCCCGAGGTGCGCTGGGCGTTGGTCGCCCTTGCCCTGTTCCTCCTGGGATGGGCGCTTCAGCTCGCCGATGCACCTGAATGGTGCTGGTGGACCGCCTATCTCGCGTGCTACGCCACAGGTGGCTGGGACCCGGCGCGAGCCGGACTGGCCGAGCTGGCCGATCGGCGCCTCGACGTCGACCTGCTGATGATCGTCGCCGCCGTCGCCGCCGCTTCGATCGGACAGGTCTTCGACGGAGCGTTGCTCATCGTCATCTTCGCCACGTCCGGCGCCCTCGAGGTCGTCGTCACCCAGCGCACCGCCGACTCGGTGACCGCCCTCCTCGACCTGGCACCCGAACAGGCCACGCTGCGCGCCACCGACGGCACGACCCGCGTGGTGAACTGCCGGGATCTCGAGGTGGGCGAACACATCCTGGTCCGTCCCGGGGAACGGGTCGGCGCCGACGGAGTGGTCGTCGAGGGGCGCAGCGAGGTCGATCAGCAGGCGGTGACCGGCGAGTCGATCCCCGTGTCGCGGGCGGTGGGTGACGACGTGCTGTCCGGCACCGTGAACGGCACCGGCGCGCTCGTCGTCGAGGTCAGGCGCCCCGCCTCGGAGTCGGTGATCGCGCGGATCGCCGCACTGGTCGCCGAGGCATCCGAGACCAAGGCGCCGACCCAGCTGTTCATCGAGAAGGTCGAGCAGGCGTACTCGGTCACCGTCGTCATTGCGACACTACTCGTCCTCGGTGTACCGATGGTGTTGTCCGACAGCACCTTCGACGAGGCCCTGTTGCGCGCCATCGTGTTCATGATCGTCGCGTCCCCGTGTGCGGTGGTCCTGTCGACGATGCCGCCGCTGCTCGCCTCGATCGCGAACGCCGGCCGCAATGGGGTTCTGGTGAAGTCGGCCGCCGTGATGGAAGCGGTAGGCCGCACCACCGTCGTGGCCTTCGACAAGACCGGCACCCTGACCGAGGGACGCCCAGAGGTGGTCGATGTGAGCGCCGCCGACGATCGGACACCTGATGAGGTCCTGGCGCTCGCCGCGACCGTCGAACACCCCAGCGAGCACCCGCTGGGTCGCGCGATCGTCGCGGCCGCCACCGCCCGCGGTCTCGAGGTCGGCGCCGTCGAAGGATTCCGCGCACTTCCCGGGCTGGGGGTCACCGGGATCGTCGGGGACCAGCGCGTCACCGTCGAGCGTGCGGACACCCCCACGGCCGGCACCGTGGTCGGTGTCGCGGTGGACGACCTCGTGGTCGGCCGGATCGAACTCGTCGACCGGCTCCGCGACGAGGCCGTCGAGTCGGTACGACGAATCCGGGAGTTGACCACCGAGCCGGTCGTACTGCTGACCGGAGATCGGCATTCGGTGGCGGCCGAGGTCGCCGAGCAGACGGGCATCGACGCGGTTCATGCCGAGCTGATGCCCGAGGACAAGGTGCGCGCGGTCCGCGCCACGCGGGGTCACGTACTGGTCGTCGGTGACGGCATCAACGACGCGCCGGCCCTCGTGGCCGCGGACACCGGGATCGCGATGGGTCGGCGCGGATCGGACCTGGCCGTGCAGACCGCGGACGCGATCATCGCACGCGACGATCTGGCCGCCGTGCCCGCGCTCATCGGGCTGTCCCGCCTGGCACACCGCTACGTCGTGGCCAATCTGTGCATCGCGGCGACCATGATCATCGCGCTGGTCACCTGGGATCTGGCCGGGACACTCCCGCTCCCATTGGCCGTGGCCGGTCACGAGGGCTCTACCGTTCTCGTGGCCCTCAACGGTGCGCGGCTGCTCCGGAGATCCGCATGGTCGGGTTCTCGGGGTGCACAGTCGACGTAATCGGACGCACAGTCGACGTAATCGGGCGCACAGTCGACGCGCAACGCTGAACCAACGGAACCGTTGCCTTCCCCGCAGTTAAGTGTCACTCTGAGTACCAGACACTTCGCGGCCCTGTGGGACGCGGACATCCAGCGGGCCGTCGGACCCGCCCACATGATGGGATTCCTTCCATGACGAGCTACTTCATCACCGGAGGCAGCGGATTCATCGGACGCCGCGTTCTCGAGCGACTCCTGACCGTCTCCCCGGATGCGACGATCCACGCACTGGTCCGCGAGTCGTCGCGCGCCGCATTCGTCGCGATGATCGACGAACTCGGCGCAGGTGACCGGGTGACACCGGTCACCGGAGACCTCACCGCCCCCGGGCTCGGCGTCGACCCGGCCGCGGTTCCGGCGATCGATCACGTCGTCCACCTCGCCGCGATCTACGACATGGCCGCCGACGCCGACTCGCAGCGTGCCGCGAACGTCGTCGGCACCTCGCGCGCCGCCGACTTCGCGATCGCCCACGACGCCTTGTTCCACCACGTGTCCTCGATCGCGGTCGCCGGCGACCATCGCGGCCGCTTCACCGAGTTGGATTTCGAAGTCGGACAGGGTTTCCCGACGCCCTACCACCGCACGAAATTCGAAGCGGAGCGCGTCGTGCGCGAGCGCCAGGGCCTGCGGTGGCGTGTCTACCGCCCGTCGATCGTGGTCGGCGACTCTCGTACCGGTGAGATGGACAAGATCGACGGCCCGTACTACTTCTTCGGCCACCTCCGACAACTCGGCCGACTGCCCTCGATGCTGCGCCTCCCGATGCCCGATCTCGGCACGCTGAACATCGTCCCCGTCGACTATGTCGCCGAGGCGATGGTGGCGCTCATCGCCGTGAACCCCACGCGCAGCGGTCTGGTGTTCCACCTCGGTGATCCGCAGTCGATGTCGACTACCGAGCTGTACAACTCCCTGGCACCGGCGTTCGACGCACCACGCGGTTTCGACGCCATCCCCCGCGCCGCGATCGAACCCGTGATGGCGTTGTCGGGCATGGGGATCGCGCGTGTGGCGCGCGACCTCGTGGCCGCCCAGCAGGGCATCCCGGGCGCCCTGCTCGATGCGGTCACGGTACCCGTCGACTTCCGGTCGGACACGACCGTCGCCGTCCTGCACGATCTCGGCATCACCGTCCCCGACTTCGCCGAATACGCACCGCGGTTGTGGCGCTACTGGGCACGCCATCTCGATCGGTCCCGGAACCGCCGGCTCGATCCGCGGGGTCCGCTCGTGGGCAAGAACATCCTCATCACCGGCGGCTCGAGCGGTATCGGCAAGGCCACCGCCCGGATGTGCGTCGCACGGGGAGCCAACGTGTTCATCGTCGCGCGCAACGGAGACGAGCTGGATTCGGCTGCCGCGGAATTGAACTCGACGACCAGCAAGAAGGGGATCCCGCCGGGTCACGTGACCGCCTACCAGTGCGACATCACCGACGAGGAGTCGGTCAACGCCCTGGTGAAATCGGTCCTCGCCGAACACGGGCACGTGGATGTACTCGTCAACAATGCGGGCAGGTCGATCCGCCGGGCAACGCTGACATCGGTGAACCGGTCACACGACTATCACCGGGTGATGGCGGTCAACTACTTCGGGGCGGTCAATCTGGTTCTCGGCCTTCTGCCGCACATGGTGGACAGGCAGTCGGGTCACGTGGTGAACGTGACGTCGATCGCGGTGCAGTCGCGGGGTCCGCGCTTCGGTGCCTACGCGGCGTCGAAAGCGGCACTCGAGGCGTTCAGCGACGTGACCGGCACCGAGACGCTCTCAGATCACGTCACCTTCACCAATGTCCGCCTCCCCCTGGTGAAGACGCGGATGATCGCGCCCACGGAGGCGTATGACAATCAACCCGGTGCGTGGCATGTCGACCGGGCCGCGGCACGCGTGCTGCACGCGATCATCGACCGGCCCAAGCGCGTCGACTCCGTGGTCGGGATCGTCGCCGAGCTCGGCCACCGCGTCACCCCGCGCCTGACCACCCGCATCCTGCACCAGGAGTACCTCGTGTTCGGCGAATCCGCGGCAGCCCTGGGGCGCACGCGTGCCGGCGATGAGAACGACACGTGATCGACACCCCGTACCTCGAGGTCGACGTCGACCGGATGGAACGCAACCTCACCGGGGTCGCCGCCCTCGCACGGTCGGCCGGGGTCGACCTACGTCCGCACGCCAAGACCCACAAATGCGCCGAGATCGCGCGAGGGCAGATCGAGCGGGGCGCGGTGGGGCTGACCGTGGCCACCATCGGTGAGGCCGAGGCGTTCGCCGATGCCGCCGGGATCACCACGTGCACAGACATCTTCATCGCGTTCCCGCTGTGGCCGACCCCGGCGAAAGCCGCCCGGCTCTGCGCCCTGGCGGGCCGGGTGTCGTTGCGCGTGGGTGTCGACTCGGTCGAGGGCGCGCGTCATCTGGGCGCCCTGCTCGCCACCGCGTCCGCGTCGGCACCGGCACCGGTCCGGCGGATCGAGGCCGTCGTCGAGGTCGATTCCGGCCAGCATCGCACCGGAGTCGTGCCGGAGCGGGCCGGGGAGGTCGCCGTCGCCGGCACCGATGCGGGACTCGACGTGGCAGGCGTGTTCACCTTCCCCGGCCACGGCTACGGCCTCGGGGACACGCGGCAGCGAGCGGCCGCGCAGGAGGTGACCGCCCTCGGTGAGGCCGCGGCGAGCCTGCGGACCCGCGGCATCGAACCCCGAATCCGCAGCGGCGGCTCCACTCCCACCGTCGACTTCCTGGATCGGATGGGCCGTTCCGGAGTCCTCACCGAGATCCGGCCCGGTGTCTACCCGTTCAACGACGCCCAGCAGATCGAGATGGGGTCGTGCGGCTTCGACGAGGTGTCGTTGACCGCGGTGTCGACGGTCGTGCGCTCCGAGGGCAATCGGATCGTCCTCGACGCCGGCAGCAAGATCCTCGGTGCCGATCGCGCTCCCTGGGCCACCGGCCACGGCCGGCTCCTCGACCATCACGACGCCCGCATCGTGCTGCTGTCCGAACACCATGCCGTCGTCGAGTTCCCGCACGGCGCCGCGAACGTCCCCCGGCTCGGCGACATCGTGCGGGTGGTGCCCAACCACGTGTGCACCGCGGTGAACCTCGTCGACGAGCTGGTCGCCATCGACGGCTCGGACAGTCGTTGGCCGGTGATCGCGCGGGGCGCCAACAGCTGAATCGGCCACCTACTCATAGACGCCCTCGACGATCCACTCCCCGGCTCGATAACACAGCAGCAACGCCCGCGAATCGTCGAGCAACACCTGTGCCCGAGCGATCAGCCCGGGCTCGGCGGTGCCCTGCTCCGGCCGCTCGGCGGTACCCGTCGCCGACCGTGGGATGCTGCCGACCGGCCAGGGACCGGCCCACCAGCACAACCCCCAACTCGACCGTCTGCTCCGGGACGAGGCCAGCGCGACGGTCACCGGTTCGGCGGTGAAGGCCCCGCGGTCGGTCACCTTCACCGGTTGACCCAGCGCATCGAGCACGTGGATAGCGGTCTCCACCAGCAGCGTCGGGCTGGGCTGAGGGAGACGGCCGGGCCATGGCGCCGACGGGTCGCGACGCGGCGAGAGCTCATCGCCGAGAGAGACCATCGTGATGCGCTCGGCGGGTCCGCGTCCCCCGCTCAACACCGGGATGCGGACGGCATCGCCACCGAGCAACCCCTGTATCCGCACCAGCGAACGGCGCGCGCGTTCTTCTCCATCGGGTTCGCCGGCGAGTCCGCCCCGAGAGAGTTCGTCGGTGAGCTGATAGTGCAGGGCACCGGCCTCGACGACCTCGACCGGCTCGAGCCGTAGTCGCACGATCGGCGAGTCGGGACGGGAGTCCCGGGCGCCCGCGCCGCGTCCCGCTCTCCTCCCCTGGCGCGCCGGGCCGGTCAACCACCCTTCCAGCTGCCACCGGATACGGTCGGCGGTCGTCTCCGGGGTGAGCGGTTGTGCGCATCGCCAGGTACGTGAATGCTGTTGTCCGCGTTCGGTGGTCGCGATGATCGTCAACCGCGTACAGGCCACCGCGGCGTCGCGCAGGCGCCGGTGCAGGGCATCGGCGAGACTGCGGCCGATGAACGCCGCGACATCGATGCGATCGACGGGCGGGTCACAGGCGTGATCGACGTTCAGTTCCGCAGGCACCCCCCTGGTCGACGGTACTCGGCCCGGCAACGCGTTGGCGAGGCGGTGCGCTGTCACCGCATCCCTGGCGAACCGGGTGGCCACGTCGGTCACGGACATCTCCGCGAAGGCGCCGATCGTGCCGATACCCAAGCGCCGCAACAGATCCACGAGGTCGCCGCGCGAAGGATCACTCATACTGGGTTCGACGGCGAGATCGGCGACGGGCCGGCCGGCGAGGTAGTCGCGATCGCCCCCGGGCTCCACCTGGTGCCCGTGCCGGGCGGCGAGGACCGCGGTGAAGATCTCATCGGCCATACCCACCTGCGATTCGATGCCGCAGGCGGACACCACGTCGACGAGTTCCTCCGCCAGCGCCTCCATGCCGCCGAAGTAGCGCGCGGCGCGGTCACCGGAGATCACCAGAAGACCTGGCCGCAACACCTCGAGGGCGGGAATCACCTCGGCCACCGCGGCCACCACCGGTTCGAACAGCCGTCCGTCCCGGTGTTCGTCGGCAGCGACCACGGTCATCTCCGTGCACATCGCCTGGGCCTGGCGTTTGCGCATCCCGCGTCGGACCCCGGCAGCCCGGGCCGAGGCCGAACAGGCGACCACCCGGTTGGCCGACAGCACCGCCACCGGATGCAAGGGCGGCAGGTCGGCCTCCGCGGCGGCCGCCATCGCCGGCCAGTCCGGACACCAGAGCGCCAGGATCCGACGGGACCTCGTATCCGCGTCGGACATCAGTTCGCCACCGCCAGCGCTGGTCGTGCGCGCCGGGCCGCGACCATCTCGACGGTCCGGTCGGCGCCGTGGCCGCCCGTCAGCAACTCGACCTCGGCGCTCTCGGGCTGCCGGCCCCTGCTCGACGCCGTGACCTGCAACCGCATCCCGCCGATGCGGCCGTATCCGCTGCGCGCGGCGTCGAGGTCCGTGGCCGCCGCCAGGATCGGGCTGTGCCGATAGGTGAGGACGCGCGCCTCGACGGTCAGCTGGGCGCCGGGCCACATCCCACCGGTCACCAGCAACACCGCCGACTGTTTGCGCACGCGACCCATCACCACCCGGGCGCGCGACGGGGCCACCGCTTCACCGCGGGCATGCATCTGTTCACCGCCGCTCCCCAGATCGAGGACGACGAGATCCATGCCGTCGAGCAACACCGCCGCCACCTCGACCGGGTCGGGACCCGGTTCGGGAATCGTGGCGATGCGGGACAGGTCCGCACCCATCTCGGCCGCCGACAGCAGACTCAACCGCGGCAACCCGACGATCCCCACCTGACCTCCGGCGCGCGTCACCGACGCGATCATGGCGACCAGCACCGAGTGCGCGCCATCGAGGAGGGCAACGGTACCCCGGGGAATCCCTTTGTGTGGCAACACCTCCGACAACGCGTCCGGCACCGGGAGTACCGCCACGGACCGGTCACGGACCTCGACCGTGCGTTGATCGGGCCGCCCGGACATGGCTGCCATCCGCCGCCGCAGCCCGGCCAGCTCGTCGGCCCGGCCGGAGGCGTCCGCAGCGCCACGATCCGATCCGACCGCACGATCCGACCCGACTGCACGACCTGACACAGCAGCATGACGTGACAAATGCATGACACCCTCCAGTCGACATGTGGTACTCGAGCGAGCCGGGAAGGTGCGCGCCATCGTGGTCTCGAAACAGCCGTGCGAGTGATCCCGAGGGTGACCTCGTCCGCCGATCATTCGAACATTGTTTCGATGATCTGAGAGTAGAACCAACCACCGACAAGCGTCAACCGAAGGTGAATTCCGTTGGGACGCAGTAGATGATCGTCCGATCACGCCGAAACGCCGGTCACGGACAGAACCGCGGCCGAAGCCGACGATCTGCCCGCAACCGGCGAATCGGGAGGTCAGAACAGGGTGAGCGCGTGCTGCAGTTCGGGCTCGGCCACCGTCGACGACGCGTCGCGTCCCGACTGCCGCAGCCCACCGGAACCGGCGAGTCCATGACGGTGGACGAGGGGTTTCATGCGATCACGCAGCCAGGACGAATATTCGGGAGTGACATAGGCGCCACGCCCGTACAGCCCCCGGTATCGCCGGATGAGCGCCGGATGTTCCTCGGCGAGCCATTCGAGAAACCAGGGCTTGGTCGACGACCGCAGATGCATCGGGAAGGCCGTCACCCCGGCCGCCCCGGCATCGGCGAGCGCCTCGAGCAGAGCATCGAGATGGGCGGTCGAATCCGTCAGATACGGGATCACCGGGGCGACCATCACGTGCGGCACGATGCCGGCGTCGGCGAGCTCACGGATCACCGTGAGCCTCGCCTGCGGCGACGGCGTCCCGGGCTCGATCTTCTTCTGCAGGTCCGGGTCGAGGATCGCCAGCGAGATCCCCACGCTCACCGACACCTCGCCTGCCGCCTGGCGCAACAGCGACAGATCCCGCCGGATCAGCGTGCCCTTGGTGAGGATGGAGAACGGCGTCCGCGACTCGGCGAGCGCGGAGATCACCCCCGGCATGAGCCGATAACGCCCCTCGGCCCGCTGATAGGGGTCGGTGTTGGTCCCGAGCGCGACCGTCTCGCGGGTCCAGGACCGGCGGCGCAACTCCTTGCGGAGCACCGCCGCCACGTTCAGCTTGACCACCACCTGGGTGTCGAAATCGGTGCCGGCATCGAGATCGAGGTACTCGTGCGTCGGCCGGGCGAAGCAGTAGCGGCAGGCGTGGGTGCACCCGCGAAAAGTGTTGACGGTGAACTGGAACGGGAGCTGTGACGCCTCCGGGACGCGGTTGAGTGCGCTCTTCGCCAGCACCTCGTGGAACGTGACACCCTCGAAGTCGGGCGTGCGCACCGACCTGACCAGACCTGAGCGACTCAACCCGGGGAGCGCCCCGTCGTCGACCTCCACGGCCTGATCGGACCATCGCATGCAGCGAGTCGAACATATGTACGAGAGCACTGTCAAGTGCGGTGCCCACCCGGCAACCCGCGCCGCTATCATCGCCGTATGTCGACCAGCGCCGGAACCCATCATGCACCAGGTCCCCAGTACCTGGTGGCCGGCCGCTACCGCCTCAAGTCGCGGATCGGCGGCGGTGGCATGGGTACGGTCTGGCTGGCCCGCGATCAGCTCCTCGACCGCGATGTGGCGGTGAAACAGGTCGTCTCCACCGAGGGTCTCACCGAGGACTCCGCCGAGAACGTGCGCCGCCGGGCGATGCGCGAGGGTCGGATCGCGGCGAAGCTGTCACACCGCAACGCGATCGCCATGCACGATGTCGCCCTCGATCGCGGGGAGCCCTGGCTGGTGATGGAGTACCTCCCCTCCCGGAGCGTCGCCCAGATCCTGCATGCCACACAGACTCTCACCCCCGTCGAGGCGGCCCAGATCGGTGCCCAGGTGGCCGACGCGATGGTCGAGGCGCACGCGGCCGGGATCGTGCACCGCGACATCAAACCCGGGAACATCCTCATCGCCGAGGGCGGTCGCAATGCCGGGCTGGTCAAGATCACCGACTTCGGCATCTCGCGGGCCAAGGACGACGTGACGCTCACCCAGACCGGCGTGATCACCGGCACCCCGGCCTATTTCGCCCCCGAGGTCGCACGTGGCGCAGACCCGCAGGAGGCGTCGGACGTGTATTCCCTTGGTGCGACCGTCTACACGATGGTCGAGGGACAGCCGCCGTTCGGGATCGACGACAACTCGATCGCGCTGCTGCACAAGGTCGCCCGCGCCCGCATCAACCCGATGGAGCGTGCCGCCGAGCTCGAGCCGGTCCTGCTGCGTCTTCTCGAACCGAGTCCGACCAAGCGCCCCTCCATGGTCCAGGCCCGCGACCTGCTCGCCGCGTTCGCCGCCGGCTCGCGCGGTACGCGGGACCAGGTCCTCACCGGACTCATCACCCGCCCCGGCGCGGGGACGCCGGTGTGGTCACAACGAACCGGACGGGCGTCGACCACCGGGTCCCACCGCCCGGCCGCCGGACCGACACTGCCCCCGTATGCGCAGACGATGCCCGCCGATCGCGGCTCCCGCGACCTCACCCGCGAGGGCTTGTCCCCCACGCTGATGTCGACACCCCGACCCCAGTCCACACCGAGGTACTCATCCGATCCGGGATCACCGACACCACAGCAGAATTCGCAGCCGAGTCACCCGTCCGTCTACGGACCGCCACCCCGATCGTCGGCCACGTCGAGCACCGCACTCGCGGTGTCGGTCTTCGCCTTCTTCGCCGTGCTCGCGGTGATGGTCGTGCTCGCCATCGCCCTGTTGCGCTGAGCGGACCCCGGCTCAGCCGATGTGACGCGTCGCCGCCCAGCGGGTCAGCGCGTTGCGATTGGACTGCTGGGTCTTGCGCAGCACGTTCGAGGCGTGTGTCTCGACCGTCTTGATCGAGATGAACAGCTCCTCGGCGATCTCCCGATAGGTGTAACCGCGCGCGAGCAGTCGCAGGACCTCCAGTTCCCGACGGGTCAGGGAGTCCAGTTCGGGGTCGAGCGGCGGTTCGGGCGCCGTCGACTTGCCGGTGAAGGAATCCAGGACGAAGCCCGCGAGTCGCGGGCTGAACACCGCGTCGCCGTCGGCGACCCGACGGACCGCGTCGGCCAGTTCGGGTCCGGCGATCGTCTTCGTCACGTACCCGCGTGCACCCGCCCGGATCGTCGCGATGACGTCCTCGGCCGCATCGGAGACGCTGAGGGCCAGGAACACCGGTGTTCCCTTGTCCTGCATCCCCGTTCCGAGGCGGTCGACGACCCCGCGCAGTACCGCGACCCCGCCGCCGGCGGGCATGTGGACGTCGAGCAGGACCACATCAGGTGCGGCTGCCACGATTCCGTCGATCGCCTCCGCCACGGCGCCGGCCTCACCGACGACGCGCAGACCCGGCTCGTCGGCCAGTTCGGCCCGCACCCCGGAACGGAAGACCGCGTGATCGTCGACCAGATAGACGCTGTACGTCGACGGCATCGCGTCGGAATCGCTGTCGGATGTCGGGCCGGAACCGGTCATGCTCGGGGTCATCGCACCTTCCTGCGGTGGTCCGGCTGCTCCACAACCGGATGGGTGGCGGCGTCGCGGGCAGCGCCTGGGTCGCCGACGGCAGCGTCGGTGTCGTCGGTGACGGTGTCGGTGGGCGACTCGTCGTGCACGTCGTCGAGGGAACCGCCGTCTCCGCGTGGCATCACGAGACCGACGTTGGTACCGCGGCCGGGCGTCGAGGTGATGCGGACGCGACCGCCCATCCGCTCCACGCGGGCGCGGATCGAGCGGGTGATCCCCTGCCGGTCGTCGTCGACGACGGCGGGGTCGAACCCCACGCCGCGATCACGGACGAACACCTCGACCTCATCGTCGGTGACCTCCCCGTAGACGTCCACGGTGCGCTCGCCGGAGTGCTTGGCCGCGTTGACCAGCGCCTCGCGCGTGGCACCGACCAGGGCCGACCATCGCTTGGCATCCCGGGTGTTGCGCGGCCGCAGATCGCCGACGGTGATGACCTCCACCTCGATACCGTAGGCGTCCTCGACCTCGGCCCCGACGCTGCGCAACGCCGCGGCGAAGGACCCGCGTTCGGTGGCGGGGTCCCCGAAGAGCCAGGACCGCAGTTCGCGTTCCTGACTCCGCGCGAGCCGGGCCACCTCCTCGGGCCGGCCGGCCTTCTTCTGGATCAGCGCGAGGGTCTGCAGCACGGAGTCGTGCAGATGCGACGCGATCTCCTCCCGTTCGGCGTTGCGGATCCGGGCCGCCCGTTCCTCGTTGAGGGTCCGGAGCATTCGCATCCACAGCGGAACCGTCAGCAACACCACCCCGATGAGGGTCGCGCCGACCGCGAGGATCGTCGAGTTGAGCCCGCCGAAGCTGCGGTCGCCGGCCACGACGACCACGACCAGCCCCCCGACGACCAGGGCCACGCCGCCGATCAGGCGTGTCCAGGTCAGCAGAGGTGTGCGCGGCGCGCGGTGCGACGTGTCGAACTCGCGCCAGACGAGGCTCGCGCCGATGGCGATGAAGACGAACGGGACGAGGTACTCCGCGGGCGTGCCCGACGCCGCGAAACCCACCACGGCCATCGCGACGAGACCGATCATCGCCAGGCCCAGCGACTGCCTGCGTTCGCCGGGTGCCGGCGGTGCGGTGTCCTTGCCCACCGGGCAGAAGAACCAGAGGAGCCCGTAGGCGGCGACCCCGGCGCCGGCCAGGGCGGCCAGCACCACGAAGACGATCCGCACACGGAACACCTCGACCCCGAGATGGTCGGCCAGCCCGCCGGCGACACCGGCGACGACACGACCCCCGTCGCGGCGCACCAACCGCGGGACTGGCTCGACCTCCATTCGACTCACTCCTCGATCGTCCCATGACACCGATGCCGGGGCATCGGGGTCAACCCCGGTTTGCGGGCCACGGACTCAGGGTGTGTCAGGGTTCTACGGGGACCCGGCCGGGTTCTCGGGGGACAAATCAGGGGTTCACCCGATGTGACGGCCACGGTGCGGGCGGCACCATGTTCGCATGGACACCAAGGAGTTCCAGCAGCAGATCCAGGGGCTGTGGTCGACGCGCCCCTACCGCCCCGAGGGCCGGACCATCGCCGGAGTGTGTGCCGGCATCGCAGCGCGCTACCGGATCGATCCCACACTGGTGAAGGTCGCATTCGTGGTCGCGGCCTTCTTCGGGGGCAGCGGACTGTTGCTGTACCTCGCCGCCTGGGTCGCCTTCCCCGGCGCAGGCCGCGCCCGCGACGAGGCGCTCCTGGCCGGGCGCCGCACCTCGGACGACGCGCACGGGTCGTTGCACGGACTCGGCAACCCGCAGGTCATCCTGCTCGTCGTCCTCTCGATCGTCATCGTCACCTCCTTCGGCCCCAACCGGACATGGGGGTCGGGCGGACTGGTCGGGGCGATCCTCATGCTCGGCGGCTGGTACCTGCTGTACCTGCGCACCCCGACACCGCCGGCCGGGACCAGCGTCGACACCGCGGCCGTCACCGACATCGTCGTGCCGCCCCCGGCCGCCGGCCAGTTCGAACGCTGGGTACCGCGCGCCATGACCGGCACCGGCGGCCCGGCGGACCCGCCGACCGCCATCGCTGGTACCCCGACACCAGGAGCTCCCATGCCCTCGACATCACCGGACGTCACACCATCGACCGCCACACCACCCCATCTGGCCGACGACCATCCGGCGACACCCGAGCCACGGGTCGATCTCGCCAAGGCGACGCCGGGGCACGTCGACGCCGACTCGGACACCGACACGGGCCCCGCCACCGGGGCGACCATCGAACTGAGTCCACCGGCCTGGGACCCGCTCGGAGCAGCTCGGTTCGCGTGGGACCTGCCCGAACCGGCGGCCCCCGAAGCACCGGTCGTCGTACGGCGCAGGCGGTCACCGCTGACCCTGATCGTCGTGGGACTCGCGATCATCGTGGGAGCCGCGGGAGCCGCACTGCACCAGGCCGGGGTCGACTGGTTCACCGCGCCGCACATCCTCTCGCTGTGCCTGGCCGTCGTGGGTGCCGGACTCCTCGTCGCGGCGTTCGTACGTCGACGCACCGGCGAACACAGCACCGGTCTCGTACCCATCGCCATCGCACTCGGGGTCGCCGTCGTCGCCACGACCGTGGTGTCCGGGGTCAGCGGCATCACCGGACCGCTGCCCTCCGGAGGCGCCGGAGAACGCAACTGGACACCGTTGAGCGAGAACGACATCCAGTCCCAGTACTCGCTGGGGGCCGGTGAGATGACCTTGGACCTGCGCCAGGTGGACCTCACCGCCGACCGCACGGTGAAGCTCGAGAACGGCGTCGGTGTCATCCGGGTCCTCGTCCCCGACACCATGAACGTCCGTGCGCAGTGCCAGACGGGCATCGGCGACTACACATGCCCCACCGGACTCGACGGTGGGCGCGACGGCACCGACGGGCCGGTCCTCGAGATCGACGCCCGCACCGGGATGGGAGAGGTGGAGGTTCTCCGATGACCATTCACGACGACGACACCGCCCCCGGCAACGCCTGCCGGTCCGGCCATCGTGCCCCGGGCCTGGGATTCCTCGGAATTCTTGCCCTCGCGGTGGCCGGATGGGGGCTCGCCGACGGCCCCACCCTGCCCGACGCCGCCGACCTCGGATGGGTCGCGGTCGGCGTCGGTCTGCTGATCGGGCTCGTGCTGATCGTGTCCGGGGCGCGCACGCGGCGCTGACCCGGGGCCGACGCTTCGACGACGACGGCCGGTGGCTTCTGCCACCGGCCGTCGTCACGCCTCGATCACCCTCGGGCGGTCACTCCCACTCGATGGTGCCCGGCGGCTTGCTCGTCACGTCGAGCACGACACGGTTGACCTCGGCCACCTCGTTGGTGATGCGGGTCGAGATGATCTCCAGGACCTCGTAGGGCACGCGCGTCCAGTCCGCGGTCATCGCGTCCTCGCTGGACACCGGCCGCAGCACGATGGGATGACCGTAGGTGCGGCCGTCGCCCTGCACGCCCACGCTGCGGACGTCGGCGAGCAACACCACCGGACACTGCCAGATCTGCGAGTCGAGTCCGGCCGCGGTGAGTTCCTCGCGGGCGATCAGGTCGGCCTTGCGCAGCAACTCCAGGCGGTCGCCGGTCACCTCGCCGACGATGCGGATCGCGAGGCCCGGGCCGGGGAACGGCTGACGCGCCACGATCTCCTCGGGTAGTCCGAGTTCGCGGCCGACGGCGCGGACCTCGTCCTTGAACAGCAACCGCAGGGGCTCGACCAGGCTGAACTCCAGATCGTCTGGCAGGCCGCCCACGTTGTGGTGGCTCTTGATGTTCGCGGTGCCGCTGCCACCGCCGGATTCGACGACATCGGGGTAGAGCGTGCCCTGCACGAGGAACTCGACCTTCTCCCCCGATTCGGCCTCCTCGCCGAGCACCTCGCTGACCGCGCCCTCGAACGACCGGATGAACTCCCGGCCGATGATCTTGCGCTTGGTCTCCGGGTCGCTGACGCCGGACAGCTCGCGCAGGAACGTGTCGGCAGCGTCGACCGTCACCAGCTTGGCACCGGTCGCACCGACGAAATCGTGCTGCACCTGTTCGCGCTCACCGGCTCGCAGAAGACCGTGATCGACGAAGACGCAGGTGAGACGATCGCCGATGGCGCGCTGCACCAGCGCGGCGGCGACCGCTGAGTCCACGCCACCGGACAATCCGCAGATGGCCCGTCCGTCGCCGATCTGATCGGCGACGGCGTCGATGAGCGCGTCGGCGATGTTGGCCGCCGTCCAGGTGGCCTCCAGCCCGGCGATCTCGTAGAGGAAGCGGGTGAGGATCTGCTGACCGTGCGGCGTGTGCAGCACCTCGGGGTGGTACTGCACACCGGCCATGCGGCGCTTGAGGTTCTCGAACGACGCGACGGGCGCGCCCGGCGTGGACCCGGTGACGGTGAAGCCCTCCGGCGGCGCCTGCACGGCGTCGTTGTGGCTCATCCACACCGGCTGTGTGTCCGAGAGGCCCTGATGCAGAACACCTTCGCCGTTGACGGTCAGCGTGGTGCGGCCGAACTCGCGGCCACCGGTGTTGGCGACCTCGCCACCGAGCTTGTCGGCCATCGCCTGGAATCCGTAGCAGATGCCGAACACCGGGACGTCGAGGTCGAAGAGGGCCGGATCGAGATCGGGCGCGTCTTCGGCGTACACCGACGACGGACCACCCGACAGGATGATCGCAACCGGATCCTTCTCCTGGATCTTCTCCAGCGGGGCGTCGTGGGAGATCACCTCGGAGTAGATCCGGGCCTCGCGAACCCTGCGGGCGATCAGCTGCGCGTACTGCGCACCGAAGTCGACGACGAGAACCGGCCGGGGGCCCTCGAGGAAATCCTCACCAGAAGAGTCTGTCACCGGGTCGAGTCTAGTGGGCCGATTCCGGTGAGCACCGCACCGGTCTCTCCTGCTCACCCGGCCGACGGCGGGCCGTCGTGGCCCGAGGCACATCGGGCCCGCGGGTGCGGCCTGCACCGAGGGCTTCCGGACCGACGTGAAATACTCCGCAATCGACATGACTGCATCGCCGGAAACCCCCCATCGCTGGTCGCTGAGCATCGGCGACCTCACCCAGGCCGCCGTGTTCGCCGCGCTGATCGCCGCGCTCGGACTCCCCGGGACCATCAACATCGGCTCCAGCGGTGTGCCGATCACCCTCCAGTCGCTCGGCGTCATCCTCGCCGGTGCGGTTCTCGGCCCCAAGAAGGGGACCCTCGCGGTCGTGCTCTTCATGGTGCTCGCGATCGCCGGACTGCCGATCCTCGCCGGCGGCCGGAACGGCTACACCTCGCTCTCCTCGCCCACCGCGGGCTTCTTCATCGGGTTCCTGCCCGCCGTCATCGTGATCGGCGTGTTGACCGCGATGATGCTCGGTGTCGGCACCACCCCGCGCTACCGCGTGCTCTGGGGCATCGGCATCAACGTGCTCGGCGGGATCGTCGTGCTCTACGTGTTCGGGATCGTCGGGATGCTCCTGCGCACCGACCTGACGGTGTGGGCGGCGTTGTCCGCCAACGGCCCGTTCATCCCGGGTGACATCGCGAAGGCCGTGGTCGCCGCGCTGGTCGCCGCCCAGGTCCATCGCGGGCGGCCCGGACTCATCGCACCGATGCGACTGTCGCGGCGCGCCGCCGTCGCCGACAGCTGACGCGGCGGTGACCCGAGCCGGATGATCGAGTTCGAGAACGTCTCGCACGCCTACGACGGTCGTGTCGTGCTGCGTGACGTCTCGCTCACGTTGTCGGAGAACCGCATCGGGATCGTCGGTGCCAACGGCAGCGGTAAGTCGACGCTGGCGCGGATGATCAACGCGCTCGTCGTCCCCGACTCGGGGACCGTCACCGTCGACGGCCTGCCGGTCGCGAAGAACAAGCGCGAGGTCCGCCGACGGGTGGGGTTCATCTTCTCCGACCCCGACCGCCAGATCATCATGCCGACGGTGCTGGAGGACATCGAACTGTCCCTCCGCCGGACCGATCTCGACAAAGCGGCGCGCGCCGACCGCGCCCGCGAGGTGCTCGCGCGATTCGGACTCGCCGCCCACGCCGACCATCCCGCCCAGCGACTGTCCGGTGGGCAGAAGCAACTCCTCGCCCTCGCGTCGATCTTCGTGACCGACCCGGCGATCATCGTCGCCGACGAGCCCACCACCCTGCTCGACCTGCGCAACACCCGCATGCTCACCAGGGTCTTCGACACCCTCGACGAACAGCTCGTCGTCGTCAGCCACGATCTCGACATCCTCGCCGGCTTCGACCGGGTGATCGCCATCGACGAGGGCCGGGTCGTCGCCGATGATTCGCCCGGCCCCGCACTCGCGGCGTACCGCAGGCTGATGTCATGAACGTGCTCGGCGTCTACCGGCCCGGCAACACCCTCGTGCATCGCCTGCCCGCCGGATTCAAGTTCCTCGCGATGGGCGTGCTCATCCTCGTGCTGTCGCTGACCGTGCGGTCGTTGCCGGCGCTCGGGATCGCGACCCTCGGCGTCGCGGTGATCTACGCGCTGGCCGGGATCGGCCCCCTCGAGGCGTGGCGGCAGCTGCGCCCGCTGCTGTGGCTGCTGCTGTTCATCTTCGCGTTCCAGGTCGTGTTCACCGATTGGCGACGCGCCGTGGTGATCTGCGGGGTCCTCGCGCTGTCGGTCGCGCTCGCCGCCGTCGTCTCGCTGACCACGCGCACCACGGACATGCTCGACACGATCGTCCGAGCACTGGGGCCGCTGGCCCGCTTCGGTGTGCGCGTGGACCTGATCGCGATCGCGTTGGCCCTCACCATCCGTGCGATCCCGCTGATGGTCGAGGTGGTGCGCGAGGTCGACGAGGCCCGCAAGGCCCGCGGGTTGCGTCCCGGGCCGCGCATCCTCGTCGCACCGGTGGTGCTGGCAGCCCTGCGCACCGCGGACGGATTCGCCGACACCCTCACCGCACGTGGCCTGGACTGAGCCGACGGTACCGACCATTCAGGGCCGACCGTTCGGGGTCGACCTTTCGGGGTCGATCTTTCGGGGCCGTCAGGACCCGACGAGGTCGGCGAGAGCGGCATCGAGGTCGGGGAAGCGGAATTCGAAACCTGCGTCCGCCAGCACATCTGATCGCGCACGCCGCCCCGTGAGCCCGAGCGCGGGGTCGGTGCGCAGCGCGACTGCCCCCAGTTTCAGCAGGACTCCCGGCGTCGGCGGTGCCGGCGGCCGGTGGAGGACCTTCCGCAACTGCGCCATGAGCTCGGCGTTGCGGACCGGATTCGGTGCGGCGGCCACGAGGACACCATCGGGCAGCATCGTCGGACCGTCCACGCCCAGCGCCATCCGGGCGATCGCCAGCCAGTCGTCGACGTGAATCCAGCTGAACCACTGCCGTCCGTCGCCGATGCGTCCACCCAGTCCGGCGCTGGTGAGGCCGGCCAGTCGTCGCATCGCCGGTGCGTCGGCGTCCAGGACGATCGACGTCCGCAGGACGGTGAGGTGCTCGGTGTTCGCCCCGTCGACCGCGGCTTCCCAGGGCTGCGCGACACCGGTCATCTGCGGTAGGCCCGGTTCCGGTACAGGGGTGGCCTCGGTGCACCACTGCTCGCCGGCATCACTCCAGATGGCCGTGGTGCTCGACTGCAGCCAGTGCGAAATCGGCGTCCTCCGCATCCGGGAAGCGACGACGAGAGCTCGCGTCGCGTCCACCCGGCTGTCCCGCAGTGCGGCGATGTTGGCCGTGGTGGGCCGGCAGTCCACCAGCTTGCCCGCGAGGTTCACGACCGCTGTCGGACGGTCCGCCGTGACGACATCCACCCAGTCCCCCTGGGTCCGGCCGTCCCAGACTACCTGCTCGAAGGGCGACGACGGGTCGACGCGCCGCGTCAGGATGATCGGGTGGTGTCCACGTGAGAGCAGGTCATGCGCGAGATGTGTTCCGAGCGCGCCGCTTCCGCCGGCGAGAATGACGGTCGACGATGTCTGCTGTGCCATGGTGCCCCCGGTGTCTCGGCTCGTGGAGGCGACAGTACCCGCGGAAACCCGCGGCACCTATGACGCGATCCACACCCCGCGTCACCCCATCGTGCAACCGGCCAGACGGCGTCGTCAGGCCGTGGCGGCAGGCGCTACCGGCGTGATGGGCAAGCGCAGTGCACCCGGAGCCTCGGCGGGGACCACCGGCGAGGCCGGCGGGGTCGGGGTGATCCGCCGGTACGGCTCGCCCTGACCGGGCCGGCGATCGTCCTCACCCTTGTTCGGCCACAGTGCGGCCGCACGTTCGGCCTGCGCGCAGATCGTCAGGGACGGGTTGACGCCGAGGTTCGCCGACACCGATGCGCCGTCGGCGATGTGCAGGGTCGGGTAGTTCCAGACGCGCTGGTAGGGATCGATCACGCCGCTCGCGGGGTCGTCGGAGATCGCGCAGCCGCCGAGGTAGTGCGCGGTCAGCGGCATGTTGACGATGTCGCCCCAGGTGCCGCCTGCCACACCGTCGTTCAGCTTCGCGGCGATCCGTCGCGTCGCCTCGTTGCCCGCGGGGATCCAGGTCGGGTTCGGTTCACCGTGCCCCTGCTTGCTCGTGACGTACCGCAACGGCCCGCGTTTGCGCACGAAGGTGGTCAGCGAGTTGTTGTTGTTCTGCATGACCAGGGCGATGACGGTCCGCTCGCTCCACTGGCGCACGACCAGCAACCGCACCAGCAGGAACGGATTGCGCGCCACCTGACGAAGGAACTGACCCAGCCGGTGGCGACGTGTGCCACCATCGGTCAGCAGCGTCTGCAGATAAGCGATCGCGTTGGAGCCCTTGCCGTATCGCACCGGTTCGATGTGGGTGTTCGGCTCCGGATAGAACGACGAGGTGATCGCGACCCCGCGCGAGTAGTCGTTCTCCGGGTCGATACGCGAGCCCATCGCACCGAGGATCGACTCCGAATTCGTTCGCGTGAGCCGGCCCATCGCGTCCGAGATGCGGGGCAGCGTACCGAGTTTCGCGTGGTGCAGCAGACGCTGGGTGTTGAACGTGCCGGCGGCCAGGATCACCTGCCCCGCGGTGAACGTCCGCCGACGCCTGCCCACCGGACCCCACGACGACGAATGGTGCGTGCCGACCTCCCACACGCCGTCTTCGCGCTGCCGCAACGAGTCCACCGTGGTGCGGTCGATGATCGTGGCGCCGTTGCGTTCCGCGAGCCCGAGGTAGTTCTTCAGCAGGGTGTTCTTCGCGCCGACGCGGCACCCGGTCATGCATGCGCCACATTCGGTGCATGCGGTTCGCTCCGGCCCGGCACCCCCGAAGTACGGGTCCGCGACCGTCTCGCCCGGTGCCCCGGCCAGACCCGTCTTCGCGCCGAAGAACACGCCGACCGGCGTGGGCGTCACGGTGTCCCCGGCACCCATCTCGGCGGCCACCTCGGCCACCACCCGGTCCGACGCGGTCACGGTCGGATTGGTGACGACGCCGAGCATGCGCCGGGCCTGGTCATAGTAGGGGGAGAGTTCGTCCTCCCAGTCGGTGATGTGGTTCCACTGAGGGTCGGTGAAGAACGGCGTCGGTGGTTTGTACAGCGTGTTCGCGTAGTTCAGTGATCCGCCGCCGACCCCGGCGCCCGCGAGGATCATCACGTCCTTGAGCGCGTGGATGCGCTGGATGCCGTAGAGGCCGAGCTTCGGAGCCCACAGCCAACGGTTCAACCGCCAGCTGGTCTTCGCGAACTCGTCGTCCTCGAATCGGCGACCCGCCTCGACGACGGCGACCCGATAGCCCTTCTCCACCAGCCGCAGTGCACTCACACTGCCTCCGAAACCCGACCCGACGATCACCACGTCGTAATCGGTGGTGTCGCGGTCGCCTCGCCTGTCAGAACCCATGCGAACATGCTAACGCGCATTGTCACATAAGATGACCCAGGTCACCCTAAGTCCGATCGCGTCCGACGAAAAACGCCCTCCAGAGCCGGGCCGTCGACCATATATCGTCGGCCTGCCTCAGGAGGGCGTATTTCAGGGGCGGATGTCGGGGCGGCGTCGGCCCATCGCCTCAGGCGCGGACGGACAGCCCCACGCGCTG
This sequence comes from Gordonia sp. 'Campus', assembly GCF_022206305.1. Lineage (GTDB taxonomy): Bacteria > Actinomycetota > Actinomycetes > Mycobacteriales > Mycobacteriaceae > Gordonia. Next base: position 77,821 of record NZ_JAKOIW010000013.1, on the reverse strand, counting down.
GAATTCCTTGAGATCGCAGTAGCCGGCCTTGGCCATGGCCCGGCGCAGGCCGCCCACCACGTTCAGCTCACCGTAGGGATCGTCGGACGGGCCGTTGAGGACCCGCTCGAGACTGGGGCGCTCCTCGCCGGCAGCCACCTGCAGCAGGGCGCCGCGCGGGGTGTCGGGGTGCGCGGCGGCCGACGGCCAGTACCAGCCGTCACCCGGCGCCGAACTCGTTGCCGCGAGGGTGGTTCCGAGTACCGCGGCATCCGCGCCGCAGGCGATCGCCTTGACCAGGTCGCCCGAGCTGTGGATGTCGCCGTCGGCGATGACGTGAACGTAGCGCCCACCGGTCTCGTCGAGGTAGTCACGACGCGCCGCGGCCGCATCCGCGATCGCGGTGGCCATCGGTACGCCGATGCCGAGGACCTCACCGGTCGTCGTCGCGCCTGTCGCCGACCCATAGCCGACGATGACGCCCGCGGCGCCGGTCCGCATCAGGTGCAGGGCCGTGCGGTGGTCGTGGACACCGCCGGCGATGACCGGCACGTCGAGGTCGGCGATGAAGGTCTTGAGATTCAGCGGTTCGCGCTGGGCGCCGTCGGCGTCGACCTGCGCCACGTGCTCGGCCGAGATGATCGTGCCGTGCACCACCAGGATCTCGACCCCGGCTGCCAGGAGTGCGGGGGTGAGCTCGGGCGCGTGCTGCGGACTCACGCGCACCGCGGTGGTCACTCCGGCCTCGCGGACCTGGGCCACCGCCTCGGCGAGCAGTCCGCTGTCCAGAGGTGCGGAGTGCAACCGCTGCAGATGGCGGACCGCGGCATAGGGGTCGGGGTCGTTCGCCGCGATCGAGACGAGTTCGGCGATCTTCGCCTCGACGTCGCGGTGGCGCGCCCAGAGACCCTCGCCGTTGAGGACACCCAGCGCGCCCAGCTTGCCCAGTTCGATCGCGGCCGCCGGCGACACCAGCGCATCGGTCGGATGACTCAGGATCGGTGACTCGAAGCGGTAGGCGTCGATCTGCCAGGCCGTGGAGACATCCTTGGACGAGCGGGTCCGACGGGACGGGACGATGCTGACGTCGTCCAGTTCGTAGGTCCGTCGGGCCGTCCGGCCCATGCCGATTTCGACGAGGTCACGCACCACTGCGCCTTTCTGCGGAGTTCAGCTGCACACCGACCCTACGGCGTCGCCCGCCGGGCACACCCGGCGGGAACGACGGAGGGACACTACAACGGGGGTGTCAGCGGGAATAGTAGTTGGGAGCCTCGGCGGTCAGCGTGATGTCGTGCGGATGCGATTCCTTGAGCCCGGCCGCGGTGATCTGGACGAACCGCGCCGTCTGCAGGTCGGCGATCGTCGATGCCCCGGTGTAGCCCATCGCGGCACGCAGACCGCCGACCAGTTGGTGGATCACCTGCGCGAGCGGACCGCGGAACGGCACGCGTCCCTCGATGCCCTCCGGGACCAGCTTCTCCTCCTTGAGGACGTCGTCCTGGAAGTAGCGGTCCTTCGAGTACGACTTGGCCTGACCGCGGCCCTGCATCGCGCCGAGCGACCCCATGCCGCGGTAGCTCTTGAACTGCTTGCCGTTGACCAGGACCAGCTCGCCCGGGGCCTCGGCGGTGCCCGCGAGCAACGAGCCGAGCATCGCGGTGGATGCGCCGGCCGCGAGTGCCTTCGCGATGTCACCGGAGTACTGCAGGCCACCGTCGGCGATGACCGGCACACCGGCCTTCTGACAGACCGCGACGGCCTCGAGGATCGCGGTGATCTGCGGGGCGCCGACACCGGCGACCACGCGAGTCGTGCAGATCGAGCCGGGTCCGACGCCGACCTTCACCGCGTCCGCACCGGCGTCGATGAGGGCCTGGGCGGCCTCACGGGTCGCGACGTTGCCGCCGACCACGTCGACGCGCTCGCCGACCTCGGCCTTGAGCTTGGCGACCATGTCGAGCACCAGCCGGTTGTGGGCATGGGCGGTGTCGACGATGATGACGTCGGCGCCGGCATCGGCCAGCGCCATGGCGCGGTCCCACTGCGGGCCACCGGTACCGACCGCGGCACCGACGAGCAGACGGCCGTCGGAGTCCTTGGTGGCGAGCGGGTGCTGCTCGGTCTTCACGAAGTCCTTGACGGTGATCAGACCGGTGAGGCGGCCGTTGCCGTCGACGATGGGCAGCTTCTCGACCTTGTTGCGCCGCAGCAGCCCGAGCGCGGCCTCGGCGGACACGCCCTCCTGGGCGGTGATGAGCGGAGCCTTGGTCATCACTTCGGCGACCGGGCGGCTCTGATCGACCTCGAAGCGCATGTCGCGGTTGGTGATGATGCCGACCAGTTCGCCCTTGTCGTCGACGACCGGCAGTCCGGAGATGCGGTAGCGCGCGCACATCGCATCCACCTCGGCGAGGGTGTGCGACGGCGTGCAGGTGACCGGGTCGGTCACCATGCCCGCCTCGGACCGCTTGACGGTCTCGACCTGGCCGGCCTGCTCCTCGATGGAGAGGTTGCGATGGAGGACGCCCATGCCGCCGGCGCGGGCCATGGCGATCGCCATCCGCGACTCGGTCACGGTGTCCATCGCCGAGCTCACCAGGGGCACACGCAGCGTCACGTTCTTGGTCACCCGCGACGAGGTGTCGACCTCGCTGGGGATCACGTCCGAGGCCGAGGGCAGCAACAGGACGTCGTCGAAGGTCAGGCCGAGCATCGCGACCTTGCCGGGATCGTCTCCACCGGTACGAACATGCGTCATCGGACCATCGTATCGACTGCCCCGGTGCGGCGATCGTCACACAGGCGTCTTTGCGCCGGTAGGCCGCGCGAAGGCGCGTGTTCGGTGTCCGGGCGAGGCGGTGAATGCGTGCGGCGCAGGCGCCTCACGATCGGCTACGGTGGTGATGTGCGTGACCACCTGCCACCCGGCCTCCCGCCGGACCCGTTCGCCGACGACCCCAGCGACCCCGCTTCCGCCCTGGACAGCGTGGAGCCGGGTATCCCGCTGGACGAGAACGAGCGGCTCGCGGTGGAGGAAGATCTCGCCGACCTCGCACTCTACGAGGCGCTGCTGGCACATCGCGGCGTACGCGGCCTCGTCGTCGTCTGCGAAGACTGCCACGAAGACCATTACCACGACTGGGACATGTTGCGCGCCAACCTGATCCAGCTTCTCATCGACGGTACCGTGCGTCCGCACGAGCCGGCGGTCGACCCGCGGCCCGATTCCTACGTCACCTGGGATTACTGCCGCGGTTACGCCGATGCGCGCAGCCACATCGACGAAGGTCGCTGACCGGCTCCACTCCGGCTTCGCGTGGCCGGTGCCCCGTGCCCGATCCAGCCGCGTCGACACGACGCCGCGCACCACCCCACGAGGAAGGCCCCGTACCGACTCGGTACGGGGCCTTCCTCGTGGTCACGACGGAGACGGGAACGTCAGCCGATCGGCCGACCCGAGGCGTCCACACCGGGCGGCGGCGTCCACGGGATCTCGGGGAACTCCGCGGGAAAGCGCGTCACCTTGGTGCTCGACGTCGGCGCCGACGGTTGTGCGGGTCCGGTCGACGGCGAGTCCGACGACGGGACCGGCTCCTCGCTGGGCACCTCCGGCAGCGTCGTGGGGTTGTCGGACTCCTCACCCGGAGGAGGCGTCGAGCCATCGGCGGGCGACGGCTTGTCGCCGCTCTCACGCAGGTCGGGACGCGTCGGCTCGATCGTCGTCGGCTGCTCACTCCCCGACGGCAATGGCAGCGAGGTCACGTCGGGCAGACCGGCCCCCGCCCGCAGGCGGTTCAGCCATTCGGTCATCTCGTCGCGCATCTCGTTGTCGCGCATCGGACCCATGCGTTCGGACGCCTCGGCGAGCAGGCTCGCCGCGGTGCCCGGGTCACCGGCGGCGATGGCCGCCTCGGCACGCTCGAGGTTGTTGCGCACGTCGTGGGCGGCCTGCGTCTGAGACGCCGCCTCGGCGAACACGACCTGCTTGATGCCCCAGAGCGGATCGCCGGGCTGCGAACCCTCCGACAGCACGGTGAGGCCCGCGGCGGCGACGATGACGATGGCGGCGGCACCCGACACGACGCGCAGGTGGCGCACCATCCGGCGTCCCCGGCTCGCCCGTTCGGTGGTACCGATGGCGCGCTCGACGTCGTCGACGGAGATGAGCCGCTCGGCCGGCTTCGACACGACCTCGGACTTCCAGCCCGAGAGCAGTTCGGCCAGCTCGTACTCGGCCGCGTCACGTGTCGGCACGGGTACATCGCGCGTGAGGGCGTCGAGGAAGTTCTCGTCGAACCCGACCTCGGAGAGGTTCGGGGCGCCGTCTGCCACCGGGTCGACGTCATGGTCGAGGTCACGGTGACTCACGTCCGGGGAGATCGGCTCGACCGGTCGTGGACCGGGTCCGGCAGGCGCTGGCCCGCTCGGTCCGGGCGCGCGTCGATGCGCGGGCGGTTGACCGGGTCGATTCGGCTGGTCACCGCCGGTGACACGGCGTCGACGCCAATCAGACTGTCCGCTCATCGTGACCTCCTGTCCGTCTCAACTCGTCTTTCAATCTCGCCAGCGCCCGGTGCTGGGCGACGCGCACGGCGCCCGCGGTGCTGCCGATCGCCTGGGCTGTCTCCTCGGCCGACATCCCCACGATCAGCCTCAGGACCAGCACCTCGCGCTGCTTCTCGGGCAGGACCGCCAGGAGCGAGCGCATACGTCTGCTGCCGTCGGCGTCGATCGCGAACTGCTCGGGACCGCCCGCGGCGTGCGATACCTCGGGGAGCTCATCGACCGGGTCGGACTTGACCCGTGCGGCCACCCGCATCGCGTCGGCGACCTTGTGCGAGGCGATCCCATACACGAAAGCCATGAACGGTTTACCCTGGTCCCGGTAACGGGGCAGTGCGGTCATCACCGCCATCAATGCCTCCTGCGCGATGTCGTCGGCGGAGAACAGATGACGTTCCCCGACCCCGATGCGTCCTCGGCAGTAGCGCAGGATCGGTTCCTGCACGCTCTCGAGAACTGACGTGAGAGCAGCACGATCGCCCTGGCCTGCGGCCCGGACGGCGTCGTTCAACTCACCACCTGTCAACTTCATCGCGTGTAGGAATCCCCGTGTTACAGATCGGCCAACCGGCCTCGCCAGTCCTGTCGCGGGCCCCGGCACATTGCCGGCCCCGCTCGTGAGCGTTCTGCGGTGCGGCTACAGCAGCATCACAGGACGTCATTCGGCGGCGACGACGTGGCAGACCCCAACACACCTTAGCCATCACCCCTCCGGTTCCAGCGCCATGCCCTTGCCCACGAGCGTGGCGCGAAGCCGGCGGTGTCGCCGCACCTCGTCGTCGGACGCCTCCCCGGTGCCCAGCAGAAGACTCGTGGCCGCCCACTCCAGCGGCCCCAGTCCGTGCCGGCGGGCGTCGCGGACGACGTCCCGGGCCACCGAGGCGGCACCGCCCGGATCGCCGGCGCCCAGGGTCGCGGCGGCCGCGATCAAAGTGGTCTTCACCCGGTGGCGGGTCGGTGTCTTGAGGCCCGCGGCCTCCCGCTCGCGGATGAGCTCCGCGCCCGCCCGGGCGTGCTCGAGTCCGGCGGCGATGTCGCCGCGGTACAGCCCGAGTTCGGCGCTCACCCACTCCCAGCGCAGACGGCATCTCGTCGAGGTCGCCCACTCCCCCTGTGCCGCGCCCCGGCTCCACGCGCCGATCACGGAACCGCTCTCCTGTGGGTCGAGAACACAGAATGCCCGATCAAGGAGGCGTCGAGCGGCGTCGAAGCGCAGCAGGCCCAGGTTGTCGGCGGCCAGGCCGACGAGGGCGTCGGCGGCTGCCGCCCGCGTGAGCGAGTGCCGGGCCGGGTCTCGAGCACCCACCTGCTCGATGGGGATGCCGGCCCGCGCGACCGCGGCGAGCGCCCGGCCGTCGAGGACATGCGCCCGACGATGACGACCGGCCTGCCGGAACAGGGAGGCCCGGGTGCTCCGAGACAGGGACAGCAATGCCGCTGCGTCGGGAGACCACGGCCCACCGCCCTGCGCGAGGGTCTGTTCGAGTCGGGCGAGTGCGGTCAGCGCGGATGCGTACTCCCCTCGACCGCCGGATTCGACCGCACGGTGCCAGGTGTCCGACGGAGTCGTCGGTGTCATCACGGGCGGCCGACCGATCCGGTGAAACGAGGCCATGAGGGCCGTCCCCGCAGTTCAGGGCCGCGCCCGCGCGCGATCGAGGTGTTCTTGGTCACTGCAACTTTTCTGGTTTGCATGAATTTAACGAACGATTCCCAACGTTAATTCTCCGGTCAGATCACGCGTGCATCATCGAAAGATTTCTGGTGTGTAAATCGGGTCGGTCGGCCTCACCGCAACCGAGGTGGGCCGCCGAAGCGGAATGATAGGTGAAGTTCTCGAACAATCGCAGCTCACGCATGGTTTCAAACCATCTGTCAGGGGGTACTGGGAGGGAGTTCGACCATTGTGCTATTGCCGTGTACCCAGCTAACCCGCCGTTAACATTATCGAGACTTTTCGGACCTTCTCGTCCCATTCGAGGGCTATTGACGCGATTTCTCAGGTCCGCTTAATGTGAGTCCAGCGTTGTAGGAAATCGACGTTTCTTCACCGAGCACCTCGGTGCGGCCCAGACAAGGAGTAGCTGCCATGCCTCAGCCCAATCATCTCCCCGGCCCCAACGCAGACATCTGGGACTGGCAGATGTCAGGACTCTGCCGCGGCGTCGAGTCGTCGATGTTCTTCCATCCCGACGGCGAACGTGGACGTGCGCGCGCCCAGCGTGAACGTCGCGCCAAGGAGATGTGCCACCAGTGCCCCGTGATCGCCCAGTGCCGCGAACACGCTCTCGCAGTGGCCGAACCCTACGGCATCTGGGGCGGACTGTCGGAGTCCGAGCGCAGCATCCTGATGAAGCGCGGGGTCGGGCGCCGGATGGCGAGCTGACGCACCTGAGGCCTCTCGGACGTCACCGCACGACCGAGAAAGAGCCGGGCATCCTCGTAGAGGATGCCCGGCTCTTCCCGTTTCAGCTCGAACGCGTCAGTGGGCGTGGCCGTGACCGGCGTGGCCGGCCGGCTCCTCCGCCGGCTGATCGACGACCGCGGTCTCGGTCGTCAGCACCATCCGGGCGACCGACGCGGCGTTGACGACCGCGGAGCGGGTCACCTTCACCGGGTCGATGATGCCCTCGGCGACGAGGTCGCCGTACGACAGGCTCGCGGCGTTGAAGCCCTTGCCCTGATCGGCGGACGAGACCTTGTCGACCACGACGGCGCCGTCGAGACCCGCGTTGGCCGCGATCCAGAACAGCGGCGCCTTCGCCGCATCCCGCACCACGCGGACGCCGAGCGCTTCGTCACCGGTCAACGAGTCGGCGAGCGCGTCGAGCTTGTTCGCCGCCTGCACGATGGCCGAGCCACCGCCGGGGATGATGCCCTCCTCGACCGCGGCCTTGGCTGCGGCGACGGCGTCCTCGACGCGGTGCTTGCGCTCCTTGAGGGCGGTCTCGGTGGCCGCACCCACGCGGATGACCGCGACGCCGCCGGCGAGCTTCGCGAGCCGCTCGGCGAGCTTCTCCTTGTCCCAGTCCGAGTCCGACTGCTCGATCTCGCGACGCAGCTGCGCCGAACGATCGGCGATGGCCTCCTTGGTGCCGGCGCCCTCGACCAGGGTCGTGGCGTCCTTGGTGACGACGACGCGACGGACCGAACCGAGGACCTCGAGCCCGACGGTCGGCAGGCTGAGGCCGATGTCGGTGGAGACGACGGTGCCACCGGTGACCACGGCCAGGTCCTCCAGGAACGCCTTGCGACGGTCACCGAAGAACGGCGCCTTGACCGCGACGGCGCGGATCGTCTTGCGGATCGAGTTGACGACCAGGGTCGACAGCGGCTCGCCCTCGACGTCCTCGGCGACGATGAGCAGCGACTTGCCTGCCTCGACGACCTTCTCCAGCAACGGCAGGAAGTCCGGCAGCGAGCTGATCTTGTCGCGATACAGCAGCACGAGGGCGTCCTCGAGAACGGCTTCCTGGCTGTCGATGTCGGTGACGAAGTACGGCGAGAGGAATCCCTTGTCGAACTGAACGCCCTCGGTGATCTCGAGATCGGTGCTGACACCCGAGCTCTCCTCGACGGTGACGACCCCGTCGGCACCGACGGCGGTCATCGCCTTGCCGACCATCTCACCGATCTCCTCGTCGCGCGAGGACACGGTTGCGATCTGGGCGATGGCCTGCTCACCGGCGACCGGCGTGGCGGCCTCGAGCAGCGCGTCGCTGAGGGCCTCGGCGGCCTTGCTGATCCCCTGCCCGAGGGCGATGGGATTCGACCCGGCGGCGACGTTGCGCAGGCCGGCCTTGACCATCGCCTGCGCGAGAACGGTTGCGGTGGTGGTGCCGTCGCCTGCGACGTCATTGGTCTTGGTCGCGACCGACTTCACCAGCTGCGCACCGAGGTTCTCGAACGGGTCGTCGAGGTCGATGTCGCGCGCGATGGTGACGCCGTCGTTGGTGACACTCGGTCCGCCGAATGCCTTGGCGAGCACCACATGTCGACCGCGCGGGCCGAGGGTGACCTTGACGGTGTCGGCGAGTTGGTCGATACCTCGCTCGAGCGCCCGTCGCGCGGTTTCGTTGAATTCAATCTGCTTGGCCATGAATCACTTTCTTCAACGGGAGCCGGTCGGCGCAACGCACATCGCCCCGGTACCCCTGCACGGGGCGCCGGGGCGATGTGAGACGCGAAACCGACTCACGGGGCTTTACTCGGCCGGTTGTCGGTACTGCGTGGCGGTACCGCTCAGCGGTACTGCCCGGGGGTCCTACTTGCCGATGACGGCGAGGACGTCGCGTGCCGAGAGGATCAGGTACTCCTCGCCGGCGTACTTGATCTCGGTGCCGCCGTACTTGCTGTAGATGACGGTGTCACCTTCCTTGACGTCGACGGGGACGCGGTTGCCCTGCTCGGTGACCCGACCCTCGCCGACGGCGATGACGGTGCCTTCCTGCGGCTTCTCCTTGGCGGAGTCCGGGATGACCAGGCCCGAGGCGGTGGTCGTCTCGGCCTCGACGGCCTGCACCAGGATCTTGTCCTCAAGCGGCTTGATGTTCACGCTCGCCACGATGTGAGTCCTCAACTTTCGTACTGAGAAAGAATCTGCACGTTCACGGCCCTGTGAAACCTCGTCGTCGCGGGTATCCGAGGCTTCGCTCAGCGCCAACTAGCACTCTATACATGCGAGTGCCAGCACTCAAGGGCACAGGGTGCGAAAGTCCCGTGTTCGCTCAGCGCGATCGTCGACCCACGGGGCGGGGTCAGAGCTGACTGACCCGCACCGACATGGCCGGGTCCGACGCCACGGTCAGCGGCGACGGCTGCGCACCGCCGCCGATGACATGCGCGCCGAGGGTCGCGATCATGACCCCGTTGTCGGTACACAGGCGGGGCCTGGGGACTCGCAGGGTGATTCCCGCGGCGTCGCAGCGTTCCTGCGCCAGCGACCGGATCCGCGAGTTGGCCGTCGCTCCCCCGCCGAGTACCAGGGTCTCCACGTCGAGGTCGGTGCAGGCCCGCACCGCCTTCATCGTCAACACGTCGGCGACCGCCTCCTGGAACGATGCGGCCACGTCGGCGACGGGGACGGGCGTCCCGTCCCGTTCGCACCTCTCGACGTGGCGGGCGACGGCGGTCTTGAGCCCGCTGAACGAGAAGTCATGCCGGGAGTCGCGGGGACCGGTCATGCCGCGTGGGAACGCGATCGCGGTGGGATCTCCGTCTTGCGCGGCCCGGTCGAGCGCCGGCCCGCCCGGGAATCCGAGCCCCAGCAGTCGCGCCACCTTGTCGAAGGCCTCACCCGCCGCGTCGTCGACCGTGGTGCCGAGTTCGGCGATGGGCCGGGAGAGATCGGTGACATGCAACAGATGCGTGTGTCCGCCGGAGACGAGCAAGGCGACGCATTCGGGCATCGGCCCGTGCTCCAGGGTGTCCACGGCGACATGCCCACCGAGGTGGTTCATGGCGTACAGCGGCACATCCCACGCGAGGGCATACGCCTTGGCGGCCGCGACGCCGACGAGCAGCGCCCCGGCCAGACCGGGTCCGATGGTGACCGCGATGGCATCCGGTCGATCGATACCGGCGGCCTCCCGCGCGCGGCGCATCGTCGGCACGATGGCCTCCAGATGTGCGCGCGAGGCGATCTCGGGTACGACGCCGCCGAACCGGGCGTGTTCGTCCACGCTGGACGCGACCTCGTCGGCGAGCAGCGTCGCGAAACCCGGGGTGTCCCCGTCGGCAGGCGTCCACCGGACGATGCCGACACCCGTTTCGTCACACGAACTCTCGATACCCATGACGATCACGCGGGGCCCTCCTCCGGTTCGAGCGGCCGTCCCGACACCGGGAGCCGCAACATGGTGTAGGCGTCGGCACCGGACGGCTGGTAGTAGTTCCGCCGGATCCCGGCGGTGGAGAACCCGTGCCGGGAGTACAGGGCGATCGCGACCTCGTTGTCGGTACGCACCTCGAGGAAGACCGGTGCGTCGTTCTCGTCGGCGACGACCAGCATCGCCTCCAGCAGCGCACGGCCGATCCCCCGCCCGCGATGGTCCGGATCGACCGCGATGGTGTGGATCTCGCATTCGTAGGCGTCCGGCTGACCCAGGGTCGAGATCCCGGCGTAGCCGACGACGTCGGCGCCGACTCGTTCGCGCGCCGCGAAGTACGTGTTGTACGGCGCGTTGAGCTCGGCCCGGAAGGCAGCGGCCGGCCACGGCGAGTCGTCGGCGAACATCTGCTTCTCCAACGCCGCACACCGGGGGATGTCGCCGTAGGTGAGGGCGTCGATCACCGGTTCCGGCGTCGTCATGGCCGAACGCCTGACCGTCGATCCTTCTGCTCCACCGCGTCGGGACGACGGAGATACAGTGGCACAAGCGGTTCCGGGTCGAGTCCGGCGACGATGTCCGGTCCGGCAACAGCGACGAGGCCCCGTACCGTCGGGACGGTGACCGCCGGCGGCGCACCGGTCCAGCCGACCAGATCGAGATGAGGCGCCGACCCCGCGGCCGCGCCGAAGCGTCCGGCAGCCAGATCCGCGGCCAGTTCGTCGGCCACCACGGCGGGTGCGGTCACCTCGGGGCCGCGTCGACGACGGTCGTTGTCGTAGACCGCCCAGTACACCTCGCGCCGACGGGCGTCGGTCACCACCAGCGTCCGGGGCGCAGGGTCATCCGACTCGGGGTCGTCGGTCTCGGGGTCGCTCGACTCGTGGGCGAGCGCGTCGAGCGAACACACGCCGTGGGCGGGGATGCCCAGCGCGTCGGCGAAGCCGGACCCGGTCGCCATGCCCACCCGCAGACCGGTGAACGGGCCGGGCCCGCATCCGACGACGACCGCGGTGAGATCGTCTCGCGCACATCCCGATTCGGCAAGCGACTCGGCGATGAGCGTGGTCAGCAACTCGGCGTGCCTGCGGTGGTCGGCGACCACCCGTTCGGCCAGGACCCGGACCTCGCCGCCGGCCAGCTCCGCGATGCCGGTCACCACCGAGTCGGTCGCGGTGTCCACCGCGAGCACCACCTGTCCACCCGTCGGACCCCGACCACTCCCGACCCGGCTCATTCGTCGCTCACCCATTCCCATTCCGCATGCCGCACATCGGTGTCCACGTCCCGTCGAAGTCTGACGACGAGATGCCGGTCGGCCAGTCGCTCGGCCACGCCCTCGCCCCACTCGACCACGATGACCGCGTCCTCCAGGTCGGAGTCCAGATCCAGAGCGTCGAGTTCGTCCAGGACACCCGTGCCGCCGCCCGCACCGCCCAGCCGGTAGGCGTCGACGTGGACCATCGCCGGCCCTCCCGGACGCCCTGGCCGATGCTCGCGGGCGATGATGAAGGTGGGGGACGTGACGCGGCCGACGATGCCGAGGCCCGCACCGATCCCCCGGGCCAGTGCCGTCTTGCCTGCGCCCAACGGTCCGTCGAGGATCACCACGTCACCGGCCGCGAGGATCGATGCCAGTTCTCGGCCGAAGGCCTCCGTGTCGGCGACGTCGGGCAGCGTACGGGCGCCGCTCCGGGCGTCGATGCCGCGAGGCTCGACCGTGTTCGGTTCCCCGGACATCAGCGCCCCCGCTTCCACCAGCGGCGCCGAGGTGCCGGCAGCGCGACCCGTGCCCGATCCACCAGTTCGACGATCGCGTCGGTCACCAGCTGCGGCTCCTCCATCTGGACCATGTGCCCGGCGCCCTTGGCGACCACGAGGCGCGAATCCGTACCGAGCTGGGAGTACATCCGCACCGAATTGCGCAGCGGTGTCAGGCGGTCGCGGTCACCGCACACGACGGTGGTCGGCACCTGCGCGATGACCGGCAGCGCGGTCGATTCGTCGTGGATCTCCAAGGCGTGCAGGAAGTTCACGATCGTCTCGATCGGCGTGCTCTGGATCATCTTGTCCACCGCGCTGCCCAGCGCGGGACTGTAGAACGTCGGCCCGAAGCTCGCCGCCACCAGGACCGGTTCGAGTGCCGACCTGGTGAGCCCCCGCCCGGCCTGCACCAGGCGCGGGGCACGGCGCACGCTCATCCGGAACGCGTCGACCACCGGATTCCGCAGTCCCTCACCGAGTCCCGCGTCGGTGAGACCGCGCGAGGCGGTGGCCACGAGTCCCACACCGGCAACCGGACCGTGCGTGGAGAACAGCGCCGGGTGCCTGCGGGCCAGACCCATGAGCGTCATACCGCCCATCGAATGACCCACCAGCACAACGGGTCCCGTCGGCACGGTCGCCCGGATCACCGATGCCGCGTCGTCTGCCAGCTGCRCGATCGTGCAGGTCTCGGTGGGCGCGGGGTCACTCTCGCCGTGCCCGCGATGATCGAAGAAGACCATGCGGTAGTTGCGATCACGCCACTCCTCGGCCAGTTGCTCTCGCTGGAAGTGCCAGCTGGACAGCCGCAGACTGAAGCCGTGGACGAAGACGATGGTGAGGTCGGGCGTGGTGTCCGCGGACACCTCGCCGAGGTCGACGATGCGCACCGCGAGCTCGAGTCCGTCGTCGGTGGTGACGGTCCGCGCCCGCTCGCCGTAGAGCGCGGTCAGGTCGACGTCGGCATGCGGATCCGCCTTGCCGACAACACTCTTGCGCGCGATGTTGCGGGCCGCGCCGACCGCGGCCATCCCGCCGAGGGCAGCGATGCCCGCCACCCCGGCCAACAGCCCGACGCGTTGGGAATCGTCCACCAGTGCCACCCCGCTCACCGTTCGGTCACCGCGCCGTCGCGACCCTCGCCGTCACCGGCAGTGTTCACCCGAACCGGGTCGACGTAGCGTCGAACCACCCGGGTGCCGATCTGCGACACGATCTCGTAGTCGATCGTGCCGATGGCATCGGCCCAGTCCTTGGCGGTCGGTCCCCCCGTCCGACCGGTTCCGAAGAGTTCGGCCTCGTCACCCTCGCGGACGCCCGCACCGTCGGGCCCGAGATCGACGACGAGCTGATCCATACAGATCCGGCCCACGCCGTCGAACAACCGGTCCCCGATGCGTACCCGGAGCCGTCCCGACAACAGCCGCGGCACACCGTCGGCATAGCCGGCGGGCACCACGGCGACGACGGTGTCGCGTGGCGCGATCCACGTCTCGCTGTAGGAGACCCCCTGCCCCGCGGCGACCTTCTTCACCAGCGCGATCCGCGCGGTCAGCGTCATGGCCGGGATCAGGCCGAAGTCACCGCGGGCAGGAACGGGTGTGCGTCCGTAGACGGCGATCCCGGGGCGAACCATGTCTCGCGAGAGATCCGGCCGGGTCAGCGCTGCCGGCGAATTGGACATGTGCACCATCTGCGGCGCCGCACCGAGGCGGGCCAGATCGGCCACGGCGCGGTCGAGGCGGGCGGCCTGCTCGTCGTTCAGCGGATGGTCGGGTTCGTCACCGCGCGCGAGGTGACACATCGCGGCACGCAGCTGGACCGACCCGTCGACGTGGGCCTTCGCGACGCGTTCGGCGAAGTCGTCCCACTCGTCGACGGCGACCCCGCTGCGATTGAGACCGGTGTCGACCTTGACCGTGACGGTGGCCGGGGTCCCGGTCTCCTGCGCGGCGGCGATCACCGCGTCGAGTTGCCAGATCGACGACAATGCGATGTCCACGTCGTCGGTGATCGCGCCGGCGAAATCGGCCCCCGGTGCGTGCAGCCACGCGGTGATCGGCGCGCTGATCCCGGCCGCACGGAGGGCTCGCGCTTCGGTGATGTGCGCCACGCCGAGTTCCGCGGCCCCGGACTCCAGGGCCGTTCGGGCGACGGGCAGTGCGCCGTGACCGTAGGCGTCGGCCTTCACGACGGCCATGACGGCGGCACCCGAGGCGGCGCGGATCACGCCGACGTTGTGGGCGATCGCGCCGAGGTCGACGGTCGCGGTCAGAGCAGGGGAAGTCATCGCCGACCATTGTCCCAGATCGACGCCGAGGCCTCGTTCCGGCCGGGTGTGACGCGCCATGCGTCGTATCGCGGTCGGCGACTGAGTAGTCCCACCGATGTGGCAGGCGTCGGATCCCGGTTGAGTGGAGTGCACGCCACGTCGCACCACCGCCCGTGTCGCTCCGCTCCCACGAAGGTCGCCATGTACGCCATCACCGCCCCGCACCACGCCGGCCCGGACGGTTTCTCGCCCGTGCATCCCGACGGCATGCCCGCCATCGACCCTGCCGGCTTTCCGGTCGGCGCACCGTCCCCACGTCCTGGCCTGCGCCCTTCCTTGGTGTCCTGGGCGGCGAACACGGTCGCATGGGTGGGCTTCGTCGTCGCCACGGTGCTCCTCGTGATCGCCTTCGCGCGGGCGCTGGCCGGGGAACCCGCCGACGCCTACGGGGTGGCGGCTCTCGCGGTGTTCGGCGTCGCCGTCCTCGCCACGATCGGCGCATGCGTGGGTCTGGCGGTGTCGTGGATCGCCCGGATCAAGGAGGGCGAATTGCGGCGGCCGGGCCCGGTGGCCGACCTCGTCGTGTTGTCGTCGGTGACCTTGTTCACCGTGCTGACGGCGTGCTATCCGCTCGTGTTCGTGGTGATGGCCTGGTAAATCGGCGGATCGCCGGTCTCAGAGCCGCCAGCAGGTCCGACGCCCCGATGGGCGCGCCGCGGCTCGCCAGTTCGGCCGCGCGGGCGTGCACGCGTGCCGCCGCGACACCCGCGGCCTGAGGGGATCGTCCGGCCGCGAGGAGCGCGCCGGCCACCCCCGACAACACATCCCCGGCCCCGGCGGTCGCCGCCCACGAGGAGCCCGCATCGTTGCCCACGACGTCTCCGGACGGATCGGCGACCAGCGTGATGCGGCCCTTGAGAAGGACCGTCACACCCCACCGCGACGCCAGATCGGCGACCGCCGCGAGACGGTCGGCGCCCAGGTCGGCGCCGGTCAACCGCGCGAACTCGCCGGCGTGCGGGGTGAGGAGTGTCGGCGCGGACCGTCCGTCGACGAGACCGGGGTGGCGTGCGATGAGGGTGAGTGCGTCGGCGTCGGCGAGGACCGGGACGTCGTCGGCGAGCACCGAGCGCAGCGTCGTCAGAGCCGCGTCGTCGGTTCCCATGCCGGGTCCGATCACCCAGGCCTGCACGCGTCCGGCGTCGGCGAGGTCAGGCGTCGCGACGACCTCCGGCCGATGCGCGACCACCTCGGCATGTGCCGATCCGACGAACCGCGTCATCCCCGACGTCGCGGTCACCGCCGCACCGGTGGCCAGGATCGCCGCACCGGGATAGCGGTGCGATCCGGCGATCACGCCGACGACGCCCTGGGTGTACTTGTCGTCGGCGGGACCCGGTACGGGCCAATCGATTTCGTCGTCGGACCAGGACGACAACCGTGGCCCCTCCGTCGCGCCGGTCGCCGGTTGTCCGAGACCGATGTCGACCACCACGACCCGCCCACATCGCGGCGCGGCCAGCAGGTGCGCCCGTCGGAGCACCCCGAACGTGACCGTGATGTCGGCCCGCACCGAAGGGGTGTGGACCTCACCGGTGTCGGCGTCGATCCCGGACGGCAGGTCCACGGACACGATGCAGGTCCCGGAGTCCAGTGCGTCGAAGATCTCGGCGGCTGCCGGGCGGAGCGGACCACGCCCGCCGATGCCCACCACGCCGTCGAGCACCACGTCGAGTCCCTCGGGAAGGTCGTCGACGACCCGGCCACCGGATGCCACGAACGCCTGCAACGCCGCCGGGTGCGCCTTGTCCGGCGCCAACAGGACCGCGTGGACGCGCACGCCGCGTCGCGCCAGTTGGGCCCCGGCGAAGAGCGCATCGCCACCGTTGTCACCGGCGCCGACGACCACTCCGACCGCGCGCCCGTAACATCCGCCGGTCCGGTTCAACTCCCCCACCACGGCCTGCGCGACGCCGTGCGCGGCACGACGCATCAGGGTGCCGTTGTCGAGCAGTTTCCCCGTGGCGCGCTCGGCAGCGCGGACCTCGTCGGCGGTCAGGTAGCGGGTCGGCATCCGCGCACCGCTATTCGACGGTCACCGATTTCGCGAGGTTCCGCGGTTTGTCGACGTCGTAACCGCGCGCCTGGGCGACGCTGGCGGCGAACACCTGCAGCGGGACGGTCGAGACCAGCGGCTGCAGCAGGGTCGGTGTCTTCGGGATCGGGATGAATTCGTCGGCCACCGCCCGGGCGGCCACATCGTCGGGTTCGGCGATGACGATCGTGCGCGCCCCGCGCGCCTGGATCTCGCGGATGTTGCTGACCATCTTGGAGTGCAGCATCGCGCGTCCCTCGGGCGAGGGCATCACGGTGATCACCGGCAACCCGTCCTCGATGAGGGCGATCGGACCGTGCTTGAGCTCGCCGGCCGCGAAACCCTCCGCGTGCATGTAGGCCAGTTCCTTGAGTTTGAGCGCCCCCTCGAGCGCCACCGGGTAGCCCACATGCCGGCCGATGAACAACACGGTGTTGTGGTGCGACAGCGACCGTGCGAGCTCGCGGACCGGTTCCATCGTCTCCAGGACCTCGGCCACGGAGTCGGCCATCGCCTCGATCGCGGCGAATTCGCGCGCCACCTCGTCGGCGTACTTGGTGCCGCGGGCCTGCGCGAGCGCGAGACCCACCAGGTAGGCGGCGACGATCTGGGCGAGGAAGCACTTCGTGGACGCGACACCGATCTCCGGCCCGGCGTGGGTGTAGAGCACCGCATCGGACTCGCGCGGGATCTGGGCGCCGTTGGTGTTGCAGATCGCGAGCACGCGCGCCTTCTGGTCCTTGGCGTGCCGCACCGCCTCGAGGGTGTCCGCGGTCTCTCCCGACTGCGAGATGGCCACCACCAGGGTCGACCGGTCCAGGACCGGGTCGCGGTAGCGGAATTCGCTGGCGAGTTCGATCTCGACGGGCAGTCGCGTCCAGTGCTCGATCGCATATTTGGCGAGGAGGCCTGCGTGGTAGGCGGTTCCGCAGGCGACGACGAAGACCTTGTCGACATCACGCAGGTCGTCGTCGGTCAGGCGCTGCTCGTCGAGCACGATGCGCCCGTTCTGCAGATGGCCGAGCAGGGTGTCGGCGATGGCGCGCGGCTGCTCGGCGATCTCCTTGAGCATGAAGAAGTCGTAGCCGCCCTTCTCCGCGGCGGCGAGATCCCAGTCGATGTGGAACGGCTTGCCCACCCGCGGGTTCTGATCGAAATCGGTGATCGTGTACGAGTCGGCGGTGATCACCACGACCTCGTCCTGGCCCAGTTCCACCGCGTCGCGGGTGTGCTCGATGAACGCCGTCACATCGGAACCGACGAACATCTCGCCCTGACCCACGCCCACCACGAGCGGCGTGGAACGCCGGGCCGCGACGATCGTGTCCGCGTGGTCGGCATGGGTGAACACCAGCGTGAACGCGCCTTCGAGGCGGCGGAGCGCGGCGTAGGCGCTCGCCACGAAGTCGCCGGCCGTGGGGCCGAACGCGTAGTACTTCGAGACCAGGTGCACCGCGGTCTCGGTGTCGGTCTCGGAACCGAATTCGACGCTGTCGTTCTCGAGTTCAGCGCGCAGCTCGGCGTAGTTCTCGATGATGCCGTTGTGCACGACGGCGATCTTGCCGTCGTCACTGGCGTGCGGGTGCGCATTGCGGTCGGTCGGTTTGCCGTGCGTGGCCCATCGCGTGTGACCCATGCCGGTGGTTCCCGACAGCGCGTCGCGGCCGACCGTTGCGATCTGCTTGTCCAGGTTCTCCATGCGGAGAGCCTTCTTCTGGATGGCGGTGTTGCCCGCGCCGTCGAGGATCGCGACGCCCGCCGAGTCGTACCCCCGATACTCCATCCGTCGCAGCGCGTCGACGACGATGTCCAGGGCATCGCGGCGCCCCACGTATCCCACGATTCCACACATAGCTAGTCAGCGTACCTGCGCGGCGGGCGTCGACGGCGTCACACGTCCGCTCGCCCGCCCGGGTCACCGGCAGGGTGCCGACCAGGCGCGGGACACCATCTCACTCGATGGTGTCGGGCACCACCACGTTGGGGGCTCCGGCCGGGACCGGCCCCGCGGCGCGACGCCGCTTGCGTTCCTTCGCGCCCAGCAGTTTGGCGATCTTGTCCTGGATCTCCGGCGGGTCGTCGAGGTCGACGGCCGGGACCTTCCCCAGCACGGTGTCGGCGTCGGCGAACGCCGCGTACTGCTCGTCCTCGTCGAGCGTGTGCAGGAAGAAGCCGGTGAGCATCGCCCGCACCGCGGAGTGGGTCTTCTTGTCCGCCCCGTTGCTGCCGAGCAGGGCTTTGATCGAGCGGTGCTCGACGAGCCCGCGCGACGACGCGGCGGGTGGGATACGCAACACCACCGGCGCGGAGTCGTCGCCGAGGTCGGAGCCGTAGGTCTGCGCCAACGGCAGCGCGTTGCTGTCGATGCTGTCGAGTTCGCCGATGGCCGACACGAGGAGTCCCGGAGCCGCGACCCGGCGAGCGGCGGGCAGGAGCGCGGCGGTGGTGGGTGCGGGGAACAGTGCCGCCACACCGCGAACCGGGAGATGGTCCTGTCCGTGCAGGCGTCCCGGGGCGGCGGCGATGATCGCGGCCGCACCGCCGAAACCGTGCCCGGCGAATCCGATCTTGCGTGGGTCGACCGTGATGTCGCCGAAGCCGAGGGGGACGCGCGTCACGATCGACAGCGCCGATCGCAGATCGGCGGCCAACGCGTCGTCCGAGGCGAGCACACCCCGTTGCCCGGCCGGGACGGCGACGACGATGCCCCACGACGCGAGATGCTGGCAGAGATCCTTGTAGCGATCCGGCGACGTCATCCATCCGTGGCCGAACGCGATCGCCGGAAGGCGCGACCCCCCGGCGGGCGTGTAGACGACCCCCGGTGTCCCCACGATCCCGAGGTCACCGCGGAGAACACGGTGAGGGCCGCGGCGGGCGAGCGCGGACATCAGTTTCGCGGGCGACTGCGGCTTCTGACGCTTCTTCCCTGGCACAGCAGACAGCCTATGTGGTCGTCGGCGGCAGATGTGGACTGGCGTCGGCCACGTCGGCGGGCAGCATGATCCCCGGGGTGGCGTCCGCCGCCTCCGCGGCGTTCTCGAGTTCCTCCCGAAGGCGCTCGGTCTCCGAACGCACCGAGTTGCGGAGATGATCCGCCATCGCGAGGTCGAGGTCGCGTTGCCGTGCGGAGAACCGGTGCGAGGCGCCCGCCACATCGGCCGTGGCACTGCGCGCCAGGGCCTCGATCTGGTCGGCGAGATTCACTGGTCACCCGCCAGTGCCAGATCCCCAGACGAGGCCAGGTCACCGGAGGAGCGGCCCGACGGGTTCGTCCGGTCCGGCGGGTCCGGCGGGTCCGGATCGGCGTCGGGTGTGGTGCGAGCCGTGTCGGCAACGGCACGGGCCGTCGTCGTCGACTGCTGGTGTGCTCCCTCGGATCCGGGCTGAACGGACGCAGGGTTGCCGGATGCGACCTGATCGGATTCGGGTGCCCCGGCGAGGCCGCGCAAGCGGAAGGGGACGTCGACGTCGTCCTCACTCCCGCGGGTGCTGCCCGCGGTCTCGGCCGGCGCGGCTGGGCGGGCGGCTTCGGGACCGGGTGAACCGGAGAGTGCCGCTGAACCGTCGGCCGGGAGATGCTCGGTCGTCGATTCGGAGAGCCACGGTCGGAGTGATGAGGGATCCGGCGCGCCCGCCGTGAGCCCGGAGTCGGTGTGGCCGGCGAGATGATGCGACGACGGCGGGACCGACGACCGCACGGGTTCTGCTTGCGGCGGCTCAGGAGTCGCGGACCGGACGTCTGTGGGATAGGCCTCGTCGTCGATCCCGTCGAGCGATCGGTTCAGGAGGTCGAGAATCCCGGCGATGCCGCGGGCGGTGGCGTCGGCGGCGGTGGTGAACAGTTCCACCCTCGATCGGATGTCCTCGATCGCCACCGCTGCGGGAACGCGCCCGGTCAGCACGGCCTGGGGTAGCTCGGCGGGGGGCACACCCGCGACCGACGGAACCGAGAGCCGGGCCACCGTGAGATAGAACGTGCGGAGCAACCTGTCGATCCCGGACGCCGCCGCCGAGGCCGCGTCGGTGAGCGTCCGCAACATGTGCAGGTCGGACTCCGCGCGGCGCTGGTGGTCGATGACCGCACCGATCGCCACGACCGCGGCATCGCTGTTCCATCCGTCGTCGAGGCGGACCTGCTGTTCAGGGAGATGGTGAAGCTGCTCGGACACCGTACGATGCGCCGCCACCAGGGCCCGGCTGTCGGCGGACAGTGCGGCGACGTCGAACCGATCGATGGCGCCCAGACCGTGCCGGAGAGCGTCGGCGGTGGGCGCCGCGACACCCATGAGACGGCCGGCGGCGACCAGGTCGATCAGCGACTCCACACCTGTGCCCGCGTCCTGGCGCAGCACTGTCAGGGAGTCCTCGCCGCGCCTCATCCGAAGTCCGTTCGGGCAGCGGGTAGCGCCCGCGTGATCTCGCCTGCGACGTGGTCGTCACCGTCGGACATCAGGATCGCGCTGTTGCGAAGAGTGTCGGCGAGTTCTCCCGCTGCGCCGGCCTGCTCCCGAAGTCGTTGCGCCAGAGTCGCACTCAGCTTCCGGTACGTCGTAGCCAGTTCGTCGAACGTCGTCGCGGCTCCGATCGACGCGCCACCGGATGACTCGGGACGCGTCCGCGCCCACCCACCGAAGTCGTGCGCCGCCAGGTCGTCGGCGACCGCGCTCAGGACGAGAGACGATCTCCGGTAGAAACCCGCGACCGCGGACACCTGCGCGGTGTCCATGGCGATCGGGCGCCGATCGATGTCGTCCACGCCACCCCTCCCCGCCGCTCCGACTCGTGGGTCCACCCGGTTGTCCTCCGGAACCGACCCTGCTCTGCAGTCTTGGACCCTGCTCTGCATTCTTTGACGCAGCGTAGTGCGGTCGGGTTCCCTACGGGGCGAGAAGACCGTGCGCGGTGACCGCGTCGAGGAGCGCGGTGGGGCGATCGCCGGCCGGGACGTCGTGCACCAGCGCGAACGAGCAGCCCAGGTCGCGGGCGCCGCCGTCGGCGGTCTCGCTGTCGCCGACCATGAGCACCTCGGTCGGCGGCACGCCGAGCGGATCGAGCGCGGCACGGAAGATCTGGGGATCCGGCTTGATCGCGCCGACCTCGTACGACAGCGCGCATGCGCCGACCAGGTCCTCCACCCCGTGCAGGGCGAGGACCTTACGCAGATCGAAGGCGATGTTGCTGACGATGCCGATCGGGACGTCGGAGGCGGCCAGCTTCTGGAGCACGGCGACGGTGTCGTGGAACGGTACCCACGACGACGGGTCGAGCACCCGGTTGTAGAGCGACGAGGCGTGGGCGGTGTTGCCCATCCCCGCCTCGCGCAGCAGTGCCAGGTAGCCGGCCCGGTGGAGTTCGGGATCGAGGTCGCGCCGTTCCCAGGCGATGCGATCGTCGCCGAAGATCCCGTCGGGGATGCCCACGGGCGCAACCATTCGTCGGATGATCTCGGATTGGCGGGCCGCGTCGAACGGCGCGCCGGAATCGTCGCGCAGCTCCGCGAACCACTCGTCACGAGCCTCGAAGCGGAACAGCGTGCCGGAGAAGTCGAACAGGACGCCCCGCGGGGGCGTCGGGCCGGTCATCCGCCGGCGCTCTCGACGACGCCGGCCAGGCGGCCCGCGACCTCCAGTGCGACCTCGGGTGTCGCGGCCTCCACCATGACGCGTACGAGCTGCTCGGTTCCGGAGGGTCGCAGCAGGACGCGGCCGGTCTCCCCCAGTTCGGCTTCGGCGGCGGTAACCGCCTGTTTGACCGAGTCCGAGTGCGCGACAGCATGTTTGTCACCGACCCGCACGTTGATCAGTTCCTGCGGCAGCACCGTGACGATGCCGGCGAGGTCGGCCAGTCGCGAGGAGGTGGCCGCCATGCGGGCCATGATCATGAGGCCGGTGAGGATGCCGTCGCCGGTCGTCCCCGACCCCGGGACGACGATGTGCCCGGATTGCTCGCCACCCAGCGAGTAACCACCGCGGCGGAGTTCCTCGACCACGTAACGATCGCCGACCGCGGTGGTGTGGACGGTGATACCCGCCTCGCGCATGGCGATGTGGAGTCCGAGATTGCTCATGACCGTGGCGACG
Organism: Gordonia sp. 'Campus'; assembly: GCF_022206305.1. Taxonomy (GTDB): domain Bacteria; phylum Actinomycetota; class Actinomycetes; order Mycobacteriales; family Mycobacteriaceae; genus Gordonia. Next base: position 55,234 of record NZ_JAKOIW010000013.1, on the reverse strand, counting down.
AGCACGTTCTCACGGAGCTTGCCCTGATCACGCAACGAGGTCGCAAGGACCGCCATGATGGCGTCGCCGTCGACGATCTGACCGGTGGAATCGACTGCGAGACAACGGTCCGCGTCACCGTCGTGCGCCAGTCCCAGGTCGGCTCCGTGTTCGAGCACAGCCGCCTGCAGCTTGTCCATGTGCGTGGAGCCGCAGTCGGCGTTGATGTTCAGGCCGTCGGGCTCGGCGTGGATGGCGATGACCGTCGCGCCTGCGTCGGCGTAGGCCTGCGGTCCAAGCTGCGATGCCGAGCCGTGCGCGCAATCGACGACGACGGTCAGCCCGTCGAGCCGCGTGTCGATCGCCTGCGCGAGGTGCTTGCGATAGCGCTCGCCCGCGTCGGGGGCGTCGAGGACACGTCCCACCGCGGCACCGATGGGGCGCACGATGTCGTCCTCCATGGCCGCCTCGATGCGGTCCTCGACCTCGTCCTCGAGTTTGTGGCCCCCGGCCGAGAAGAACTTGATCCCGTTGTCGGGCATGGGGTTGTGGGATGCGGAGATCATCACCCCGAAGTCGGCGTGGTAGTCCGCGGTCAGGAACGCCACCGCCGGGGTCGGCACGACGCCGATGCAGATCGCGTCGACACCGGTCGCCGCGAGACCGGCGCACACCGCGGCCTCGAGCATCTCGCCCGAGGCGCGTGGATCGCGGCCCACGACGGCACGCGGCCGACGCGTGCTCGCGCCGGGATCCGAGGCTGGCAGTTCCTGGAAAACGACCGCGGCGGCCGAGGCCAGGCGCAACGCGAGCTCTGGGGTGAGCTCGGCGTTGGCCAGGCCTCGGACGCCGTCGGTTCCGAAAAGGCGTGCCAAGATCAGCGCTTGGAGTACTGCGACGCCTTGCGGGCCTTCTTGAGGCCGTACTTCTTGCGCTCGACCGCACGCGGGTCACGGGTGAGGAAGCCGGCCTTCTTCAGGGCAGGACGATCCTCAGGGGTGACATCGATGAGTGCGCGGGCGATGGCGAGGCGCAGCGCGCCGGCCTGGCCGGAGGGGCCGCCGCCGACGAGCTTGGCGAAGATGTCGAACGACTCGGTGCGCTCGACGAGCACCAGCGGCGCCTTGATGAGCTGCTGGTGCACCTTGTTGGGGAAGTACTCCTCCAGCGAGCGGCCGTTGAGGGTGAACCCACCGGTGCCCGGCATCATGCGGACGCGGACGATGGCTTCCTTGCGGCGACCGACGGTCTGGATCGGACGGTCGATGACGATCGGCTCCCGAACGTCTTCGGCAGCGGCGACGGCCTCGTAGTCGTCGGCGGCGTCTTCAACGGCCTCCACGACCTCGACCGGGTCCACGGCTTCCACGTCTTCGATGACCTCGACGACCTCTTCGACGGCGTCGTTGATGTTCTCGTTGCTCACTGGGCCACCTGCTTGATCTCGAAGGGGACGGGGCGCTGGGCCGCGTGCGGATGATTCGGGCCTGCGTAGACCTTCAGCTTCGAGGCCATGGCGTTGCCGAGCTTGGTCGACGGGAGCATGCCCTTGACGGCCTTCTCGATGACGCGCTCAGGGTAGGTCGCGAGCAGTTCGGTGGTGGTGCGGGACTTGAGCCCACCGGGGTGCCCCGAGTGGGTGTAGTTCAGCTTGCGGTCGGCCTTGTTGCTGGTCAGCGCAACCTTCTCCGCGTTGATGATGACGACGAAGTCGCCGCCGTCCATGTGCGGGGCGTAGGTCGGCTTGTGCTTGCCGCGGAGCAGGTTCGCGACCTGCACGGCCAGCCGGCCGAGCACCACGTTCTCGGCGTCGATGACATGCCACGTACGCGTGATGTCACCGGCCTTCGGGGTGTAGGTAGGCACAGTTGTCCTCAACTCTTGTCTTGTGGGTGCTGGTCGGATGCGCGGCAGAGGTTGTTCCCGGCGACCAGTGGGGACCCGGGCCTCCGGCTGCCTGGACGCACGAACGTGCACCAGGCGCCGAGCACCAGCGACCCAGGTTACGCGACCGCGCAGGTCAGGGTCAAAACGCTCATCGGGGCGCCACGCGCGCGGTGCGGACCGCCTGTTCGCACTCCGGGTCGACGGTTTCGGCGGCGCCTCCCGCCTGACAGCCGATGGAGACCTGCAGTCCGTCGTCGACGATGACATACCACCGGATCGCACTCCCGGAGGCGGGCGCCTCCCGGTAACCGATGACGTCGCGGCCGGCGAACCTGGTGTCGGCCGAGAACTCGGTCACCACATCGTCACCCCGCTGGTCGATGCGGTTGCGCAGGCTGGTCGCCACCGAGTCGCGGGTCGACCCCGCCCGCACCTCGGTCAGCACGACGATGATGCGTCGTCCGTCGGATTCGTCGACGAACACCGCGCGCGACGTGCTGGGGTCGTCGACCGTACCGCTCGGGGTGTCCTGACCGGAGTGTCGCCACCCGCCCGGCACCGACAGCTGCGCGCGTCCCACCTGGACATCGGCCACCGAGGAGGGCGGTGCGCCGTCGCGCTGCCACCACCCCACCGCGAACGCCCCGGCGACGACGAGTACCGCGATGACTGCCGCCCCGGCCAGGAGCGGGCGCGACCGCCACCCGGGGCCGTCGCGGGGTTCGGGGTCCACCACCGGCTGCTTGACCCCGGGCCCGGCATCGGCTGCGCCGGTTCGATGCCCCAGACGCACCACGAGAGCCCGATCCACCGCGACGACGCGTCCGGCGACCGCATGCGCGGCGACGAGATCGATCGCCGAGGCCACCTCCCCCGCATCGTCGCCGTCGACGAACACCGCCTCCACCGAATCGTCGATGAGTGCGAGGCCCGCCTCGGGAGCGGATGCGGGGATCACACCGCAACGTTCGATGACCCAGCCGTCCGGACGCCGGCTCACGATCTGCACATCCCACATCGCCGGACGCGGATGGGCGGGATCGACGGGACGCGCCGGCAGGTGGGTGGTCTCGACGACGGCGCAGCGTCGGACGGTGAGGTCGGCGTGGCTGCGTGCGATCAGCACGGCCCGCGGCACGAGCATCACCGTCGACCCGGGACCCGCGGCATCGGCCAGCGCGGACGCCCGACGCGGACCCCACGTGCTGGGATGCCCGACGAGAACCGTCCGGCCCGTGAACCCCGATCCGCCGATCCCCATCGCGCCGAAGGCTTGCTGCCAGGCCTGACGTAGATGGTGGCGACGACCGTCGAGCACGATGCTCATCTCGTCGACGCCCTGTAGCAGAGCACGCACATCGCAGCCGGTGTCGCGCAGGCCGGCTCCGGGCTCCCAGATCCGCGGCGTCCCGAAGGCGAGGTCCACGACCGTGGGCCGGTCCGACCCCGTCACGCGCGCCGAACGGCGTGGGCCACCACCGGCATCCCGTGGCGAGGTCATGCGGGCTAGTCGCCGAGCGGGAGGTGGGCGACCTGGATCATCTCCTGGGGCCGGGTCCGCGACACCAGCTCGCCACGGCCGGGGACCAGACTCTGCATCCGCGACCGGCCGGTGATGAAGCCCTCGTCGCGGTCTCCGCTCATGAGCAGGATGTCCGACGACAGGTCCTTCAACCGGGCTATCAGTGGATCGAACATCGCGCGTCCGAGCCCGCCAGAGCGGCGGGCCAGCACGATGTGCAGGCCGATGTCCCGTGCGTGCGAGGCGAGTTCGACGATCGGGGCCATCGGATTGCCGGTGGACGTGGCGACCATGTCGTAGTCGTCGACCACGACGTAGACCTCGGGCTGACCGGCCAGCCACGTGCGGTCCCGTAGCTGCTGCACCGTCACGTCCTCCGGGGGCATCCGACTCTTCAGGTACGCCGCGAGCTCGGTCATCATCGACGCGGCGCGATCGGGTGAGCTCGCGTACCCGGCCAAATGGTCGCCGTCGATGATGCCCAGCATGGTGCGGCGGTAGTCGATGAACACGATCCGCACCTCGTCCGGCGTCGCGTTCGCGACCAACCCGGTCACGATCGTCCGGAGGAGGTTCGTCTTGCCGTGTTCGACGTCGGCGAAGGCCATGACATGCGGCTGGGTGGTGAAGTCGAGGATCACCGGGGCGAGTTCGAGTTCCCCGACCCCGATGGCGACCTGGTTGGGAGCGAGCGTGAGTCCGGCCTCGGTGACCGCGCGCTGAACGGACGTGAAGTCGATCTCGGTGCTCAGCTTGCGGACCGCCATCGCCGACCGGCCCGGATAGGCGCTCGCGATCTGCTCGACCGACTGCGCGACTCCCGCGGGCAGCGACTCGGCGCTGCTGACCGGGTCGAGCCGCGGCAGTGCGATGAGCATGTGCAGTTCCTGACCGGTGAGACCGCGGCCCGGACGGTTCTGCGGGACCAGTGCGGCCGCACGGCGTCCCATGTCGGAATCCATCGGGTCGCCGAGGCGGAGCTCGATGCGGGTACCCATCAGGTCGCGGACGGCCGGACGGACCTCGGCCCAGCGGGACGCGCTGACCACGACGTGGACGCCGAAGCTCAGGCCCTGCGACACGATCGAGGTGATCTGTTCCTCGAGGGACTCCAGCTCGGAGCGCAGCACAGTGATGCCGTCGAGGACGAGAAACACATCTCCGAAGCGGTCGGCCGCCAGTGGGTCGGCCGGGGCGAGCGGGTCCTCGGGTCCGACGTCGCCGGTGGCGAACCATGTCGCACGCCGGGCCCGGTAGTCGCGCATCGACTCGATGCCGAGCCGGGCGAACAGCGATTCGCGGGCCCGGACGACGGCCGCGACCTCGGCGACGGTGCGGCGCACGGCGTCCATGTCGCCACGTGAAGCGACCGAACCCACGTGGGGCAGCCCGGCGAGGCCCGCCAGGCTGCCACCGCCGAAGTCCAGGCAGTAGAACTGGACCTGCTCCGGGGTGTGCGATGCCGCGGCCGCCATGATGAACGTGCGCAGCGTCGTGGACTTTCCCGATTGGGGTCCGCCCACCACCGCCACGTTGCCTGCCGCGCCGGACAGGTCGATCACGAGCGGATCGCGCCGCTGATCATAGGGACGGTCGACGACCCCGATCGGTATCGCGAGATTGCCGGGGACCGCCGGCTGCGTCCAATCCCGTTGCCCGAGTAAATGTTCCACCGTGGGGGATTCGTCGAGGGGCGGCAACCACACCCGGTGCGCGGGCGGTCCGGCGTTCTCCATGCGTTCGACGATCGTCTGCATGAGCGTCGGCACAGGCGCCGAGATCGGCTCGAAGTCGGGCGTCGACTCGGGTGCGGGCGGCTCCTCGTCGAGGAGGCTCTCGGCCTGGTCGAGCAGCGACCGCGGGGCCCCCTCGTCGAGCGGCACCGGCAAGGCGGTGAACACCTTGAGGTTTCCGCGCCGCATCGACGACGCGGTGGTCTGGTCCGACACCTCGGGGACCGTCGGTGAGTGGTATGGACCGGACACGTAGGAGGTGTTGAACCGGATCGGGTCGGCCGAATCGCACTTCAGATAGGCCGATCCCGGGACACTCGGCAGATGGTAGGCGTCGGGCACACCGAGGACCGAACGGGACTCGTTGGCGGAGAACGTCTTCAGGCCGATGCGGTAGGACAGGTGGGAGTCCAGTCCGCGGAGCTTGCCCTCCTCGAGTCGTTGCGAGGCCAGCAGCAGGTGGATGTGCAACGACCTGCCCAGTCGACCGATCGCGACGAACAGCTCGGCGAAATCCGGCTTCTGCGAGAGCAGTTCGGAGAACTCGTCGACGACGATGAAGAGCGCCGGGAGAGGATCGAGGCGCACGCCCGACGCGCGTGCCCGTTCGTAGTCGGCGACGTTGGCGTAGTTGCCCGCCGCCCGCAGGACCTCCTGGCGGCGGTTCATCTCCCCCGACAACGCATCCTTCATACGGTCGACCATCGACAGCTCTTGCTCGAGGTTGGTGATGATCGCCGCGACGTGAGGTGCCGATTCCAGACCGAGGAAGGTGGCACCGCCCTTGAAGTCCACCAGGACGAGATTCAGCTCGGACGGCGAATGCGTGGCGAGCATCGCCAGGACCAGCGTCCGCAGGAACTCGGATTTTCCCGAACCCGTTGCGCCGATGCAGAGTCCGTGTGGCCCCATGCCGCCGTGCGCGCTCTCCTTGATGTCGAGCTCGACCGGCGCGCCGGACGGCGTGTACCCGATCGGCACGCGGAGCCGTTCACGTCCGGTGCGCCCCCGCCATGCGGTCGAGGGGTCGAACCGGGCGGCGTCCTCGATGCCCAGGAGCGCGGGCAGACCGGGATCGGCCGAGGTCGCCTCGGATTCGAGATTGGCCAAGGTGGCCGCGGTGGCCAGCCGATAGCGGGCCATCCGGCGCGCTATCGCCTCGGCCTCGGCGATCGTCAGGGAGTCCATGTCGGCGAACTCCTCGACGCCGGCGGCGCTGCGCGCGGACACCTTGCCGCCGCGGACGACGAGTTGCAGACCGCGCCGGACCGCGAGCCCGTCCGGCGGGGCGGTGAGGTCGAGGACGGTGACGCCCTCCATTCCGGCGTCGTTGATGATGCGCTCGTCGCCGGCGACGTACCCGTCGTCGATGATGACCACCAGGTGCGCGCGGTTGCCGCTCGGGGGCGCCGACCTGCTGAACCGGCCGCGCTCGAGAAGGTCTGCGGCCATGGAGTTCTCGAGATCGGCCAGCGTCGGGTAGATCATCCGCATCGCGCCCACGCCGTCGCGCAGCGTCGGATGGCCCACGTGCGGCAGCCATTTGGCCCAGTCCCAGGCCTCCCCCGCCGGGTCGCCGGTGACGATGCCGATGTGGAGGTGGTCGGGACCGTGGAACGCGCACAGCTCCACGATCATCGACCGGATGAGTTCACGGGTCTCCTGCCGTGCGCCCTCGATGTTGATGGCGGGGAACCCGCGCAGCGAGATCGACGTCGGAAGCCGGTAGACGGCCGAATGTGTGCGGACGAAGCGGCGCAGGGCGACCATCGACACCGGTTCGATGTCCTCGAGCGGCCCGGTCTCGGGCGGCATCAGGCGCGTCGCCAGCCGCTGGACGCCGACGCCCACACGCACATGCGCGAAGTCGGTGTCGCTGGGACGTCGTTCCCACATACGTCTGCTGCCCACGACGTCGAGCAGGGCGTGGGGGTCGGGATGACTCCATGTGCGCGCGGCGCGCTGGTTGGCGACGGTCTCGACCACCTGCCCGCGGAGCTGACCGAGATAGCGGAAGTAGTCCTTGCGCTCCTCGTTGAGTTCGCCCGCGCGCTTGCCGCCCCCGCGGCCGCCGGCCGCGAACATGCCGAACATCGACATCAGCATCATCAGCGGGAACATCATGAACAGCGGGTTGGTCAGGATGTTGCGGCCCCCGGTGACCACCATCAGCGAGACCATGCCGATGACGGCCACGACCATGACCACCGGCAGCAGCTTCATCAGTAGATTTCCGGGTACGACCCGGGGGACGTCGGGCGGGGCCTGGATGTTGACCTCACCGCCGGGAGTGCGCGGCGGCGTGATGCGCGGTCGGCGCACAAACCCCTCGGTCGTCGTGACCACGCGTCCCCCCTGACGTGTCGCGCTGTGTATCCCCGGGCGGTCGAACCCGCCGCGGTTGGCTATGTTAGCCGGTGAAACCAGGGGGAGGATTGACGTGATGTCGTCTGTGGACGGATTCGCACCGGGGTACCCGATCGGCGCTGCGGACGGGAACGGCGGGCCGCGCCGGGGCGCCGAGGCGACGATCGAGCCGCAACTCGTCCGGGTGTCGGTACTCGGCGGCAACACCCAACTCGACGTCGGACTGCCGGCCGGCGTCCCGATCGCGGCCCTCATCGGTGACCTTGTCGCACAGATCGAATCGCGCAATCCGACGCGTCACGACCCCGACGATCCCGATGCCGACGCCCGCAACCCGGGACGCCCCCACGACCGGCAGAACAAATGGACCCTCGCCCTCGTCGGGCAAGAACCTCTCCCCTTGCACCGGTCGCTGTCGGAATCCGGGATCCGTGACGGCGACCTGCTCCTGCTCACGTCCACGCGGACCGGGGAGTCGCCGGTCCTGTTCGACGACGTGGTCGACGCTGTCGCCCGATTGAACGAATCCCAGTTCGTCGGCTGGACGGCGACCGCCGCCCGGCGCGTGGGTTATGCACTCGCCCCCGTGGCGGCGGTCGCGGCCGCCGCGTCGCTGGCCGCCGTCCGGTCCGACACCGGCGCCCTCTGGTACGCCGGACTCTCCGGCCTGGCGGTCCTGGGTCTGGTGACGGCCTCGACGATCGTCTCCCGCTACTACCGGGACGAGTCGACCTCCACGTTCCTGTCGCTGTGCGCCGCGCCGATGGCCTTCGTGACCGGGATGATCCTCACCCCCGGGTCGTTCGGTGCTGCCCACCTCACTCTCGGTTTCGCACTCACGCTCGTCGCCGCCGTCCTCACCTATCGGATGACCGCCGTCGGCGCGACCGCGCACAGTGCGGTGACCAGCGCCGCTCTGCTGGGCGCACTCGGGTGCGGAGCCCGCTTGCTCGTCGACGCCCCCGTCCCCGACGTCGCGGCCGTCGTCGCCGCGGTCGGACTCCTGATGATCGGCCTCGCGCCCCGCGCGACGATTTTGCTCGCGAAGTTGCCGCTGCCCCCCGTCCCGACCGCAGGTGCGGCCATCGACGTCAAGGACATCGAACCGCGTCCGGCCATCGAGGGAATCGGCGCGATCGGGGCCACGGCTCTGCCCAAAGCCGATGCGCTGGAACGCCGCTCGTACATCGCCAATGCCTACCTCACCGGCATCGTCGGCGGACTCACGGCGGTCACCGCGGTCGCCGCCGTACTCACCGCGGCCCCGCTCGCCGGTTTCGAGTGGCGCAACGCGGTGTTCGCGGCGATCATCGGCATCGTGCTGTGCCTGCGCGGGCGCTCGCACAGCGACCTGTTCCAGGCGGGCACCCTCATCACGGGCGGGTCCCTCGTGGTCATCGCGTTGCTCGTCGGGCTCGCGTTCGGCGACGACCGCTGGCCGGTCATCGGTTTCGCGCTCGGCATCCTGTTCGCCATCGCCGCCTTCGTGTTCGGTGTCCTCGCGCCGGAGCAGGATTTCTCCCCCGTCATGCGGCGGTGGGCCGAGATCGGCGAGTACATCCTCGTCGCGTTGATCGTCCCCCTGCTCCTGTGGTTGCTGGATCTGTACCGAATCGTTCGTGAGATCTGATGCGCGGCAAGCGCACCGGAGGCATCGGGGTGCTCGCGATGGCACTCGTCTCGACGCTGATCGGCGTCTGTGCGGCCCCGGCGGCCGCCGTCGGCCCCCCGCGCGTGGACCCCGGTGCGCTCATCCGCTCGGCACCGGTCGCGCCGCCGGAACCCACCGAGCAGAGCCATCTGTGCAACACCACCGAACTCACCCGTAGTGTCGCGAAACCCACCGCCGCACAGTCGATGATGAACCTCCCCGAGGCGTGGCGCTTCAGTCGCGGCCAGGGGCAACGGGTCGCCGTCATCGACACCGGCGTGACCCCCCATCCCCGGCTCGGTCGTGTCATCGCAGGTGGCGACTACGTCTCGAACGGCACCGGACTCGACGACTGTGACGCGCACGGCACCCTCGTGGCGGGGATCATCGCGGCACGGCCAAGTGCCACCGACGCGTTCGCCGGCGTGGCCCCCGCGGCGTCGATCATCGCGATCCGGCAGTCCAGCAGCGCATTCGGCAAGAAGGACGACAGACGTCGCGACGACCCGGCACCCGTGGTGGGTTCCGGTTACGGTTCGGTGCGGACGCTGGCACATGCGATCGTCCGTGCGGTCGACCTGGGCGCGACCGTCATCAACGTCTCGGAGGTCGCATGTGCGTCGGCGTCGGACTCCGTCGACGACCGGGCGCTCGGAGCCGCCATCCGCTACGCCTACGACCGCAACGTCGTGGTGGTCGTCGCCGCGGGCAACCTGACACGGGACGGCGCCTGTCAGAACCAGAATCCCGCGCCAGCACCGGACGACCCCGACGGTTGGCGTTCGGTCTCGACCGTTGCCAGCCCCGCCTGGTACTCGCCCTACGTGTTGACCGTGGGCTCGGTCGATTCCGACACCGGTGTCCCGAGCGATTTCAGCCTGCACGGCCCATGGGTGGGCGTCGCCGCACCGGGTACCGGGATCGTGAGCCTCGACAGCAAGCGCGGGTCCACACGTCTGGCCTCGGCACAAGAGAGTGACGAGGGGCCGGTGCCGTTGATCGGCACCAGCTTCGCCGCACCCTACGTCGCCGGGACCGCCGCACTGATCCGCGCCAGATTTCCCCACCTGTCGGCACGAGAGGTGATGGATCGCATCATCGCGACCGCACACTCACCCGGTACGGGACGCGATCAGCGAATCGGGCACGGTGTCGTCGACCCGGTGGCCGCACTCACCGCGAAGGTGCCCGCCGAGCAGTCACAGCGGGTGCAGTCCGCGCCCATCGCCGCGCCGCCGGAGCCACCGACGCCCGACAACTCCGCCCGCAACGTCGCGATCGCCGGCACCGGGATCGCCGTGGCGGTCATCGCCGCGGTGCTCGCGATCGCGCTACCTCATCGGCGAGTGCGCACACTCGATCCCGAGGAGTTCTGACCCCCGACGAGACGCGGACGATCGGAGTTCGATCGGGGGCGTCAGCTCGTTCGCGCGGGACGCAGCTCGCGCGGCAGGGCGAACGTGAGGGTCTCGTTGGCGGTGTTGACCGTCTCGACGGTGCCGTACCCGCGCTCGGCGAGATAGTCGAGCACCCCGCGGACGAGGACCTCCGGCACCGAGGCACCGGAGGTGACACCGACGGTGCTGACACCCTCCAGCCAGGTCTCGTCGATCTCGCGGGCGTAATCCACCAGGTGGCCCGCCTTGGCGCCCGCCTGCAGGGCGACCTCGACGAGACGGACCGAGTTCGACGAGTTCTGCGAACCGACGACGATCACCAGATCGCACTCGGGCGCCATCGCCTTGACCGCCACCTGACGGTTCTGGGTGGCGTAGCAGATGTCGTCGCTCGGCGGATCGTTGAGCAGCGGGAACTTCTCCCGCAGGCGTCGGACGGTCTCCATGGTCTCGTCGACCGACAGCGTCGTCTGCGACAGCCAGACCAGCTTCGACTCGTCGCGGACGGTCACCGCGTCGACGCTGTCGGGGCCGTCTACGAGCTGGATGTGCTCGGGGGCCTCGCCTGCGGTGCCCTCGACCTCCTCGTGGCCCTCGTGGCCGATCAGCAGGATGTCGTAGTCGTCGCGGGCGAACCGCTTGGCCTCCTGGTGGACCTTCGTGACCAGCGGACACGTCGCGTCGATGGTCTTGAGGTTGCGCTGCGCGGCGGTCTGGTGCACCAGTGGGGACACCCCGTGCGCGGAGAACACGACGATCGCACCCTCGGGCACCTCGTCGGTCTCACCGACGAAGATCGCCCCGCGCTCGGCGAGGGTCTCCACCACATGGCGGTTGTGCACGATCTCCTTGCGGACGTAGACGGGAGCGCCGTGCTTGTCGAGGGCACGCTCGACCGTCTCCACCGCGCGGTCGACCCCGGCGCAGTAGCCGCGCGGTTCGGCGAGCAGGACACGCTTGGTCTCAGACATGCTTCCCAGGGTACGGGTTACGCGGCGTTGCCCGTGATGGCAGAGTATTGGCATGGATCGCGCACCCTACCCGGCCCGGATCGCCGCAGGTCTGATCGTCACCGCCCTCGAGGAGACGCGCAAACTCCCCGCGCTGCTCATCACCCTTCCGATGACCGCGGTCAGCCAGACGCTGCAGGCGGGGATGCGGGCGCAGCAGAACATCGCCGAACTGGCGATCAAGGGCGACGCCGCACTGGAGATGCTGTTCGACCGGCCCGACGAGCAACCGGAATGGGCCCGCTTCGACGACGACGAACCGCTCGATCCCACGACCGATGATCACCCGGCCGAGGACGTCCCGGTCGAGAACGCCTCACGCGTCCCCACGTCCATCGACGACGAGGTCGGCGAGGCGGCGTCCGAGACCGCCGACGACGAGCGCCCGTCCCCCACCCCCGCGACAGCGACTCCGAAAGCCGCCGCCGCCAGAGCAGCTGCGGACAAGGCCGCCTCCGACGCGGCGCTCGCGGCCCCGCCGAGGTCAGACGCGGGCCGTTTCGCCCTGTACAGCTCCGCACCCGACGAGGTCGTGGCCGCGGAGGTGCCGGGCAGCGGTCCCGCCGCCAAGGCCGGGTCGGGCCCGGAGATCGTCGAACTCATCGAGTACGACACCCTGACCCTCGCGCAGCTGCGTGCCCGCCTCCGTTCGGTGAGCACCGACGACCTGTCGGCCCTCGTGACCTACGAGAAGGCCGGCCGCAACCGCGCGCCGTTCGTGACGATGCTCGAGAACCGGATCGCCTCCCAGAACAAGCGGTCCGCCGAATCGTGACCGAGAGCGTGACGGGCGCGTGAGCGGTCCCGACACGAGCGATCCATCCCGCCGTTCCACCTCGCCGAATTCGGCCGAACACCCGTGGCCGGTGCGGACGGTCAACACCAAGATCGCCGACTGGATACATCGGCTCGGTCAGATCTGGGTCGAGGGGCAGGTCACCCAGATCAGCCGTCGGCCGGGTACCCGGACGGCGTTTTTGACCCTGCGCGACCCCGCCGCCGACATCTCGATCTCGGTGACATGCAGTCCGGATCTGTTGGCGCGCACCGAGGTTCCGCTGACCGACGGCAGTCACGTGGTGGTCCTGGGCCGACCGAGTTACTACACCGGCCGCGGCACGGTGTCCCTGCGCGTCAGCGACATCCGACCCGTGGGCATCGGCGAACTGCTGCTGCGGATCGAACGACTTCGCCAGTTGCTCACCGCGGAGGGCCTCTTCGACCCACGACTGAAACGTCCGCTGCCGTTCCTGCCCCGCGGCGTCGGGCTGATCAGCGGCCGGGCGAGCGCGGCCCAGCATGATGTGGTGAGCGTGGCCACCGAACGCTGGGCGGCCGTGCGCTTCGACGTCCGCGAGGCGCCCGTACAGGGACCGACCGCGGTGACCCGCATCCTGACCCACCTCGCCGACCTGGACGCCGACCCCGATGTCGAGGTCATCATCATCGCCCGCGGCGGTGGCAGCGTCGAGGACCTCCTGCCCTTCTCCGACGAGGCGCTGCTGCGCGCTGTCGCGCGGTGCCGCACCCCGGTGGTCAGCGCGATCGGCCACGAACCGGACAATCCGCTTCTCGACCTCGTCGCCGACCTGCGCGCCGCCACCCCGACCGACGCCGCCAAGCGCGTCGTCCCCGACGTCGAGGCAGAGCTGGCGGGCGTCAACGACCTCCGGCGTCGCAGCGCACAGGCGTTGCGCAGCTGGGTGCGCCGGGAATCGGGCGTCGTCGCCGGCCTTCGCGCCCGGCCGGTCCTGTCGCGTCCCGAGGTCATCGTCGACTCCGAGGCGCGCCGGGTCGTCGAACTCGTGCGCGCGCTGCGTCGTGACGTCCTGCGGCACATCGACGCCGAGGAGCGCACACGCGACCACCTCGCCGCCCGACTCTCCACGCTGGGGCCCGCACAGACACTCGCCCGTGGATACGCGGTGGTGCAGCGGACCGACGTCGACCCACCGCACGTGGTCGGCACCCTCGCCGACCTGCCGCCCGGCGCGGCACTGCGCATCCGCGTCGCGGACGGTTCCGCGACCGCCCAGGTCACCGACACCACCCGGAAACGAGCCCCCCGGCGGACCCGGAAACCACCGACTGCGCAGAAGAACGGAGACGACACGTGAGCACCGACGAGACCGACGAGACCTACGGCCCGGTCGAGGAACTCGGATACGAGGAGGCCCGCGACCAGCTCGCCGACATCGTCACCACCCTCGAGCACGGCGGACTCGACCTCGACGCGTCGCTGGCGCTGTGGGAGCGCGGTGAGGCCCTGGCGACCCGGTGTGAGGAGCATCTCCGTGGCGCGCGCGAACGGATCGAGACCGTCATCAGCCAGAAGGCCGGCACCGCCGACCCAGACGGTGACGACTGAAGACAGGGACGACTGACGACAGGGACGACTGACGACGGGGCCGCGGGTTCGACGAGCCGGCGTCAGCTGCGCAGCGGCGGCTGGGCGACGACCGACGACGCGATGGTGTCCAAGTCCGCGTCGGGACCCCGCGAGAGCACCGCGATCCGCACGTTCCCCATGTCGGTGATCCAGAACTTCTTGCCCTCGGACGTCTCGTACGTCACCCACTGGCGACCACCGGACTGTCGGGTCCCGGTGCCCACGACATCGTCGAAGTCGCTTCCGCCCAGATAGGGCACGAGCAGGTCCTCAGGGGCATCGGACTGGCTGAGCTGGACATAGGCGCCACCGCTGCTGAGCCAGCCGACGGTGCTGACCCGATGCCCCTCGATCGCATCCGAGGTGCCGGAGTTCGGCCGCCACCCGTCCGGCGTCGGCGGGCGCCGGATCGGGAACGGGAGTTCGCGGGCGTCGGCCTGCAGCGCGGTCACCACGTCGAACGCGGGAACCTTGCTGTCGGACGGATCCTTCTGCACGCCCACCGAGCAGTTCCCCGACGCGATCGCCACCAGCGCGCACAGCGCCAGCAACGGCACCAACGACCAGAACATGTCCTTGCCGTTGATCAGAATGCGCGGTTTATCTGCCATGAGGGCGAGTATTCCACCAGCAGGGCCACTGACCGAATGGCCGGTGTGACATGCAAGGATGGTTCCTGAGACCACCGCCACAGTACTGAGATCAGTGCCACACTCGAGGAGTCGATCGCCCATGACCGAAAGCACCCATCAAGCCCCCGATCGCAACCTCGCGATGGAACTGGTCCGTGTGACCGAGTCGGCCGCCCTCGCGGCCGGCCGCTGGGTCGGGCGCGGCGACAAGAACGGTGGCGACGGTGCGGCGGTCGACGCGATGCGCGAACTCCTGTCGTCGGTGTCCATGCGCGGCGTCGTGGTGATCGGTGAGGGCGAGAAGGACGAGGCGCCCATGCTCTACAACGGTGAAGAGGTGGGCAACGGCGAAGGCCCCGACTGCGACGTCGCGGTCGATCCCATCGACGGCACCACCCTGATGGCCGAGGGCCGCCCCAACTCGATCTCGGTGCTCGCGGTCAGCGAGCGCGGCACCATGTACGACCCGTCAGCCGTGTTCTACATGGACAAGATCGCCGTCGGACCGGACGCCAAGGGCGCCATCAACATCAACGAGTCGGTCGAGTGGAACATCAACTCGGTCGCGAAGGCCAAGGGCATCGACGTCGCCGACCTCACGGTCATCGTCCTCGACCGTCCCCGTCACGCCGACCTCATCGGTGAGATCCGCCAGGCCGGCGCCAAGATCCGCCTCATCTCCGACGGCGACGTCGCGGGCGCGGTCGCGGCTGCCGACGACTACTCGACGGTCGACATGCTGATGGGCGTCGGCGGCACCCCCGAGGGCATCATCACCGCGGTCGCGATGAAGTGCATGGGCGGCGAGATCCAGGGCAAGCTGTGGCCCCAGACCGACGAGGAGCGTCAGAAGGCGCTCGACGCGGGTCACGACCTCGACCGCGTCCTGACCAACGACATCCTGGTCAGCGGCGAGAACGCCTTCTTCTGTGCCACCGGCGTCACCAACGGCGACATGCTGCGCGGGGTCACCTACCGCCCCAACGGTGCGACGACCCGCTCGCTGGTGATGCGGTCGAAGTCCGGCACAGTCCGTCGAATCGAGGCCGTGCACAAGCCGGCCAAGCTCCGCGGATACTCGCGTCTCGATCTCTGAGATCGCACCGGGTGCGGTGACTTCCGATCCCGGGCCCGGAACCGGCCCCATGTCCACGAGGCTCGACGACGAGCGAACCTCTGGCGTGGGGCCGTTCTCATCGGGCGATACGATGCGGTCCGTGAGTAAACCAGCCTCAGCCCCCGAGTTTCTCTACTCAGATCTGCTCCCGACCGGCGCCGATGACACCCCGTACCGGTTGATCACCACCGAGGGTGTCTCCACGTTCACCGCCGGCGATCAGACTTTCCTGAAGGTCGAGCCGGAGGCCATCCGGGCGCTCACCGCCGAGGCCATGCACGACATCAGCCATTACCTGCGCCCGGCCCATCTCGCACAGCTGCGCAAGATCATCGACGACCCGGAGGCGTCGGGCAACGACCGTTTCGTCGCCCTCGACCTGCTCAAGAACGTCAACATCTCCGCCGGCGGTGTCCTGCCCATGTGTCAGGACACCGGCACCGCGATCGTGATGGGCAAGAAGAGCGAGGGCGTCCTCACCGGCGCCGACGACGCCGAGGCGATCTCGCGGGGCGTGTACGACGCGTACACCCAGCTCAACCTCCGCTACTCCCAGCTGGCGCCGCTGACCACCTACGACGAGAAGAACACGGGCACCAATCTGCCCGCGCAGGTGGAGATCTACGCGACCGAGCAGGGCCCCAAGGGGCCGGAGTACAAGTTCCTCTTCATGGCCAAGGGCGGCGGAAGCGCCAACAAGTCCTTCCTGTTCCAGGAGACCAAGGCGATCCTGAACCCCAAGGGCATCCTGAGGTTCCTGGACGAGAAGATCCGCTCGCTGGGCACCGCGGCGTGCCCGCCTTACCACCTGGCCGTCGTGATCGGTGGCACCTCAGCCGAATTCGCGCTCAAGACCGCGAAATACGCGTCCGCACACTATCTCGACAACCTCCCGACGCAAGGGTCGATGTCGGCCCATGGTTTCCGTGACCTGGAGCTCGAGGACGAGGTCTTCAAGCTGACCCAGTCCTTCGGTATCGGTGCCCAGTTCGGCGGCAAGTACTTCTGCCACGACGTACGCGTCGTCCGCCTGCCGCGCCACGGGGCGTCGTGCCCCGTGGCGATCGCGGTGTCGTGCTCGGCGGACCGTCAGGCCCTAGGCAAGATCACCGCCGACGGCGTCTTCCTCGAGCAACTCGAAACCGATCCCGCCAGGTACATGCCGGCAGCCGGTGTGGCCGAGGACATCTCGGGCGGTGAGGTGGTCGAGGTCGACCTCAACCGACCGATGGCGGAGATCCTGTCGCAGCTCTCGCAGTACCCGGTGAAGACGCGGTTGTCGCTGACGGGCCCGCTGGTCGTCGCCCGCGACATCGCGCACGCGAAGATCAAGGAACGCCTCGACGCCGGCGAGCCCATGCCCGACTACCTCCGGGACCATCCCGTCTACTACGCGGGCCCGGCGAAGACGCCGGAGGGAATGGCATCGGGGTCGTTCGGCCCGACGACCGCCGGCCGCATGGACAGCTACGTCGAGCAGTTCCAGGCAGCCGGCGGCTCGATGGTGATGCTGGCCAAGGGAAATCGATCCAAACAGGTCACCGAGGCGTGCGGCTCCCACGGCGGTTTCTACCTGGGTTCGATCGGCGGCCCCGCCGCGCGACTCGCGCTCGACTGCATCAAGAGCCAGGAGATCATCGAGTACCCCGAACTCGGCATGGAGGCCGTGTGGAAGATCGAGGTCGAGAATTTTCCCGCGTTCATCGTTGTTGACGACAAGGGCAACGACTTTTTCACCGACCCGAGCGGGACCGTCGACGTCCCGCTGAACGGGATAAGGATCCGATCGAAGGAGTAGCGACACCCATGACCGAGGTACAGGACGGAACATCGGGCGGGCAGGAATACCGCATCGAGCGCGACACCATGGGCGAGGTCCGGGTGCCTGCCGACGCCCTGTGGCGTGCGCAGACCCAACGGGCGGTGGAGAACTTCCCCATCAGCGGACGCCCCCTCGAGCGGACGCAGATCCGCGCCATGGGGCTGCTGAAAGCCGCCTGTGCCACGGTCAACAGAGAATTCGGCCTCCTCGACGCGGAGAAGGCCGACGCGATCGTCGCGGCGGCGACGGAGATCGCCGACGGACGCCACGACGACCAGTTCCCGATCGACGTGTTCCAGACCGGTTCGGGCACGAGTTCGAACATGAACGCCAACGAGGTCATCGCGTCGATCGCGAAGGCGCGGGGTGTGGACGTCCACCCCAACGATCACGTCAACATGTCGCAGTCGTCGAACGACACCTTCCCCACCGCCACCCATGTGGCGGCCACCGAAGCCGCCGTCACCGACCTCATCCCCGCCCTGCAGCACCTGCAGAAGGCGTTGAGCGACAAGGCATCCGAGTGGCGTGAAGTGGTCAAGAGCGGTCGCACACACCTGATGGACGCCGTCCCGGTCACGCTCGGACAGGAGTTCGGCGGCTACGCCCGGCAGGTCGAGGCGGGCATCGAGCGCATCTCCGCGACGCTGCCCCGCGTCGGTGAACTGCCGATCGGCGGCACCGCCGTGGGCACCGGGCTGAACGCCCCCGAGCGTTTCGGCACCGAGGTGGTCGCCGAACTGATCCGGCTCACCGGAGTGGAGTCACTCGCCCTGGCCGAGGACAACTTCGAGGCCCAGGCGGCCCGTGACGGGCTCGTCGAACTGTCGGGACAGCTCAAGACGGTCGCCGTGTCGCTCACCAAGATCGCCAACGACGTCCGCTGGATGGGTTCGGGCCCGCTGACCGGCCTCGGCGAGATCCTCCTCCCGGATCTCCAGCCGGGCAGTTCGATCATGCCGGGCAAGGTGAATCCGGTTCTGCCCGAAGCGGTCACGCAGGTGGCGGCGCAGGTGATCGGCAACGACGCCGCGGTGACGTGGGGTGGCGGCAACGGTGCGTTCGAACTCAACGTCTACATCCCGATGATGGCGCGCAACGTGCTCGAGTCGCTCAAGCTGCTCGCCAACGTGTCCCGCCTGTTCGCCGACCGGTGCATCGCCGGGCTGCAGGCCAACACCGACCGGTTGCGCACCCTCGCGGAGAGTTCGCCGTCGATCGTGACACCGCTCAACAGTGCCATCGGGTACGAGGAGGCGGCGGCCGTCGCCAAGGCCGCACTCAAGGAGGGCAAGACGATTCGCCAGACGGTCATCGACCGTGGGCTCGTCGGCGAATCACTGACCGAGGCCGAACTCGACGCGCGCCTCGACGTGCTCGCGATGGCGAATCTCGACCGGGAGCGGTGATTCCGGTGGCGGCGAAACCCGAGTCATTTCCATCGGACTGGCAGACCGCGCTCGTCCTCGTCGCCCACCCCGACGATCCGGAGTACGGGATGGCCGCGGCCGTCGCACGCTGGACCGGCGAGGGCAAGCGTGTCGTGTACGCGCTGGCCTCGAGCGGAGAACGCGGCATCGAGGGCATGCCGCCCACCGAATGCGGGCCGTTGCGGGAAGCGGAGCAACGGGCGTCCGCATCGATCGTCGGCGTCGACGAGGTGGAGTTCTGGGGCTTTCCCGACAGCGACATCCGCAACACGCCGGAGCTTCGGGCGAAGATCGTCGAGACCATCGAACGTGTTGCGCCGGAGGTGATCCTGTCGTTGTACGGCGGCCCGGAATGGGCGCCGGGGATGCCCAATCAGCGCGACCACATGGAGTTCGCCGCAGCGGTACTCGACGCGTACGACTCCCTCGGTTCGCCACCGGTGTACCTGTTCGAGAACGGACCGGCGGCCACCCACTGGGTCGAGGTCGACGATCAGGTCGACATCGCCGTGCGCTCGCTGGCCGCGCACGATCGCTATCTGTCGGTGCTCGACCCCGACACCCCGGTCACCGAACAGGCACGCCTGCAGATCGAGCGGGCCACCGCTGCACCGGAGGGTGCCACGTCCGGGCACGCCGCCGGGTTCGAACTCAAGCGGAGTCGGTGACCAGAGAACACGCCACCGCGGTGGACGGTGCCGGTCGCGGCTAGAGCGGCACCGCCCATCGCACCCGAAGTCCTCGGCCCTCCTCCGGTGTGGACAACTCGAGATCTCCGCCTGCCTTCTCCGCGCGGAGCCGGAGGTTTCGCAGACCGCTCGGCGTGATGTCGTCGGGCAGCCCCACCCCGTCGTCGGTGATCTCCACGACCATGTGGTCGCCGACGGCGAGGGACACCGTCACCGTCGACGCGTGGGCGTATCGCACCACATTGCTCAGCCCTTCCCGCACCACGGCGACGACCTGGTCGGCGAGCCGTGGCTCGATCACCGACAGCGGGCCCGCCATGCGCACGTGGATCTGGATCGGCAGGTCGTCGATCTGCTGATCGATGACCTCCTGCACTCGCTGACGCAGGCGCGTGGTCACCATGTCCTCGGCCTGCAGGTCGAAGATCGTCGTCCGCACCTCCTGGACGATGTCCTGCAGGTTGTTGATCGAGCGGGTCAGCCGGGTCCGGACCTCGGGTGAGGAAGTGCGTTGCAGCGTCGCCTGCAGACTGAGACCTTCGGCGAAGATGCGCTGGATCACGTGGTCGTGCAGGTCGCGGGCGATCCGTTCGCGGTCCTCGAGGACTTCCATCTGATGTGTCTGCAGTGTCGCCGTGGCGAGTTGCAGCGCGATGGCGGCCTGGTCGGCGAAGTCCGCGGTCAGCCCCAGCAGATCCTTGGCGAAGGGCTCACGCCCCTCGGATCGCATCGCGATCAACACCCCGCGCGTGGAGTCCATGGTGCGCAACGGGGCTGCCATGACAGATCCGTACCGCGTCGACGAATCACCGGAGACGTCGTATTCGAGATGGTTGCGCAGCACGGGTCGGCGCCGCACGAACGCGGTGCCCGAGGTCGACCCCTCGATCGGGATGGCCTGGCCGCGGAACACCTCCGCATCGCCACCCTCGGCGACGGTGACGACCAGTTCGTCGACCATGTCGACCGGCTCGTCGGGGTCGTGCGGTTCGGCGATGAAGACCAGATCGGCCGCCGAGAGGTTCAGCACCTTCCGCGCGATCACCTCGAGGACCTCGAGGTGATCAGCGCCGGTCAGCAGTTCGGTCATGACATCGCGATTGGCCTCGATCCACGTGAGCTGTGTCTGCGCCTGCGCGTAGAGCCGGGCGTTGTCGATCGCGATCCCGGCGGCCGCGGCGAGGGCCTGGATGACGATCTCGTCGTCCTCGGTGAACACGCCGCCGTGCTTCTTCTCGGTGAGGTAGAGATTTCCGAAGATCTCGTCGCGAACTCGGATCGGTGTGCCCAGGAAGCTCGTCATCGGCGGGTGGTTGGCCGGGAACCCCACGGACTCCGGGTGAACGGAGAGATCTTCCAGACGCAGGAGTTCGGGCTGTTCGATGAGGAGGCCGAGCACGCCGCGGCCCGTCGGCAGCGGTCCGATGTCGGCACGCATCTCCTCGTCGATGCCCTGGGAGAGGAAGGCCGACAGATCGTGGCCGCCGCCCAGGACCCCCAACGCGCCGTATTCGGCGTCGACCAGGCGGATGGCCGAGGCCACGATCGATTCGAGTGTGGTCTCCAGGTCGAGGCCCGAGCTCACCACGAGCATCGCCTGCAACAGTCCGTCGGTGCGGTCACGGACGTCGCCGATCTGAGTGATCCGGTCCCGGACCTCATCGAGCAACTCGCGCAAACGCAGCTGCGACAATGCATCCTGCAATTCACGCGATCGCGGACCCAGTTCCGAGAATTCGGAAACCATGGAACGGATCATAGTCAGTCTCCGATGAGGTCGGGACACTTCGCCGCTCGAATTCCTGCCTGCGAAACGCCACGGCAAGGGCCAGACGGTACAAAGATGGAAAAATCTGTGACGTGAAGTCCTACAATTCGCTGCAGGCGTCTATGCCGAAGGGAGTCGGCATGATCACGGTATTTCTGGTGGACGATCACGAAATCGTTCGGCGCGGTCTCGTCGAACTGCTCGACGCCGATCCCGACCTACGTGTCGTCGGCGAGGCTGCGACCTGCTCTCAGGCACTCGCGAGAATTCCGACCGTCAAGCCCGATGTGGCCGTTCTCGATGTCCGACTGCCCGACGGGAACGGCATCGAGCTCTGCCGCGACCTGCTCGACAGGGTTGACGGCCTGCGTTGCCTGATGCTCACCTCGCTCACCGACGACCAGGCGATGATGGATGCGATCCTGGCCGGCGCCAGCGGGTATGTCATCAAGGACATCACCGGGATGGAACTCGCCCGCGCCATCGCAGACGTCGGCGCAGGCCGGTCGCTGCTGGACAACCGTGCGGCGGCAGCACTGATGGATCGACTCCGAGCACGGCAGGACACCGAGGAACAACCCCACGACGGCCTCACCGAGCAGGACCGGACCCTGCTCGAGCTACTCGGCGAGGGCCTGACGAACAGGCAGATCGCCGCACGGATGCACCTCGCGGAGAAGACCGTCAAGAACTACGTGTCCCGCCTCCTGGGCAAGCTGGGCATGGAGCGGCGCACACAAGCCGCGGTGTATGCGGCCAAGACCGCCGACCGGGCCCGACGCCGCTGACGCGATCGTGATCCCGTCGTGGTCGACTCGTCACCACCCTGGATGTCATTGGACACTTGAGATCTATCTCACATACGGTGACACTGGAATGGTCGTTCGTCCGAGTCGACGAACGCCGTCCGGCGGCCCCGTACCGACACCGACTCTCGTACCGACACCCAGGGATAGAAGGTCCATCGACATGACGCTTGTGTCCGCCACACGTGTGGAAGCAGAGGGTTCGCCGTTCGATCGGCTGTGCGCCAGTTGCGGACGCAGCTTCACCGTGGGCGCCCATCTCGGCAGACATGCACTCGACGAGTTGGCCCGGGTCAACGGCTGGCACATCGGTCCTGACGCAACGCTGTGCCCGGGATGCCGCGGCGCCAGACTGAGTCTGTCCGGGAGGTAAATCCGCAGGATCGCATCCGGAAGGACGAGATCCGGAATGACGAGATCCGGCGGGACGAGACACGACACCGACCACAGATCGGGCGGGCACTGGTCAGTGCCCGCCCGATCTGTGGTTCATCCCGCCTGGGACGTGCCGAGTCCGAACAGAGCCGGCACGACGCCGACCAGCTGGGTCAGCAGGCCGGTGAGCACGTCCGCTCCCATCCCGGACGTGGCCGGCGGCGCCGACGGCGGAGTGGAGCCCGGAGGGGTCGTGCCCGGAGCGGTCTGAGGGGTCGCTCCGGGCGCGTCGCCTGAGGGCGCGCCCTGATTCACCCCGATCGTGATCTTCGGATTCTTCGCCGGGTCCAGCCAGACCAGGATCTGCTTCATCAGATCCCGCTCGATCGCCACGCAGCCCATGGTGGGCTCACCGTTGGTGACATGGAGGAACATCGCCGACGCCCGGCCCGGAGTCCGTTGGGGGTTGTGCGCGATGTTGACCGCGTAGTCATAGACCGGTCCGGAGTTGTACAAATTCTCGCTGTCGCCGCCGGGACTCTGCGGCTGACGCACGTGCGTGTTGTACGTCGGCGACTTCATGTTCGAGTCCCACCAGTCCTGCTGGTCGACCTTGATGTACGGCAACTTGGTGCCGGGATTGGCCTCACGGCCGAACGCCTGGTCGAGCGGGAAGGTGCCCTGGGGCGTCCGGTGGACATTGTCCTTCGGTTCGCCCATGCCGAGCGACCCGAGGAACGCCTTCGTCGGACCGATGACCGGCTTCCAGCTACCCCCCGCGCCGCGCTCGAACGCGGTCAGCGTTGCGGTGGTGTCGGACGCTTTCGGGGCGGTGACGACGATCATCTGGTTCGTCGGCCCACTCGTCCCGGGTACGTCTCCGGCACCGTCCGACGATCCGGATCCGCCCGCGAGTTGATCGAGGATCCCGTCGACCAACGGGATTCCCGACTCGGGAATGGCCGCGCCCGGCGTCGTCGGTGTGGTCGGAGTCGTGGTTCCGGGTGTGGTCGGTGTAGATGTCTCCGGAGCGGCAAGCGCATGACCGGCCCCACCAGCGCACGCGGCGAGAACCGCGATGACCAACAGTCCCAATAGTCTCATTCGCCTCATCAGTAACTTCTGCACCACACCAGTGTGACAGCGCGCAAGGGTCGATGAGTCACGTCCTGGTCACGGTGCCGTTCTGATCGGGTGTCGACAGATGGCGGCCCCATTGCTCGTTCGCGTTTGTTTTTCGATCGACAATGGCCGCCTTGAGGTTTCTCGAACCGCAGGCCAGCCAATTAGTCGCTATTTCTGATGGAATACGCAGAACGCATTCGCAGATGATAATTTGCGCAATTGTTATTGCATCATTACCCTCGCTTACGACGGCGCCGAGCCACGGCGATCGTTATCCGGACAGCCATTCGACCAAGGGAGAGAAATGACTTCTCTGGAGAACGTTGAACTGCTCACCGCCATCGTCGATCTTCTCAATGCGCTCGGCGATTTCAGCCCGATCGAGCCGCCGACCACCTGATTTCGGCGGTCATTGCAGGTGATCGGCTTCTGATGGTCTGATCACCGCAATGAATTGACACCGCGAAGGCCGCGCCGACTCCCTCCCCTCGGTGAGTCGACGCGGCCTTCGTGTTGTCGTGGTTACCGTCTTGCTCGCGAAGACGGGATTCCATTCCCCCTAAAGCAGAGAACTACGGCGCGAATTCCTCGAGCATTTCCGTCACCAGCGCGGCAATCGGCGACCGCTCGCTCCGGGTGAGGGTGATGTGCGCGAACAGCGGGTGCCCTTTGAGCTTCTCGATGACCGCGGCCACGCCGTCGTGTCGGCCGACCCGGAGATTGTCGCGCTGCGCCACGTCGTGGGTCAGCACCACCCGCGAACCCGAACCCAGGCGGGACAGCACCGTCAGCAGGACGTTGCGTTCCAGCGACTGCGCCTCGTCGACGATGACGAAGGAGTCGTGCAGCGACCGCCCACGAATGTGGGTCAACGGCAGGACCTCCAGCATTCCGCGGCTGAGCACCTCGTCGATGACCTCCGGCGACGCGAGACCCTCGAGGGTGTCGAACACCGCCTGCGCCCACGGCCCCATCTTGTCGGACTCGCTGCCGGGCAGGTAGCCCAGTTGCTGGCCGCCCACGGCGTACAGCGGGCGGAACACCACGACCTTGCGCTGGGTGCGCCGTTCGAGAACGGCCTCCAGTCCCGCGCACAAGGCCAGCGCCGACTTGCCGGTACCCGCCTTGCCGCCGAGTGAGACGATGCCGACGCTGTCGTCGAGGAGCAGATCCAGTGCCACCCGCTGCTCGGCGGATCGTCCATGGAGGCCGAATGCCTCACGATCGCCACGCACGAGCTGGACCCGCTTGTCGGCGTTGACCCGGCCGAGCGCACTCGATGACGTGCCGAGCATCCGAACGCCGGTGTGGCACGGCAGTTCCCGGGCTTCGTCGATATCGACCACACCATCGGAGAACAGGGTGTCGATCGCCGTGGTCTCGACGTCGAGCTGGGTCATGCCCGACCATCCGGACACCACCACGTCCTGCGCGTGGTACTCGTCCGCGTCGAGGCCGACGGCGCCGGCCTTGACCCGTAGCGGCGTGTCCTTGGACACCAGGGTGACGTTTTTGCCCTCGGCCCGCAGGTTGAGGGCGCACGCCAGGATGCGCGAGTCGTTGCTGTCGGTGCGAAAGCCGGCGGGCAACACGGTGGGATCGGTGTGATTGAGCTCCACCTGTAGCGTGCCGCCGTCCTCCCCGATCTCCAGGGGCAGGTCCAGTCGGCCGTGTTCCAGGCGCATGTCGTCGAGCATGCGCAACGCCTCACGCGCGAACCAGCCGAGTTCGTGGTGGTGACGTTTGCCCTCGAGTTCGCTGATGACCACGAGCGGGAGGACGACGTGGTGTTCGGCGAATCGCATGACCGCCCAGGGATCGGACAGCAGCACGGAGGTATCGAGGACGTAGGTGCGTGTGGTCACGTGGGGCTCCTACGTTCATGCGGCTCCCGCACAAACCAGTGTTGGTCGACCGGCCGGTCCAAGTTGTCCGTTGCCCTCGGCGTCAACCGAGGTGGACGAGGACCGGGGCCGGCCCCCTCGCGTTGCTTCTACAAGCCACGAATTGAACCTCCCGGACGAACCGCTTCCCCGCGGTCCGTCACTCGTCAACGTACGCGCGAAATCCGATGGGGGCCCTTCGGAATCGGGTGTGTCGGCGTGAATTGTAGGTAAACCGACGTATTGTCGGAGACGGAGACGCAACACGGCGCCACCAGGTATTTTGTCGTCCTGGTGGCGCCGTGTTCGTGAATGTGACACCGCACGTGCACCCCTACGGGGGCGCGGGTTCGGTCAGCCTCGGGCGCGCTCGAGGATCCGCTGGCGCGCGGCCTCGGCCTCATCGGAGAGCCCGGCGACGGATTCGAGTTTGACGGCCTCGGCGAGGGCCGCGGCGATCGCCGTCTTGGTCCCGGCGTCCTCGTAGTGGGCGATGAGTGCGCGCTCGGCGTCGAAGTCGTCGACGTCGTGACCGATGGGCTCGTCGATGGCCAGGGCCCGGTCGATCGCGAGGACTGTGGCGTCCTGATCGGCGACGAGACCGGCGTTGAGGAATGCACCGAAGGTGACCGCCTGCTGCTGGTCGTCCGCGGCGATCTTGGTGAGGATCTCCTCGAGGACTTCGTCGTTGGCGACGGCCTTCAGGTTCGCGATGAAGTGCACGCACTGGTTCTCGTGCACTGCCATGAGAGCCAGCACGTCAAGCGGACTGAGGGGCTCGACCTGCTCGGGGGTCTGCCGGTAGCCCTGCGTGACGTGGATGCGCCGCCGCTCCTCCGCGTCCACGGGATCGATCGCGCGCCGGACGACCAGGTAGTCGCGCAACACGATCGCATGGCGGTTGTCCTCGGCGGTCCACACGCCCACGAGTTGCCGCCAGTCGGAGAACGCCGGGAAGTGCTTGGCGAGCACCCGGTGATACGACGGCAGGTTGTCTTTGGTCAGCAGCAGCGCCAGCAACCCCGCACGCGCCTCATCGGACAGCGTCGCCTGCGACGGGTCGAAATCGTCGCCGCCGAGGAACGCGAAGTTGCGTCCGTCGTCCCACGGCACCCAGTCGTGCGGATTCCACGGAGTTGCGGCCGCCTGGTGGTCTTCCGCGATCTCGGGAAGAGCCTTTTCGAGCGCGATGATCAGGTCGTCTTCAGTGAGGGCGTTCATCGCTGCAAGGATACGGACGCGGCGCCGACGCGGGCAATCCAGGTCAGATCCGGCTCATCAGTCCCCAGTCCTCGAGCCCCTCGTAGAGCGGGAAGTCGAGGGCCAGCTTGGACACGCGTCCGCGCAGGGCGGTGACGTCGGCGGACTCACCGGCGGCCAGGGCGGTCGCGATGATGTCGGCGACCTCGGTGAACTGCTCGTCGCCGAAGCCGCGCGTGGCCAGCGCGGGAGTACCGATGCGCAGACCGGACGTGACCATGGGCGGACGCGGGTCGAAGGGCACCGCGTTGCGGTTGACCGTGATGCCGACCTGGTGGAGCAGGTCCTCGGCCTGCTGACCGTCGAGCGCGCTGTCGCGCAGGTCGACGAGGACGAGGTGGACGTCGGTGCCACCGGTCAGCACCGACACCCCGGCCTTGGCGACGTCGGAGCCGGTGAGCCGCTCGGCGAGAGCCCGGGCGCCGGACAGGGTGCGTCGCTGGCGTTCGGCGAACTCCTCGGTGCCGGCGATCTTCAGGGCGACGGCCTTGCCCGCGATGGCGTGCATGAGCGGACCGCCCTGCTGCCCGGGGAAGACCGCGGAGTTCAGCTTCTTGGCCCATTCCTGCTTGGCGAGGATGATTCCCGAACGGGGACCGCCGAGGGTCTTGTGCACCGTGGACGAGACCACATCGGCGTGCGGGACGGGCGACGGGTGCACGCCGGCTGCGACCAGTCCGGCGAAGTGGGCCATGTCCACCCAGAGATATGCGCCGACCTCGTCGGCGATGGACCGGAACGCCTCGAAGTCGAGGGTCCGCGGGTAGGCCGACCAACCGGCGACGATGACCTTCGGCTTGACGTCGAGGGCGATCTTGCGCACCTCGTCCATGTCGATGCGGAAGTCTTCTTTGCTCACGCCGTAGAAGGCGTTCTCGTAGAGCTTGCCGGAGAAGTTGAGTCGCATCCCGTGGGTGAGGTGGCCACCGTGGGCGAGGTCGAGACCGAGCATGGTCTCGCCCGGCTCCATCAGGGCCTGCAGCACGGCGGCGTTGGCCTGGGCACCCGAATGCGGCTGCACGTTCGCGAAGTCGGCACCGAAGAGTTCCTTCGCACGGTTGCGCGCGATGTCCTCGACGACGTCGACGTACTCACAGCCGCCGTAGTAGCGGCGACCCGGATATCCCTCCGCGTACTTGTTGGTGAGCACGCTGCCCTGCGCCTGCAGCACGGCGCGCGGCACGAAGTTCTCCGAGGCGATCATCTCGAGGGTGTCCCGCTGGCGGCTGAGTTCGCCGTTCATGGCGGCGGCGACGTCGGGGTCGACCTCAGCCAGGGACATCGAGTTCACGGATGACGAGTTCGCGGTCATGACGTCAAGTCTAGGGACGGCGCCGGGAGCGAAGCGAGCGGGCCGATTTAGGACCGGCGCCGGGAGCGAAGCGAGCGGGCCGATTGATCACCGAGTTCGCGTCGCAGGCTCTCGGGGATGAGCGGCTCGTCGAGCAGCCGACCGAAGGCGGCGGCGCGGTCGGCGGCGGTGTCGAGCCACCGGTCGAGCAGCTGATACCCCTCGACGTAGGTGCTGATGTAGGCGCGCCACAGCGGTGAGGTGAGAAACCGGAGCATCTGGGTGGCGCGTTCGCGCGGCGCGAGCAGCCATTGCTGCAGGAATGCGGCGACGGTGTCGTTGTCGGCGTGCCGGTCGTGCAGCATCAGGGCGGCATCCTGACGGACGGTGAGCAGTCCACCGGTGGCGCGACCTATCCGCATCGCGCGGTCGGCGTCGAACCGGAGTCCGAGGTCGGCGTAGATCTCCTGGGCCCAGCTGCCCCAGTCCTTGCCGACGATCGCATCGAGGGCGTGGTCGGCGAGACCCTCCGCCATGAGGCACTGGGGTGTGTTGACGAGGAAGATCGACTGCTCGTCGTGTCCCGCTCCGACGAGCAGTTGCTCTTTCCGGCAGTGTTCGGTGTGGTGTCCCGGGTAGGCCTCGTGGGCGATCAGGGACGGCAGCGACGACATGTACTGGGTGAGGTCGGCGTTGATGGCGACGCGGGAGCGGTAGTTGCCGAGGTAGTAGTTGAAGCCCGACCACGGCTTGTCGGTGACGACCTCGAATTCGACGATCTCGTTGTCGGGCAACGGATATGCGTTTCGGACGCGCTCGCGCAGGGCGCCGCTGAAAGCTCGGACGCAGTCGTCGACGCGTTCCGGCGGGATCTCGTCGGAACGGCGATGCGCGGCGTAGGCGTCGCGCAGAGCGTCGGCGGTCGTATCGGGGATGTCGAGGGCGTCGGCGAGTTCGGTGTGCGCCTGTCGGTAGCGCTCGGGGTCGGCGGCGGTGATGTCGACGTCGAAGTAGGCGCGCACCTCGTCGACGAATCCGATGTCGTCGCCGGCGAACTTGCGCGCGGAGCACTCGAGTGCTCGCAGGTGGGAGCCGATGAACTCCGCACGCGCGGCATCCAGCGTTCCGGGGAGTTCCGCGAGCAGCGTTCTGGCACGTTCGGCGAGCCGCGCGGGTTCGGGGGCCGGCGCGCTCTCCACCTCGGCTCGCAGCGACGGGTCGCCGGTGTAGGCGTCGACGAAGCCGCGTTCGAGACGGTCGAACGCCAGCCCGAGGCGCAGATACTCGATGACCTGCGGGTCGGCGGCACGGGCGGCGGCGGGCTCGGTCGGGGTCGGGACGGACGGGTCAGCATCCGGGGCGGGCACCGATGACATATCGGCAGGCTACCGAGTGCCGTCCGCACACGTCGCCCTAAGCTGTACGCATGATCACTCCGGGAGCGGTGGTATCGACGTCGGCGGAGCTGCCCTGATGGCCCGCAACGCCACCGATCGGGATCCGAGTCTCTATCTCGAACTCGACCGGAGGCAGTGGCGCGAACTGCGCGAATCGATGCCGCTGGTCCTCACCGAGGACGAACTGGCAGAGCTCGTCGGCCTGGGTGAGCAGATCGATCTCGACGAGGTCGCCGACGTCTATCTCCCGCTGTCACGTCTCATCCATCTGCAAGTGGCTGCGCGACAACGTTTGTTCGCGGCGACCTCGACCTTCCTCGGCGAGCGCCAGACCAACCGCCAGGTGCCGTTCGTGATCGGTATCGCGGGCAGTGTCGCCGTCGGGAAGTCGACCACCGCCCGAGTGTTGGCGGCACTGCTGGCACGGTGGGAGTCCCATCCCAAGGTCGACCTGGTGACCACCGACGGCTTCTTGTTGCGGACCGACGAGATGCAACGCCGGGGCATCTTGCATCGCAAGGGATTTCCCGAGTCCTACGACCGGCGTGCGCTGTTGCGTTTCGTCACCGAGGTCAAATCGGGTGCGCGGGAGGTCGCGGCGCCGGTGTATTCGCATCTGGCCTACGACATCGTTCCCAACGTGTACCACTACGTCCGGCAGCCCGACATCCTGATCCTCGAGGGTCTCAACGTGCTCCAGACCGGGCCGACGCTGATGGTCTCGGATCTGTTCGACTTCTCGATCTACGTCGACGCGAAGATCGACGACATCGAGGAGTGGTACATCTCGCGATTCCTGCAGATGCGGACCACGTCATTCGCCAACCCCGACTCCCACTTTCACGCTTATGCCTCGCTGACCGACAACCAGGCGACGGCCGCGGCGCGGGATCTGTGGACCTCCATCAACCGCCCGAACCTGATGGAGAACATCCTGCCCACCCGGCCGCGGGCGTCGCTGGTGCTGCGCAAGGACTACGACCATTCCATCAACCGGGTGCGCCTGCGGAAGCTCTGAGCGTCGCACGACGCTCGTCGAGTCCGGCCGGATAGGCACCCGCGAGGGCGATTCTGTTCCAGGCGTTGATCATCACGATCGACGCGACGAGCTGTCCCGTCTCGACGGGGTCGAAATGGTCACGCACCGAATCGAACACGTCCTGCGGGACACCGTGGTCGCCGATCCTCGTGACGGATTCGGTGAGGGCGAGCACAGCACGTTCGACGGCGGTGAACACCGGACCGGCTTCGCGCCATGCAGCGATGAGCATGAGCTTGTGCGGATCGATCTCCTTGGCCAGGGCGTCGGAGGTGTGCATGTGCAGGCAGTACGCACAGCCGTTGAGTTGCGACGCGCGGATCACGATGAGCTCGGCGAGCTCCGGGTCGACGCCCGTCGACGACGCCCGCTGCAGTGCCACCAACGCCTTGTAGACCGCCGGATTGTCGTGCGGCATCCACATTCTCGTGTCGGGGCGTGCTCCGCCGGTCATCGGTTCTCACCCACCTGGGCGCGTTCTCGGCCGGCCAGCCACCCGCCGAGTGTCGTCGTCGTGACCACATCGGGCGCTGCGGGGACCAGTCCGCCGTGGCGGATCGCACGCCCGCCGACCGGCACGCCCACCACCCAGCGCGGCGTGCCGGTCTGTGCGGCAAGAGCTTTCGCGACGTCGACCAGGTCCATGCGATCGGGTCCGGCGATTTCCACCGTGGCCTTGTCCTGGGGGCCGGCCGTGACCACATCGGCCAGCGCGACCGCCACGTCCGACACAGCCGCCGGGGCGCACTGCATCCTCGGGACGGCCGCGACGGGACCGAAGCTCATCGAGCCCATCATCTGTTCGGCGAGTTCGAACCACTGCACCGAGGCGAAGACGGTCAGGATGTCCGGGCCGAGAACCTTTCGATAGGCCGCTTCCTGGGCGGCTTTACCCTGGTAGTAACCGAATTTCGCGTTCACCGCCGGGTCGCCGGCGTTCACGATCGACACGACGATCACGTGGGCGACGCCGGCCTGGGCGGCGGCTCGAGCGATGTTCGTCGCCGTCGATTCGAAGAAGTCGATCGCCTCCTCCGCCTTCAGTGTCTGCAGACTCAGCGAGTCCACCACGGCGTCGGCGCCGGCGAAGGCCTCGGCGAGACCTGTTCCGGCGTAGGCGTCGACGCCGGTCGCGCGGCTCGCGCGGACCACCTCGTCCCCTCGCGCGACGAGCAGGTCGGCGAGCCTGCTCCCCAGGGCACCGCTCGCTCCCACGATCACGACCTTCATCTTGTTCCTCCTCCAACGGACATCACTGGTGTACTGCGTTTAGGCTAGAACGGGATTAGCGCAAGAAAGTGGTCCAATCCGATGACAGAAAAGCGGGTCAATTCCACGCCGGAGGTGTCGCCTCCACCGTCGGCATCCACAGACCCGTGGGACGAGGTCGCCCAGCGGCTCGGCGCGGACCTGTTCCTGGACCTACAACCGGACCCCGGGGTCAGCGCCCGCGGGCGCGGTGCGACCCGACGCCGGGCGCTGACCGAAGCTCTACGCGCGGCCATCCTCGACGGCCGCCTACCCCCGGGCACGGCGCTACCGCCCTACCGCTCGCTTGCCGCGGATCTCGGGCTCGCACGGGGCACGGTGTCGACGGTCTATCAGGAACTGATCGCCGAGGGCTGGCTGATCGCACGACAGGGCTCGGCCACGCGTGTCGCCGAGGGTGCGGCGCGCGGGCCGATCTCGTCCAGCATCAGGGCCACCGCACTCCCCCACACCATCCGGCACGACTTCTCCCTCGGACAGCCCTGCGCCGGACTGTTC
Organism: Gordonia sp. 'Campus'; assembly: GCF_022206305.1. Taxonomy (GTDB): domain Bacteria; phylum Actinomycetota; class Actinomycetes; order Mycobacteriales; family Mycobacteriaceae; genus Gordonia. The sequence continues at coordinate 22,898 of NZ_JAKOIW010000013.1, read as the reverse complement.
CCCCGCGCCGACTGGGTCCGCGCCACTCGCCGCGTCCTCACCGAGACGCCGGATGACACTTTCTCTCCGGCGCACCCGCAGGGACGTCCCGAACTGCGCCACGCCCTGACCACCTACCTGAGCCGCACGCGTGGGGTACGCACGGCCGCCGACCACATCGTGCTCGGCACCTCGGTGATGGCTGCTCTGGAGCTGTTGTCCCGCAGCGTGTTCGGAGATGTCGTCGCTGTCGAGAGTCATGGCCTCCCCTTCCACCGGCAGGCGTTGGAGCGAGGTGGCACACGCGTCGTGCCGGTTGCGGTCGACGACGCCGGGATGGTGATCGACGATCTGGAACGCACCTGCGCCTCCGCAGTGCTGCTGACGCCGAGCCACCAGTTCCCCACCGGCGTCGCCTTGTCACCGGCCCGGCGGATGCAGGTCGTCGACTGGGCACGGCGCACCGGGGCGATCATCGTCGAGGACGACTACGACGGCGAGTTCCGTTACGACCGTGACCCGGTCGGCGCGCTGCAGGCGCTGGGTCCAGATGTGGTGATCCACGCGGGTTCGATGAGCAAGAGCCTGTCACCCGCGGTCCGCGCCGGGTGGCTGGCGATGCCTCCCGAGCTCGTCGGACGAGTTCTGAACGCGAAGGGGATCCGCGAACCCGACGCCGGCATCATCGATCAGCTCGTGCTCGCGGACATGATCACCTCCGGCGCCTACGACCGGCACATCAGGCGCAGTCGGCAGGTCTACCGGCAGCGGCGCGACGATCTGGTCGACGTCGTCTCCGAGATCGGCCTCGAACTCCCCGGCATCGCGGCCGGGTTGCACGCCCTGATACCGGTCGACCACGCCGTCGAGGGCTCGCTCGTCCACCGTGCCTACGAACGGGGCATCGCGGTCGTCGGCCAGTCGTTGTTCCGGCATCCCGAGGCGGAACCGATGCCCCGCGGCGGTGTCGCCGTCGGTTTCGGGACACCCGCCGCGTCGACCTTCACCGCCGACCTCGCGGCACTCGCCGACCTGCTCGCCGGCGTTCCTCACCCATGACCGCCCCCGACGAGAGACGCCCCGGCGTGCGAGGCCGCGCCGTCGTGGTCACTTGCCGAAGCGTCGGCTCCGCGCGGAGTAATCACGCAGGGCGCGAAGGAAATCGACACGACGGAACTCCGGCCAGTACGCGTCGGTGAACCAGATCTCGGAATAGGCGCTCTGCCACAACAGGAATCCGGACAGGCGTTGCTCCCCCGAGGTCCGGATCACGAGGTCCGGGTCGGGCTGCCCCTTGGTGTAGAGGTTGGCGTCGATCGCCTCGACGGTCACCGCGTCGATCATCTCGGCGGGAGTGGCTCCCTGCGCGAGCTTCTCGTCGAGCAGCGCCCGGACGGCGTCGACGATCTCCTGTCGTCCGCCGTACCCGACGGCGACGTTCACGTTCATCCCGTCCCGCTCGCAGGTGCGTTCCGCTGCGGCGCGGAGTCGCTGGGCGACGGGGTCGGGCAGCGAGTCGAGGGTGCCGACGATCCGGATCCGCCAGCCGCCCGCGGGTGAGGAGATCTCGTCGACGATGTCGGGCACGATCTCGAGCAGCGCGTCGAGCTCATCGGACGCGCGTGAGAGATTCTCGGTGGACAGCAGATAGATGGTGACGGCCTCGATGCCGAGTCCGGCACACCAACCGAGCATGTCCGCGATGCGCTGCGCGCCCACCCGATGACCGTGACTCACATCGTCGAAGCCTGCCTCACGTGCCCACCGGCGATTGCCGTCACAGATGATCGCCACATGTCGCGGTAGGCGCTCGGGGTCGAGCAACTGGATGAGCCTGCGCTCGTAGACGGACAGAACGGGTCGACGCAACCGGTCCGGCAACAATTTCATCGACGCCCCGACCCGGCGTCAGCGTGTTCGCGGCCTCGTGTCACGTCCGACACCTTACGCGCCACGATGCGAGCCAACCGACTCCGACGCAGCGGAACGATCCAACTGCTGAACCCAGAAGTTACGGTACCGTAGGTTGTGTGAACACGTCGTTGAATCTCCCGGTGGACGACCGCCCTCGCCTGCGCGGCGTCATCCATCACTACTCGGCGTATGTGGCCGCCCTGGCCGGTCTCGCGCTGGTCATCGGTGCGGCCCTCACCGCGGGCGCAGTGGCCGTGATCACCTGTGCGATCTACGCACTCACCGTCGTCGGCCTGTTCTCCGTCAGCGCCGCCTATCACCGCATCGCGTGGCAGACGACGCGCGCGAGGTTGCGGATGAAGCGCGCCGATCACGCGATGATCTTCGTGTTCATCGCCGGCAGTTACACGCCGTTCTGCGCCCTGGGCCTGCCCTCACCGACCAGCTGGTGGGTGCTGGGCATCGTCTGGACCGGCGCGATCGCGGGGGCGACGCTGAAGATCGCGTGGCCGGCCGCGCCGCGCTGGCTCGGCGTCACCCTCTACATCGCACTCGGCTGGGTCATCGTCGGCGTCGCGCCCGCGCTCGTCGACCGGACCGGTGTCGGGGTGATGGTCCTGCTCGCCCTCGGTGGCATCTTCTACAGTGTCGGCGGCGTGCTCTACGCGGCGCGGTGGCCCGACCCGTGGCCGGCCACCTTCGGTCATCACGAGGTGTTCCACGTCTGCACCGCCATCGCCGCGCTGCTCCACTACATCGCGGCCTGGTCACTGCTGCTCGGCTAGACATCCCGGCCCGACGTCTCGGGCAGGTCAGGCGGCCGATCGGGCCGGGGCCGGCGTCGCTATGCTCCATGGCGTGACCCCGGACCAGCGCGCCGTCCACCGCCTGCGCGGTGGTGTCGTCGGCGCGCTCTCCGCGAGCACCGCGGTGACCGCGCACGGCATGGCATCCGGAGCTCTACCGGCGCCCACATCACTCCTGCTCATGACCGCGGCCTGTGCGGTGTTCGGCTGGACCATCGCCTCGATGTCGCGGCGCGGGCCCGGCTGGGTTTCCAGTCTCGGGATGCTCGCCGCCGGACAGGCACTGGCACACTTCTCGCTCGGCGCGCTGGACGCCTCGTCCGCGCATCACGACATGGGTGCCCACTCCCCCAGTCAGGCGATGCTGCTCGTACACGCGGTCGCGACCCTGGTCACCGCTGTTGCGATCCGCGTCGTCGAACCCGCCCTGACGAGCATCCTCACCGCGGTCGTCGCGCTGCTACACGTGGTGGTCGACCCGCTCTCCGACGACACGCGGGCACACGTTCCCGCCGTCCCGGACGCCGACGCCCGGCCCGGTCTGCGCGCCATCGCCGCGCTCGACAACCGCGGCCCGCCGATCCTCTCGTACTGACATCTCCTTCCTCGCCGACCCGTCTTTCCCGACGGGCCGGTCGGTGCGCGTATGCCGTTCGTTCTGTGCGCGTGCCACTTTCGCCACGAGAGGCCCTTTCACGTGACCCTGCCCGACCTTTCCCATCCCGGTGACACCACCGGATCCCCGCCCACCACCGACCCGCCGACATCGCCGCACAGCTGGCAGCCACTCCTCCGGCGCCTGCACTTCTACGCGGGCGTCCTCGTGGCGCCCTTCCTCGTCGTCGCCGCCGTGACCGGCGGCCTGTACGCCATCGCCCCGTCACTCGAACAACTCGTCTACCGCGACCAACTGCACACCGACAGCGCGGGCGACGCCCGCCCCCTCGCCGAACAGGTCGGCGCCGCGACGCGTCTGCGACCCGACCTCACGGTGTCGGCAGTCCGCCCGGGCGCCCGGGCAGGCGACACCACCCGCGTGCTGTTCGACGACCCATCCCTCGGTGAGTCACAGCGTCTGGCGGTGTTCATCGACCCGGTCACGCTCGAGTCGAGAGGCGAGCTGACGTCATACGGAAGCAGCGCATCACTGCCTCTGCGGACGTGGCTGAGCGTCGCGCACCGCAACCTCCATCTCGGCGAGCCGGGCCGGGTCTACAGCGAACTCGCCGCGTCGTGGCTGTGGGTGATCGCGCTGGGTGGTCTGGCGCTGTGGATCTCCGCGTATCGCGCGCGCAAGAAGCGGCGCATCGCCGACCTGGCGGCCTTCGACCGGACCGCCACCGGGCGCACACGCACACGAAACCGCCACGGCGTCATCGGGATATGGATCGCCCTCGGGCTCGTGTTCCTGTCCGCCACCGGACTCACCTGGTCGAAGTTCGCGGGTGACAACGTGTCCGACCTCCGGACAGCACTGAACTGGACGACGCCCGCGGTCGACACCGCGTTGACGGGATCCTCGTCGGCGCCCGCCGGACACGGGGACCACAGTGCACACGGGGGCCAGGGCGACCACGGGGACCACGGTGCGCGCGGGGATAACGATCCGGACGTCCCGATGTCGCCCACGGCGTCCGTGGCGCAACTCGATCGGGTGGTCGACACCGCCCGGGAGGCCGGCGTGGACGGTAATGTCGAGGTGTCGATTCCCGCCGCGCCCGGCACGGCGTTCACCGTGGCCCAGACCCGGCAGCCGTGGCAGTTCGCCCAGGATTCGGTCGCCGTGGACGGGACCACCGGCCGGGTCGTCGACGAATCCCGGTTCGCGGACTGGCCTCTCGCGGCGAAGCTCAGCACCTGGGGCATCGCGCTGCACATGGGCATCCTGTTCGGCTGGGTCAACCAGGTCGCGCTCCTGCTGTTGGCCGTGGCCCTGGTGGTGCTGATCGTTCGCGGTTACCAGATGTGGTGGCAACGACGGCCGCGACGAACGGGCCGCCGGGCTGTCGGTCGTCCGCCCGTCCGTGGGGCACTGCGCCGACTCCCGGCGCCGGCGGTCGTCGCGGTAGCAGTGATCGCCCTGGCCGTGGGCTATGTCGTTCCGCTGCTCGGCGTCAGCCTGCTGGTCTTCCTTATCATCGACGCCGGGCTCGGGCTTCGGGCGCGCCGTCGGGTGGCAAGCGCGGCGGGCAGAACCGTTCGAGCCCCGGGGCCCGACCGGTAGTCGTCCTGGGCGGGCACGTGGCGTGGTGGGCGAGTATTCACGCACACATCACGTGCCCGCAGCCCGAAGGTGGTGGCGAGGTCAGCTGCCACTGGTCGGGTGAGGTCATGCCGGGACTCCCGGCCGGTGGACTTCCGGCCTCTCTCCGTTGCGACCCCGACCTCACCCTCCGCGCAGGCACCTCCCGACGACGATTCCTCACCTGGTCGGCACTCGTCGGCGGTCTGGCGTTCACCCCCGGGTTGCTCGACGGGGCCACGCCGTCCGCCCCGGCCGCAGCGGCGTCCACGGGTGTCTTCGCGCTCGGCGTCGCGTCCGGGGACCCGCTCCCCGACGGATTGGTCCTCTGGACTCGCCTGTCCCGCAACCCCTTCGCACCCGCCGGCGGCATGGGATCGGCCGTGGTCGCGGTCGAATGGGAGATCGGCCCCGACGAGACGATGGCCCGCGTCCTGCGTCGCGGCGTCGCCCACGCGACACCCGAATGGGGACACAGCGTGCACGTCGACGTACGCGGTCTGGCGCCTGGCACGGACTACTTTTACCGATTCCGCGCACTGGGTGAGATCTCCGCGATCGGGCGGGCCCGCACCGCGCCGGCCCCGGGCGCCCACGTGTCGACGATGTCCATCGCCGTCGCGTCCTGCCAGAACTGGGCAGACGGTTACTATCACGCGTTCGCCGACATGGCCGCCCACGCACCCGATCTGGTGCTCCACCTGGGCGACTACATCTACGAGAAGCCCGTCCCGAAGCACGGTGGCGCGAGACGCGGTGCGTCGCTGCCGATCTCGGCGACCCGGGAAGCCGCCGACCTCGACGACTACCGCGAACGGTACGCCCTCTACAAGTCCGATCCCGATCTCCAGCTCGCTCACGCGATGGCACCCTTCGTGATCACCTTCGACGATCATGAGGTCGACAACAACTGGGCCGCAGACGTTCCCGAGGACGACACGTCGCGGGCCGCGTTCGCCGTCCGCCGCGCGCAAGCTCTCCGCGCGTGGTGGGAGAACACGCCGGTGCGGACGGTCGCACGGCCGGACGGGACAGTGGTCCGCGCGCAGCGTCGTCTCGCATTCGGTGATCTCGCCGAGATCAACCTGCTCGACACGCGCAGTCACCGCAGCGATCAGGTCAACGGCGACAACGACACCGGCCAGAACGCGCGGACCGCCGACCCGTCACGGACGATCCTCGGCCGCGCACAGGAGCGCTGGCTCCTCGACGGTCTCGCCGCGTCGCGCCACCGGTGGGACGTGATCGCCCAACAGGTGCCGATGGCCGATCTGGCGCGGTCGGCGGGGTCGACCCGCGCGGTCAGCATGGACGGCTGGAGCGGATACGAGGAGTCCCGGCGGCGAGTGCTCGACGGCGCCGCCGAGCGCGGCGTGCGCAATCTGGTGTCGCTCGCGGGAGACATCCATCGCAGCGTCGTGAGCGATCTGCGCACGCGCTACACCGATGAATCCCCCACCCGTGGAGTGGAACTCGCGGTCACCTCGGTGACCTCCGGCGGTGACGGCGAGGACAGCGACGAGGGTGACCGCCGGCTGAAGGCCGCGTCCCCGCACGTCCGATTCGGCAACTCGCAGCGCGGCTACCTCCTGAACCGGATTCACGCCGATCGATGGGAGGCTGAGTTCCGGGTGGCCCCGGCGGTGCAGTCACCTCGCGGATCGCTGCACCGCCGGGCTCTGATCACGATCCCGGACGCCACTGCCGAGGTCGACGTCGTCTGACGGCGACGCTCCCCGGGGAACACCGGCGTGGTGCCGAGCCGGCACGGAGTTCTGCGTTGGCGTGCTACCCCCGGGCGAGCGCCGCGAGAACCTGCGCGCTGGCCTCCCAGCCCATGCACTTGTCGGTGACCGACTTGCCGTACACCAGCGGCGTGGCCTCGGTCGACTGTGCACCCGGCTCGAGGAAGCTCTCCAGCATGACGCCACTGATCGTCGACGGTTCGCCCGCCTCACGCGCCGCGCGGAGCCGAGCGGCGATCTCGCTCGCGACCTCGGCCTGGCGGACGTGGTCCTTCCCCGAATTGGCGTGCGAGCAGTCGATCATCACGCGTGCGGGCAGACCTGCCTTCGACAGGGCCTCGGTCGCGGCGGCCACCGACTCCGCATCGAAGTTCGGGCCCCGGGTGCCACCGCGCAGGATGACGTGGCAGTCCTCGTTGCCCGCGGTCTCCACCACGGCGCCGTTCCCGAAGTCGTCGACTCCGAAGAAGACGTGTTCTGCGGCAGCGGCATTCACGCCGTCGATCGCGACCTGCACGTTGCCGTCGGTGCCGTTCTTGAACCCGATCGGCATGGACAGGCCCGAGGCGAGCTGCCGGTGGACCTGGGATTCCGTCGTCCGTGCGCCGATGGCACCCCAGGCGACCGCGTCAGCGATGTACTGCGGGCTCGTCGGTTCGAGGAACTCACAGCCGACCGGCAGCCCGAGGTCGATGATGTCGAGCAGCAACGACCGGGCGGTCCGCAGTCCGCGCTCGACGTCGAAGGTGTTGTCCATCCCGGGGTCGTTGATGAGCCCCTTCCACCCGACGGTGGTGCGCGGCTTCTCGAAGTACACGCGCATCACGATCTTGAGGCGCTCGGCGTAGGCGTCGGCCAGCGGCGCCAGACGGCGTGCGTAGTCGATGGCGGCGATCGGATCGTGCACCGAGCACGGGCCGACGATCACCAGCAGTCGGTCGTCGCGGCCCGCGAGGATGTCGGCGATCTCGTCGCGGTCGCGCTGGACCGCGACGGCACGGCGCGCGGTCAGCGGCAGCTCGCTGCGCACGGTGTCGGGAGACGGGATCGAACGGAACGCCCTGATCCGGCGGTCGGAGGTGGACTCGGTGGAGTCGGCTGCTCGGGTCGGGAGGTCCGGGAGTGTGGTCACGGTGAGTGCCTTTCGAGGTCATGCCCTGTCGGTGGCGAGGCATGCCCTGGGTGTGGTCGGAGCCCCGCTCAAATGACAAGAGCAGCGACCGTCTTGGTCGCTGCTCGGGCTCCGGGTGTACGTGCGCGCGTCAGATCAACGCTTCATCTCGGCCCCACCCGGAGCCTCGATAAAGCGCCAATACGCGCGCACGGTGCTGATCACGGCGACCACAGTAGCACGAGCCGTTCGAGGCCAGGATCCGTCAGGTGTCCGCGGGACGTCGCTCGTCGGTCCCCGACGACTTCGTCATGTCGGGAGCATCGGAGGCCGGGTCGACGGCACCGGGGATGTCGGTGCCCTCGTCGAAGGCCTGATCGGCCTCGGGGTGCTCGGTGTCGAACGACGCAGGCAGCTTCTTGAGCTGCCGGCTCATCGACCAGATGAGGAACGCGGTGCCGACGAGCAGCAGCAGGATCACGAGCAGTCCGAGCGGGGACGCCTTGCCGAACTCCGGCCCCTGGGGCTCCTCGGCGGCGAGCAACATCACGGTGTCGACGACGGTGGCGGTGGTCATCACGCCTCGATTCCGGCGAACAGATCGGTCTCGGGAAGCGCGGTCTTGACCCGGGTCCTCGCCAGCTCGAACTCCTCGGTCGGCCAGAGCCGCTGCTGCCACTCCTGGGGCACCGCGAAGAACACGCCGTTCGGATCGATCTGCGTCGCATGCGCGCGGAGGGCGTCGTCCCGCTGCGGGAAGTACTTGGAGCACTCGACCTGCGTCGTGACGCGGCCCATCAGATCACCACGGCTCGGATCCCACTTGCTGAGCCATTCGGCGAACGGGCTCTCCTGGCCGTGCCGCGCGAACTCGTCGGAGAACAGGACCATCCGGTCCCGGATGAAGCCGTGCGTGTAGTACAGCTTCGACACCGTCCACGGTTCACCAGCGTCGGGGAAGGCCTCCGGGTCGCCGGACTGCTCGTACGCGGCCACCGACACCTCGTGGCATCGGATGTGGTCCGGATGCGGATATCCGCCGTGCTCGTCGTAGGTGATGATCACGTGCGGACGGAACTCGCGCACCACTCGAACCAGCGCCTCGGTGGCCTCATCGAGCGGCACCGTCGCGAACGACCCTTCGGGCAGCGGCGGTGGCGGGTCGCCTTCCGGCAGTCCGGAGTCGACGAAGCCGAGCCACGTCTGCTGCACACCGAGTGCCGCGGCGGCCGCGGCCATCTCCTCGCGGCGGACCTCGGTCATGCGTTCCTTGATGCCCGGGCGGTCCATCGCCGGATTCAGGATGTCGCCGCGCTCACCGCCGGTCAGTGTGACGATGAGCACTTCGTTGCCCTCGGCCGCATATTTAGCGGTCGTGGCTGCACCCTTGCTCGACTCATCGTCCGGGTGCGCATGCACCGCCATCAGCCGGAACGCCCCCGACTTCGGGTCGCCGGCGTGGGATTCGATCACAGTTCCTCACCTTCGGATCGTTACTGGTCCCATGGTAGGTATTGACGCGTGAACAGTTCGGACGGGGGCGCCGCAGACGCGGGCGACACCCCGCGCTCGACCGGTGACACGGGTCGGCCGCGCAGTGGTCCGCGCGCCACCTACCCCGAGAGGTCGGAGACCGCGCAGAGTCGTCGACGGTGGTTCATCGCATTGTCGGTGCTGGTCGTGGGGGCCGGTGTCGCACTCGCTGCCATCGGCTACACCAAGTTCTCCACGGCCGACGTCACCGGCGAGGTGACCGGTTACGAGATCATCGACGATTCGACCGTGGCCGTGCAGTTCACCGTCGAACGTTCCGATCCGGGCAAGGCCGCCGCGTGCGTCGTCCGCGGGCGTTCCCGTGACGGTGGCGAGACCGGACGCCGCGAGATCCTCATCCCCGCCGATTCGGCGGAGCGGATCGGTGTCCGTACCGAGGTCACGACGTCGAGGCCGCCGGTGATCGGTGAGGTGTTCGGCTGCACCACCGATGTACCCGCCTATCTCCGGCCGTCGGTCCGATGACCGCGCCTACGCCCGGCGACACGCACGCCCCGCGCGCCGCGTTCGCCTCCATCGGGAGCCGCTACTTCCCCATCCTGGTCGCGCTGTTCGTCGGCGTGATGTTGATCAGCAACATCACCGGCACCAAGGGTGTCATCCTGTTCAGTGACTGGCTGCAGGTCGACCTCGGGCCCATCCAGATGGACGGACTGGTCACCGACGGCGCCTTCTTCCTGTTCCCGCTCGCCTATGTACTGGGCGATGTGATCAGCGAGGTCTACGGGTTCCGCGCCATGCGCCGGACCATCTTCGCCGGGTTCGCGGTGCTGATCCTCGCGTCATTGTGTTTCTGGTTGACCATTCATCTTCCGGTCGCCGAATTCTACGAAGGCCAGCAGGCTTTCGAGACGGTCGCGGGTGTTGTCCCACAATTCCTGCTCGCCGGATTGGCCGGATATGTCGTCGGCGAATTCCTGAATTCCTTCGTTCTGGTCAAAATGAAGGAACGCGCAGGCGAACGCCACCTGTGGGCACGGCTGCTGGGTTCGACGATTGTCGGCGAATTCGCCGACACGATCGTGTTCTGCTCCATCGCGGCAACCGCCCTGGGCATCTCCACCTGGGGAGACTTCGTGAACTACACGATCGTCGGGTTCGTCTGGAAGACGCTCGTCGAGATCGTGATCATGCCGCTGACGTATTTCGTTGTGGGATGGCTGAAACGGGCCGAACCCACCTATCAGCAGGCTCTCGAGTCGGCCCCGGGCAGCGCAACCGATGTGCCATAGGTCTCACCACCTGGTACCCTGAACGGATACACGGCTCCGCGAGGGGTCGTGTTGCTGCATTTTTAGCAGTCCATATGCCCCCTGGTGTAAACGGTCGCCGGGGGCGCGGACAACACAAAGGAGTGACCGATGACCGACACCCAGGTGACCTGGCTGACCCAAGAGTCGCACGACCGCCTCAAGAGCGAACTCGACTCGTTGATCGCCAACCGTCCGGTCATTGCCGCCGAGATCAACGAGCGTCGCGAAGAGGGCGATCTCAAGGAGAACGGTGGCTACCACGCCGCCCGCGAAGAGCAGGGCCAGCAGGAAGCGCGCATCCGCCAGCTGCAGGAACTGTTGAACAACGCGAAGGTCGGCGAAGCCCCCACGCAGTCCGGTGTCGCCCTGCCGGGCTCCGTCGTGACCGTCTACTACGACGGCGACGAGAAGGACACCGAGACCTTCCTCATCGCGACCCGCGAGGAGAGCGGCCAGGGCGGCATGGAGACCTACTCCCCCAGTTCGCCGCTCGGCGCAGCGCTCATCGACGCCAAGGTCGGCGAGACCCGTGAGTACTCCGTGCCCAGCGGCGCCACCATCAAGGTGACCCTCGTCAGCGCAGAGCCCTACCACGGCTGACCACACTCTCGATCGAAACCCGGGGCGCCCTCCGCGTCCCGGGTTTCGTGTCGTTCGGGCCTTTGGCGCCGCGACCGCCGGACGTCAACTCGACCGGCAGACTTCGATCGAGGTCTGGGGGTCGGGTTGGGGTCTGGCGGTCAGGCGGCGGCGAGCTTGTCCATCCACGGCCGCAGCAGGCCCGCGAGCTCGCCTCGTTCGAGCGTGCCCCATGTCCATCGGATCACCAGAACGCCCTGCGCACGAAGCGCGTCCTCTCGACGCTTCTCCCGGATCAGCGCGTCGCGCGGGGACTCGCCTGCACGTAACAGGCGTCCATACTTCTGCAGGCCGTCGAACTCTCCGACAAGTATTGCGTCCCAGTCGAAGTCGGTCCGCGCGACACCGTCCGCGGTCTGAAAGGTGTGCTGTAGCCGAGGGACCGGGAACCCCGCTTCGATGATCTGCGCCCGACTCCACGACTCGCCGACACTCTCCGACGCGGCATCGGCATACGACAACGCACGTCGAGCGATCCCCGCACCCCGCCACCGAGTGCGCGAGTCCAGAGCTCTGTCATCGTGGCCGCGTCAGCACCTGCGACGAGCGCGTGGTCGAAAACGACCAGCGCCTGGGCGAAGTCACCACCCATCGCCACGTCGACCGCGGTCCGCTCGAGACTCGTGACCTTGAGTCCGTCGAGGTCGACCAGGTCGTCGGGCCTGACGGGCCCGGCGTGCACCACCCGCAGACCGTGCCCGAACCCGCCCACCTCAGCCACTTTGGTGAGGTGCACGACCCGGCGTTCAGGGTGAAGCAGCGGGAGCGCGTGCACCGCCGCAGCCGAGTCATGGCTCAATGCCGACGCGTCCTGATCACGGGCCGACGTCGCCACCGCAATGGATCTGAGTCGATAGATCCGCTCCCCGGGCTCCTCAGGTGACGACTCGTCGACCGAGACCGCGCACACCCCCGGAGCAAGTCGGATCAGTTCGCCGCGCTTCACGGCGGCAGCGATCACATCGTCGTTGATCCCCAGACGTAGGGTCGCGCTGCGTCGGATGAGTCCGTATCGGTCGGTCGGAAAGCTGGCCATGACGCTTAGACGGATCACACCCGCCTACGGATCCATCTCGCGCGGAACCGCAACGACCGCGCCGTGACCGGCGAACCTCATTTCGACTCCTGGACTTCGATCGAAGTCCATCGGTCGAAATGAGGTTCGCCGGTCAGAGCGGGCAGGCACCGTCCGGGCCGCGAGCCCGGGTCGGCCCGTGCTTCAATGTGACCCATGGCACGTTCCCACACGCTGGAAACCTTCGACATCGACTTCTTCGACGACGCCCCGATCCGTCACGTCATCGACGTCCGCCTGCCGGTCTCGCCGCAGCGCGCCTGGGCGGAGTTCACCCGGCAGAACACCCTGGACTGGTGTCGCGCGATCAAGAAGATCGAGTTCGTGTCACCCGCCCCGTACGGACCGGGCACCGCGCGCAAGGCCGTGCTCGGCCCCGGATACGTGACGCTCGAGGAAGACTTCTTCGACTGGACCGAGAACCCGGAAGATGGCATCTACCGCAACGGTTTCCGCGTTGTCCGTGCCAACGTGCCGGGTATCCGACGCTTCGGGGAGGCCACCGAGATCACACCGGCGGAGGTGGGGTGCCGCCTCAAGTGGACCTTCGCCCTCGAACTGCCCACCTCGTCGCGCGCCGTGACCGCACTGTCCGGTCCCGCATCGTCGACGGTGTACAAGACCATCGAGGCCGACACCCTCAAGCACTTCGCGAATCTCGAACCCGCCCGGTAAGCCGCGACGGTCCTCACGAGCCGGCGTAAGCCGGTGCAAGCCCCACGACAGCGGTCGGGCCCAGAGTGGTCGCATGACAACGACCACTCCCCATCCCGCATTCGGGCCGGCGGTACCTGCGGGTACCGACCTCGCCATCGATGCACGCGGACTCGTGAAACACTTCGGATCGACCCGCGCCGTCAACGGCGTCGACCTGGCCGTACCGACCGGATCGGTCTACGGCGTGCTCGGCCCCAACGGAGCCGGGAAAACCACCACGGTGAGCATGCTCGCCACTCTCCTGCGCCCCGACGCCGGCGAGGCGAATATCTTCGGTTACGACGTCGTCGACGACGCGGTCGCCGTTCGGTCGCTCGTCGGGGTCACCGGGCAGTACGCCTCGGTCGACGAAGATCTCACCGCCACCCAGAACCTCGTGCTGTTCGCACGGCTGCTCGGCTTCTCGAGGGTGGCCGCGAAGTCACGCGCCGACGAACTCCTGCAGGAGTTCTCGCTCACCGACGCCGCGGCACGGCCCTTGAAGAATTTCTCGGGCGGCATGCGCAGGCGACTCGATCTCGCCGCCAGCCTCATCGACACCCCGCCGCTGCTCTTCCTCGACGAGCCGACCACCGGCCTCGATCCGCGGACCCGCGCCCAGATGTGGGAGACCATCCGCCGGCTGGTCGCGGGCGGCTCGACGGTACTGCTCACCACCCAGTACCTCGACGAGGCAGACCAACTCGCCGACCGGATCGCGGTCATCGACCACGGCCTGGTGATCGCCGACGGCACCGCCGACGAACTGAAACACTCGATCGGCGCCAGCACCCTGCAGCTCGTCCCGGTGGGCCGAGACGACGCGTCGCGGGTGTGCGACATCGCGGGGAGAATCCTCGGCCAGCCGGCCGCGCTGAGTCCGGAGGCAGCCCGTGTGACCGTCCCGCTGAGCTCCTCCGAACTCGTGCCCGACGTCTTGATCGCTCTGCGCGAGAACCAGATCGGGATCGAAGAGATCACCGTGCAGAAGCCGAGCCTCGACGAGGTGTTCCTCACCATCACCGGCCGGCCCGCCGAGTCCGACACCGACCCGGAGTCCGACGCCGCGACGAACCCCCAGACCCCCCAGGAGGCCCGAGCATGACCACCACCATCGACAACCCCCCCGGCCGCATCGATCACYACCAGAGCGACCCGTCCGCGCGTCAAGACCTCGATCAGCCTCACCGAATCGTTCCGGCAGTCCTTCAGCATGGCCTACCGCGGTGTGCTGAAGATCAGGCACAACCCTGAACAGCTCTTCGACGTCACCTTCCAGCCGATCATCTTCACGTTGATGTTCACCTACATCTTCGGCGGCGCGATCAGCGGAAACGTGAATTCCTATCTACCCGTGATCATCCCGGGCATCCTCGTGCAGACCGTCATCATGACCTCCATCGTCACCGGCACCCAGTTGCGCGAGGACATGGACAAAGGCGTGTTCGATCGATTCCGCTCGTTACCGATCGCACGCATCAGCCCCCTCGCGGGTGCGCTGCTCGCCGACGTCATCCGCTACTCGATCGCGACGGTCCTCACCGTGGTCATGGGCCTGCTGATGGGCTGGCGCCCGGACGCCCTCGGAGTGGTCGCCTCGGCCGCGCTGATCCTCGTCTGCAGCTTCTCGGTCTCCTGGATTTTCGCGCTGATGGGCTGCCTCGTGCGCAAAGCCTCAGCCGTACAGGGGATCTCGATGATGATCATGTTCCCCCTGACCTTCATGTCCAACGCCTTCGTCCCGGTCGACACCATGCCGGGATGGCTGCAGGCCTTCGTGAACGTCAACCCGGTCAGTCATCTGGTCACCGCCGTCCGCGAACTGACCAACGCGGGCCACGCCGGCATCCACGTCGTGTGGGCGCTGGCCGGCGCCGCGATCATCACAGCGGTGTTCGCGCCTCTGGCCGTGAAGGCCTACATGCGCAACGCCTGATCGTGCAGCAGACGGTTCAGCGTCTGCACCGCCCCGTGACGCGACGCCCGCCGGTGCCGCGTCACGGGGACATCGCCGGCGGCGGCCCGCGCACGCACTGTCTCGAAAGCCCACCGCAACGACGGATAGTCCTGTCGCCCCGGCAGCCTCAGAGCCAGTTCGACGAGCTGTCGGCCGACGCCGTCGTCCGGCCGGCCGGCAGCCCACAGGACCGCGAACGCGAGCGCAACGGTGCCGGCTTGCGGCAGGTCCTCCCAACCCGGACCGATCGTCATGTCGTCGAGACCTTTCACCAGCTGCGGCACCATCTCCCACGCGGCCTCGAGGTCTCCGGACCGGACGAGCCCGATCACACTGCCGCTGACCACCATGAGCACCGACGGGTCGGCGACGCCGAGCGGATGGTCGCGCACGATCACCCGCGCCGCACGGGCGAATGCCGCGGCCGCCGCGTCGCGCGTGCCCTCGGCCAGCAGCAGCTCGGCGCTACAGAGCAGTGCCGGACCGGTCACCTCGGGATTGCCCGGCGGGTCCTCGTGGTCCAGGTCCCACTCGTCGGTGATGATCGCCAGTTCGCGGCGCGCGTCATCGGGGCGATCGTCGGCGAGCAGGGTGAGCGCGAGGAAGACCCGGATCTGCCGCGCGTCCTCGACGGCGCCCAGTCGATCCAGGAGGTCGATCCCGATCCGATAGGTGCGCGCCGCCTCGCCGTACCGTCCCTGCTGTCCGTAGAGGCTCGCCGTGCTCGCCTGCCACATGCCCTGGAACCACGGCGCATAACGACTGGATTCCATCGTCGTGGCGGCCGCCATCGAATCGCGCAGCGCCGGACCCACCAGCCCGCGGTTCTCCCGCAGGTGCGCCCGCAGAGTGAGCGCGAGGCCGCGGACCTCGTCGTCCACAGCGTTCCCGGCGGCCATGCAGATGACCCGGTAGGCCCGAGAACCGTTGTCCGAGAGGGCGACATCGGACACGAACTCGGGCACCCGGTCGAGAGCGAGGTGAGCGCGGTGCAGGCGTCGGAGGATGAACCGGGCCTTGGCCGCCACGCGTCGTTCGCCCGTCATCATCCCGTGGCCCGCCCCGACGATGGCGGTCATCTGCCAGTTCTGCCGCGTCGCGTCGTCCGGCCGCACCGGTGGGCGGGGCAGTGCCATGACCACCCTCGCACCCCAGGTGCGCGTCTCGCCGTGCAGTCCACGCACAGTCCAGTGGTAGGCCAGCGCCGGGTACACCGTGGTCATCACTCCGACGACGTCGTCAGCCGGTTCGACCGTCGCGAGCTCACAGGCCGACCGCAGAATCCAGGTCAGGTTGTCGGCCTCGACGGCGATCCCACCCGCGCCGGCGGCGTGTTGCCCGTTCTCGGCCAGGTCGCGCATGCGCACGACGAAGTCGCGCGCCCACCACCTCATCCGTGCGTCGATGTGGGCGGCCGCCTCGGCACCCATCCGGGTCTCGCCGAACTCGCGGACCATCTCCAGCATGCGGAACCGGGCCGCGCCGTCGCGGTCGTTCACCGACAGCAGCGATTGATTGACCAGGCTCTCGAGCGTGTCGTCGAGCACCGCGCCGGAGGTACCCGTCACCGCCTCGGCAGCAGACCGCCGGAATCCGCCGGGGAAACGGCACAATCGAACAAGCGCGTCGCGGCCCGGCTCGTCGAGCAGCTCCCAACTCCACTCGATGACCGCGTAGAGGGTGCGATGCCGGTCCGGCGTCGTCCGATCCGCGGACCGGAGCAGGGCGAACTTCTCCCCCAGCCGGTTCGCGATCTCGTCGACGGTCATGGTTCGGATCCGGGCGGCCGCGAGTTCGATCGCGAGGGGCAGTCCATCGAGGTGACGGCAGAGTTCGACGATGCGCTCCCGCGGCAGGTCCGCCGACGGCCGAACCGCCTGCGCTCGGGTGCGGAACAGTTGCACGGCTGCGGAATCCACGCCTGACGTGTCCAGAACCGGCAGTGGCCGGACCTGTTCGCCCGCGACGGCGAGAGGCGTGCGGCTGGTGGCGAGGATGCGGAGCACGGGGACCGCGGCGGTGAGTTCGGCGACCACGCGAGCACAACCGTCGACGATCTGCTCGCAGTTGTCCAGGATCACCAGCGCCGGATGGCCGCGCAGGACGTCCTCGAGTCGCGCCGTCAGATCGCCCGGGGCCATCCGCGGCCGTCCCGACGGGGAGAGCTCCGATTCTCCGACGCCCAGGGTCGCCGCGATGGCCGGGACCACGTCGTCGTCGGAGCGCACCGACGCCAGCGCGACGAAGTACACCGGTACACCGTCGGCGTGGAAGCGGTGTCCGATCTCGGTGGCCACGCGTGTCTTCCCCACCCCGCCCGGCCCGAGTACGGTGACCACGCGACCGTCGCGGAGCATGCCCGCGATGGCATCGATGTCGGCCTCGCGGCCGAGCAGTTCGGTGGCCGACGAGCGCAATCCGACGGCGCGGGCCGATCGCGTTCCGGCGGTTCGGCTTCCACCGATCGGCGGAGACACCACGACCCCATCCGCGCCCTGCCCGTCCGTCGCCAGCAGCTCGGCGTACACGAGACGCACCTCCGCACCGGGATCGACACCCAGCTCGGACGACAATCGGCGACGAAGACGATCGAACACCGCGAGCGCTCCCGCGGTACGCCCATCCCCCGCCAGCGCCCGCATGAGACCCGCATGGGCCGACTCGTCCAGGGGGTCTCGCGCGCAACGACGTTCGGCGACCCGCCGGGCGGTCTGGTGGTCGCCGCGGGCGAGCGCGGCGGTCAGCTGTGCCGCGTCGACCGCCTCCTCGAGGCTGCGGACGCGTTCGCGCAGCGCCGTTCCGACCGACGAGTCCTCGCCGAGGTCGTCGCCGGGCTCGCCGCGCCACCATTCCCGCGCGCGATCGAACGATGTCGGATCGGCGTCGGAGAGCATGGTCGAAACCAGGTCGATGTCGGTGCGGCAGTGCGACAGCCGGTATCCGTTCTCATTGCCGGCGAGGGTTCCGGGAGGCAGGATCTTGCGCAGGCGCGACACCTGGGTGTGCAAGGCGCCGTGCGGTGATCGGGGCGGTGTGTCGCCCCAGATGTCGGTGATGAGCCGGTCCGCGGAGCGGGTGCGTCCGCCGGCCAGCGCGAGTGACACCAGCAAGCGCTTGGCACGTACCCCCGGGACCTCGACGAGACGGTCGGGACGTTCGGCGTCGTCGGAACTGCCGGCCACCGCGATCGGCCCCAGCAGTCCGATCAGGACGGAACCGTCGGAAACCACCAGGACAGGTTAGCGCCGGGTCGGTCTCGGCTCGCCCCGATGGTCAGTCCCGCAGGAAGCCCGCATCGGCGAGCGCCCGCCGCACGATGTGCTGATGGTCGTGACCCCGCGTCTCCACACTCACCGTCACCTCCACCTCGCCGAGGTACAGGTCGTCGGCGACGCGCGAATGCACCACGTCGAGCACGCTCGCTCCCTGATCGCGCAGGAGTTCCAGCAGCGCGACGAGACCGCCGGGACGGTCGGAGACGGTTGCCGTCACCGTCAGGAAGCGTCCGGCCGCCGTCAGGCCGTGTGTCGTCACATGCCGGAGCAGCAGGGGGTCGATGTTGCCGCCGGACAACACGACGCAGACCGTGCCGGACAACCCGAGCCGTCCGCTCGCCGCGGCGGCTACGGCCGCGGCCCCGGCGGGTTCGACCACCAGCTTCGCCCGCTCCAGCATCAGCAGCAGCGCGGTGCTGAGCTCTTCTTCGCTGACCGTGACGATCTCGTCGACGAACTCGGTGACGTGAGCGAACGGCACGGCCCCCGGTGTCGCCACGGCGATCCCGTCGGCCATCGTGTTCATCGACGCCACCGGGACCGGATGCCGTCGGTCGAGCGACGCGGGCCAGGCGGCGGCCTCGGCGGCCTGAACGCCGATGACCCGGACGTCTGGACGTCGAAGCCGGACGGCCGCGGCGACACCGGCCAGCAGACCGCCCCCGCCGAGCGGCACGATGATCGCCGACACGTCCGGGATCTGTTCCAGGATCTCGACGCCGACCGTCGACTGTCCGGCCACGATGTCGAGGTGATCGAACGGGTGGATCAGGACCGCGCCGGTCTCGTCGGCATACCGCTGGGCGTGGACAAGCGCCTCGTCCACGGTTGCGCCCGCGGACATCACCTCGGCGCCATAGGCTTTCGTCGCCGCGATCTTCGGCAACGCCGCACCGACGGGCATGTACACGCGCGATTCGATCCCCAGATCCGACGCCGCCCATGCGACACCCTGGGCATGGTTGCCGGCGCTGGCGGCGACCACACCGCGGGCGCGCTCGTCAGCCGTCAGGCGCGAGATCCGCAGGTATGCACCACGGGGCTTGAACGATCCGGTGCGCTGCAGGTTCTCGCACTTGAGCCAGACGTCGGCGCCACTGCGCTCGGACAGGACCCGCGAGGCGATCGACGGGGTCCGCCGGATCACACCCGAGAGTTCGCGTGTCGCGTCGTCGATGTCGGCAGCGGTGAGCAGCATGGCACCCATCATCCGCTCCCCGCCGCCGGTCCGCGATCAGCTCAGTGCGTTCTCCAGGTCGCCGAGGATGTCGTCGATGTCCTCGATGCCGACCGACAGCCGGACCAGGTTGGCGGGGACCTCGAGCAACGACCCCGCGGTCGACGCATGGGTCATCGCTCCCGGATGTTCGATGAGCGACTCGATGCCGCCGAGTGATTCGGCGAGGGTGAAGACCTCGGTGCGCGCGCAGAGCTGCTTGGCTTCCTCGATGCCGCCCTTCACGAGCACCGACACCATGCCGCCGTAACGCTTCATCTGCTTGCCCGCGACCTCGTGACCGGGGTGGTTCTCCAGGCCCGGGTACAGGACCGCGTCGATCTTGTCGTGCGAGTTCAAGAACTCGACGACCTTCTCCGCGTTGTCGCAGTGCCGGTCCATCCGCACGCCGAGCGTCTTGATGCCACGCAGGGTGAGGAAGCCGTCGAACGGTCCGGGAACCGCACCGGCGCCGTTCTGCAGGAACGCGAACGCCTCGTCGAGTTCCTCGCTGTCGGTGACCAGTGCGCCACCGACGACGTCGGAGTGGCCGCCCAGGTACTTGGTCGTCGAATGCAGGACGACGTCGGCACCGAGGGTCAGGGGCTGCTGCAGGTACGGCGAGGCGAAGGTGTTGTCGACGACCAGCTGGGCGCCGGCCTCGTGCGCGATCGCGGCCAGGGTCTCGATGTCACCGACGTTGAGCAGCGGGTTGGTCGGCGTCTCGGTCCAGACGAGCTTGGTCTCCGGCCGGATGGCGTCACGGACCGCGGCGACGTCGGACACCGGGGCGACCGAGTAGGTGATTCCCCACTGGGTGAACACCTTGTCGATGAGCCGGAAGGTGCCGCCGTATGCGTCGTTGGGGATGACGAGGTGGTCTCCGGGGCGCAGCGTCGACCGCAGGAGGCAGTCGGTGGCCGCCATACCGGAGGCGAAAGCCCTTCCGTACGTACCGCGTTCGAGGGCGGCGAGGTTGGCCTCCAGGGCACGGCGGGTGGGATTGCCGGTGCGGGCGTATTCGAAACCGTCACGGAGTCCGCCGACGCCGTCCTGCGCGAAGGTCGAGCTCGCGTAGATCGGCACGTTCACCGCGCCGGTCTGCGGGTCCGGCTCGTAACCGGCGTGGATGGCGCGGGTCGAGAAGCCCTGCCAGCGAACCGAATCCGCGGCACTGCGTCGTTCACTCACGATGTTTCTCCTATCCGACGATGGGGTGGCTCGACACGAAGGCGAGCAGGTCGTGGCGCGTGATCACGCCGATGGGCTTGCCGTCCTCGACGACCATGAGCGCATCGCAGTCGCCGAGCGCCTTGGTCGCGGCCGACACCGGTTCACCGGAACCGATGAGCGGGAACGGATCCCCCATGTGGGCCGACACCGGATCGGCGAGGCTGGCACGGCCCTCGAAGACGGCACTGAGCAGATCGCGCTCGGTGACCGCACCGGCGACCTCACCGGCCATCACGGGCGGCTCGGCGCCGACGACCGGCATCTGGGAGACGCCGTACTCACGCAGGATCTCGATGGCGTCGCGCAGGGTCTCCTGCGGATGCGTGTGGACCAGGTCGGGAAGCGCGCCGGTCTTGCCGCGCAGTACATCTCCGACGAGCGATTCCTTGGTGTTGGCATCGAGGGGGGTCCGCAGGAAGCCGTAGCTGCTCATCCACTGGTCGTTGAAGATCTTCGCCATGTATCCGCGCCCGCCATCGGGCAGCAGCACGACGACCACCGCGTCGGGTCCCTCGCGTTCGGCGACCTGTAGAGCAGCGACGACGGCCATACCGCATGATCCGCCGACCAGCAGACCTTCCTCGCGGGCGAGGCGGCGCGTCATGTCGAACGAGTCCGCATCGGACACGGCGATGATCTCGTCGGGGATGTCGGGGTCATAGGCTGCGGGCCAGAAGTCCTCGCCCACACCCTCGACGAGGTAGGGACGACCGGTTCCGCCGGAGTACACCGAACCCTCGGGGTCGACGCCGACGACCTTCACCGCGCCGCCGGACACCTCTTTGAGGTAGCGGCCCGTACCGGTGATCGTTCCGCCGGTCCCGACGCCCGCGACGAAATGCGTGATCTTGCCGTCGGTGTCGGCCCAGATCTCGGGACCCGTGGTCTCGTAGTGGCTCTGCGGGCCGGCCGGGTTGGCGTACTGGTTGGGCTTCCACGCCCCCTCGATCTCGGTGACGAGCCGGTCCGAGACGTTGTAGTAGCTGTCGGGGTGCGACGGCTCGACCGCGGTCGGGCACACGACGACCTCGGCACCGTACGCGCGCAGGACGTTGCGCTTGTCCTCGCCGACCTTGTCCGGGCAGACGAACACACACTTGTAACCGCGCTGCTGGGCCACCAGCGCGAGGCCCACACCGGTGTTGCCGGACGTCGGCTCGACGATGGTCCCGCCGGGCTTGAGCTCGCCGGACGCCTCTGCGGCGTCGATCATCCGGACGGCGATGCGATCCTTGCTGCTGCCGCCGGGGTTGAGGTACTCCACTTTGGCCGCGACCAGCCCCGATCCGGGTGAGGTCACCGAGTTCAGCTTGACCAGCGGGGTGTTGCCCACCAGGTCCACGACGTGATTCGCGATGCGCATGTGTCCATGGTCCCAGAGTCGTCGCGAACCCCGACACCCGGCCGACGAGCGAGCGAGGAGCCCATGTCCCCGACGAGCGAGCGAGGAGCCCATGTCCCCGACGAGCGAGCGAGGAGCCCATGTCCCCGACGAGCGAGCGGGGCGGCCTCGTCGAAGCCTCTAAACTGGCACCCGTGTCCGGTTCGAGTCGCAAGCTGATCGCCGAGAGAATCATCCGGGACGTGGGAGCCACCGCTGCTGCCACCGCGGCCGGAGCCGGCGCGGGGTGGGCGGCGTACAACCTGCTCACCAGCCAGGCGGCCGAAGCCCGCGTGGTGATCCCCCACCGCACCGACAACGCCCCCGATGGCGACGGCATCTACCACCCCGACGGCACCGTCGTCCGCCATACCCGGGAGACCACGTACGACCTGTTCCTGGTGGTTTTCGGCGACTCGACGGCCGCGGGTCTCGGCGCGGAGACCGCCGACGAGACTCCCGGGGTGCAGATCGTCCGCCGGGTGGCCGCCGAGACGGGTCAGACGATCCGCTACGCGAACAAGGCCATCGTCGGCGCGACATCGAAGGGCCTCGCGGCCCAGATCGAGGCGATGTTCGTCTCCCATGAACGTCCCGACGTGGCGGTGATCCTGGTCGGGGCGAACGACGTCACGGCCCGCAACGAGCCGTTCGCGTCCGCGCAGCGGCTCGGCGAGGCGGTGCGGGCACTGAAAGCCGAGGGAGCACAGGTGATCGTCGGCACGTGCCCGGATTTCGGTGTGGTGACCGCGATCCCGCAACCGTTGCGCTCGGTGCTGCGCCGCTGGGGCCTCGTGCTCGCGTCCGCGCAGCGGGCGGCGG
>NZ_JAKOIW010000012.1 GCF_022206305.1 Gordonia sp. 'Campus' | reverse complement strand
GTGGGGGATTCAGCAGCGGCGGACGCAGCCCCGGCTCGTTTGGTGGCTCCGGGTCGTCCGGACGCATCGGTACCGGCGGCCGGTTCTAGCAAACCCGCATGGTTCCACGTGGAACCATCACCTCTGTTGGGTTGCCGTTCACGCGCGGGTAGTCATCGGTTCTTCTGACCCTCCTAACGTGCTTCTCGTCGTGCGCCGGCCCCGTGGCGCGACGTTTCTCAGAGGAGCCCGTGTGCGTATTCCGTTGCAGCTGTTCATGTCCACTGGTGAGGATGCCGGGCGGTCGTCCCGCGCCTACGTGACCTGCCGTTACAAGTGCGGCGACGCCTGCCGGCATGACCCCGGGAACACCAGCGACAACGCCTACTTCCGAGACGTCGTCCGCACGGCGGTGTCCCGCCGTAGCGTCCTGAAGACGTCCGCGGGCGCAGCCGTCGCCGTCGGCGCGACGTCTCTGCTGGCCGCCTGCGGCGATTCGGGCTCATCGAGCTCGGCATCGTCGAGCCCGGCGGCGGGTTCCGGGGACGCACTCCCGGGCATGAAGTTCACCGCCGTTGCCCCGAATACCGAAGACGCCGTGGTGATTCCGGACGGTTATCGCCAGGAGGTGGTCATCCGCTGGGGCGATCCGGTCCTTCCCGGTGCGCCCGAGTTCGACTTCGCCAATCAGACACCGGAGGCCCAGGCCGGCCAGTTCGGATTCAACAACGACTTCGCCGGGCTCATCCCCGTCGACGGTGTCGCCGACCACTACTACCTCGTCGCGAACCTGGAGTACCCGACGGAGCCCTTCATGTTCACCGGTTACAAGGAGGGTGAACCGACCGAACAGCAAGCGCGCATAGCGATGGCGTCGGTCGGCATCGCAGTCGTCGAGGTCACCGCACAGTCCGGCAGCGGAGCGCTCAAGCCCGTTGTGGGACCGCGCAATCAGCGCCTCACCGCATCGAGCCCCTTCCGACTGACGGGCCCCGCGGCGGGCAGCGAGTTCGTCAAGACCACCGCCGATCCGGCCGGCACCACCGTGCTGGGCACCTTCGCCAACTGTTCGGGTGGGCTCACCCCCTGGGGCACCATGCTCTCCGGCGAGGAGAACTTCAACAACTACTTCGCCAACCCGAGCAAGGTCACCGACGCCACCGCAACCGAGCGACTCGAGCGCTATTCATTCGAGGACGACGGCGACGAGCATCACTGGGGGCGATTCGACAAGCGCTTCGACCTCGCCGTGGAACCCAACGAGGGCAACCGGTTCGGTTACATCGTCGAGGTGGACCCGCACGACCCGAAAGCCATTCCCGTCAAACACAGTTCGATGGGGCGTTTCAAGCACGAGTCGGCGAACATCTACGTCGTCCCCAGTGGCCCGGACAAGGACACGGTCGTCGCCTACAGCGGTGACGACGAGAAGTTCGAGTACATCTACAAGTTCGTGTCCAGCCGCAAGATGAAGAGCGGACTGACCCGGACCGCGCGCGAGCACAACATGGGCATCCTCGACGAGGGCACCCTGTACGTCGCCACCTTCACCGGTGATTCCCCCGATCCCGTCGACGGATCCGGAACCCCGCCTGCCGCGGGCAAGTTCGCGGGCAAGGGATCCTGGAAGCCGCTGCTGACCGTCAACGCCGACGGTTCGGCCCGTTCCTACGTCCCCTCCATGACGGCTGCCGAGGTCGCGGTGTTCACCCGGCAGGCCGCCGACACCGTCGGCGCCACCAAGATGGATCGCCCGGAGGACATCGAGCCCAACCCCAAGACGGGCAAGGTGTACTGCGCGCTCACCAACAACAGCGACCGCGGTACCGATGGCAAGGCACTCGCCGACTCGGTGAACCCCCGCAACGAGAACAAGAACGGTCAGGTCCTCGAGATGACCGACGACCACACCGGCACCGAGTTCACCTGGGAGCTCCTGCTCGTCTGCGGCGACCCCGCCACGGCCGACACGTACTACGGCGGGTTCGACAAGACCAAGGTCAGCCCGATCTCATGCCCCGACAACGTGGCCTTCGACCCGCACGGCAACCTGTGGATCTCGACCGACGGCAACGCCCTCGACAGCAACGACGGGCTCTTCGCGGTCGCGCTCGAGGGTGAGCGCCGCGGTGAGACCAAACAGTTCCTCACGGTGCCCAAGGGTGGTGAGACCTGCGGTCCGATCATCGACACCGATCGCGTGCTGATCGCGGTGCAGCATCCCGGCGAACTCGACGACCACTCGGCGGACAACCCGGCATCACACTGGCCCGATGGCGGTGACTCCCAGCCACGCCCGTCGGTCGTCGCGGTGTGGCGTGAGGACGGCGCAGAGATCGGCGTCTGACCCGCATTCGACGTGGGCAGCACCCCACTGTTCACCCCGGTCAATCGTCGGCCCGCTCGCTGCGCTCCCGGCGCCGGTCAAGTTTCGGCCCGCTCGCTGCGCTCCCGGCGCCGGTCAAGTTTCGGCCCGCTCGCTGCGCTCCCGGCGATCCGGTAAGTTGGTCGGGGTGAACAGTGGACGGCACGGACCTCGGTCGGCGTTTTCGCCGATCCTGTGGGTGCTGCCCCATCCGGGTACCAACGGGTACCTGTCCACCTGGGGTGCGGTCCTCGCTGGTTGCCCGCCCCAGTCCGCCTGAACCATCGCTGATCTCGCCGCCCGTTGCGGCTGATTCCTGCGTGCGCGGCGCCTCGACACGCCGCGGCGCCTTCGAAAGGTTCAGGCCCCCATGCACGTCGCTCGATCCTCTACGCCCCGATTGACCTCCCTCCGCCTCGCCCTCACCGGCGACAAGGCCGGTGGCGCACTTCTTCTGCTGGCCACCGTCGCCGCGCTGGTGCTGGCCAACAGTCCCGCCTCCGACACGTACACCTCGATTCGTGACTTCGCCTACGGCCCCGACTCACTTCATCTCCGACTGTCGGTCGGCGAATGGGCCGCGGACGGATTGCTGGCGATCTTCTTCTTCGTCGTCGGACTCGAACTCAAACAGGAGTTCCTGACCGGGTCGCTCCGACGTCCTCGCGCCGCGGCGATCCCCGTCGCCGCCGCACTGGGTGGCGTGGCGGCCCCCGCGGCGCTGTACCTGCTCATCAACGCGACGGCCTCCGGTGGGGCGACCGAAGGCTGGGCCATCCCCGCCGCGACCGACATCGCTTTCGCGGTGTCCATCCTGGCTGTGGTCGGCTCGCAACTCCCGGCGCCGGTCCGCGCCTTCCTGCTCACCCTCGCCGTCGTCGACGACCTGCTCGCGATATCGATCATCGCGATCGGTTACACCGAGTCGATTTCCCTCTCGATGCTGTGTTTCGCGCTACTACCGCTGGCGTGTTTCGCAATCCTGGTGCAGCGCAGGGTGACCCGGTGGTGGTTGTTGGTGCCGCCTGCCGTGTGCACGTGGGTGTTGATTCATGCCTCCGGAGTCCATGCCACCGTCGCCGGTGTGCTCCTGGCGTTCACGGTGCCGGTGATCGCCGGCTCGACCCGCGCACGTTCGGCGAACCTGAGTGCTGTTTTCGCACACCGGCTTCAGCCCTGGTCGTCCACTCTCGCGGTACCCGTGTTCGCCTTCTTCGCCGCCGGTGTCGCCGTCGGGGGACTCAGCGGACTCGGCGAGTCCTACACCGATCCGGTGGCAGTGGGCATCATCGTCGCGCTGATCGTCGGCAAGCCCGTCGGAATCCTCGCGGCGACGTACGTGACCTCTCGTCTGCCGGGCATGTCCCTCGACGCCGCGTTGCGTTGGCGTGACCTGGCGGGTGTGGCGATGCTCGCGGGTATCGGTTTCACGGTCTCACTTCTCATCGGGGAGTTGGCGTTCGGTGTCGGCGACCGTGACGACCACGTGAAGGTCGGGGTGCTCACCGGTTCGCTCATCGCAGCAGCCGTGGCGACCGTGTACCTGGCGGCGCGCAACAAGCACTATCGCGATGATCCGCCGCGCCCGGATGCGCCGGCGCCCGAAACCGTCTCGGCTCGATGACTCACCGACGGGAGTCGCTGTCCTCGCCCAGGTGCGCTGCCAGTTGTGCGGTGAGTTCCTGTGCGTAGTCCAGTTGCCGGGCCAAGCGCCGGCATGCGTCCTCGGCGCGCGCGTGGAAGTCAGCCAGCCGCTCGCGCGCCGCGGCGCGCTCGGAGGGACCGGAGTCATTGTCTCCCAGCTTGTCCTGGGCATCGAGCAGCGCACCCATGTCTTCGAGCGAGAAGCCGAGCGGTTTCATCCGGCGGATGACGAGAAGACGGTCGATGTCGGCGCGCGTGTACAGACGGAACCCGCCTGCCGATCGTGCCGACGGTGCGACGAGCCCCACCTCGTCGTAGTGACGGATGGTCTTGATCGACAGTTCGGTGGCGGCCGCCACTTCACCGATCTGCAGGTGTTCGGGGACGGGTGCGCGTTCGTCGGCATTCATCGCGGAGACCTCCCTCGGTCAGTGCGCGCCCGCGACGTGTCCGCTGAGTCGGTGGTGTCTGGCGGCGCTGCTGCTGTTGAGGCCGGTGATGGACACCGTCTTCCCCTTGGCCTCGTATCTGGTGGTGATGGCGTCGAGCGTAGCGACAGTCGATGCGTCCCAGATGTGGGACTCGCTCATGTCTATGACGACGTTGTCGGGGTCGCCGACGTAGTCGAACTGGTACACCAGGTCGTTGCTCGAGGCGAAGAAGAGTTCCCCTCGCACGGCGTAGACCCGGGTGTCGTCGTCGGGATGAGCGATCTCGACCACCTCGGTGAGATGGGCGACGCGACGGGCGAACAGCACCATCGCGGTCACGACACCGACGATCACGCCATAGGCGAGGTTGTGCGTCGCCACGGTGACCGCGACGGTCGCGAGCATGACCGCGGTCTCACTCTTGGGCATGCGCCGCAACGTCTTCGGGTGGATGCTGTGCCAGTCCATGGTGCCCACCGACACCATGATCATGACCGCGACCAGCGCGGCCATCGGGATGAGGGCGACGATGTCCCCGAGTCCGACGACCAAGATCAGCAGAAACACTCCGGCCAGGAATGTCGAGATCCGCGTACGCGCACCGGAACTCTTCACGTTGATCATCGTCTGCCCGATCATCGCGCACCCGCCCATGCCGCCGAAGAAACCGGTCACGACGTTGGCGATGCCCTGTCCGGCAGCCTCTCGCGACTTGTCGGAATGGGTGTCGGTGATGTCGTCGACGAGTTTGGCGGTCATCAGTGATTCGAGCAGACCCACGAGCGCCATGGTGAACGCGTACGGGGCGATGATCGTCAGCGTGGTCCAGGTCAGCGGCACGTCGGGAAAGAGCAAGGAGGGCAGGCTGTCCGGAAGCGCTCCCTCGTCGCCGACATCGGGAACGCTGACTCCGACGGTGACGGTGACGACGGTGAGCAGGACGATCGCGACCAACGGGGCGGGGATCGCGTTGGTCAGCTTCGGCAGCGCGACGATGATGAGGATCCCGACCGCGACCATCGGGTAGACCAGCCACGGCACGCCGAGCAGATGGGGCAGCTGCGCGATGAAGATCAGGATCGCGAGGGCGTTGACGAATCCGACCATGACGCTGCGCGGGATGAACCGCATCAACTTCGCGACGCCCAGGACACCGAGAAGGATCTGGAAGATGCCGGCCAGGATCACGGCGGCGATCAGATAGTCGAGCCCATGACTCTTCACCAGCGGTGCCACCACGAGTGCCACCGCCCCGGTGGCGGCCGAGATCATCGCCGGGCGGCCGCCCACGATCGCGATGGTCACGGCCATGGTGAACGACGCGAACAAGCCGACCCTGGGGTCCACCCCGGCGATGATCGAGAACGAGATCGCCTCCGGGATCAGGGCCAGGGCGACCACCAGTCCGGCGAGCACCTCCGTGCGCAATCGGCGCGGTGACCGTAGCGCCGCCCATACCGATTGCTGTTGAGCTGGGCTGATCGGGTCAGCGGTCTTGGGCATCTGGTCACTTCCATCGCAGGGGTTCACGGCGCAACCCTGCGCGTGACGTCGGCGGCGGCAACTCTACCCTCCCCGGAGGGTAGGGATGCAAACCGGCCGATCACCAGAGGTCCGACAGTCCGGGTCCGCCGCAGTGGCGACCTTTGACAGTCGTCAAGATTTCTCTTGACGTCTGTCAAGTTCCGCCCATAGTGTGGCGTGCAACACAGTTCGGCTGACTGTGTTTCAGCTTCGCCGCACGGTTCCACAGGTCCCGCAGCGGCTTCTACTGGAGGTGGAAGATGACGAGCTACGACCTGACCGGACGGACGGCTCTTGTCACCGGCGGCGCACAGGGCCTGGGCGCCGGTATGGCCGAGGCACTGGCCGCGGCCGGCGCGGCGGTGGCGATCGGTGACGTCAATGCCGACGGCGGCCAGGAGACCGTCGCCTCGCTGCGTGCGACGGGCGCGAAGGCCGAGTTCGTGTCGCTCGATGTCACCGACGACTCGGCGTGGGAGTCGGCGGTTGCCTCGACCGTCGACGCGCTGGGTGGCCTGGACATCGTCGTCAACAACGCGGGCATCGAGGTGACCAGTCTCCTGGTCGACATCGACGCCGCGGAAGCGTCGAAGATGTTGGACGTCAACGTGTTGGGCACCGCGCTCGGGATCAAGCACGCATTCCGCGCGATGCGGCCGGGCGGCATCGCGGGCAAGGGCGGCGCCATCGTGAACATCGCGTCGGTCGCCGCGACGATCGCGTTCCCCGGTATCAGCGTGTACTCCGCGACGAAGTCCGGAATCGATCGGCTCACCCGCGTCGCCGCCGCCGAATCGGGCAAGCTCGGGTACGGCGTCCGCGTGAATTCCATCTACCCCGCGCTCACCCCCACCGCGATGGGCAACAAGTTGGCCGTCGAGACCGCCGCCCTCGGGTTGTTCGAATCACCCGAGGCCGCCGCCGCGGCGGTGGCCGAACTGACGCCGCTGGGCCGCCTCGGCCAGGTCGACGACATGGCCGACGCCGTGGTCTTCCTGGTCTCCGACGCCGCCAAGTTCATCACCGGCGCAGGACTTCCCGTCGACGGTGGCATGGGTATGTGACACCCCGATCCTCCCTTCACCCACCCCACCACTCGCTCACTTCACCAGCACCAGCACCAGCACCAGCACCAGAGGAGTTCTGCCATGCCCACTGACAAGCGCGTCGTCGTCTACGGAGCGTCCGGGTACACCGGCCGCCTGATCTGTGAATACCTGCGCGAGTACAACATCCCGTTCCTGGCCGCGGGTCGCGACCACGGCAGGGTGAAGAGCGCAGTGGAGGCCGTGCCGGGAATCGACACGGTCGACTACGACGTCGTCGAGGTCGAGCACACCGTCGATGCACTGACCGAGGCGTTCCGTGGTGCCGACGTCGTGCTCAACACCGTCGGCCCGTTCGCTCGCTACGGCCACGAGGTCGCCCAGGCCTGTCTGCGGATCGACGCCCACTACACCGACACCAACGGTGAGCAGAACTGGATGATCGACGCCGAGGCGCAGTACGGCGCCGAATTCGCTTCTCGCAACCTGGTGTTGACTCCCGGTCTGGCACAGATGTATTCGATCGGTGAGATCGCCGCGAACATCTGCCTGGAGAACCCGGGTCTCGACACTCTCGACATCCAGGTCTTCTGGAAGGGCCACCCGACCGTCGCGTCGACGAACACCATCCTCACCAACGCGGCCTTCGCCAAGGCCTACTACCTCGAGGAGAACGAGTACGTCGAGTGGCCGGCGGACGAGGGCCTGTACACGGTGAGCGTGCCCGGTCAGCACGACCTCGGGCTCGCGCTGCCGTGGGGCGGCACGTCGCATCCCGTCTGGTTCAAGAACGATCCCCGGGTGGCCACCGCCAAAGCACTCGGCGGGGTGTTCAATCGTCCACTGATGCAAGGAGTCCCGGTCCTGGTCGCCGCGGCGCTGGAGCAGATGGAAGGCAAATCCGAGGAGGAGAAGTACCGAATCATCGACGAGCAGTCGTCGGCCATCCGCAGCGAGATGCCGCCGCGTGAGAACCCCCGACTGAACACGTCGCTGGACTCGGTCTACGCGTCGGGGCCGCTGGGGCGCGCGCACTGTGTCATCCACGGCAACTGCAACTACAAGCAGACCGCGCTGCTCAACGCCCACGCGGCGAACGAATTGTTGCAGGCACCGCCACGGCGGGTGGGCTTCGCATCGAGTTGCCAGGCGTTCGGACACCGTGAGCTGCTCGGCACCCTCCGTGCGTTCGGTCTCGTCCTCGACCCGATCGTCTCGGTGCACCGCTGAGAGGCCGACATGCGACTCGTTGAGTATCTCGACAAGGGCGCCTCGCTGGGCCGTGAGGCACCGTGCCTCACGGCCGGTGGCGTGACCGCAACGTACGGCGAAGTCCGTGATCGTTCGGTGGTGATCGCGGGAGCGTTGCAGCACAACGGGATCGAAGCGGGTGACCGCGTCGCGGTGCTGTCGGCGAACGACCCACTCGCCCTGACGTGCGTCTTCGGTATCTCACGCGCCGGGGCGGTGTGGTGCCCGGTCAATCCGCGCAACGAAGCGGACGAGAACAGGCAACTGTTCGACCTCTTCGGTTGTCGACTGCTGTTCTTCCAGGTCCGGTTCGCCGATCTGGTCGAGAAGATCAAAGACCGTTTGCCGCAACTGGACTGGCTGGTCTGCCTCGACGGTGAGGTCGACTGGGCGGTGAGCTTCGACGCGTGGCTCGACACTCACCGCGCCGAACCGGATGAACGTCGACGGCCCGCCGGTGGGTTGTGCATGCTCGCCGGCACCGGCGGCACCACCGGGCGCCCGAAGGGGGTGCGGCTCACCGAGGACAACATGATGACCTCGACCGCACTGGCACTGATGAGCTATCCGTTCGGCGAGCGACCCCGGTATCTCGCGCTGGCACCGCTCACCCATTCGGCGGGTGTGCTGACGTTTCCGATACTGAGCCTGGGCGGCGAAGTCGTCATCATGCCCGCCCCCGACATCGGTGAATTCCTGGAGCTCATCGAACGGCATCGCATCACCCACGCGTTCCTGCCGCCCACCGTGATCTACGGGGTCCTCGACCACCCGGACCTGGACCGTCGGGATCTCACCTCGCTGCGGTGTCTCTGGTACGGGGCCGCACCAATGTCACCGACCCGGTTGGAGGAGGCACTCACGCGCATCGGCCCGGTGATGGGACAGTTGTTCGGACAGACCGAGGCGCCGAACATGATCGCGACCCTCGCACCGGCAGATCACTTCCGGGAAGACGGTTCGATGGCCACCGAGCGGTTCTCCTCGGCCGGTCGGCCCACACCGCTGACCACGGTGGCGATCATGGCGGACGACGGGACACTGCTCGGTCGGGACGACCGGGGCGAGATCGTGGTGCGGGGTCCCCTGGTGATGGACGGCTATCACGAGAACCCCGAGGCGACGGCCGAGGTCAGTGCGCACGGTTGGCACCACACGGGCGACATCGGATATCTCGACGTCGACGGCTACCTGTACGTGGTGGACCGTGCCAAGGACATGATCATCACCGGCGGGTTCAACGTCTACTCGGCCGAGGTCGAGCAGGCGCTGCTGGCCCATCCCGCGGTCAAGGACTCCGCGGTCATCGGTCTGCCCGATCCGAAATGGGGTGAGCGTGTCACCGCCGCGGTGGAATTGCGTGCGGGGCACGATGCCGACACCGAGGACATCATCGCCTTCGTCAAGAAGCGGATCGGGAGCGTCAAGGCGCCGAAGGAGGTCGAGATCTGGACCGAGCTACCGCGATCCAAGGTCGGGAAGATCCTCAAGAACGAGGTCCGGGGCAATTACGGCGAACTGCGGGGCTAGCTCGACGCATCGACTTCTCAGGTGCTCGTCCGGCCGACCTTGACAAGCGTCAAGACCGGCCGGATGAGTACACTGAGGACTCTCTCCGAGCACGCTTCTCCCAGCCACGCTTTTCCCAGCAAGGACGGCAAGATGACACAGGTCGTCGATCGACAGGCTCGCATCGATGCCCGCGCCCGCGACAAGTTCCAGGCGCGGCGTGACGAACTTGCCATGGCGACTCTGACGACGCTGGCCGAGCTGGGTTATGCGCGGACCAGTCTGCGCGAGATCGCACAGAATTCGGAGTACTCCCACGGAGTGCTGCACTATTACTTCACCGACAAACTCGACCTGATCGCGCACGCCGTCCGGCAGTACGAGGCGGTGTGTGTCACGCGCTACGACGAGGTCGTCGCCAACGCCACCACCGCCGACGAGTTGCGCGACGACTTCGCCGAGACGTTCTTCGCGGGTATGCGCTCGGAGGCCTCGATTCACCGACTGTGGTACGACCTGCGCAACCAGAGCATGTTCGACGACTCGTTCCGTGCCGATGTCGTCGAGATCGAGAGTCGCCGCGAAGAGATGATCTGGCGCGTGGTGGACAGGTTCTGCGAGCTGTCGGGTACCCAGCCGGCGGTGACTCCCGCGGTCGCGTACATCGGACTGGACGGCATCTTCCAGCGTGGCCTGCTCAGTGAGATCGACGGTAGGCCCGAGGGCGTTGCCCTGGCCAGGGACGAGCTGACCGGCTTCTTCGACATCGTCGGCCGTCGCTGACCGTCCAACGCACCTTCCACTGACGCCCCGTCGTGTGTCGGCAGGGTCACACGCTGGCCGCTTTTTAGTTAGATCTCCTAAGTATTAGAGTGTCTAACGTGTCCGCCACCGACCCCGCACAGATCGCGCTGACCCTGCGCCCGACGATCACCAGGCTCTACCTGGCGTTGCGTCGGCGCGCTCCGTCGGTCGAACTGACGGCGGCACAGACATCCGCCCTCAGCGTCCTCGCCGATCACGGGTCGATGCGCATGGGCGAGTTCGCCGAGCGCGAGTCCATTCGTATGCCGACAGCGACGTCGGTGATCGACGGTCTCACCAAACACGATCTGGTGGCACGCAAGCCCGATCCCGCCGACCGCCGCGCGGTCCTGGTGGGGCTCACCGAACACGGTCGTGCACTGGTGGAGCAGATCCGCCAGGAGCGCGATGTCGTCCTGACCGGCGCACTGGCCGACCTCACCGCCGAGGAACGTGCCGCCATCGCCGCGGCCGGTCCCGCGCTGCAAGCACTCCGTGAACGACTCGACAACCACCCGGCATCACCGACAGCCCCTGCGGCAAGCGTGATCACGGCGGCCGCTGCGGCGCCGCCCGCCCGAACCCGGTAAAGGACCCCCCATGACAGTCACCGAACACTCTGCGGCAACCGGTTCCGCGCCGGCCGGCACCTCGACGGTCGACACGGCACCCGAGCAATCCATGCTGGCGTCACTTCGCGCCCAGCCGCGAGCGGTGTGGATCACCGCCTTCGCCGCCGTCATCGCCTTCATGGGCATCGGCCTCGTCGACCCGATCCTCCACAGCATCGCCGAGGCGCTGAACGCCCCACCGGAGAAGGTCACCCTGCTGTTCGGTGTCTACGTGGGTGTCCAGTGTGTCGCCATGCTGCTGACCGGTTGGGCCGCTTATCGTTTCGGTCCTCGCCGCACCCTCACCGTCGGATTGGGGCTCATCGTCGTCGCGGCGGGGGTCTCGGCCTTCGCCGACAACATCGATCAACTCATCGCCTACCGGGTGATCTGGGGTCTGGGCAACGCGCTGTTCCTCGCCACCGCACTGGCGTTCATCGTCTCCTCCGCGGTCGGCAACCGGAACAACGCGATCATGATGTACGAGGCCGCGCTGGGCATCGGCCTGGCCGTCGGGCCGCTCCTGGGCGCCACCCTCGGCGAATGGACCTGGCGCGCACCGTTTGCCGGCACCGCGCTCCTCATGCTGGCCGGCGCGATCCTGTGCGCATTCATGCTCCCTGCCGACGGCCCGCGGTCCGGGCGCGTCCGGGTCCGGATCGTCGACCCGCTGAAGGTCCTGCGCAACCGCACCTTGTTCGTCACGTCGGTCGGTTCGGCGTTCTACACCGGTGCGCTGTTCACCGTGATCGCCTGGGCTCCCATCGCCATGGGTCTGCGACCCATCTACGCCGGGCTCATCTTCTTCGGATGGGGTCTGCTGACCGCCATCGCCGGAGTCTTCGTCGCCCCGCTGCTCGCCAAGACGATCGGCGAGAAAGCCGGTGTCCTCGTTGCCGTCTCGACCTACGCCGCCGTGATGGTGCTGGCCGGCGTGGGCACGGCCACCGGGCAGGTCTGGCTCATCGGCCTGGCGGTCATCCTCTCCGGCTTCCCGTCCGGGGTGCTCAACACCCTCTTCACCGACGTCGCCATGTCGGCCGTCGGCGGTGACACCCCACGCTCGGTGTCGAGCGCCGGCTTCAGCTTCCTGCGCTGGATGGGCGCGGCGATCGCAGCCGTGCTCGTCGCCTACCTCGCCAAGTGGACCGGCTCGGAGGCGACTCCGTGGTGGTTCGCCACCGGCTACTGCGTCGTCGCACTCGGCGCCGTGTCGCTGGCGAAGGTCGCGCACGATCACAAGGTCGCCGACGACGCGGCCCTCATCGGCGCCGAGGAGTTCTGAGGCTCAGGGGGCGGGGATCGGCCTGACGTTCCGATGGCCCTGGATGCACACCACCGCGGTGAGCACGGCGGCCAGCCCCATCGCCCAGGACATGTGCGCGTACCGCAGCAGCACAGCACCGACGACCGCGCCGGCGAACAGGGCGAGAATGGCCGCCGACCGCCTGTTCCACCAGCCGCGCCACCCTCCGGTGAAGAGGTCCGCGGACAGTTGGGTGAGCGTCGACGTCACGACGACGGTGGTCATGTCCTTGATCGCGAGCTTGCGCGCCACACACGCCTGCACACCCATGACCCCGGCGGTGGCACACGCCGCCACGATCTCGAAGTGCGCCGAGTCCGCGACCTGGGGAACCGCGAACAGCGCGGTGAGAGTCACCAGAACCGCGCTACCCATCCCCAGTAACCCGGTGGTGAGCGACGTCCACGACGTGTCCTGACGCCGGAGCAGGAACCCGGCGACGGCTGCTGCCAACGTGAACGTCGCCAGTGCCGCCAGCGGCCCGGCGACCGGCAGATCATCCGCGCCGGCCGCGCCCATGCCGAGGATCACGACGTTGCCGGTCATGTTGCCGACGAAGACGCGGTCGAGACCGAGGTAGCCCACCGCATCGACCAGTCCGGTGACGAAGGTCAGAACGACCATGAGAGACACCGCGTGGACGGGTCCCCGCCTGCTTGCCTGGGCAGATCTCGACAGGGTTGCGCCCGTGGTCATCTGGTGAAGGAACCGCGGTCGTTGTGCTCCCATGGGAGTTCGTGCTCGCTCGGCGATTCGTCGAGCAGTTCGACGATGAAATGGGTGACGCTGCGGTCCTCCAGATTTCGGATGCGATGTGGTTTCAGAGGCTGTTCCCGCCCCACCGTCTTGTAGAGAACGAATCCCGACTGGGCGACCTGACTGATCCCCCAGTCGTCGTCGCCCAGGTCCTGACCCTGTGCGGTACCGGGCTCAGGCCACACGACGACGTGGTCATGGTGATGCTGGTGGAAGTCGAACATCCCGTGCGGCTCGAGAGTCATGGACCACACGCGCACGCGGTCGTTCTCGAAGAGAAGTGTGTCGCCGGGCGTCGGCGGGATGTCGCGATCTGGAGTGGACACGAGGACCTCCTATATTGGATGCTATTTGGCGAGAATAGCATTTTCTTACCGGAAGGCATCCCCACTCCGATGAAAAGTCAGCAGGGCGCCGGCGACCCGAGAAGCATCACAGCCTGGGGTATGGTGCCGACTCCCTTCACCCGGACGGGCGATGTCGACCACGCCTCCCTGCACCGCGTCGTGGCACACCTGCGCAGTTCTGGCTGCGGCGGTTTCATCGCGCTGGGTGCCATCGCCGAGCCGGGCACCCTCAGCCGAAGTGAGAAAGCCGATATCGTGCGGACCATCGCCGCGGCGGCGGGTGGCGCTCCGGTCGCCGGTGCGGTTCTCGCACTCGAGCCCGAGCGGTTCGACGCCGACCTGAACGCGCTGAGCACGCAGACCCGGGACGTTCTCTCCGCGATCATGATTCCGGTGAACAGCCCCGATCCGTACACCCTCCAGGCCGCGATCGAACACGCCGGCCTCGTCTCCGGACGCCCGGTCATACTCCAGGACCTGCCCCGGTTCTCCGGTGTCCACATCGACATCTCCGACCTCGCCGCGACGGTGTCGGCGAGCTCGTTCTGCATGGCCGTGAAGTGTGAGGCGCCACCGACCTACGAACGGATCCGGTTTTTGTCGGAGCACACCTCCACTGCCCTCATCAGTGGGTTCGGCGGCCTCGGCCTCGTCGACGACGTGATTGCGGGTGCATCATCGGTCGCAATAGGTTCCACCCCGACGCGGGAGGTCGTCGAGGCGATGAGGTGTGCGCTCGACGGCCGTTACGACGAGGCATCCGCGATGATCGGAACGGTGGCGGCGCGAATCCACTTCGAGACCCAACCAGGCGCGAATGTCGCCATCCGCAAACGACATTGGCAACGGGCCGGCGTCATCGAGACACACGTGGTGCGACAACCGACCCGCGGATTCGGTCCCGAACTCGAAGAGCATTCGCTCGTTCACCACCCGGCGGTCTCGCCGTTCGGCCTCACGCTCTGACGTCGTCCAACAGGCGGGTGGTGAGGTCGGTCAACGAGTCGGCGTACTCGTCCGGGCTCGGAAAGCCCTCGTAGGGAACGGTTCCGGGGGCCAGATGACCCAGCGAGATGACCCGCATGAGCAGACTCTGCACGATGACCTCATAGGCCGTCGCGACAGCCCGCTCGTCATGGACGCCTTGAGCTCTCAGGCTGTCGACGAGAACCGATCGAATCTGCTCGTGGAAGGCGAAACCCCGACTCCGCAGCCGCTCATCGTGGGCGGAGTGGACGAAGATGAACGCGTACAGGCGTTCCGCGCCGAACAGGGTGCGGCTCAACGTGCCGATGTAGGCACGCAGAATCGCCTCCGGCGTCGGCCGCGTCTCCGCGAGACGTCGCTCGATCTCGTCCGCGAGGTCGGAGAGCGCCTGGTCCTTGACCGCGTACAACAACGAGTCCTTGTCCGGGTACCGGCCATACACTCCCCCGACGGACACCGCCGCACGGGAGGCCACCGCCGCCATGGTGAAGTCCTGGATTCCGACGTCGGTGATCACCTCGATGGCAGCCTGCAGGATTCGTGCCGCCGATTGCCGACTACGGCTCTGTTGTGGCTCCAGCGCGGGGCGAACGGTCATCGAATCGCCTACTCCTTCCAGGACTGTCGCAAGAACGACACCGCGTCCTCGGTCCGTGTGTCGTCGGAGAACTCGGCCGCTCCGTGATCTGCGCCCTCGACGATACGGAGAGTGCTGCGGAAGCCGGCCTCCTGGAGTGCAGTATGCAGGTTGATCGACTGCGCGTGTCCGACGCGCGTGTCCGCGTCTCCGTGGACCAGGAGGTAATCGGGCCGAACGCCCGCCGTGAAGTGCGCCGCGACGGCGGGCACGACGGCGCTACTCGTGGCGAACAGGTCGACGATGTCGGACAGGTCAGCAGCCGCCCGTGCTCCCGTCGGTGAGGCGTCGGCTCGCAGAGATCGCGCATCGGCCACACCGTAATGCGCGATGACCGAACGAACGACCGCCGACTCGCGGCCCTCGCCGACGCCACGCCCCACCAGCCTGTCCCCGGTCACAGCGGCGATGCCGGCGAGCAGCGCGCCCGCGGAGCTTCCCCACAGCGACACCCGCTGGGGGTCGAGATTCCACTCGTGGGCGTGCCCGCGTAGCCAGCGCACGGCGGCCCGCACGTCTTCGACCGGTTCAGGGAAGCCGACTTCGCCCGCCAGTCGGTACGACGCGGATGCGACCGCGATCCCGCTGCGGGGCAGCGAGTTCCACGGTCCCGTCTCGCGCACTCCGCCGACGAAGCTGCCGCCGTGGATGTAGACCACCACCGGCCACGGACCGCCGGTGGTCGGGAGATGGAGATCGAGCCGCAGGGGTCGCCAACCGGGTATCGCCGCGAAGATCAGGCCGCGGTGACTCGCCGTCGCAGGCAGTACACCCACCGGAGGCGGCGACAACAGTTCGGGAGGCGTCACCGACTCGTAGTCGATCGAGGGTGCGACGTCGGCGATGGTCCGGGGCATGGTCGTTACTCCTAGTCGAGGACGGACAGCTCGTTGCGATTGCCGATGCGGCTCTGTCGCACCGCGCCGTACACCGCCGCGGCGATGGGGAGCAGTGGCATGAGCAGAACGATCAGCTCCGTGCTGCCTGTGACATCCGAGTAATTGGCGATGATGACACCGAGGACAACCAGGAGACACAGGCCTGACACGATCGGCGCGACGAGGACCGCCCAGACATTGGCCCGCGGAAGCTTGCCCAGCCGGGCCGCCACGAGGATGCTCACGCAGCAGCCGAGCATGAGGGCGGTCAACGAGATGCTGGTGACACCCGACACCATCGGGAACAGGTTCACGATGGGATCGGCACCTGCGATGACGAAGGGGGCGACTACCACCACCGAGATTCCCGTCTGCGCCGCCCCGGCTGCGGTGGGCGTTCCCCACCGCGGGTGCACCGACGCCAGTACCGACGGCAGCAGGGCCGCTCGACCGAGGGCGAAGTGATACCGGGCCGCCATGTTGTGGAAGGCGACGCTTGCGGCGAAGAAGCTGATGGTGACCAGTACAGACAGCAGATTCCCCGACCACGAGCCGAGATAGATGTCGGCTGTCGCGAAGACCAGCGCGCCCGGGTCCTCGGCGGCGATGGCCTTGACGTCGTCGAACGCCGCGACCAGCGACCAGGTGGCGACGACGAAGACGCCCACGAGCAGTGCGATGGAGGCGTACGTCGCGATCTTGATGCTCTTACGCGCCGCCCTGGCCTCTTCGCCGTAGATCGCGGTCGCTTCGAACCCGACGAACGACAGGACACAGAACGCCAGCGTCAGCGCCACGTTTCCGTCGAGCATCGCCCCGGGTGAGAAGACGTCGAACGACCAACCCTCCGGCCGCTGGACGGCAACCGCGACCGCGAGGACGAGGAGCATCACGAACTGCAGGATCGACACGACGGTGATGAGATGTTTGGCGACCTCGACGCCGCGCCGGCCGAACCAGGCGGTCAGCACGAGCACGACGGCTGCGTAGAGGTACCACGGCGCTTCGAAGTCGAACATCGACTCGATCGTCAGACCGAGGAAATATCCCGTCGCCGCGGCCATTCCGGCGGCCGCCATGTTGTAGGCGGTGGTGGCGACGAACGCCGCACCGGAGCCGACGGCGCGTCCGAGTCCGAATCCGATGAATGCGTAGTAGGCACCGGCATTCGTGACGTACCGCGCGAGGGTCACGAACGCCGAGGCGAACACGGTCAACGCGAGTGCGACCACCACCAGAAGTCCCACGGTCCCGGCGCCGACACCGAACCCGAGGCTCAGGGAGAGGTTCGATGCCATCGCGGTGAGGGGCGCGGCGACGGCCACCACCATGAACGTCAAGCCGAATGCGCCGATCGTGTTGCGTTTGAGGTGGCCGGTGTCCGGGACTGGTGGCCGGCTGGTCTGTGAGGACATGGTGCCTTCGATTCCTGGGGATTGGGGGCCTGCCGCTGCCGGAGCTCCGCGGGCCGGGTCCGACATCGAACGAGCAGCAATGGTGTACGCGAATCCGAATTCGTGTTAGAACTATTGCATCCAATCTGGATCACCGTCAACGATGAAGGTGATTCGTAACACACCGGAAACCCGCCAGGCGCCGACCGCACGGAGGGTTTCCAGCGCTCGGCAGGAGACCCATTCGATGCGAGTTCTCATCTCTGGCGGCTCGGTGGCCGGCCTGACCGCGGCGGCTCTGTTGAGCCGAGACGGTCACGAGGTCACCTTGTTGGAACGTGCTTCCGGACCGCGGCAGGGCGGGGTCGCCGTCGATGTTCGCGGACCCGCGCTCGATGTTGCTCGGAGCCTGGGCCTTCACGAACTGTTGCTCGACCATCGCGTCGACTACGAGGACCGCTTCTCGTTCGTGGACCGCGCGGGGGTACCCCAGGCACTCGTGACGCCCAACACCGATGTCTACGACAGCCCCGACGACATCGAGATCTCGCGCGACCGGCTCGTGGACATCCTGTCCGATGCCGTCCCCCGAGCGGTCACCGCGTTGTACGGGTCCTGGATCGATGAACTCGAGGACGAGGGCTCTCATGTCACCGTCGGGATCCGGGGTGCCGAGACCCGGCGTGAGGAGTTCGATCTGGTGATCGGGGCCGACGGTCTGCACTCCGGGGTTCGACGACTGGCCTTCGGGCCCGAGCACCGCTTCTTACGTCACCTCGGCCTGTATGTCGGCGTGATCCGGAGCTGCTCGACAGATCTGGGCGTTCGGGACACGACGGTCTACAACGAGCCGGGGAGGATGGTGATGGTCCGTGGCGACGGTCGGGAACAGTCCGTCATCCTCGGATACCGATCCCCACTGATCGACTACGACTACCGCGACGTCGACGCGCACCGAGGAATGCTCATGAACGCCTTCACGGGCGACACGGGCTGGAGGTTCGGTGAGATCCGCAACGAGATCGCATCCACCCCGGACCTCTACTTCGACGCCGTCAGCCAGACCGTCATGGACTCGTGGACAACCGGACGCGTCGCACTCATCGGCGATGCCGGGTACTGCGCATCGTTCTTCTCGGGTATGGGCACCACCCTCGCCATGACCGGCGCAGCCGCAGTGGCGCGGGCCCTCGCCGAGGAGGCCACGGTGC
Source organism: Gordonia sp. 'Campus' (assembly GCF_022206305.1). Taxonomy (GTDB): domain Bacteria; phylum Actinomycetota; class Actinomycetes; order Mycobacteriales; family Mycobacteriaceae; genus Gordonia. The sequence continues at coordinate 130,898 of NZ_JAKOIW010000012.1, read as the reverse complement.
CGAAGGCGCTGGACGCCTACTGCTCGACGATGCGTCCCGTGGTCGACGCCGCGCATGCCTTGGCCGGCGAGGGGGCCGACATCCTGTTCCCGACGACGGATGAGGACATCACCCTCCGCAATCGCCGATACGCGCTGAAGGTCTGATCGCCGCATGTCCCGCCCCGCGCCGACGCTGCCGTAAGATTGGCGCTCGTCCCGACGAGCCTGGGTGGAGGACGAGCAGGTGCTGGTGGAACCTACCGCTGACGAGCCGCTGTCGATGAGCGACTCGTTGGTCGCCGAACTCCAGCGCCGAATCCTCGACGGTCAGATCGCCGTGGGCTCGTGGCTCCGGCACGAAGCACTCGCCGAGGAGTTCGGCGTCAGCAGAACCCCTGTCCGCGAGGCTCTCCGGGTGCTCCAGGCACAGGGGATCGTCACGATCGTCAAGAATCGCGGCGCGCTCGTCGACGGGCTCTCCGGACGCGACATCCGCGAACTCGGCGAGGTCCGTGCGGAATTGGAGGGTTTGGCGGCCGCGCTCGCCGCCGAGAACATGTCCGACGACCTGCTCATCGTCGTCAACACGGCGTGGGACTCCTTCGAGTCCGCACTGGACGCCGGCGACACCGATCGCGCAGCCCTCGAGGGAACGTGGCGAGAAGCCAACCGGCGCTTCCATTCCGCCATCCTGAACGGATGCGGCAACCGGCAGTTGGGCATCACGATCAGAGAGGTCAGTCGTCGACTTCCGACCAACTCGTCGTTCGCGATCTACGCCAGGAGTTCGAGGCTGCTCCGGGAGAACCTCGAGCAGCACCACGACATCGTCCGCGCGATCGAGGCGCACGATGCCCGTAAGGCGCGCGAAGCCATGTCGTGGCACATCCGATCGACGGCCGAACATCTCGCCCGATGGGTCGAGGACCAGGACCGGGCCTGACCGGTCTCTCCGGGCCACACCGACCCGTGCACTGATTGCATCCAATTGGCTCCAGTGTGCATACTACTTGTATGACCCTGGCGTCCTCGACCACTTGCTTCCGTCCTCCGTCTCCTGACGTCAGCAGGCCTACCCTGCGCGGGTGGTTCGGCATGGCCGCGTCGACCCACTGGATGGCCACCGGCGCGGCTCAGTCCGTGCTGGAGCGCGGCGGCAACGCATTCGACGCGGCCGTGGCCGCGGGTTTTGTGCTCCACGTGGTCGAACCCCACCTCAACGGCCCGGGAGGCGACCTGGTGGCTCTCATCGCGCCCGCCGATCGAGGCCGGGTCGAGGTCGTTGTGGGACAGGGGCCCGCACCCCGGGGCGCCTCCATCGAGGCGTTCACCGCCATGGGGATCTCCGAGGTTCCCGCGGCGGGTGCCCTCGCCGCAGCGGTACCCGCGGCCGTCGAATCGTGGCTGTCGATCCTCGAAGAACACGGCACATGGCACCTGGCCGATGTACTCGCCTACGCGATCGACTACGCCCGCAACGGAATCCCGTGCAGCCCCAAGCTGGCCGGAGTCATCGAGACGATGGCCCCACACTTCCGCGAGCACTGGCCGACCTCGGCCGAGGTATGGCTCGCCGACGGGATACCGAGCGAGGGCCACCTCATCCGGAACCGCGCATACGCGTCACTCCTCGACGAACTGGCGGCCGCCTCGTCCGCGACATCTCGGACCGAAGGCATACGACGCGCCCGAGAACTCTGGCGCGGGCCGATCGCGCGGTCGATCGTGTCGTTCGCATCGAGGCCTCATCGACACTCCGACGGGCGGGATCACGCCGGGGTGATCACGGCACACGATTTCGCCGAACTCACCGTCCCGCGCGAAGAGCCGCTCGTCCGGAACTTCCACGGGGTCGAGGTGGTCAAGGCGGGGTTCTGGTCCTCGGGACCGGTGTTGCTTCAGGCGTTGGGCATCCTGGAATCGGCGGGCCAGACCAGGCGCATCGATCCGTCGACCGTCGAGGGCATCCACACCATCACCGAGGCGATGAAGCTGGCGATGGCCGATCGCGACGCCTACTACGGCGACGCCCGCGCCCTGCCGGAGACCGTCGCCGAATACCTTCTGTCCCCGGACTACTGCGCTCGACGTGCGGGCCTGATCTCCGACGAGGCCAGCGGCGACTTCCGTCCGGGCACGGTTCCCGGGTGTCGACCCTTCATCCCTCCCGTGTCCGAACCCGACGGTGTCCCGACCATCGGGACCGGTGAGCCCACTGTCTCGCGAGATGGCGAAACACGGGGTGACACTTGCCACGTCGACGTCGTCGACCGCTGGGGGAACTTCGTCTCGGCGACTCCGTCCGGCGGGTGGCTGCAATCGTCGCCGGCGATTCCCGGCCTCGGCTTCTGCCTCGGGACACGGCTGCAGATGACGTGGCTGGATCCGACCTCGCCGTCGGCGTTGACGCCCGGCCGCCGCCCGCGGACCACGCTCAGCCCCACGATGCTGTCGAGTGCCGGAACGCCCGTCGCCGCGCTGGGTACGCCGGGGGGAGATCAACAAGACCAATGGCAATTGCTCTACCTCCTACGCACCGTCGTCGGCGGCTACACGCCCCAGGAGGCGATCGACGCGCCCATGTTCCACACCACCGCGATCACCAGTTCTTTCTGGCCGCGGATGAGGTCGGAGCGCGGTCTGGTGATCGAGGACCGCGTGGATCCCGAAGTGCTCGACGGTCTACGCGAACGAGGACACGACGTCGCCGTGTCATCCGGATGGTCGCTCGGCCGTCTGTCCATGGTCGGACGAGATCCGTTGAGCGGCATGCTCAGCGGAGCCGCAAATCCCCGCGGGGGTCTCGGATACGCCGCCGGCCGGTGATGCGGCAAGGCGTCAGCGGGCACCCTTGCACTTGACCGCCGACTAGTCCGTCGCCGCCCGCCGCAACAACTGATGCGTGCGATAGGGGACGAGTTCCTGCATGGCGAGGCTCACGTTGGTCCGCTCCACCCCGTCGACGTCGAGGATGAGTCCCGCGACGCGGTACAGGTCGTCGGTGTCTGCGGCGACGATTCGGATGAGAAGGTCTGAGGGACCGGATAATCCGATCACCTCGACGATCTCCGGGATGCCCGCGAGGCTCTCGGTGACCTCCGCGAGTCGGCGCTGATCGACCGTGGTGATCACGAAGGCGAGCAACGGCAGACCGAGGCTACGCGGTGAGACCCGCCGGTCATAACCCCCGAGAACCTCGTCCCGATCCCACCGATCGAGCCTGGACTGCACGGTGTTTCGCGATACCTCCAGCCGGGCCGCGAGATCCACGCCGGTGGCTCGAGGGGTCTCGCACAGCGCGAGGAGTAGGCGGGCGTCGGTGCGATCGAGATCAGGCATACCGCTCAGTGTGCCACACCACACACCCGGTTCGGTTGAGCATTATGCGCAATCCAAAAGTGGGCGGTTGCGCACACGGTGCGTCAGTGTTTGTCTCGAATCAACAGACTGCCCAATGGCACCAACCGTTCTCAGGAGGAACCATGGTGTTCGAACTCCATGCCACCCCCGCCCAGCTCCTCACCGCGGACGGGACTCGCGTCGAGGACGACGACCTGTCGCCCGCGATCGCCGACATCGACGGCGAGGCCCTCCGTGATCTCTACGAGGATCTCGTCGTGGTTCGCCGGATCGACTCCGAGGCAACGGCTCTGCAACGCCAGGGCGAGCTCGGACTGTGGGCTCCGCTGCTCGGCCAGGAAGCCGCACAGGTGGGATCCGCACGGGCACTCGACACGTCCGACTTCGTCTTCGCCAGCTACCGCGAACATGGCGTCGCCTACTGTCGCGACGTCGATCCCACGCACATGCTGCGGTTCTGGCGCGGTTCGACCCACTCGGGATGGAATCCGCTCGAGTACCGGATGACCACTCCGGCAATCATCGTCGGATGCCAGGCCCTGCACGCGACGGGTTACGCCATGGGTTCGGCACTCGACGGAGACACCGCCGCGACGATCACCTACTTCGGCGACGGCGCCACCAGCCAGGGCGACATCTCCGAAGCCTTCCTGTTCGCGGCCAGCTTCCGGGCCCCGGTGGTGTTCTTCTGCCAGAACAACCAGTGGGCCATCTCCGAGCCGGTGTCGCTGCAGACGACCGTGTCGATCGCCGAACGCGGCCGCGGGTTCGGCATCCCGTCGATTCGCGTCGACGGCAACGACGTACTCGCCGTGCTGGCAGCCACACGACTGGCGCTCGCCAACGCGCGAGAGGGCAACGGGCCCAGCCTGATCGAGGCGGTCACCTACCGGATGGGCCCGCACACCACGTCCGACGACCCCACCCGCTACCGGGACGCCGCCCTCGACGACGAATGGAAGCAGAAGGATCCCCTCGATCGGGTGCGCGCTCTGCTGGAGCGCGAAGGGCTCGTCGACGACGCGTTCCTCTCCCGCATCCAGGAGCGGGCGGACACCACCGCCGCCGCATTGCGCAAGGGCTGCCTGGAAACCGTCGAACCCGAACCCATGTCCCTGTTCGATCACGTCTATGCAGACCCGCATCCGCTGATCGACGACGAACGCGCACAGTACGCGAACTATCTCGCCGGATTCGAAGGATCGACACGATGAGCAACACCACCACGCTCCCCCTGGGCAAGGCACTCAACGCCGGTCTGCGGCGCGCGCTCGAAGACGACCCACGAGTCCTGTTGATGGGTGAGGACATCGGGGCGCTCGGCGGGGTCTTCCGCATCACCGACGGACTGCAGAAGGACTTCGGACCGCATCGTGTGGTCGACACGCCGCTCGCCGAGTCCGGCATCCTCGGAACGGCGGTCGGGCTGGCCATGCGCGGCTACCGGCCGGTCATCGAGATCCAGTTCGACGGGTTCATCTACCCGGCCTTCGACCAGATCGTGTCCCAGGTCGCGAAGCTGCACTACCGGACGAGCGGTAACGTGAAGATGCCGCTCACGATCCGCGTCCCCTACGGGGGCGGCATCGGCGCCATCGAGCACCATTCCGAATCCCCCGAGGGCTACTTCGCCCAGACCGCGGGTCTGCGCGTGGTCACGTGCAGCAACGCCGCGGATGCGCATCTGATGATCCGGCAGGCGATCGCCTCCGACGATCCCGTCCTGTTCTTCGAGCCGAAGCGGCGCTATTGGGAGAAGGGTGAGGTCGATCTGCAGGCCCCCGCCGACTCCTACCCACTGCACCGTGCGCGGACCGTCGTCGAAGGCGACGACATCACGTTGCTGACCTACGGACCTCTCGTCACCACAGCCCGTCAGGCCGCGAAAGTCGCTGCCGAAGAGGGAACTTCGGTGGAGGTGATCGATCTTCGGTCATTGTCACCGCTCGACATGGACACCATCGAGAACTCCGTGCGCAAGACTGGGCGACTGGTCGTGGCGCACGAGGCGCCGGTCTTCCTGGGCATCGGCGCGGAGATCGCCGCCCGCGTCACCGAGCGATGCTTCTACCACCTCGAAGCCCCCGTTCTGCGTGTCGGCGGCTTCGCCATCCCGTACCCGCCCGCCAAGCTCGAGGAACACTTCCTCCCCGATGTCGACCGCATGCTCGATGCGGTCGACAAATCTACGGCCGCGTGACGGCAGAGGACCTGACGATGAGCACCATCAACACCTTTCATCTGCCGGACCTCGGTGAAGGACTCACCGAGGCCGACCTCGTCACCTGGACGGTCGGGGTTGGCGACACCATCGAACTCAATCAGGTGATCGCCGAGGTCGAGACAGCCAAGGCCTCGGTGGAACTGCCGTCCCCGTACGCCGGGACCGTCGTCGCACTGCACGCCGCCGAAGGGGACACCATCGACGTCGGCCGGCCCATCATCGACATCGACACCGGCGGGGAACCCGTCGATGGATCTGACGTCGAGGCCGAGTCCGCGGCCGCTGCCTTCGAAGGAGAAACGGAACGCGTCCCGGTACTGGTCGGCTACGGGGTGGCCGGCGAGGGCACGAGCCGCCGGCGACGAGGCGGGACCGCGCCGCGTGTCGACAACCCACCGTCCCCCGACTCCGCCACCCGAGGCATCACGCCTGCGGACGCCGAAGGTCGCCGACGTCCGCTCGCGAAGCCGCCGGTTCGGTTCCTGGCCAAGCAGAACGGGGTCGACCTGGCCGCGGTCACACCGACCGGCCGGCACGGAGAGGTGACCCGTGCTGACGTGACCGGGTACCTCTCCGACCAGAAGGCGCCACCCGAAGGCGGCGCCCACGCCGATGCCGACGTCGTCGGCGATCCAACCCCGGCGACACCGCATCTCGAGGAAACCCGCACGCCGATCAAGGGCGTACGCAAACACACCGCGGCAGCGATGGTCTCCTCCGCGTTCACCGCGCCGCACGTCACCGAGTTCGTGACGATCGACATCACCGAGACCCTCGAACTACTCGATCGTCTTCGCGCCCATCGCCGGTTCGCCGAGACCCGACTGACTCCCCTCGCACTGATCTCCAAGGCGTTGCTCATCGCCCTGCGGGCGAACCCGAGCCTCAACTCGCACTGGGACGAGGACGCACAGGAGATCGTCACGAAGCACTACGTCAATCTCGGCATCGCGGCCGCCACGCCGCGCGGACTGATGGTGCCCAACATCAAGGGCGCAGAACGCATGTCGCTCCACGAACTCGCTGGGGCGCTGGTCGAACTGACCACCACGGCGAAGTCGGGAAAGACCCCACCGGCCGACCTGGCGGGCGGGACCATCACGATCACCAACGTCGGAGTGTTCGGCGTCGATTCCGGCACACCCATTCTCAATCCCGGCGAGGCCGCCATCCTCTGTGTCGGAGCGATTCGTCGTCAGCCATGGGAACACCAGGGCGAGATCGCCCTTCGCTCGGTCACGACCCTGAGTCTGTCCTTCGACCATCGGCTCGTCGACGGCGAACAGGGTTCACGTTTCCTCGCCGACATCGGACGCATCCTGTCGGACCCGTTCGAACTGATCGCGCTCGGATGACCGGGCGCAGACCGAATACAGGAGAACCCTCATGACCCGCACCCCTGATGTCGTCGTCCTCGGCGGTGGTTCAGGCGGTTATGCCTGTGCGATCCGTGCCGCACAACTCGGGCTCGCCGTGACGCTGGTCGAGTCCGGCAAGCTCGGCGGCACGTGCCTGCACCGGGGTTGCATTCCCACCAAGGCGCTCGTCCACGCGGGCGAGGTCGTCGAGACCATCCGGGACAGTTCGCGATTCGGCGTGCTGGGATCACTAGACGGCATCGACATGGAACGGGTCCACTCGTACAAGAACGGAGTCGTCGGCAAACTGTTCCAAGGGCTCCAGGGCCTGATCCGGCACCACGGCATCGAGGTGGTCTCCGGCCATGGCCGGTACGTCGGCAACAAGACCGTCGACGTCGACGGCGAGCCGATCGAAGCGCGACGCGCTGTGGTCCTGGCGACCGGTTCGCAACCTCGGACCATTCCCGGCCTCCCCATCGGCGACCGGATCATGACCAGCGACGACGCCCTCGAACTGTCGCAGATCCCCTCGCGAGCAGTCATTCTCGGCGGCGGTGTGATCGGGGTCGAGTTCGCCGGTCTCCTCGATGCACTCGGGACCGAGGTCACCGTGGTCGAAGCGCTCCCGCGACTCGTCGCGTCGGAGGACGAGTGGTCGTCGAAGAGACTGGCTCGGGCTTTCCGCAAGCGCGGGATCGACGTCAGAACGTCGACGAAGGTCCTCGACGCGCACCAGACCGGAGCCACCGTCACCATCAGCACGGATGCCGGGGAGAAGATCGACACCGACCTCCTTCTCGTCGCAGTGGGTCGCGAACCCCGCACAGGCGACAGCGGTGTCGCCGAGGCGGGCGTCGCTCTCGACCGGGGCCACGTCGTCGTGGACGATCAGCTGCGGACCAACCATGACGGGGTGTGGGCCGTCGGAGACGTCGTCACTGGACTCCAACTCGCGCATCGCGGTTTCCAACAGGGTCTGTACGTCGCCGAACAGATCGCCGGCCGACATCCGGCTCCCCTCGACGAGACCGGAATCCCGCGTGTCACCTACACGAGTCCCGAGATCGCGTCCGTCGGGCTCACCGAGGCGCAGGCCCGCGCGAAGTACGGCGACGTCACCACCGCCGAGTACGACCTCGCCGGCAACGGCAAGAGCCAGATCCTGGGCACCGCAGGAGGAATCAAGCTGATCCGCGCGGGCAACCACGACGAAGACGGCCCGGTCGTCGGCATCCACATGGTCGGGGACCGGATCAGTGAACTGGTGGGTCAGGCCCAGTTGATCGTCAACTGGAATGCCCACCCGGAGGATGTGGCCGCGCTCATCCACGCCCACCCGACCCAGTCCGAGGCTCTCGGCGAAGCGCATCTCGCACTCGCCGGCCAGCCGCTCCACGCCCATGGCTGACACGATCAACCACCCCATCGAAGAAGGAACCACCTTGTCCGTCACCGTCGACACCCGCCACGATGCCCCCGACGCCGCTGTGTTCGGCCGCACCGACGCCATCCCCGGGCTCCCCCATGAACAGGTGGTCTTCTGCGAGGACGCGGCCACCGGCCTCCGAGCGATCATCGGTATCCACTCCACCGCACTCGGTCCCGCGCTCGGTGGGACCCGATTCCACCCGTACCCCGATCAGGGCGCAGCGCTCACCGACGTACTCCGGCTCTCCCGCGGAATGACCTACAAGGCGGCGGTCGCGGGGGTCGATCTCGGCGGCGGGAAGGCCGTGATCATCGGTGACCCGGCGCGGGACAAGACACCCGAACTGCTGAGGGCGTACGGCCGCTTCATCGACACCCTCGATGGTCGGTACATCTCCGCGGGTGACGTCGGCACCGGCACCGAGGACCTCGACATCATCGGTGAATCCACCGATCATGTCGTCGGACGATCCGCGTCGGCGGGCGGCTCGGGGAACAGCGGGCCCATGACCGCTTTCGGTGTCTACCAGGGCATGCGGGCCGCGGCCGCGGCAGCCTGGGGGTCGCCGGATCTGGGCGACCGTGTTGTCGGCGTCGAAGGCGTCGGAAAGGTGGGCGCCGAACTCATCTCGTTGTTGCTGGCCGACGGGGCACGCGTCGTGGCCACCGATGTGAACCACGAGGCGTTGGCCGCGGTCGCGAACCGGTTCTCGGGGGTCGCGACATCAGGTGACCTGCTGGGCGAGACGCTGGACGTCTATGCGCCGTGTGCCCTCGGCGGAACCCTGCATCCGCTGTCGCTGGAACGCATGACCGCGTCGGTGGTGTGCGGGGCCGCGAACAACCAACTCCTCGAGCCAGGCGTCGACGAACTGTTGCGTGATCGCGGGATCACCTGGGTGCCCGATTATGTCGCGAACGCGGGCGGGCTGATCCAGGTCGCGGGTGAACGAGAGGGAGTCGAGCCCGACGCCGTGCGCAGCCGCGTGGCGACCATCTACGGAACGGTGACCGGGATCTTCGAACGCGCAGCCGCGGAATCCATCGCCCCCGGCCGCGCCGCCGACCGGATCGCACGGGCGCGCCTGGCCGAGGCCCGCGACGCGTGAGCGGGCCGCGCCACCGACCCGGCGCGCCGGATTCGCATCCGCGCGCGGTACTCGCCCGGTACCGTCCGCGAGATGACCTATACGAAGGTGATCGCCGCGATCCGGGGCGGCGGGCTGGCACGAGCCGACGCGGATGATCTGGTCGCGCGGTGTGCTGCGGCCGGGGCGGTGCGCGTCCAGGTGAACATCAGCGACGACCAGGTGTCGGCGGCTATGCGCATCGACGAGCTCGACCCGCCGATCGTCGCGGTGGTGTCGTTCTGGGCGCTCGAAGCGGCGCCGGTGCTCGACGCCATCGGCGAGGAGACGCAGGGTCCCCTCGCGGCCTGGGAGGTGACCGCGCGCACACCCCTCGACCCGGATCTGCCCGCGGACGGCTCGCGGATCAACGCCCTGTCCAACGTCGCCTTCCTTCGTCGCCCCGCCGACCTCGATCATGACGAGTGGCTACGACGCTGGTTGGACGACCACACCCAGGTCGCCATCGACACCCAGGACACGTTCGGTTACGTGCAGAACATCGTCGAACGTCCCCTCACCGAGGACGCGCCGGCGGTGGCCGCCATCGTCGAGGAACTCTTCCCGATGGGCGCTGTCAGCGACATCCACGCCTTCTACGGCAGTGGTGGCGATCAGCAGGAGCTCGAACGCCGGATGACACTCATGCTCGAGAGCGTCGCCCGCTTCGGAGCCGACCGGAATCTCGACGTGGTGCCGACATCTCGTTACGACTTCGACCTCAGCCGGTCGCCGGCCTGAGCCCGACGCGTCAGACAGCAGAATCCGGGAAGGCGATCACTGACAGGAAACGCACCGGCAGTTCGACGAGTTCGACCGGCCCGTGCGCTCCTTCACCGTCGAGTTGCAGTGAATCCCCGGGGTTCATCCGGTAGATCGACCGGCTGTGGGCGTAGTCCATGACACCTTCGAGCACGTAGAGGAACTCTGTTCCCGCATGCTGGAACAGCGGTTGCGTCACCGACTTCTCGGTCAGGGTCACGAGCAGGCATTCCAGGCGTTTGTGTTCTCCGCGCAACGAACCGAGCAGTTCGTACTCGTGGCCCTCACGCGAACCCTCGCGGACGATCTCCGAACCCTCGCCCGCTTTCACGTAGACCGCAGAGCGTTCCATCTCGGCTCCCCGGAACAGCGAGGTGACCGAGACATCGAAACCGTTCGCCAGTCTCGCGAGTGTGCTGAGACTGCAAGAGGTCTGCGCGTTCTCGATCTTCGACAACATCGCCTTGGAGATGCCCACACGAGACGCCATGTCTCCCACGGACAGTCCCTGCTGGCGACGCAACCGACGCACGTTGTGCGCGATGGCCGTCTCGAGTTCGAGCTCCTCGACCGACTGGCCCACGGGACGTTCGCGGGCGATGCCGGACTGGTTCCGGATCAATGGGTCGTCGGTCACGCTGCCAGCATAGTGAGCCTCGGTGTTTCCTGACAGTTGACACACGACCCTGTCCTCTCGTCGGACACCCCCGCCTACGAGGTGATCAGCGCATCTCTCCCGCGCCCACGTACGGGAAGCGGGTCGTGAGGAGGTCATCCTCGGCGAACCTGGAGAACCGGAAGTCCGACTCGGGAATGCGGGGGTCGGAGCTACGGCCGTCGACGACGAGATCGGCGATCAACCGGCCGACGGCGGGCGAGATCTTGAATCCGTGCCCGCTGAAGCCGGCGGCGATCACGAGCCCCTCCAGTGGGCCGCGGGAGATGATCGGATTCCAGTCGGGCGTGACGTCGTAGCACCCGGCATAGCTCGTGGTGATCGCCGGATCGGCGAAACCCGGGAACCGGGTGCCGACCTTGTCGACGGTGAGGTCGATGAAGTCCGCGTCCGCACGGTTGCGGTAGTCGTCCGGATCCGCGATGTCGAGAGCCGCGAGATCGCTGTTGCCGAAAAGGATCTCGCCCCGGACATCCGGGCGAACGTACTGCAGTGACACCAGGTCGGAGAAGACGGGCACGTCACCGAGGTCCGCACCGGGATGGATCATCACGATCTGTTCGCGATGCACCTCGATCGGGACGTCGACTCCGTGGGGAGCGAGGAACGGCCTGGACCAGACACCGGTCGCCACCACCACGGTGTCAGCCGAGATGGTCGTACCGTCGGCGAGACGGACTCCCGTCACCCGGTCGGCATCGACGAGAAGACCGGTGACGGAAGTTCCCTGCCGGATACGGATTCCCGCTGCACGCGCAGACGCCGCGAACGCCTGCGCGGTCTGATAGGCGTCGCCGTACCCGCCACGTTCTTCCCAGCCGAATGCCGCGAACGGTTCGAGGTCGGCTGTCGGCCACATGCCGGCCACGTCAGCTGCGTCGATCTCCTCGGTCTGCACGCCGACCGCACGTTGCGCCGCAAGGCTCTTCCGCATGTTCTCGACGTTGGGCTCGCCGACGCCGACGACATAACCGGTCTGCCGGAACCCGATGTCGGAGCCGAAGATCTCTTCCGCCTTCTCGAAGACCTCCAGTCCGGTCGCGGCCATAGCCGCCAACGAACCCACTCCGTAGTGGCAGCGCACGATTCCCGACGACTTGCCGGTCATCCCGCCGCCCACGGTGTCCCGTTCACACACGACAACATCGGTGATTCCGCGCTGACCCAGCGCCCACGCCGCAGCGGAACCTTCGAGACCTCCACCGACGATGACGACCGACGCGGTCTCGGTGCTCACAGCCCGGTCCCCGGAATCCAGCTGGTCCCGGCGAGCGGAACCCGTGCCATCGCCGACGCCTCGATCGAGATCGCGACGAGGTCTTCGGGCTCCAGGTGCTGCAGGTGCGCCTTGCCGCACGCGCGGGCGATCGTCTGGGCCTCCATCGTCATCACGCGCAAGAAGTTCGCGAGGCGCCTTCCGCCGAGCACGGGATCGAAACGGGCGGACAACTCGGGGTCCTGCGTGCTGATGCCCGCCGGGTCGCGCCCGTCCTGGAAGTCGTCGTAGAAGCCGGCGGCCGAACCCAGCGCCTCGTACTCGGCGGAGTATCGAGGGTCGTTGTCGCCCAGGGCGATCAACGCCGCTGTTCCGATGGCGACGGCGTCGGCACCGAGCGCCATGGCCTTGGCGACATCGGCGCCGTTACGGATCCCACCCGACACGATGAGCTGGACTGTGTCATTGCGACCCGCCCCTGATCCCGCCCGCCGGTGTACACCCAACTCCTGCAATGCCTGCACCGCCTGCGGAATCGCGGCGAGGGTCGGGATGCCGACGTGTTCGATGAAGACGTCCTGGGTGGCGGCGGTCCCGCCCTGCATGCCGTCGACCACGACGACGTCGGCGCCCGAGTGCACGGCGAGCTTCACATCGTAGTAAGTGCGGGTGGCGCCGACCTTGACATAGATCGGCTTCTCCCAGTCGGTGATCTCGCGCAGTTCGTTGATCTTGATGGCGAGATCGTCGGGCCCGGTCCAGTCCGGGTGCCGGCACGCGCTGCGCTGGTCGATGCCCTGCGGGAGGGTCCGCATCCCGGCCACACGCTCGGAGATCTTCTGTCCGAGCAGCATTCCGCCACCGCCGGGTTTGGCTCCCTGGCCGAGCACGATCTCGATCGCATCGGCCTTGCGCAGGTCGTCAGGATTCATGCCGTATCGCGAGGGAAGATACTGGTAGACGAGGTTTTTCGACTGCCCTCGCTCTTCGGGCGTCATGCCGCCGTCACCGGTGGTGGTCGACGTGCCGACCTCGGACGCGCCGCGTCCGAGGGCTTCCTTCGCGCCGGCGGACAGCGCACCGAAACTCATGCCCGCGATGGTGACGGGGGTGGAGAGATGCAACGGGTACTTGGCATTCCGGTTGCCGAGGACGACATCGGTGTCGCAACGTTCGCGATAACCCTCGAGGGGGTAGCGCGACATCGAGGCGCCCAGGAACAGTAGGTCGTCGAAGTGCGGGAGCTTGCGCTTGGCGCCCCAACCGCGGATGTCGTAGATGCCGGTCTCGGCGGCCCGCTGGATCGCGGCGATGGTGCTGCGGTCGAATGTGGCGGACTCGCGCAGTCCGCGCTGCTCGACACTCAGGTTGTCGGTCATGGTGATCCCTGTCTTGATCGGGGGGTTCAGTACGCGGCGGAGTTGTCGACCGTGAAGTGGTAGAGCTCGCGGGCCGAGCCGTAGCGGGTGTAGTCGCGGGGGTCGTCGTCGCCGAAGCCGGCTGCCTTGAGCAGGCCGGTGAGTTCCTCGAGATGTTCTTCTCGCATGGGCTTGGCGGTGCAGTCGGCCCCGAGGGAGGCGACCTCACCGCGGACGTAGATGCGGGTCTCGTAGATCGAGTCTCCGAGTCCGTCGCCGGCATCACCCCGAATGACGAGCCGTCCGGCCTGTGCCATGAAAGCGCTGTTGTGGCCGACGTTTCCGCCCACCACGATGTCGACGCCCTTCATCGAGATGCCGCATCGGGCCGCGGCGTCGCCCTCGACGACGAGCAGGCCGCCGTGCGCGGTCGCGCCCGCCGACTGCGACGCGTTGCCCTTCACGATCACGCTGCCACTCATCATGTTCTCGGCAACCCCGGTGCCCGCGTTGCCGTTGATGGTGACCTCGGCCTGTTGGTTCATCCCCGCCGCGTAGTAGCCGACATGTCCGTTGACCGTGATCTTCAGCGGCAGGTTGACACCAGCGGCGACGCTGTGGGCGCCCGCGGGATTCTCGATCACGATCTCACCGGAGATGTCGCCGTGCAGAGTCGAATTCATCTCGCGGAGAGTGGTCTTCGCGAGGTCGAAGGTGTGCTGGCTGTTCATCGCCTCAGCTTTCGCCGTGCCGGTGGGTGTGGGTGGGTGGTCGACGGTCATCGCGTCCATGCGTAGACGACCTCCGGTTCGGGCTCCCAGATGCGGGCGTTCGCCACTCCCGGCAGCTTGGCGAGAGCACGGTACTCACTGGCCATCGCCACCCAGTCGTCGGTTTCGGCGATGACCGCCGGTTTGCACGCGATCGCATCGCGGACGACGGCGAACGAATCCCGGTTGGACACCAGCAGCGTGTAGAAGCCGTCGAAGGTCGCGCAGACCTCCTTCAGCGCGGTCTCGACATCCTTGCCTGCCGCGAGTTGGTGCGCGACGAACCGGGCGCCGACCTCGGTGTCGTTCTCACTGTCGAATTCGACTCCCTGGGCGCGCAATTCGCGTCGGATCGTCGCATGGTTCGAGAATGATCCGTTGTGGACCAGGCACTGCTCCGGGCCCACCGCGAACGGGTGGGCTCCCGAAGAGGTGACCGCCGATTCGGTGGCCATCCGGGTGTGTCCGACACCCTGCCATCCAGACGCCGCGTCGAGTCCCCACGACCGGCTCAGGTCCCGCGGTGCGCCGACCCCCTTGAGGACGGTGAGGTCGGAACCGAAACCGGCCACGAGCGCGACCGGATAGGCGGCACGGGCTACGGCGAGCAGCTCCTCGGCGGGCACCGGCGCGGAGGCCACGAGCGTGACATCGATCGTCTGCGCCGCCACCGGCGCCCCGAGCGCCGCGCTCAGGGTCGCGCTCACCTCGTCGGCGGTCACTTCCAGCTCGAGGAGCGATATGCACCCCTGCCCGGCAGGAGCCCAGTCCGGATTCCCGTAGACGGCGATGCCCGCCGAATCGGCACCGCGGTCCTGCATCTCGCCGAGCATCTCGGCGAGCATCGCACCGAGCCGAGGATGGAGATCCGGGTTGCGCAGATGCAACCCGACTATTCCGCACATGGTGAGGTCCTTACGTCGTAGTGAAAGATGTTGTGAGACAGGCTTCGCGGTCTGATGCGGGTCAGAACGCGGTCAGGTACTTGTCGACCTCCCACGGCGAGACCGCCGCATGCCAGTCGAAGAACTCCGCGCGCTTGAGACCGGCAAAGTAGGTGGAGACGCGCTGCTGATCGGCGGGCCAGTCCTCGGGGATCGCCGCGTCGAGCGCACCGTTGAGGACCGCGTCGCATTCGAGCGCCTCGACCGCGTGCAAGAGGGTGAGGGGCAACTCGGCGACGTGCCCGGGACATCCTCCGACGCCGCCGGGGTCGATACTGCGCTTGATGCCGTCGAGCCCGGCCCCCAGCAGGGCGGCGACCGCCAGGTAGGGGTTCGCGGACCCGTCGGCTCCGCGCAATTCGACGCGCTGCTCGTCGGGGACCCGGATGTAGTGAGTGCGGTCGTTGCCGCCGTAGGTGGCGCGACGCGGTGCCCAGGACGCGCCCGAACGGGTCGCAGTGGCCCCGGTTCGCTTGTAGGAGTTGACCGTCGGCGCGATGACCGCCTGTAGAGCGGGTGCGTGCTCGAGGATGCCGCCGATGAATCCATACGCGGTCGCCGACAACCCGAGCCCACGTTGGTCGTCGGCGACCTGTGGGAACACCGGCTCCCCGGCGGAGGTGAGCGAGAGGTGGAAGTGCAGGCCCGATCCGGTGCGCTCCGCGAAGGGCTTCGGCATGAAGGTGGCGATCATGCCCTTCTCCGCGGCGAGCGCCGAGAGCAGGTAGCGAAGGGTCACCACGCGATCGGCCGTGGTCAGGGCGTCGGAGTAGGCGAAGTTCTGCTCGAACTGTCCGTTGCCGTCCTCGTGGTCGTTCGCATAGTTCCCCCAGCCGAGCCGGTTCATCGCGGTGGACACCGTGGTGAGGTGTTCGTACATGCGGGTCAGTCCGCGGACGTCATAACACGGCTGGTCGGAGTCGTCGGCGGTGTCGGCGGTCACCAGAGAGCCGTCCGCGGTGCGCTTGAGGAGGAAGTACTCCACCTCGGCACCCACCCACGGCTCGAATCCGGCGTCGGCGGTCTGGGCGATGAGCGCTTTCAGGATGTTGCGCGGGGCGAACGGCCACGGCTTGCCCTCGACGTGCGGGTCACATTGGACGACGGCGAGGCCCTCCTTGATGAACGGGATGGGTAGGAAGGAACGCACATCCGGGATCGCGATGAGGTCGGGATCCTTCGGTTCCTGACCGATGGCGCCCACCGCGTAGCCAGCGAAACCGACTCCGTCCGTGGCCAGTTCGTCGATCGCCTCGACCGGCACCAGTTTGGCGCACGGTTTGCCGCGCAGGTCGACGAACATCGCGAGGATGAACTTGGTGCCGTGCTCCGCGCAGAGCTCGGCGAGGCTGCCGGCGTCGGGGATCGTCTCGGTGGTTGTCATCGTGTGCTCCGGGGGTCGACTCTAAGGGTGCTCGGTCAAAATGTCCACTGTCGTGAATCACCGTCTACCGTTAGTAGACGTGGTGGATGTTTCGACCCTGTTTCGTCCCGGTGAGAGGTGGGTGTCGGTTCTCGCCGGTATCGCCCCTCGTCGACGCTACGACGGTTCGTGTCCGAGAAGTGCGATGCCGGGACGACCTGGGTCGTCCCGGCATCGGGAGCTGTCGAGCGACTACTTCGTCGGCGGTCGCGTTCGCCGGCCTCTCACCGTGCCGTCACCGGGTTCGTGCAACTGTCGGGCACCGCGACCAGCGAACAGGGCACCGGCTCGCGGGTGGGGCGGTAGTCCGTCGGGACACCGCCCGTCGAGGTGATCCGGCGGTAGGCCTCGACTGCGTCCGTGGGCACCCGAGGCAGCGCCGGGTCCTTCACGTTCACCGAGTACAGCCCGAACTGCGATGCGTAGCTTCCCCATTCGTAATTGTCCGTGAGCGACCAGTAGTTGTACGAGACCACCGGGATGCCGTCCTGCGCAGCGCGCTGAATCCAGTAGACGGTGTCGCGGAGATGGTCGCCACGCGTGTAACCGTCGGGCCGTGGTTGCGTCCGGTTGGTGGCCAGACCGTTCTCCACGATGCGGATCGGTAGGCCGGGGAACTGGCCGGCGATGTACCGGAGGACGTAGTAGATGCTCTCCGGCGCCTGCGATGCTTTGTAGAACGAATCCGTCGCGCCATTGGCGACGCTCGCGTCGTTGATCGACAACGAGTAGTAGTGGTCGACGCCGACGAAGTCCATGGCCCCCTTCATCCGCTTCTGGAAGACGGCTTCGGTGGCCCCTTGAACACCGGGGATCGGGAGGAAAGCGAGATTGGACGACACCTCGGCGCCCGGTTGCACGGCGTGCGCGTGGCGGTAGATCTCACGGTGCGCCCGAACGATCCCGTCGGCCATGGCCGGGACGTTGGCGAGCGAGATCCCGCCGTACATCAACTCGCGTCGGACGTACTCGGTCGGTTCGTTGAAGGTGATCCACATCGGGTCGGCCCACTTGTACCTGTCGATCGCCGCCCGCGCGAACACCACCAGATCGTCGGCCATCCCCGGCCGATTCCACCCACCGCGGTCGACCTCCCATCCCGGATGCACCCAGTGATTGAGGGTGATCATCGGTGTCATCCCCGCCGCGACGATTGCCTTCACCACCCGGTCGTAGAACGCCCACCCCGCGGGATCAAACGCGCCGGGCGTCGGCTGGACCCGCGACCACTCGACCGATGTGCGGTAGATCGACACGCCGAGGCTCTTCGCGCGCGCGATGTCCTCCTCGTACTTGTGGAAGAAGTCGACCGCGTTGCCGACCCTGTCGTGTGTTCTCCCGGTGTTGCTGTAGCGCAGCCAATTAGAGTCCCGGTTGTACCCCTCACTCTGAAAACCGGAAGTCGAGACACCGAAGTCGAAGCCGTCCCCCAACGGCGAGATCGACACCGGCGGTCGCGGATTGGCGTTGGCGACAGGGTGCAGGGTCGCGACCAGTGCTGCCAACACCACACCGATCACACTGCAGATTTTGATCCTCGACACGAAGCCGAACCCTACTGGAACACGTTCTACTTGTATATACCGACGGTACATTCTGCTCATCGCGCACCAGTATCCTCGAGCAGTGACCGCAGACCCTGGCCCCATCGGCCCCGACGCGTCGATCAGACAGACGCCGAAGGCCCGTGCAACCCGCGCCCGAGTTCTCGACAGCGCACGGCGGTTGTTCGTGGAGCGCGGATACGACGCGGTGTCGATCACTGACATCGCCGCGGTCGGCGACATGACCAAAGGCGCTGTCTACGGGCACTTCCGGTCGAAGGGCCACCTGCTCATCGAGGTCATCCGGAACGAGATGGCCATCGTCGACGAGGTCGAGGACCCGCCGCCCGACGCCCCGATGCGCGCCTCGGTGTCGGCGCTGGTCTCGCCACGCCGTACGGATCTACGCCTCCTCGAGGTCGACGCCGCGGCGGCGGCGCGGCACGATCAGACCGTCGCGGACGGTCTGCGCGAGTTGTACCGGGAACGCCGCGGTTGGATGGAGGTCGCCCTGTCCGCGGCCGCCGACCCCGAGTCGGTGGCATGGTTCATCGAGGTCCTGGCCCGCGGGATCGGCACCCTGGAAGCGACCGGCCAGCCGTTGCTCGACGTCGACACGCTCGAAAGTGTCCTGCGCGCGGTACTCAGCGGACCGCTGGGAGTGCAGCGTCCCGACGGCCCGGCCCACCACGAGCGATCACCCGAGTGACACCGGGGGTCCACCGCATGGCGCGGGTGGACCCCCGAATGTTACTCGGACGCCAGGCCTTTCGATCACGGGTTCGACTCCGCAGCGACGTTCAGACCTGTGCGGGCGGCGTTGCCGCATGCCCCGTCTGCGTCGGCAACGACGCCTCGACGCGGTCCGCGGCGCGTGCGGGTGACATGGTCGCGAGACCGCCGGCGTGACCGACCGAGGCGGCGGGGATCTCGTACGCCGTCTCGGCGTGCAGCATCGTGTCGAGGCCGACCAGCTCGGTTTCCTCGTCGACCCGGAGACCGATCAGCTTGTCGAGTCCCTTGGCGATCAGCCAGGTCATGCCGAACGAGTACGTGCAGGTGATGGCGATACCGGCGAGTTCACGCCAGACGATGTCGACCGGTCCACCGAACAGGATCCCCTGGACACCGGCGGGTGCGGCCTCGGTGGCGAACAGCACGATGCAGAGGGTTCCGACGATGCCGCCGATACCGTGCACGGCGAAGGCGTCGAGCGTCTCGTCGATCTTGAGCTTGTTCTTGAAGCTGAGCAGGAAGGCCACGACCGCAGCGGCGAAGATGCCGACGAGGAGGGCACCGAGCGGCGCCATGCTGCTGGCCGCGGGGGTGATGCCGACGAGCCCGGCGACGGTTCCGGTGATCATCCCGAGCGAGGTGACGTGCCCCTCGCGCCACTTCTCGATGATCGCGAAGCCGATCATGCCCGCCGAGCCGGCCAGCAGCGTGTTCAGGATGACCGCCTGCGCAAGGAAGTTGGCCCCGAGAGCGCAGCTGCCGTTGAATCCGAACCACCCGAAGAACAGGATGCCGCCGCCCATGATCGTCATCGGCACGTTGTGCGGACGCTCCATCCGGCGCTTGCGGGCCCCCAGCACGACGGCCAGCGCGAGTGCTGCGACACCGGCGTTCATGTGGACCGCCGTTCCGCCCGCGTAGTCGACGATCTCGAGGTCGTTCAGCAGGAAACCGCCGCTGTAGTCGTCGTCGACGTCGGCCGCGAAGACCCAGTGCGCGACCGGGAAGTAGACGACCAGAAGCCAGATCGGCGCGAAGACGAGCCACGCCGAGAACTTCATCCGGCCCGCGGCGCCGCTGGCGACGATGGCGATGGTGATGGCGGCGAACAGGATGAACCAGGCCGCGAAGTACAGCGTCTGGGTCGCCCCCGACGCATCGTCGGTCAACCAGTTCGTCAGGCCGATGTACTCAGTGGGGTTGCCGATGAGGCCCCACCCACCGACCGACGGCCCGGAGACGAGCCCGTGTCCGATGACGACGTAGAGCACCGCCGTGATCGCCAGTGTGGACATGACCATGGTCATGATGTTGAGCACGTTCTTCGATCCGACCATGCCGCCGTAGAAGAAGGCGAGGCCGGGGAACATGAGCAAGACGAAGACGAACGCCGCCAGCATCCATGCCAGGTCGGCGTTGGCCGCGAGTATCGGTTCCATGAGCGATCTTTCGGTTCAGGGACGGTGGAGATGGCTGGCTTCCAGACCAGCAGCTCACGGGCGACATCGACCGTGCGGATGTGCGACGACGCTGTCGCGGTGATCGAGAAACTCTCTGCGAGGAACGACGCCTCAGGTGCGGGCTCGGGGGACGTTGTCGCGCAACCATTGCGCGGCCCGACCGCGAAACTTGATGATGCCCTTGTAGTCCGCCATGTCGTCGGGCAGCTCCGCCAGTACCTGTGCGGTGCGCTCCCGCCACGCCTCGACCGTCGCGAGTTGCTCGAGGGGGAGCATGTAGGTCCGGATGAGGAACATCACCGCGCCCGAGTCGGGTAACCGCACGAGGTGTTGGACCTCGACACGCAGGTGCACGCGTCGGCCGAACTCGGCGTCGGAGACCGTCTGGATGTGCTCCCGGTCCGGGCCCCACTCATGGTAGATCTCGGTGGAGACGTCGAGGCGGCGGTCGATGGTGAGCGTCCAGTTGGTCCGCCGGTAGGGCTGATGGGGTTGCAGACGCTTCAGGAACTCGTGCGCTCGGGTGATCACCCCCTCCGCCCGCACCCGCGGCACGGGTCCGTGGATCTCGAGGAAGCTCATCCCGACGTCGAAGCCGAAGCTCCAGTCGGCCGCGAACGTCACCACCCCGGCGTCGACGAACAGCTGACCGTTGCGCTGGTCCAACAGTGCGATGTCCTCTTGGATCTGAGACGTGATGTAACGCAGAGGTTCTTCGGGAAGGCTGGTGGGGTCGCCGTATCGAAAGTCCTGCTCGATTCCCAGGATGCCGTTGCGCCACAGCCAGGTGTCCGTACCTGTGGAACGCAGCTGCATCTGGTCGGGGTAGGCGGCATCGAGTTCGCGCATCACGGTCACCATCGCGTCCCAGGCCGCGTGCACCATATGAGGCAGAACGGCGTGGCGGGTGGGATCCGCGGCGAGGACCGCCGCGCGTTGACTCAGCTCGGCGCGATACTCCGAGTCGATGTCGACTACCGAGGCGCCCCACTGACCGGCGGGTGTCGTCACCGCGCGCTGCGCGGGTTCCACGTTCGTGCTGTACCGATACCGGTCGTCGGAGAAGGGGAAGGGGAAGCCCGCGACAAGTTCGGTGGCGCTGCTGGATTCGGTCGTGCTGGTCACAGCGGCACCTCCAGGGTCGTACCCGCATTCGCGCGCGAGACGCACGGCATGATCACGTCGCCGGCCTGCTTCTCGTCCGAGCCGAGATAGTGGTCACGGTGCACGGGTCTACCGCCGGTCACCGGGATGCGGCACTCCCCGCACACGCCCTGCCGACACAGGCTGGGGACGGAGGCCCCCGCGTTCTCCAGAGCTTCCAGAAGACTCGTGCCCGAGGGGACGTCGACGCTGCGACCGGAACCCGTCAAGGTCACCCGGAAGGGATCGCCCGCGTCCAAGGCGTCCATCCCGAAGCGCTCCACATGAATTCGGGACGGCGGCCATCCCGCCGCCTCGGCAGACGCGACGACGACATCGATCATCGTCGACGGGCCACACACGTACAGATGCGTGCCGACGGGTTGCGAGCAGAGCGCCCGCCCCAGGCCTCCGGCGAAGGACGCCCGGTCGGTGAACAGTTCGGCACGGGCCCCGGCGAGCGCCGTGACGTCTGGCAGGTGTGCGGCGGACGATTCGCGGAAGACGTAGAGCAGTTGGGCGTCTCGCTGCCAGCGGTCGGCCGCGCGCAGGTGCGACACCATGGGGGTGATACCGATACCGCCTGCGATGAGCAGGTGCTTGCGAGCGCGGGCGACCGGTGCGAACGCACTCCGGGGTAGGCCCACCGTCACGAGGTCGCCCTCGTCGAGTTCGTCGTGCAGCCAGCGTGATCCACCGTTCCCACCTGCCACCCGCAGGACGGAGATCGAGTACCGGGCGGGGTGCGTGCCGTCGCCGGTGAGGCTGTAGGCGTTGGTGTGGGACCCGGCATGCACGACGACATGGCTGCCGGGAACGAATCCGGGGAGCGCACGACCGGCCGGGTCGGCGAAGGTGATCGAGCGGATGTCGCGGGCCGGTGCGGCTACCGACGTCACGACCAGTTCCAGCGTCGCAGCGTGATTCCGCCACCCGGGGGTGGGTCCCGACACAGCCGTGTCGGCCATCGTCATGGTCATCGGGCCTCCTCGGCGTGTGAGTGTGTGGCGGAGTGCTGGTCCGTGTCGGTGGGATGGGCTGTGCCACAGCTCGGTCGGGACGTCTCGGCATCGACCATGAAGCCCAGGAAGTGGCCTGATCGGCGAGACACGTGGTGGTAGACGAGAAGATCGCGGCGGCAGCCGGTACATGCGACGACATCGTCGACCCGCGCCGACGCACGGGTGACCGTCCGGCAGTGGGCGCAGAAGATCTCGAGCACGGGGCGATGGGGCGCCGGTGCCGTCACCGTCACGATCTCGATCTCGTCGTCCTCGAGGCCGGCGTTCAGCGCCACCGCACGTAACGCCAGTGCCGCGCCGGCGTCAGCGATGATGTGGACGCGCACTCCGACAACGGCATCTGACAGTGCCGTCGCCAGCAGCGGGGTGACCGAGGCGACGTCACCGTGAAGCCGCGTCGTGCCATGCGGTAGCCGCGCTTCGGAGCGGGCCAGTAGGTCGGCGACGTCCCCGACGCCGACCAGCACATACGAGCTGCCGGTCGGCTCGGGCGTTGTCAGGTCGGAGGTTCCGCCGGGACGCGCCCACACGGGCACGCTGGAGTAGGCGAGCTGCGACACGACGGCCTCAGAGGAGGCTCGCGTCGCGCAGACCCGTGTAGAAGGCCAGCGCGTAATCGGTAGTGCTGAAGTAGATCTTGGAACCCTTCGGGAAGTAGATCGCGTCCTTGGCCTTCGCCACCGTCTTCTGTCCGGTCTCCTTGTTCTCCAGCAGGAACTCGCCCTCGAGCACGACCTTCATCTCGTCGTACTCGTACTCGTAGTACAGGGGTTCGTCGGTGTGCCGGAGCTCGAAATAGCCGCTGCACATCGGACTGCCATCCGGGTTCTCGTACACGTCTCCGATGAAGCCTTCAGTACCCGGGTACTCGGCCTCGGGCATCCTCGGCAGATCCTGGTATCCGTCGCCGGTCACACGGAACTCCAACGCCTTGGCGCTTTCGATCGTCACGATGCTCCTTCACATGGGGTACTCGCTCTGGTGTCGATATGCGATCCATCCCCGGAGGGTGAATCACCAGAGTGGACGTTGTCCCCTGTTATGAAACAAGTGAAGTGTTTCCGCTGCGTGACGGCTTTGTAATGGCGTGCTACGACGTGCGGCCGCTGCGGTCAGGCGGTTGCGGGTGCTTCGACCTTCGACGCTCCGGTCCGCCCGCGCACCAGTACGGCCGCCGCGACGAGGACCAACGACAGGCACGCGGCGACCAGGAACGCGGTGTGGACACCGTCGGCCCCGGCCTGCAGCGGGTTGACGCCGTCATCGATCGCCGACTGCGTACCCCGGGTCATCAGCGTGATGAAGAGAGCCGTACCGGCGGCGCCGGCGACCTGCTGGATCGTGCTGACCGTCGCGCTGCCGTGTGAGTACAGCTCGGGCTTCAGCGATCCGAGGGCCGACGTCATCAGCGGCGTCAGGCCGAAAGCGATTCCTGCGCTGAGGATCACGTGTGCAGCGATCACCATGCCGATCGACGAGTCCGCGTCGAGAGTGGTGAGCAGCCAGGTGCCCGCGCTGACCGCGATCGTGCCGGGCAGGACCAGCGGCCGGGCGCCCACCTTGTCGAACAGCGCTCCGACGAACGGTGCGAGCAGACCCATGACCAAACCTCCCGGCAACAGAACGAGCCCGGTGGTCAGGACCTCCTTGCCCAGGACGTTCTGCAGGTACAGCGGGAGGATGATGAGCGCACCGAACAGCGTGAGCATGAAGCCCGCCATCAGTACGACGGCCAGACGGAACGGCCCCACCGCGAAGGTGCGGAGGTCGAGCAGGGCGTGACCTCGCTCGGCGAGACCGAGCTGGCGCCAGACGAACAGCGCCAGGGCGACGACGCCGATGACGAGCGGCACCCACGGCGGGATCGGGGCGTGCCCGTTCGCGGACTCCCCGATGCTGCTCAAGCCGTAGACCACGCCGCCGAAGCCCAAGGCGGACAGCGGAACCGAGATGATGTCGAGGTGCGACGGGCGCCGTTCGGTCACATTCCGGACGAACACGCCGCCCAAGACCAGCGCTCCGACGGCGATCGGCAGCACGATCCAGAACATCGCGCGCCAGCTCAGCGATTGCAGGATCAGACCGGAGACCGTCGGCCCGATGGCCGGCGCCACGGAGATCACGATCGACACGAGCCCCATCGTGCGGCCGCGGTTCTGCTCCGGGACGACGTTGAGGATGGTCGTCATCAGCAGCGGCACCATGAGCGCGGTACCCGACGCCTGCACGACCCGCGCGACCATCAGGAGTTCGAAGCCCGGCGCCAGCGCGGCGACGAGCGTGCCCACCGTGAACAGACCCATCGCCGAGATGTAGATCGATCGCAGCGTGAACCGCTGCATCAGGAATCCGGTGATGGGGATGAGGATCGCCATGGTCAGCAGGAAGCCACTGGTCAACCACTGCGCGGTGGCGGCGGTGATGTCGAGGTCGGTCATCAGCGTGGGCAGCGCGACGCTGAGGATCGTCTCGTTGAGGATCACCACGAAGGCGGCGACCAGCAGCACGCCGATGAGCAGCACGGCGCTGCGGTCTCCTCCGGCGTCCGTCCGCCGCTCGGTGCCCGCGAGGGCCACATTCTCGGTCACTGTTCGCTCTTCCATCGCAGGGTC
Organism: Gordonia sp. 'Campus'; assembly: GCF_022206305.1. Classification (GTDB taxonomy): domain Bacteria; phylum Actinomycetota; class Actinomycetes; order Mycobacteriales; family Mycobacteriaceae; genus Gordonia. Next base: position 105,752 of record NZ_JAKOIW010000012.1, on the reverse strand, counting down.
GTCCGGTCGATCACACGGCGACGCTACCGGAATGTGGCAGTCACTGCCAGTTTGGCATCGAATGACGTCACCGACGCACCGGGCGATAGTCTCGACGTCATGACGGAATCCTCCGACGGAGGCGGGTTACGGGCCCGCCGACGGGACGCCACACGCCTGGACATCCACGAGGCCGCGGTGGATCTGTTCGAGCGCAACGGGTTCGACGAGACGACGGTCGACGAGATCGCGGCGGCAGCCGGAGTGTCACCGCGGACCTTTTTCCGCTACTTCCCCACCAAGGAAGACTGCGTGCTCTTCGACCGGTTCGGGTTCGATCAGGCGCTCGACGACCACCTCGCGTCGATCGATCCCGATGCCTTCACCCTCGCCGACATCGAGGGCGCCTACCGCACGCTGCTCGAAGGATTCGGCGACCGCAGTGACGACGTGTCGGCGCACTTCCTGCGTGTGCAGAAGCTGGTCCTCGCGACCCCGACCCTGAGCCGGGCGGCACTCGGACGGTACGCCGACAGGTCGCGTCGACGACCCGAGGCGCTGGGCGATCGCGGTTCGGTACGCACCCGCGGCCAGATCCGGATGATCCTCGAGATCGCCAACCTCGAAGTGCAGTGTGCGTTCGAGGAGTGGGTCGAGGTGAACGAGGCCGTCACCCCGGAGGCGGACCGGACGCTCGTCGCGGTGTACGACGACGTCTGCCGGCGGATGAGGGAGCTGTAGGACATGGCGGAAACGACGGGGACAGTGCGCGTTCGGAGGATCGGATGACGTTGCGGATCGTCGATTGCCCCTCTCCCGGCGAGATGAGGCCGAGATGGGCTGCGTACGCGGCGATCCTGGCCGCGCGTGGGTCGCGGTGGAGCGATGGATGCTGGGCGACTCCGGACGTGTGGCACTACGACGACGGCGGTGGCAACTGGGCCGACCTGGTCTTCGCCGATGCGTCGCGGGCGGTCTTGGTCGGACATGATCACGAGTACTCGGAGACGTACTACCGGGAGGGCGCGGCGTACTTCGGTGAGCCCGAGACCGACTTGCTCGCAGGAAGCCCACCCTGGTGGGGGACGACCATCGCCGGACACCTCGGTCGGCAACGCACCGATGGGATGTGGATCGGGTTCGTCTACGGATTCGACGATGGTGGCTGGCGCCGCGCCGACTACGCGGTCGACGACGGATTCGTCAGTCTGAATCTGCCCTTCCGCGACACCTCGGCCACGGTGGAGGCGGCTGCTGATCTCATCCGCCACTGGTGCGAGGAGATCCGGGAGACGCCTCCGACCGACCTCGACGACGCGGTCCGCACGATGATCGACTCCCCGGTCACCGAAGCGACCCTGCACAGGGCACTCGGACCGGTCGTCTCCCACGCCGATGTCTCCGGCGCGCTCATCGCGGCACACCGCTTCGCACGGTTCTGATTGGCCTGGGCGCTCAGTCCAGCCAGTCCAGGACCGACGCCGCGGTCCAGCTCTGCTGCATGCTGCCGAGCGGTTCGCCGGTGAAGGGCTCGTAGTACTCGGCAAACGTGCCGTCGGTCGCTTGGCGCAGCCCTTCCTCGCGGAGCCGCGCGGACCGTTCGGTCCACCCCCGGCGGGCGAACGCCCAGCTGAACAACCACGTCATCACCGGCCAGACCGGACCGCGCCAGTACTCACGCGGCCGGAAGTCCGCCGAGATCGGCGACGTCGACGGCGGTACCGCGTATCGGAGATCGGGATGGCCGCAGTACCGCGGACCTTCGAAGAGCCGCAGGAGGGCGCGTTCCCGTTCGCGGGAGAGGCCGCCGCACAGCAGCGGTGCGAACACCGCGATCGTCTCGGTGTTGATCCACGAGTTGGCGCGTAGGTCGAAATCCCTTGCCGCACCGTTGCGGTCGTTGGCCGCGGACACCACGCCCGACCGGAACCGGTCGGCCCACGCACGGAGGTCACGGACGTCGGACCGCGGTTTCGAGTAGTCCTCGCCGATGGTGGCCAGCACGTCGCACGCGACGGCGAAGATGGCGCTGACGAAGACGTCCTCGACCGCGAAGTCCATCACCTTGGGAAGCAACTCGTCGTCGTAGCCGGCGCGCTTCATCTGTTCGACGAGCCAGATGTACCTGTCGTACTCGAGGTCGGTGGGGCGCATCGACGAATCGTCGACGTGGTCGAGGTCGGCCCGTCGATACGGTGGAAGATCCAGGCCGGGAACGACATTGGCGTACGCAGAGTCCCAGCGCGGGGAGTTGTCCATGCCCGATTCCCACCCGTGGAACAAGGTGATCCGTCCGCGTCCGTTGGGATCTCGTGCGTGGGCCAGCCAGCGATGCCATCGCACCAGCGAACTCCATCGACGGTCGATGAACTCGTTGGCCACCGCGCGGGTCGTGCGGCCGTGGCGTCGCGAATGGTCGAGGATGCGCTGGACCGCGATCGCGTGGACGGGCGGTTGGGTGATGCCGGACGTGTCGGGGAAGTCGGGGGCACACTCGGCCAGCCGAGCGCACTCCCATCGCGCCGGGCCGGGGAAGTACCCGTCGCGACCGTTCGCGAAGACGATGTGCGGGATCATCCCGTTGCGCCACTGCGCCGAGAGCAGCGTGTCCATCTCGATGACAGCGCGCTCCACCGACAACGGCGCCAGGCCGACGGTGACGAACGCCGCGTCCCAGCTCCACATGTGCGGATACAGCTTGGGCGCAGCACTTGTCATCGTGCCCAGGTCGTTTCCGCGCAGCAGGTACGCGGCGCGCGCCGACAGCTGCGTTGGGGTGAATCCGTACCTGGCCACGCCGACGATTGTGCCCCGCGGCGTCCGCCTCTGCTCATCGAGCCCGATGCGGTTCGGCTTCTCCGGTTCGACAGTAGGGTCGAGGGGTGCCCACCGCTTTGATCACCGGAGCGAGCCGAGGTCTCGGTGCCGAGATCGCCCGCCAACTCGCCCCCACCCACGACCTGCTGCTGGGCGGACGCCCCTCCGCCGAACTGGACCGGCTGGCCACCGAGCTCGACGGCGCCAGCACGTTCGCCGTCGAGCTGACCGACTACGAGGAGGTCGAGGCAGCCGTCGAGGCCGTCAACACACTGGACGTCCTCGTCCACAACGCCGGGGTCGGCAGCAGCCTGGAGAAGATCGCCGACACCCCCGTCGAAGAATGGCAGTCCGTACTCGAGGTGAATCTCATCGCGGCGGCGGAGCTGACACGACTGCTGCTCCCCGCGCTGCGGTCGGCCGGCGGGCACGTCGTCTTCGTCAACTCCGGTGCGGGGCGGCGGGTCAACCCCGGCTGGACCCCGTACGCCGCGAGCAAGTTCGGTCTCCGCGCACTCGCCGACGGATTGCGCGTCGAGGAGCCGACGCTCCGGGTGACGACAATCTTCCCCGGACGCATCGACACCGACATGCAGCGCGACATCGTCGCCATCGAAGGCGACGACTACGACGCGTCGCGATTCCTCAAGCCCTCGACGGTGGCCCGCGCCGTGGTGCAGGCGGTCTCCACCCCGGCCGACGCCCATCCCGAGGAGATCGTCCTGAGGCCGACCGGGCGGGGGTGACCCTTCGAGGCTCGCTTCGCTCGCACCTCAGGGAGCAGAAGTGGCGTGTTTTCTGCGGGATGCGCGTCAGAACGGAGCCCGCTCAGAGCTGCTTGAGGTCCGACTGCTGCCAGACCGCGCGCATCGTCGAGACCTTGCCCTGGTCGTCGAACACCATGATGTCGACCGGGGTGATCTCGAACGCGAGCCCCGCGGTCTTGGTGACCAGGGTGAACTCGAAGACGGCGGTGTCGCCGGCGATCTTCTTCCACTTCAGGGTCGCGGTGCGCTCGTCCATGCCGGTGATGACCGAGTAGAACTCCACGAGCTGGTCGCGGGTGTCGCGGATGTCGGCACCGATGGGGTCCTCGACGGTTGCGTCGGCCGCGTAGAGATCGGCGATCTGCTCGGCAGTACCGGAATTCAGCAGTTCGATGTAGGCGTCCACGGCGGCATCGATCTTCTCGGCCAGCCCGGCTTGCTCAACGGTCATGAATCCTCCAAAAGTAGAACGTGTTCTAGATTCGGCACGGTAGCACGCGCGTCCGTCAACCGGTGGATGATTCCGGTGGACGGCTTCTGTTGTTTGATACGTTCGCCGCACAGATCCCCTGCGCGGAAAGGCCGGTGTCCTCAGCTGATGTCCGAGCCCGCGCACACGCCATCCCCCACCCCGCAGGCTCGCCGATGACCCCGGTCATGGCCGCGCCCCTGGATCCGGGCAACGACGCGGCCCGTCGCTGGGCGGAGGAGGAACTGTCCGGACGCGAGTACCAACCGCCGGAGCCGTCGTGGCTCGATCGTTTCGGCGAACGCGTCCTGGGGTGGATCGTCGACAACGCCCTGGGATGGTTCGGTGGCTCGGACACCATCCGGACGATCGTCGTCGTGGTCGCGATCGCCCTCGTCCTGACGTTGATCTTCGCGGTCGTCCGGCACCTGCGCCGCAACCCGCGAGTGCCCGACGTGGCTGCCACCGCCAAGTCGGCGGCGGTGTTGTCCGGTGCTCCCCGGTCCGCCGACGACCATCGTCGTGACGCCGAACGTGCGCACGCCGCAGGCGACCACGACGGGTGTGTGATCGCGGCGGTCCGAGCCCTCGCACGCCGCGCGGTCGAGCGTGCGCTGCTCGCCGACGAGCCGTCGCTCACCGCCCACGAGGTCGCCGTCGACCTGGGCCCGCGTTTCCCGGAGCACGCCGACGCGATGCGTCGGGCGACGGACCTCTTCGATGCCATCGCCTACGGCGACAGGCACGCGTCCGCAGACGCTGCCCGTGCGGTTCTCGACCTCGAGCGCGCCGTCGGTTCGACACGTCCGTCACCACCCGACACAGCCCGACCCCGCCGCCTGGCGGTGCCGCGATGACCGTGCTCGCGCCGCCGACCTCGCCGCGCCCCCGGCCACCGGGCAAGAACCGGACCCGGCGCTGGATCTGGGTCGTCATCGTGCTCGTGGTCGTCGTCGCGATGACCGTCATCGGTCTGCTGGGCATCACCGTGCTCACCGGTGTGAACGGCGCACCCGGACCCGGTGTCAGCTACGACCCCGACAATCCGCAACCCACCGGGTCACGGGCCCTCGTCCGGATCATGGACGACCACGGTGCCGATGTCCGGCAGGCGCGCGGGCTCGAGGAGTTCACCGATGCTCCCCGTCCGGACACCGACACCACCGTGGTCGTCAGCTCCACGTCGTCGTTGAATCCCGGTACCACGCAACAGTTCCGCCAGCGCGTCGACGGAGCGCACCGGGTGATCCTCATCGCCCCGGACAACGCGGTCCTGGCGGCCCTGGGCCTGTCGGTGACGTCCGTCTTCGGCGCCGGCCCCGCAACGGTCGTCGCCGGGTGCCGGACCCCCGGCATCGACCCCGCGGACGTCGTCACGTTCTCCTCCTTCGGATTCGCGGCGAACTCGCCGGCGGCCACCTCGTGCTTCACCGCGGACGCGGCGTCGAACGTCGTGGTCGTCCCGGCCGCCGCCGACCGCCCGGAGTACGTGATCATCAGCGGTGAGATGCTGACCAATGAGCAGCTGGCCGCGCACGACAACGCGGGTGTCGCCGTCCGACTGTTTGCGAGTTCCGGCGACATTCTCTGGTACATACCGCTTTTCACGGATGAGATCGCCACCGAGGAGGAGTCGGACATTCCAGCGGCCGTGGGGCCGCTCATCCTGTTGGCCGTGTTCGGTGTGTTGACCCTGATGCTGTGGCGCGGTCGACGATTCGGCGCCCTGGTCACCGAACCGTTGCCCGCCGTCGTCAAGGCCATCGAGACGACCAGGGCCCGCGGACGCATGTACCACCGGGCCGGCGCCGACTCGCGCGCCGCAGCAGCCCTGCGCATCCACACCCTGTCGTCACTGGCGTCGTACCTCGGACTCCCGTTCGATGCCGCCCGCGCGACCGACGCCATGTCGCAACCGAATTGGGAGTCGACGGACGCCCACACGGAGTTGGTCGACCCTGCGGTCCAGGCCATCGTGGTCACCGTCGTCGGTGCGACGGGACGCAGCCTCGACCAGGTCCGAGCACTCCTCGCCGGGCCCCTACCCACCGATGCAGCGGGGCTCGTGCACTTCACCGCCGAACTGACCACCCTCGAGAAGGAAGTCCGACACTCACGATGACCGTCGACCCGTCCCGCACCCCCGACTCGTCCCGCGCACCAGGCCAGTTCAGCCCACCCGGCCCCTTCGACAAGACCTACAGCTTGGGAGACACCCCCGGCGGAGCGGGTGCGCCGTCGTCGAATCGTGCACGCGACGCGCTGGGGGCCGTCCGCGCCGAGGTCGCCAAGGCGGTCGTCGGGCAGGACCCGGCCGTCGCCGGCATCCTCATCGCCCTGCTCTGCCGCGGCCACATCCTCCTCGAAGGCGTTCCGGGAGTAGCGAAGACGCTGCTGGTCCGGTCGGTTGCCGCCGCGCTCGACGTCGACACCAAACGGGTGCAGTTCACCCCGGACCTGATGCCCGGAGATGTGACCGGCTCCCTCGTCTTCGACGCCGCGAGTTCGGAGTTCACGTTCCGGGAAGGGCCGGTGTTCACAAATCTGCTGCTGGCGGACGAGATCAACCGCACTCCACCCAAGACGCAGGCGTCACTGCTGGAGGCGATGGAGGAACGCCAGGTCACCGTCGACGGGCGACCCCGTCACCTGCCGAGCCCGTTTCTGGTGGCGGCGACGCAGAACCCGGTCGAGTACGAGGGCACCTACCCCCTGCCCGAGGCACAACTCGACCGGTTCTTGCTCAAGGTCACACTGCCGCTTCCGCCCCGGGACGACGAGATCACCGTCCTGACCCGGCACGCCTCCGGTTTCGACCCCCGCGATCTCGCCGCGGCCGGGCTCCGGCCGGTGGCCTCGGCCGCCGACGTGGTGGCCGGCGCCGAGCAGGTACGACGCGTCGCCGTGGCGCCCCAGGTGACCGCCTACATCGTCGACATCGCCCGCGCCACGCGCTTCTCGCCGTCACTGGCTCTGGGCGTGAGTCCGCGCGGCGCAACCGCGCTGCTCGGCACCAGCCGCGCGTGGGCCTGGCTCAACGGCCGCGACTTCGTCACCCCCGACGATGTGCAGGCACTCGCGCAGTCGACGCTCGCGCACCGGCTGTCGCTGCGGCCGGAGGCCGAGCTGGAAGGCGTCTCGGTGGGCTCGGTCCTCGACGCCGCCATCAGATCTGTACCCGTCCCACGCTGATGTTCCTCACCGGCCGCTTCCTGATCCTGGTACTGCTCGGTGCGGTGCCCATCCTGGTGTGGCCGAACTTCGTGGTCCCACCGCTGTGGGTACTCTTCTGCGTCGCGCTCACCTGCCTCGACATCGCATTGGCCGGTTCGACGAAGTCGATCACTCTGACGCGATCGGCGCCCGGACCGCTGCGGCTCGGCGAGAGCACCACATGCTCCGTCACCGTCGTCAACCACGGGTCGAGTACGTTCCGCGGGGTCCTGCGTGACAGCTGGCAACCGTCGGCGGGTGCCACCGACAACACGACGCGCGTGACGGTGCCTACCAACGAGAACCGGACCGTCACAACTGTTCTCACTCCCACTCGACGGGGAGACCGGCTCGCGGTCCGGGTGGCGGTCCGGCGGATCGGGCCACTCGGACTCGCAGGGCGGCAACGGTCGGTTCCGCTGCCCGGACGGGTTCGGGCACTCCCACCGTTCGACTCGCGGCGCCTCCTGCCATCACGGCTCGCCCATCTCCGTCAGCTCGACGGCCGGTCGGCCGTGCGTGTGCGCGGCCAGGGCACCGAATTCGACTCTCTCCGTGACTACGTCGAGGGCGACGACGTCCGCAGCATCGACTGGCGCGCCACCGCCCGCCGCCGGTCGACGGTGGTCCGCACGTGGCAACCGGAGAAGGACCGGCACATCGTTCTCGTCCTGGACACCTCACGCACGTCGGCGGGCCGCGTCGGTGACACCCCGCGTCTCGACGCCGCCATGGACGCAGCGCTCCTGCTGGCCTCGCTCGCATCGCACGCCGGCGATCGGGTGGATCTCATCGCCGGTGACCGGCGCGTTCACCGACGAGTGGTCGGCGTCGGCCGCACCATGCTGCTCAACAGCCTCGTCACCGCGATGGCCGATCTCGAACCCGCTCTGTTGGAGGCGGATTGGCCGCTTCTCGGCGCCGAGGTCGCCAAGATCGGACGCCAGCGGGCACTGCTCGTCCTGCTCACGCCGCTGGAACCGGCGGCCGTCGAGGAGTCTCTGCTCCCGCCGCTGTCGGTGCTGGCGCAGCGGTACAAGGTGATCATCGGGTCGGTCGCCGATCCCGCCCTCGACGACATGCTCGCCCGTCGGGACGATGCGGCCGCGATCTACGACGCGGCTGCCGCCGCCCGCACCATCACCCTCCGCAACCGGACGGCAACCGCACTGAGCCGGCTCGGTGTCGACGTCGTCGATGCGGCACCCGACAAGCTTCCCGCGAAGCTGGCCGACCACTACCTGCTGTTGAAGTCGCGAGGGTTGTTGTAGTCCCCTTCTGATCGGATGCGCCCCAGCCCACCACCGTTCTGACGTCGCGATTCCGCGCCGACGTCAGTCGAGGATCGCAGTGGCCTCGACTTCGACGAGGACATCCGGTTCGAAGAGGTAGTCGACGCCGATCAACGATGCGGGTGGCATCGGAGACGGCAACCCGATATCCGTCGCGACGCCTTCGACACCGGCCATGAAGTCGGCGATCTTCTCGGGCGCCCAGTCGGTGACATAGAAGGTCAGCCGAAGGACGTCGCCGAACGACGCGCCCGCCCCGGCCAGTCCGGTCGCGGTGTTCCGCAATGCCTGCGCGACCTGGCCCGCCAGGTCACCCGGCGCCACGGGCGTTCCGTCGGCAGTACGGGCGATCTGGCCACTGACGTGGACATGCCGCGTCCCCGTGCCCACGGCAACGTGGTGGTAAGGCGTCGGTTGCGTCATGCCCTCCGGGGTCGAATATGCAACTGCCATCGTGTTCTCCTCCGAGTGAATTCGATCAGGTATATCGTTGATACCTGGTTGTCGAAGGACACTTCAAGGAGACGTGGTTTCATGACCGATACCGGTGGGCGGGCCGCCGAACTCGCGATCAGCGCACCGCATCGCGAGCTGCTGGATCAGGTGCTCGACAAGTGGTCGTTGGCGGTGTTGAACGAGCTCTGTGAACAACCGAGCCGCTTCAACGGTTTACGGCGCGCGATACCGACGGTCACGCAGAAATCGCTGACCGCGACCCTGCGGAAGCTCGAGCGGAACGGCATCGTCGAACGGGTACTGCTGAGCTCGCGTCCGGTCGCGATCGAGTACCGAATCACCCCGCTGGGCAAGACACTGCGTCCGCCGATCGATGTGATCCTCGAATGGGCGACGGCACACATGCCCCACATCGAACGTGCCCGGGAAGCCTTCGATTCCGCCGAAGACGACCAGCCCTAGACCGCCACCGCAGGGAGGTCCGCTGCGTAGCGGATGACCGAATCGACCCTGCCGAAACGGCGTTCGATGATCACGATCGCCTCGGCGAGCTGGCCGGGATCGTCGACGTCGGCGACCAAGGCCGCGGTGTGTCCGTTGTTGCCGAGCATGAACGGAAGGACCGCGGAGTACTGGCTGCTGACGACGGCCAACGGGATGTCGTGACGGAACAGGTCGTAGGCGTGGTCGATCGCAGCGGGGTTCTCGAGGACGACCAGTGGGACTGAGGTGACGTGCTTGTTCCTTCTCATGTTCCGAGAGTGAACGCCCAGCTTATGAGGCGGTTGACGGATCACTGTGAGTTCGCTGGCAGCTGCATTCCGCCGCCGTCGAGGCCCGACGAGGTCACCTGCCGAGTTGCTCGTCCAGAATGCTGGGGATGACCCCGCCGCGTCGGAGCAGGCGGCGGTCCAGGTCGGTCTCCGCGGCGACCTGTGCGTCGAAGCGGAGATCGGTCCCGTCGACCCGCCGAACCACAACCGGCACCGTCCCGCGGTCGACGGCATCGGCGGTGCCGACGATGTGCAGCCGATCTCCCGGCCGCAGGTCCTGCAGGCCGCCGTCGACGTCAGCGGGGATGAGCAACGGCAGGACGCCGACGCCGATCAGGTTGGACCGGTGGATGCGTTCGAAACTGCGCGCCAGCACGGCCCGCACTCCGAGTAGACGCACCAGCTTCGCCGCCCAGTCGCGCGAGCTGCCCATGCCGTACCGTTCACCGGCCACGATCACCACCGCGTCGCCGTCCTGCGCGTACCGGTCGGCGGCCTCCGGAAGGGACATGACCTCGCCGGTGGGTGCATGCACGGTGTGGGCAGGACCCGCATCCGGGACGAGCGCGTTGCGGACAGTCTTGTTCTGAAAACCGCCCCGCAGCATGGCTTCCCAGTTGCCGCGTCGGGACGCGTAGACGTTGAGATCGCCCGGGGCCGCGCCCCGCTCCACGAGGTATCGCCCGGTCGGACTCTCGACGTGGATCGCCCCGGCCGGCGAGATGTGGTCGGTGGTGATGTCGTCGGCAAGGACGAGCAGCGGGTGGGCGTCGTAGTCGCCCAGCATGCTGCGCGCGAAATCGTCATCGGCGAACGGGGGACGCCGCAGCGCCGTCGACGACGGGTCCCAGGGAAAGAGCGGTTCATCCGGTACATCGAGTGCGTCCCACGCGGGATTGCGCGACGCCGAGACGAAGTCGCCGACGACATCGCGCGGCCGCCGCGACGAATCCGTGAGGGCGTCGATCTCCTGAGGGCTCGGCCACAGATCGGCGAGCATCACGGCCCGTCCGTCGGCGTCGACGCCGATCGGTTCGGCGGTGGGGTCGATGGCCGCATCACCGGCGAGCGCGAAGATGATCACCATCGGCGGTGACATCAGCAGCCCCAGTTCGAGGTCCGGGTGGACGCGGCCGGGGAAGTTGCGGTTGCCGCTGAGCGCGGCAACCGGTTTGCGTGTTCCGTCAGCGGCCACCTCGGCGATCTCACGAGGTAGTCCACCCGAATTGCCGATACACGTCGCACAACCGAAGCCGACGATGTCGAATCCGACAGCGGACAGGTCGTCGACGAGACCGGCTCGCTCGAGCACGCCGGCAGCCGAGGGCGAACCCGGCGCGAGGGAGGTCTTCACATACGGCGGCACCCGCATCCCTCGCTCCCGTGCACGGCGGGCCACCAGACCCGCGGCGATGAGGAGGCGCGGGTCGGAGGTGTTGGTACAGCTCGTGATCGACGCGATGGCGACGGGGAAGGCGGGCATGTCGAAGTCGTCATCACACGGAGGAGGTGCCTCGGCACGGAAGGTCGCCGGCAGATCGGTGAGCGGCACGAGATCCTGCGGACGGCGCGGGCCGGCCACCGAGGGGACCACGGCGTCCAGGTCGATGTCGACCGTGCGGGTGAAACGCGGTACGGCGTCGGGGTCGAACCAGAGTCCGAGGCGTCGTGTGACCGACTCGACGAGGTCGCAGTGTTCGACCGAACGCCCGGTGGCGGCCAGATAATCGAGGGTCCGTGTGTCGACGGGGAAGAACCCGGTGGTGGCACCGTATTCCGGCGCCATGTTGGCGATCACCGCCCGCTCGCCCACCGTCAGCGCCGATACGCCCGGCCCGAAGAACTCGACGAATTCACCCGTGACCCCGATGTCGCGCAGACGGTGGGTGACCACCAGCGCGAGATCCGTGGCGAGCACGCCCGCGGACAACGCACCGGTCAGGCGCACACCGACCACCTCGGGGATCCGCAAGGTGGTCGGCATTCCGAACATGACCGTCTCGGCCTCCAAACCTCCGATGCCCCAACCCAGTACGCCCAGACCGTTGATCATGGGCGTATGACTGTCGGTGCCGAGCATCATGTCGGGGACCGCGTGATCGACGCCGTCGACCGTTTCCACCGTCACCACGGTGGCCAGCTGCTCGAGATTGATCGTGTGCATGATCCCGGTGCCCGGCGGGTTGATGTGGACGGTGTCCATGGTCTTCGACGCCCAGGACAGAAAGCGATACCGTTCCGCGTTGCGGCGCATGTCGTGGGCCAGGTTGACGGCGGCGGCATCGCGGCGCCCGAAGGACTCGACCGCAAGCGAATGGTCCACCGAGACCTCCACCGGCAGGCGCGGACTCAACGCCGTCGGATCCCCACCGCGGGCGGCGACCGCGTCCCGCATCGCGGCGATGTCGACGAGGGCGGGCGTGCTGGTGGTGTCGTGCATCAGCAACCGACCCGGTACATACGGGATCTCGGCGTCGCTGCTGCCGGTCGCAAGCCACCGCGCCATGTCACGCAGGGCTCGATCGCGCGTGTCGGGGTCGGCAGTGCGAGTCACGTTCTCGGCGAGCAGGCGGATCACCGTGGGCCACCGCCGGTACACATCGGCACCGACTCGCCGCTCGACGTCGACCACCGGCAGCTCGGAACCGCATTGCTCTGCTCTGCTCATTCGCCCACCATAGGTTATAACCTATAACTTGCACCACCGGTGTTAGTATCTCCGCGTCCGGGAGCGCCGGACCCCGACGCCCACGACCACCGCCCGGAGGCCCGCCATGACGACACCCGGCGGGATGTTCACCAAGAACGACTACGCATACGCCGAACTCCAGCGACGGATTCTCACCGGCGTTCTCCCGGCCGGTGCAGTGATCCCCCAGGCCAAACTCGCGGCCGAGATCGGCGTCAGCACCACGCCTCTCCGTGAGGCCATCCGCCGGCTGTCCGCCGAGGGCATGGTCGAACTCGAGGCCCACCGGGATGCTCGGGTGACCCCCGTGTCGGCCGACGAGGCACGTCACCTCTACCAGGTGCGTGAGAATCTCGATCCGCTCGCGGCGGCGCTCGCCGCGCAGACGCGGACTGCGTCCCACATCGCGGCCATCAGCGCCGCCTTCGATCGCCTGTCGCCCATCGCCAGCGCATCCGATCTCGATGCCCTTGTCCGACACCGGGAATTCCACCGCACGGTGTACCGCGCGTCGGGCAATCCCGTCCTGATCGACATCCTCGAACGGCTCTGGGACAAAGCGGACCGCTATCGGGTAATCGGCCTCTCCCACCGCGGCGACTCCCCCGACGACCGGTCGCGGGTCACCGCCGAGCACCGGGCGATCATGGAGGCTGTCGCCGACGGCGACGCCGACCGAGCGAACGCGGTCATGCGCGAGCACATCGGGAACAGCCTGGGGCGTCGCGCGATCGATGCGCTCGGCGAGGATTCCGCAACCGCCTGACAGCCCACATCAGCATTTTGTGCGATGTGGCCCGCGTCACGGTCATAGGTTATAATCTATAACACGCACTCGGCTCACCGCGCGAAAAGCGCAAAACGATACTTATGCGCCTAAGCGTGACCGTGATGCCGGTTACACGAACACTCCTGATGTGACCACCGACGTGGTTGTCCTCACATCCGATCCAGAAGCGAGAAGACGATGTTGGTAGCACTCGGCCTCGGCGAGCGACCCCGAATGGAAACGAGGAACGCATGACCTCACCACCTCCCCGTGCCGACGAACCGGCCGAGACACCGCCGGCACCGTCCACTCCGAGGCGTCTACCCACCGTCGTCAAGGCACTCGGTGCCCTGGTCGCCGCCGCGATCGTCGCCGTCGGGGTCATCGACGCGGCCGGGAGTGAGGGTGGGGCCGACGCACGTTCTCAGCTGACCCTGATCGCACCCGCCGCCGCCGGCGGAGGGTGGGACGGCGCGGCGCGCGAGATGCAGCAGGCGATGCGAGCCCAGAACATCGTCAACAACTCGCAGGTCGTCAACATCCCCGGCGCCGGCGGCACCATCGGGCTCAGCCAGTTCGCCGGGATGACCGGGGACGCCACCACGATCATGGTCATGGGCATCACGATGCTGGGGGCGATCAACATCAACGGGTCCGATGTGGATCTCGGGGACGTCACCCCGATCGCGCGCCTCGCCGATGACTACGACGTGGTCGTCGTACCGGCGGATTCGCCGATCACCAGCGTCGACGAGCTGATGGCCGCGTGGAAGAAGGACCCGAAGGGATTCACGTTCGGTGGCGGATCGCTGGGCAGCGTCGATCAGATGATCATCAGCCAGATGGCCCGCGAGAACGGTATGGACCCCGCTGCGGTCAATTACATCGCGTACTCCGGTGGCGGCGAGCTGGCGACGTCGCTCATGTCCGGGACGATCAAGGCCTCGGTCAGCGGTTACGAGGACTTCGTCGACCAGATCACCGCCGGAAACCTCCGCGCGCTGGCGATCTCGGCTCCCGCCCCGGTCCCGGCCATCGACCTGCCGACCCTGTCCGAACTGGGCTACGACGTCGCCCTCACCAACTGGCGCGGAGTGGTTGCGCCGCCGGGCATCACCGATGACCAGCGCACCGAACTCGAGGCGATCGTCACCGAGGTCGTCGAGTCGCCCGAGTGGCGAGATGCGCTGCAGCGCAACAACTGGTCCGACACGTTCACCCCGGGGAGCGGATTCACCGAGGTCATCGACCAGCAATCGGAGTTCGTCCGCGGCATCTGGGCCGATCTCGGGTACTGACCGACGACTCCGGACCTCCACCGCACAACCCCTGCCTCACCCGACATCACGGAGACACCATGACCATTCTTGTCGCCTTCGCCCACACGCCCGAAGGCCGCGCGGCGCTCGATCACGGCCGGCGCGTTGCGCGCAGCGAGAACTCGCAACTGATCATCTTCGACATGGACACCCCCGCCGTCGACGACGACGGCGGCATCCCCGAGCCGGACTTCGCTCGTGACGGAAACATCCTCGACGACATCGCGATTCGCTGGGTCGGCCATCGCCGGGAGGACTCCGATCCGGCCGCCGAACTCATCGACGTCTCCGAAGAATTGTCCGCCGATCTCATCGTCGTCGGCCTGCGCCGACGGTCGCGGGTCGGGAAGCTCCTGCTCGGCTCGAACGCGCAGCGCATCCTCATCGACGCCGAGGTCCCGGTACTCGCAGTGAAGGCAGCCCATCATGACGACTGACAACGCGGCGGCCCAGCCCGCCGACACGTCGTTCGACGACGGACCGGTGCGCGCCCGCCGACCCCTCACCGGACGGAGCGGTCTGGTCGTCGCGGGCCTGATGCTCGCGCTCGCCATCTACCTGACCGTCGGAATCATCGGCATGGAGATCCCGGGAAGCGCGGCCACTCCCGGACCGGCGTTCTTCCCGATCATCCTGACGATCTGCGCCTACCTCGTCGCCGGTCTCCTGACCGTGCAGACGCTCCGGAACCCCGACGAGCCCGATCCCGACATCGTGCCACCCGCGGCCGGACAGTGGCGCACGCAGAGCGATTGGCGTGCAATGGGTCTCGTCCTGGCCGGACTCATCGCCTTCACCGTGCTGCTGATCCCTCTGGGTTGGATCCTGTCCGCCGCACTGCTGTTCTGGATGGTCGCCCACGCCATGGGTTCCACCCGCCCGATTCTCGACATCGGGGTGTCCCTCGTCGTCTCCTGTGCCGTGCAGGCGTTCTTCTCCGCGGGCCTCGGTCTGAATCTGCCCGCCGGCATCCTGGGAGGGCTGTTCTGATGGACAACGTCTCGCTTCTGCTGGAGGGCTTCTCCCAGGCGCTCACGCCGATGAACCTGCTCTGGGTCTTCATCGGCGCGCTGCTCGGTACCGCGGTGGGGGTGCTCCCGGGTCTCGGTTCGGCGATGGCCGTCGCGCTGCTGCTCCCGGTGACCTTCACCCTCGACCCCACCGCCGCGTTCATCATGTTCGCCGGTGTGTACTTCGGCGGTCTGTTCGGTGACTCGACCATGGGCATCCTGATGAACACCCCCGGCGGGTCCACCGCCATCGCGACATCGTTCGAAGGACACCGGATGGCCAAGCGCGGGAGGGCCGCACAGGCGCTCGCCACCGCCGCCATCGGCGCTTTCATCGGCGGGATGATCGCAACGACGATCGTCGTGTTCTTTGCCCCCAAGCTGGCCGACCTCGCCATCCAGTTCGGTCCCGCAGAGTACTTCGCACTGGCCGTCTTCGCGTTCATCGCGATCGCCTCGGTGGTCTCCGACTCCGTCATCAAGGGCCTGACCGGGTTGCTCATCGGTCTGATCCTCGCGGTCGTCGGGATCGACGGGATCTCCGGCACCCAGCGTTTCACCATGGGCGCTCCCGAGTTGTTCGACGGCATCAGCATCATCGTGATCACCGTCGGCACCCTGGCCCTGGGCGAGGTCATCTATGTCGCCTCTCGCATCCATCGCACGCGTGCCCCGGACGCGGACACCGTCATCGGCCGGCCCTTCCTCAAGCGCGCCGAGTTCCGCGAGGCGCTCCCGGCGTGGTTGCGCGGCACCGGTTTCGGTGTTCCGTTCGGCGTCATCCCGGTCGGTGGCGCGGAGGTTCCCACGTTCCTCGCCTACGGAACCGAGCGGCGTCTCGACCGCAAGCGACCCGACCCCCAGTTCGGACAGGGCGCCATCCGCGGCGTCGCCGGACCGGAGGCGGCGGGCAACGCGACGTCGGGCACCGCGATGGGAGCCCTGCTCGCCATGGGCCTGCCCACGTCCGCCACCGCGGCCATCATGCTGGCAGCGTTCCAGCAGTACGGCCTGCAGCCCGGACCACTGCTCTTCGAACGCAACGCGGACCTCGTGTGGACCCTCATCGCCAGCCTGTTCATCGGCCTGGTCATGCTGCTGATCCTCAACATGCCGTTCGCCGCCATCTGGGCAAAGCTGCTGCTGATCCCCAGGCACTACCTCTACGCGGGCATCGCGGTGTTCTGCGTCCTGGGCGTCTACGCAACCTCGGCCGCGATCACCGACCTCATCCTGGTCATCGCGATCGCCTTCGTCGGATATCTGCTGCGCCGTTACGGTTTCCCGCTCGCGCCGGTCATGATCGGCGTCGTGCTCGGCCCCCTCGCCGAGACCAGCCTGCGCAACGCGATGATGTCGAGCGGCGGCGATCCGAGCGTGTTGGTGGGCAGCGCGATCACCTGGGCCCTCTACGGCGTCCTCGCTGTTGTCGTCCTGTTCACCGCGTTCCGCCGCCTGCGGATGCGGACGCGTCAGGACACGTGATGCGTACAACCACCGACCGCGCACTCATCCGTTCCCGGTTCCTCGCCGTCGACGTCGCCAATGTCGCCGATGTCCTCGACGACCTCGGCCACCGTGATCAGGCGCTCGGGACCGACTTCACCTGCGTGGCGGGGCGCGAACGCCTGGCCGGGTGGGCGTTCACCATCTCGGGCGCGATGAGCGACGAGCCGGGTCGGGACCCGCTGAAAGCGCAGGCGTGCAACGAGATCGGCCCGGACGAGGTCTCGGTGTGGGAGGGGAACGGACGTGGTGTCTGCTACTTCGGTGAACTCGTCGCGATCGGGATGATGCAGCGGGGTTCCCCCGGCGCAGTGCTCGACGGCGGTGTCCGCGACCGGAAATGGCTGCACGAGATCGGCTTCACGACATTTTCGCGCTACCCGACGTCGGTCCAGACCAGCGGCCGCTGGCGCGTCAGCGCGTGGCAGCAGTCCGTCACCCTGCCGGGCGCGTCCGGGCAACCGGTCGTCATCGAACCCGGGGACTTCATCCTCGGCGACGACGACGGTGTCATCGTCATCCCCGCCGCGCTCGTCGACGTCGTGCTCGAGGCCGCCGAGACCATGACGGACAAGGAAATCGACGTCCGTGCGGCGATCCGCAACGGTATGACCCTCGCCGACGCGATGACGGAGTTCGGCCGCATCTGAACTCCCGCCCTCTGCGGAGCGCAGCTTCAGCTCCGCTCCCTGAGGAGGCCGGAGCCTACGGAGGCCGTCTCGAAGGGTCGTGGCGAGATGCGTCGCCAACCCTTCGTGGCTCGTCGCTATCGCTCCTCGCACCTCAGGGAGCAGGAGCTATGCGGCGCATTCGGATCAGGGAGCAGGAGTTATGCGGCCCTTTCGGATCAGGGACCAGGAGTTACACGGCCCTTTCGGATCAGGGAGCCGGGGGTGACGTGCGCTCCCGGACCTCCCGCTCCAGGTAATCCAGGTTCTGCCGCATCTGGGCGATGAGGCGATCGGCCCCGGAGACCGCGGTGTCCGCTTCCGGATCGACCACCGTATTGACCGCCATGTCGGCGAGTTGCCGCGCGACCTTGCGATCGGACTCGGCATCGCCCGGATGATGCCACCAGGCAAGCCAATTCAGCATTCCGATGATTCCGAGCGCGGAGACCCGCGGATCGGCGGGACGGAACCTTCCCTGGGCGATCCCCTCCTCGACGACCGCGACCAGCTCTTTGAGGACCCGCCGGCGGCTCTGGCGGTAGGTCTCGGCCAGAGCCGGCGGCAGCTCGGCCTCCGACCGGATGAGGAGACGGAACCGGTCCAGGGTCTGGGTCTGGTGGAGTGCGATGGACATCGCCATCTCGTGGACCTTCCCGACGGGGTCGAGATCCGTGCGCTGATTGATCTCGTGCAGCAGGATCGCCGGTTCCTCGGCGATCTCGCTGACCAGCCGGGCGAACAGTTCGTCCTTGTTGGCCACATAGTGATAGAGCGCCGGGCGGGTGAGACCGGTGGCGTCGGCGATGTCCTGCAGCGTGGTGCTGGCCAGCCCGCGCTCGGCGAACAACCGGGTCGCCTGCTCCATGATCTCGCGTTCGACCAGCTCACGACGAGAATTGCTGCGTCCACTCCGCCCACCTGGCGTGGACGATTCCTGGGGGGTCGAGCTGGTCATAGGCGAAGAATAGTGCGTTCGGCCTCGGTGTTCCGTTCCACCTCGCGCAGTTCATCCACCGCAGCGCCATCCCCCACAGCTTCATCCGCCACGGCCGCGTCGGTCACGAACACCAGATCGGCGCGGAGGCTCACCAGACCGGCGACGAGATCGTCGTACGAGCTGCCCGGAGCCTCGACGACGACGAGAGCGCCGGTCTCCCGACGCAGGCGCTCCCCGACGTCGAGTCTGGTCAGCACCGCGTCGCGATCGCCACGCCCGGTCAACCACACGACGGTCGCGTGCGCCGCCTCGGCGACCAGACGTCCTGCCCCTGGGCCCCACGCGGAGTCGACATCCACGTCGAGCCGCAGGGTTCCGGGCTCGGAACGCAGCTGCACGGGGGCTCCACGGCTCGGGAAGGACCACGGTCCGCGTACCAGCGGTTGTGCGACGATCCACTGCGCGGTCGCGGCGTCGGGGACGGACGCGGGATCGACGTCGGCGTAGGCGGCCAGACCTCGCCGGGCCACCTCGGGTGCCGAGGCCGCGAAGCGGTCGATCCCCACCTTCCCCGCGCGGGTCATGTAGGCGATCATCAGCTGGTCCACCGGCATGTCCGCACGACGCGGGAACGATTCCCACCACTGCTCGCTCCGGGTCGCTATCGACTGCAGGTATTCGACATTCGGCCGCCGCGCCGATTCGTAGGCCGACAGGGCCTCGTCGAGCGTCGTCGCATGCCGCACCGCGCGGTCGAGCTCGATCGCGTCCTCCATCGCGAGTTTGGTTCCCGACCCGATCGAGTAGTGCGCGGTGTGCGCCGCATCCCCGAGCAGCACGACGTTTCCGGTGTGCCACCGGTTGCACGTCACGGTGCGAAAGCGCAGCCACCGGGTTCGGTTGCCGATGAGACGATGACCGTCGAGCGCGTCCGCGAACGCTTCCTGGAGATAGGCCAGTGCGGTCTCGTCGCTGTCGGCGACGCCCGTAGCCTCGGTCGAGACGTCGAAACCCGCTCGACGCCAGGTGGTCTCGTCCGTCTCGATCAGGAACGTGCTGCGGTCCGACGCATACGGGTAGGCGTGGGCGACGAAGGTGCCGTGTTCGGTGGTCACCGGCGTGAAGATGGCACTCGGCAACGCGAAGTCCGTTCCGCACCAGAGGTACAGGCCTTCGCCGGTACTGATGGCCGGACCCAGGTCGTCGGCGAGATCGGTGCGGGTGGCGCTGTTGACGCCGTCGGCGGCGACGATGAGATCGGCGTCGAGGTCGGCGACCGACCTGCGCGCGCCGAACTCCAACCGCACACCCGCGGCCGTGGCATGGTCCTGCAGCACCTCCAGCAGCGTCGTCCGTGCGATCGCAAGCAGCTCGCCGTGCGACAGGCGCGCCACATGGTCGCCTACCCGCATCGACATCTCGTGCGGATGTGACACGGCGACGATCGCGTCGAGCGAGTCGGGATCGGCCTGGCGGAGGTTGCGTTGGGTCCGAGACGCCAGGCCGACGCCGAATCCGAAAGTGGTGTCGGGCGAGCCCTGTTCGTACACGGTCACCTCGGCATCGGGGTGGCTTCGCTTGAGCAGGCGCGCTGCGTACAGCCCACCCGGACCGCCACCGAGCACGGCGATTCGACTGAGTTTCATCGTTTCTTCCTCACTGATCAGTTCGCTCGAGCTTCGCCACGACGTCGGCGCGGAGGCGCTTCTTGTCGATCTTCCCGACGTTCGTCTGAGGTAGTTCCGGTACGTGCTCGAGCCGCTCGGGCCACTTGAACTTGGCCACGCCCAGCTCTTCGAGGTGTGCGCGAACACTCGCCATCGACACCGGCTCGCCGTCCGCGGTGACCAGGTATGCGCACGTCCGCTCACCCAGCCTCGGGTCGGGCATGGCGACGACGGCGGCGTTGCGCACCCGCGGATGGGTCACGAGCAGCTGTTCGATCTCCTCGGCGTTGATCTTCTCGCCACCGCGATTGATGAGGTCCTTGATTCGCCCCTCGACGGAGACATGGCGCTCGCCGTCGACGAGCACGACCTTCGCGAGATCCCCGGTCCGGTAGAAGCCGTCGGTCGTGAACGCGGCCCGGTTGTGTTCGCGTGCGTCGAAGTAACCGGGGATCGTGTACGGACCCCGGCAGGACAGCTCGCCGACCTCACCGTCGGCCACCTCGACCTCCGAGCCGGGTTCGAGAATCCGGATCTCGTCTCGCGAGGCGATCGGGGTGCCGACCGTGGTCAGCCGCGACTCCTCCGGAGCGTTCCGGGGAGAGACCGTGAACATGCCTTCGGACATCCCGAAAAGCTGTCCGACCCAGCGTGTTCGGCCACCGGCCCGGTCGAAGAGCTCGCGACCGGGCTTGGCGCCGGACAGGATGACGTTGCGCAGGAACGCGCTCGGCTCGTCGAACTCGGGGCCGGCGACGGCCTGATAGTGCCCGTGTCCGATCAGGACATCCGTCGCCCGTTCCCGTGCCATGAGCGGGAACGCCTTCGACACGTCCGCGGTCGCGAGGACGAGACAAGCTCCCACCGAGTGCGCGGCATGAAGTCCACAGCTGATGCCCGCGTTGTGGATGATCGGGATCAGGTGCGCGACGCGCGTCTCCTCGGTCCACCCCAGACGCCGTGCGTACAGCAGGGCGTTGTCCCAGTACTCGACGTGCAGACGTGGGATCACCTTCGGCACACCGGTGGTGCCGCCCGACAACTGGAACGCGCAGACGTCGAGCGGGTCGATGCCGGACTGGACCGACTCGACCCGCGCTCGCGCCTCCGCCGGCGGGGTGTCGGCCCCGAGGGTCTCCACCGGGTGCGTTCCATCCTCACCGCCGACTGCGCCGACCGTGAGGATGGAGCGCAGCGTCGGGTGGCCCTGGGCCTGCTGCCGCGCGAACTCGACGAGGTCGAAACCGAGTCCGGCCTCGACGACGTGTCCGACCGCGCCGACCGCACGGGAGATGTGGCCGATCTCGTGCGCACGGTGCGCCGCCAGCGTCGCCACCGGCACCAGCCCCGCTTTGACACATCCGTACCAGACGAGGACCGTCTCGATCCTGTTCCCGGTCTGGAAGAGCACCGGGTCGCCGGGTACCAGGCCGAGATCGAGCAGTCCCGCCGCGATCCGATCGGTGCGGGTTCCCAACTCGGCGTATGTCATCGAGGCCACATCGGTCACCACGGCGGGACGATCGGGGAAGCGGTCGACGGTGTCCTGTAGACGTCGAGCCAGCGGACGGTCGGTCCACTCACCCGCCTGCCGGTAGACCGCGGCGCGGTCCGCCGGGTACCCGACCAGTCGGTCGCCCCAGCGTGACCGACCAGGTCCCGGAGTCCGGGCCGACGATCGCTCGGGGGTGGAGGTCACCGTCATCGACCCGCCACCGCTGGGAGCAGTTGCGCGAGCTCGGCGATGTGGTCGGGATGGTCGACCGGCACGATGCCTGAGTAGACGGCCGTGAAGCACCCCGGGCAGCACTGCTGCCGGAACACCACGTCGGTGTCGACGTATTCGCGGGGATCGGAGGTGACCTGCGGACCGGCGTCGCTCGACGGGCCGTCGTAGCGTGCCAGGTCGAGCCGGCCGGACTTGCTGTCGCCCAACAGCCTTCCGCAGTGTGCGCAGCCCACGACGCGGGCATCGCCGATCGTGGCCTCGACCAGGTTGTCGTCCAGACGTCGGGCGCGATCCAGGTCCAGGGTCGCCTCTTGTCCGGACGGGAGCTCCGAGCGGTTTCGGCGAATCTCGCGCAATTGTGCCCGCTTCTCCTCGGTCCGCGAGTCGTCGACCCGGCCGTCGGCGAGTACGACGCCGTACGTCTCCTCGGCACCGGCGAGGGTCACTTTGCCGTTGCGCACGTCCGTCGCCACGGCTTCCGGCTCGCGGTGCAACGGGTCGCCATAACCGCCCCCGCCCTGCCAGTGCATGTACAGCACCTCACCGGGGGCGAGGTAACTCTCGTCGTAGCACGCGCCGATCTCCTTGTTCCCGGCCAGTTCGTCCATCGAACCGGGAATCCGCCCCTGTGCCAACAACTCCTGCACACCCGAATCACGCGCGAGAATCTCCAGGCCGGTGTTGCCGGGCAGGCCGCCCGCCAACCCGGAGTTCTGGGCCACCGCCTTGCCCGCCGAGGCGAACACGAGTCCCATCGGCAAACTGGTGCCGTACGGCGTCACGGCCAACGACGCCGACACACCGCCGCGATGCCGCCCCGGGCCGCCGGAGTCGGGCTCCTCCCGGCGCCACAGGGTGAGCAGCGGGTAGAGGAACTCCGTCATCTCGGTGTCGGGGATGCGCCCCATCGGGATGCAGAACAGGCCACCGGTGTCCATACCGTCGGCGACCGGCCTCGCTCCGTACCCGCCGGCCATCGGCTCCATCATGATGTTGAGGAACGGCACCGGTTGCTCACCGCGCTCGTCGAGGCCCGCGACCACCGCGGTGTCCCACGTACCGCAACACGACGCCTGCACGTTCTTGCCGAACTCGAGGTGGCGGTCCAACATCTGGGCCAGACACTCCGCGATCAGGTTGCCGGTGAGCCAGGCCGGGCCGATCGGTCCGCGGCTCACCGCGGCCGGGAAGGTCGCGTTGTTGATCGTCCCCTCCTCGGCCACCAGATCGAAGCATCGCATCAGACCGCCTGCCGACCAGGGGATGTCACCGGCGAGGATGGGGAGCAGCGCCAGCATCACCCCGCCGCGCATGCCCGCGTACGTGCAGTTGATGACGCCCGTCTGCGGGTCGGTACCGGTGAAGTCGAACTCGAGGTGGTCATCTGTCTTTGTCATGGCGACGGTGATCTTGTGGACACCGCGGTCGCCGGTCTGGGACTGGTCCTGGTACCCGGTGGCATGCCAGGTGCCGTCCGGCAGGTCGGACAGCTTCGTTCGCAGCCGCCCCTCGGCGTCGGACATCATCCGCTTCATGACGGCCTTGACCGTGTCTGCCCCGTACTGCTCGATGACCGCGAGCAACCGGTCACTTCCGACACTGTTCGCACCGATCTTGGCGCGCAGGTCGAGCCCGACGAGCATCGGGACCCGACTCCGCCGGACCCACACGTCGGCGACGTCGCGCTGCAGCTCGTAATCGCGAACAACCTTGATGGGCGGCGTCGGAAGCGACTCGGAGAACACGTCTTTGGCTGCCGGGTCGAATGAGCCCAGTCCGGATCCGCCGAGGTCGGGCTCGTGGCAGATCGCACTCGTCCAGGCGAACAGCTTGCCGTCGTGGAAGACGGGCTGGTAGACGATCACATCGCTCTGATGCAGTCCGCCACCGACCCACGGGTCGTTGCACAGGAACATGTCACCCTCGGCGATGCCCGGATTGAGCGAACGGTGCTGCAGGGTCCAGTAGATCGCGAGGTCCACGGCGCCGACCAGCATGGTGTTGTACAGCCCGACCTGGACCTCTTGGCCCAGTTCGTCGCTGACGGCGAAGTCGAAGTCGTTGGCATCGGTCACGATCGGCGATCCCGACATCCGTTTGAGGGCTTCACCCATCTCGTCGGTGACCGACCACAACCGGTGCCGGATCACCTCGTACGTGAGCGGGTCGAGTGCATCGATCTGTTCCTGCGAGACGGTGTGCACCGGCAACGACGGCGGCAGGGATCGGGCCAGCGCGTCGAGATCGGTGGGTCGGCTCGAGAAGACCTCCGAGCCGGGAATGGGTGCGGTCATGAGAGCGACTCCTGTGGTTGCTGCTGGTGGTCGGTCATGCGGGATCGACGGTGATGTTCAGGTTGCCCAGACGGTCGGTCTCACCGGTGGTGTCATGCGGAACCACCACCGTCGTGGTGGGCACCTCGATGACGGCGGGTCCACGGATGATGTGGCCCGCTCGCAGTCCGGCATAGTCGTAGATGTCGGTGTCGACGAAGCCGCGCCGGCCGTCGAGACAGACCTTGCGCACACCCACGTGGGCCGACGACGGGTCGGTGGTGTCGGAGGTTGCCAGTTCGGGCAGCTCCGGCGAGAACGGGAGGACACCCGTGCCGCGTACGCGGTAGGTGATGGCCTGGATGCCCGCCTCGCGGAATCCGCTGTCCTTTCCGTAGAGGTCCGCGTACTTCTTCTCGAATGCCTCTGCGGCGGCGACGATCTCCGTCGACGTCAGCGAACCGTCGGGTAGCGGGGTCGCGACCTCGGCCAGCTGCATGCTGTATCGCATGTCGATCTCCCGCTCGATCTCGATGGCGGCGAACTGCAGGCCCTGACGGTCGAGCTGACCGCGTACCTGTTCCTCGAGGACCTTGAAGTTCTCCTCCACCCGGGCAGGGTCGACCGGCATCGCTGCCGGGTCCGAGAGTTCCTTGGCGAGAACGATGTTCGACGACGCCAGGCCGTAGGCGGAGAAGGCGGACGCCACCTGACCGAGCGGTACGACGACCCGGGACACCCCGATCTCCTGCGCGTACAGGCCGCAGTGCGCCGGGCCCGAACCGCCGAACGCGTAGACGATGAAGTTGCGGGGATCGTGACCGGCCTCGACGACCGTCTTGCGCAACAGATCTCCGGTCTGGGCGTTCTGCACCGCATAGATGGCGGCGGCGGCCTCTTCCACCGACAGGCCGAGGGGTTCGGCGATGCGGGTGCGGATCGCCTCGCGGGCGAGCTGCAGATCGAGCGCCTTGCGACCACCCAGCAAGCCGCGCTCGGGCAGGATGCCGAGGACGAGGTTGGCGTCGGTGTTGGTCGGTTCGGTCCCGCCTTGCCCATAGCAGGCCGGACCCGGCACGGCCTGCGCGCTGTGGGGTCCGATCTGGAGGTTGCCGCCGGCATCGATCCAGGCGATCGCGCCGCCGCCGGCGCCGATCGCATGGACCTCGAGCGTCGGGACGTTGATCGGGTGATGGTTGATGATCGTCGTCGACGACCGGACCGGCTCGCCGTCGACGACGAGCCCGACGAGGAAGGTCGTGCCGCCCGCGTCGGTGGCGATGATGTTGTCGTGGCCGAGCTGCCGACCGAGTGACACCGACCCGACCACCCCGCCGGTCAGCACCGAGCCGACGGTCGAGATGGCGTTGCCCGGCGCTTCGGACGCGGCGACGGCGCCGCCGTTGCTCTGCATCACGAGGAGGGGACCGGCGAGCTGATGGTCGCGCAACCTGCCCTCGAGTTCGCCGAGGTAGTCCCGGAGGCCCGGACCGATCTGGGTGCTCATCACCGTGGTCGCGTTGCGCGCGAACTCCCGGATCCGTGGACTCACCTCGCTCGACAGCGAGACGAACACGGTGGGGTCGATCTCGGCGACGATCTCGCGAATCCGCCGTTCGTGGGCGGGGTTACGGAACGACCACAGCAGCGAGACGGCGATTGCGGTGATCCCGTCGTCGAGCAGCTGACGGACCGCAGCGCGCACCTCGTCCTCGTCCAGCGCGACCACGACGCGACCGTCACGGTCCATGCGCTCGGTGACCTCGAGCGCATGACGTTTGTGGATCAACCCGTGAGACTTGCTCTGCGCGAGCACGTTCTGCAGCTGCTCGGGTGAACGTCCGAGGTAGCGTCCCTCCACGTTCATGATGAAGATCGAGTCGCGATGCCCTTTGGTCGTGATGAATCCGACGTCCGGCACCCGGCCCATGACGAGCGCGTTCAGCGACGACGTGGTGCCGTGCGCGATGTGGTGGGTGTCGGCGAGCATGTCGTCGAGCGGGCGGCCGAGTTGCTCGGCGAGGACGGTCAGGACGTCCATCACCCCCGCGGAGTAGTCGGGCGGCGTCGAAGGCGCCTTGCCGGCCACCACCAGTCCGTTGCCGTCGTCGAGGACGGCGTCGGTGAACGTTCCGCCGACGTCCACACCGATCACGTATGTCATGGCCAGATACTCCTTCGTGGTTCGGGCCGCGGGGCCCGTCAGGCTTGTTTACGTTGGCGTTGAGTATTCGACGTGTTCGACCAGGTGTCAAGCATCGGATATGAGCTGCGTCACCCATGATTGTCCCCTGTCTCGGCATCACTGCAGCTCACGGCGCCGACCGGCGCCGCTTGACGAATCTTCATATGCGTCGAATAATCGTCGTCAGCGTCAACGTGACGCCGTCGGCCGCGATCTGCGCCGCAATCGAAAGGACCGCCCATGGGTGTTCACCGCATCGGGCTCGTGGTGCCGAGCTCCAACGTCACCGTCGAGACCGAGATGCCGGCCCTCCTCAACCGGCACCCGGTGTCGGAGTTCTCGTTCCACTCGACCCGGATGAGAATGCACACCGTGTCGCCGGAACAGCTCGCCGCGATGAACGCCCAACGCGAGCGGTGCGTGCTGGAGATCGCCGACGCCTCGCCCGACGCGATCCTCTACGCGTGCCTCATCGCACTGATGGTCGGCGGGCCGGGTGAACACCAGCGCGTGGAGGGCGCCGTGGCCGAACAACTCGCCGCCGGCGGCTCCGAGGCGATCATCCGGTCCAGCGCCGGTGCTCTCGTCGAAGCCCTCCGGGCCCTGGACGCCCGCCGCATCGCCCTCGTCACCCCGTACCTACGGCCTCTCGCCGAGAAGGTCGTCGAGTACCTCGACGCCGAGGGATTCGAGGTGATGGACTGGCGGGCGCTCGAAGTCGCCGACAACGCCGAGGTCGGGTGCATCCCCGGCGAACGGGTCATGACCGCGGCCCGGTCCCTCGAACTGGACGGCGTCGACGCGCTGGTGCTGTCCTGCTGCGTCCAGATGCCGTCGCTGGGCCTGATCGACGACGCCGAGCGCGAGTTCGGCCTGCCCGTTTTGTCGGCGGCGACCGCCGGCGCCTACAGCATCCTGCGCGGGCTCGGGCTCTCGGCATCCATCGAGGGTGCCGGCAGCCTTCTGCGTGCCGACATCGCCACCGTCCCCGCCTGATCCCCGTCCCCTATTTCTCCATCCCCTATTTCTCCGCCCCCGATTCTTCTGGAGCCCTTCATGAGCCCACTCCCCCACAAGGTCCGCGGCGTCGACCACGTCGCCTACCCCACCTTCGACCCGGCGGCCACCGTCCGCTTCTACCGCGACGTCCTCGGCTTCCCCGTGGTGCACTCGATCTGCGCCGCAGGCTGGGGACCCGACAAGCACCCCGACTTCATCCACTTCTTCTTCGACATCGGCAACGACGACCGGCTCGCCTTCTTCTACTATTTCGGACTCGAGCCGTTCGACGGTGGGCCCCAGGGTGATTCGTACTCGCGGTTCGCCGAGGATGTCCCGATCTGGTTCATCCGCTCGCGTCACCTCGCCATCCATGTCGACGACGAGACGGACCTGTTGGAGTACCGTCGACGACTCGACGCGAGTGAGTGGCCGGTCGAGATGCAGATCCAGCACGAGACCATCGAGTCCATCTACACCCATGACCCGAACGGCTACATGATCGAGATCACCCGCGCCATGCGACCGGTGACGCCGCAGGAAGACCTCGACGCCAACCTCACCATCGAGGCCCTCATCGACGTGGTGTCCCAGCCGAATCCGACCATGGACGCCCTGCTCGTACGCAAGGCGGAACGGATCCTCGAGCGAGCAGCGGACTGGCAGGACCAACAGACGACCGGCAGCGTCCTCGCCGGCGGGGAGGTGTCGACGCGATGACAACGTTCTTCGTGCTCGACGTCCCCGAGAACAAGGCGGTCGCCGCGGTCGCCGGCGAGGCACCGGGTGTCACCGTGGATCACATCGGGCCCTACTTCCGCATCACCTCCGACGACGCCATCGTCGTCGACCGGCGTGCAACCGGATGTCGGCATGCCGTCTGGTACAGCAGCGTCGCGGGTCTGCTCGATTCGCGGATCACGCAGTGGGACAAAGACGCACTGAAGGTCCAGGCACGGTGAGTGCCACCACGACCGCCGGCGCGAGCAGGCTGGGAGCCGGACGCTACATCGAGGCGGCCGAGCAACCGTCGGACACCTCGACGTCGGTCCACGAACTGGCGACCGCCGACGGCGCCAAGGTCACCGGAGTACTACGAACCGTCCCGGGGGCGTCCGTCGTCGTCGCACTCATGCACCCGCGTCAGGATCTCACCCACCATGTCCTGGTTCCGGAGCTGCTCTCCCGCGGCTTCGCCGTGTGGACGCAGGGCACCCGATCGGTCAACAACGATCTGACCCTCATCCACGAACAGGCGATCCTCGACGCCGCCGCCGGCCAGGTGTTCCTGCGTGAGCGCGACTTCGGAGCGGTGCTCACACTGGGCCATTCGGGTGGCGGCGCGTTGTTCGCCTTCTATCACGAACAGGCCGGCCTGGCCCCCGGCGACCGATTGTCGACGACCCCGGCCGGACGGCCGGTCGACCTGGCCGGCGCCGACATGCCGTTGCCCGACGGTGCGATCTTCCTGGCCCCGCACCCCGGTCAGGGCGAACTGCTGCTGCGCCTCATCGACCCGTCCGTGGTCGACGAGGCCGATCCGCTCGGCGTCGACCCGTCACTCAACCCCTTCGATCCGGCGAACGGATATGCCGAACCCCCGGAGAGCTCTTCTTATACAGCGGATTTCGTCGAGAGGTACCGGGCCGCGCAACGTGCCCGCGTCGAACGTCTCGACGCCGTCGCGCGCGAGTTCGTCGCCGAGACCGGCCGCGCCCGTGAGCGTTTCGCCGCCAGCGCGGATCCGGTCGACCGCCGGGCCGCGCTCGCACCTCGCGTCATGACGATCTACCGCACCGATGCCGACCTTCGATTCCTGGATCAGTCGCTGAGTCCCAACGACCGGCCGTACGGGTCGCTGTTCGGTCGACGACCCGACCTCACGGACTACGGCCTGGTCGGGTTCGGCCGACTGGCGACCCCCGACGCGTGGCTGTCGACGTGGTCGGGTCTGTCCAGCAACGCCGGATTCGTCCGCTGCGCGCCCGGTATCCGGGTACCCACGCTGTTCGTCGAGCTGACCGGCGACCAGGCGTGCTTCCCGGAGGATGCGGTGGCGATGGTGAACGCCCTCGGCGCGGACGATGTCACGCACGTCCGCGTCGAGGGAACCCATTTCGGCGGTCCGATCCGCCGCGGGGCGCCGACCGGCGCGAGCCTCGCCGCCGCGGAGATCGGAGGGTGGCTGGTGCAGCGGTTCTCAGCGAGGGGGTAGGCCTGCCCTCACTTCTTCGCGAGCGCCGCCCGATATCCGAGGAAGCCCACGTAACCGGCCAGCCCGACCAGGCCCAGGCGGCGGGTGCGCTTCGACACCAGCGCCGCACCGATTGCGGTCTCGCAGGCGCCGTTGCGGTAGGTCCAGGTGGTGGTGTCGTCGGGGAACACGGGTTGGGTGATCGGTGCGAACGCCTGGGGGGCGACGAAATGCGCGAGCCCCATGGCCGCGAGTCCGCCGCCCACCAACGAGATCTTGTCCAGCGATTGCTTGCCTGCGGCCATCAGAGTGTTCCCTCCGTCGTCGAGTCTTTCCCGTGATCGTATGCACCCGGGTGGGCCCGGTTGCGGCGACCCACTATTCGGCCGTCAACGACCGCCCGCCTGGAGTGCTCGGCGCAGACCCCAGACATAGTCATCCGGCCGCTCCCACGCCGCGAAATGTCCACCGCGAGCGAACTCGCGCCAGTCGGCGACAGCGAAGTGGCGGTTCGCGAACTGCCGCGGCGCGTTGACCAGATCGTGGGCGAACAGCGTGAACACCGTCGGTGCCTCGACCCTCGGCCAGTCCTTGGCGGCCTGTGTCGCGTATGGGCCGAACGATGTCCCGATCGTGCCGGTGAGCCAGTACGCCGTCACCCAGGTGAGGACCTCGTCGTAGGAGAACACGCGGAAGAGGTCGCCGTCGCAATCGGTCCAGCGCACCAGCTTCTCGACGATCCACGCCGCCAGTCCCGCGGGCGAGTCGCCGAGTCCCACCGCCAGGGTGTCCGGCCTCGTCGACTGCTGATGCATGTATCCGCCCTCGGCGGCCTGCCATCGGCGCCCGCGCTCGACGTACGCCACCTCCTCGTCGTCGAGATCGGGCGGGAGGCCGGCCAGAAAGTGGTACTGCGAGACGTCCGTCAGGTGCAGGGAGGCCACGCGGTCCGGGTGACGCGCGGCCAGCGCCTCGGCCACATCGCACCCGACGTCGCCGGCCGAGACGGTGTAGCGATCCACACCGAACTCGGTCATCGCGGCGGCGACGGCGTCGGCCATCTCGACCGAGGACAGCCCCCGTGGGACGGGAGCGGAGAACGGGAACCCGGGAAGCGCCGGCGCCACAACGGACACGTCTCGCAGGCGGGGGAAGATGCGCTCGAAACGCAGCACGGAATCCGGCCACCCGTGGAGCAGCACCACCACCGGGGCACGGCTGCCGGCGGCTTCGGACAAGTCTGCCTCGGATAGAACGGCCCGCACGGGCACGTCGGTGCGCTCGGTCTGCACCCAATCGAGGCCGGCGATCCGATCTTCTTGTGCGCGCCAGTCGAACTCGGTTGCCCAGTACCGGATCAGGGCGGTCACCAGATCCGGGTCGAAGCCCGCCGTGCCGTCGACGTCGGCGCGCGGGACCGGTCGGTGGCGGTGCAACCGATCCCGGAGGTCGTCGAGTGCGGCGGTCGTGGCGCGAACGAACACTTCTCCGATCACCCCACCGTCGGCGCCGTGAGTCCGCGATCGGCCTCGGCGAGATCTCCGGTGTCCCCGTACTCGTGAGCGCGGCGGCCCGCGACGAAGACATAGGCCATGAACAACGACCACGCCGTGACACCGATCCCGATCCGCGCCCAGGTGGGCAGCGGAGAGGGTGTCACGAAGGCCTCGATCACGCCGCAGAGCAACAGCACCACGACGAGGCCGAGGGCCACACCGATCGCGGCACGACCCTCCTCACCGAGAGCCGTTGCCCGCGTCCGGTTCCCGGGCGACACCCAGGCCCAGAAGATGCGCAGACCCACGCCTGCCGCGACGAACAGACAGGTCAGCTCGAGCATTCCGTGCGGCAGGATCAGCCCGAAGAACAGATCGCCCCGGCCGTGGCGGATCATGATCGACGCGACCACCACCAGGTTCAGGATGTTGCTGTAGAGCATCCAGATCACCGGAAAGCCGAACACACCCACCGCGATACAGAGCGCCGCGAGCCAGAAGTTGTTGGTCCAGACCCGTGCCGCGAACGACGTGGCCTCGAATTCGCTGTAGTAGTTCTCGAAGTCGTTGGTCACGAGGCGCTCGATCTCACCCGCCGACGCGAACGAACTCTCGATGCGCGGGTGCTCGAGGACCCACCACGTCATCACGACGGCCGCACCCAGACAGACCCCCATGACGGTGAGCCACCACCAGCGCATGCGATACAGAGCAGCCGGAAACGAGCGGGTGAAGAACTCGACGACCATGGCCGGGGTGCCCACCCGGGTGCCGGTCGCCCGACCGCGGGCTCGCGCCAGCAACGACGACAGATACGCCACGAGCGCCGCGTCGGGAGCCGTGGACCTGATGACCGAGAGGTGGGTCGCCACCCGCTGGTAGGCATCGATCATCTCGTCGGCCTCGGCACCGGTGAGCCGGCGACGGCGCGACAACGCGTCGAGCCGCTCCCACGTCGCGCGGTGCGCAGACACATAGGCGTCGAGATCCACCCGGCCAGCGTAACGGGCATTCTCGGAACATCGACGCGTGTCATTCAGCGGACATCGCGCCTGTGCGGTCCGCAGGCATCCGGCCCTCACCGCGTCGTAGGGTGAGGCGTGATGTCGAGTCCTGTTCCGCCGCGGCCACCCGCGATGGCCGGTGCTCCCGCGGGCGGCGGACCCGGGCAGGTGGCCTGGGGCACCGGCGCCACCACGACGGTCGGTGTCGGGCGAGACGATCTCGTGTCCGGTGAGGCGGTCGCCCTCGCCCTGCCGCCGGCGAACCTCGGCTACCGGATCCTCTCCGGCATCATCGACGTCGTGCTGGGCTTCGGCCTCTGGCTGTTCCTGTGGTGGCTGTCGTTCAAGGTCGCGATCGACGCGAACGAAGCGTGGCGCGGAACGATCCAGACCCTGATCCCCATCCTCGCCGTCATCACACTCCCCACCGCGATGGAGACGCTGACGCCCGGAAAGACGATGGGGCATCTGATCATGGGTCTGCGCACCGTCCGCGATGACGCCGGTCCCATCGGATTCCGGCACTCCCTGGCCCGCGCACTCGTCGGCTTCGTCGAACTCTATGCCTGTCTCGGCCTGCCTGCGCTGATCTCCGCCGCCATCTCGCGAAAGAACAAGCGGCTCGGCGACCTGCTCGCCGGAACCTATGTGATCCGCGACCGGCACCGCATCGTCGAACAGCGGCCTATCGAGATGCCCCCGCAGCTCGAGACGTGGGCGGTGTCCGCCGACATGGCTGCACTCCCCGACCGGCTCGCCGTCCTCGTCCGCCAGTTCCTCGGCGGCAGGCACGACATGACACCCGAGCCTCGGGCATACGCGGCCCGCAGGCTGGTCTTCGATGTCGCGCCGTTCGTCGCGCCCGCTCCCCCGACGGGGGCACCGTTCGAGGACGTGCTGTCGGCGATCATGGCCGAGCGTCGGCGACGCGACACCGAACGCCTCGTGCGCGAGGCGGCGCTCCGGGACCGTCTGTTGCGTTGACTCGGCGGCATCCCATCGCACTCCGAAGCGCGCCGCCCCGCCACCGATTACGCTGCGACAGGTGACGGTGCCACCACATCTCGTGAACCGATCCGGTGGTCGGCGGCTGGTCGCCGCGGTCCTCGGAGCCACGGTGGTCTGCGCGACCGCCCTCACGGGTGCGGCGCCCTCCTGGGCAGGGCCGACACCGGATTCGTCGACGACCCGACTCGTGGTGCCGCAGATTCTCGACACCGAACCCGTGACCGACCGCACCGTCGCCCTCCCCCAGGCCGAGTCGACGCTCCGCGTCCGGTACACCTCGACCTCCGTCCGGGGCGAGCCGACGACCATGACCGGGACCTTGCTGACGCCTCCGACGCCGCCACCCGCCGACGGCTGGCCGCTCGCCGTCTGGAACCACATGACGGTCGGCGGCGCCGATGCGTGTGCCCCGTCGGTCGCGCACGCCGGCCATTCCGAGCTGCCCCGCATGACTTCCGGCGACGGCATCGTCGCCCGGCTTCTCGACGCCGGCTTTGCCGTCGCCCGACCGGATTTCGAGGGTATCGGCGGGCCGGGACCGCATCCTTACCTGATCGGCGATTCGCTCGCGCGGTCCACGATCGACATGGCTGTCGCCGCGGCTGCGCACGACCCGCGCATCGGACGCGACGTGGTCGTGGCGGGGCACTCCGAGGGCGCTGTCGCGGCACTGTCCGCCGCGGCCCGCCCGTCGTCGGAATGGGGCAACCTGAGGCTGCGGGCGGTGTCGGCACTGGCGCCGCCGACGCAGGTGGCCGCCCTCCTCGACGGCGCGTCGAACATCCCGGTGGCCGGGCCGGCGATCAACGAACTCATGGGGCTGGCCGCACTGATCGGGAGTGGCGCGGCCGCAGCGGATCCCGACTTCGACGCGTTGATGGAGAACGGCGGACTCAGTGCGCGGGCACGCGCGCTGCGTCCGCAGGTGGAGACCCGGTGCTACGCCGACCTGACGGCACCGGACTCGTTCGGTGGTCTCGCACCCGCGCAACTCCTCGGCCCGCGGGGCGAGGAGATGAAGCGAGAACTGCTCGCGGTGCTCCACGCGAACGACGTTGCCCGACTTGTGTTTCCGCGAGACCTCCCGGTGCGCATCGACTCGGGGACCGTCGACACCGTGTCCCCACAGCCGCTGGTGTCCGGTCTGGTCGACACCTATCGGCGTGCGGGAGTGTCGGTCACGTACTCCGACCGCTTCACCGGACATCCGGGAGTGGCAACGGACCCGCGCAACGCCACGACCATCGCCGAGTGGCTCATCGCCCAGCTGTGAGGACTTCGGGGTGTGAGGACTTCGGGGAGGGAGGTACCCGGGGTGTGAGGTACCGGGTGTGAGGTCTCCGGCACCGCGACCTGTCAGGCGGCCGGACCCAGCCAGGTCTGTGCGGCGACAACCTGGGCGCGCACCCCGATCGCCAGCGTCGGGTCGATCACCGGCGCGTAGTGGGGACTGTGATTCGACGGCACCTTCAGCAGGGCGGGGTCCGTCATGTCCCCGGTGGTGAACAGGGTCGGGTCCGCGCCCCCCAGCAACCAGTACGACAGCGGCGCTGCACAACTCGTCGCGAGAATGCCGACGTCCTCGCTGCCCGCGCCCGCGCCCGGATCGAGGATGTTGTGCGGCCCCAGCCAGTCCGCGAACGCACCGAGGGTCTTGGCGAGCGCTGTGGAGTCGTTGGTGACCACCGGAAAGCGTTCGATCTCGGTGATCGTCGGCTCACCCGGTGCCCCCGACGCGGCGGCCTCGCCACGTACGATGCGCTCGACACTGTCGAGGATCCGGTGCCGAACAGCCTCGTCATAGCTGCGGATGTTGAGTTGCAGCTCGGCCTCACCGGGGATGACGTTCGCGGCATCCCCCGCGTGGATCGACCCCACGGTCAGCACCGCCGTGGCCGTGCTCGGGATCTCGCGCGAGATCACGGTCTGCAATCGCAGTACCGTCGAGGCCGCCAGTACGATCGGATCGACGGAGGCCTCCGGCATCGAACCGTGGGCGCCTCGCCCCACCAGACGTATCCGCAACGAATCCGACCCTGCATACGACGCGCCGGGGTGGCCGGCGATCTTGCCCGCCGGGAGCGGTGACACATGCTGTCCGAGAACGACGTCCGGTGTCGGAAAGCGTTCCCACAGGCCGTCGTCGACCATCGCCTGCGCTCCGGCTCCCAGCTCTTCGGCGGGTTGGAACACGACGATGAGGGTGCCGGACCACGCCGAGGTGTCCGCGGCCAGTACAGCCGCTGCACCCAGAAGGCACGTGGTGTGCAGATCGTGCCCGCACGCATGGGCGACCGGAACCGACTTGCCGTCGTCGTCGGTGGCCGTGACCGTGCTGGCGTAGTCGAGTCCGGTGTCCTCCCGGACGGGTAACGCATCCATGTCGGCCCGGGACAGGACAGTCGGCCCTTCCCCGTTTCGGAGGACACCGACGACGCCGGTCTTCCCCACCCCGGTGGTGACGTCGAAGCCCGCGGATCGGAGACGGTCCACCACGATCGACGCCGTTCTGTCTTCGTGGAAGCCGAGCTCTGGGTTGCGGTGCAGGTCCTTGTACAGGTCGATCAGTGACGGGTCGACAGCGATGTCGTCGGGTGCGGTCATGCCACACCACCTCCGATGGATGGAGTGTTCGGTCAGGGCGCGTGCCTCGGCCCTCTTCCTCCCCCATCGTCACACTCGACGGTTCGAGATGTGCCGTGTTACCGCATTAGGTTTCGCGAATCGCGGACTGCTACTTCAAATCTGCAGAGCTCTTGCCCAGCACCCGTCGAGCGATGATCAGCTGCTGGATCTGTTGCGTTCCTTCGAAGATGTCGAGGATCTTGGAGTCCCGCGCCCACTTCTCCAACAGCGAGGTCTCCGAAAAGCCCGCTGTCGCACCGATTTCTACCGCCTTGTTGGTGATCTCGGTGACGGTCCGGCCGGCCTTGGCCTTGGACATCGAGGCCTCGGCGGAGTTCGGTTGCTTGTTGTCGGCCATCCACGCCGCGCGCACCGTGTGCAACCACGATGCCTCCCAATCCGATTCGAGCCTGATGTACTCGGCGACGGTGGCGTGCTGACCCGCGGCCGGGCTGTCGTAGTCGATCTCGTGACCCGCGTCCTCCAGCATCCGGCGCAGTTCCTCGAGCGCGGCTCGGCCCAGACCGATGGCCATCGCCGCGACCACCGGCCGGGTGTTGTCGAAGGTCTGCATGACCCCGCCGAACGCCTTCTTGGTGTCGATCTCGGGGGAGCCGAGCAGGTTCTCGGCGGGCACGCGCGCATTCTCGAACCGAACGACTGCGGTGTCGGAGGCCTTGATACCGAGCTTGTGCTCGAGACGCGCGACCGTGACCCCGTCGGTCGTCATCGGCACGACGAAACTCTTGATCGCCGCACGTCCGACGGTCTTGTCGATGGTGGCCCAGACGACCACGTGGTCGGCCCGCGAACCGGCGGTCACGAAGATCTTCTCGCCGTTCAGGATGTAGTCGTCGCCGTCGAGGGTGGCCGTCGTGGTCACCGCCGCCGAGTCGGAGCCGAAGCTGGGCTCGGTGATGGCCATCGCCGCCCAGACGTCACCGAACCGTTCGAGTTGCTCGGGAGTGGCCACCGCGGCGATCGCCGCGTTGCCGAGACCCTGGCCGGGGATCGACAGGAGCAGGCCGACGTCGCCCCAGCTCATCTCGAGAGCGGAGAGGAGCCCGCGCATGTTGGCGCCGTTCACCGACGGCGCGTCGTTCTCCGATGCGGTCTCGGAGTCGGCGGACTTCTCCGAGCCTCGGCCCTTCTTGGCGAGTTTGGCCAGCTCATCGAGCTCAACCGGGTACTCGTGCTCGGCCTTGTCGTACTTGCGCGAGATGGGCCGGAAGAGATGCTCGGCAGCCATGTGGGTGCGCTCGACCGTCGAATCGAACTTCTTCGGGAGCTCCAGGTTGATCGCCATGTCGTTACCTTACTGCCCGGTAAGTTCGTTGCCAAGTCCCTCGCCGGTTCCGACGACGAATAGCCTGGACCGGTGGCCTACGACGAGGAACTCGCCTACCGCATCCGCGCACTGATGGCGACGGAATGCGGTGTCGACGAGAAGTCGATGTTCGGTGGGCTGGCGTTCCTGATCCACGGCAACATGGCCGTCGCCGCCAGCGGCAAGGGCGGCATCCTGGTGCGCGTCCCGCCGGAGGAGACCGACAGCCTGCTGGAGTACGCGCACACCTCGCCCATGGTCATGTCCGGCCGGGAGACGCGCGGTTGGTTGCGCGTCGCCGACGAAGGGGTCACCACGGACCGGCAACTCTCCCGCTGGGTCGCGATCGGCGCCGACTCCGCACGAAAGCTGCCGCCGAAGTAGTCCCTACGGAACGATGTTCACCATCCGGCCGGGCACCACGATGACCTTGCGCGGCTCGGCACCGTCGAGGATCGCGGCGATCTTCTCGTCGGC
Organism: Gordonia sp. 'Campus'; assembly: GCF_022206305.1. GTDB lineage: Bacteria > Actinomycetota > Actinomycetes > Mycobacteriales > Mycobacteriaceae > Gordonia. The sequence continues at coordinate 68,101 of NZ_JAKOIW010000012.1, read as the reverse complement.
GAGCGCGGTGGCACGGAGTGTGTCCTCGTCGGCGTCGGCGGCCACCGTGATCCGGCTGCGGACCTTGCCCTTGACCTGAACGGGGATCTCGACGGTGTCCTCGACGAGCCACTTCGGATCGGGGGTGGGGAAGGGACCGTGCACGACCAGACCACCTCGACCCAGGCGATGCCACAGCTCCTCGGCGATGTGCGGCGCCAGCGGCGCCAGCATGATCACCAGTGATTCGACGGCTTCGCGTGGGGCGCCGGTCTTCTCGAAGTTCTTGGTCAGGTGGTTGGTCAGCACCGTCAGCTTGGCGACCGCCGTGTTGTTCCGCAGCGCGTCGTAGTCGTCGCGGACACCGGCGATCGTCTTGTGCAGCAAGCGTTTCGTGTCGTCGTCGAGTTCGGTGTCGGCGACGCGCACCGCGCCGGACTCCTCGTCGACGACGAGTCGCCAGATGCGTTGCAGGAAGCGCTGTGAGCCGACGACGTCCTTGGTCGCCCACGGGCGCGACTGGTCCAGCGGCCCCATGAACATCTCGTAGACACGCAGGGTGTCGGCGCCGTAGTCCCGGCAGATGTCGTCGGGCGCCACCGAGTTCTTCAGCGACTTGCCCATCTTGCCGTACTCCTGGCGCACCGGCTGACCGTTGTAGAAGAACTGTCCGTTCTCCTCGGTGACCTCTTCGGCCGGCACGTAGATGCCACGGGAATCGGTGTAGGCGTACGCCTGGATCATGCCCTGGTTGAACAGCTTTCGGTAGGGCTCCCGGCTGGTGACGTAACCCAGGTCGAACAGCACCTTGTGCCAGAACCGCGAGTACAGCAGATGCAGCACCGCATGTTCGACGCCGCCGATGTACAGGTCCAGCCCACCCGGGTCGTTCTCGCCGTGCAGCGCCGGACGAGGGCCCATCCAGTACGCCTCGTTCTCCTTGGCGCACAACGTGTCCGAGTTGGTGGGATCGATGTAACGGAGCTGATACCACGAGCTGCCCGCCCACTGGGGCATGACGTTGGCGTCACGCGTGTAGGTCTGGACACCGTCGCCGAGATCCAGTTCGACGGTCATCCAGTCGGTGGCCTTGGCCAGCGGGGGAGAGGGCTCACTGTCGGCGTCATCCGGATCGAAGGACACCGGTGCGTAGTCGTCGACCTCCGGGAGTTCTACCGGCAGCATCGATTCCGGCAGCGCATGCGGCTGACCATCGGCGTCGTACACGATGGGGAACGGCTCACCCCAGTAACGTTGCCGGGCGAACAGCCAGTCGCGCAGCTTGTACTGGATCTTCCCGGTACCCGCACCGTCGGATTCCAGGCGCTCGACGATGGCCGCCTTCGCGGTCTCGACGTCCATGCCGTCGAGGAAGCCGGAGTTGACCAACCGGCCGTCGCCCGCATAGGCCTCCGTCTGCACGTCGGTGTCGGACCCGATCACCTCGCGGATCGGCAGACCGAAGACGGTCGCGAACTCGTGATCTCGGGCGTCGTGGGCCGGGACCGCCATGATCGCGCCGGTGCCGTAACCCATCAGGACGTAATCGGCGATGAACACCGGAACTTGTTCGCCGTTCACCGGATTGACCGCGAAGCTGCCGGTGAAGACGCCGGTCTTCTCCTTGTTCTCCTGGCGTTCGAGATCGGACTTCGCGGCGATCGAGGCTCGATACTCCGCCACCGCTGCCGCGGGATCCGCACCGCCGCGCGTCCAGCGCTCGTCGGTTCCGTCCGGCCATGCGGCGGTCGTCAATTCGCCGACGAGGGGATGCTCGGGGGCCAGCACCATGTAGGTGGCGCCGAACAGGGTGTCGGGACGGGTGGTGAAGACCTCGATCTCACCGACACCCGGCACGTCGAAGCGCACCTGGGCACCGCGCGAACGCCCGATCCAGTTGCGCTGCATGGTCTTGACCTTGTCCGGCCAGTCCAGCAGGTCGAGGTCGTCGAGCAACCGGTCGGAGTACGCGGTGATTCGCATCATCCACTGACGCAGGTGCTTTCGGAAGACCGGGAAGTTGCCGCGATCACTGCGACCGTCGGCGGTTACCTCCTCGTTGGCCAGCACGGTGCCCAGGCCCGGGCACCAGTTGACCAGCGAGTCGCTCAGGTAGACCAGGCGGTGGTCGTCGATGACCTCGGTCCGCTCGGCGGGGGAGAGGTCGGCCCACGCGCGGCCCTCGAACGTGCCCGTCAACGGCCGTGCGCCCGAGGTGAATTCGTCGACCAACTCGGAGATGCGTCGCGCCTTGCCCTGATCGGCGTCGTACCAGGCGTTGTAGATCTGCAGGAAGATCCACTGGGTCCATCGGTAGAACTCGACATCGGTGGTCGCCACGCGGCGTCGTTCGTCGTGGCCGAGACCCAGGCGGCGGATCTGGCCGAGGTAGCGCTCGATGTTCTGCTCGGTGGTGGTGCGGGGATGCGTGCCGGTCTGCACCGCGTACTGCTCGGCGGGCAGGCCGAAGGAGTCGAAGCCCATTGTGTGCAGCACGTTCTTGCCGGTCATGCGCTGGTAGCGCGCGAAGACGTCGCTGGCGATGAAGCCGAGCGGGTGCCCGACGTGCAGTCCGGCTCCCGACGGGTAGGGGAACATGTCCTGCACGAAGAGCTTGTCCGCGGCGTCGGCACCGCCGCCGCCGAAGGCAGACAGGTCACCGGCGAGCGGTCCGACCGGATTGGGCGCCTCGTAGGCGTGCTCGTCGGACCAGGTCTGCTGCCAGCGCTGCTCGATGTCACCGGCGACCGCTGCGGTGTATCGATGCGCGGTGGTGTCGGCGGTGCCGGTTCCGGTCGTCCCGGCCGAGCCGCTGCCCTTGGTCTCAGCTGAAGTCACGCGACCAGGGTAAATCCTGCGCCGGACCGGCTGTGAATCCGGTCGCTCGGCGCCACGTCCGGAGCCGTCGCCGACGCTCCGATTCGGTCCGTACGACGCACGGTCGTATGCTGTGGGTCGTGAACGCCCTGCCCGTCGCCGTCGCCGTCTTGCTCTTCGTGCTGGCCGGACTCTGGGTCGTGGTAGGAATCCGGGGCCTTCGCGGCACACTGCCGCGCAACCGCTGGGCGGGTGTCCGCTCCGGCGAGACGATGCGCTCCGACGAGGCGTTCCGGGTCGCCAACCGGGTCGCGGCACCGGGCACGCTCGGTGCGAGCGCCATCCTCGTGCTCGGCGGCATCGCCACCCTCGCGGTATCGACCGGGTGGGCACTGGCATTCGGTTTGGTCGCGCTCGTCGTGGCGCTCGTGGTGATCGGGCTGGTCAGCGGTATCGCCGTACGTGCCGCCGCCACCGTCCCGGCCGACGACGAAGGCTGCTCCTGCTGCTCGGGCGGTGATGCCCACGACCACGGGCCCGCCGACCAGGGGACGTCGGATCCCGCCGCCGACTGCGGTACCAGCAGCTGCGGTGCGTGCTCGCTGCGCGGAGTCTGCGCAGGCGACACCGCGCAGGCCTGAGCTCTTCGGTCTCACCCCACGCGTCTCACCCCCACCACCTTTCGAGGGCACACCCATGCGCACTCTCAAGAATCTCCTGGACCGTTCGCCGGTCGACGGCTTCATCCTCGCGATCATCGTCGCCGTCGTCGTGGCCGCGTTCCTCCCCGTTCGCGGTACCGCCGCGGAGGCACTCGACTGGGTCGTGGTCGCCGCGATCGCCGCCCTGTTCTTCCTGTACGGCACGCGACTGCATCCCCGCGAGGCACTCGAGGGACTGAAGCACTGGCGGCTGCACCTGACGATCCTCGCGTTCACCTTCGTGGCGTTCCCACTCATCGGCCTGGCGCTCAAGCCGGTCGTCGAGCCGCTCATCGGTGAGGACCTCTACGCCGGGCTCCTCTTCCTCTGCCTCGTCCCTTCGACGGTGCAGTCGTCCATCGCGTTCACCTCGATGGCCCGGGGCAACATCGCCGGCGCCATCGTCAGCGCGTCGACGTCGAACATCCTCGGCGTCTTTCTGACCCCGCTGCTCGTGGTGGCGCTGATGAGCACCAGCGGCGACATCAGCATCGACGCCGCGTCGGTGCTCAAGATCATCGCCCAGATCCTGGTGCCGTTCCTCATCGGTCAGCTCGCCCGCAGATGGGTCGGCCCGTTCTTCACCCGGCACGCCAAGATCACCAAGCTCGCCGACCGCGGCGCCATCGTCCTCGTCGTCTACGTGGCGTTCAGCGAGGGCGTCGCCCAGGGCATCTGGTCGACGGTTGGCGTGTGGCAGGTCATCGCCGTGACCGTGATCTCGCTGCTGTTCGTCATCGTCATGCTGGCGATCACCCGGTGGGTGCCGCGCCGGCTCGGTTTCGATCGTGCTGACACCATCGCGATCCAGTTCTGCGGCACCAAGAAGAGCCTGGCCACCGGTCTGCCGATGGCGACCGTCCTGTTCGCGGGGAGCAGCGTCGGACTCATCGTCCTACCGCTGATGATCTTCCACCAGATCCAGCTCATGATCTGCTCGTGGCTGGCCACCCGCTACGGGCGCGAGGCCGACGCCGTCGAGGCGGCGGGCTCGGCCGGCTGAACTCCCTGCTACCGGGTCGCACCGACCGGCGTCGACAGCGGGAGGTTCACGAAGCTCGGCCGGTTCGGATCGAGCTGGATGTGCTGGGGCCGCAGACCCGACTCGTTGAGCAGCGGACGCAGCGGGAGACCACGCGGGAAGTTCATCGAGAAGACGTCGATCCGCAGGCGATGACCGGGTTTGATGATCGCCTCGGTGGGCAGCAGGCCGATGTCGACGCTGACCGGGCGGCCCGGCGCGACCCGCTGGCGTGAGGCCAGGGTCAGGTCGTAGAAGGGGTCGATGACGTCGCCGTTGGGGGCGAACTGCGATGCCGCCGGGTCGTATCCGCGCAGGGACGCCATGACCTGACCGGACGTGAGCACCTTCGACGTGCCGTCGGGCGCGACGTCGTTGAGGGTGGCGGTCCAGTATCCGTCGGTGGCGTCGAGCACCGTGTTCAAACGGACGTTGGCGTATCCCGACACACTGCGCGTCGTCGTCAGCGGGGGAGTGGTGAACGTCAGTGCCGCCCGTTCGGAGATGCGCGCGTCGTCGGCGCAGAACGGGAAGATCGCGAGCGCACCCGCCAGTTGCTGGGCCGCGTCGCGCGAGCACATGGTCGCCAGACCGGGAGCGATGGTCATGCGCGCACGGGACCCGGGCGCCGCCGTGGTCAGACTTCCGTCCCGCACCGCGTGCGCGGCGGTCCCGCTGCGCCGGTCACTCAGGTACAGGCGCTGACGCTCCATACCCGCCCGCGGGAACTGCTTAGCGGTGATCCACGCATCGCCGACCTGCTTGAGGTTGACCGGACCGTAGGAGTCGATGCCGTTGTCGATTCCCTTGAGCCACTTGTCGAACCAGGCCTTCTGCAGGACGTCCAACCGGGGTGGGGTTCCGCGCCGCCCCTCCTGACCACCACCGATCGTCAGGTGGTAACCGTCGCCCATGATCAGCTGTTTCCGGCCCGGCGGCAGCGGGATCTTGTTGTACATGCGCACTTCACTGTTGGTGAACAGGTCGAACCAACCGCCGTAGATCATCGTCGGTGTGCTGATCCGATCGGCATGGTCGAGCCACGACGACCTGGGCTCGGAACCGTTCTCCAACAACGCCTTCAGGTTCGGCGGCACCGACGGGATGTCCGGTGTGAGCAGAGCGGCGAAGAGCTGCGGATAGAACGTGAAGGGATCGGAGATGCGGTCGGCCAGCCACTTCCAGTCGAAGGTGCCGTTCAGCATCGACGCGACATTCGGGATCATCTTCGTCGTGTTGACGAGCGTCAGCCACAGCGGCAGGAAGCCGACGCCGAGCGCGCCGCCGGGCGCCACGATGTCGCGGATGAGATCTCCGCCGGGTTCGACCGGGAAGATCGCCTTCAGGGCCTCGGGGTTCTTGTTCGCGGCCTGGATCTGGTTGATCGCCGAGTACGAGACACCCGACATGCCGACCTTGCCGTTGGACCACCGCTGCTTCGACGCCCAGTCGATGACCTCGATGGTGTCGCGCTGCTCACGCGACTGGAAGACGTCCCAGACGCCCTGCGAGAAGCCGGTTCCGCGCACGTCCACGACGACCTGCGTGTAACCGCTGCGAACGAGGTCGAAGTCCACGAGGAAGGTCTTGGCCCCGCCGTCGCGGATCGTCTCCGCGATGTCGGTGATCCCGTCGATGGGAGTGCCCGACAGGTTGATCGACCGGGCCAACTGCAGGAGATACGGCTCGAGAACCGGGTTCTGCAGAACAGCCGAACCGACCGTGGTGATCAGCTTGGTGTACGGGGTCATGTTCACGATCACCGGCGTCTTCGTCGACGTGGGGCGCTCGCGGGCGTCGGCCGGGCGGTACACATTGGCGCGCAGGACCGTCCCGTCGCTCATCCGGATCGGCACGTCCCACGTGACATTCACTCCCGCGTACGGTTGCGGGCCGTCGTGGCTCGCCTGCCACCGCGCTGCGTCGGCACCTCCGCTCGGGCCGGCCGGCGCGGCACCCGCGACAGCGATCGGCGCGACCAGGGCGATGATCCCCAGCACCACACCGACGAGAACCCGAATGCTCTTCGACCCGCTCATGCACACCCCCGCGTGTGAGTCCGCCGGTCTCACGATGCGCAGCCGACGGTTTTCCGATCAAGCGTCCACAACCTAACACCCGGCCGGTGACGTGGGTCACCGGGCCTCTCAGTGAACGCTCAGCATCACTCGGGGTCCGACCGTGTGATGCGGCCGATCAGTTGACGCTGAGGTCGATGGGATGTGTGGCCAGCAGCGGCTTGGGCCACGGTTGCCGACGCAGCACGTCGAACCACACGTCGGACGAGGGCGGGGCGAGCAGATCGCGGGGGAGAGCCGAGGCGACCATCCAGCTGAACTGGTCGAGTTCGTCGTCGAGCTGTCCCGCCCCCCAGCCGCTGTACCCGGCGAAGATCCGCACACCGTCCAAAGCCTCGACGAGAGATTCGGGATCGGCGTCGAGGTCGACGAGCACGACCCGGCCGTCGACCGGTCGTAAGGCCGGCACGTCGTCGATCGCGACGCCGGGCTTCACGACGCCGAGGCACAGCGCCGCCTCCTGATTGACCGGCCCGCCGATGTACAGCGCGCGCGGCGAGGCCGCGAGGTCGGTCCACTGCGGAAGCAGATTGTGCACGGCGGTCTGGCTCATGCGGTTGAGGATCACGCCCAGACTGCCGGCGTCGTTGTGCTCGATGATGTAGATGATCGTCCGGGCGAACGTCGGCTCGGTGAGATCGACGGAGGCGATCAGCACCGAGCCGGGACGCACCCGCGGTGACGGATCCGCATCCCAGGGGACGCCGGGCATACGGCCTCCACCACCGCCTTCCGCCGCGTGGTCTCCGGGGCGGAATTCCGGTGTGGGATCGTCTGCGTCATCACCTCCGGCCACCCGACCATCATCGCACGTTCGCGCAGTGGGGGGCCGACGCTCGGCCTCTGCACCCCGCGCCGGCTCTGTACCCTGAATCAGTGAACAGCACCCGGTCCGCCCGCGAGCCGCGCGGGTGGTCGGTGTTCATCCATTCGCTGCGTTCTTCACCAGGTCTGGGACGACTCCTCTCGGTCCGCCTGTCCAGTCAGATCACCGACGGCATCTTCCAGGCCGCACTCGTCGGCAGCATCCTGTTCAATCCCGAACGGCACGCGGACCCCCTCGCGGTGGCGGGCGGCCTCGCGGTACTGCTGTTGCCGTACTCACTCATCGGCCCGTTCGCCGGAGCACTCCTCGATCACTGGGATCGACGGAATGTGCTGCTGTACGCCAACCTGCTGCGCGGCGTGATCATCGGGCTCGTGGCGCTGGCCGTCGCATCGGGTGCGCCGGACGGGGTCGTTCTGGTCTCGGCGCTCGCCGCCACCGGCGCGAGCCGATTCGTGGCGGCGGGGCTGTCGGCGGGACTCCCCCATGTGGCGCGGCGCGACGTCATCGTGGCGACGAACGCTCTCTTCACCACACTCGGCGGCGCGATGTTGAGTGTGGGGCTCGGCATCACGCTGGGGCTGCGTGCCGTGTTCGGGGACGACAACGTGGGCAGTGCGCTCACCATGCTCGCCGGGATCGTGCTCGCCGTGGTGTCGGGGGGTCTGGCCCACGGATTCCGTCCGCTGCAGCTCGGACCGGACGAGCCCGACGACCCGGGACGATCGGCCATGCATGCGGTCTCGGTGGGGCTCTGGCACGGCATCCGCGCGGTGGTCCACCACCGGACTGTCGCCGCCGCGCTGTCCGCGATCGGTGCACACCGGTTGGTGTTCGGCATGAACACGCTGATGATCCTGGTGCTGACCCGGCAGATGGGCCCGGGTGACGGTCTCGACCGGGTCAGCGTCGTCATCGGGTTCACCGGGGTGGGCGCCTTTCTCGCCGCTGTCGTCACGCCGATCGCGGTCGCACGGGTCGGCCGGTACGCGACCCTGCTGGGCGCGCTCGCGGCCGGCGCGGTTGCCGAGCTCACCGTGCTCACGTTCGAGTTCGCGGTGATCTGCGGGTCGGCCTTCGTCCTCGGGCTGATCGGGCAGATCGCCAAGCTCTGCGGGGATCTCGCCATGCAGGTCGACGTCGGCGACGCGGTCCGCGGTCAGGTCTTCTCCGTCCAGGACGCCGTCTTCAACATCGCCTACGTGGGTGCGGTGACCGTGGCCGCGCTCGCGATCCCCGACGACGGACGGGCGGCGGGCCTCGTCGTGCTGGGTGTGGTGTTGTACCTCGTCGGAATCCTGGTGGTGCGGATGCTGCATCCGCGAGGCGACACCTCGTCCGGAGACGCGAAGACTCGTCACGCCATCACCGATCCCGCCGCGTGAATCGGGGATCCCGGCGGTCGTAGGCAGTGTCGGCCACACCGTCCCCGTTCAGATCGGTCAGCATCACATCGTGGACGCCGTCACCGTCGGAGTCGACATAGAGGCTCGAGCCGACGATCCTTCCCGCCTTCTCCGTGCCCACCAGTTCCGCATCGACGTCACCGTCGTCGTCGAGATCCAGCCCCAGCGCGCGGGATCCCGGCCGTTCCGCGGGGGGGTCGGACACCGGCGGAGATGCTCCGGGGCCGATGTCGTCGCGCCCCACCGGACGATCCCACAGACCAGCGCCGGAGTCGCGGTAGAACGCATCGGGTCCGGACACGTCGTCGACGTCCAGCGCCGCCACGTCGGCCACTCCGTCGGCGTCGGTGTCCCACATGGCATCGTCTCGGCGCCCGTCGCCGTCGAAGTCGAGCAGGACCGCATCGGCTGTGTTGGGCGTGCTGCCGAGGGTGAGGTCCACCGGCGAGGACCAGCGGGTCAGCGAACCGTCGCCGGACCCGAAGAAGTACTCGATCACCGGCTCCATGGGGTCTTGGACGCAGCGCGCGGCCGATCGGTTCCCGGTCCGCGTCGGGCGGGATCCGCACCCACCCGGCGGATGACCGTGCCGGTGGCCACCCGGTAGGTTGTGGCGCATGTACGTCAGCGATCTCGGCGAGCAGTGGCACGCGGCACGACTCGAGCCCGCCCTGGCACACCTCGACTCCGCGTCGGCGGGCCGCTCGTCCTACGCGCTCATCGGCGCGATGACCGCGCACCTGTGGCGTGAGACCGAGCGCGGATCGTATGTCGCCGCCGACGATCGCGCCGACGAGATCGCGCGTGACACAAGGAACCTCGCGGCACTCATCGGCCACACCGGTGACGAGATCGTCTTCCGCGAGAGTGCCCGCGCCGCGTTGCGCGCCCTGCTCACCAACTGGAGTCTGCCCGTCACGTCGACGGTGTGGGTCGCCAAGAACGAGTTCGGGCCCAACCTCGAGGAATTCGAACGTCGCGGCTACGCCGTCCGCACCATGCCCGGCGGCGACGTCTACGGCCACGTGGACACCGACGCACTCGAGAACATGCTGCAGTTCGAGCAGCCCGACTTCATCCACGTCTGCCACATCGGCTCGATGTCCGGTGTGGTGCAGCCGGTCACGCGCATCGTCGAACTCGCCCACCGCGCCGGCGTGCCGGTCGTCGTCGACATGGCGCAGTCGGTCGGGCACGTCCCCACCGTCACCGGAGCCGATGTCGTCTACGGCACCAGCCGCAAGTGGCTCACCGGGCCGCGCGGCGTCGGGTTCGTCGCCGTGCGCCGGGACTCGTTGCGTCCGGTGCAGATCGACGGCTCGGAGGCCTTCATCGCGGGACGTCTCGGGCTCGGCGTCGCCGTCCGCGAACTGCTCGACATCGGTCAGCAGCGGGTGTTCCGCGAACTCGCGAGGATCGGCAAGGCCACCCGCGAGCGGCTCCACGGCATCGCGAGCTGGGAAGTCCTCGAACCGATCGACGAGCCGTCCGCCCTCGTGACGCTCGCTCCGCCGCCGGGGTGGCAGTTCGGCGATGTCGCCGCGGCACGCGACAAACTGCTGTCCCTCGGCGTCCTCGTCACCGCGGCCGACACCTGGCGGGCCCCGCTCGCGACCGAACACCCGGTGCTCCGTCTCAGCCCGCACCTCGACGTGCGGCGCGACGAACTCGACCGCGTCGCCGACGCCCTGCGCACGATGGGCTACTGACGGGCCGGGGCTCGATCGACGCTCAGCCCGTCACCTCGCCGATGATCTTCTCGACATCCGGCCGGGCGGCGTCGGCGTCGGCCGGCACCAACCCGATACGGGTGCGTCGGTGCAGGATGTCATCGGCGTCCAGCGCGCCCTCATGGGTGAGCGCGAAGGCGATCTCGGCGCGGGTGACGTCGATGTCGGGGGTGATCCGTTCCAGCGGACGGTCCAGGGTCGCGGCCGCCTCCACGACGGCCGGCGCCTCACCACCGAAACGCTGTACGAGCGATGTGGGCAGTGCGCGCTCACCGGGGTTCCGCACTGCCCCCACCAGGGGAGTGGTGGTCGTGACGCACTCGCCTGCCGCGAGATCGGTTGTCGCGAGCGCTGCGTCGACGGCATCCTGCGCCATCCGCCGGTAGGTCGTGAGCTTCCCGCCGAGAACACTGACGAGGCCATCGCCGCGCGTCCGCACATGGTGTTGGCGTGAGACATCGGCGAGCGCCTCGGACGCGCCCCGATCCGACGAGGCGCGGGTGTCGACCAGAGGCCGCAGACCGGAGAACGTCCCGAGGATGTCGGCCCGCTCGATCGGCCGGGACAACGCCGGGTTGAGTGCGTCGAGGAGGAAATCGATCTCCGACGAGTCGGGCATCGGCACATCCGGGATGGGTCCGGGCGCCGCGACGTCGGTGAGGCCGATGTAGACACGGCCCAGCTGTGCGGGCACGACGAAGATGAACCTCGAGACCGAACTGCCCAGGGGCACGGTGAGTGCCGCGGAGGGATGCCCCAACGATGCCGCGTCCACGACGAGATGCGTTCCGCGGCTGGGGCTCACAGCGATGGACTGGTCGACGTCACCGGACCAGACGCCGGTGGCGTTGACGACCATGCGGGCGCCGACGTCGAAGCTCTCCCCGGTCAGCAGATCCGTCAGGGTGGCCCCGCGGCCGTCCACCCGGTCGGCCCGTGTGCGCGTCGCGATCGAGGCCCCGTATCCGGCCGCCGTCCGCGCGAGGGCGACGACGAGCCGGGCATCGTCGATAAGCTGGCCGTCAGCGGTGGAGATCCCGCCGCGCAGACCGACCGGCGACAGGGTGGGGCAGCGTCCGAGCGTTTCCACCGGGGAGAGCTGTGCGGGCGGCGGTAGAACCGAGTCAGGGGTGCCGGCGTGGCGACGCAGCAGGTCACCGGTACGGAGACCGAACCGGATGATGGAGGCCTGCCGGCCGCCACGGTCGGGGATGATCTGCCGGAGGGGGGCGATCAGATGCGGGGCTATCGCGGTCATCAGGTGATGCCGTTCGATCGCGCTCTCGCGTGCGACGCGGATGTCGCCCTTCGCGAGATAGCGCAGCCCGCCGTGGACGAGCTTGCTGCTCCACCGCGACGTGCCCGCCGCGAGATCGTCCTTCTCGACCAGCGCAACGCTCAGCCCGCGGGTGGCCGCGTCGAGCGCGACGCCCACCCCGGTGATCCCGCCGCCGATCACCAGGAGATCCACCCGGTCACCCGAGGCGAGTCGATCGAGGGCGCGCGCCCGGGTCGTCGCGGAGAGTGTCGCCATCAGCAGAACCCCGCCGTGTCGTCGACGGTCGCGCGCTCACTCATCGACCGGGCGGAGATAACCGGAGACCACACCGTGGAGTTCGGTGCTCCATCCCTCCGCGAGGATGTCGGACACGAGCGCGCCCGACTGGAGGAACGACTGCGCGATCAACAGGACCATGGCCGCCATCCGCTTGGCATCGCCGGATCGAACCTGTCCCTGTTCCTGACCCTTCGACAGCATGTCGGCCAGGATCGCCAGCGCGCTCTGCTGACTCGTGCCGAGACGCTCGAAGACGTACGGCGACATGAAGTCTCGCTGCTCGCGCCACAACGACGCGATCAATTCGTTGTCCCGCAGCGCCCCGACCACCGACACCACCTGATCGACCAGGGAGTCGAGGTCGGCGGGATCGCCGGTGTCGACGATCGTCTTCTCGACGATGCCGAGCACCTCGCGGGTGAGCAGGCCGCGGATGATCTCGCTGATGTCGGGCCACCGGCGATACACCGTCGGTCGGCTGACGCCTGCCTGCCGTGCGACCTCGGACACGGTCACCTTGCGCCCGCCGCTGCGCAGCAGGCAGATCCGGGCCGCGTTCAGGACGAGATCGCCGATCTCCTCGTTACGGATTGCCATGATGTGTAACACTGTAACGGATCACTCAATCGGCGGGGGGCCGAGCACATGACAATCGAACACGCCACTCTCGTGGCAAGTCCATACGCGCGCCACGGGACCGGACTGCGCGTCGCGCATCAGGCAGCGGAACTCCTGCGTGCACACGACGTCGAGGTCGAGGTGATCGTCGGGGAGGACATCGCCGACGCCGCCGACCTCGCGGGCAAAGCAGCACGCGGCGACACCGACGTCCTCGTCGTCGTGGGGGGCGACGGCACGGTACGTCTCGCGGTGGAGGCCAGCATCGGCTCGGGCAAGCCGCTGGCCGTGATCCCGGCCGGCAGCGGGAACGACTTCGCCCGCAACCTGGGCATACCGCACGACCTGGCCGAGGCCGTCGAGGTCATCCTCGCCGGTCACCGGCGCGCCATCGATCTCGGTCGGGTCAGCTTCCCCGACGGTCAGACCGCGTTGTTCAGCACGGTCGCGGCCACGGGCTTCGACGCGGCGGTCACCGCCCGCGCCATCGACATGCGATGGCCACGCGGCCAGGCGCGCTATACGCTCGCCGCCCTGTGGGAGCTCGTTCGGCTGCGGTCGCGGCACTACCAGGTGCGCGTCGACGATCAGGCCGTCGAATCCGATCTCATCTTCGCCGCGATCGGCAACACCACGTCCTACGGCGGCGGTATGAAGATCACGCCGCAGGCGTCGGTCACCGATGGCGAGATCGACGTCACCCTGGCGCTCAACCCGGCGCGCATGGCCCGCTGGACCATCGCGCGCGTGTTCCCGAAAGTGTTCTCGGGCAAGCACATCGACAGTCCCAACGTGCGGACCATGCGTGGCTCCGAGGTCGAGCTGTACTGCGATCCGCCCGCACTGGTCTCGGTCGACGGCGATCTCGTCGGGGAGTTGCCCGCGGTCTTCGAGGCCGTGCCCCACGCGATCGAGGTGTTCGCACCGGCATCGAGCCGATGAGGACCCGGCACGCCGCGGAAAGCATCACTCGCTGCTGCGCGCGGCCCACCATTCCCGCAATGCCTCCTCGGCTTCGTCGCGGCTGAGCGGACCGCGATCGAGACGCAGTTCCTTGAGGTGACGCCACGCCTGCCCGACGATCGGGCCGGGCGGCACCCCGAGTAGCTCCATGATGGCGTTGCCGTCGAGGTCCGGCCGTACCTTCTGCAGGTTCTCGGCAGCCTGGAGATCGGCGATGCGCTGCTCGAGGTCGTCGTAGTTCTGCTGGAGTCGGCGGGCACGACGCTTGTTGCGGGTGGTGCAGTCCGCCCGGACCAGCTTGTTGAGTTTGTCCAGCAGGGGACCGGCGTCGGTGACGTAGCGCCGCACAGCGGAGTCGGTCCATGCCCCGTCGCCGTAGCCGTGGAACCGCAGGTGCAGGAAGACCAGCTGGGCGACGTCGGCCACGACCGCCTTCGGATACTTCAGTGCGCGCATCCGTTTGCGCACCATCTTCGCGCCGACCACCTCGTGGTGGTGGAAGCTCACCCCGCCGCCCGGCTCGTGGCGGCGCGTCGCGGGCTTGCCGATGTCGTGGAGCAGTGCCGCCCAGCGCAGGACCAGGTCCGGGTCGCCGTCCTCGAGGTCGATTGCCTGCCTCAGCACGGTCAGCGAGTGCTGATAGACGTCCTTGTGCTGGTGATGCTCGTCGATGGTCAGCTTCATACCCGGCACCTCGGGCAGCACCCGGTCGGCCAGACCCGTCTCGACCATCGCATCGATGGCCTCGATGGGGAACTCGCCGCAGATCAGCTTGTCCAGCTCGGCGCGCACACGCTCGGCGGTGATGCGATCGATCTCACCGTTCATCTCGGTGATCGCCTGCCACACACGCGGCGCGAGCCCGAAACCGAGCTGGGAGACGAAACGAACGGCCCGCAACATACGCAGCGGGTCGTCGCCGAAGGACTGCTCGGGCGTCGCGGGAGTGTCGAGGACGCCGGCGAGCAGGGCGGTCATGCCGTCGAGCGGGTCACAGAAGTCCTGGGTCCCCGAAGCCCCGATGCGCACGGCCATCGCGTTGACGGTGAAGTCACGACGGACCAGGTCGTCGTCGAGCGTCGTACCGAAGGTGACCTCGGGGTTGCGGCTGACCTGGTCGTAGGAGTCGGCGCGGAAGGTCGTGATCTCGATGAGATGGTCACCCTTGCGGACCCCGACCGTGCCGAACTCGATGCCGACGTCCCAGAACGCATCCGCCCAGCCTCTGAGCAGGCGCGACACCTGCTCAGGGCGGGCGTCGGTGGTGAAGTCGAGATCGTTGCCCAGCCGCCCCAGCACTGCGTCGCGGACCGAGCCGCCGACCAGGTACAGCTCGTGCCCCGCGGTCGCGAACAGGTCGCCGAGCGGGACCAGGACGTCGTCGAGATCGCGCAGCGCTATCGCAGCAGCCGCGAGCAGACGCGTGCGCCGCTCCGGATCCGACACGGCGGGTCGGCCGCCCGCCGACACCGTGTCCGAAGGTGCTGCCCCCGATGGCGCGGCTCCCGACGAAGAGTTCTTCACGGCTTGTCACCCTACCGTCGTGACACGCGGCGACGTCACGACGAGAGCGCCACGGCGGCGCCCACACGGTTCGTCGTCGACCCCTTACACCAGTCCGGCACGTCTCGCGTGCGGATATCCACAACCTCCGTGCCTACGAGGCGTCCGGCCAAACAGCAGGTGACCAGCCGCTAGCATCGTGGAGTGTCCACCGATTCCTCGACCAACCCTTCAGACGTCAGTGGCGTCTCGTCGGGTGCGCACGGCGAGGACGCAGGCCAGGGGGATCAGGGCCCGGCCGGTCAGGGACGCCGTTCCCGTCGCGGCCGTCGACGCCGCGGCCGCCGCAAGGGCGAGGCCCGGGGCGCGACCACCGCGCACGGGTCCGCGCCGCAGAACAAGCAGCCCGGTCTCAAGCAACCGGGCCACAAACAGGCGGGCCACAAACAAGGAGGGCACCGGCCGGGCGGCCACAAGCAGACCGCCCACAATCCGGCGTCCGAGCCCGCTCCCTCCACGCATCACCCCACGCCCAACGACCTCGCGCGTGCCCGCGCCGCCGACCCCGCCTGCCCCGACCCCGTCGAGGCCGAATCGGTGGACAAGCTTCCCGTCGATCCCGACCGTGCACGGCCGCGCGTCACGCCACCGAAGCCGTCGGACATGGTCTCGGTGACGGCGAAACTCACCAAGACGGGTCTCACCCAGGCAGGTGGCAAGACCGCCAAGAACCGTCGACGCGGCGCCCGCAACGACCGGAACACCGACCGGCCGGCAGACCGGACCCACCCGGAGAAGACACACGCCGACCGCTCTCATTCCGAACGGGGCGGCGAGAAGCTGCGCACGGTGCGGGAGACGTCGGCGGGCGGGCTCGTCATCTCCGACCTCGAGCTGCCGATCGACGAACTCTCCGCGGCGCTCATCGGTCGGGTCGACCGACGCGGTCGAACGATGTGGTCGTTGCCCAAGGGTCACATCGAGACCGGTGAGACCGCCGAGCAGACCGCGATCCGGGAGGTCGAGGAGGAGACCGGCATCCAGGGCACCGTGGTGGCCCCCCTCGGCAAGATCGACTACTGGTTTGTCAGCGAGGGTCGCCGCATCCACAAGACGGTGCACCACTACCTCCTGCGGTGCACCGGTGGGGAGCTCTCCGACGCCGACTACGAGGTCTCCGAGGTGGCCTGGGTGCCGTTACACGAGCTGCCGCGTCGTCTCACGTACTCTGACGAGCGACGTCTCGCCCGGATGGCCCGCGGCGTGATCGCCGATCTCGCCGCCGACCCGACACGGTTGGCGCAGTCCGAGGCCGAGAGCATCCGGACCGAACCCAACGCCTATGAGAAAGCCGCCGCCGCACGCAACCAGCGCCGCAACGAGCCACCGCCCCCGGTGCGTCCTCGTCGGCGCCGACGCCGTCCCCGACGGCCTGCGGCCGGCGATGGCTGAGCCGCACCCTTCGTCTCCCGAAATCGGTCGGTCCCGTCCACTGCGATCCAGAGTGTCGCGTTCCGGCGTGCGCGCCGCCTCTGCGCTGGCCGTCGTCCTCGCGATCGTCGGGCTCATGGTCCTGCCGGGCGTCACGCCACGGGCATCGGCAGAACCCGGAACCGGCAGCAGTACAACCACCTCGGATGCCGGTGACACCGAGCAGCCGGACGCGGGACGGTTCGCCCGCATCGTCATCGACTCCATGAGTCCGACCATCGTGACCACGACGAGCCGTCCGGTGGTCACCGTGAGCGGGCGCGTCGAGAATGTTGGCGACCGGTCGATCACCGACCTCACCATCCGACTCGAACGGGGCGATCCGGTCACCACCGCGGCAGGGCTGCGCACCGGGCTCGCCGACGACGATCCGGCGGTCGCGGTCGCCGGGCCGTTCGAAGCACTCACCGACTCGCTCGCCCCCGGGGAGAGTGTCGGGTTCCGGATGTCGATGCCCCTCTCGGCGACGACGGGTCCGGCCGGTCAGGGCCTCGGGATCTCCCGCACGGGCGTGTACCCCGTGCAGGTCAACGTCAACGGCACCCCCGAGTACGGCAACACCGCCCAGGTCGCGGGGTCGCGGATGCTGCTGCCGGTGCTCTCGCTGCCTCCCGACGACACGCGTGCCGCCGGTTACGTCGATCCCAGTTCCGAGTACTCGTCGACCGAACCGGTCCCGGGTCTCGGCCCGGACGGCTCGGTGTCGGCGAACCTGTCGAGTCCGGCGCGTATGACCATGCTCTGGCCGCTGGCGGCGCCTCCACAGCTCGCACCCGGCGTGCTGGGCGGCAACACCGAACCGGTACGTCTCATCAACGAGGACATGGCACGCTCACTCGGCGACGGCGGACGGCTCAACGAACTGCTCAAAGCACTCCAGCGGGTCGTCGGCGAACCACCCCGCGAGCAGTCGGGATCGGCCGTCTCGGAGGCGTCCGCGCCCACGACGTCCGAGGGTCCCGAGCCGACGGTGCTGCCCGGTTCCGAGAAGCTCGCCGAGAGCATGTGCCTGGCCGTCGACCCCGACCTCGTCATCACCGTGCGCGCGATGTCGTTCGGGTACGAGGTCTCCGACAACCCGGCCGATCCCACCGCCGCGACCCGACCCGGCAACGGTGCCGACGCCGCCGCTCGATGGCTCGACGCGCTGCGCTGGACCGCGGGCCGGATGTGCGTCGTGGCCCTGCCGTTCGCGCAGGCCGACCTGAGCTCGCTCACCCGGATAGGCAACGCGGGGCTGACCGATGCCGCGCTGCGATCACCCGCCGACATCGTCGACACCGTCCTCGGGGTGCGCAGTGTGCGCGGCCTGTCGATCCCCGCGCTGGGGGCCATCGACGACGATGGTGCCGAGGCACTGGCGCAGGCCCAGGTCTCCGCGACGGCGGTCGCGTCGAATTCGGTGGTTCCCACCGGCCGACGCAACGACACCGGCCGGTACCGGGTCGGTGGGCTCGCGGCGCAGACCTACGACGCCCCGATCACCGCGTCGTTCGCCGGCATCGGCACGGCACCGAGCACCCCGGCGCTCACCCCACCCGGCCAGCGCGTCGACCTCACCGACGAGTCGCCGGGCAGCCGACGACAGACCGTCATCGGGGCACTGGCCTACCCGGCGATCGCCGCGCCCGATCCCGCCCCCGCGAACTCCGGTACCGGGGGTCCGTCCACCGGCACCCGTGACCCGGTGGTCGGCAGGTCGGCGTTCCTGGTGCCGCCGACATACTGGTCCCCGACGGTCACGGATTCGGAGGCGATCTTCGCCACGGCCCGGCTCCTGCTCGAATCAGGGGCGGCCACCCCGACCCCGTTGCCGACGCTCGTCGCCGATCTCGCCGAGACGCCGGACCCCGCCCGCCTGACGGATCCGGCCGGGGTCGGCCCGATCGATCGGATCGGCTCGGTGCTGACGACGGACGCGACCGCGGCCATCCGTCGCAATGTCGAGGACAGCTGGCAGTTCGAGGGTTCGCTGGTGCGCTCGGCGGACGTGGCCGCGACTCCCGAGCGCTACATGTCCCCGCTGCGGGAGGATCAGCTGCGGGCGATCCGGTCGCCGGACGCGCGCGGTACAGCGGTGTACACCCATCTGCGGCGTATGCAGTCCGAGCGGATCGGCGCCGTCTCGTCGACCCTGCACCGGATGGGCCAGTCGGTGAGCATCCTCGATCCCGGGGGCCGCTACACCCTGGCCTCCGAACGCAGTCCGCTGCTTCTCGTGGTGAGCAACGACCTCGCGCTTCCCATCCGGGCCCGTCTCACCACCTCGGAGCCGAAGGACATCGAGATCGGCGATCTCGGGGTGATCGAGATCCCCGCGCGCGGGACACGTCAGATCCAGCTCCCGACGCGTGGCGAGACCTCCGAGGCCATCAGCGTCGAGATCCAGTTGTCGACGGTGACGGGCGTGTCGCTGGGAGAGCCCATCAGTCTCTCGGTGCATACCAACGCCTACGGCAAGCCGCTCTTCTACATCACGATCATCGCCGGAGCAGCGCTGGTCCTGCTGACCGCGCGTCGCCTCTGGCATCGCTTCCGCGGGCAACCCGACCCCGCGGACGCCGACCGTCCCGAGCCCGACGAACTGGAACGGATGCTCGCCGGAAGCGGGTATCAGGAGCGACGTCGTACCCTGCAGAGCGAGGGTCGGATGCATGACGAGGATGCGGGCGACGACCCCTCATGACCGACTTTCGACGACCTGAGGACGGCGGCAGAAGCGACGTGACCCGGAACGATGAGCCGCGTGCACCGCGGTCGGGGCAACCCGGCGCGGGGCCGTCCCAGCGTCCCGGGCGTGCGGTCCCGGAGAAGATTCCACCCGGCCGCGTCCCACCCGCCAGGATTCCACCGACCAGGGGTTCCGCCGATCGGGTGACCCCGGCCCCGCCGCCACCGCGACGGCCGCTGCCGCCCCAGTCCGAGGCGGCGACCCGGCACGTCCCCGTGGCGAAACCGCACACACGACGCCCCGCGGGCGGTCCGGCGCCGACGGCCGCGCCGGCCGGGCGGGTGGCCACCGCCCCCGACCCCCGTCGTCAGCCGAGCGTGCTGGAGGAGAACGCCGAGTCCCTCGGTATCGCCGACGAGGCCGCGTCGTCGACAGGCCTCGCGCGGGACTCCGATTCCAGCATCCTCCGGACCAGCGGCTCGATTGCGATCGCCACCCTCTTCAGCCGGATCACCGGGTTCCTGCGGACCGTGCTCATCCTCGCGATGCTGGGTCCGGCGATCGCCTCGGCGTTCCAGGCCGCCGACGTGCTGCCCAACATGATCGCCGAGGTCGTCCTCGGCGCGGTGCTGACCGCGATCGTGATCCCGCTGCTCGCTCGCGCCGAAGCCGAGGATCCCGACGGCGGCCAGGGTTTCATCAACCGCATCTTCACCATCACGGTCGTCGTGCTCGGCTCCGCGACCGTGATCGCGGTCATCGCCGCCCCACTGCTGACCTACCTGAACCTCGGCGACGGGCAGGTCAACCGCGAACTCTCCACCGCGCTCGCCTACCTGCTGCTTCCGGAGATCCTCTTCTACGGGCTCTCCGCGCTGTTCATCGCGATCCTCAACCTCCGCGGCCACTTCAAACCCGGTGCCTGGGCGCCGGTGCTCAACAACGTCGTGCAGATCACGACGCTGGTGCTCTACGCGGTGGTGCCCGGCGAGATCACGCTGAACCCGGTCCGGATGAGCGATCCACAGCTGCTCGTCCTCGGTATCGGCTGCACGCTGGGTGTGGTGCTGCAGGCGTCGATCCTGGTGCCGTTCCTGCGCAAGGCCGGTGTCCGCCTCCGCCTGGAGTGGGGGATCGACGCTCGTCTGCGCCAGTTCGGCAACATGGCGGTGGCCATCGTGGCCTACGTCGCCCTGCTGCAGGTCGGCCTGATCGTCACCTATCGCATCGCGTCCTCGGCCGACGCTTCGGGCGTCAGCATCTACTTCACGCATTGGCAGTTGCTGCAGCTGCCCTACGGCGTGCTGGGCGTCACGATCCTGACGGCGATCATGCCCCGGCTGTCGCGCAACGCCACCGCCGACGACACCAAGGCCGTGGTCGACGACCTGTCGCTGGCGACCCGCCTCACGATGGTCGCGCTCGTCCCGGTCGTGTCGTTCATGACGTTCTTCGGACCGGCGATCGCCATCGCCGTGTTCAACTTCGGCAAATTCGACGCCGCCTCGGCGTCGCAGCTCGGGTCGGTCCTCGCCTGGGGCGCGTTCACCCTGATCCCGTACTCGATGACGCTCGTCCAGCTGCGCGTGTTCTACGCCCGCGAGGACGCCTGGACCCCGACCTTCATCGCCCTCGGCATCACCGTGGTCAAGGTCGCGTCGTCGTACCTGGGACCGGTGCTGTTCGACGATCCGGAGCTGATCGTGCGATGGCTCGCGCTGTCCAACGGCCTCGGTTACCTGGTCGGTGCGATCGTCGGCCACTTCCTGTTGCGGAGTCGCCTCCGCGGGGCACGACTCACCGACGTCACCCGGACATCGCTGGTGACCCTGGCGGTCTCCCTCGGCGTCTCGGCGACCGTGTGGGCGGTCGCGAAGATGACCGGGCTCGACCACATGATCGGCTGGTTCGGCAAGGTCGGTTCGGTTCTGTACGTGGTCCTCACCGCGGGTGTGGTGCTGGCGGTGACCTATGCGGGTCTCGCCGCGGCCCGCGTCCCGGACGTCGTCGCGATCGGCATGGCGGTACGTCGCGTGCTGGGCCGGTTCATCCCCTCCCTCGCTCCTCCCGCGGAGCCCGAACGTGCACAGTCACCGGCGATCACAGTTCAGTTTCCGCGGGTCACCGCCGACGAATCGCTCCCGTACTCTGGTCAGGTACAGGTGCTGCGCCGCTTCGACAGAGGTACGGCGACGTGGCAGTCGTACTCCGTACACACCGGTGGCGCGATCGGCGCACATCGGGATGTGCGTCCCATCCCCGAGTTCGCGCCGGTTCCGCGCGACATCAGATACCGCAGGAGAGGAGTGCGTCGCGTGAGTGACAGTGAGGTCGACACCACTGCTCCCACCGGGCCGCCCGTCGAACCCGGCGCCGGCGACGCCCAGACTCCTCCCGCCACCCCGAGTACGGCATCCGGTGCGGCTGACGCCCCGGACTCCACGCGCCGTCGCGGTCCCCGCCTCGTACCGGGTGCCGCCGTGGCCGGCGGACGGTACCGCCTGCTCGAGCAGCACGGCGGCAGCCGGGGCCTCCAGTTCTGGCGGGCACAGGACATCAACCTCGACCGCGAGGTGGCACTGACCTTCGTCGACGCCGAGCAGCTCGCGCCGCCGCCCGAACGCGGGCAGGCCGCCAAGATCTCCGATCAGGGGCCGCAGGCGGTGCTCTCGCGCACGCTCCGGCTCGGCCAGATCAACTCCGACGGTGTCGCGCGCGTCCTCGACGTCGTCCGCGGCTCCTCGGGTGGCATCGTCGTGGCCGAGTGGGTCCCGGGGTCGTCGATGGCCGACGTCGCGCGCTCCGAGCCGTCACCCATCGGCGCCGCACGCGCGGTTCGCTCGCTCGCCGCGGCAGCCGAGATCGCCCACCGGTCCGGCGGCGCACTGTCGATCGACCATCCCGACCGCATCCGGATCAGCCACGACGGCAATGCCGTCCTCGCCTTCCCCGGCACACTCGCCGGAGACGACAAGGCCTCCGACGTCCGCGGACTCGGTGCGGTGCTCTATGCCCTGCTGCTCAACCGTTGGGCGCTCGACCCCGAGACCGGCTCGCGGTTGGTGACCACGGCAGACGTCACCGAACCCGTCGGCGGGATACCGGTCGCGGCCCCGGGCGACGACTCGCAGCCGATCGAGCCCCGTGCCGCCAAGCCGGACATCCCGTTCGAGATCTCGGCGGTCGCCGCACGGGCCCTCGACGGATCACGCGGCATTCGCACCGCCGCGACGGTGCAACACGTCCTGGACCAGGCGACGGTCGTCGACCTCAACACCGACATGTTGCCGGCGATCACCGACGCCGACGCCCCGCCACCGGTGACGGTCGCGCCGCGGATCGGCAGCGGCGACGGCAAACCCCCGCGCCGCAACGTGGCGCTGCTGATCGGAGCAGGCCTCCTGGCGCTGTTCGTGATCATCGCCCTGATCCTGGGCGCCACCAACGTCTTCGGCGGAAGCGACGGCTCGAGCGACATCGACTCGATCATCACCACCACCGAGCCCGCGCCCACACCCGGTGCGAATGCCCCGGCCCCGCCGGCCGGGCAGCCGGCACCGGCGGCCATTCCGTTGCAGTCGGTGTCGGTCGTCGACTTCTCCTCGCAACCGCCGGACAACTCGGCCAACGTCCGCAACGTCATCACCGGGGCAGCCCCGCCATGGGAGACCGACAACTACCGGGGTCGACCCGACTTCGGTGGTCTCAAACCGGGTCTCGGCCTCATGTTCGACCTCGGCTCCGAACGGGCCGTCAAGTCCGTGACGATCGAGACGCCGACACCCGGGATGGACGTCGAGATCCGCTCCGCCCCGTCGGCCAGGCCCGCCTTCGCACGGACCACGCCGGTTGCCGCGAGCCGTGTCGGTCAGAACTCGACCACCATCCCGATCGCGGAGCCGCTCGAGAGCCGCTACGTGATGGTCTGGATCACCAGCCTGCCGAGCGCATCCGGCGGTTATCAGGCAGAGATCTCACGCATCACGATGGCCGGCTGACACTCTCGGTCGCGTTCCGCCCGGCACTCCCGGTCGGTTCGTTGGGCGCCCATCCCGGCGGGCCGAAGATGTAACCCAGCCGGGCGCGCCATGTCGACGCGGATCGGACGTCCCGTGCGATCGCCGCGTATTCGTGCGTCTGGAGGCGCCAGATGTTGTGCGTACCCACAGGTTTCGTGAGGCCGTAGCGCGGCCGCCGGATCTCCGGCGCGAACGAGCCGAACATCCGGTCCCAGATGATGAACACCCCGCCGTAGTTGCGGTCGAGATATTCCGGATCGCACCCGTGGTGCACCCGGTGGTGCGACGGCGTGTTGAAGACGAACTCGAACGGCGCCCACATGGTGCCGATCCGCTCGGTGTGGATCCAGAACTGGTAGATGAGGTTCAGGGAGTAGGCGAAGAACACCAGTGCAGGCGGAATCCCGAGTAGCGGCAACGGAATCCAGATGAGGACCGCGGCACTGATGTTCCACTTCTGTCGGAGCGCGGTGGCGAAGTTGAAATACTCGCTCGAGTGGTGCGCCTGATGCGTCGCCCAGATCAGCCGCACCCGGTGGGACACCCGATGACTCCAGTAGAAGAGGAAGTCGACGCCCAGGAAGGCGATCACCCACGTGTACCACTCGCCGATCGGCAACTGCCACGGCGCCACGTAGGCGAACAACACGGTGTAGAGCAGCAATCCGAGGAACTTCCAGAATGCGCTGGTCGCGATGGAGACCAGCCCCATGGTCACACTCGATCGAGCGTCGCGGGAGTCGTAGGCTCCCGGCCGAGCCCGGCGGTCCGTCCCCTCCGCGGACCCCGGCAACCCGTCCTCGTGATCGTGCTCGAGCTTGGCTGCGGCCCACCACTCGATGGCCAGCAGGGTGACGAAGAACGGAATGGCGAGCACGGTCGGCTCACGCATCGGCTCCGGCAAGAACTCCAGCACGGCGTCCCCCCTTTCTCGGACGGCATCTGACACGGCTGCGTGTCACTTAGTTCTGACAAGGTATCGTGTCAGAAGTTGCGATGTAAACCCCCGACTGGCGAAGGAGGCGCGCGGTGGCCGTTCCGTCGACCCCGCCCGCCACTGGCACAGGCGCTGGCACCGGCCGGCGTTATGGGGGAGCCGACCCGGCCGAACGCCGCGAGCGGCGTCGAGCAGCGCTGATCGACGCCGGCCTCGACGTGTTCGGCAAGGAGGGATACGCGAAAGCGTCGGTCAAGAGTGTCTGCGAGCAGGCCGGCCTCACCCAGCGCTACTTCTACGAGTCGTTCACCGACCGGGCCGACCTGCTCGTGGCCGTCTACAACGACAGCGTCGCGTTCGTGCGTGCGGCGACGGTGGCGGCAGCGGCCGGAACGGCAGGACCTGAGGTACCGGCAACGGATGCGGCTCAGGATCGTGAACGCGTCGAAGGCATTGCGCCCGAGCAAGTTCCGGATGCCGCGCGCGCCGCGCTGGGCGCCTTCATGTCCTGCCTCGGAGACGATCCGCGCCGTGCCCGCGTGATGCTCGTCGAGGTCGTCGGGGTGTCCCCGGAGATCGAGCGCGTCCGCATGCGCGCCATCCACGAGTGGGCAGACCTGATCCTGGCTCTCGCACGCGGATCCCGCCCCCCGTCGGACCGCGAACGCCTGGCCTCGGTGGGGCTCGTCGGCGCGGTGACCCAACTCCTTGTCGACTGGTACGTCGCGCTCGACGAGGGTGCCCCGGACGAAAGCGCGCACGAGCAGAACGCCGGCGAGGGGAGTGCGCACACACGGCCCGCCGCCCTCGACGCCATCCTCGACGTCTGCGTCGAGCTGTTCGTGGCCGCATACGGCCGACTCCTGGCCTGATCCTCCTCCGGCCTGATCCTCGCAGCCACTGCGGCATACGGCGTGCCCTCGAAAACGCCACGAGCGCGGCAGCGCCGGGTGTAGATTTCGAGTCATTCTGCTTCGAGCTGTCGGACCCGTGGTCCGGGAGGTGTCCGATGAGCACTGCATCCGACCGTGCGCGACAATTGGAACTCGTTGCGCGACTTCAGTCGTCATTCCCGGAACTACCCGACGCCCCGACGCCGGATCTGCTCGACCACTCGCGTTACGCCGCCTACATGAAGCCGGTCCATGACGTCGGTGGCGAACCCGATGCGCCGATCTTCTACGAGGGCAAGGCCTACGAACAATGGGAGCACATGACCTACGTCATGTGCGAGGTCCTGGCGTGGCGGGGGATCTGGCTGTCCGAGGAACGGCGGCGCATCGGCAATGTCGACGTGGGACGAACGGTTTACCTCGGGTTTCCCTACTACGGCCGATGGTTGCTCGCGGTCGCCAGGATCCTGGTGGAGAAACACCACATCGCGCTCGGTGAGCTCAGCGAGCGCATGCTCGAGGTCCAGGAGCGCTACGCCGGCGGATTGAACGGCCGGTTGCCGGAGGCGACACCGCGCAGCGTCGGCGACGGAGCCGATGTGCCTCGCAACAGCCACCACCGACACGCCGTCGGGATCGGCGATCCACAGGTGTACGCCGGACGGGCGGGGGAGGCCGCCTTCGCGGTCGGCGATCGTGTCGAGGTCCGCGAGCTGCCAGTCCTGTTGTACACGCGGACACCGGAATACGTCCGCGGTGCGGTCGGTGAGGTGGCCGCCGTCGCGTATGAGAGTCCCGCCCCCGAGGACGAGACCTGGGGGTTGTCGGACGCCCCGGCCGAATGGTTCTACGTGGTCCGCTTCGCCATGGGCGACCTCTGGCACGGGTACACCGGCCCCGCCGACGACACCCTGCAGACCGAGATCCCCGAACGTTGGCTGGCACGCGCCGGCGGGAAGGACGACACCCGATGAGTGACAGTCACGGTCACGATCACAGCCATGAGCATGACAGCCACGACCACGACCACGCGCGGACGGTCAAGCCCATGGTCGATGAGATCACCGACTTCGAGGTGCTCGAGATCGCGCTGCGCGAGCTGTGCATCGAGAAGGGTCTCTTCACCGCCGAGGAGCATCGGCGTTTCACCGAGTTCGCCGAACAGATCGGGCCGACGCCTGCGGCCACGCTCGTCGCCCGCGCGTGGCTCGATCCCGATTTCGAACAACTGGCCCTGACCGATCCGATGGCCGCGAGCAAGGAAGTCGGCGTGGATTGGCTGGAGCCGACCGGTTTCGGAACACCCAGCGACTTCACGGCTTTCGAGATCCTCGCCGACACCCCGACGCTGCACCATGTCATCGTGTGCGCGCTGTGTTCCTGTTATCCGCGGCCGATCCTGGGCAACTCCCCCGAGTGGTACCGAACGCCGAACTACCGCCGCCGCATGGTCCGCTGGCCTCGGCAGGTGTTGTCGGAGTTCGGACTCCAGCTGCCCGAGGGTGTCTCGGTGCGGGTGCAGGACTCGAACCAGAAACACCGGTTCATGGTGATGCCGCAGCGGCCGGTCGGCACCGACGGCTGGACCGAGGATCAGTTGGCGGAGATCATCACGCGCGACTGTCTGATCGGCGTCGCCCTGCCGAGACCAGGTGTCACCACCAATGCGGTGTCCACCATTCGTCCCGCCGTCCATCCGGCGGGGGAGTGAACGCAGGAGTGCGGGGATGACCATCGGGGACGGATCGGGCGCCTACGAACCCCTCGCCACGATCGTCGAGCGCGATCAGGTGTGGACCCGCATGGCGTCGAAATATGGTGTGGAGAACCCTGTTCCGCCATGGAAGACCAGCCTCGACGGCCTCTGCGACGCACTCGACCGAGCCGCCGACGCCTCGACGAGGGTCGAGGGGGCGGATCCGCCGGGGGGCGTCGAACGGCGGGACGAGGAGGACCGGTTGTCGTCGACCACCTACGCCACGCTGCCCTATCCGGAGAGCCAGCTCGTGGCGCTCGCGCACACGCTCCTCGACCGCGGTGTCATCGACGAACATGAGCTGCGGTCACGGATGACGGCGATCCGCGCGCGCCTCGAAGCCTGAGGACGGATTCGCGGATCACCCGCATCTGTACACAGGCGTCGCTCCTTCGGATGACGTCGGGTGTGCTCCACTACTCTCAGCCCATGGCCGGGGGGACTGACGCAACCGAGACGCGTACCGACGAGGAACTCCTGCACGCCCACCTCGCGGGCGACGCCGAAGCCTTTCCGGATCTGATCAGACGGCATCTCGATTACCTGTACTCGGTCGCCTGCCGGACGAGCCAGAATGCCGAGGACGCCGCCGACGCCCTCCAGGACGCGCTGATCGCCGCGCACCGTACGGCGCGTGACTTCCGATCAGACGCCAAGGTCACCAGTTGGCTGCATCGCATCGTGGTCAACGCATGCCTCGATCGCATCCGGCGCAACAAGGTTCGCAGTACGCTCCCGCTGCCTGACTGGGACGTGCTCGCGATCGCGGACACCAACGACGACATCGCCGGCGTCGACCTGTCCGTGTCGATCGGGCGGGCATTGCACGTCCTGCCCGAGGGTCAGCGAGCCGCAATCGTGGCGGTGGACCTCGAGGGGTACTCCGTCGCCGAGGCGGCGACCATACTCGGCGTCGCCGAGGGCACCATCAAGAGTCGGTGTGCGCGCGGCCGGCTCCGACTCGCCCAGGTACTCGGACACCTACGTGAGTAGTGTGCGGAAAGCACAGCGCGACAACCAGCTTGACGGGCTCTCGATTTTCGTGGAACCGAATCCGCCCGGGACGCGTCCAAGTATCCGACGACAACACCCGGACCCGATCCCCAGAACCCCGACACATCACTGCGCACCGACGATCCCACTCACCGACCCACTCACCGACCCACCCAGTGACACCACTCAGCGACACCGCTCAGCGACCTCGACGCCGACGCCCGACACCGACGCCCGACACCCCGGAATGGGAGACTGACACCATGACCCCTCGGGGACCCGACGACGACACCCGGTACGGCGACCTACCCGATCCGCCGTACTCCGCGGAGACACTCGCGGATTATCACGCCGGAGCCCTCTCGGACCCAGTTGCCGCCCACGTCCGCGCGCAGATCGCGAATGATCGGGTAGCACAGTCGATCCTGGCCGGGTTGGACCGGACGGTCGCCGATCTTCGGGCTTCCGGACCCGAGATGACCGCGGTCCCTGACCCTGTGCGCGCCGATGTGGAGGCCACCCTGGCCGCACTCGCCGGGTCGGGGCAGGGCCCGACCGTCCTCGATGCCCGGCGGCGAGTCCGCGAATCGCCCTCCCCACAAGATCGCCGGATGTCGGCCGGTCGATGGCTCGCCGCTGCGGCGGCCGTTCTCGTCGTCGTCGCCGGATCCGTAGGGATCTTCCGGATGGTGTCCAGCCCCGACGCGTCGCCTCCGCAGGCTCGCCCCGCGACCGCCCAACCGACGCCGGATCCCGTGGGCGCGGCAACGGCGCTGTCGGTTCTGGGTCGCACCGACGGGGCACCTTTCGGATCCGTCGCCGCGCTTCGGCGCTGCACAGCCGCCCACCTCATCCCCGTCCGGGTCGTGATCGTCGGTTCCGGACCGATCACCGTGCGCGGAACCCCGGCCGCCGCGATCCTGATGTCGACCGGTGTCGCCGGTCGGTTCGACGCACTGATCGTCGGCGTGGACTGTGACACGGGCAACCCGGCGTTCATCTCTCGGTCCGTCATCGGTGGCTGACCGGCTGACCGGCGGGCGGGCGGCCGACGGCCTCGCTGCCCAGGGGATACGGTCGACCGCACGGCGCGGGTGTGCGGGAACATCTCCGCTTACCCTTGTGTTGAAGCAGCCGTGACCCCGCGTCCACCGCGCGGGTCTCGCTAAACCCACAGCACGGAGGATGGATGAGCCAGCCAGAGACCCAGCAGATCCACGAATTGATCATCATCGGATCTGGCCCTGCCGGGTACACCGCAGCGATTTACGCAGCGCGCGCCGAGCTATCTCCGATCGTCTTCGAGGGCACCCAGTTCGGTGGTGCACTGATGACGACCACCGAGGTCGAGAACTTCCCCGGCTTCCAGACCGGTATCCAGGGCCCCGCCCTGATGGACGAGATGCGCGAACAGGCGATCCGATTCGGCGCCGACCTGCGCATGGAGGACGTCGACACGGTTCGCCTGACCGGCCCGGTCAAGGAGGTCGAGGTCGGTGGTGAGGTGTTCCGCGCCCGCGCCGTGATCCTCGCGATGGGAGCCGCGGCCCGCTACCTCGGCATCGAGGGCGAACAGCAACTGCTCGGTCGCGGGGTGTCTGCCTGTGCGACCTGTGACGGATTCTTCTTCAAGGACCAGGACATCGCCGTCATCGGCGGTGGCGATTCCGCGATGGAGGAGGCGACGTTCCTCACCAAGTTCGCGCGCAGTGTGTCGCTCGTCCATCGGCGCGACGAGTTCCGTGCGTCGAAGATCATGCTCGAGCGTGCCCGCGCCAACGACAAGATCCGTTTCGTCACCAACGCGGCCGTCACGTCGGTCATCGGAGACGGCTCGGTGTCGGGTCTGACCGTCGAGGACACGCGAACCGGTGAGGTCAGCACGCTGGACGTGACCGGCATGTTCGTCGCAATCGGCCACGATCCCCGCAGCGAGCTCGTCCGCGGACAGGTGGACCTCGACAGCGAGGGCTACGTACTCACGCAGGGGCGCACGACGCACACCTCGCTGCCCGGCGTGTTCGCCGCGGGCGACCTGGTGGACCACACCTACCGTCAGGCGATCACCGCCGCCGGCAGCGGTTGCTCTGCCGCCATCGATGCCGAGCGCTGGCTCGCCGAACAGGGTGAGGCCGCCGACCTGACCGTCGACGAGACCGAAGCGTCGACGGTGTCCGAGATCGACGCGGTCCAGGCGCCTGCCTGAGCCTCTCCCCACACTTACCACCCGGGCGCCCGTCGTCCGGTACGACCAAGGAGGTCACAACCATGGGTGAACATACAGTCGCCGTCACCGACACGACGTTCAAGGACACCGTTCTGGGTGCCGACAAGCCGGTTCTCGTGGACTTCTGGGCTACCTGGTGCGGCCCGTGCCGCATGGTGGCACCGGTTCTGGAGGAGATCGCACGCGACCACGGTGACAAACTCACCGTTGCCAAGGTCGACGTCGATGAGAGCCCCGCCACCGCGCGGGACTTCCAGATCATGTCCATCCCGACCATGATCCTGTTCGACAAGGGTCAGCCGGTGAAGACCATCGTCGGCGCGAAGGGCAAGGCCGCACTTCTGCGCGAGCTCGATTCGGTGGTCGGTCAGTCAGCCTGATCACCTGCAGTTTCTCCGCACTCCATCGCAACAGTCCGACGGGTGAACGATGCTGTCGTCCACCCGCGGACTGTTTGCGTTGGTAGTGTCGGCCGTGGTCTCGACCGGAGACCACGACGCAGGGGGCCATGCCGCTCATACCGTGGGCAGTTTGGTGTCGTGAAGTTCAGCTGAGAGAATGCAGGCTGACGTTCGACCGATGTACCCGCACGGTGTGCGTCGGTTACCGCGCGCAGACCCGCTCCTGCCGCGATCCGTACGAGGGGTGACGAGATGCCATTGTTCCGACTTGGTGATCACGGCTCGGCGGTGGCCGAGATCCGCGCCATCCTGGTCGGACGTGGACTGCTGCCCGATACCGGGTCCACCGCCATCGATCACAGCGCCACCAACGGGTGGACTCCGCCCGAGGCGGTCTTCGACGAGGCCTGCGATCGGGCTGTTCGCGCGTTCCAGCAGGAACGCGGCCTGATCGTCGACGGCATCGTCGGACCTGCGACCTATCGTGTGCTGCGCGAAGCGTCGTACCGTCTCGGAGCCCGCGTGCTGTCGTACCAGCTGTCGGCGCCCATGGTCGGCGACGACGTCGCCACCCTGCAGAGTCGTCTGCAGAATCTCGGGTACTTCACCTCGCTCGTCGACGGGATCTTCGGTCTCACGACCCACAACGCCGTGTGTCTTTACCAGAGTGAATACGGGCTGGCGTCCGACGGGATCTGTGGGCCGGCGACGCTGCGCTCGCTCGAGCGCCTCGGAACCCGTGTCACGGGCGGATCGCCGTACGCCATCCGGGAAGAGGAGCACGTCCGACGCTCCGGGCCACACCTGTCCGGCAAGCGGATTCTCATCGATCCCGGTTCCGGGGGACTGCACGGACTGTCGACCGGCGACCTGGCCGACCGCGAGTCCGAACTCCTCTGGGACCTCGGCGCCCGTCTCGAAGGTCGTATGGCCGCCACCGGGATGCAGACCTTCTTGTCGCACGACGGACGGGGCCGTCCCGGCGACGACGAGCGCGCCCGCGTCGCCAACCTGATGGACGCCGACCTGATGATCTCGTTGCGATGCGGGCACTATCGCAACGAGCAGGCGAACGGCGTCGCGTCGTTCTACTTCGGCAACAACAACTCGTTCTCCTCCATCGGCCGAAACCTCGCCGGGTTCGTCCAGCGGGAGATCGCCGCACGCACACCGTTGGCCGACTGCCGGTCGCACCCGCGCACCTGGGACCTGCTCCGACTCACCAAGATGCCAGTGGCCCTCATCGACGTCGGTTACATCACCAATCCGAATGACGCTGCAGTGCTGTCGGATTCGGACTGGCGCAATGTCATCGCCGACGCCATCGTGGTGGCGGTCAAGCGCCTCTACCTGTTGGATCAGGACGATCGTCCTACGGGCACTTACACTTTCGCAGATCTACTGGCCGCCGAGAACGCCCCGCGCTGACCCGCTGGGGTCGCATCCCCACGGGCACAGCCGTGCGTTGCCGGCCGGCGAGATCCATCTCGGCCATCACCACCAGCTTCTCCAAGGCACTCTCCACCTCGAACTTCCAACCGAGGCCCTCGTCGAGCTCCAACCGAAAGCGCGGGAAGCGCTGATGTGAGGACACCACATCGAAACCGGAGTCCTTCAGGAACGACGCATCGTTCATACACGAGGTGCACAGGTCGGATTGCGGATCGTCGAGTATCTCCCTGGCGACCTCGACGATGGCCTCGTCCGACCAGAACTCCAGATCGTCGCTGAGCGACCCGCCCGGAGCACCTGCACCGGACGGGACCGCGCCCATCCCGTTGCGCACCAAACCGAATGACTCGACCGCGCGTACTCCTCGTCGAATCAGATCGCCGAGCACCGCGTCGAGTAGCAGACTCGCGACTTCGTCGTAACCGGGCTCGGTCCGGATGCTCGTCAGCAACACCGCGTCGTGACTGACCGGAGAGGTGGGGAAGTGTTGTGACCGAGGCACGCGCTTGGGTGGAGCGTAGAAGGCAGTACCGATGACATTCTGCGTCGACGACTCGACGGCGACCTGTCCGCACGCGCCCCAGTCGAGAAGCAGACCCGAGATCCAGGCCTCCTTGTCGAACTCACTCTCATACGGCTCGTAGTCGGAGACGGTCGGCAACTGCGAGCCGGGGCCGCGACCGGAATCTGTCGGCGGTTCCACTTCCCAGAAGACACATCGTCGGGTGTGTTGGGGCAGCGACGCGAATGAGCCGAGTTCCAGACGAGAGACCGACACGCTCATGACGCCGAACCCCGCGCCCGCATCGATCGATCCGCGAATGCCATTGGGCAGCAATGCATCCCGATGTTCGCCGGTAAGTCTTCTACCTCAACTGTCACAGTGACATTACTTCCGCATCCGCCAGCACCCGAATTCTCGCCGTGTGATTCACTTCTTCGGGTCGATGAACGCGACGATGCGTTCCAAGTCGTCCACCGACCCGAACTCCACGACGATCTTCCCTTTTCGCTTCCCAAGACTGACTGTAACCCTGGTGTCCAGACTGTCGGAGAGTCGCTCGGCGAGATCCTGCAGTCCGGGCATCTGCATTGGTCGCCGCTTCGGTGCCGCGGGGGACCGCGAATCCGGACCGTCCCCGCGGTTGGCAAGCGTCACGGCTTCCTCGGTCGCCCGCACCGACAACCCCTCGGCGACGATCCGTGCAGCAAGCGCCTCTTGCGCATCGCTTCCGGTCTCCAGGGAGAGCAGAGCGCGTGCGTGGCCCGCCGACAGGACACCGGCCGCAACACGACGCTGCACCGGGATGGGCAGTTTGAGCAGTCGGATCATGTTGCTGATGAGCGGGCGGGAGCGGCCGAGACGCGTCGCCAGCTCTTCGTGGGTGACGCCGAACTCCTCCAGCAGCTGTTGGTAGGCGGCCGCCTCCTCGAGCGGATTCAGCTGGGCGCGGTGAATGTTCTCCAGGAGTGCGTCCCGCAGCATGTCGCCGTCGGGGGTCTCACGCACAATCGCCGGGATCGCTTCCAGGCCGGCCTCCTGGCTGGCCCGCCACCGACGCTCGCCCATGACGATCTGGTAGCTCACACCGTCGGCGGTCGTCTCCTTGAGCCGCCGCACGACGATGGGTTGCATCAGTCCGAACTCACGGATCGAATGCACGAGCTCGGCCATGGCTTCTTCATCGAAGACCGTGCGCGGCTGGTTCGGGTTCGGCTGGATCTGCTTCGGCGGAAGCTCGCGATACACCGCGCCCGCCTCTTCAGGACTGAGGGGTTGCGTTCCGTTTCGCGCCGTCGTGCTGGCCGAGCTCGGTGCCGGCGCCGACTGATCGGCGCCGGGGGAGACCGGAACCTTGCCGATGACGACGTCTGCGGCGGCGTTGCCGAGCCGCGGAGCGTCGGATTGATCGTCGGCAGGACCCGTGGGAATCAGAGCAGCCAGTCCGCGGCCGAGGCCACCTCGGCGTTGTGCGGTATCCCGTTGACTCATCGCTGTACCTCCCCGCGCTCGTTCGTTACTGATCCTGAGTGGCAGCTCATGCCGTCGCGCTTTCGGGGGCGCGGAGCGCGAGCTCACGAGCCGCGTCGAGGTAGCTCATCGCGCCCCGAGATCCTGGGTCATATTCGATGATCGTCATGCCGTACCCGGGCGCCTCGGACACCTTGACGCTGCGCGGGATGATCGTACTCAGGACCTTGTCCCCGAAGTGGCGACGTACCTCTTCGGCGACCTGATCGGCGAGCTTGGTTCGTCCGTCGTACATCGTGAGGACGATCGTCGACACGTGGAGGTCGCGGTTCAGGTGCGCCTGCACCAACTCGATGTTGCGCAGCAACTGTCCCACGCCCTCCAGTGCGTAGTACTCGCACTGGATGGGGATCAGGACCTCACGAGCGGCGACCATCGCGTTGACCGTCAGGAGGCCGAGAGACGGGGGACAGTCGATGAAGACGTAGTCGATTCCGTACTCGCGCAACACCTCGTCCGACAGTGCGTTGCGCAGTCGGTTCTCGCGCGCCACCAGGGAGACGAGTTCGATCTCGGCGCCGGCCAGATCTAGAGTTGCCGGTACACAGAAGAGGCCCTGCTGGCTCGGCGATTCCTGGATGGCTTCCCGGAGCGTGACCTCACCGAGAAGAAGTTCGTAGACCGACGCGATGTCTTGCGCACGGTGGTCGATTCCCAGGGCTGTGCTTGCGTTTCCCTGGGGATCAAGATCCACCACCAAGACACGAAGTCCGCGCACCGCGAGGCCGGCAGCCATGTTGACGGCCGTCGTCGTCTTGCCGACCCCACCCTTCTGGTTCGCGACCGTCATGATCCGGGTGTGTGGGGGACGTGGTAGCTGTCCCGCTCCGCCAGGGGTGAGCACCTGGCTCGCACGCTCTGCAGCCATGGCGATCGGTGTGTCGGCGAACGGTTGGCCCGTGGGGGTGGGTGCACCCCCGAGGGAGGTTTCACGTGAAACATTCGGGTCTTGATCGACCACGCCTGGACTCCTTTTACCGACCTGGTAGGCCTTCGCGTCAGCACTGGCGCCGGCATCAGCCGCCGCCGACAGTGGGACCGAACCGCCGACGCCGGCACCCTCAGAGGCACCGGCAGAACGCTTCCTATTCTGCGCCCTTCGTGGACTCCACACCAATCCGATCGCCCCCTCAGCGTCGTCCCGAGCGGCCACCGCGGGCGCGCTCCAATTTCGTCCCGATGATCACGGTGGTCGGCGTATCCAGGTACCGGTCGCCGCACACCGCCACCGCCAGATCGCTCATTCCGGTCCGGCCTACGACGGCACGATCCCGCTCGATTTCTTCGGCGGCAGACGACCCTTTGATCGCGATCATCCGTCCTCCTCCCCGGACAAGGGGAGCAGACCACTTCGCCAGTCGTTCGAGCGGCGCCACAGCTCGCGACGTCACCACGTCAGCCAGGCCGACCGACGACCGTACCGACTTCTCTTCGGCACGACCGCGTACGACAGAGACGTTGTCCAGCCCCAGACGTTCCGTGGCGCGCTCAAGGAAGGAGCTCCGTCGGAGCAGTGGTTCGATCAAGGTGACCGCCAGATCTGGGCGAGCGATCGCCAGCGGTATACCCGGTAAGCCTGCGCCACTACCGACATCGAAAACCGTCGAGTCAGGATCGATCAGTTCGCCGAGAACACCGCAGTTGAGAATATGGCGGTCCCACAGTCGGGGCACCTCGCGTGGGCCCATCAGCCCGTGTTCGATGCCGTCCGTCGCGAGGATCGCCCAGTAGGCGCTCGCGAGATCGACTCGCACGCCGAACACCTCCGCTGCCGCCGGTGGCGGCGGCGCCGCGGCGTCAGGGTCCTGAGGATCGCTCCGGGGTGTATCAGGCGGCACTGGTACTCCTATTCGCGTAGACAACCCACCCAGTGTTTCACGTGAAACCTCGGCGCTCGAACGGTTGGTCCACATGGTCCGCGTCAGCGATGTTTCACGTGAAACACACCGGTGTCATTAGCCTCGCCGACGCGTGATCACCGGGCCGCTAGACGCGCGGTTTCGGTGGAAGCGGCGTAGCGAGGAGCCGCTCGGGTGCCCAGCGACTTTTGGTCACGTGACGTATCGGTCCTCGTCCAGGGAGTCCCGCACCGACGAGGTTGCCGAAGTATTGCACGGTCCCGCCACGGGCAGTGCCGACCGGCAACCGCCACCAACGGGTCCCACCACGCCTACCACCGTGACCCGCATACCCCCGCGCCGCCCTCCGCCGCACCGCGATGGAACCGCTGAAAGGTCACCCTCGACGAATCAGCGAGCCGGCCCTACTCGTGGTGCGCCACTGTTTCACGTGAAACAACACCGATGTGATTCCATCGAGCTTGTGCGTTGTTCGACATCCCAACCCCAACACGCGCACCGCCGGAGTACCTCCGCCAACGACTCAGGCCCCGACCATTGGTCGGGGCCTGAGTTTCTACGGGCAGGGGAGAGGTGCTCGCTTATGCGGGCAGAACCACCACGCGACGCTTGGGCTCGGTGCCCTCGCTTTCGCTCACGACGCCGTCGACAACCGCGACCGCGTCGTGGACGATCTTGCGCTCGAACGGCGTCATCGGATCCAGGGCCTCACGCTCACCGGAAGAAAGCACGCGCTCGGCGACCTCACGTCCCAGGCGGGCCAGGCGATCACGCCGATCGGCTCGCCACCGGGCCACGTCGAGCATCAACCGACTGCGCTCACCCGTAGCCTGCTGGACGGCGAGGCGGGTCAGCTCCTGCAGTGCATCGAGAACTTCGCCCTTACGACCGACGAGCTTGGTCAGGTCATCGCCACCGTCGATGCTGACGACCGCACGGTCGCCGTCGACATCGAGGTCGATGTCACCGTCGAAGTCGAGAACGTCGAGCAACTGCTCCAGGTAGTCGCCGGCGATCTCGCCTTCTTCGACCAGACGATCTTCGTCGTCCTCGTCGTCGTCAGCGTCGTCGTCCGCCTCATCGTCGATGTCCTCGGCGGCGGTCGGCGAGTCGTCCGCATCGGCGTCGGAACCGGCGACCGGGCTCTCGACGGCAGCCGTGTCTTCCACGGCGGTCGAACCGTTCTCCGTCTGATCCTCGCGATGTTCCTCGGTCTGCGCTCCGGCGTGGGTGTCGGATTCCGAACCGGTTTGAGTTGCAGTCTCTGCTGTCATCTCATTCACCTAACTTCTGTGCTTCATCGAACAAGTCTCGGGCGGTCACCGTTTGCCGCCTCGTTTGTTGCCGCCCTTTGTCGTCGATCGACTCCCGCGGTTGTGGTTCTGCTTCTTGCCGGGTGCTGCGCCGGCGCCGGAACGAGTGGGCTTCTGTCCTGGTTTCGGCTTCGCGCCGGGACCGCTGTCCCCGGCGGCAGGGGCCGATCCGTTGCCCGACGCTTCCTTGTCCGAGATCTCCGTACCCGTGACTGCGGAGTCCTGCGTGCCGCCCGTCGTCGAATCGGCAGGGGAGTCGTCACCCTTGGACAGGGACACGGTCGTGGCATCGGACGTGCCCGTCCCACCCGCATTGCGCTTCTTGCGATCCGGCCGGACACCGGGCTTCGGCGCGTTCGCCTTCAACTTCTCCTGCTTGGCGAGCTTGGCCTCTTCCTCTTCCTTGGCGATGTGACCGAAGACGATGTGCTGCTGGCCGTAGGTCCAGATGTTGTTGCTCATCCAGTAGAGGAGGATGGCGACCGGGAAGAACGGTCCGGTGATGAGGATGCCGATCGGGAAGATGTAGAGCGCCAGATTGTTCATCATCCGGGTCTGCGGATTCTCCAGCGCCGCCTCGGGCTGGCGGGCCACCGATGCGCGCGAGTTCATGTGCGTGGCGATCGAGGCGATGATCATCATCGGCACGACGACGTACGCGATCTGCGGGCGGGTGAAGTCGATGGGGGAACCCGGCTCGACGAAGGCCTGGAACTCGGTGGCCGGCTCGACCAGGTAGGACGACAACGGCACACCGAACAGACGGGCGTCGAGGAAGTTCTGTACCTGATCGGCGCTGAACACGTAGTTGCCGGTGGCGCGTGTCTCCGCGGCACTCATACTCAGCTGGCCCATGCCCGTGCCCATGCGGTTGAACGAACGCAGCACGTGGAACAGACCGATGAACACCGGGATCTGCAGCAGCATCGGCAGGCAGCCGAGCATCGGGTTGAACCCGTGCTCCTTCTGCAGCTTCTGCATCTCCTCGGTCATCTTGACCCGATCCTTGGCGTACTTCTTCCGGATCGCCTGGAGCTGCGGATTGATCTCCTGCATCTTCTTCGTGGTGCGGATCTGCTTCACGAAGGGCTTATAGAGGATCGCGCGCAGGGTGAACACGAGGAACACCACCGACAGAGCCCACGCGATACCGTTGCCACCCGGGGTGTCGGGCGTGACATGGCTGAAGAGCCAATGCCAGACCCACATGATCCCGGAGACCGGGTAGTAGATGAAGTCGAGCACGGGTCAGTTACCCCTCACTTGTTGTACTCACAGAGCACGTGTCTCGCCGGACCCGTGCTGATGTTTCCGAGGTCGATGGTTGCCGGTCATCCCGCTCCAGAGATCGCGGCACAGCTCGCCGAAGCCACGATCGGGGACCGGGTCGTAGCCGGGCTTGTGCCAGGGTCCGCACTTGAGCAAGCGGATGATCGACAAGACCGAGCCGTAGAGAAATCCGTGTCGGTCGAGCGCTTCGACCGCGTAGCCCGAACACGTGGGTTCGAACCGGCAGGTCGGCAACCGCATGGGCGACACCCACGTGCGGTACAGCTCGATGAGGAAGATGAGTGTGCGGCGGGGGAGCAGGCGCGCCCCGCGGATGAAGCGGGCAGCCGGTGTCGACGGGGGAGCGGTGTCGACGGAGGTCTCCGTCGACGTGTCGTCGAGCTCGGCGGGTGTCATCGGTGCGCGCCCACTCCACCGGACAACTGCACGCCGTCTGCGAGCCCGGCGATGCGCCGGCTCGTGAACGCCGCACGCAACTGGTCGGCGAGTTCGAGGCTGCTCCGGTCCGAGGCGCTGCCGCGGGCACGGATGACGACGTAACTCTCCGGAACGGGACAGAGATGCCGGGTGGCGGCGAAGGCGGCACGCAGCCTCCGGGCCACCGCATGTCGGGTGACGGCATTGCCCACGGACTTGCTGACGACGAGTCCCAGCCAGGGACCGCCGGTCATCGCGACGTCGCGTCGTACGCCTCGAGGGTCGGGCCATTCATGCCCGACCACGGCGACGTGCAGGGAGAAGTCACGACTCTTCACCCTCGCACCGGACTTGAGGGTGCGAGAGAAGTCGGATCCACGTGAGATCCGATGAGTGGGCGCAGTCATCGATCAGCCGACCGGATCCGCGAAGATCCGGTGAGGAGCCGACGATCAGGCGGTGAGCTTCGCGCGGCCCTTGGTACGACGGCTGCTGACGATCGCACGGCCGGCGCGGGTCCGCATGCGCAGACGGAAACCGTGCACGCGTGCGCGACGACGGTTGTTCGGCTGGAAAGTACGCTTGCCCTTGGCCACGGGAACTCCTTGTGCTCGCTGTGCGCACGCCGGTTACCCGTGCGTGACCCACATCTTGTCGTTGGTCTTTGATCCAGGACGGTGCCGAACTGTTGTCGGTGATGAGTCGGCGAACACGAAGAATCGCCGCGCAAATCCGCAACCTGGATGACCAGTCGAGACTACTGACACCGCGCGTTCAAATCAAACGAGCCGATCGTCGCCTCAGAACCGGCTCCGACCAGCTGTGTTCCGGACCACTCATGGGGCTTTAACAGTTGTTCCGAGTCAAACGTCCCGATCGCTTTGTGACCCACCCGGACCTCTGTTACGTTCTCTCAAAGCGTCGGCCACCACTCCGTGCGAGGCACCACCTCGGGGACCTGGCTCAGACCAAAGTCCCAAGTTCGTCGTCACCTTTGTACACAGGTGTGGATAAGCCTGTGGAGAGATGGGCTCGGCAGCGCAGATGCCATCGCTCTCGTCAACGCTGGTAGTTTTCCGCATCAGGAGGCCAGCCCTGTGACTTCAGACCGCGACACATTCGGCGAGGTGTGGCAGCAAGTCGTCGCCGAACTCAACGACGACGAAGCCGCACGCGACCACGAACCCCTGACACGCCAGCAGAAGGCGTGGCTGTCACTGGTTCGACCCCTCACCCTGACCGAGGGCTTCGCCCTGCTGACCGTGCCGACGGCACTGGTACAGGAGCAGATCGAGCGCAACCTTCGGGAGACCATCCGTTCGGTCCTCAGCCGCCATCTCGACGAACCGGTCGACCTGGGGGTCCGGATCGCGACGCCGCGGAACGACGAGCCGGTCCCCGAAGCACCTGCGGTCCCCGACGCCCGACCCGTGGCCAGCGCAGCTCCCGCCGTCGACTACTCCGCTGCTCCCGTGGGTGCCGGGCTCGCGACGGCACCGGCCGCCGACTCCCAGCGTCCCTCGGGGGACTGGGCGTCGTATTTCGCCGAGCGGCCGACGTCGACACCTCCGGCGCCCGGCGCAAACCTCAACCCCAAGTACACCTTTGACACCTTCGTCATCGGTGCGTCGAACCGCTTCGCGCATGCATCGGCGGTCGCGGTCTCCGAGGCGCCGGCCCGGGCCTACAACCCGTTGTTCATCTGGGGCGAGTCCGGCCTCGGCAAGACGCATCTGCTGCACGCGGCCGGTCACTACGCCCAGCGCCTGTTCCCGGGTATGCGGGTCAAATACGTGTCCACCGAAGAGTTCACCAACGACTTCATCAACTCGCTGCGTGACGACCGGCGGGTCGCGTTCAAGCGGCGCTATCGCGATGTCGATGTCCTGCTCGTGGACGACATCCAGTTCCTCGTCGGCAAAGAAGGTATCCAGGAGGAGTTCTTCCACACCTTCAACACGCTGCACAATGCGAGCAAGCAGATCGTCATCTCGTCGGACCGTCCTCCGAAACAGCTTGCGACACTTGAAGACCGGCTTCGTACCCGGTTCGAGTGGGGTCTCATCACCGACGTCCAGCCGCCCGATCTGGAGACGCGCATCGCGATCCTCCGCAAGAAGGCGCAGATGGACAACATCGCGGTGCCCGACGACGTGCTGGAGCTCATCGCGTCGAAGATCGAGCGCAACATCCGCGAGCTCGAAGGCGCGCTGATCCGGGTCACCGCGTTCGCCTCGCTGAACGACGCCGCACTCGACAAGTCACTCGCCGACGTCGTTCTCCAGGCCCTGCTGCCCAACTCGGGCACGCTCGAGGTCAGCGCCGCCAGCATCCTCGCCATCACCGCCGAGTACTTCGACATCTCGATCGAGGAACTGCGGGGCCCGGGCAAGACCCGGTCGATCGCGCAGGCCCGCCAGATCTCGATGTACCTGTGCCGGGAGCTGACCGACCTGTCGTTGCCGAAGATCGGGGAGACCTTCGA
This sequence comes from Gordonia sp. 'Campus', assembly GCF_022206305.1. GTDB lineage: Bacteria > Actinomycetota > Actinomycetes > Mycobacteriales > Mycobacteriaceae > Gordonia. The sequence goes on along the minus strand of NZ_JAKOIW010000012.1, from coordinate 26,665 downwards.
CCGCGACCACACGACGGTGATGTACGCCGAACGCAAGATCCGCAAGGAGATGGCCGAACGGCGTCGTGTGTACGACCACGTCCAGGAACTCACCGCCCGAATCAAGCAACGGGCCGTCGGCTAGTTCCCGCTTCCTCGTTCTCTTCTGAGGCCTTCGCGCCCGGATCCCGCACCCCCGACGCCCACGCGGCCCGGGGGTGCGTTCGTCTGCGGCCACGACCATGCGACGTCCTCGAGGCGGTACGAGAGACAGCAGCGATACGACAGACGCCGGGCGTACTACAGACAGGGCAACGGATGCCAAGTCTGTCTCTCGGGTCGAGGGTCAGCGGGCCCACTACGGCTGTCCGCCTGCCGAATCGACGAGCCCGGATCCGGCTATTTCCCGGCATCACACCCTGTGGACCACCCTCGGGATAACCGGGGCGGGGATGTGCACCGACAGTGGACGGATCGCGAACAACAAGAAAACTCCACACCGGCGGTCGGATCCGCTCGACGTTGCTCCACCGGTCATGCACACGTCCGCACCCGTCCGGACAGGCCCGATGCCGTACTTGTCCACAGATTCCACAGGACCTATTACTGAGATGGATCCTTCTCTAAAGAGAATCTTTTGTAAGAAGGACTGTGCACAGAGGGCACTCGGTGCCGGCCGCTCGGCCCTGCGTCGACGACGGCTCGACTTGGCCCCAACCATCCCGGCATCGGTGGCGGCGTTCTACAGTGGGATTCCCGGATGTGAGATCCACCGATGACCGACCGGCCGACGAAGGCGTCGACTCAGTGGTCCGTGCATCGGTGGTCCAGGCGGGAACCAGACGAGAGAAGGGCAACCTCCCAGCATGAAGTTTCGTGTCGCGCGTGACGAGTTCGCTGATTCCGTCGCCTGGGTCGCCCGCAGCCTGCCGTCTCGTCCGCCCGTCCCGGTCCTCGGCTGTGTGGTGCTCAACGTCGGCGAGACCGGACTGACCGTCTCGGGCTTCGACTACGAGGTCTCCGCCCAGGAGAACCTCGGTGCCGAGGTCGCCGAGCCCGGACAGGTGCTCGTCTCCGGCCGGCTTCTCGCCGACATCACCAAGGCCCTGCCCAACAAGCCGGTCGACGTGACCCTCGACGGGTCGCGGGTGGCCATCACCTGCGGTAGCGCGAAGTTCTCCCTGCCGACCATGCCGGTCGAGGACTACCCGCAGCTGCCCGACGTACCGCAGATCACCGGCACGATCCCGTCGCAGCTGTTCGCCGAGGCGATCTCCCAGGTCGCGGTGGCCGCGGGCAAAGACGACACTCTCCCGATGCTGACCGGCGTCCGCGTCGAGATCGAGGGCAACTCCGTCGTGCTCGCCGCGACCGACCGCTTCCGCCTCGCCGTTCGTGAATTGCAGTGGGAGCCTTCCGATCCCGATACCAAGGGCGCAGTTCTCGTCCCGGCGAAGACACTCTCGGAGAGCGCGAAGACCGCGGGCTCGGAAGGTACCGGCGTCGTGTCGCTGGCTTTCGGCGGCGGTGCGGCCATCGGCTCCGACGGCATCCTCGGCATCCTCGGTGAGACCAAGAAGACCACCACGCGTCTTCTCGACGCGGAGTTCCCGAAGTTCCGTCAGCTGCTCCCGGCCAGTCACACCGCGGTCGCGACCATCGACAGCGCGCCGCTGATCGAGGCGATCCGCCGTGTCGCCCTGGTCGCCGAGCGCGGCGCGCAGGTCCGGATGGAGTTCACCGAGGGATCCGTGCTGCTCACCGCCGGCGGCGACGAGGCGGGTAAGGCCGAGGAGGAACTGCCCGTGTCGTTCCAGGGTGAGCCCCTGACGATCGCCTTCAATCCCGGCTATCTGCAGGACGGGCTGTCCGCGATCAACGCCGACGCCGTGGACTTCGGGTTCACCACGCCCAGCCGTCCCGCCGTGCTGCGTCCCGCGAGCGGCGAGGATGCCGTCGCCGACGAGTCCGGAGCTTTCGTCGCACCCGAGAGCGCGTTCAGCTATCTGCTGATGCCCGTTCGCCTCCCGGGCTGACGGACCGCGCCGGCATCCGTGCCCTCGTCGTCCTGGTCGTCATCGAGAGCGGCTCATGTTCGTTCGTGAACTCCACCTGAGGGATTTCCGGTCCTGGCAGGCCGCTGATCTCGAGCTCGAGACCGGGGCGACGGTCTTCACCGGGCGCAACGGTTTCGGCAAGACTAACCTGCTCGAGGCCCTGTTCTATCTCGCGACCCTGCGTTCGCACCGCGTGAGTTCCGATGCCCCGCTCGTACATGCGGGATCGACCTCGGCGCTGGTCACCGCGACGGTCGAGAACGACGGCCGCGAGTTGACCGCCGAGCTGCGCATCAACGCCGACGGTGCCAACAAGGCGTCGATCAATCGCAGCCCGGCGCGTCGTCCCCGTGATCTGCTGGGGATCCTTCGGGCGGTCCTCTTCGCACCGGAGGATCTCTCCCTCGTGCGCGGGGATCCCGGCGACCGCAGACGTTTCATCGACGAGCTCGTCGCTCAGCGCGGCCCGCGGTGGGTGGCGGCCCGTGCCGACTACGACCGCGTCCTACGGCAGCGTTCGGCACTGCTCAAGACCGCTGCTTCAGCCATGAGACGCGGTGGGGAACAAGCGGATTCGATCATCAGCACGCTCGACGTCTGGGACGGGCAGCTCGCCGAACTCGGCGGTCAGGTGACCGCTGCGCGGCTCGCAGTGCTCGGTGAGCTCGAACCACATTTCACCGGTTCATATGCCTCGATCGCGCCGCACTCCCGTCCGGCGACGCTGCGGTACCGCGCGTCCGGTGGCCTCGAGTTCGAGGAGACCACACCCGAGGCGATCGGCGACGCGCTGGCCACTCGGCTGGTGGAGTTGCGCGACAAGGAGATCGAGCGCGGTATGTGCCTGGTGGGCCCGCATCGCGACGACATCGACATCGTCCTCGGCAGCGATGTTGCGAAAGGCTTTGCTTCACATGGTGAATCGTGGTCGCTCGCGCTGGCGCTCCGCCTGGGTTCCGTCGAGCTGACCCGGGCGGAAGGTGTGGAGCCGGTCATCATGCTCGACGACGTCTTCGCCGAACTCGACGCCAAACGCCGCGCGAAGCTCGTCGAGTTCACCGCAGGCGCCGAGCAACTCCTCATCACCGCCGCCGTCGCCGAGGACATCCCGGGTGAGATCGGCGGCCGTCGGATCGGTGTCGACGTCATCGACGACGAGACCGGTCGCCGATCCGAGGTCGTCGTCCAGTCCGCAGTGGCGACGGTGGAGTCGGAGCCGGTGCAGTCGGAGCGGGTGCAGTCGGACACGGGGGTCTCGGATGAGTGAGGACGCGAACCCCGACCGCGGCGCGCCCGCAGGCGGCTCGGGCTCGGACCCGGTAGAGCCCGCGCCGCGCCCGACGCCGCCGGGCGAACTCGGCGGATATGAACGCGCCCGCAAGGCCCTCGAGGAGGCCAGGGCGCAGGCCCGCGCGGCAGGAAAATCGGTGGGCCGGGGTCGCGCGTCGCCGGTGCGCCGGGTGCCGCGCGGCTCGCAGGGGCGTCGACGCTGGTCCGGATCCGGCCCCGATGCCCGGGATCCGCAGCCCTTCGGCCGGCTCGTCGGGGGTCTCGCCAAAGACCGCGGATGGCAGGAGAAGATCGGCGAGGGCACGCTCTTCGGTATGTGGGAGCAGATCGTGGGCTCCGACATCGCCGCGCACGCCCAGCCGGTTGCCCTGCGCGACAACGTTCTTCACGTGCAAGCCGAATCGACGGCGTGGGCGACGCAACTGCGATACGTGCAGTCGCAGATCCTGGCCAAGATCGCGGCGGCCATCGGGCACGGTCAGGTGACGTCCCTGCGGATCCTCGGGCCGAAGGGTCCGTCGTGGCGGAAGGGCGAACGCCACGTCCGCGGCCGCGGACCACGCGACACCTACGGCTGAACGCGGGCGTCGACACACCGATCGGCACTCTACTGGTTGCTGGGCCGCTGGGCTCGGAATCTTCCCCAGGCCACAACCGACCCGGGATGAACCCGAAAAAGTCGTTCTGAGGGCCTGTTGGCGGCCCCGGATGCACGTTCCTGGGCGAGTCAGGCAGTACACTGGGAGGAGTTGTCCCGAGAGGGGTGTGAACGGCAGATCGACCGTTGGCTCCAGGCTACCCGGATAGATCCCGGGTAGTCCTGTGTGCGTGCGGCTGCGCGCCCCTCCTCGAGAAGGATCGACGACGGATCCGGAGACCACCTGATCCGTCGATGAGCAGAACAGGAGCGGACGCACCTCGTGGCCGACACCAACGACACCGGACCGAAGAAGAGCAAGAAGAAGCCGTCGGAGTACGGCGCCGACTCGATCAACATCCTCGAAGGTCTGGAAGCCGTCCGTAAGCGGCCCGGCATGTACATCGGTTCCACCGGTGAACGAGGACTGCACCACCTGATCTGGGAGGTCGTCGACAACTCGGTCGACGAGGCGATGGCCGGTTTCGCGTCGCGGGTCGACGTCACCCTGCTCGCCGACGGCGGTGTCCAGGTCGTCGACGACGGCCGCGGTATCCCCACCGGCATGCACCGCACCGGGGTTCCCACCGTCGAGGTCGTCATGACCCAGCTGCACGCGGGCGGAAAGTTCGACTCCGACGCCTACGCGGTGTCCGGCGGTCTGCACGGCGTCGGCATCTCGGTGGTCAACGCGCTGTCCACCACCGTCGAGCTCGAGATCGAGAACGACGGCTTCCATTGGGAGCAGACCTACTCGTACGCCAAACCGGGTCCGCTGGAGAAGGGCTCGGCCACCCGCAAGACCGGCACCACGGTGCGGTTCTGGCCGGACCCGGAGATCTTCACCGAGACCACCCGGTTCAACGCCGAGACCGTGGCTCGTCGCCTGCAGGAGATGGCCTTCCTCAACAAGGGCCTGACCATCACGCTGACCGATCAGCGCCCGCAGGCCGTCGAAGCGCCTGGCGACGCCGACGGCGACGAGGAGAGCAACCTCACCGAGGCCGCCGAGGAGATCAAGTCCGAGGAGGAGAAGGCTGCGGCCGCGGCGAAGCCGAAGACGCGCACCTATCACTACCCGGATGGACTCGTCGACTACATCAAGCACCTCAACCGCACCAAGCAGTCGATCCACACGACGGTCATCGGTTTCCAGGGCAAGGGCGAGGGCCACGAGGTCGAGGTCGCGATGCAGTGGAACGCCGGCTACTCCGAGTCGGTTCACACCTTCGCCAACACGATCAACACGCATGAGGGCGGAACCCACGAAGAGGGTTTCCGCGCCGCGCTGACGCTCACCGTGAACAAGTACGCGGTGGACAAGAAGCTCATCAAGGAGAAGAAGGAAGACCGCCTCTCGGGAGACGACATCCGTGAGGGTCTCGCCGCGGTGATCTCGGTGAAGGTCAGCGACCCGCAGTTCGAGGGACAGACCAAGACCAAACTCGGCAACACCGAGGTCAAGGGCTTCGTCCAGCGCGTCTGCAGCGAGCACCTCGGTCACTGGCTGGAGGCCAATCCGGCCGAGGCCAAGACCATCATCAAGAAGATCGTCGAATCCCAGCGGGCTCGGATGGCCGCGCGCAACGCCCGTGATCTGGTGCGTCGCAAGACCGCCACCGACATCGGTGGTCTCCCCGGCAAGCTCGCCGACTGCCGCAGCAACGACCCGGGCAAGTGCGAGGTCTACATCGTGGAGGGCGACTCCGCAGGCGGCAGCGCCAAGTCGGGGCGCGACTCGATGTACCAGGCGATCCTTCCGCTGCGCGGCAAGATCATCAACGTCGAGAAGGCACGCATCGACCGTGTTCTCAAGAACACCGAGGTCCAGTCGATCATCACCGCCTTCGGCACGGGCATCCACGACGAGTTCGACATCAGCAAGCTGCGCTATCACAAGATCGTGCTGATGGCCGACGCCGACGTCGACGGCCAGCACATCTCGACCCTGCTGCTCACGCTGCTCTTCCGCTTCATGCGGCCGCTCATCGAGCACGGCCACGTGTATCTCGCCATGCCGCCGCTGTACAAGCTCAAGTGGCAGAAGTCGGCGCCGGAGTTCGCCTACTCCGACCGCGAGCGTGACGGACTGCTCGAGGCCGGCCGCGCCGCGGGCAAGAAGATCAACACCGAGGACGGCATCCAGCGCTACAAGGGTCTCGGCGAGATGAACGCCAAGGAACTGTGGGAGACCACGATGGATCCGGCCGTGCGTGTACTTCGCCAGGTGACGCTCGACGACGCAGCGGCCGCCGACGAACTGTTCTCCATCCTCATGGGTGAGGACGTCGCCGCCCGCCGGAGCTTCATCGCCCGCAACGCGAAAGACGTTCGCTTCCTCGATGTCTGATCACGGATCGTCTCGATTCGTAGTGATCGCAGAAAGAACACACAATGACTGACACCACACTGCCGCCCGCCGGAGGCGAAGGCGATCGCATCGAACCTGTCGATCTCGGGCAGGAGATGCAGAAGAGCTACATCGACTACGCCATGAGCGTGATCGTGGGGCGAGCGCTCCCCGAGGTGCGCGACGGCCTCAAGCCGGTGCACCGCCGCCTGCTGTACGCATCCTTCGACGCGGGTTTCCGGCCGGACCGCAGCTATGTGAAGTCGGCGAAACCCGTTGCGGAGACGATGGGTAACTACCACCCGCACGGCGACACCGCGATCTACGACGCCCTCGTCCGACTCGCCCAGCCGTGGTCGATGCGCTACCCCCTCATCGACGGGCAGGGCAACTTCGGCTCGCGCGGCAACGACGGTGCGGCCGCGATGCGGTACACCGAGGCGCGCCTCACGCCGCTCGCCATGGAGATGTTGCGTGACATCACCGAGGAGACAGTCGATTTCGTCCCCAACTACGACGGCAAGACCAACGAGCCGACGGTGTTGCCGTCGCGCATCCCGAACCTGCTGATCAACGGTTCCGGCGGTATCGCGGTCGGCATGGCGACCAACATGCCTCCGCACAACCTCAATGAGGTCGCCGATGCGGTGTTCTGGGCACTGGAGAACCACGACGCCGACGACGAGACCACCCTCGCCGCCTGCATGGAGTGCATCAAGGGCCCCGATTTCCCCACGGCCGGACTGATCGTCGGCAGCCAGGGCATCAAGGACGCCTACACGACCGGGCGCGGCAGCATCCGGATGCGCAGCGTCGTCGACATCGAGGAGAACAAGGGATCCACCACGCTGGTGGTCACCGAGTTGCCGTACCAGGTCAACCCGGACAACCTGATCCAGTCGATCGCCGAGCAGGTCAACGAGGGAAAGCTCAAGGGCATCAGTCGGATCGAGGATCAGTCCTCGGACCGCGTCGGTATGCGCATCGTGGTGACCCTGCGTCGTGACGCGGTCGCCAAGGTGGTCCTGAACAACCTCTACAAGCACAGCCAGCTGCAGACCAGCTTCGGCGCCAACATGCTGTCCATCGTCGACGGCGTGCCGCGCACACTGCGTCTCGACCAGATGATCCGCTACTACGTGGCGCACCAGATCGACGTCATCGTGCGTCGCACGCGGTACCGGTTGCGCAAGGCCGAGGAACGCGCCCACATCCTGCGCGGTCTCGTGAAAGCCCTTGACGCGCTTGACGAGGTGATCGCCCTGATCCGTCGGTCGGCGAACACCGAGACCGCACGCACCGGCCTGATCGACCTCCTCGACATCGACGAGATCCAGGCCGACGCGATCCTCGCGATGCAGCTCCGCCGACTGTCCGCACTGGAGCGGCAGAAGATCGTCGACGAACTCGCCGAGATCGAACTCGAGATCGCCGACTACAAGGACATCCTCGACCGGCCCGAGCGTCAGCGGGCCATCGTGCGCGACGAACTCAAGGAGGTCGTCGACAAGTACGGCGACGAGCGTCGGACCAAGATCATCGCGGCCGACGGCGACGTCAGCGACGAAGACCTCATCGCTCGCGAGGACGTGGTCGTCACGATCACCGAGACCGGTTACGCCAAGCGCACCAAGACCGACCTCTACCGCAGCCAGCGACGCGGCGGCAAGGGCGTCCAGGGTGCCGGCCTCAAGCAGGACGACATCGTCAAGCACTTCTTCGTGTGCTCGACCCACGACTGGATCCTGTTCTTCACCACCAAGGGTCGCGTCTACCGGGCCAAGGCGTACGAACTGCCCGAGGCCAACCGCACCGCCCGCGGACAGCACGTCGCCAACCTCCTCGCCTTCCAGCCGGAGGAACGGATCGCACAGGTCATCCAGCTCAAGACCTACGAGGACGCCCCGTATCTCGTGCTGGCCACCCGCAACGGCCTGGTGAAGAAGTCGCGCCTGGTGGACTTCGACTCCAACCGCTCCGGAGGCATCGCCGCGATCAACCTCCGTGGCGAGGACGAGCTCGTCGGCGCCCAATTGTGCAGTGCCGACGACGATCTGCTGCTCGTGTCCCAGAAGGGACAGTCGATCCGCTTCCACGCCGACGACGAGGCGCTGCGTCCGATGGGCCGGCAGACCTCCGGCGTGCAGGGCATGCGCTTCAACACCGACGACACCCTGTTGTCGCTCAACGTCGTCCGCGACGGCACCTATCTCCTGGTGGCGACCTCCGGCGGTTACGCCAAGCGGACGGGCATGGACGACTACCCGGTCCAGGGGCGCGGCGGCAAGGGTGTGCTGACCATCGCCCACGATCGCCGGCGCGGTGAACTGATCGGTGCGCTCATCGTCGACGACGACTCCGAGCTGTACGCGATCACGTCCGGCGGTGGAGTCATCCGCACCACCGCGAAGTCGGTGCGCAAGGCCGGCCGGCAGACCAAGGGCGTGCGTCTGATGAACATCGACGAGGGCACGACGGTCATCGCCATCGCCCGCAACGCCGACGAGCCGGACGAGACCGAGGTCTCGTCGTAGGCGATAGGGTGAGCATCACTGTTTCTCGACCAGTCGGTGACGGTGACCGTCCACCCGGACGACCCGTCGAGCCGACGCCGATCGAGGCAAAAGTCAGTGACGCCTGAGTGAGGGAATGCCTGTGAGCACACCGAACGAGCCGCAACAGGACCAGAACGGGCGCCCGGCCGGAGGACCGGCGGGCCCCGGAACTGGGACCCCGAGCGGGGGACTGGTGCCGCCCTGGCAGCGTGGGCCGGCCGACAACGGGTCGGCCGCGCCGACCGAGTCGTTCGCACGCGACGACCAAGGCCGGTCCGGGCCGCAGGAGAACGGTGGCGGCCCGGGTCCGCAGGACAATCGTGGCGGCCCGCCGCAGGAGAATCGTGGCGGCCCGCCGCCGCGCGGGGTCGTCACCAACAGCGGAACCGCCGCCGCCAGCATGAGCGGTCAGCAGGCACCGGTGACCAAGCTGGACAACCCGCGCCGACCCGGCGGGGCGACGGCCACCGAGGAGCCGGGCTTCGTGGAATCGCCGACGAGCACGATCGACCGCGGGCACCTGCCCGACAGTGATCTGCCCGACCTCGACCAGATCCACCACACCGCCGATCTCAAGCGTTCGCCCGAGACACCGCAGACGCCCGCAGCAGCCCCTGCGAAGGCGTCGCCGCGGTCGGCCCCGCGTCAGGTACTCGCCGCGGGAACAGCACTGCGGGCGTCGGTCCAGGTCCGTCGGATCGATCCGTGGGCGACGTTCAAGATCGCGGCCGTGCTGTCGGTGGTCGGATTCTTCATCTGGATGATCTCCGTCGCCGTGCTGTACCTGATCCTCGACGGCATGGGTGTGTGGGACCAGGTCAACAACAGCTTCGGAACGCTCGTCGCCGACGAATCGAGCGCGAGTGGTGACGTCATCGGCGCCGGTACCGTCTTCGGCGCAGCGGCGCTCCTGGGGGCCATCAACGCCATCCTGCTGACAGCCCTCGCGACCATCGGCAGCTACATCTACAACATCTGCGCCGACCTCGTCGGCGGGGCCGAGGTGACTCTCGCGGACCTCGACTGAACCACGCCCCTGACCAGCCGTTTTGTTGGTTGGGGCTTCAGTCGGGTAATCTCACTCCTCGGTTCAAGGGCCTATAGCTCAGGCGGTTAGAGCGCTTCGCTGATAACGAAGAGGTCGGAGGTTCAAGTCCTCCTAGGCCCACTGCGACAGATGTTTTCGGACATCGGAATTCGCATCCCGCCGAACCGATCCGGTACGGCACGGGGCCTTAGCTCAGTTGGTAGAGCGCTGCCTTTGCAAGGCAGATGTCAGGAGTTCGAATCTCCTAGGCTCCACCACTTTCACCGAAGGCGACGACGCGGCTCGACTAGCTGCTCGTCGCCTTCGGCGTCTCTACGATCGTCGACAGTCATTCCAGCCGCACAGCCGGCCGGTCACCATGTGGACCGAAGAGATGCAGGATCTCGACGGGGCTGTCGTCGGCCGGGCCGAACCAGTGCGGAGTGATGGGATCGAACTGGGCCGTCTCGCCGGGTTCCAGGACGTGCTCGGCGTCGGCGAGAAGTAGGCGCAGTCGCCCGGCGAGCACATAGAGCCAGGCGTGCCCCTCATGGGTGACGAGGTGCGGCTCGCGTGGGCCGAGGACGTGCTTGAACGCCCGTACCCGCCCCGGGTAGCCGGTGAGTGGCACGATGACACCCCCGGACGCCACCGACCTCGGTTCGAGATGCACTCGAGGATCACCCGTGGGCGGTGCGTCGACGAGTTGATCGAGCGAGACCCGATACACCTTCGCGAGGGGGAGCAGGACGTCGAGCGTCGGCTGCCGATTCCCGGTCTCCACCCGGGAGAGTGTGCTGATGGACAGTCCCGACTCCTCGGCGACAGCGGTCAGCGTGAGCGCCCGCGCGAGGCGGAGCATGCGAAGACGTGGACCGATCGCGCTGATCAGCTCGGTCAGGTCCGCGGTCATGGCGTCATCTTTGCAGATCCTGCAAAAGCACTCGCCGTTCGTGATCGTGGTCCCAGAGCATGGTCTCCATGGGTAGAGGGAACGACGCGCACGACGTCGGAATGGACATATCGACCGAGAAGCGGCGAATCCTGCTCCTCGGTGGGCGCGGTGCGGTGGGCACCGTCGTCGCCCGGGAGCTGGTGGACGCCGGCCATGTCGTGACCGCGACGAGTCGCACGGCGACCGGTGACGCCCGGATCGATCTCCGTGGCGACCTGACGGAACTTCACCGCCTCGCAGCGCGACACGACGTCGTCATCAACGCTTCCGGGATCGAACGTCCGGAGCTCGCCACCGCCACCGGACCCACGCCACTGGTCGACATCTCGGCATCGGGGGCCTACCTCGACGCCTTGCGTACGGCGACGATCGGACCAGTCGTTCTGGGGGCAGGCCTCGCGCCCGGGCTCAGCACGATCCTGGCCGCTGCGCTCGACTCGCACACCGGCGATGACATCGATGTGCTCGTGATGCTCGGGGCGGGCGAGAAGCACGGCCCGGCGGCGGTCGCCTGGACGGTCGGTCTGGTCGGCACCGATGTCCACCACCCGCCCGAAGGGCGGCCGGTGCGCAACCTCGGTGAGACCCGGCGCGCCAAAGGATCTGACGGACGCACCAGGCGCTATCTACGCGCGGACTTCCCCGATCATGTCCTGCTCGACGACAAGCCCGGGGCGATTCGCTCGTATCTCACCCTCACCTCCGCACCGATGACCGCGGCGTTGGGTCTGATCGGTCGGGTGCCGGTGTTGCGAAGCACCCTGACGTGGGTGCCTCCTCTTGGGTCCGACGCCTGGCACGTCATCGCCGAGAACCGCCGGTCCGGTGAACGTCGACACGCATGCGGTACAGGACAGTCCGAGGCGACAGGTCGGTTGACGGCGCTGGCCGCCATCCGCGCTGCGACAGAGCTGCGCGATTCGTCGTGGCGGACTGCGGTGACGATGGCCGATCTCGTCTCGCTCGACGACGCGCTCGCGGTCCTCTGACCACGGACATGATTAGACCGCGACGTACTCCACGAACGAGACCCCGGAGTCGAACTCCCGGGTGCTCACACGATCGAACCGTCGAGGCGCGTAGGTCCCGGGGGCGATGAGCGGGATACCGGCACCGAACAGCACGGGTTGACGCTTGAGCACGAACCGGTCGATCTCACCGATCAGCTGGCCGGCGAGACGTCCCCCGCCGCACAACCAGATGTCTTTGCCCTCCGCACCTTTCAACTCGGTGACGACGTCGATGGGGTCGCGCTCGGTGAACGTCACCCCGTCGGCCGGATCGTGGGGGCGGTGGGTGAACACGTACTGGTCCAGATGCTGGTACGGACTCACGATGTCGGGCAGACCGGCCGCATAGGTGTCGGCACCCATCAGGACCGTGTCGAATCGGTCGCCGCGTGGGACGACTCCCAGCGCGGCGGCGAAATGCGTCGGGAGCGTGTCGGAGTAGTCCTTGTTGATCGCCTCCATGTGGTCGCCCTCGAACAGGAAGGCGTCGTACTGGCCCGCAGGTCCCGCTATGTAGCCGTCGAGGCTGACGGCCACGTAGTACACGAGTTCACGCATATGACGATCTCCAATCACTTCAGATGTAGTGATTGAGAAACTACATCACATGTAGTGGTTGCGCTATCGTTCATCCGTGGCCCGGAACGAGGAGCGCCGACGCGCGATTGCCGATGCAGGTCTTGCGGTCCTCGCCGCCTCCGGTGCACGCGGACTCACCCACCGCGCCGTCGACCGAACTGCCGAAGTCCCGGCGGGTACGACGACGAACTACTTCCGTAGCCGGTCCGCGTTGTGGAAAGGGCTGGTCGAGCGCATCTACGAGCGTCTGGCGCCCAGTGAGTCCTTCATCGCGGAACGGGCCGGTCGCGAACCCACGCGGGAACTGTTCGCCGAGTACCTCCGCAACATCGTGCAGCGGCTCATGGACAACCGGGAGGTCACCATCGCGCTGATCGAACTCCGGCTCGAAGGGATGCGGCGCCCCGAGGTCGGGGAGATCATCGTCGAATGGCGTCGTACCGGGTTCGCCGGGGACGTGGCCTTCAACGAGCAGGCCGGCCTGCCGGGAACCGCGCGGGAGATAGCCCTTTTCCACTTCGCGGTCGACGGCCTCCTGCTGGACCAGCTGACCGGGCCCCTGCTGCCGGACGAACCCGTCGACGACATCGTGCGAACCCTCGCCGACCGGCTGCTACCGGACTGACGCAGCCGACTGGCCCGCTACCGTGGATCCGTGGACGGCGACCTACTGGACGGACGCTACGAGCTCCGGGGGATCCTCGGCCGTGGAGGCATGGCGGTCGTCCACGACGGTTGGGACCGCACGCTGCACCGACCCGTGGCGATCAAGCTGTTGCGCCTGGGAAGCGAGTCCGCGCCGACCGATCAGGACCGCTTCGCCGGGGAGGCGCGAGCCGCTGCCGCGCTCAACCACCCCAACATCGTGGCCGTGTACGACTACGGCGACCACGGAGGCACCCCGTACATCGTCATGGAGCGCCTCAGCGGCGCCACGGCTCAAGATCTGATGGCCGCGGGACCCCTGCCGCCTCGGCAGGTGAGGTCTCTCGTCGACGACGTTCTCGCTGCGCTTGCCGCGGCGCACGCCGCCGGAGTCCTCCACCGCGACGTCAAGCCGGCGAACCTGCTGGTTGCCGACGACCGGGTCAAGGTCGCCGATCTCGGCATCGCCAAGACCGCAGGCATGGCACACACCGCGACGGGTGACGTCGTCGGCACCATCGGTTACCTGAGTCCTCACCGCGTACTCGGCCGGGCTGCCACGCCGGCCGACGATCTCTACGCTGTCGCGGTGGTCGCCTACGAGGCACTGACCGGGCACCGGGCCTACGGTCAGGACAATCCCGCTGCCGTCGCCTACGCGATCCTGCACGCGCCACCTCCGCCGCTGGTACAGATCCGACCCGACCTTCCGTCCGAACTGCGCGAGACGATCGACCGGGCGATGAGACCGGGGCAGGACGATCCGCCCTTTCCGACCGCGGCGTCCATGATGGCGGCGCTGCGGACTCCTGACCCCGCAGCCGCCATTCCTCCTGTAGTGCCGTCGAACTCGACCGACTCGCGTCCCACCGCGGCGATGACCGCCCCGTTGGCGACGCAAGCGAACCTCGCGCCACCCGCGGGCTTGCAACCGATGGGGAATCCATCACGGCCGTCGCGTCGCACCTCGCTGGCGCTGCTCGGCGGTGTGGTCGCGCTCCTGGCGGTCGTGCTCGTCGCCATCGCGCTGGTGACGAACTCCACGGGCGACGACGGACCGGCTCCGGCGACCGACGCACCGGCGTCGACCCCGGCAGCCGAATCCACGCTGGCCACCACCGTGCCACCTCCGGTGACAGGGGTCGACACCCCGGCTCAGATCCCGCAGCCCACCGTCGAACAACCCGCACCCGCTCCCGCAGGCGGCGGCGATGACCGCGGCAACCCCGGACGGGGCGGGGGAAACGGCAACGGGGGAAACGGCAACGGTGGAAACGGGAACAGCGGAAACGGCAACGGAAAACCGAAGCCGGACAAGAACTGACGAGCTCGGCGACACGCCCACACAATCCGCTCACGCTCATCGAAAAAGGGTGAGCGCGAACGGAAGTGGTGAGCGGTGGACGGTCAGGACTTGTCGCGCTCCAGATGCGCATACCGTCGGCGGAACTTCTCGACCCGGCCGGCGACGTCGGGGATCGTGTTGACGCCGGTGTAGAACGGGTGCGAATCACTGGTCACATCGACGGTGATGAGCGGGTAGACGTTGCCGTCGGACCACGTCACGGTGGCCGACGACGTGGCGGTCGAGCGCGTCAGGAACTCCTTGCCGGTGGAACCGTCGCGGATGACGACGGGGTGGTAGTCGGGATGAATGCCCTTTTTCATGGATCGGCCTTCCGGTTGATGGTGAGCGGTGTGTCGTCAGTTGTCGCGGGGGTCGGGGGAGTCGATGCCGCGCACCGCGTCCACCGTCGGCTCGGTGAGCTCGAGGTCGTCGCACGGGTCCGCGTGGGACTCCCCGAACGGGTCGTCGAAGGTGGACCAGAACTGTTGTCCAGCAGCGAATTCGACCTCGTTCAGGCAGGCCGACCGGAGCGCTTCCTCGATCTCGGCGGGATCGCCGGAGTGAACGAGCGCGACGATCGAGGTGTGCCGGTCGCCGAAGGTCTCGTCCCACCGCAGCGCGCCCATGGCCCGCCGCTCGGCCGGCACCCGCGCCAACTCGTCCTCGGCCATCGCCGCGAGCCAGGGACCGCCGTGCGCCACGCGCAGGCCGCCTCCCGCGGACTCCAACCACAGCGCCTCGTCCGGTTGCGTGGCCACCCAGAGCCGCCCGCGTGAACAGACGACACCGTCGAGCAGCGCGTCGATCGCGTCGTGGAAGCGACCGGGGTGAAACGGACGGTCGCTGGCGAACTCGACCCACGAGACCCCGCAGTCGGAGTCGAGCGGTGGCTCACCCGGCAACAGCGGATCGTGTGGGTCGTCGACGCGACCGCGCC
Source organism: Gordonia sp. 'Campus' (assembly GCF_022206305.1). Taxonomy (GTDB): domain Bacteria; phylum Actinomycetota; class Actinomycetes; order Mycobacteriales; family Mycobacteriaceae; genus Gordonia. Next base: position 11,296 of record NZ_JAKOIW010000012.1, on the reverse strand, counting down.
GTCCGTTCGGGCGCACCGCTGCCAGGAGTTGCTCGGCGAGTACAGATGTCACCGGGCGCCGGGGGAGCTCGAACATCATCGGGACATTCGGCGCCAACCGTTTGAGGACCGCCACGAGGCGCGCCGACTGCCACGCATCGCGGAACGTGGGATCACACGCCGCGACGATCAGGGCGTCGGCGAAGGCCACCTGACCGACGGCGACCTGCGCCAGGGTGCGGTCGTCGTCCAGCGCGATGTGGCCACCCTCCGCGAGCGACAGGTCACCGGTCGCGGAGGTCAACCAATCATCCTCTGCCACACAGGCGATGGTGGCGTCGACGCGTACCTCGGTCGATGCCGGGCCGTCGTCGAAGCCGGGCATGTCCGAGACGATGACGTTGTCGATCGACCAGGCGACCTGCTCGGGTTCCAGGATCGGGTCGAGGGTCAGGACGATCCGGTGCACCGAGGGCCGGCGATGGAGGCGGCGGAGCAGGGGGAGCAGATCCTCACGCAGCGTGCAGGAGATGCATCCGTGGGCGAGTTCGACGATGCAGACGTCGTGGTGGCTCCGACCATCGGTGCCGCGCCAGCTCAGCGTGCGGACGACGCGGCCATCCTCGACCTGCGTGAGGTCGTGATGCACCTGCACGCTGCCTCCGCGGATGCCGCCGGCCTCGAGTGCGTCGCCCACGCGGTGGACCGATGACGCGTCGAGTCCGGTGACCAGATGACTGGCGTCCGACCGTCGATGGTGTTGTCCGGACGGTACGCGGGTCCCTCGTCGATCACGACCACCCTCCGTTCTATTGGGAATGATTTCCATTTGAGCTCCGTCAACGGTACCGTGGCCGTTCAGTTAATGCCAATCATTGTCGATAAGGAGGGCAGCATGTCCAGGAGGTGCCAGGTCACCGGCCGGCAACCGGGGTTCGGAAAACAGGTGTCGCATTCGCACAAGCGGACGTCGCGCCGGTGGGACCCGAACATCCAGCGGCGCCGCTACTACGTGCCGAGTGAGGGTCGCTATGTGACGTTGCGAGTCAGCGCCAAGGGGATCTCCACCATCGACAAGCACGGGATCGAATCGGTCCTCCGCACGATCCGTGCTCGCGGAGAGAAGGTCTGATGGCGCGCAACGAGATCCGGCCGATCATCAAGCTGCGCTCGACCGCGGGCACCGGATACACCTACGTCACCCGCAAGAACCGGCGGAACGACCCAGACCGCATGGTGCTCCGCAAATACGACCCCATCGCCCGCGCCCACGTAGATTTCAAGGAGGACCGCTGATGGCCAAGAAGTCGAAGATCGCCCGCAACGAGCAACGACGTGAGGTGGTCGCGCGCTACGCCGACATCCGCGCCGAACTCAAGCGCGCCATCGCGTCACCGGAGTCGACCCCAGAGCAGCGAGCGGAAGCACAGCTGCGCTTACAGCGGTTGCCGCGCAACGCGAGTCCGACCCGACTGCGCAACCGAGATGCCGTCGACGGACGTCCTCGGGGGTACATCGGGAAGGCCGGGCTGTCGCGCGTACGGTTCCGCGAGATGGCTCACCGCGGTGAGCTGCCGGGCATCCAGAAGTCCAGCTGGTGAGCTCGAACAACCGGAGCAGGGAGTAGACATGGCCAACCGGAAGATCCGCCGACGCGACGAAGAGCCGTCGAAGCGCAAACGTAATCTGCTTGCCGCACAGGGTATTCGCGTCGACGGACGCAACCCCGTCGACTACAAGGACGTGGCACTGCTGCGGCAGTTCCTGTCGGACAAGGGCCGTATCCGGAGCCGGCGGCTCACGGGCTTGTCACCGCAGGAGCAGCGACAGGTCGCGACCGCCATCCGCAACGCACGGGAGATGGCGTTGCTGCCCTACGACTCCCGACACTGACGTCACCGACCCCGGACAGCACAACGCCCGCTCCGCGAGGAGCGGGCGTTGCTGTCCGACGACAGGTTACTTGGAACCCTGGGGTACGTTTTCCAGCCGGTCGAGGAGGGTGCGCGCCAGCGACTCCGACGACGCGGGGTTCTGCCCGGTCAACAGGTTGCCGTCGGCTTCGACATGCACCGACCACGGTTCGCCGAGCGTGACCTTGAAGCCCGCCTGGGTGAGTCGGTCCTGGAGCAGCCACGGCGCCTTGTCGGCCAGACCGGCCTGTTCTTCCTCCGCATTGCTGAAGCCGGTGACGGTTCGGCCCGCGAACTTGTTGACGCCGTCGTCGTCGGTCGCGGCCAGCAGGATCGCGGGTCCGTGACACACCACCCCGAGGGGCAGCTTGGCATCGTCGGCCGCGATCAACAGAGCACCGGCATCGGCGTCGACGGCCAGGTCCTCCATCGGACCGTGGCCGCCCGGGACGAACACCGCGTCGTAGTCGGCGATGCGGACGTCCGACAGCGCGATCGGCTTCGCCAGCTCGGGTGCGGTCTCGACGACGTGACGGATCTCGGCTGCCCGCTCGGGCGTGCCGATGCTGTCCACGCTCAGGCTGCCCTCGTCGACGGGCGGACGGACACCGCCCGGCGTCGCGACCGTCACCTGATACCCGGCCGCACGGAACACCTCGAGAGGTGCGACGGCCTCCTCGGCCCAGAACCCGGTCTTGTGGCCCGACCCGTCGTTGAGCGTCCAGGTGTCGGCGCCGGTCATGATGAAGAGAATGTTTCGAGTCATGCTGCTGTTCTCCTTCTTTCGGCGGCGGTGATCCGATCGGACCGACCGCCTCGAGATGGTCTGTTCAGCCGAGATGCGCTGTTCGGCCGAGATGCGCTGTCCAGCACTGCCGTCCGGTCACGCGAGTCCGGTGAGTTCCGCCGAGCGCTTCCACAACCCGTCGATCAGCCCCTGGTTCTTGGCCTGGGGATTCTCGAGGCCGTTGGCCTTGTGCCGACTGAAATACACGCCGTTGAGTGAGGGATCCGCCCCACGTTCGGCGAGGGCGATGAGGGGAGCGGCGCCCTGGTCGGGAGTGATGGTGACCAATTTGGTCAGCGGTGAGCGGTAGGCGAGTCCGACGAATCGTGAGTCACGGCCGAAACTCGTTGCAGCAGGACCCGGATGCACTGCGGCGGAATAGATCTTGTCGCCGATCCACCGTTTTGCGATGCCGCGCGTGAACATGATGTTCATCAGCTTGCCCGAGCCGTACGGCCGCATGAACAGCGCTTTGCGCTTCTTGTAGTCGAGGTCGTCGAGGTCGACGTCGCCGGCGAGGTTGCCGACGCTGGACGTGTTCAACACCAGCGACCCGTCGGCCGCGACGAGACGGTCGCGGACGAGGTGGGTGAGCAGGAACGGGGCCAGATGATTGATCTGGAAGTTCGGCTCGTGACCGTCATGGGTCCGTTGCTTGTGGTCGAAGGTGCCGCCCGCGTTGTTCATCAGCACGTCGATGCGGCCGACCGCGGAGTTGATGGCGTCGGCGAGATCGCGCACCTCGGAGAGCCGGGAGAAGTCGGCCGTGAACTGCTGGGCGCCGGTGTCGGCCGCCACGGGTGCGAGCTTCTTCGCGGACCGGCCGACGACGACGAGCTCGGTGTCGGGGCCTGCGAGTTCGCGTGCGGCGATGGCGCCGATACCGTCACTGGCACCGGTGATGACGATCGTCCGCTTCTGTCCTGCCGGTTGATCACTGGCCATCGGTGGTGCCCTCCGATCCGCCGACCGCGTGACCCTCGTCGGTGTGGTCCGCCGGTGGTTGTGCGCCGTCGTAGGAGGCCTTGTCTTCCCGGATGCGTTCGGTCTCGCCGATCTCGGTGTCCCCCGCGGTGGGCAGAGCCGAGGACGGTCCGCGCTCCTCGTCGGGGTCGCTCCGCATGTCCGGGTCGGTTCTCACCTCGTCGTCGGTCGTGGTCCACGTGGGTTCGTTACTGGGATCTTCGTTGTCCGGCATGTCTCCACCATGCCCGAAACAGGCGCATCTGACACCCGGCCGATCAGACCGGGTCGCTGGATCCCGAGGACTCTTCCAACCGTGTGCGGGCGATCTCCGCAGCCGACGTCCCCAGGGTCATCCACAGCGAGGCCAGGTCGTCGGCGAGTTGCTCCCGGGTCACCCGCAGAGCTCCCTCCGCCCAGGACAGGATCGCCTGCGCGGTGCCGCCGATGACGAATGCCGGCGCGGTCTGCGCGAGCGAGTCGGCCTCGAGGCGGACGTCGTGGATGGTGCGCGCGTGGTCGATCAGCACCTCGGTCAGGCCTTCGATGGCGTCGGTGCGCCGTGCGTCGACCGCCGCGGTACCGGCCGCGCCGCCGAGCAGGACGCGGGCCTTGCGACGGTCGGTACCGAGCACACCGATGATGGCGTCGACGGCGAGTCGTGCCTGTTCGGGCTGAGGCCGTTGCAGCGCAGCCACATACGCGACGACGGCCGCCTCCGTGACCTCTGCGGAGATGTCGTCGATCACCGCCCTCGCCAACGCGTCCAGATCGTCGAAACTCTCGTAGAAGTAGCGCTTGTTGAGCTGCGCCTCGACGCACAGGCTCGCCACGGTCGCCGACCGCCACCGGCTCTCGGACATCGCGGTGATGGCGACGTCGACGAGGGCGGCCCGCCGTCGCGCGGTCCGTTCGGGCGCGGACCGACCCCCATAGCTGCGGTCCGGGCTCGTGGTCTTCACCCGTTCATCTTGGCATCGACCCTTCTCGCCGCGTCGTTGACAGGGCATCGGCGAATCTGGCACAGTGCCGTACCAGTACGAAGTGGTACCAGAAAGTACCTGATTCGGTACGACGAGCCGGCAGTGTCGGCCGACCGTTGCACCGGCGCGGGACCGAACACACCTCGGAGGGCAACCCATGAGTGCGGAATTGAGAGACACGGCCGCCGTCGGCTACGACCCGAGTGAGACGGCCCTCGGCGTACTGGCCGAGTTGCGGGCCCTCGCCGAACACAGCCCGGGACGCGCGCGCATCGACACCTGGGACTTCGTCCGGGAGCTCGGCGACCGGCAGGATCGCGACTCGTTGTCGTTGCTGTTCGGCGCCGGTACCGAACCGGAGAATCTCGACGGCAAGCTCGAGGGCCTGATCGTGGGCAAGCTCTTCGGCATCCCGGAGGCCCGGCTGGCGAACCCGCTCATGAAGATCGACCCCACCTGGCGTGGCAAGAGCTTCGACCTCGCGGCCGGGACCGGGCTCAACCGCCTGTCGCCCATCGCGGCGGTTGTCATGCCGATCATCACCTTCGGTTACACGGGGCTTCGGCTCGTCGGTCGTGAGATGGAGGGTTTCCACTTCGATCACGGGCCGAGTCAGGGGTTGATCGAACCCCGTGTGCAGGTGCGGGCCCTCGACTACGGCGTCGCGGAGTACAAGAACCCCGGCGTCCGGACCTTTCCCATCCGCAAGACCCGGGACGAGATCGTCGAACTGGTCCCGGGTGTGTATCTCGGCCGCGCTCTGTTGCTCACCGCAGCCGGCGGTCCCCGCCTCATCGCCTATTTCGCGCTGCGCCATCCCGTGGGAAGCCCGCTGTGATCGCGCTGGCCGGCGCCCAGGTGTGCATCACCGGGGGCGCACGGGGAATCGGAGCGGCCACCGCGGCCGCGGCGGCCGAGCGCGGTGCAACGGTCTGGATCGGCGATCGCGACCTCGCCGCGGCAACCGAGACCGCGAAGTCTCTGGGACGCAGAGTGAATGCGTTGCACCTCGACGTCACGGACGAGACCTCGTTCAAGGACTTCGTCGGTACGGTCTCCGAGCGCGGGCCCATCGACATGTTCGTCAACAACGCCGGCATCCAGCACATGGGGCGTTTCGTCGATCAGGATCTGGAGGCCCTGCAGCGCGAGCTGGCCATCAACCTCGGTGCGGTCCTGACCGGGACCCACCTGGTGCTACCGGAAATGGTCCGGCGTGGACGCGGACACGTGGTCAACGTGTCGTCGATGGCGGGCAAGATCACGACGCCGGGGATCGCCACGTACAGCGCGTCGAAGTTCGGCGTCGTTGCGCTCGACCGGGCGATACGCGCGGAGCTGGCCGGCACCGGGGTGACCCTCACGACAGTGATGCCCGCGGCGACGAACACCGAGCTGACCGCCGGCGTCCGCCTGCGCCTCCAGCCGACGCTGCAACCGGAGCAGGTCGCGGCCGCCATCGTCGCCAGCGCGACACACACCCGCGGGGAGGTCACGGTGCCTCGGTACCTCGCCCCGATGGGGATCTTCGAGGAAGTGATTCCCTCGTCGATCATGTGGCGCCTCAAGCGTTTCGTCGGAGGCGCCGAGTACGGCGCGTTCGATCCGGCCCAGCGGCGCGCCTACCTCGAACGCAGTCGGACGTCGTGAACACGAGAGGAGAGCGGTCGTGACGAACCTGAATCTGGCCGACACGCTGGCCACGATCAAAGCCCGTCAGTGGATGCTGAGCGACATCGACTGGGATGCGCCAGGCGCGGATCTCATCCGCGACGACCAGCGGGACAACCTCAAGGCGTTCATGTCGGATCTCATGTGGATCGAGCATGTCGGCGCCCGCGCCTTCGCGGGGCTGGCGTTGCATGCACCGACCGAGGAACTCAAGGAGATCTACCGGTACTTCCACGCCGAAGAACAGAAGCACGCCAATGCCGAACTCGCACTGATGAAGCGGTGGAACCTCCTCGAGGAGGGGGAGATCCCGCTGCCCGGTGTGATGATCTCGCATTCGCTGGACACGATGGACAAGATGGCCGACACCGCGCCGTTCGAGTACCAGGCCACCATCATCCCGATGCTGGAGGTCGCACTCGACGGTGCGTTGTTGAAGTTCTTGACCGACGAGGTCGAGGACCCACTGCTGAAGGTCGTCCTCAACAAGATCAACGCCGACGAATCACGCCATCTCGCAGTGGGTTTCCACGTGATGGGAATGCTCTCGGGTGCACGGGCCCGGCGCACGGCGCTCGTGTTGTTCAAGCTCGCCTACAGCATGCGGGTCGTGTCCCTGCGCAGCGTCATCGCCACGCTCCCCATCATCGGGAGCATGCGTGAGGAGCTGTATGCGATGGGGCTCGACGGTGATCGACTGTCGGTTGCGATGGACCGCTATCGCAAGGCGGGCGAGCGCGATCCCCGGTTGGAGTCCAACCGGTACTACAAGATCGTCCGCGGATATTCGCGGCTGGTGATGGAGCGCCACCCGGTGTGGTCACGGGTCGAGTCGGCGATGATCGGTTACGCCCATCGGATCCCGCGTCGCAAGTGGCCGGCCCGGCCGACGTGGTCTCACGAGCTGACGTATCGGACCACCGACTGATGCCGGCGGCGGACGCGGTGCGCGACGACGACGCGGCCGGGCGCGTGTACACGGTGCTGGTGATCGGCGCCGGGTTCTCGGGCATCGGGGCCGCGATCAGGCTCCGCGAACGGGGGATCGACGACTTCGTCGTGCTCGAGCGCGGTGACGAGGTCGGCGGCACGTGGCGCGACAACGTGTATCCGGGTGTGGCGTGCGATGTTCCGTCGTTGCTCTACTCGTACTCGTTCGAACCGCGGACCTGGAGCAAGCTGTACGCCGACGGCGCCGAGATCCAGGACTACATCCTGGACGTCGTCGAGAAGCGAGACGTCCGCCGCTTCGTGAGGTTCGGTCACGATGTCTCGGCGCTGCGCTTCGGCGACGACGACGGCATCTGGCGGGTCACGACGAATCAGGGTGTGTTCCGGGCGCGGAACGTCATCGCTTCCTACGGACCGCTGGCCAACCCGGCGTTGCCTCCGATAGACGGGTTGGAGGACTTCGGGGGCGAGGTCGTCCATGCGGCACGATGGAATCCCGACCAGGACCTGACGGGCAAGACCGTTGCCGTGATCGGAACGGGATCGACAGCCGTGCAACTGATTCCGCACCTGGTGCGACAGGCGGCGAAAGTCGTTGTCTACCAGCGCACGGCCGGTTGGGTGCTGCCCCGCTACAACGTGGACACCCCACCGGCGATCGCGCGCGTGTTCGCCGCACTGCCCATTCTCCGACGACTCACCCGATCGGCGCTGTTCCGGATCACCGAGCTCAGCGCGCTCGGACTCGTGTGGAACACGGTGCTGACCTCCGTGCTCTCCCTGGCAGGCAAGATCTTCTTGCGGTCACAGGTGACGGACCCGTGGCTCCGACGCCTTCTCACCCCTGACTTCCGACCCGGGTGCAAGCGCATGCTCGTCTCCGACGACTATCTGCGCGCGCTCCAGGCCGACAACTGTCAGCTGGTGACCTGGCCGATCGCGAGAATCGGGGAGTCGGGGGTCATGACGTGCGAGGGTGTCGAGCACCGGGCGGATGTCATCATCTGCGCCACCGGTTACGAGGTCACCAAGACCTCCCCGCCGATCGAGATCACGGGTAGGGGAGGACGGTCGTTGAACGAGGAGTGGGCGCGCGGCGCGTTCGCCTACAAGAGCGTCAATGTGTCCGGATATCCCAACCTGTTCTTCACCTTCGGCCCCAACGCCGGTCCGGGTCACACTTCGGCGTTGGTCTACATGGAAGCGCAGATCGACTACGCGGTCGAGCTGATCTCGGTGATGACGAATCGGCGCCTCACCTGGCTGGATGTCGATCCACGAGCGCAGGCGGAGTTCAACTCCGAGTTGCAGGAACGGCTCGCCGGGACCACGTGGAACAGCGGTGGATGCCGCAGCTGGTATCTCACCGAAGACGGGTTCAACGCGACGATGTACCCCGGCTTCGCCACGACGTTCCGGAAGATGCTGGCCGACATCGATCTCCACGACTACGTGGCCTCGGGGGACCTCGAGCTCGCCATCACCGGCCGGGTCGGCGGGGACACCATGGACGGGCGCACCACAGACGGGGTCGATCCGAGGTGACCCTGCCCCCCGCCTCCGCCCCGGCGCGGCGCGAGCAGATGCTGACGCGGCTCACCGTCCGGCCGCTCATGCGACGACTTCCCCTGTCGCGCACAGGTGTCGCCGCTTTGCGTGCGATCGTCGCCGCGCCCAGCACCCTCGACCGGGTGGTTCCGGGTACCCGGATCGAATCGGTGCACAACGGCCCCGTTCGAGGCGAATGGGTTGCGGCACCGGGCGTTCGTCGAGACGGTCCGGTCATCCTCTACGTGCACGGCAGTGCCTTCGTGCTGCTCTCCGCACGGAGCCACCGCGCGCTGGTGTCGCGGTTGTCGGACCGCACCGGGCTGCCGGTGTTCTCGGTCGACTACCGTCTCGCGCCGGAACACCCGTTCCCGGCTGCCACCGAGGACGTCCGCGCCGCATACGATTTCGTGCTCGGACGCGGCAGCGTCGACAAGCCGGACGAGGTGATCGTCGCCGGTGATTCGGCCGGAGCGCATCTGTGCGTCGACCTGGCGCTGCAACTCGTCCGTTCCGGGTCGCGCACACCCGCGGGCCTCGTCCTCTTCTCCCCGCTGATCGATCTCACGCTGGGGCTGGCCACCGAGCAGGAGACGCTGACCCCGGATCCACTGACCACCGCGGCGGACTGTCGGCGCCTGATCGGCTTGTACGTCGGCGACACCGATCCCGCCGACCCACGGATCGCGTTCACGTTCGACGACGTCGACGGATTCCCGCCCACGTTCATCCAGACCGGGGCCAACGAGATGCTGCAGGCCGATGCGAGGCACCTGCATCGCTCGATCTCGGCGACCGGGACAGCCGGCATCTTGCAGGTGTGGCCCGGTCAGGCGCACGTGTTCCAGGCGTCGACGCGTATCCCCGAGGCGGCAGCCGCATTGCGAGCGGCCGCGACATTCATCGTCGAGGCGCTCGCGAGCACCTCGGCCGCGCAGCGAGGATGACAGGCACATGTTTCTCGATCGGTCCATCTCCAGGTCGTCCCGCGCGGTCGTCACCGGCGCGGGAAGCGGCATCGGACGGGCGTTCGCGCTCGAACTGGCTCAGCGCGGCGGGGCGGTGCTCTGTGCCGACCTCTCGCTCGACCGCGCGCGTGAGACGGTCGCGAGGGTCGAGGAGTCCGGGGGCTTCGCGCGGGCCGTCGAGTGCGATGTCGCGCGGTACGACGACGTCGAGGCATTGGCGAGCGCGGCGCAGCAGTACTTCGGCCAGAACCCCGACCTCCTCGTCAACAATGCCGGGGTCGGTGCGGGTGGTCGGAGGGTCGGCGACATCGGCCTCGACGACTGGAACTGGGTGGTGGGCATCAATTTGTTCGGCGTGATCCACGGGTGCGAGGTGTTCGCGCCGCTCCTGCGGACCCAGTCCCGGGCGGGCATCATCAACGTCGCGTCGGCGGCGGCGTTCAACTCGGCCCCGGTGATGGGGCCGTACTGCGTCAGCAAAGCCGGGGTCATGTCCCTCTCGGAGACCCTCGCCGCCGAGATGGCCGGTACCGGAATCGCGGTGACAGTGGTCTGTCCCACGTTCGTGGCGACCAACGTGGCCCGCGACGGACGGATAGCCCCCGGCCCGGCGGAGTTCGCCGCCAAGCGGGTCGAGACGGGCATGACGCCGGAGGTCGTCGTGCGGAAGGCCCTCGCCGCCAACGATCGGGGCCGCCTCTACGTGATGCCGCAGATCGACGCCAAGATCGCTTGGCGCGCCAAGCGACTGGCGCCGGCCGCGGTCACCCGCGTGATGGCGCTCGGCACCCGGGTGATGGGTGCCGACTGAATCGGGGCCGACCCGACGAACCCGTCAGGCGACGAACAGAATCCAGCCGTAGACGATCAACCCGAAGACGAAGACCCCCAGATACGCCCAGCCCACCCAGATGGCGGCGGTAGCGAAGGGGAGACCCGCTTCGCGACGTTGCCGGATCTGGGTGCGGGCGCGGTAGCCGAGCACGAGCCCGACGATGAAGGTGATCCCGAAGATCGACAGCGCCAACGCCCACAACGCGGTCCGATTGATACGCGGACCGGCACCGGACTGTGGAGCCACGTTGTCCTCCGGATTCGTGCTGGTGGATGGAACTGCGGAATACGCCTGCGTGGACGGGGTGAAACTCGTCGGAGTGTCGGTGCCCGTCGGCCGCTCCTCGACGCGGGTGGGCTCGTTGTCGGGACGGTCGGTGGGCACCCCACCGCCGGCCACTGTCAGCGTGGTGCGGGCGTCCGGCCCGGGGCCGTCCTGACCCGGTCGGGCTCCATCTGCCGGCGGACTCGGTCGGTTTCCTTGCGCGCCAACACCTTTGACGAGCGGAGGACCTGCCGGACCCGGCCGCTGCCCGGGCGGCGGACGACGACCGGGAGGTCCGGCGGGAACCGGCGGTCGCGGGCCCGGTGCGCCCGGGCCGCCCTGGGGCCGGTCTGCGACGGGACCAGCACCCCCCGGCCTGGGACCGGGAGGACCGGCGGCCGGTGCGGGACCGCCGGTGCGAGAGGGAACGGGAG
>NZ_JAKOIW010000011.1 GCF_022206305.1 Gordonia sp. 'Campus' | reverse complement strand
TCAGCACCCCCACCACCGGCTCCCCCGCCGCCGTACCGCTGAGCCGCCGAGGTGGGTGTCGGCCACACCCCGGGTAGAATAGGAAGTCGGGCGTCGCCACCTCGGCCGCTCCGACCCACAGACATGCCGCACCAAGAGGGGACATCCATGCCCGCGAAGACCACCGACATCGCCGACGAAGAGCTGGAACCGGTAGCCGACGAGACCGCCAATTCGGCCCGCCGCGTCGTCGCCGCCTACGCCACCGACGCCGACGAGTGCCGGATGCTGCTCGCCATGCTGGGAATCGCGCCGGGCGAGAACGCCTGACCAGGTGACACCGCGAGCGGGAGACACCGACAACACGCCTGCCGACACGGCGGGCGGAGGACCCCGGGCCGCCCGCGACGGCGCCGAATTCGTCGTCGTCGCCAACCGACTGCCGGTCGACAAGGAAGTCCTGCCCGACGGGACGGTCAACTGGAAGCGGAGTCCCGGCGGGCTCGTCACCGCGCTCGAACCGATCCTGCGCGCCAACACCGGCGCCTGGGTCGGCTGGTCGGGCATCCCCGACTCCGACGACAACCCCGACATCGAGGGCATCGACATCCACGCGGTGCCGCTGTCGACGCAGGAGATCGCCGAGTACTACGAGGGATTCTCCAACGCCACCCTCTGGCCGCTCTATCACGACGTCATCGTCAAACCCGAGTACCACCGCGAATGGTGGAACACCTACGTCGAGGTGAACCGCCGCTTCGCGGAGGCGGCTTCGCGGGCCGCCGGCGAGGGTGCGGTCGTCTGGGTTCAGGACTATCAGCTGCAGCTCGTCCCCAAGATGCTGCGCATGCTCCGACCCGACGTGAAGATCGGCTTCTTCCTGCACATCCCGTTCCCGCCGGTCGAGTTGTTCATGCAGATGCCGTGGCGCACCGAGATCGTGGAAGGTCTCCTCGGCGCGGACCTGATCGGCTTCCACCTCCCCGGCGGCGCCCAGAACTTCCTGTTCCTCGCGCGGCGTCTCGCCGGTCAGGCGACGAGCAAGGGCACCGTGGGCGTCCGCTCGCGATTCGGTGTGGTGCAGGTCGGTTTCCGCACCGTCCGCGTCGGCGCGTTCCCCATCTCGATCGATTCCGGCGAGCTCGCGACGCTGGCCAAGAGCCGCACGATCCGAGAACGCGCCGCCGAGATCCGTCGCGAACTCGGCAATCCGAAGACGATCATGCTCGGCGTCGACCGTCTCGACTACACCAAGGGCATCGATGTCCGACTCAAGGCCATCTCGGAGTTGCTGGCCGAGGAGCGTCTCGACCCCGCCGAGACCGTGATGCTGCAGCTCGCCACGCCCAGTCGTGAGCGTGTCGAGAGCTACAAGCAGATGCGGGCCGGGATCGAACAGCTCGTCGGCAACATCAACGGCACCTATGCCAGCGTCGGGCAGCCCGTGGTCCAGTACCTGCACCGCCCGGTGCCGCGGGAGGAGCTCGTCGCGTTCTTCGTCGCCGCCGACGTCATGCTGGTCACTCCGCTGCGCGACGGCATGAACCTCGTCGCCAAGGAGTACGTGGCCTGCCGCGGCGATCTGGGTGGAGCGCTCGTGCTGAGCGAATTCACCGGCGCCGCCGCCGAACTGCGTTCCGCCTACCAGGCCAACCCGTACGACCTCGACGGCGTGAAGGACGCGATCCAGGCCGCCGTCGAACAAAGTGAACACGAAGGCAGGCGTCGCATGCGCGCGCTGCGCCGGCAGGTACTCACCCACGATGTCTCGAAGTGGGCGGAGAGCTTCCTCGGCACCCTCGGCGCCGACTCGGACACCGAGCTGTCGGCCAATCGCGGTGTGCACCTCGTGGACGAACCGCGGTGAGCGACAACGCCATCCCCGCGGACCTGGCCGAGGCACTGACCCGCGCCGCCGAGGCGCGGGTGTTGCTCCTGGCCAGTGACTATGACGGGTGCGTCTCGCCGATCGTGTCGCGTCCCGAGGATGCCGTTCCCGACCCCGCATCGATCGACGCCCTCACCGCCGCCGCCCGGTTGCCCGACACCGCCGTCGCCGTGGTATCCGGTCGCGAGCGCGCCGTGCTGGCGGAGCTGTCCGGCCTGTCCGCACCGGTGGTGCTGGTTGGCAGTCACGGCAGCGAGTTCGAGTCCGGGTTCGCCGTCGAGGTCACCGACGAGGCACGCACGCTGCTCGCCCGACTCGTCGACGAATTGCGTTCGATCGCAGCGGAACACCCGGGCACGACGGTCGAGGTCAAACCGGCCAGCACCGTCCTGCATGTCCGCAACGCGTCCGCCGTCGACGCGGACGCCGCCTTGGACCGCGCCCGCTCGGGACCGGCGTCGTGGCCGGGCGTCCACGTCACCGAGGGCAAGGCCGTCATCGAGCTGGCGGTGATCGAGACCAGCAAGGGTCACGCGCTCGACGCACTGCGCGGGCGAATCGGCGCCGACGCGGTGATCTATCTCGGCGACGACGTGACCGACGAGAAGGCTTTCGCCCACCTGAGCCCGGAGACCGGCGACATCGGCATCAAGGTCGGTGAGGGCAACACGGCGGCCGGGTATCGCATCGCCGACACCGCCGACGTCGCAACGGTTCTCGGGTTCGTGGCGGCACAGCGCGCCGAGCGACTCACTGCCCGCCGCCCCTGACGGACCCGGTTCAGCCGATCCGGACGCGCGAGGTGCGGTCGTCGACCGGCAGGTCTCCGCGCACCGTCGCGGTCACCGTGTACGAGTTGAGATTGATCGAGCCGCGGTGATTGTCCAGGAACGCGGTGTCGGCCGCGTCCCGGCCCGTGGCGATCCGCACCAGACTCTGGCGTGGGGCGAGTCCGGTCGCGTCGACCACCACCCACTCCCCGTCGACGATGGCCTCGGCCACCGCATGGAAGTCCATCGGCGAACAACCCGGTGCATACACGGCGACCAGACGTGCCGGGATGTTGAGCGCCCGCAGCAGGGCGACGACGAGGTGCGCGTAGTCGCGGCACACCCCGGCACCCGCCAGGAGGGTGTCCGCGGCGCCGTCGATCGGATCACTCGTGCCGGGGATGTAGCTGAGCCGCTCCGAGACGAATGATGCCACCTGGGTGAGCAGCTCGCCGTCGGGCGTGGAGAAGTCGAACTGCCCGGCCACGAAACCGAAGAACTTGTCGCTTTCGGCATATCGGCTGGGCCGCAAGTACATCGACCGGTCGGTGATGTCCACCGGCAACGGGTCGGCGGGAGTCAGGACCGACGCCCGGTAGTCGATGGTCAGCAGACCCCGATCGAGCTGCATGCGGTGGATGCGCGAGCCGTGCGGCGCGATGAGCTCTTCCGGTGTCAGCGGGCGGCCGTCGAACTCGATCTCGAGTTCTTCCTCCAGCTGGAGACCGGGGAGCTTGGCGACCGTGATCTGCATCTCCAGCTCGGTCGGGTCGTCGACCCGCACCTCGAGGTGTGCGGACACATCGCGTGGGAGCGTCATGGTCTCACCGTAGGGGATGCCCGCGCCGACGGCAGTGGCAGGCGCCCCGACCACCGTCAGAGTGTTGCGACCGCAGCGATCGGGTCGGCGTAGATGACGCTGAGCGCCACCACGATCGCCGCGCTCTCCTGCACGCGCACACCGAATCTCGACGGCGCGATCTCCAGCGGCCACGTCAGGGTGGTGGTCTCGTCGAAGGCGGCCTGCACCGGTGCGAGTCCGTGTGGATGGGCGGCGAACGCCTCCCCCGCCACGACGATGGCGTCGGGGTTGATCACATCCCGGATCAGGGCGACGGCTTCGCCGAGCACCCGCGCGCGTTCGTCGACGATGCGTGCCGACGTCGCGTCGATGCCCAGGCGACCGGCTGCGGCCTCCGCGGCATCGTTGCCGATGACGTTCTGCAAACGGACGCGGGTGAGCCCCGGGGCGAGGACCGGCGCCGAGACCGGTAGATGCGCGATGGTGCCGGCCCCCCGCTCCGGGACATGGACCCGACCGTCGAGAGTCATTGCCATACCGGCGGTTTCCCGGGCGTAGAAGAACAGGCCCGAGCCCTGGTCGTCGCGCGGATGGGTCAGGAGGAGCTCGGCGGCGGCCATCGCCTCGACGTGTTCGCACACCGATACCGGAGTGTCGAGGTGCGCCGCAAGCGTTGCGCCCACCGGGAGTTGATGCCAGCCCAGTACGCGATGGTTGACGACACCGGTGTCCGCATCGACCGCCCCGCCGACCGCCACCCCGCCCCAGAGCACCCGGCGTCCGCTGAAGCGGCCGGCGAGCTCGGCGAGGAGATCGCACAGCTGCTCCAGGGCGTCGGTCTGATCGCCGGTCGGGGTCAGCACGGCGTGGCTGTAGAGCGGTCGGCCGCCGAGGTCGGCGATGACCAGCACCGTCCGCCGCGCACCGATGTGCATCCCCGCCACACACAACGAGTCCCGGTCGATGGTGAGCGGATTCTTGGGTCTGCCAATCGATTTCGGCGCCGCCAGATCGGGGCGCTCGGCGATGAGGCCGTGTGCGGCGAGGGCATGGATCTGGCGGTTGATGGTCGCGGGTGACAGGCCCGTCGACGCGGCCAGCTGGTCTCGCGTCACCGGCCCGTTCACGCGGATCGCGTGCAACACGGCCGCCGCCGGGGTGGACGTCAGTTGCAGTGCCGCCGGGATCACTCCCCCATGCATGCGACGAATGTAGCAGTGGACTCGAACACCGGGCGCCGATGAGGCCCGACCGCACCGCTTGCGCCGAACCGTAAGGTTGAGCGCATGAGCACTGACAACGCTTCCCGCCCGACCGACACCCGACCGATCGCCGTGGTCACCGGCGCGAGTTCGGGGATCGGCGCCGCCACCGCGCGGCGACTCGCCGCACAGGGCTTCCATGTGGTGGTCGGCGCGCGGCGGGTCGACCGGGTGACCGCGCTGGCCGACGAGATCGGCGGTACCGGTAGGCAACTCGACGTCACCGACGACGAGTCGGTGGCCGCATTCGTCGACGGGCTCGACACCGTGCACGTGCTCGTCAACAATGCCGGTGGCGCCAAGGGCCTCGATCCGGTCGCGACGGCCGATCTCGACGATTGGCGCTGGATGTGGGAGACCAACGTCCTCGGCAGCCTCCGGGTCACCAAGGCCCTCATCCCCGCGCTCATCGCATCGGGAGACGGACTGATCGTCGCGGTCACGTCGATCGCCGCCATCGAGGCCTACGACAACGGTGCCGGGTACACCTCCGCCAAACACGCCCAGGCGCTGACCCACCGCACGCTGCGCTACGAACTGCTCGGCGAACCCGTCCGGCTCACCGAGATCCTCCCGGGCATGGTGGAGACGGACTTCTCACTCGTGCGCTTCGAAGGCGACAAGGAACGCGCCGACGCGGTGTACGAGGGACTGACGCCGTTGACGGCCGATGACGTCGCCGAGGTCATCGGCTTCGTCGCATCACGTCCGCCGCACGTCAACCTCGACCAGATCGTGCTCAAGCCGCGCGATCAGGCCTCGGCCCGCCGCAACATCCGGACCGGCTAGCGAGGCGCCGGGGCGTTCGACGTGGGCGCACCGCTGGGGGTCGCGGGGACCGACGTCTCGCGGACCTCACCCTTGATCGCCGACATGCTCTGCCAGGTCTCCCAGTCGTAGATCCAGTCGTAGATGTCGCCGTCGGCCTCCGACAGCGCGATCCTCGTCCCGGTGACCTCGACGGGATCGCCGTACACCGCGACCCCGAAGTAGCGCTCGGCGTCGGCCTCGGACAGGTTGATGCATCCGTTGGTGACGTTCGCCGAGCCCTGCACGTTGACCGTCTCGGGGTTCGCGTGGATGAACTCGCCGTTGTTGGAGATCCGCACCGCCCAGCGCTCGCGGATGTTGAAGTAGCCCGCGGCCGGGTTGCTCATGAAGAACTCTTCGTACTTCTCGGTGACCACGTGGATTCCGGAACGGGTGACGTTGCGGTCGAGGTCGCCGCCGCCATAGCTGCAGGGCAGTGTCATCAACTCCGCCCCGTCACGCTGCACGACGATCTGGTGCGACGACTCCGCCGCCTTCACGATCTGCGCGCGTCCGATGGAGAAATCGCATGTCACGTCCGCCGCGCCATATGCGCCGGCACCATGGTCGAGCCCGTAAAGATCTGCCTTCATGCTGACCTTGGTGCCCGGCGCCCAGTACTCGCGCGGCCGCCAATGCACCCGGGAACCGTTGTCCTCACCGAGCCAGGCCCACGACCCCTCCGTGGGCGGTGTCGTGGTGACCGTCAGGGCGCGTTCGACGGCTTCCTTGTCCTCGACCGTGCCGTCGAACTTCAGGATGATCGGCGCCGCGATGCCGACCTCCTGCCCGTCGCCGATGTTGACGACCACGTTCACCTGGCTCGACGGTTCGAGTGTCGTGAAGGTCCCGGCGACCGGAACGACCTTGCGGTCGGTGCCCACCGCGGTTCCGCTCCAAGTGTATTCGGTCCCGTACCCCAGCGGTTCGGCGATCGTGTACGTCGTGCGGTCGGCGGAGAGTTCACCCTTCACGACGACGCCACGTGGATTGGTCAGCTTGACGTCCGGGTTGAGGAGGCCGTCGGACGCCTTCACCGAGATCTCGGCGGTGGGACTGGGCGGCTCGGCGTCGAGAGCGGGCGTGAAGGTGAGCCGGACGGACGGGTCGGCGGGCTTGTCGTCGCCGGAGCCGGTACCGGAACCCGAGCAGGCCGCCACCGCGACCCCGAGCGCGCCGACGCCGGCCGCCGCGAGCACGGAACGTCGGTTCAGCGGGACCTGGGGAGTGATCACCGCATCAACCTTACCGATGCGACGCACCGCATCGATCGTCCGAACGTCAGGACGCGGTGTGTTCGACGCTCTCGAGCGCATGCGTGTCCGTCGCCGTGCGCATCGACGGATGATGTGCGCGCTCACCGGCGTGATCCATGATCGACAGCACCTCCGCCGGGCCCTGGTAGGCGCAGATCGCGTGCGGGACCATCGTCGGGAACTCGGCGGCGTCACCCGTGGGAACGAGGATGGTGCGGTCACCCAGCCACAGCTTGATGGTGCCCGACAGCACCGTGAACCACTCCAGTCCGGGGTGGACGCGCAGCTCACCGGGCGGTTCCTCCCGCTCGAACCGCACCTTTGCCACCGTTACCCCCTGGGGGGTGTTCTCGCGGGACAGCAGCCACATCGTCATCCCGTCGACGGTGTGCGGTTGGGGTCGGATGACGACGTCGGTGTCGTCGGCCGGTTCCACGAGCTGGTCGAGCGTGGTGCCCAGCGCGCGGGCGATCGGCACGAGCTGGTCGAGGGCCACTCGTCGATGACCCGTCTCGATGCGGCTCAGGGTCGACGGGGAGAGATAGCAGCGGGCGGCCAGGGCGTCGAGGGTCCACCCTTTCGCCACGCGCAGGCCACGGATGCGTTGACGGACCACCGTGTCGAGTTCTTGCGTCATTGGCAAGATGCTATGCCATCGGGGCATACCGGCGCTACCGTGGATGTCATGACCGGGACACACCACTCCGCATCGACACACGCATCCGCATCCGCATCGACACACCACGCCGCATCCGCTTCCGACAACCACCATGGACACGACCACGGGACCCACCCGCATCTCGTGTCGGCCCTCGACCTCGACGCCGAGCTGATGGGCGGATACCTCGACGACGCCTCAGCGCTCATCGCCGACGCCCTCGGCCGGGCACCCCGCACCATCGTCGATCTCGGCGCGGGAACGGGGACCGGAACCGAAGCCCTCGCCCGTCGGTTCACCGACGCAAGGATCGTCGCTGTCGACAGCTCGCCGGAGATGGCGGCGCTCGTCACGCAGCGGGCCGAGAAGGCCGGCTTCGCCGCCCGGCTCGAGACCGTCGTCGCCGACCTCGACGCCGGACTGCCCGAACTCGGTTCCCCCGACGTCGTGTGGGCGGCGATGTCGTTGCACCACGTCGCGAACCCGGTGGCTCTGCTTCGCGCGATCGCGACCTCGCTCGCCGGCGACGGCGTCGTCGCGATCGCCGAGATGGCGGACGTGCCCCGGTTCTCGCCGGCCGGCGAGGACTCCGAACTGCGGGACCTCCAGGACCGCTGCCAGGCTGCAACCGCACACGCCGGATGGGAAGCCCTCGTAGACTGGACGGACACGCTCGACGATGCCGGTTACGACGTTCTGCGTCACCAGACCATCGAGATCGAGCGCGGCGGCCCGAGCCAGTCGGTCGCGCGGTACGCCCGGCACTGGTTCAGTCAGTTCCGGCACCGTCTGACCCCAACGTCCGCCGACCCCCATCCGTCCGCTCTGAGCCCCGTCGATGTGTCCGCCCTCGACGATCTGCTCGATGAGGACAATCCCGCAGCGCTGCACCGTCGCGACGACCTCACCATGAGCGCCGGGCGACTCGTCTGGATCGCGCGTCCGCGCGGCGCCGCGTCCTGAACAGTGCCGCATCCAGCACACGCACCGACCCGACCTTCATCTCCCGAAAGAGGACCCGATGACCACGAATGAGAACATAAATGATTCCGCCGCAATCGAATACGACGCCGCGATCATCGGCGGCGGGGCCGCGGGCCTGAGCGCCGCGACCGTGCTGGCACGTTCACTGCGCAAGGTGGTCGTGATCGATGCGGGTGCACCGCGCAACGCTCCGGCCGCGGGCGCCCACAACGTGCTCGGGCAAGACGGCATCTCCCCGCTGGCCCTGCTCGAGCGCGGCCGTGCCGAGGCCATCGGATACGGCGCCGAGATCCGCTCGGGCACCGTCGTCGACGCCGCCACCGACAACGACGCGTTCACCCTGTCGCTCGCATCGGGCGAGAAGGTGGCCGCACGCAGGCTGATCCTCGCGACCGGACTCGTCGACGAGCTCCCCGACATCCCCGGCGTCGCCGAACTGTGGGGGCGCGACGTGCTGCACTGCCCCTACTGCCACGGATACGAGGTCCGCGGCAAGCGGATCGCGCTGATCGCCACGAGCCCGATGTCGGCACACCAGGCCCTGATGTTCCGGCAGCTCAGCGATCAGGTCACCATCATCACCCACGATCCGGCCGCCCTGTCGGACACCGACCGGACGAACCTCGCCGCGATGGACATCGCGATCGACGAGCGATCAGTCGAGCGGGTCCGTACCCGCGACGAGGGCGGTACCGCGGTCCTCGACGGCGTGCTCATGACGGACGGCTCGGTGCTCGACGCCGACGCGGTGGTCGTGGCGCCGAAGTTCGTCGTGCGCGGTGAGCTGTACGAACGTCTGGGCGGTTCCCTGGCCGAGGGGCCCATGGGCGGGCTCATCGGCACCGGTGTGATGGGTGAGACCGACGTCCCGGGGGTGTGGGCAGTGGGCAATGCGACCACCGTGCACGCGATGGTGACCGTCGCGATGGGCGAGGGCGTGTCGGCCGGGGCCGCGGTCAACGCCAGTCTGGTGATGGCCGAACTCGACGCGAAGGTCGCCGCGCCGGCCTGACGTCGCGCGGACCCGGGTGCTAGTCGGGGAAGCCGTCGAGAACGGTCGCCGAGGACGACAGGCCGAGTCGGGTGGCGCCGGCGGCGATCAGTTCGGCGGCGAAGTCGGCGGTGCGGATGCCACCGCTGGCCTTCACCCCGACCCGGGCGCCGACCGCGTCGCGCATCAAGGTCACGGCCTCGACGCTCGCGCCGCCCGCCGGGTGGAAGCCGGTCGACGTCTTCACCATCGACGCGCCCGCGCGTTCGGCCCGGAGGCACACCTCGACGAGGGTGTCCGGCCCGGCATACTCGAGCAGGGCGGCCGACTCGACGATGACCTTCAGCAGTGTGTCCTCACCGACGGCCTCGCGAACCGTCAGGACGTCGGCGAAGACCTCGTCGAACCGGCCGTCCACCGCCGCGCCGACGTCGATGACCATGTCGATCTCCTGGGCGCCCGAATCGACGGCGAGCCGTGCCTCGGCGGCCTTGACCAGCGAATGATGTTTTCCCGACGGGAATCCGGCCACCACGCAGGTCCGCAGGTCCCCGGTGTCGATCGGCAGCATGGACGGCGACAGGCAGACCGCCAGCACCCCGAGCCGCGCCGCCTCGGCGACCGTGGCCTCCGCATCCGCACGCGTGGCCTCGGGTTTGAGGAGGGTGTGGTCGATGATGGCGGCGACATCGCTCCGCCGCAGGTCCGTGTTCGTCACACCGACGAGCTTGGCACACTGGCAGTCGTGGCCACCGGACAGACAACCCATACGGATCCGACCCAAAAGGATCCGACCCAGGCAGATCACACCGAGCACCGCTATGTGCTGACGCTCGGCTGCCCCGACCGCACGGGCATCGTGGCCCGCATCTCGACCTTCCTCACCGACGTCGGCGGCTGGATCACCGAGGCGGCCTACCACTCCGACGAGGAGACCGGCTGGTTCTTCACGCGTCAAGCGATCCGCGCGGATTCGGTGTCGTCGAGTCCGGAGGAGCTGCGTGCACGCTTCGCCGCCGAGGTCGCCGACCAGCTCGGACCCGACACCGAGTGGCGACTCACCGACTCTCGGGCCACGAAGTCCGTCGTGCTGCTGGTCAGCAAGGAAACCCACTGCCTCCTGGACCTGCTCGGTCGGGCGCACCGGGGCGAACTTCCGGCCGCGATCCGCGCGATCATCGGCAACCACCGTGAACTCGAGGATCTAGCAACGCGTTTCGGCATTCCCTTCCACCACGTCCCGTTCGCCGGGGAGCGCAAGGCCGAG
Organism: Gordonia sp. 'Campus'; assembly: GCF_022206305.1. Lineage (GTDB taxonomy): Bacteria > Actinomycetota > Actinomycetes > Mycobacteriales > Mycobacteriaceae > Gordonia. The sequence goes on along the minus strand of NZ_JAKOIW010000011.1, from coordinate 210,659 downwards.
GCCTTTGCCGAGCTGGGTCGGATCGTCGAGGGTTATCAGCCCGACGCCGTGGTGCTGGCCCGGTTCATGCAGATCCTGCCGCCGCAGCTCTGCGAGGCGTGGGCCGGTCGCGCCCTGAACATCCACCACAGCTTTCTGCCCAGCTTCATCGGCGCGCGCCCCTACCATCAGGCGTTCGCGCGCGGAGTCAAGCTGATCGGTGCCACCTGCCACTACGTGACGGCCGATCTCGATGCCGGACCGATCATCGAGCAGGACGTCGTACGCGTCGATCACGGCGACTCCGTGGCCGACATGGTCCGGCAGGGTCGGGACATCGAGACCCTCGTCCTCTCACGGGGGCTGCGATGGCACCTCGAGGACCGTGTACTCGTCCACGGCCGCAAGACCGTCGTGTTCAACTGACCGTCGTCATCGCCGACACACCGGCCTGCAGACGACCGCACTTTTCTGATCACGTGAAACGCGAAACGCCCCGCGACCGAGGTCGCGGGGCGTTCCGAAGTGTGCGTCGACTTACGACGGGTCTGTGGGCTGTTCGCCTTCGAGCGATCCGGTGACGAGATCGCCGAGGACTTCTTCGATGACACCGGTGACAAGTTCTCCCATGATTACTCCTTCGTCTTTTGGTGAGATCTTTCGATACAAACCGTCCGCTCTCACCCGTGCGTCGGCTCGTTTCCGACGTTACATATCCATTTCGGAAATGTCTGCCCGTGCGCGCCGATCACTCGGCAATCGTGGGCAAAACACATGTCGGTGATTCCGCGAAGCCGCAGGTGAGCGGGGTCGGGAAGAATTACGACCAGAAAGACGAAAAATTGTTGCCGATATTCTGATTGCATCGTCAATGCAACGATATTGCTGTTTCTGGGCAGACAAAAGGTTCGGCAGTCGTCTCCGCACAGCGCGTCAACGACTGCCGAACCGGTGGAACTGCAGCGATGCCGACACGCGGAGGGGATGCCGCGTCGGCATGAACTGTGTCAGTCGGCGTCGCCGCCGAGGGAGCCGCCGCCGATCGATCCGGAATCTCCGAGTCCACCGAGAATCACCTCGATGGCTCCCGTGATCGCTCCGGTGATGCCGCCGTCCACTATTCCTGCCATGGTCGTCCTCTTTCGCCAGTGGTGAGATCATCTGTGCAAACCGCCCACTCTCACATGCGGAACGGCTCGGGGGCGACATTACAGAGCGATCACGGGACTGTCATTCAATAACCAAAACTCTCAGTTTAACAATCGCAGGAGCATTTCTAACCGAAGCGCAAATCCGACACACGAACCGGGTTGTCGCGAGAAAATCGAGGGATCTGACATTCCTCAGCGACTTCGACCCGATTCTCCCGACGAATGTGCTGATATACGGATATGGGGACTTCGCAGGCGGTCGGCACGACCGTGCGCCCGCTGACAGACGACGATCGGCCGGCTGCGCTCGACCTTCTCGGCCCGGAGATGCGCGAGGTACCGGTGTACCGCTGGCTGATCGGCGAGGACGCCCCCGACGACGCCTACCGCTGGTATGCCGACGTCCTGTTCACCGATCTCCTGCCCGGCATCCGGGGCATGTTCGCCCAGGACGGCCGGCTGATCGCGCTGATCGCGGTCGCCGAACCCGACCACAGCGCGCAACCGGTCGGCGACGAGCTGGCTGCGCGGTCGCAGTATTACGTGACCGCGCTGCCCGGCTTCATCGCACGATTCCGCGAACTACAGCAGAGGTCGGCGGCGTGCGTGGTGCCCGGAGCCGTGAGCATCGTGTTCGCGCTGGTGCACCCGGACCACCGCCAGGCCGGTTCACTCACCGGTCTCATGGAACCGGTGCTGACCGCCGCACTGGGCAACGGAGCACGGGTCACCACCAGTACCGCCGACCAGCACATGGCCGACGTGTACATCCGGAAGTGGTCCGGACCGCACTGGTCCGGTCGGATCTACGACGAGTTCACGCTCACCGACGGGCCCACGGTGTGGTTCGTCGAGGGTCGGCCCCGTCAGACGGAACAACCACCCGACTGACCCTGCGATCCACCGGTCATCTCGCTGGTCAGTTGCACGTCCGAACCGCTGATCGCGAACTCCAGTCCGGTGTCGGTGACCTTGAGCGAGTCGACCTGCACCTCGTCGAAGAAGGGCCCGAGCGACGACGTCGTGACCTGGTCGACGATCTGCTGGGCGAAGTCCGGCGGGATGCCGAAGACGAGTGCACTGGCCTTGACCACCTGGAACTCGACGCGACCGTCGGTGACGACCGGCTTGATGGTCGCCGACACCGGCACCTGGAAGACCATGACGGGGAACGCGGCCTGCACCTCGAAGGTGCCGTCGGCGGCGCTGCCGGTGATCTGCTCGACCGTCGCGGCACCGGCAGCGGTACCGGTGCTCTGGCCGGAACTCGCGGCCTGTTCCTTGCTGAGTTCGACGATCCGCTCGTACGGGATGAAGCCGGTGCCGTTGAGACTGCGGATGTCGGTGGCGGTGTCGCTGCCGGAGATGCCGTCGGCCCGCATGTGCAGTCGCACACCGCCGGCCTTGTCGTCGGTGTCGACCTGGACGAACGGGATGTCGCCGCTGCCCTGCAGCACGATCGGTTTGCGACTCAGCGACACCTCGGTCGGCACGCCCGTGAGACCGCTGAACGACTGCTCGAGACAATCGGTCACCTTGTTACGCAGGTATAGTTCGCTGCCCACCGCGGCGATGACTCCCAGCAACAGCACACCCACCACGCTGAAGGCGATGATCTTGCGGGTGCTGCGCTTCTTCCGCGGCGAGGTCCTGACCGGTCCGCTTCCGGGTGCTCCCGGAGGTGCCGCATCGACGGGGCCGGAACCGTAGGGCTCGTCGCCCGGTCCGAACTGTGTGGTGGCCGGCTTCTGGCCGCTGCCGAAGTCCGTGGTCTCGGCATCGGCGGGCGGAACCTTCGAATACGCCTGCGCGCCGGGGACGATCGGGTCGGTCGGGAACTGCTCGGTCGGTGAGTGCTCAGGTGCGGCCTGAGACGGCCCGGACTGTTCTGACGCGGCCTGGTCTGGTCCGGATTGCTGTGGGGCCGGCTGCCACTCGTCGCCTGCGTCTCCCGGTGCGGGGTCGATGCGATGGGTCGGGTCGACGGGATCGTCCCCGGATGAAGAGTCGGGGCGGGGCGTATTGCTGTCGCTCATGGTTTCCGTCCTCGGTCGTCGGACTCGCGGAGCCGCGCGTCGGCTGTTGTCAGGTCGGTGTCCACCGCTCCGCCGACCGGCAGGTGTCGCTCGTTGGCGAGGACTGCCAGTTGTCCACGGGCCTTCTCGACCAGTGCTAGGTCGAGGTCGTGCACGTCGATCCGGATGCTATCCGGATACGCGGCGACCAACGTACCGAATGGGTCTGTGATTTGGCTGTGTCCGATTCCGGTCGGTGCGGCCGACGCCGCCACCTCCTCGTCGGGCGGCACCGCCTGGCCGACCGCGACCACGAATGTCGTCGAATCCAGGGCTCGCGCCGAGGACAGCACCTCCCACTGACGCAGCTTGCCGGGGCCCGAACCCCAGGAGGTCGGTACCACGATGACCTCGGCGCCGCGTCGGGCCAGGTGCGTGAACAGTGCCGGGAATCGGATGTCATAGCAGGTCGCCACCCCCACGGTGACCTCCCCGACCCGAAAGGTGAGCGGCTCGTCGCCGGGCGCGACGTTCTTGGATTCGGTGAAGCCGAAGGCGTCGAACAGGTGGATCTTGTGGTAGCCGACGCGGGTACCGTCCGGTTGCGCGACGAGCACGGTGTTGCGGACCCGTCCGTCGCCGGACGGGGTGAACATGCCGGCCACGACGGTGACACCCGCCGACGCCGCCACCTCCGACACACCGCGCGCCCACGGGCCGTCGAGGTCTTCGGCAATGGGCTTGAGCGGCACACCGAATCGGCACATCGTCGCTTCCGGGAACACGACCAGTTCCGCACCGCGCGCCGCGGCGTCCTCGGTCGCTGTCCGCAGGGTCGCCAGATTGGCGTTCGGATCGTCGGTGGAACTGATCTGGGCCATGGCCACACGCATGTCCGTCACAGTAGCGGTGCCACCGTCGACCACGGGACGGTCAGCAGATTGTCGGAGGTCCGCCGCCGAGGCACCGCACACTCGACGCCACGATCCCGCAGCAACCCGAGTGCCGAACGCCAACGGACCCGCGGGCCGTACACCGCGAGAGGTGCGGCGACATCCCAGCACTGGTCGGCCAGCGCCAGCAGATCGTGCACCTTCTCGCCCGGAACGTTCCGATGGATGAGCGCCTTCGGCAACCGCTCGGCGAGGTCCGACGGCCGCGTCGAGTGTTCCGGTGACCAACTCAGGGTCAGACTCACCGGCCCGCCGGTGTCGAGGAGCACCCAGGTGCACCGTCGGCCGATCTCGTCGCACGTACCCTCGACGATCACCCCGCCCGGCGCGAGGGCGGCGCGCATCCGTGCCCAGGCCGCCTCGACCTCGTCCTCGTCGTACTGCCGCAGCACGTTGAACGCGCGGACCAACCGTGGTCGCAGACCACCCAGCTCGAAGCCGCCGACCCCGAACCGCACCCCGTCCCGCGGTTCGACGACGCGCTCGGGATCGATCTCCAGGCCCACCATCTCGAGGTCCGGCGCGACCCTGCGGAGTCGCCCGGCCATCTCGACGGTCGTGTCGGGGCGGGCGCCGTAGCCGAGGTCGACGACGAGGGGACGTGGGACATCGAGCGCGGCTGTCACGGCGGGCTCATGGACCATCCAGCGGTCGACCCGACGCAACCGATTGATGTTCGTCGTGCCCCGCGTGATCCGGCCGTATGGTCTGCGCCCGGGCCTGCTCTCGCTCCGAGCCTCCTCGCTGCGCTCGTACCTCACTACGCTCGTCGATTCTCACTCGGCAACCCGGCCGACGGTCTGCGCCCGGGCCTGCTCTCGCTCACGGTGTGCGACCGAGACGGCTCACAAGTTCTTGTCGACCCAGTCCTTGGCGTACTCGGCCTCGGCGCGGAAGAGGTCGACGAGGTTGATCAGGATCATCTGCTCGAGCTTGCCGTTGACGAAGGGCACGAAGACCTTGGCCTCACTCGTCCGACGGATCGTGCAGCCTCCGTTGTCGGTGGGGAACAGCTCTTGCCAGCCGTTGAGACTGCCCGGACCTGCGGGGATCGACGCGTTGTAGGTGCCCTTGGTGTTGTCCGGATCGAACGGTCCCAAGGACTCCTCGCGGGTGATGACCATGTCCTTCTTCATCACCGTCTGCGCGAGCGATGGGAGCTGGTCCCGCCCGATGGTCTGCTTGAGCACCACCCGGATACCCGTCTCGTCGGAGACGAAGGAGTCGACCTCGCAGTGCGGCGAGATCATCTGGAATCCCGCCATCATGTCGTCCCAGTACTGCTTGATGCTCTGCGCTTGGTAGAGCTTCTCCGCCGGCTGGGTGTAGCGAGCGGAGTAGCTGAGCCGTCGTGCCATGCAGACAGGCTACGTCAGCGGGTTTTCGCTCTCCCAGTCGACGGTGTGTCCACGCTCGGCGTCGAGCAGCGCGGACAGCTCGCTGACCACCGACTTCTCGATCTTGCCACCGAACACCGGGATGTTGACCGACACCTCGGCGCGGTTGTCGGTGTCGGCCGGATCACCCGTGGTGAGCGTCGTGCCCGTCACGTTCACCGGGACCGGCGCGCCGTCGACGGTCGCATGTGTCTCCCCCTCGATCCGGTCCCCGACCAGCCGATACGTGTTCTTCCGCGGGATGCGCAGGTCGCCGGGCATGATCTTGGTGACCGCAGACGGAAGCTTCTCCGCCGGGATGCCCTGCTGGATCTCGACGGTGACGGTGTCGGCGCCGATCGTCACCTTGTCGACGTGCCCGTGGCCGGAGTTCATCCGCTCCACCAGGTCGTGCCAGTACTTCTCTGTCGTGTAGATCGCCCACAGTCGCGCGGTGGAGAAGGGATAGGACACCGTGTGCTGCAGCTTGCTCGCCATGAGGTGCACGCTACCGGGCGACGGTTAACGTTGAGGGCGTGACCGACACGCAGGCGCCGCTGAGCGCGCCACTTGCCGAGCTGACCACGCTGCGTCTGGGTGGACCCGCGCGCGAGATCATCCGCTGCGACGACACCCGCGGCATCGTCGAGACCATCCTCGAGCTCGACGAACGATCCGAACCCGTCCTCGTCGTCGGTGGCGGTTCCAATCTGGTGATCGCCGACGCCGGATTCGACGGCACCGCCGTCGTGTTGGCCAGTGCCCGCGTCGAGTTCGGAGCCGGCCGGGAGTCCGGCCGCACCTACGTCGTCGCCGATGCCGGGGTGGGCTGGGACGACCTGGTGTCCGCGACGATCGAGGCCGGGTACGGCGGCCTCGAATGCCTGTCCGGCATCCCCGGTGCGGCGGGTGCGACCCCGGTGCAGAACGTCGGGGCCTACGGCGTGGAGGTCGCCGACATCCTCCGGTCGGTACAGGTACTCGACCGGCGTTCGGGAAACCTCCGCTGGGTGTCCCCCGGCGAGCTCGGGCTGGGCTACCGGACGAGCAACCTCAAGCACCGCAACGACTTCGTGGTCGTCGCGGTGTCCTTCTGGTTGAACGACGACCACGCGAGCCAACCCATCCGCTACCGCGAGCTCGCCACCCGGGTGGGCGTGGAACCCGGGGAACGTGTCGACGCCCGCACCGCCCGCGAAGCGGTACTGGCCCTGCGTCGCGGCAAGGGCATGGTGCTCGACGCCGACGACTTCGACACCTGGAGTGCCGGTTCGTTCTTCACCAACCCGATCGTCCCGGGCGTCGAGGCCGCCTCGGTACTCGAGCGCATCGCCGCGCGCGTCGGGGACGACGTCGCCATCCCGGCATATCCCGCCGGCCCTGATCCCGCGAACACCGACGACGCCCCGTCGGCGATCAAGCTGTCGGCCGGTTGGCTCATCGAGCGGGCAGGATTCCACCGCGGCCACCCCGGCCCGGACTCCACCGTGCGACTGTCGACGAAACACACTCTCGCACTGACCAATCGGGGCGGCGCGACCACCGCGGCACTCCTCGATCTCGCGCGGGAGGTACGAGACGGTGTCGTCGACGCGTTCGGCGTTGCACTCCGGCCCGAGCCCGTGCTGGTCAACTGCACGCTCTGAGCGCAGCTGGGCTTCAGGACACGCGTTCGGTCTCCCCCGAACTCTCTGCGACGACCTGGTCGAGCAACTCGTTGAATCGCTCGGCCGCCTCGATGCTGGACATGTGGCCCACACCGTCATAGACGACGAGGTCCCGCAGAGAACCGTTGCGCCGCAACATCTCCGCCATCTGTTCGGCATGCAGCCGGGGGGTCAGCCGGTCCTCGGTGCCGACGACCACGGTGGTGGGCACCGTCAGCGCCGCGAGGCCGGCGGTGACGTCCAGTTTGCCCATCGCCGAACCCCATCCGGCGCGCGCACGCGGCGGGCAGGCACCGATCATCTCGTCGACGAAGTCGACATGGGCTCGCCGGGCATTGGGACCGAGCGCGATGTAGTGCGAGAAGCGGACACCGTAGGACGTCTTGGGGATCGGGACCGGCACCGAGGTGATGAGCTTCGACACCGCGGGGGCGAACGGTTTGGCGTAGACGGGCAGGTCCACCGGGATCAGCAGGTGGTTGTCCATGACCGCCTTCGCCGCCGTGGAGACGAGCACGACCGACGAGACGCGCGATTCGATCTTCTCGGGATGCTGCGCGGCCCAGGACATGATCGTCATCCCACCCATACTGTGGCCCACCAGGATCGCACGGCGACCCGCGGGGACCGCGGCCTCGATCACGGCGTCGAGGTCCTCGCCGAGCATCGCGACCGTCGGGCGCCGCCGACCGCGCTCACTGCGCCCGTGGCCGCGCTGGTCGTAGACCACCACGCGCCGCACTCCGCCTTCGGAGGCCGCCAGGTGATTGATCTGCGGATACCAGTACGCGGTGTTGCAGGTCCAGCCGTGCACCATCACGATGACGTCGCCGGTGTCGACCGAGGCGGGGTCGGTCGAGGCGGGGTCGGCGGTGTCGCCGTAGACCTCCACGTTGAGCAGGGTGCCGTCCGGCGTGCGGACCCCGAGCCGCTCGGGAGCATGTCGGGGTTCGGTGAGCAGATCGTCAGGTCCGTCGTCGACCGCGGCTTCGGCGCGTAGCGCTTCTCGTGCGAGGCCGGCGAGGATGGTACCCACCCCCAGGCCGACGATGCCTGCTCCGACGGCGGTGGCTATGCCACCCGCACTGGCCAACGACTTCGTGTTCACCGGCACTCCTCACCTGTTCGGGGCCGACATGACCCCGTGCGGCGCCGAGTCCGGCTCAGCGCCCCGTATCGGTGTTCAATGTACCAATGTCCGTTGTCTCGTAGTCCGTCTGTGCCTGGTCTGACGACGCCTGGCCCGACTGGTCCGGCTCCGGCTCATCCAGATCGGGCTGTTCGTCGTCGGACACGATCGACGGGGGCACCTCGGCGTCGAAGTAGGTGGCGGCCTCGCCGATCGCCTTGGAGATCTGATCGTCCAGCGCCTTGCGGAAGGTCGTCTCGACGATCTCGTGCGCTATCGGCCGCACCGTCTGGATGAGATCGGCCATCTCGCTGACGCCCGCCTCGCCGAGGTCCGGGAGGTTCTCGTCGAAGTACCGGTCGGTGATGATGGAGACGAAGCTCGTGGCCACGTCTTCCAGATCCTCCTGCACCCGCACCCAGCGGTCGAGGAGGACGTCGATGTCGATGCCCCGTTTGACCAGGATCTCCGCGCCCTCGAGGAGTTCGGGGTTGCGGATCGCGTAGTGCGCCCCGTCCTTGGCCAGCAGACCGAGCTTCTGGCTGAGCGCGATGGACCGGTCGCTGGCGTTCAGCGTCTTGCGCAGCTCGGTGATCGTGATGGTCGCGGCACGTTTGAAGTTCCGGAACCGACCACCCTTCGGGTTCCCGCGCAGGATCTGTTCGACGCGCATCCCGTGGTGGGCGGCGTGGAGGAGCTCGCTGATGGTGGCGAAGGTGTAGCCGCGCTCGAGCATCCTGGAGATCAGGTTCAACCGGACGAGGTGCTGGTCGGAGTACCAACCCGCCCGGCCCCGGATCGTGGGCGGCGGGAGCAGTCCGCGGTCCTGATAGACCCGGATGTTGCGAACACTGACCCCCGAGGCCTCCGCGAGGTCATTGATCCGATATTCCGCCACGACGCGTCAGGCCCTTTTGCTGAACCAGGACTTGCCCTGGACGTCGTCGACGCGTTTGCGCACGTCGACGAGGTAGACGAGCATCGCGACCACGCCGATGATGCCCAGGAAGTTCACCGCCCCGAAGAACCAGATGAACAGGGTCGCGGCGGCGAGGATCGACACCCAGATGACCTTGCTCTGCCGGTCCACCGCCGGGAAGGCGTCCGGCCGCTGGATGGCCGCATGGATCAGCGCGACGGTCGAGGCGATACCCGCGACCACCGTCAAGGTCAACATGATCAGACTCTGGCCATATGCCAATACGCTGAAGAAGTCCACGTCGAACACTGTAGCCGCGCCGGTCGGGTTTGCTGCGACACCCTACGACGCGAACCGCTCATCTGGCCGATCAGCCGTCACTCCGCGCTCGGGGACGCCTTCTTCGCCGGTGCCTTCTGTGCCGAGGCCTTCTGGGCCGGTGCCTTCTTGGCAGGCGCCTTCTGCGCCGAGGTCTTCTTGGCGGCGGCCTTCTTGGCGGCGGTCTTCTTGGCGGGAGCCTTTTCGGCGGGACTTCCGGTCGCGGCGGCCTTCTGGGCCGGAGCCTTTTGGGCCGGAGCCTTCCGTGCGGCGGTCTTCGTCGGCCCAGCCTTCTTCGCGCCCGGCGTGGGTGTCTGCGACTTCTCCGCGGACGCCTTCTTGGCTGGTGACTTCTTGGCAGGTGACTTCTTGGCGGCGGTCTTCTTGGCGGTGGCCGTCTTCTTGGCGGCGGCCGTCTTCTTGGCACCAGCCCGTTCGGCCGCACCTCGGACGGCCGCGGCCTTCTTGGTGGCGGCCTTGGCGGGCGCCACCTTCTTGGCGGCAGTCCCTGCCCCGGTCGCCTTCTTCGCCGGCGCCTTCTTGGCCGGCTGCGTCGCAGGTGCGGTCGCGGCCTTGTCAGGTGTCGTCTTCTGGGGAGTCGCCTTCTGAGGAGTTGCCTTCTGGGGAGTCGCCTTCTGGGGAGTGACCGGCGGTTCGGGCGCCTTGTCCACCGGCGCCCGGTCGACGGCCGCCTTGACCTCGGCGATCTTGGCCGCAGCCTTCGGCGGGAGCTCATCGGTCGCCTGGATTCCCGCACCTCTCGGAGCCTCGGCATCATCGGCGTCGCCGTCGGTGCGGTTGGCCAGCTTCAGCGCACGCTCGCCGACCGCGCGTGTCTGTTCGGAGATCGTCCCCAACGCTTCCTCGGTGAGCCCGACGGCGTCGTTGTACACCTTCTCGAGCTTCGGCAGATTCTCTCCGACAAGCGGCTGCGACTTCAGCTTCTCCACGGCCTCGTCGCGTCGTTCCGACAAGGCGGTCAGCAAACCGGCCGCCACCGCGAGGTACGCCTCGGCGACCTTGCGCAGCTCCTCCGGCGAGAACCTCGCCCTCAGTTCCTCTATCTCCGCGGGCAATTCGACCGGCAGGGCCGACAGTTTGGTCCTGGCCTCCTCGAACAGGGCCAGCGCCGTGGCCAGAGCCTCGTCGAGCCGTGCCTGCGCATCGTCGCGCGTGCCGGCGATCCTCGACTCGATGATGGACTGCGTACTTCCGACCGTCTCCGCAAGCCTCGACTGGGTGGAACCGACAGTCTCGGCAAGCTTCGATCGGGCGTCGTCGACCCGCGCCTGAGTGGAACCGACAGTCTCGGCAAGCCTCGACTGAGTGGAACCGACAGTCTCGGCAAGCCTCGACTGGGCTTGTTCGCCGGCGGCCTCGCCGCGTTCACGCACGTCTGCGAGCAAGGCAGCAACCTGCCCCACGGCTGTCGTCAACGGATTCTCGCTCATCAGCTACTCCCTGCCGGTCGACTCGATCGTGTTCTCTTTGCGGAATGACTCGTAGATCTCCAGCAACATCTGCTTCTGACGCTCGTTGATGGAGTCATCTGCGATCAGAGCATCACGGACCGGACTCGCGGGCCGTTCTTCGAGAATCCCTGCCCGGACGTACAACACCTCGGCAGACACGCGCAGTCCCTTGGCGATCTGGGCGAGCACCTCGGCCGACGGCTTGCGCAGTCCGCGTTCGATCTGGCTGAGATACGGATTGCTCACACCGGCCCGTTCCGCGAGCTGACGCAGCGAGACCTTGCCCGCGACACGCTGAGATCGGATGAACGCGCCGATGTCCTGAGCGGCGTTGGCCACGGCCTCGACCGCTTCGACGGCGATCGCGGTGGTGGCGTCGCCGGACTCCTCGGAGTCGGAATCCGCTGTCGTCTCCCGTGATTCGACGGCGCCCTCCGCGTCGAGGGACTGCTCGTCCTTCTCGGACTGCATCAACGCTCCGTTCGTGTGGGCTCACCGGTGCCGTTCGGCCGTCGGCCGACTTCACCGAAACGGGCCGGGTGACCACATGCGGCCCGTTCTCCCAGTATCAACACCACTGCTAACCCGTGCAAGCACACAGCTAATGCGCGGGGCGTCCCTGCCGTGGGCGGCGCTCAGGAGATGACCCTCACGAGAAGATCAACACCGACGTCGAGTAGATGACCAGTCCGGCCAGCGCACCGACGACGGTGCCGTTGATCCGGATGAACTGGAGATCGCGCCCCACCTGGAGTTCGATCTTGCGGCTCGTGTCGTCGGCATCCCAGCCGCGGACCGTCTCGGTGATGACCGAGATGATCTCCTGCGAGTAGTTCGCCGCGACGTGGTGCGCCACCCGCGCGACCCAGCCGTTCATCTTCTCCTGCAGCGGGCGGTCGTCGCGGATCCGCTCGGCGAGCTGGATGATCGAGTCCGACAACGTGTTCCGCAGGGTGCTGTTGGGATCGGAGAGCATCTGCTCGATGACGGCCTTGCCGGTCTTCCACGCCGTCGACGCGGCGCCGGTCACCTCGTCGCGCCCGACCAGTTCGAGCTTGATGGTCTCGAACTTCTCGATCATGTCGGGATCGTGCTGCAGGTCGTTGGCGAACTTCTCCACGAATTCGTGCATGGCCCGGCGCATCTCGTGGTCCGGGTCGACCCGCACCTTGTAGGTGAAGTCGACCAGTTCGCGATGGATCCGGTCGCCCACGAGGTTGTTCACGAACTTGGGCGTCCACTGCGGGCCGTCGCGGTCCACCACCCGGTCGATCAACTCCTGGCTGCCCAGTGCCCACTCGTGGGCGCGATCGCACAGCATCTGGAAGACCGGCTCCAACCGGTCCTCGGCGATGAGCTGTTCGAGGATGCGTCCGGTCGGTGGCGCCCACTGCGGTTCGGCCGCCCACTTCAGCGCTGCCTGGATGAGTTGCTCGACGTCCTCGTCGCGCAGCATCTCGGCGGCGAGCTTGATCGCCCGTGCGGCTTCGCCGCTCACCCGCGGTGCGTTGCGCGGGTCGGCGACCCACGTCGACAACCGTCGCGGCAGGTCCAACTGCTCGGCGCGGTAGACCACCACGTCGGGCGTCATGAAGTTCTCCTCGATGAAGCCCCCGAGTTGATCTCCGATGTCGTCCTTCTTCTTCCGGATCAGGGCCGTGTGGGGAATCGGGATGCCCAGCGGATGACGGAAGAGGGCGGTCACCGCGAACCAGTCGGCCAGCGCACCCACCATTCCGGCCTCCGACGCCGCCCGCACGTAGCCGACCCACGCCGCCACATCGGTGCCGTCCCGATGCTCGAGGTAGCGGGTGAACAGGTAGACGATCGCGGCGAACACAAGGAACCCGGTCGCCACCGCCTTCATCTTGCGCAGATCTTTGCGCCTGCCCGCGTCGCCGGCGCCGTTCTCACCGAAACCGGGCGAGGACGCCTTTGCCGGCGGCCCCTCGTGCTGACCGGCGACTCCTGGGATGACTGTCGATGCCATGGGACCAGTGTCACCCATCGAGCGACTACGCTGGCTGCGTGATGGCCAACCGCCCCAAACCAGCGGCCGCCGCGCGCGCAGCAGTGGCGGCCGCGGCCAATGTGACGCGCGGTCTCGAACAGGTGCTGACCTCGGTGACCGAGTCGGTCGCCGAGACCGGGGCCAAACCCGACGGACGCAAACAGCGCTGGGAGAAGCACAAGCTCGCTCGACGCACCGAACTCACCGACGGTGTCATCGCCGCGGTCCGCGACCTCGGCGCCGATGTGGGCATGGACGAGATCGCCGCACACATCGGCGTGTCCAAGACCGTCCTGTACCGCTACTTCACCGACAAGAGTGACCTCGGTGTCGCCACCACGGCACGCTTCTTCGAGACCACCATCTGGCCGCGGCTGACCGAGGCGATCGCCGACGACGTCGACGAGTACACGCTCACGCACACCATCATCGGGGTGTACGTCCACGCCGTCGACGACGAGCCGAACCTGTACCGGTTCGCACTGGCCAGTTCTCCGACCTCCTCGCCGGCTCCCGCCGACTCCGTCCGGCTGGTCACCCAGCTGGTCATGAGCAGCATCCAGATGCGCATGGCGGAACGGGGCGCCGACACCACGGGCGCCGAGCTGTGGTCGCACGCGCTCGTCGGGGGGATTCAGCACGTCGTCGACTGGTGGATGTCCAATCGCACGCTCGACGCGGACGAAGTCGTGGATTATCTGACCATGATGGTGTGGAGCGCCGTGGTCGGCGTGTGGAAGGTCAACGGTTCCCGCGAGGCGTTCGTGGCGGCTCCGCCGACGCTCTTCGACGCGTCCCCCGACGCTCCCGGGCTGCCGTGAGCCGCGTCGCGCTCGTGACCGGCGGAAGCCGGGGAGTCGGGTTCGGGATCGCGCGTGCACTGGTCGACGACGGGTGGACCACGTATGTCACGTCACGCAAGGGCTCCGGCCCGGACGGCGCTGTCGCTCTTGCCTGCGATCACACCGACGACGAGTCCGTCGCCGCGGTGTTCGAGGAGATCTCTACGACAAGCGGACGACTCGACCTGCTCGTCAACAACGCTTGGGCCGCACCACGCGGCTTCGGCGGATTCTCGGATCCGTTCTGGCAGCGGCCGGTCGACGACTGGGACACCCTCATCGGCGTCGGACTCCGAGCGCACTACGTGGCCTCGGTGCACGCGGCCCGCATGATGACCGTCGCCGGCAGCGGCCTGATCGCCAACATCTCCTCGTTCGGTTCGCGTGGCCACCTGCACTCGGTGCTCTACGGCATGAGCAAGACCGCCCTGGACAAGATGGCGGCCGACATGGCCGTCGAGCTCGACGGCACGGGCGTGAGCGCGGTGTCGTTGTGGCTCGGTCTGATTCGCACCGAACTCCTGCTGTCGCTCGGGGTCGAGGAGTTCGCCGGCTTCTCCCTGGCCCGCGCCGAGGACCCCGAATTCGTCGGCCGGGTGATCGCGCGCCTGGCCTCCGACCCGCAACTGCCCGGCCTGAGCGGGCGCACACTCGTGACCGCTGAACTCGGCGAGGGTTACGGCATCGTCAACAACGATGGTGCACAGCCGGACTCACATCGCGATGCGTTCGGTGGCGGGCCGTTGTTCCCGCCACCGGCCACCCCCTCCGCAGGCCGGGAGACATCGGCATGAGCAACGGTTGGTCCATGCCCGCGGTCGACGCGTTGCGCGCGAGCGCCATCGGCCCGATCGCCGACTTCGACGCCGACACGACCCCGGGATTCCGTGGCGACAAGGACGCGGGCACCCGGCTCCTGTCCGAGCGGGGCGAGGTGCTCGCCGATCTGCAGGAGTTGTTGTACGCCAACGGCCGATCGGGTGACCACCGCTCCGTACTGCTCGTCCTGCAGGGTATGGACACCGCAGGCAAGGGCGGGATCGTGCGTCATGTCGGGGGCATGATGGACCCCCAGGGCCTGACCGTCCGGGGTTTCGGAAAGCCCACGAAAGAGGAGCTGCAGCACGACTTCCTGTGGCGCATCCACCGAGCCCTTCCGCCCGCCGGGCGGATCGGGATCTTCGATCGGTCCCACTACGAGGACGTCCTGCCCGTGCGCGTGCACGGACTGGTGCCTCGATCCGAGTGGGAGAAACGCTACGAGCTGATCAACAAGTTCGAGTCCGACCTCGTCGCGTCCGGGACGACGATCATCAAGTGTTGCCTCGTCGTCTCCAAGGACGAGCAGAAGAAGCGGCTCACCGAACGGCTCGAACGACCGGACAAGTACTGGAAGTACAACCCGGGAGACATCGACGAGCGCGGTTACTGGGACGACTACCTCGAGGCCTACCAGGCGGTCTTCGACCTCACCGACCGCGACGCCGCCCCCTGGTTCGTCATCCCCTCCGACCACAAGTGGTTCGCGCGTCTCGCGGTGTGCGAACTGCTGATCCACACACTCTCGGCCCTCCGCCTGGATTGGCCGGCAGCCGATTTCGACGTCGAGGCCGAGAAGAAGCGGCTCGCCGCCGCCGACTGACGTCGACCGTGCGTCGATTCCCGTCGACCGTGCGTCGATTCCCGTCGACCGTGCATTAATTTCCGTCGACTGTGCGTCGATTCCCGTCGACCGTGCGTCCATTCCCGTCGACCGTGCGGCCGAGACCGTCGAGTGCCACCACCCCACAGCGCTGGCCGAACAGGTGAAGTGCGCAGCGACGAGCCGTGCCTGACCCGCCGCTGAACTCACCTCCTGCGTAGCACTCCGTGCGCAAACAGACCCACGACGAGGGCCCAAAAGGCCCCGCCGATGCCGGCGAAGGTCACACCCGCCGCCGCGGTCACGAAGGTCAGTGCCGCCGGTATGCGGAGTTCCTCACGGTCGAATGCCCCGGTGATGGCAGCGACGAAGGTCGCCAAGAGGGCCAGTCCCGCAACGGCTTCGAGCAACCCGTCCGGCGCGATCGCGGTGATCGTCACCAGCGCCCCGGACAGCACGGCGAGCACGAGGCTCGTCGAACCCGTTGCGACACCGGCGATCCAGCGTCGTGACCGGTCTGCGCCGGCCTCCGGTCCCGCGGCCAGCGCAGCCGAGAGTGCCGCGAGGTTGATCGCGTGACCACCGAACGGCGCGCCGATGACCGTTCCCGCTCCGGTCACGAACATGGCCGGGCGCCAGGGAGTTTCGTAACCGAACGATTTCAGCACGGCCACCCCCGGCACGTTCTGCGATGCCATCGTGACGAGGTAGAGCGGTACCGCGAGTCCGACGACGGCCGCGGCGTCGAAGCTCGGTGTCGTCCAGGCCAGTCGGGGCAGCCACGAGGCGGTCGCCCAGCCGTCGTATCCGTCCAGAGCGAGGTTGACGCCGATCGCGATCAGCGCGGTGGCCAGCGCCAGCGGCAGAGCCCATCTGGTGAGCCATCGCATCGCGAGCAGCCACACGATCAGGATCGGCAGCGTCGACCATGGTTGCACGGCCAGGGATTTCATCGGCGCGAGGCACAGGGAGAGGAGTACCCCGGCGAGCATCGCCTGCGCGATAGGCGTCGGGATTCGGCCGATCAGGTCACCAAGGGCCGGCACGAGGCCCGTCGCGAGGACCAGAACGCCGACGAGCAGGAACGCGCCGACCGCCGCGGACCAACCGCCTTGGTAGGACGTCCCCATCGACGCCAGGAGCGCGGCCCCCGGCGTCGACCACGCCAATGTCACCGGACGGCGGGTGCGCAGCGACAACAGGATCGTCCCGAGACCGAACATCACCGTGAGCGCGAGCAGACCCGACGCGGCCTGAGCCGGCGAGGCTCCCACCGCGCGCAGGCCGGTGACCACCACGACAAAGGACGAGGTGAATCCGACGAGCGACGTGACGACGCCGGCGATGATCGGCTCGCTTCGCGCCGACGATCCGGGACTGGTCATGCCGCGAGCATAACCGGTATCGTTCCGTAAACAGAACACACCCAGGCGGCCCCGACAGGACAGTGACCACGACGATGACCGACGGCGAGGACCGACGACGCTCGGTCGGCACCCGGATCACCACCCTGCGCCACCGTCGCGGGCTGTCCCTGTCCGCGCTGGCCCGGGAAGCCGGGATCGGCAAGGGCTCACTGTCCGAACTCGAAGCAGGCCAACGAAATCCGACGCTGGACACCCTCTATGCGGTGGCCGGGCCCCTCGGCGTTCCGCTGACCGCCCTGCTCGGCGAGGACACGGGCACCGAGGGCGCGAGTCCGCACCTGTCTGCCCGCCTGCTGCATGTCGAGCACCACGACGACGGGTCGGTCACCGAAGTCTTCTGGCTACGCGTGACCCCGGGCGGGATCCGAGAGTCCCCCGCGCACGGCCCAGGCGTCGTCGAGCATGTCCACGTCGTCAGCGGCCACCTGGTCGCCGGACCCGTCGGCGACGAGCGCGCCGCGGGGCCAGGCGAATCACTGCAGTGGCTTTCCGATGCCGCGCACACCTACCGCAGCGACGACGGTGCCCTCGCAGTCCTCACCATCCGTTCGCCCTGACGGCCGCGGGAGGGTCGGGCATGACGCGATGGATCCGAATCGACGCCGTCTGCGTCGAACAGAGATGATCAGTTACCCACTGGACCGGCACGGTCTCATCCGCCGTGGAGACGCTCTCGAAGCAGCGTTCTCCGACAACCTACTCGCGTCAGCAGTTGCCGCCGGCCATCTCATTCGCCTCGTTCCCGGCGTATTCGTCTCGAACTCCGACGGCTTCGCCGGGCATGACGGTGCCCAGGAGTTGCACCGGCTCAAGTCGATCGCGGTCGCGACCTCCCAGACCACGACGGGACCTACGCTGCCGTTGAGTCATGCCTCCGCTGCGGCCGTGCTCGGCATCCCGTTGCTGAAGCCGGACACTACGCGGGTTCACGTCACCAACGGCAAGATGGCCGGCGGTTTCATCGCCACCCATCGCCACGTTCACGCGGCACCCCTGTCGGACGATGAGCTCGTCGTCGTCGACGATGTGCTCGTCACCTGCCTGGAGCGGACCGCCGTCGATGTGGCCTCCGGAGGCGACTTCGCACAAGCGCTCACCGCATTCGACCAAGCGCTGCGTGCAGGTGCCGATCGAGAGGTCATGGACACGATCCTCACATCGCGTCGTCGGCAAGGCGGAAGAGTTGCGCGCCGCGCTCTGGTCCTCGCCGACAAGGCGGCCGAGAGCGTCGGCGAGTCCTGGAGTCGCGCGCAGATGATCGACGCGCACCTGCCGACGCCGCGCCTACAGCACGAGTTCCGTGGGCGGAGCGGCGTCTATCGCGCCGACTTCGACTGGGAAGGCAAGCTGGTGGGCGAGTTCGACGGGATGGTGAAGTACGGCCGGTTCCGGGAAGCCGGCAAGACCGTTGCCGACGTGATCGTGCAGGAGAAACTCCGCGAAGACGAGATCCGGGCACTCGGTCCGATCGTCGTGCGCTGGACCTGGGCGATACTCGAAGACGGTTCGTTCCTCGACCTGCTCCGCACCTGGCTCGTGGATCTCGAACTCATGCCCGCCCTTCCCGCGTCGCCACTTCCGTCGCGCTGATCAGATCTGATCAGCGCGACGGAGACACGGCCGCGGGAGGCGGGCACCCGATCCGAAACGACCGACGCCCCCGCACAATGGCGGGGGCGTCGGTTCGACTGCGCCAGAGACTACTTGGCAGTGGTCGGCTTCTTGACGGGAGCCTTCTTGGCGGGCGCCTTCTTCGCGGTGGTCTTCTTGACCGCGGGGACGGAGGTGTCCTTGGCCTCGGCGACCTTCTTGGCCGGCGAGGACTTGGCGGCGCGGCCCTTGGCCTCGACGGTGCCTGCGGCGCCGTCGATCTCCTTGGCTGCGTCGTCGGCCTGCTCCTTGACGTTGCTGCCGGCTTCCTCGATCGCGACGGCGACGTCCTCGACCTCTTCGCTCACGCGGCCGGCCAGCTTCGCGGCACGGTCACCGACGAGGCGGGTCTGCGTGGAGACGACGCCCAGGGCGTCCTCGGTCAGGTCGACCGCGTCGTTGTAGACCTTCTCGGCCCGCGACAGGTTCTCCTGGACGACCGGCTTGGTGCGCAGGCGCTCGAGAGTGGCCTCGCCACGCTCGGCGAGCGAGGTGTACAGGCCGTAGGCCTTCTCGACGTAGGGATCGGCGAGCTTCTTGAGCTCGTCGGCGGTCAGCTTGCCGCGAAGTTCGTCGAGGTCGCTGGGGACCTCTTCGGACAGCGAGCCGATGCGCGTCTTGGCCTCGTCGAAGCGCGACTGCGCGGTCTCGGGCAGCTCGTTGATCCGCGTACGGGTCTCGGTCAGGCGGGCCTCGAAGCGCGACTGAGCGGTCTCGGCGGCCGCCTCGGTGCGCTCACGCAGCTCGGTGAACTTCTCGGTGACCTGCGCGACGGCAAAGTCACCGGCGCCGACTGCGGCGTAGAGGGGGGCATAGTTACGTTCGGTGGTGGTCACGCTGGACTCCTTCGGTCGGGTCACCAATCGCGCTGCAGCACATGCGGTCTCGCTGATCTCGGCATCGTCGCCGGGCGCATGTCGGAGAGTTCCGTCGCCTGTCGCCTTGAAACGTCCGGTGTCGCAAGCCGATTGGTCTCAGGCTCGTCACCGCGCGAGAAAAGGGAACCGCGGCGCCATCGGTATTGGTGTTTCCGTATTCCAGTATCCACGACGTGCTAGCAAATGCAAGCATCTTGCTAACACTCGTGACTCAGCTCACGTCGAATACGACGATTCGGGCGTTGACGTCAGGCGTACTGATAGAAGCCCTGGCCTGCCTTTTTGCCGAGCCGTCCGGCCTCGACCATGCGCAGCAGCAGCGGAGGAGGTGAATAGAGGGGCTCCTTGAACTCCTCGTACATCTTGTCGGCGATGGCCTTGACCGTGTCGAGACCCACGAGATCGGCCAGTTTGAGCGGTCCCATCGGGTGAGCACACCCGAGAACCATGGCCTTGTCGATGTCGTCGACGGTCGCGAAACCGCTCTCCACCATGCGGATGGATGACAGCAGGTACGGAACCAGGAGCGCGTTCACCACGAACCCGGAGCGATCGGCCGAGCGCACGACCTGCTTGCCCAGGACGTCGTGGGCAAAGGCCTCGGCCCGCTCACCGACCTCCGGGGTGGTCATGAGTGTCGTGACGAGCTCGACCAGAGGGAGCACCGGCACCGGATTGAAGAAATGCAGCCCGATCACGCGCGAAGCGTTCTGAGTTGCCATGCCCAGCTTCATGATCGGGATGGAGGAGGTGTTGGAGGCGAGTATCGCGTCCGGATCACGGACGACCTTGTCGAGTTCGGTGAAGATCCCGGTCTTGATGGCCTCGTCCTCGACGACGGCCTCGCAGACGAGCTGACGATCGGCGAAATCGCCCAGGTCAGAGGTGAAACGCAGACGCGACGACGCTTGTTCGCGCTCCCGTGGGGTCAATTTGCCACTCGACACTCCTCGGTCGAGCGACCGCAGCACCCGGTCACGACCGGCGATGGCGAGTTCTCTGGTGAACTCGTAGACGAGCACATCCGCGTGGGCGCGTGCGCACACCTCCGCGATTCCCGCGCCCATCTGTCCTGCCCCCACCACGCCGACGCGGGAGATCTTCTGGCTTGCCATGTCGGCTCCTCGAATGGAAAGTTCTACACGACAACCGATCTCGCGAGAACGTGGATAACTCCCCGGGTAGGAACAAAGCCCTGGATACGCCAGCAGGCGGCCCGCAGCGAAAGCCGCGGACCGCCTGACTGGTTCGCCAAGATCACGCCGGAGGCGGTCGAGTTCCTAGTGGAACTGGCCCTCTTCGGTGGAGCCCTTCAGCGCCGCGGTCGAGGTGTTCGGGTCGACAGTGGTGGCGATGTTGTCGAAGTAGCCGGCGCCGACCTCACGCTGGTGCTTGACGGCGGTGAAGCCGCGCTCGTCGGCAGCCTTGAACTCGCGGTTCTGCAGGTCGACGAAGGCGGTCATCTGCTCGCGGGCGTAACCGTAGGCCAGGTCGAACATGCCGTAGTTCAGCGAGTGGAAGCCGGCCAGCGTGATGAACTGGAAGGTGAAGCCCATGGCGCCCAGCTCGTTCTGGAACTTCGCGATGGTGCTGTCGTCGAGGTGCTTGCTCCAGTTGAACGACGGGCTGCAGTTGTAGGACAGCAGCTGGTCGGGGAACTCCGACTTGACGGCCTCGGCGAACTTGCGAGCCAGCTCGAGATCGGGGGTACCGGTCTCCATCCAGATCATGTCGGCGTAGGGAGCGTAGGACTTCGCACGCTCGATGCACGGCTCGATGCCGTTCTTCACGTGGTAGTAGCCCTCGGCGGTGCGCTCACCGGTGACGAACTGCTTGTCGCGGTCGTCGACGTCCGAGGTGATCAGCGTCGCGGCCTCGGCGTCGGTGCGCGCGATGACGACGGTGGGCACACCGGCGACGTCGGCGGCCAGACGAGCCGAGTTCAGGGTGCGGACGTGCTGCTGGGTGGGGATGAGCACCTTGCCACCGAGGTGGCCACACTTCTTCTCCGAGGCGAGCTGATCCTCCCAGTGGGTACCGGCGGCACCCGCGGCGATCATGGCCTTCTGCAGCTCGTAGACGTTGAGTGCGCCACCGAAGCCGGCCTCGCCGTCGGCGACGATCGGCACGACCCAGTTGTCGACGCTGTCGTCACCCTCGACGCGGGCGATCTCGTCGGCGCGCAGGAGCGCGTTGTTGATACGACGCACGACGCTGGGGACCGAGTTGGCCGGGTACAGCGACTGGTCGGGGTAGGTGTGACCGGAGAGGTTCGCGTCACCGGCGACCTGCCAGCCCGAGAGGTACACGGCCTTCAGGCCGGCGCGGACCTGCTGCACCGCCTGGTTGCCGGTGAGGGCGCCCAGAGCGTTGATGTAGCTGCCGTCGCCCTTGGTGACGCCGTCCCACAGGATCTCGGCGCCGCGGCGGGCGAGGGTGTGCTCTTCGACGACCGAACCCTGGAGCTGGGCGACCTGCTCCGCGGTGTAGTCGCGCTTGATGCCCTTCCAGCGCGGGTTGGTGTCCCAGTCCTGCTGGATCTCGGCGGCGGTACGGGGCTTTCCGACGTTGCTCATTGGCTACTTCGCTTTCGTTGTCCTGCTCGACCCGACCGTGGCGGACGGGACGACCGGCCCGGCGCGCCGCCGGAGCCTCTCTGCTGACAGACAGCCGACGGGCGGGACAAAGGGTTGAGATTCGCAATCGGCGACAGTCTCGGCCAGTTTGCGAACCCGTCGTCTCCGGGTCGGTGGTGCCTGAAGCAAGGGTGCCACACAACAAACACGCAGGTCCAACCCTCGCGACGTGTAAATATGGGCTATTTTTCGTCAACCTGTTGCAAAGTTTGCAAATATTGGTCTGTGAAACCGCGCCGCGATCGTGCCAAAAAGTACGTCCGTACTGGGATTTCCTACTCGCGAGTATGTACGCGGACTGCGGTCCGCTCGTCGGCTCTGTCGAGCAACCATCGGAGTGGTCGCGTGCTCTCGGTGACGTCCTTCACAGTGCGCTGCGACCGGAGGCGGCCCCCCGCGCGAGTGGTTCAGGGCGTCGTGACGCGTTCGACGGCCGCGTCGAAGAGTCGCGTGAACCCCGCGGCATCGATCGGCTCGACCGGTTCGGTCGGAGGATCCGTCGCGGGCGTCGGCGCACCGGTCACAGTCAGCTGGACGGTGGCCGGCCCCGAGGCGGGACGGTCGAGCACGGCGTATCCCGCGAACCCGATCTGGCGTCGGACGCCGCCGTCGGGCAGCGTCGTGGTCACCTCCGACCGGGTGAGCAGCATCTGCTCGCCCGCCAGCAACCCGCCTGCGATGTCCGGCAGCGCCAGTTCGGTGTACTCGGTCGACACGCGGGTCCCGGCCAGGTTGCCGCGGGTGATCTCGGTCGTCGTACGCGAGCACCTGCCGGTGGTGGTGAGACGATCGGCGTCGACATCGCGCGGGATGGTGGTGACCACCTCGACGAGATTGGCGGTGTCCCCGTCGCGCGCGGCCAGCACCGCCGAGTTGTCTGCGGTCAGTTGCGGGTTGAGAGCCGTATCGGCGGTCGGCCGGCAGAATTCCGGGGTGATCCGGGCGGACGCCGCGGCGCCGAGGGCACCCTTGTTGCCCGCGACCAGGTCGCTCACCGACAGCGGTGCCGCGGTGAAACCGGGCGGCAGGCCCGCCGCGGACAGGACCATGTCCGCCGGGCCACGCGGCGCAGGTGCACTGACCGGGTCGCCTGCGCATCCGGCCGCCATGACGGCCAGCGTCACCGCGGCGATCGCCGGGAACACCGCCGCTGCGGAACGGCGTCGACCGACGGGAGTGCGCACGCGGTCACCGTACCCTGTGGTCATCCCCGAAT
This sequence comes from Gordonia sp. 'Campus', assembly GCF_022206305.1. GTDB lineage: Bacteria > Actinomycetota > Actinomycetes > Mycobacteriales > Mycobacteriaceae > Gordonia. The sequence goes on along the minus strand of NZ_JAKOIW010000011.1, from coordinate 187,378 downwards.
CGGACGACGACCCTCGGTGCACGAGCACCTGGTCGGGAGGCGCGTGATGAGCCGGACCTATGTCGGATCGCGACTGCGGCAGCTACGGTCGGAACGCGGGTTGTCGCAGGTGGCGCTCGCGCAGACACTGTCGATCTCGGCGTCGTATCTCAACCAGATCGAACACGACGCCCGACCGCTGACCGCGTCGGTGCTGCACAAGATCACCGAGGCGTTCGGCGTCGACGCCGGGTTCTTCGACTCCCAGGACGACGTCCGGCTCGTCGCCGAGCTCCGTGAGGCGCTGCTCGACGACGATCTCGAGGCCTCCCCCGGCGCGCTCGACGCGCAGGGGATCAGCGCCATGGTCGCTGCGCACCCGGAAATGGCGCAGGCGATGGTGAACCTGCACCGGCGGTACCGCGTCGCGACCGATCAGCTCGCCGCGGCCACCGACGAGCGAGGCGACCGCAGCATGCGCGGGACCATCAGCGCCCCGCACGAGGAGGTGCGTGACTACTTCTATCAACGCCGCAACTACATCCACGAACTCGACGTCGCCGCCGAGGAGATGACGGCGCGGATGCGCATGCACTCCGCGGACATCCGGCGCGAGATCATGAACCGGATCGAGAACGTCCACGGCATCAGCATCGTCCGGCGCGTGGACCTCGGCGACTACACCCTGCACCGGTTCAACCGCGAACAACGACGCCTCGAGTTCTCCGCCTCCCTCTCCGCGGGACAACGCACCTTCAAACTGGCCAGCGAGCTCTGCTACCTGGAATACCAGGACCTCCTCGACAAGCTGGTCGACGAGGCGAACTTCAGCAGCGCCGACGCCCGGGCCCTCGGACTTCTGGGACTGGCCAACTACTTCGCCGCGGCCGTCGTGCTCCCCTATGGCCAATTCCATGGAGCGGCAGAGGATTTCCGGTACGACATCGAGCGCCTGTCGGCGTTCTACGCCGTCTCCTACGAAACCGTCTGTCACCGGCTCTCAACCCTGCAACGACCCAACCTCCGTGGCATCCCATGGTCGTTCGTCCGCGTGGACCGTGCGGGCAACATGTCGAAGCGTCAGTCGGCCACCGGTTTCCACTTCTCGTCGAGTGGCGGCACGTGTCCGCTGTGGAACGTCTACGAGACGTTCGCCTATCCCGGGAAGATCATCACGCAGATCGCCGAGATGCCCGACGGGCGTAACTATTTCTGGGTCGCACGGACCGTCGAACGCCGGGCCACCCGCTACGGCCAACCCGGCAAGACCTTCGCCATCGGGATGGGATGCGAACTGCGCCATGCTGCCCGGGTGATCTACTCCGACGGGCTGGAGATCGGCCCGCAAGCACATGTCACGCCGATCGGTGCCGGTTGCCGCGTCTGTGAACGGACCAACTGTGCCCAGCGTGCCTTCCCGGCACTCGGGGCGTCCCTGCGTATCGACGAGCACAGCAGCAGCGTCTCGCCGTACATGAGCCTGACCGAGAATCGCCCTTCCTGATCACCGTCGGCATTCGTCCCGCGCGGGCACCCCGCGCAGACGATCGTCCAGCCAGGTCAACGTGTCCGGGAGGCCGGCGAAGATGCCGGTCATGTGCTCGGCCGGATACTCGCGGTAGGACGCCGATGCCCCGAGCGCGCACTGCTGAGCGAACAGTGCACGTGCCTGGGTCGCCGGAATCCACCACTCGTAGGTGCCGTGATAGATGCGCACCGGCATCGTCGCCCGGAGATCCCTCATCGACGTGATCGCGAACAACCGCTCGGCCAGGGGCGAGTGGAAAGGATCGGGATCGGTCGAGAGCAGCTGGGTGGGCACGTGCGAGACACCGAGGATGCCCATGCCGGAGGTGCACAGGTCGCGCATCGGCGACGTCGCGAGCCAGCGTGCGGCGTTGTTGGCCATGGCGAGCACTTCGGGACGCTCGCGCGCCACACCGAGCATCGCGGCGTGGAACACCCCGGTCGCGAGGTTGGCGTTCATCGCGCCGGCGAGGGAGCGGTAGTCGGCCGGAACGCCTCCGTACGCGGCGCCGACGATCCGACCGGCCTGCTCCGGCGCGTAGCGGTCGGCGAGCTTCGCCGCCGCGTTCGTCGCGATGGCGCCCCCGGAGTATCCATGCAGAGCGATCGGGCCGCCGCCGAAGTCGTCGGGATCGAGCCGGCTCGCCGCGCGCACCGAGTCCATGATGACGTGGGCCGCGACGTACGGTTCGGCGTAGGCCATTCGGGGGCCGGTGTGGTCGGGCACGATCACCGCGTAACCGCGATCGAGCGCCAGCTGCGCGAACGGCGGGATGAGGTCGGTGATGTTGGTATCCGCGTGGTATCCGTGGGCCAGCGTGTAGCCGGGCGTGCATTTCGTACCCAGCGCGACGATCGGCGAGTTGTGGATCAACACCGGGCGTGGACGCGGCCCCTTCCACGCCTTGGCCGGGACGAGGAGGGTCGCGGTACCGAAGATCGGCCGGTCGGCGGCGTCGACGCTGCGGAACTTGATCTGGCGAGCCGACCGCAACGGAACGGTCATCAACAGCTGCGTCGCGCGCATGACGTCGCGTGAGGCGATGACATCTCCCGGCGCACGGCTCGCGAGGTCCGCGGGCCAGTGATCGAAGAACCGGTCGCCGCTCGGGGAGGGCATGATCGCCTCGCGAAGCTCCTGCATCTCATGCGAGGCTCCGGGAGTCACAGCGCGATCGGGTATGTGCCGCAACGACTTCACCGGTGGCGCGGGCACAGCTGCGTCGATGCCCTCGGGAACCCCGGAAGGGACCGGCCCGAGGTTCGGCGGCTCGGCTCGCACGACGGCCGGGCCTCCCACGGCACCGATCATCATCGTCAGTGCCAGACCCGCGCCGGCCATCACCCGCAACGTCGAACGCTGCCAGTTCCCCAACATCGGCATCGCCAACCCTCCTGTCACAACAGCGATCCAGGGTCGGCGCACCCCCGCTGGGCAGCCTGGCTCGAGCTCGTACACGAACCCGCTTGATGCTAGACGGGCTGATGTCCGGTTGCAGCCCGCCACGAATCTTCACCCGATCGAACTACACGTCTCGCCAGCATCGACGCTGACGTTATGGCACACATCACATTTCGGTTGCGGACCGGACACCGTCGGGCCGGATGGGTCAATCGTCCCAGTCTGCTGTCCTAGTCTGCGGAGGTGAGCGGTCGCGACGACGCGGCCGCCATGCGGAGGTGTCCGATGCCGGGAGACTCGCACCGACAGCGACGCAGGCCGACGGGCCGCTGGGTGACCACCGCCATCGTCGCCTGTCTGTCGGCGATGCTCGGGTTCGCCGTCGCCGGGCCCGCTCCCGCCGACCCACCCAATATGATGGCGGTCCCACCGCCGTTGGCCGACCTCGCCGACAGCGCGATCCCCGATGCGCCTGTCCCCCACCTCGAGTCGATTCCCCTGCGCGCGCGTTCCACCGGTTTCGACCACCGCACACTGGAGTTGCGGGAGGCGATACTCCCCTCGCCCACCGGAGACCCGATGTTCGACCGGTGGCCGGCCGACCTCGGCGAATACACACCGGGTCAGGTGATCGCCACACGCGACGTGACGGCATCGTCCGCGCCGGTGGTGACCGTACCCCTCCGCTCGGCCACCCTGCTGAAGTTCCGCAGCACCGACGCGAACGGGGCGCCTGTCTATGGCACGGCGACCCTGCTGTTCCCGCGACACTCGGCTCGTACGCCGATGCCGTTGCTGGTGAACAATCTGCCGATCGACTCCCTGGGCGCTGCCTGCACACCGGGTGTCACTCTCGCGCATGGCTTCTCCATCGCCACCGGCGTCACCGACCTGATCCCACCGACCACACAGCTCGCGCTGTATGCCGGACACGCGGTTCTCGTTCCCGACCACCAGGGACCTCGGATGGCGTACGCCGAGCCGGTACTGGCCGGGCACGTGATACTCGACGCCATCCGCGCCGCACTCCGCGCCGAGCCGGACTCGTTGCGCCGCAGCCGGATCGCGTTGACCGGCTACTCGGGCGGCGCAATCGCCACGCACGGCGCGACGAAGCTGCTGCGCGGTTACGCGCCGGAGCTCGTCGAACGTGTCGTGGGTGCGGCCCTCGGCGGCGTGCCGGCCGACTTCCGCACGCTCGTCGGCAGCATGAACGCCAACCTCGCCACCGGACTCTTCCACGCCGCGACCCTCGGCATCGCGCGGGAACGCACGGAGATCCTCGCGTTGGCGAATCGTCCGGCCCGATGGCTCGCGACGTCGCCGCTGAAGAACGTGTGCGTGATTCCCGCGGCGGTCGGGGGCGGAAGCTTCATGCCCATGCAACTGCTCTCCCGAGATCCCGATCCGTTCCGGTCACCGACGGCCGAGCGGATCTACCGGCTGACGCGGATGTCGGACCTGGGATCGGCGACACCCCTGCTGATCTATCACGGCACCCACGAGTGGTGGATACCCGCGGCGGGGGCCCGGGCGTTGTTCCGCGAGCAGTGCGCGCACGGCGTGAACGCGGCCTACCGGGAGATCTTCGGCGAGCACATCACCGGTGCGCTGCTGGGCTTTCCGGTCGCGATGGACTGGCTCGACCGACGACTGTCCGGCGAGCCGGCGGTCAGCGATTGTCGAAGGTGACCGCCGGATCGCCGGGCAGATCGTTGGTCAGAAGACGAGGACGCGGAGGTTCTCGGCGACGCACGCGGGCTTGGTTTCTCCCTCGATCTCCACCGTGTTGGTGACGACCATGTTCACGCCCTTCGGCGTCTCCTCGATCGAGGTGATCACCGCGTTGGAGCGAATACGCGCGCCGACCTTCACCGGATTCGGGAAGCGCAGCTTGTTCATCCCGTAGTTGAGGACCAGCTTGGGGCCTTCGACGGTGAAGATCTTGCCGGCGATCATCGGCAGCAACGACACCGTGAGGTACCCGTGCGCGATGGTCGTACCGAACGGGCCGGACTTCGCGCGCTCCGGGTCGACGTGAATCCACTGATGATCCCCGGTGGCGTCCGCGAAGGCATCGACCCGTTCCTGGGTGATCTCGAGCCACTCGCCCGACCCGAGATCCTCGCCGATCGCGGCCTTGAGTTCGTCGACACTGGTGAAGGTCCGTGTGGTGTGCGTCATAGTCCGCGTAGTCTACCGTGGGCCCATGGGCACACCTCGCGTCGCACCGGGTGGTTTCCGGGAGCTCGGGCCGATCAATTTCGTCTACGCACGGGGGGCCGCGCGCGTGATGGGCGTCGACGACGCCCACATCTTCTCGACCCTCGGGCGTGCGAAAGGACTGTTTCGGGGCTGGCTGCACTTCAGCAGTCGACTCATGCCGTTCGGTGTGTTGTCGCGCAAGGACTCCGAGATGGTGATCATCCGAGTGGCGCACCTTCGCGAGTGCGCTTATGAGCTCGACCACCATCGCCGACTCGGCAGGCGGGCCGGGATCACCGCGGAGGAGTTCGACCGCATCCTGGAGGGTCCCGACGCAGGGTGGGGCGACCGCGAACGCGCGATCCTGCGAGCGGTCGACGAGCTCGTGGAGACCAGAGACGTCTCGGACACCGCGTGGCAGGCGCTGACCCGACATCTCGATGCACGCCGGCTCATCGGCTTCACCCTGCTGGTCGGTCAGTACGACAGTCTCGCCACCACCATCCACACACTGCGCATCCAGCGGGACGAGCGCACCTAGCATGGAGTCGATCGCTCAGCGCCTGATGCGCAACGAGTACTTCGCCGAGATCTACGAACACCTGTGGCGACCGACATTCACCCGGCTCTTCAGTCTCGGCGGCCGGTCCACCGCCGACTTCGATCGCGCCCTTCGCGCCTACCTCGCCCGCCCCGGCGATCGCCTGGTCCTCGATGTCGCTTGCGGCCCAGGTAATTACACGCGTGAGATCGCCGACGCACTCACCGGGAAAGGTCGGTGCATCGGCATCGACTTCTCCGCACCGATGCTCGCGCGCGCCGCACAGACCAATGCCGTCGACCGGGCTGCGTTCCTGCGCGGTGACGCACACGCATTGCCGTTCGCCGACAACACCTTCGACGTGGTCACCTGTCTGGCCGCGCTGTATCTGATCCCCGACCCCCTGCCCGTCGTCGACGAGCTGGTGCGGGTGACCGCGCCCGGCGGTGAGATCGTGGTCTTCACCTCGGTGAGGACGCCGCTCACGTCACTCCCGGGCGTCCGACCCCTTGCCGGTGCGAGCGGATACCGCATCTTCGACGACCACGAGATCGTCGAGCGTTTTCGCCGCGCCGGCCTCGACGAAGTCGAACAGACGATCACCGGGCAGGGGCAGTATGTGCTGGCGCGCAAGCGCGACCCGAACGGAACGCAGGACCGAGCGGCTGATCAGAAAGACCGGTAGTCGCGGATGGTCATCCGCGGTCCGCGACGCTCGGGGCGAACGCCGCCCCGCGTGACCATCCGGATGATGCGCTGCCGTTGTCCCGCGTAGGGTTCGAGCAACTCGAGCATCCCCGCGTCGTCGACGGCCTCGCCGATCAGGGTGAGCCCCACCAGCTTCGGGATGTGGTAGTCGCCGACGTTGACGACATCGGGATCGCCGAGCGCGCGCGACAGGGCCTCCGCCTCGGTCCACCGCCCGACGCCGCGTAGCACGGTGAGCTTGGCCGCATGACGTTCGACGTCGAGGGAGGTCGCCCCGCGGATCGTCCGCATCCGGACCGGTTCGATGCCGCTGCGGTGCCACTCCCAACTCGGGATGCGGGCCCACTCCGTCCGGGGCGGCGGCACCCTCATCGTTTCCGGAACCGGGCCGGGAGCGGGAGTTCCGAAGCGGCGCAACAGATACCGCCATGCACGGAACGCCTCGGCGCCCACCACCTTCTGTTCGAGGATCGCGGGCACCAGCGCCTCCCACACGCGATCGGTGCGCCCGAGGCGCAATCCCTCGGTACGGCGAACGAGTTCGCTCACCACGGGGTCACGTGGGACGAGCGCGTCCGGGTCGTCGCCGGCCCCGAGGAAATCGGGCATCTGCTCGAGCAGCCAGTCCGCCCCCGGCCCCCAGGCGCGCCCGGTGACGGTCGTGCCGTCGGAGCGAACGGTCAGCGTGCCCGGCCCGTCGGGCGTGTACGCCGCCCGCCACACCGACCTGTCCCGGCCGTAGACGAAGGCGGGGTCGCCCGCACCGCGACGGTGCAGGCCGACCGTCGCACCGATGTCCAGCGGCCACGGGGGTGTCCACTCGCGGACACGTTCGGCGGCACTCACCGTTCCGAGGGTAGTGCGTAGACCCTTCGTGGCTCGTCGCTTGCGCTCCTCGCACCTCAGGGACCAGTGAGGTCCCGCCCCCTGAGGTGCGAGCGAAGCGAGCCGGCATCCAGCCCCTGAGGTGCGAGCGAAGCGAGCCTCGAAGGGTCGCGACTACAGGTTGATCATGTGCCCGATCGCGCCGTGGAACGTCTCCTGGAGTGCCTCCGACAGGGTCGGGTGGGTGTGCACGTTGCGGGCGAGTTCCTTGGCGGTGAGGTCCCACTTGTGCGCCAGCGTCATCTCCGGGAGCATCTCGGAGACGTTGTCGCCCACCAGGTGTCCGCCGAGGAGTTCGTCGGTGTCGGCGTTGGTGAGCAGCTTCACGAAGCCCGCCGTCTCGCCGAGTCCCTGCGCCTTGCCGTTGGCCGAGAACGGGAAGGTCGTCGCCTTCACGTTGTAGCCCTCGTCCTTGGCCTGCGCCTCGGTGAGTCCGAAGGACGCGACCTGGGGCTGGCTGAACGTCGCGCGCGGCATGAACCGGTAGTCCCCGAGGGTCATGGTCTCGACGCCGGCCATGGTCTCCGCGGCCACCACGCCCTGCGCCTCGGCGACGTGGGCGAGCTGCAGCTTGGCGGTGACGTCACCGATGGCGTAGATGCCCTCGACGTTGGTCCGCATGTAGTCGTCGATCGCGATGGCGCCGCGGTCGGTGAGTTCGACGCCGGTCTTCTCGAGGCCGAAGCCTTCGACGCGAGGGGCGAAACCGACCGACATGAGGACCTTGTCGACGGTGAGCTCGCCGCCCTTGTCCTTGGCATCGGTGTAGGTGACGGTCACGCTGTCGCCGTTGTCGGTCACCGACTGCACACGGGTGCCGGTGAGCAGCTTGATGCCGAGCTTCTTGTACTCCTTGGCAAGCGCCTTGGACGAGTCGGCGTCCTCGTTGGGCAGCACGCGGTCGAGGAACTCGACGATGGTGACGTCCACGCCGTAGTTGGCCATGACGTAGCCGAATTCCATGCCGATGGCGCCCGCGCCGACGATGACGATGGAGTCGGGCAGTTCACGGGTGAGGATCTGGTCCTCGTAGGTGACCACGTTCTCCGACAGTTCGACGCCGGGGAGCAGCTTGACGGTCGACCCGGTGTCGATGATGACGTTGTCGAAGGTGATCTCGCGATCGCCCACCGTGATCGTCTTGGCGTCGGTGAAGACGCCGTATCCGTCGATCTCGGTGATCTTGTTCTTCTTCATCAGGTAGTGGACACCCTTGACGATGCCCTCCGACACCTTGCGGCTGCGGTCGAATGCGGCCCCGAAGTCGAAGGAGACGTCGCCGCTGATGCCGAAGGTCTTGGCCTGATGGTTGAAGATGTGCGCGAGTTCGGCGTTGCGCAGCAGCGCCTTGGACGGGATACATCCGACGTTCAGACACACACCGCCCCAGTACTTCTCCTCGATGACGGCGGTTTTCATGCCCAGTTGAGCCGACCGGATCGCGGCTACGTACCCACCTGGACCTGCACCCAATACAACTGTTTGAAAGTGTTCAGCCACGACAGCCAGCGTACGTCGCGCCTGCGGTCCGCCGCAGGGTGTCCCACTACTCGCCGGTAGCCTGCCACTACTTTCAATCACTGATTGAAACAATGATTGATCTGTGCTTACATCGCGGTGTGACCCAGAACACCCGCGCACGTCGGGCTGCCGGCCGCTCCGGCTCGACGCCGATGCCCACGCGCGACACCCTGCTCACCGTCGCCGAGAGCCTGTTTCTCGCAGACGGCTACGAGCGTGTGTCGGTGCGTGCCATCTGCGCGGCCGCCGATGCCAATCCGGCCGCCGTCCACTATCACTTCGGCACCAAGGACGACCTCACCATCGCGTTGCTGGAGTCACGACTCGGCCCCCTGTGGGCCGACCCATTGGCATCCCTGGACCCGGCCGCCCCGGTCGGCGAGATCGTCGACATCGTCGTGACCCCGTTCGTCGACCTGCAGCGCGACCCCACCGGCCACCTGCACCTGCGCCTGCTCTCCCGGTTCGTGTTCGCTCACCCGACCGCGAGCTGGACCTCACGCTGGTTCGACCTCGATCCCTTCGCCGACATGCTCACCGCGGCGGTGCCCGGCCTGACCGCGACCGAAGCACGACGCCGCTGGGCGCTCGCGTTCCAGCTCATCCTCCTGCGGTTCGGCGGCACCGAGACGCTGACCGCACCTGCGGTGGCCTCCCTGCGGGGTTTCGTGACCGCCGGCCTCACCGCGCCACCCGGGCAGCACACCGACTGACCCCCACCCCGATCGAGAGGACCCGACGTGGACAGCCCCACCGCCGGACCGTTCAGCCCGGCACGCCTGGGCCCGTTGACCCTGCGCAACCGCCTGATCAAGTGCGCGACCTTCGAGGGCATGACCCCCGACGCCCTCGTGACCGACGAACTGATCGAGTTCCACCGGGAGATCGCGGCGGGCGGGGTGGCCATGAGCACGGTCGCCTACTGTGCGATCTCCCCGGAGGGCCGGACCGACCGTCACCAGATGTGGATGCGCCCCGAAGTCGCGCCGGGACTACGCCGACTCACCGATGCCATCCACTCCGCGGGCGCACTCGCCGCCGCCCAGCTCGGCCATGCCGGTGCGGTCGCCAACTCGGCGTCGAACCGGGCGGCATCGCTCGGGCCGTCGCGCATTCCCGCCCCGATGGGGATGTCGGTGACGCGCAAGATCGATGTCGACGACATCGCCGCGCTACGAGTCAAGTTCCGGCAGGCTGCGCGCATCGCCGTCGACTCCGGCTTCGACGGCCTCGAGATCCACTGCGGGCACAGCTATCTCATCTCCAGCTTCCTGTCCCCGTTGCTGAACCACCGGCGCGACGGGTACGGGGGCAGTCTTGTCAACCGGGCGCGGATCGCCCGCGAGGTGGTCGAGAGCGTGCGCGAGGAGGTCGGTGGCGAGGTCGCGATCTGGGTGAAGCTCAACATGTTCGACGGCATCGGCCGCGTCGACCTGGAACGCTCCCCCACCGCGCGCGCACGCGGACGCGCGAAGCTCAGCGGCTTCAACGTCGACGAGGCATGTCAGGTCGCGCAGCTGCTGGAGTCCGACGGCCACCTCGACGCCATCGAACCGACGGCGGGCAGCTCACTTCTCAACCCGATGTACCTGTTCCACGGCGAGGCCCCGCGCAAGGAGTTCGCCGACGCCTTCTCCGGCGCGATGAAGTACGGCCTGAAGGCCTTCGCGCCGTTCTTCCTCAAGCACTATCGCTACCACGACGCCTACCTGCTCCCGCTCGCCCGGGAACTGCGCAAGGCCGTCGACCTGCCGCTCATCCTGCTCGGGGGCGTGACCGACCGCGCGTCGATGGACCTCGCGCTCGCCGAGGGCTTCGACTTCATGGCCATGGGCCGCGCCCTGCTGCGCGAACCCGACCTCCCGCTGCGCCTGGCCGACGACCCGTCGACGAGATCCAAGTGCGTGCACTGCAACCTGTGCATGCCGACGATCTACTCGCACACGCGCTGTCCTATCCGGACCGGCGAGGTCCCCGACCCGCTCGCGGTCGCCGCACCCGTGGGCGGCGCCGCGAGCTGACGGTCACCGGCGGACGAACTCGCCGTTGCTCTCCTCGTCGTCGTAATACTCGATCTTCATACGCGGCCCGTCGAAGGTGACCTGGGAGATCGTGCCCGCCTCGGCGTTCTCGTTGAGCAGGGTGAACGTGAAGTCGTTGCCGTCCCAATGGGCGAGTTCGTGTTTGCGGACCCCGCCCGGGCCCATCTCGAGGATCAGCTTGCCGTCGCGTTCGACGACCTCGGCCGGACCGTAGACCGGGTTGGCGTAGGTACCCACGTACGACGGCAGCGGTTGCGCCGGTGCCGGATCGGTCGGGCGCGGCTTGCCCACGAGCACGCCGTTGGGGACGCTCAGCGGCTCATATGCCTTGGCGTAGAGATCGCGCCAGTCGTTGCGGACCTCACCGAACTGGACCAGGTCCATGAATTCGGCGGCGATCGCGTCGACCGCTCCCACGGGTGCGGCGTTGGACAGCACCACGATCGCGGTGTCGGCGGACGGCAGGATGGAGAACACCGTTCCCGCACCCGAGGAGAAGGCGCCGGCGTGATTGAACTGCGTGCGCGCATCCTCGGTCACACCGACGTTGAATCCGTAGCCGTACGTGCCGGCGCGTGAATCGGGCGTCTTCGGCGGATTGGAGATGACCTGCGAGGACACTGCCGGCAGCAGCGCGTCGGCGGCGACGACCTCTTGCCCGTTGTGTTTGCCCTGCGCGAGAACCATCTTCAGCCAGATCGCCATGTCGTTGACCGACGAGCTCACACCACCGGCCGGTGACTGTGCGTCGGGATCGCGCGGGATGGGCGTCTGAACCCATTTACCGTCGGCCTTGACGTGTCCGACGGCGCGGTCGGGCCGCTTCTCGAAGTCGATGTAGCGGGAGCTCGTGCTGCTCATACCGAGAGGCCCGTAGACGAGGTCCTGGGACAGCGTGGGCCAGTCCTTGCCGGCCTTCACGGCCACGGCCTCGGCGCCGGCGGTCACCCCGAAGTTGGTGTAGGCGTAGCTGATGCGGAACGGTTCGAGCGGCATGAAGCGCATCCGCTGCAGGATCTCGTCACGCGAGTAGCCCATGTCCTCGAGCTTGTCACCGGCGTGGTCGGGCAGGCCCGAACGATGCGAGTACATGTCGCCCACGGTCACGGTGCGGGTGACATACGGTTCGGCCAGCGCGAACCACGGCAGCGATTCGACGATGGGCATCTCCCAGGTGACGGTCTTGTCGGTCACCGCGGCACCCACCACCGTCGACCCGACCGATTTGGACACCGAGGCCAGCTGGAAGACGGTGTTCGCGTCGACCGCGTCACCGGTGTCGATGTCTCGGACGCCGAAACCCTTGGCGTACTTGGTCTCCCCACCGGAGACGACGGCGACGGCGATACCGGGGATCTTCGTCGACTCCATGATCGAGCCGACGAGGTCGTCGAGCTGACCCACCGCCTTGTCGACCGCGCCGGCCGGTAGGGGTTCAGCCGCCACGTCGTTGGGATTCACCAGGGCCGACGAGCTCGGGGGCGAACCCGTTCCCGAGGATCCGCTGTCGCAGGCGGCGACGAGCGCGATGACCGTGAGTGCGGTGCACGTGGCCACCGGCAGGCGACCCCACCTCGGGCGCCGGCGCACCCGCTGGTCCGTGTGGCGGGCAGGAACCGATTCGTCGGGGGCCATAGGGATCTCCTCATCCTCGCCGGGCAAAGATACCGCGCCGCACCTGCGTCCGTATGCCGATTTGTGCTGTTCACCGACCGATCGCCCACGCGTGGCGGTGGCTTCGCCCTGCGCGAACAGGCACCGACCACACGTCTGACACCAGGCTTCCCCGCGTACGTTGGACGCCATGACCGCGCACGACGACGTCCGTTCTCCCCAAGCCACGTCCCCCGTTTCCGACGATCCCCACCAGTGGCTGGAAGAGGTCACCGGCGACGCCGCGCTGTCCTGGGTGCGCGCCCACAACGAGCCCACCGTCGCCGAGCTGACCACCTCGGAGCGATTCCGCGAACTCGAGGCCGCCACCCTCGCGACCCTCGACACCGACGACCGCATTCCCTACGCCCGCCGCCGCGGCGAGTACCTCTACAACTTCTGGCGTGACGCGGCGAACCCACGCGGGTTGTGGCGTCGCACGACCTTCGACTCCTATGTCACCGACTCGCCCGAATGGGACGTCCTCATCGACGTCGACGAGCTCGCGCGCGCGGAGGACGAGAACTGGGTCTGGGCAGGCGCGACCGTGCTGCGACCCGAGTACGAGCGGGCGCTCATCTCGCTGTCGCGCGGCGGCGCCGACGCATCGGTGGTCCGCGAGTTCGACATTCCGTCCCGCACCTGGGTCGACGGCGGCTTCGCGCTGCCGGAGAACAAGTCGAGCGTCGGCTGGATCGACCGCGACACCGTCTACGTGGGAACCGATTTCGGCGAACAGCCCGACGGCCACGGGTCGCTGACCGACTCCGGCTATCCGCGTGTGGTCAAGCGGTGGACTCGGGGCACGCCGCTCGAGGACGCGGTGACCGTCTTCGCGGGCGAGCCCGGCGATGTGTCCGTACACGCGGTCTACGACGACACCCCCGGTTACGAGCGGCACTTCATCGGTCGCGCAACGGATTTCTTCAACTCGCTGGACTATGAACTGCGCGACGGAGAACCCGAGCTGCTCGACGTCCCCACGGACGCGAGCGCCGGGGTGCGCAAGAATTGGCTCCTGGTGATGACGCGCTCGCCATGGGAGGTCAACGGCACGACACACGCTCCCGGCACCCTGCTGGCCTTCGATTACGAGGCGTACCGGACAGGCGACCGAGGGGCCACGATCCTTTTCACCCCGGACGCACACACGAGTCTCGTCGACTATGCCTATACGCGTTCGCATCTGATCCTCGTGCTGCTCCACGACGTCCACACCCGGGTGGAGGTCCGTGAGCTGGGGTCATGGACGGTCGTCGACATGCCCGGCCTGCCCGACCTCGCGACGGTCTCGGTGCTCGACACCGACCCCGACGAGAGCAACGAGGTGTTCTGGTCGGCGACCTCGTTCACCGATCCACCGAGCCTCCTGCATGGCGAGAGCGGTCGCGCACCGCGGGTCATCAAGCACAGCCCGTCGTTCTTCGACTCCGAGACTGTCACCGCAGAACAGCATTTCGCCACCTCCGACGACGGCACCCAGGTTCCGTACTTCGTGGTCCGCCGACGCGACGTCTCCTCCGGTCCGACGCTTCTCTACGGTTACGGCGGCTTCGAAAACTCCCTCACCCCCGGTTACCTCGCGGTCGCCGGACAGAGCTGGATCGAGCGCGGCGGCATCTACGTCATCGCCAACATCCGCGGCGGCGGCGAGTACGGGCCGTCGTGGCACACCCAGGCACAGAAGGCCGGGCGGCACAAGGTCTACGAGGACTTCGCCGCGGTGGCCCGTGCGCTCGTCGACACCGGCCTGACGACACCCGAACAGCTCGGCGCACAGGGCGGCTCCAACGGCGGTCTGCTGATGGGTGTGATGCTCACGCGATACCCGGAGTTGTTCGGCGCACTCGTGTGCCAGGTGCCGCTGATCGACATGAAGCGCTACCACCTGCTGCTCGCCGGCGCGTCGTGGATGGCCGAATACGGCGACCCCGACGATCCCGAACAGTGGGAGTTCATGAAGCCGTTCTCGCCGTACCAGAACATCGAGGCCGGCGTGGCGTACCCGGCCATCCTGGTCACCACCTCGACTCGCGACGACCGTGTCCATCCCGGGCACGCGCGCAAGCTGGTCGCGCGCCTCGAGGAGACCGGACACGACGTCCTGTACTACGAGAACATCGAGGGCGGCCACGGCGGCGCGGCAGACAACAAGCAGGCCGCATTCAAGTCGGCCCTCGCCTACGAATTCCTCTGGCGGACAATCGGGAATTCGTAGCAAAAAATGGTGCTATGCACCATCTTTCGCTACGAAATGCCGGTGGACGACCACGGCCGCCGGGCGTACGGACCGTTCACCGACGAGCAAGCCGGGCCGCAGCAGCTCGGCGACGGTCCGATCCGCGGCGGCATCGTCCGCCGTCCGGACGTCGACTGCTTCCATCGTCCGGGCGTCGAACTCGACGCCCGGGACCGGACTGACGACGACACCCCCTCGCCCGGCGATGACCCGTTCGAGGCCGGCACGCAGCAGCTCGAACGCCGGACGGTCGGCGTCCGACGCCGACGCCGCGCACGTCGTCGCATCGGTGTGGAGTGCGAAGAGATCGACGAGAAGCGATGTGTCCGCGGCCGCCGGTCCGGCCGGGGCCCGCGTCGCGTCGACGAGACGTTCGATGGTCCGGGTCTGGCGCGCCACCACGAGGGCGAGGTCGGACACCTGCTCCCGGAGCTGTGCGAGGGCATCGATCTGCTGCGGCGTCGGCTCCCCGGAAGTCGTCATTTCCACAGCGTAATCACCGGTGCCCGGCCGTTCGTCCGAGTCGTCGAGGCCGTCGGCGCTGCTAGCATCCCCGATCGTGGGCGTAATCGGGATCGACCTGGGAACCACCAACTCGGCGATGGCCAAGATCGACGCCGACGGCCGCCCGGAGGTGATCGTCGGCCTGATGGGGGCGCCGACGACCCCGTCGACCGTGCTGCTGACCTCGGCCACCGATCACGTCGTCGGTGAGGGTGCGCGCCGGCAGGCCCGACTCGATCCGGAGAACGTGTGCAGCCTCGTCAAACGGCGGATGGGCGACGCGCAGTGGCGCTTCGTCGCCCACGGTCAGACCTGGTCGGCGCCCGCGATCTCCGCGCTCATCCTGAAATCCCTCATGTCCGACGCGGAGTTCGCCGGCGAGCGGGTCGAGCGCGCGGTCATCACCGTGCCGGCCTACTTCGGCGACGAGGAGCGCCGCGCGACGATCCAGGCCGGAACCTACGCGGGCCTCGACGTCGCCGGGGTGCTGTCCGAGCCGATCGCCGCGGCCCTGTCCTACGGCTTCAGCCGGATCACCGACCCCTTCGCCAAGGACACACCGGACGAGACGGTCCTGGTGTACGACCTCGGCGGCGGCACCTTCGATGCGACGGTCATCGAACTCGCCGACCGTCGCATCACCGTGCTCGCCGTCGACGGCGACCATCAGCTCGGCGGGGCGGACTGGGACGAGCGGCTCGCGCTCCACCTGTCCCGTGCCTTCTGCACCGAGAACCCCGACGCCGAGGACCCGCTCGACGACTCGGCCGGTTCACAGACCCTGATCCTGGCCGCTGAACGGGCGAAACACGAACTCACCGAATCGGAGTCGACGTCGGTGGTCGTGGCGCACGATGGGGCGCGGTCAGTCATCACCGTCACCAGAGCCGAGCTGGAGGAACTCACCCGTCCCCTGCTGGCCCGCACGATCGAACTCACCAGGTCGTGTCTGGCCGCGGCCGAGCGCCGCGGAGTCGGCTCGGTCGACCGCGTCCTGCTGGTCGGCGGCTCGTCACGGATGCCGATGGTGACGCGCGAACTGGCTGCGGCACTGGGCAGGTCACCTGAGCTGGACGACCCGGACCTCGCCGTCGCGCGCGGCGCCGCCATCTACGGCGAGAAGCTCGAGATCGAACGACTGGTCCGCGCCGACCTCACCACCCGCGGCCGGCTCCGCGAGGACCGCGGCCTCGACACCGTCGCTGCGGCCGATCTCGACGAGTCCTGCACGCGGGTGGCACAGGCGTTCGCGCTGCCGGTGAGCAGCGTGCGGCGCATGCTCGAGATCTCCGTGGACACCGTCGTGTCACGGGGTTTCGGAGTTCTGGCGGTCAACGGTCACAACGGAGAACTCGAGGCGAGCTGGCTCGTCCACCGCAATCAGACCCTGCCCATCCGGGTCCGACGCTCATTCGGCACCATGCGCCGCGACCAGACACGCATCGAGTTGGTCGTCCTGGAGCAACAGGGCCAGGCCGCGTCCCCACGTCCCGAGGACGCCAAGGTCCTCATCGAGGGCGCCATCACCGACATCCCGCCCGGTTACGACGAGGGGAGCGAGGTGTCGGTCACGTTCGAGATGGCCTTCGACGGCGTGTTGCACGTGACGGCCTTCCACGTCGACGCGCAGATCCCGTTGACATTGTCCGCGAAAACCGGTGCATCGCTGTCGAAGTCCGAGGTCGAACGCGAACTCGAGCAGGTGCATCGGTCCCGGCGACGCGACCGATGACACCGGATATGGCGGAGCTGGGGGTGTGATGGAACCGTTCGTCGGCAACGACTACCGCAAACGGGTGCTCGCCGCGGTCGACAAGCGCGGCGGTGCCGGGGAGTCCGACGTGTTCGAGCTCTACGACATCCCCATCGAGGAGGCCGAGCGCCTCGGTGACGACCAGGTACTGCAACGCCTCGACGAGGTCTGGGCGTTCTGGCAGAAGCAGCGGGACCACCCCAAGTATCGCGTCCTGGTCGCACGCCTGGTTGCCGAACACGACGTCCGGTCGGCTCCGCTGCGGCACAAGACCGGTCGCATCGCCGAGGCGCGGGCGGTGCGCACCCGGCGCGAGTTGCGCGACCAGAAGAGGTTCGAACTCCTCGACAACGCCATTGCCCGGCTCAACGAACGCTACGGCGGCATCCCGGCGTCGAAACGACAGGGACTCGACGACATCGGCGCCATGGGAGGTCTCACCCCCGCCGAGATCGCCACGCGACTCCGACGACACCGGCTCATCGACGACCCGCCTCCGGCGGCGCCCGCTGTCGCCGGACCGGCAGCGGCGCTGACCGACCGGCAACGCAGCCAGATCGGTGACCTCCTGGCCGAATTCGACCGCCTCCGCGACGGCGAACCCACCCCGACCCTGCTCACCTTTCTGCACCTCGACACCGACGACGCGGCTGATCACGCGCTCGTCGGATCGCGTGCCGCCGCACTCAACGAGCGTGCGCGCGAACTCGCCGCGGGGCGTATGCGGGCGGTGATCGACGAACTCCTGGTGCACGTGAACGACGTCCTGCTGACCGATCCCGCCCTCGCGCAGGCATATCGACAATCCGTCGTCGACGAGGTGACCGAACATCTGCGGCCTCGCGTCCGCGCGGCCGTGCTGGTGGAGGACGAACTGGGCGCCGCCGACCACGAGTTCCTCCTCGCCGAGGCGGGCAGTCTGGGGTTGGGCGCCCGCGACGCACGGCAGGTGATCGCCGCTGTCGCACACGAGTTCGGAGCCCGAGTGGTCACCTCGCCCGCCGTCACCCCGGGAAGCGTCGAGCCCCCTGCCCCGCCTGTCGAAACCCCTTCTCGACGGTGGGAGAACGACCTGCGCGCCGCGCGCGCCGCCCTGCGTGACGGCCTGCCGTTCCGGGCACGCACGGCGATCGCCGAGGCACGTGCCGCCGCCGGAGACGACGGTGATGCCCTCCGCCAGATCGCGGCGGTCGCCGCCGAGATCGACCGCGTCGCCGACAAGGCGCTCGGGGACTACCGACATGCGCAGGCACTGGTCGCCGACAACCACCACGTCGCCGCCCTGGAACTGTTCGAGGCGCTGCACCGCGAAGCACGGGATGTGGACCTGGCCGGCGGCGCGGACGGAAGCCTCGACGCCCGGCTCGACGCCGCGCGCGCCCTGGTCCGCGCAGCCGACGAGCTGGCCCGTGCAGCGGCGGGCGACCCGGGCAGCCTCGCCGCGGTGATCGAGATGCGACGCCGGATCGTCGATCACGAGGAGCTCAACGCCGTCGCGGACCGTGTCCGCATCGAACCGCCCCGGAACGTACGCACGACGACGGGCCACGACGGCACCACCGTGTCCTGGGAGGCCTCGCCGACGCCCGCGGTGGTCTACCGGGTGGTGCGGATCGGAGCGGACGGTTCGACACGGACCCTCGGCCGTACGCCGGCGACCGAACTGTCCGACGGCGGTACGGTCGACCCGGTCCCGCCCGTCTACGAGGTCACCGCCGTGCTCGGGGACCAGCGCTCGGAGCCAGCCCGTTCCGGCCCAGCCCCCTCACCGACCGCCCCCTCACCGACTGTCTCCGCACCGGCCGCACCGAGCTCGACTCCCCGAGACGCAGATCCACCCGCGATCACCGCGGTCCGCGTCGACGGGGACACCCTGCGGTTCGACTGGCCGGCCGGGGTGACCGAGGCGATGGTCGTCATCCGGCCGGATACGGCGCCGGACGATCCCGCGGACCCGCGCGCCGTCACCGCGAAGGTGACCAACACCCGCTACCAGATCGACGACGGCTACCCGATCCCGCCGCACATCCCGCGCCCGTGCCACGTGGCGGTGGCGAGTTGCCGACGGACTCCCCAGGGAGCCCTCGCCGTCGCGTCGTCGTTCGGCCCGTCGGCGCGTGCGGAGGCCGGGCCGAGCCGGACCGTCGAGTGAGCCAGGTCCACTACGCTGGGCGCCAACACCACCCGCGTCACCCACCGATGAGATGAGGAAACCGACATGGGGATCGATTACACCAAGCGTCCGAAGGCGCAGCCGCCGCAGCCGCCCGCGCAGCCGCCGGCGGGGTATGGACAGCAGCCGCCCGCTCCCGCGGGTTACGGACAGCAACCGCCCACCCCGGCGGGCTACGGCCAGCAGCCGCCCGCACAACCGGTGTCGCTCTCCAAGATCACCCTGACCAAGTCCGCGCCCAGCATCTCGCTGAGCAAGCAGGGCGCGACCACCGGACAGGTGCGTGTCAACCTGAGCTGGACCTCGAATTCCAAGGGCGGCGGCCTGTTTCGCAAGGCACAGGGCATCGATCTCGACCTCGCCTGCCTGTGGGAGTTCACCGACGGCAGCAAGGGCATCGTCCAGGCCCTCGGCAACTCGTTCCGGGCACCCCGCGACGGTCAGCCCATCATCTATCTCGACGGAGACGACCGATCCGGCTCCGGCGGCGAGAACATGTACATCGATCTCGCGGCGACCAACCAGATCCGGCGCATCCTGATCTTCGCCTACATCTACGAGGGCACCCCCAACTGGGCGGGCGCCAACGGCGTCGTCACCCTCTACCCGGTGAGTGGACCGCAGATCGAGGTCCGGCTCGACGAAGCCGACCAGTCTGCTCTCTCGTGTGCGATCGCGTTGTTCGAGAACCGCGGTGGCGAACTCGTTCTCAATCGCGAGGTCCGATACATCCGTGGCGCCCAGGACAAGGTCGACGAGGCGTACGGCTGGGGCATGAACTGGCGGGGCGCCCGCAAGTAGCGTGCCGGGGCGGTGGACCTGGCATCATTCGGCGCAGTCGCCGAAAGGATGTCGCCCATGCCCTCCACCGCCCCCGCCCTGTCCGCGTTCCTCGAAGGTCTCGCCGACGGTTCGCTCCGCGTGCTCGACCTGACGACCCCGTTGAGCGCATCGACACCGGCGTTGCGGTTGCCCGCCCCGTTCGCGAACCTCATCGACTTCAGTCTCGAAGAGGTCAGCGCGTACAACGAGCCCGGACCCTACTGGCGCCACAACAACATTCACACCGGTGAGCACATCGGCACCCACCTGGACGCGCCGATCCACTGGATCAGCGGCCGCGACGGCGACGATGTCTCACAGATCCCCGTGCAGCGGCTCATCGGGCCCGCCGCCGTTCTCGACCTCACCGACAAGGTCGCCGCCGACCCCGACCACCTCCTGGAAGTCGCCGACGTCGAGCAGTGGGAGAACGTCCACGGGCAGCTCACCGCGGGGACCTGGCTGCTGCTGCGCACCGGTTGGGAGTCGCGCGGCGGTTCCGAGGCCGACTTCCTCAACGCCGACGAGACCGGGTCGCACACTCCCGGCGTCTCGGTCGAGTGTGCGCAGTGGCTCGCCACCGAACGCGAGATCACCGGCCTGGGCGTCGAGACCGTCGGTGTGGACGCCGGCCTCGCCGGCGGGTTCGATCCGGCGTTCCCCGTCCACTACCACTTCCTCGGCAACGACAAGTACGGTCTCACCTCGCTACGCAACCTCGGTTCGCTTCCGCCGACCGGCGCGGTGATCGTGGTGAGTCCGCTGCCGATCGTCGGTGGAACCGGGAGCCCTTCGCGCGTGCTCGCGATCGTCGCGGCCTGATACGCGTGGCGGGCACATACGGTCCGACGATTGCCGACGTCGTCGGCGGCCTACTCGCCGACCTCGGGGTCGGTCACGCCTTCGGCGTCGTCGGCAGCGGCAACTTCGTGATGACCAACGCCCTGCGCTCCGGCGGGGTGCCGTTCACCGCGGCGCGCCACGAGGGCGGTGCCGCGAGCATGGCCGACGCGTATTCGCGCATGTCCGGGCGCGTCGGCGTGCTGTCGGTTCATCAGGGTTGCGGACTGACGAACGCGATGACCGGCATCACCGAGGCGGCCAAGAGCCGTACCCCGATGATCGTGCTCACCGCCGACGCCCCGGCGGCGGCGTTGCGCTCGAACTTCCGCATCGACCAGGACGCTCTCGTCACGAGCGTGGGCGCGGTCAGTGATCGCGTCCACGGCCCGGGTTCGGTCGTCGCCGATGTGACGCGGGCAGTCCGCACCGCGGTGACACAGCGCCGGACCGTCGTCCTCAATGTCGCGATCGACGTCGCGGCCGCGCCCGCGGAGGTGGCGGCACCCGTCACGACACAGGCCGAGGCCCCACGGGTTCGACCCGACGCCGCGTCGGCGCAGCGACTGGCCGACGCCATCGACGCCGCAGACCGGCCGGTCTTCGTCGCGGGCCGCGGCGCGCGCGGCGCGGGGCCCGAGATCGCGGCCCTCGCCGAGCACTCCGGTGCGCTCGTCGCCACCTCGGCCGTCGCGAACGGCCTGTTCGGCCGAAACCCGTTCTCGCTGGGGATCTCCGGCGGGTTCTCCTCCCCCACCTCCGCCGCACTCATCGCCGGAGCCGACCTCATCGTCGGCTGGGGCTGTGCACTGAACATGTGGACGATGCGCCACGGCCGCCTCATCGGTGACGGCAGCGTCGTGGCCCAGGTCGACATCGAGGTCGACGCGCTCGGCGCGCATCGCGGCGTCGACGTCGGGGTGGTCGGCGACTGTGCGGAAACGGCGTCGGACGTACTCGCGCTCCACGGGAACCGCCCGGCCCGGAACGGTTATCGAACCGCGGACGTCGAACAACGAATCGCCGCGTCGTCCCGATGGCGGGATGTCCCGGTGACCGAGGAGGTCACGCCCGGCCGGGTCGATGCGCGGGCAGTGACCATCGCGCTCGACGACATCCTGCCCGCCGATCGGATCGTGTCCATCGACTCCGGCAACTTCATGGGTTATCCGTCGACGCACCTGTCGGTTCCCGACGAGTTCGGATTCTGTTTCACCCAGGCGTTCCAGTCGATCGGCCTCGGTCTCGGCACCGCGATCGGCGCAGCGTTCGCCCAACCGGGCCGAATCCCGGTGCTCGGCACCGGAGACGGCGGATTCCTGATGGCCATCGCCGAATTGGAGACGGCCGTCCGGCTGGCTCTGCCGCTGGTCGTCATCGTCTACAACGACTCCGCCTACGGGGCGGAAGTCCACCACTTCGGCGACGCGGACATGACCACGGTGACCTTTCCCGACGTCGACATCGCCGCGATCGCCCGCGGCCACGGCGCCACCGGGGTCACGGTGACCGGGCTCGACGACCTCGACGGCGTCCGGCGCTGGGTAGCCTCCCTCTCCACCGCGACGCCGTCAGGTCCCTTGGTCATCGACGCCAAGATCGCCGACGACGGCGGCGCGTGGTGGCTCGCCGAGGCGTTCGCCGGCCACTGACGTCCCTGGGGCAACAGGTCAGCGGCGTCCGGCGAAGATCAATCTGCCCAGAATCCCCACTGCGAACATCGCGATGCCCACGCCGCCGACGATGACGGCCACCCGGGTCACATCGTCGTAGGCGCCGTCGATGATGAGTTCGGCCACCCGGCGACCGGAGCTCTCCGCCCCCGACACCTCCTGTTTGGCTCGATCGGCGAAGAACAATCCCATCGCCCAGGTCGAGACACCGGCGGCGACGACGCCCAGTCCGAGCCATGCGAAGACGGTCCCGCGTCGTCGTGCGACCAGTAACGCGAGCAGAGCGGCGAGGACCGCCACCGCGGCCGATCCCCATGCCAGAAGCGTGATCTGGTCGCCGACCTCGGCGTACCTGCCGGCTTCGAGACCCGAAGCGCCGTTGGTCAATTCGACGACGACCGGCCCCTGGATCCGATTGCCGCCGGACAGGTTCAGTGCCCGGTTGATCATGTCGGTGATGTCGAGCTGCATCACCGAGGTGTCCGTGCCGGGGGCGGGAGTCTCGAACAGGAAGTCATGCTGCTGACCCACCACGTCGGCGAAGTCCTGCCGGAACTGTTCGCTGTCGGTATAGCGACCGGCCAGCGGCCGGACGAGGACGCCGGCGATCGGAAGGTCGGTGCGGGCGGTCGCCTGCGCGGCGATCTCGTCCGCCAGATAGTCCTTGACCTGCTGGTTCTCGGCCATCGGCGCGACCGTGGAGACGAATCCCTCCCGATCGACCAGCCGCTGGTCCAGCCAGAACGACGGTACGGCGAGAATGGTCGCCGCGATCGCGACGAGCGTCAACAGGGCACTCAGAAAGCTACGCACAGCCACGAGGCTACCGAGACGTTGAGACCGGGACGCTACTCCCCGATCTCATCGGCGGCGCGTCCGACGATGAGCGGGTCCGGCACCCCGACGAAGGACTCGTTCTTGCCGTCGTAGTCGAACAGGCTGAGCACGTGCCGCATGGCGTTGATCCGGGCACGCTTCTTGTCGTTGGACTTCACCACCGTCCACGGGGCGTGGTCGGTGTCCGTGGCGGCGAACATCGCCTCCTTCGCCTGGGTGTAGGCGTCCCACTTGTCCAGCGACGCGAGGTCCATCGGCGAGAGCTTCCACTGGCGGACGGGATCGATCTGGCGGATGGCGAACCGCGTCCGCTGTTCGAGGGGTGTCACCGAGAACCAGAACTTGACGAGGTTGATCCCGTCGTCGACGAGCATCTTCTCGAAGGCGGGCACCTGCGACATGAACTGTGTGTATTGCTGTGGGCTGCAGAAGCCCATGACCCGTTCGACGCCGGCCCGGTTGTACCAGGACCGGTCGAAGAAGACCATCTCTCCGCCCGCGGGCAGATGCTGGACGTAGCGCTGGAAGTACCACTCGGTGGCCTCGCGCTCGCTGGGCTTGCCGAGCGCCACGACGTGGGCGCCGCGCGGGTTGAGGTGTTCGTTGAAGCGCTTGATCGTGCCGCCCTTGCCCGCCGCGTCACGTCCCTCGAACACCAGCAGGTGCCGCTGCCCGGTCTGCTTGGACCACTTCTGCAGCTTGAGCAACTCGATCTGCAGGCGACGCTTGGTCACCTCGTACTCCCGACGGCTCATGCGCTCGTCGTAGGGATAATCCTCGCGCCAGGTGTCGACGACGTTCCGCTCCGGCAGGGTCAGCAGGACGGGGTCGTCGTCATCGTCGTCGTTGACCGTGAAGAGCGTGGTGTCGTGCAGGTCGACGAGTTGCTGCAGGGCTTCACGACCGTTCAGCACGCTGAAGTCGGGGCCGATCTGGGCGTCAGTGGTGTGGAGGTCGGTCACGCCACAACGATAGGTCGAAGGGGAAAACGACGCCCGACGCTCCGGTGAACGGCCGTCGCGCCGGGCGTGTTCTGACTCTCAGTTCCGCAGGTCGATCGAGCCCGCGTGGAGGCATGCCTTGCCGGTGCTGGTGTCGAAGGCCGTGGCGAAACCGCCGCTGCAGCGCGCACCTTCCGGTCCGGCGTAGGCCTCGCCACCCCAACCGCCGACGGCCACCGTGGTCCCGCCGCGACGTGCCTGGGCGACGGACAGCGCACTCGGTCCCGTCGTCACCGAGTAGGCGGTGCCCCGACTGTTGGCACCGGCGAGAGCGGTGGACCCGGGCTGCAGGTTGTACGCGGAGGCGTTGCCGCCGTTGTCCGACACCGAGACGGCCGTACCACTTCCGCTCTGCTCGTCGGCAGTCGCGCGGCTGCCGGGTCCGGCCTTGGCGCCACAACCACTGCGACCCTCGACGCGCTCGACCTGATGTCCGTTCGACACCGAGCAGTGCGTGGATGCCGAGGACACCCCCTCACCCGACAGACCGGCGAATCCGACACATCCGGCGACACCGGCCAGCAGGACCAGACCACGAACGGCAAACTTCTTGATTTTCAACTGCTTTGGCCTCCATTGTGCGGGCGCCGGGTAAATGACGCCCTCAGCGTACCCGCGCGGTGCGTCGGCGGATGACGATCGCCCCGTCTCACTCGGGTCACGGTTTTGCTCAGCCGGCCGCGCGCTTCTCCACCTCTGCGGTGAGACCCTTGCGTGCGGTGTCGACGGCCATCTTCTGGGCCCGCTTCACGATGAGTCCGGGCAGTTTGATCTTCAGGTCGACCGCGAGGTCGAACCGCACGTGCGATCCACTGTCGGTCGGGGTGACGCTGTACTTGCCGTGCTGCTGGCTCAACTGATTCGACTCGATGAGGTGCCACTCGCAACTGGTGTCGGTCCACTCGTAGGAGCACGTCTGCTCATCGGAGATGCCGGCGGCGGTGACGACCATGCGCACCTTCTCCGGGGTCCCGTCGTCATGACTCGAGAGGATCTCCGCCTCCTTGTGCGGACCCGACCACTCGGGCAGGGACTCGATGTCCATGAGCACTTCCATCACCACGGAGACCGGGGCGGCAACGTCGAATTCGATGTTCGCTGAGACAGCCATGGGCTGAACCTACCGCGCCCTCATCTCGGCGATGCAACGAACTGTCGACGGCGTACCGAACCCCACGACATCACGCTCTGCCGACGCCGGTCAGTTCTCGCGATCGACCAGGTTGACCGGCCACGCCTCGTCGGGGATGTCCCGCAGCGAGCACGCCTGGTCGACGGCGGTGAACCACCCGCGGAAATGCATGATCTCGCCGATGAGGGGGTTGCGCACGGTCGCGTCGCAGCGGAAGCGCTCGCGTCTCTCGTCCCACCCCTCGATGTACTTCATCTGGGCGGTGAACAGGCCACGCATTCCGACCTTCGGGCCGCGCCCGAGCCAGCGCATGGGCCCGCTCTCGAGGAGGAGTTCTCCCGCAGGCGTCACCGACGGCTCGATCGGATAGAGGAACTCGGGTCCGTCGCCGAAATAGTCGACGAGCCCGGAGTGTCCGGCGACGAGCAGCGAGTTCAGCCTGCGCGGCCCGGTGGTGTACTGGAATGTCCGCAGCACCGCGAGCGATTCGCGTCCGAGTTCGTCGGAGTAGCAGTAGTAGCCCTGGGTGAACGGCACCATCCGACTCGTCTTCGCGGGCAGGGCGTTGCGTTTTGCGTAATGCCAGACCGCAGGCGGGGGCAGGGCGGAGGACATGTACACGGATTCGTAGATCCCGGTGCAGATCTGGGCGACCCCGGAGGTGGAGTCGATGCCGTAGCGCCATGCGACGTTGGGGTGCAACCGGTCGAAATCCGAACCCAGCGCGTGCCGGAAGACCGGCGTCATGGCGTCATCTCCCCGAACTCACCCACCCTGTCGGTCACCGCGGATGATCACCGCGGGCCACCGTCACCCCGGTGGTGACGACATGGAGAACCTACTGATGGAGCAGACGCGTGTCCAACGTCTCAGTGAGATCGGAGCCGATCGACGGCAGCATCGCAGAGACCCGCGAGCTCCTCGATGACCCGATCGAGGGGTTCGACGCTGCGCTGTGTCTGACAGAGACCGACGGCTCCCTCGATCGCCGCGACGATGAGGTTGGCGAGTGATCCCGCGCGTTCACCGTCCACGCCGTCGACGACCAGGCGCGCGGTGACGAGGTCGGCCCAGCGCTGGAGGATCTCGGCGGAGGCGTCGGCGACGGCCGGTTCGCTGCGCCGCGCCAGCCCGCCGGCCAGGACCGGACATCCGAACTGGTAGTCGGTGTTGACCAGCAGTCGTCGCCATACGCCGCCGATCTCGCGGACCGTGTCCGCCGGCATCATCGTCGTACGACGTCCGATGCGCTCGGCGATGAAGTCCCCCGCGTACTCGACCGCCTCGGTCATCAGCTGCGTCTTGCCGCCCGGGAAATGATGGTAGATGGATCCACGTGGGGCCGAGCTGGCGGCGATCACGTCACCGATGGACGTCGCGGCGACGCCGTCACGTCCGATCAGGTCGGCGGCGTGCACGACCATGCGTTCGCGCGGACCGCGTTCGTCCGAGCCGGTGACCACGGACTCGGCGGGCTGTGACGCCATGCAGCAACTCCTATGCAGACCCTCATACTCGCGATGTCCTATGCCAGCATACATAGCATTCGCCGAGGTCATCAGCGCACGAGCACAGTGGCTCGACTATGCGGGTCTTCATAATCTCAGCCGACTATGCAACCATGCATAGTCATGAGCACCTCAGCGGACACCGCAACCGACCCCACCGCCCTCTCGGGCCTCGAACTGCTCCGCGCGTGGCAGGCCGGGGGCGCCGGCGCGGACCGTCCGAGCATCGGCCGTCTGCTGGGCATGGTGCCCAAGCAGATCGACGAGGGATCGGTGACGTTTGCCGTGACCCCGCAACCCGACTTCGCCAATCCCCTGGGCACCGTCCACGGCGGCATCTGCGCGACCCTGCTCGACTCCGTCATGGGATGCGCGGTGCACACCACGCTGCCCGCGGGGGTCGGCTACACGACGCTGGAACTGAAGGTGAACTACATCCGCTCGGTCGCGGTCGACGCCGGCGAGCTCACCGGTGTTGGCACGGTCATCCACGCGGGGCGCACCACCGCGACCGCCGAGGGCAAGGTGTTCTCGCACGACGGGAAACTCGTCGCGCACGGAACCACCACGTGCATCGTGTTCCGCTGAGCCACGAGATCGAGTAGCAGGGTCACGGAGTCACCGGCCGGCGGCGATGATCGCGGCGACGTCGTCGGCGCTCATCCCGAAACCGGCGAGACGGCCCAGCGGGATGGACGCGATCATGCGCACCATGTCGACACCCAGTGCATCGTTCCCGGCACTCATCATCGGGTTCTGCCCCGCCAGGTCCGCGAGCTTCTGGGCGACGGCCGGATGTGCGAGCGCCTCGCCGAGGGTGGAGTTCTCGTCGATCGGGATCTGCACGTCGTCACCGTCCAGTTCGACCGTGGTCGTCACCCGGATGTCGCGGCTCGACGCGCCGACTTCGATGGTGTACTCCCCCGGTTCGACGATCCACCGACCGACCCGGGTGTCCCAGTACGCGAGATCGTCCCGGTCGAGGGTGACCGTGACGGTCTGCGACTCGCCGGGCTCGAGCTCCCGGGTGACCGCGAAGCCCTTCAGTTCACGGGGTGCACGCCTCACCGCGGAGTCGCGCCTCGAGGTGTAGACCTGTACGACGTCCCGCCCGCTGCGGGTACCGCTGTTGGTCACCTCGACCCGAACCTCCGACGCGTCATCGGACACGACGAGACCCGCGTGCTCGAAGCTGGTGTACGACAATCCGTGTCCGAACGGATACGTCACGTCGAGCTCTCGGGCGTCGTACCACCGATAGCCGACATAGATGCCCTCGCCGTAGCGGACGTGTGAGTGCTCCCCGGGGAAGTCCAGGTAGGCCGGGGTGTCCTGGAGCCGGACGGGCACGGTCTCGGTGAGCCGACCCGATGGGTTGGTCCGGCCGTAGAGCACGTCGGCGATGGCGCCGCCGCCCGCCTGCCCGAGCAGCGCCGCGTCGAGGATCGCGGGCACGCCGTCGAGAGGCGCGAGGCGGAGAACCCCACCGTGCACGAGTACGACGACCGTGTGCGGCTGGGCCTGCAGGATGTCGTTCAGCAATTCGAGTTGTCCGTCGGGCAGCTCGATGTGGTCGCGGTCGAAGCCTTCGGACTCCTGGTCGGCCGCGAGTCCCAGGAACACCACCGCGGCGTCGGCGTCCGCGGCCGCCCGAACGGCCTCGGCCGGATCCCCCGGCGATCCATCCGTGCGGAAACCGCCGGTGAAGGTCACCTGTCCCCCGAGCGCCCGGATCTCGTCGACCGGCACGTCGAGCCGGGTCGGATTCACGTGCGAGCTACCGCCGCCCTGATAGCGCGGTTGTCGAGCGAACTCCCCGACGACCGCCACGGACCGGGCCGGGTCGAGCGGCAGGAGCCCACCCTCGTTCTTCAGCAGCACGATCGACCGTGCCGCGGCCTCGCGGGCCAGCCGATGGTGCCGCTCGGGATCGATCGCCGTCCTGTTCTCGCGGCCCGCTGCGGTCCGAGCCGCGAGGTCGATGACCGCGCGAGCCGCTCGATCGACCGCGGCCTCGTCGAGCTCACCGTCGCCGACGGCGGCGACCACCTGGTCGTCTGTCGAACCACCGCGGCCGGGCATCTGAAGATCGAGGCCGGCGGCAACCGCGCGGACACGATCCGACACGGCGCCCCAGTCCGACACGACGAGACCGTCGAAACCCCACTCATCGCGCAGCAGTTCCGTCAACAGCCAATGGTTCTCCGATGCGTAGGTGCCGTTGATGCGGTTGTACGAGCACATCACCGTCCACGGATCGGCGGATCGCACGATGTGCGAGAAGGCCCGCAGGTAGATCTCCCGCATCGGTCGGGCGTCGACGTCCGAGCTCGACCTCATCCGGTCGTGCTCGGCGTTGTTGAGTGCGAAGTGCTTGAGAGATGTTCCGACGCCGGTGCTCTGCACACCCCTCACCCAGGCTGCACCGAGCCGGCCCGTGACGATCGGGTCCTCGGAGTAGTACTCGAAGTTCCGACCGCCCCGCGGATCTCGCTTGATGTTCACGCCCGGTCCCAGTAGGACGTCGACCCCCAGCGCCCGCGCCTCGCGGCCCAGCGCCTCACCCACGCGATGCACGAGATCGGGGTCCCAGCTCTGCCCGAGCCCGACCGCGGGCGGAAAGCAGGTCGCGGGTTCGCTACCCCCGAGTCCGAGGTGATCGCTCGCACCCGTCTGCTTCCGCACCCCGTGGGGCCCGTCGGTGAGGGTGAGGGCAGGCACGGAACCGACCGCCTTCGTGGTCCAGAAATCGGCGCCGCTGCCCAGTGCGGCCTTGTCGGTCAGCTCGAGCTCGCTCATCCCCAAACAGTACGGCCGCGGAGCATAAGCCCTGTTCACACTGCGGGCCGCGCTACGTCAGAAACCGCTCCCGCAGTGCGTCCTGCTCGGCTGCGTCGATCCCCAGCCCCTCGCCGAAGTAGCCGCCGATGTCCCCGAACCGCGCACGCATCTCGTCGAACGCGGCGTCGAGGTACCCGGCGTCGACGCCGAGCACGCCGACGAGAAGCTCGGGATTCCCGCCCGCCGCCGCGAAACCGTCGAAGATCGGGGCGAGTGCCGGGATCAATCGCTCGTTGGTGAGCAGGTAGTCGCGGTAGACGTCGTCCGCGGGCACCCCCATCAGGGTGAGAAACGCCGCCGACGCCCAGCCGGTCCGGTCCTTGCCGGTGGTGCAGTGCACCAGGATTGGAGTGGGGGCGTCGCCGAGCAGCCCACGGAAGAAAGCGGTGTACGCGGCGGTGGCGCTCGGGAGGGTGATCATCTCGCGGTAGGTCCCCGCGATCATCTCGCGGGCCTTTCCGCCGGAGAGCATCTTGTCGGCCTGCGCGACGACCTCCGGATCGGCGAGGACCGCGCCGATGTTGGCCGGGATCGACATCTGGGCATCGGCGAGGACGTCGAGGCCGATGTTCGACGCCCCGGGAAGATCCGGGTCCGGGATGGCGTCGCTCTCGTGGCCCGACCTCAGGTCGTAGACCGTCTTCAGCCCCAAGGCCTCCAGCGCCGCCACGTCCGCTGCGTCGAGCGCGGAGAAGTCCGTGGACCGGAACAACAGGCCCGATCGGACCGTCCGCCCATCAGTCGCTTTCCAGCCGCCCAGGTCGCGCAGGTTCGGCAGGCTCCGGACGGGGCTCGGCGCTCCCGGGGTCGAGGTCACGCACACATCGTGACAGATCGCGGCGAGGTCAGTCGGTCAGCGCGCGTTCGAGCATCGGCCACGACTTCACCAGCTGGTCCTGCCAATAGGGCCAGGCATGGGTTCCGGGCGTGTAGTCGACGGTCGCGGGAATGCCGAGTTGCTTGAGCCGGCGGTCGAGGTTGAGAGTGCACTGGTGAGTCGCCGCTTCGATGGCGCCACCGACGGCGATCTGATCGATGTAGATCGTGGTCTGCCCGTCGATCCCCTGGCTCTGCAGGCGGTCGTGGGGACCGGGCACACCGGTACCCGTACTGATGTAGATCGACTTGCCGCGCAGTTTGTAGGCGTTCACCACCGGGTCGTGCGCACGCCACCCGGGTGATCCGACCGGCCCCCAGATGTTGGCGATGTCGCCACCGCCGCGGCCCTCGACGACCGCCCGGATGGCCAGCCTGCCCAGATTGGTGCTCGTCTCGGCGCATCCGCTGTAGGAGGCGACCGCCCGGTAAAGCGCAGGAGCGGACTCGGCGAGACTCAGCGACGACGTTCCCGCCATCGAGATGCCCGCGATCCCGTTGACGCCGGTCGTGTTCAATTTCTTGTCGATCAGGGGCGGCAATTCGCTGGTCAGAAAGGTGGTCCACTTGTTTCGACCCAGCACCGGATCGACTTTCACCCAATCGGTGTAGTAGCTGTATGCGCCGCGCATGGGAACGACCACATTCACATTCTTGTCGGCGACGAAGTCGACGATGTCGGTCTGTTCGAACCAATGTCCGGTGCCCTCACCGCCACCCGCGCCATTCAACAGATAGAGGGTGGGATGCGGCTTCGATGTGTCAGCCGGGAGGAGAACCCGAACCGGCACCTCGCGCTTCATCGACGACGAGTACACCGACAGGTCCAGGACCCGCCCATCGGCGATCGCACGGTCGAGCGCCGCAGCCCGTGCCGACTCGGGGCCCGGCTCCGCCGACGCTACCGACGGAACACCAACGGCCACAACGATTGCGATGACGGCGACAGCCGTGACGATCAGGCGCCGGTGGAGAAAACCACCCACTGTGGACATCACAGTCCCTTCACATGACTTCTACCGCACCGTCGCCTCGACAACGGAACTCCAACGTGCAGGTATCAATCCGAATACTTTTCACCATACGCACCCGGATGGAACGCGTCCCCGGGACTGCATCCCCGGAGACCGATTGTTCAGACGCAACTG
Organism: Gordonia sp. 'Campus'; assembly: GCF_022206305.1. Classification (GTDB taxonomy): domain Bacteria; phylum Actinomycetota; class Actinomycetes; order Mycobacteriales; family Mycobacteriaceae; genus Gordonia. The sequence continues at coordinate 155,568 of NZ_JAKOIW010000011.1, read as the reverse complement.
GTCGTCGAACAACAAATGCATTCGGCGTATCACCGAGAAGGGAGAAGTATTTCTCGGGCGACGGGTGCGACTGAGCAGCGAATACGGGCCGACTCCGCGGTGAGCGCCGGGTCGTTCGGGGCCGCGATTGCCTGCGTGATTCGTCATCAGGGGGCCCGACCCGTGTCCGAGGCGTCGAGCAGATTCACCCGATCGGACTACACCCTGTTGCCGTTCTGTAGCTGTCGTCGTGCGGTGGTGGTTCGCCCGGCACGTTCGACGGCCACCGGAAAGAGCATCCTCGGGTTCTGCAGGAGGGCCGGCGGGACGACCGAAGCCCGGTCGAGCGTGCCCGTCCACCGGACGCGTCGTCGATGCGGGGTGAGGGCTCTGCCGCGCATCGAGAACTCGTACTCGCCGACGACCTCCCCCAGCGCGAGGGCATCGGGATCGGCGGGGTCGACGACGGCGATCTCGTCCCCGACCGCGAGGTCGGAGACGAACGACGCGAGTACGCGGAGGTCCTTGCCCGGCCGACGACCAGGACTGACCTCCTTCAGCAGTGCCCGCAATCCGGTCTCGGTTCCCACCGAGGCATCGGCGTCGATGCCGGACTCCGTACCGACTCCCACGATCCGCCTCCGCATGAACTCGGCGTACTGATCCACCGACGACGGGCGGATGACCCACACGCTGCGCATCGGGACGTCGAGGTCGTGTGCTGCTGAATCGGGCGCGTCCGGCCAGAAGTACGGGAGGTCGTCGCCAACGTCGTCGAACCGCGTCCCGTAGAAGTCCGGGTCCTTGCGCAGCAGCGCCGAACGGTGGCTCCGGTGGACGCGCTCGTCACCGAGCCACGGTGGCATCAGACCGCTCGCGGCCAGATCCGACTGCGACCTGCCCACCACGCCCGGGGCGAACTCGGCGATCATCGGGGCGGTCGAGTCGGCACGTCCCTCCCGGGTCCAGACCTCGACGAACGCCAGGCCGTAGGCGACGAGCGCCGGGGTGTGGCCACGCCACATCACGACGGCGGGATGATTGGTCCAGCCGTAGTCGAACAACTCGAGCGCACGCAGGATCTGCAGTGTCTCCACCCGCTGCTTGCCGAGTCGCGCCTGGTCGAGCGCCTCGGCGGACCGTCGAAAATCGGGATACGGCAGGAACGTCTGCATGGCGGGTGCTTACCCAGCGCGCCCGGTCGTCCACACCTCGGCGGCCGCAACCCGCGAACCGGAGATTTCAGTCCGGTTCGACACCCGATGCGTCGGTCTCGACCTCTGGCAGCGCGCACACGCCGTCGACGCACACCGCGGCGCCCTCGTCGCCGACCATCTCGAACGGCATCAGCGGCTCAGACACGATCGCCCGCCTCGGCCCGCACCTTGTCGAGCACCTGCGTGAAGGTCTCGGGCGCCTGGGCGCCGGACACTCCGTACTTGCCGTTGACGACGAAGAACGGCACCCCGTTGATGCCGTACGCGCGCGCCTGGTCGATGTCGGCCGCGACCGCCGGCGCGTAGGCACCCGAGTCCAGCGCCGCGATGACCTCGTCGCGATCGAGGCCGATGTCCGCGGCCAGATCAGCGAGTTCGTCGGGACGGCCGACGTGACGACCCTCCTCGAAGTAGGCCTTGAACAACCGCTCCACCAGATCGAGTTGTCGGCCACGCTCTCTCGCGAAGTGCAGCGCCTCATGCGCCTTCAGGGTCTTGGTGTGCTGGAGGCTGTCGAAGTCGTAGTCGAGACCGACCTCGGCGGCGATCCCGGCCACCTGCTCGAGCATCCCCTCGACCTGCTGGGCAGGCATGCCCTTGTGCCGGACCAGGAAGTCCACCTCGGACCCGTCGAAGTCGACCGGCGTATCGGGTGCGAGCTCGAAGCTGTGATAGGTCACCTCGACGTCGTCACGCCCGGCGAACTCGGCGAGACCCGCCTCGAACTTGCGCTTGCCGATGTAGCACCACGGGCAGGCGATGTCGGACCAGATGTCGACGGTGATGGGAGCACTCATGGCCGTCTCAACATCGCCGTGACGGAAATCGTTCCCCACGGCCCGAGCACCTGTCCAGCGGTCGGGGCTAGTAAATCGTCGACTCACCCTCTGCTTCGGAGGTGTTCAGAAGGGTGGTGGGTTAGCAGCCTCCCACGCGTCGAGTTCGCGACGGCGGGTGGTGGTGCGGGTATCTCGCTGTTCGGCGAGGTGGCTGCGGGCGGGGTGGTCGGGTGGTTGTCGGGGGACGAGGTAGCCGAACAGGTCGCGACCGTTGAAGGCGTTGCCGACGAAGGTGTGTCCGGTCGGGGAGCAGAACCAGGCAGTGCAGTACTCGTCCTGGTAGTCCCGCCACATCCCGAACGTCTTGATGCGGTGGTGAAAACGACACAGCGGTTTGAGGTTGCGTTGTGTGGTGGCGCCACCGGTGGTGGGTGTGTGGTGGTCGAACGGGATGGTGTGGTCGAGATCGGTGGTCCACACCGGTTGGGTGCAGCCGGGGAAGGTGCAACCCAGCTCGCCGCACCGCACCAGGGTCTGCAGTGCGCGGCTCGGGGTGTAGCGGGTGCCGGTTGGCTGCTGCTGGCCGGTGATGGGCTGACCGGTGTTGGGCTGGCCGGTGATGAAAGATCGGCGGGCGTCGGCGAGCAGGGATCGCAGGGTGTCGGCGTCGACGAGGCCGTGACCGTCGAGGAAACCCGACTCCTGGTCGAGGCCGAGCAGCGTCGTCAGGTTCACCACGATGTGGAAAGTGGGTACCGGGGCGCGCCCGGGCACCTCAGGTGACGGGTCGGGCTGGGGTCCTGCCCGGCCGGTGTCGTGCTCGTCGTCCCGGTCGGTGTCGTTCCGGTCGGTGTCGTCGAGGTCGGTCGTCGTTGCTGGGGGTGCGCAGTGGGGGCAGCGGCAGGCCAGCACGTCGAGGTGTGCGGCCAACGCGAGCAGTGCGTCGATGCGTCGTTGCCGTTTGGTGCGTGGGTCGTGAGGGTGCACGGAGGCGGCCATCGCGTTGAGTTGGGCATCGAGGGTGGCGGCGTCGGTGACGGGCAGGCTGCCGCTGATGCGGGACTGGCCCGGCCCGAACCGGTCGGGGCCGATGGTGATGTGGCGGTCATCGCCGGCGCGTTCGCGGCGGCGGCGCACCGCATCCGGGGCGTGGGTGGCGACGATCGCATCGACCATGGTGGTGAACTGGGTTGTCGACATGGGTGGGCGCGCCAAGATCGCCTCGGCCAGGTGCGCATCGACAGCCGGCATGTCGGCGTCGGACACGAAGTCGGTGCGCCGAACTGCGATCTCGAACCGCTTCTGGTCGATCCGGCCGCACGCCAGGGTGCTACCGGTCAGCATCAACCGGTATCGCAGGACGTCACCGGTGCGGATGAGTTCGCGGGCCTGCGCTGCGGTGATCATCAGGGCCGCACCGAGTTCGGCGGTGGCCTGATCGAACCCGTCGGGACGGAACTGCGCGTAGGGGTCGATCCCGGCGGCGGCGTCGGCGGCCCGGCGGTGGAGGTCGTCTTCGGAGAAGACCTGTCCGTCATGGTGTTCGGTACGGCGGAGGTGGTAGTCGAGTTCGCGTTCCTCGTGCAACAGACTCGCCGCGGTCAGCAGTCGATACGAGGCCGCGGAGGTGATCGACGCACAATGAGTGATGACATCGACGAGCTCGGTCGCCGACAACTCGTTGTCGACAACCACTGCAGGCAGCGGCGATTCGACCCCGGACTCCTCACCCGAGATCTCTGCGCCCCCGCCCCCGAACTGCATGAATCAAACATACGTGCGACCACCGACAAGAATTGCCGACCGTCAGTCGGCCGGACCTCCCCGGCGGCGATGCCTGGGTGGGACGCTGATCACCGTCACGGGCAGCGTGGCGACGCTCCGATTCCAGGGTAAGCAGAACGCAGGGCTCAGTGCTGACGAGCCGAAGCATTTCCGATCGCGACTGTGGTGTCATTGACCAGTGGAACTGCGACCGTGCGAAACTCCTCGAGCAGCGGCCTGGATCGTAAACTCCCAGGAGCCGTGGCAGGATTTGACCGCTTTCGCCACTCCAGGGTTCGAGGCCTACGCGCGATTGCGGTTCATGCCCGACCCCGACGGACAAGACTTCGCCGCGGGTCCGGACGATCCCACGGATCAGGCCAAAGTTGGTCGTCTCTGCGAGTTGTTGCACTCTGCGACCGGCACTCCGGACGACTGTTACTTCGCAATCTGGGAGGGATGGCCTGATACCTCGACGGTTATGCGCCGGAGCGCTCGAATGAGCATCCCCAACCGGTCCTACTACCTCCTGCACGGTCCGCTGTCCGACTTCGGACGCTGGGGTGTGCGAGAAACGGGGCACAACCCCGCATCGTTTGTGTGGCCAGCCGATCACGCGTGGTGCATCGCGTCCGACGTTGACGCACACTGGGCGGGCATCGGTGCGAATGCGGTGACGATCGCAGACTTACTGACCCACACAGACCTCGACATCGTTACCGCTGACCCCGATTCAGGTGCGCCCGCCGAGTACGCCGCGCCCACTCGATACTTCGCTCGGCCGAACGATCACGAGTGATGTAAAACGATGCGAGTCAACAGATTCGAAGACACAGGTTTGTTGTATGGACAATCGAGTGATGGCGCAGGTGGGTAATGAGGAGACTTCCGTCCAGCTGAGTGCCGTCGGACAAGGCGATGCGCCACTGCGCGGTCGGCCCGTGCCACCAAACAAACTGCTGGCGTTGACCTTCGGCGATCGCTTAGTTCGTCAGTCCGGAGACATGCAGCGCTGCGCTTGCTGCGTGCCGTCCCGCGAGCTCCACGCAGGAAAGCTCACCCATGGGGCTCATCCTGCACCCCGGGCGCGATGGCGCGCATCAACACCTCGCGGATCGCCACACCGATGAGAATCAACACGAGGGAAACGGTGCTGTGTAGGTAGACCTCATCGATCGCACCTGGGGTTGCGAGCACAAAGAGGCCCAGCGCTACGAAAGGCGCTGCGACCGTGATGATGCCGGCGATGAGGCGACGGGCCGCGAGCGCATCGACGATCGCGGCGATCGCGACCGCCACGAATGCGGCGAGCGCGTATACGGCCGGATCCTGCCACCACTCCGGGCCAGACGAGCCTATGAGATCGACTACATGGCTTGCCCCAGAGGTGGGTGTATAGACCGTCCAACCGTGAGACCCGCCTACGAAAGAAGCGTCGACCGCGACATACTCCGTCATCCACCAGGTGATTCCGCCTGCAAACAGCGCAGCGACAACGAACACCCACCACATGACGTGACCGACAGTCCTGGCGGTGAACAGCACACGCTTTCGTGTCATGGCTGCAACTATGCGGCAGGTTCGGCGTCGTAGCGCGTTTCGAAACGCCGAAGTCCGGCCACCCATACGGGTGACCGGACTTCGGTTGGAACTGCGTGAGTAGACGCAGGGATCTGATCAGGAGATCAGAAGCCCATCCCTGACGGAGTCAGGTCAGAATCCCATGCCGCCCATCTCGTCGCCGCCCGGCATGGCCGGGGCAGCGTTCTTCTCGGGCTTGTCGGCGACGACGGCCTCGGTGGTGAGGAACAGAGCCGCGATCGAGGCTGCGTTCTGCAGCGCCGAGCGGGTGACCTTCACCGGGTCGTTGATACCGGCCTTGAGGAGGTCCTCGTACACACCGGTGGCGGCGTTGAGGCCGGTGCCGGTGGGCGAGTTGAGGACCTTGTCGGCGACGACGCCCGGCTCGAGACCGGCGTTGATTGCGATCTGCTTGGCCGGAGCCGAGAGCGCGACCTTGACGATGTTGGCGCCGGTGGCCTCGTCACCCTCGAGCGAGAGTGCGTCGATGGCCGGCTCCGACTGCAGCAGGGCCACGCCACCGCCGGCGACGATGCCCTCTTCGACGGCAGCCTTCGCGTTGCGGACGGCGTCCTCGATGCGGTGCTTGCGCTCCTTGAGCTCGACCTCGGTGGCCGCGCCCGCCTTGATGACCGCAACACCGCCGGCCAGCTTGGCCAGACGCTCCTGCAGCTTCTCACGGTCGTAGTCGGAGTCGCTGTTCTCGATCTCGCCGCGGATCTGCGCCACGCGACCGGCGATGGCGTCGGGATCGCCCGCACCCTCGACGATGGTGGTCTCGTCCTTGGTCACGACGACCTTGCGAGCGGTACCGAGCAGCTCGACGCCGGCGCCCTCGAGGGACAGGCCGACCTCTTCGCTGATGACCTCGCCACCGCTGAGGATGGCGATGTCGGCCAGCATGGCCTTGCGACGGTCACCGAAGCCCGGAGCCTTGACGGCGACGGACTTGAAGGTGCCCTTGAGCTTGTTGACGACCAGGGTCGAGAGAGCTTCGCCCTCGACGTCCTCGGCGATGATCAGCAGCGGCTTGCCGGCCTGGATGACCTTCTCCAGCAGCGGCAGCAGGTCCTTGATGGTCGAGACCTTGCCCGAAACCAGCAGGATGTACGGGTCGTCGAGGACGGCTTCCTGGCGGTCGGCGTCGGTGACGAAGTAGCCCGAGATGTAGCCCTTGTCGAAGCGCATGCCCTCGGTGAGCTCGAGCTGCAGGCCGAAGGTGTTGGACTCCTCGACCGTGATGACACCTTCCTTGCCGACCTTGTCCATCGCCTCGGCGATGAGCTCGCCGATCGAGGGGTCGCCTGCCGAGATACCGGCGGTGGCAGCGATCTGCTCCTTGGTCTCGACCTCCTTGGCGCTCTTCAGCAGCGACTCGGTGACGGCCTCGACGGCCTTCTCGATGCCGCGCTTCAGACCCAGCGGGTTGGCGCCGGCAGCGACGTTGCGCAGACCTTCGCGAACGAGGGCCTGGGCCAGAACGGTAGCGGTGGTGGTGCCGTCACCTGCGACGTCGTCGGTCTTCTTGGCGACCTCCTTGACGAGCTCGGCACCGATCTTCTCGTACGGGTCCTCCAGCTCGATCTCCTTGGCGATGGACACACCATCGTTGGTGATCGTGGGGGCGCCCCACTTCTTCTCCAGGACGACGTTGCGACCCTTGGGTCCCAACGTCACCTTGACGGCGTCGGCGAGGCTGTTGAGGCCCCGCTCGAGGCCGCGACGGGCCTCTTCGTCGAACGCGATTTGCTTGGCCATGGGTAAGTGATCCTCCGAAGGGGGTGACACTAGGTTCGTATGGCCGGAACTCGGTGCCCGCGACGGACGACCGGTGTGTCATTCGGTACCGGTCTCACCGTCCCGACCTGGCACTCACAGTCCGTGAGTGCCAACCTCGTTTTTAGCACTCGACCAGTACGAGTGCAAGGTCCGCCCGCCTCCCGAACCGTCGCGCTCGGTCGTCGGGCACGGCTCGCCTGCGGTTAAGTGGATCGCATGTCTCTCGTGTCCAGGCCATTCCGGTTCGGGGTCAACATGCTCGCCGTCGACACCGGCCCGTCGTGGCTCGATCGGGTGCGACGTGTCGAAGCGCTCGACTACGACGTCCTGCTGGTCCCCGACCATCTGGGCATCCCGAGTCCCTGGCCCGCACTGGCCGTGGCGGCGACCGTCACCGAGAGGCTCCGGGTGGGTCCGTTCGTCCTCAATGCGGCATTCACCAATCCCGCCCTGCTCGCCCGCGACGTCGCCACGGTCGACCAGCTGTCCGACGGCCGGGTGGAGCTCGGTGTGGGCACCGGGTACGTCCGGGGCGAATTCGACGCAGCCGGAATCGAATTCCTGCCACCCGGTCGCCGCGTCGACCATCTCGCCGCGACCGTCGCCCGGGTCACGACGCTGCTGACCGACCCCGAACACCGACCACGACCAGTCCAGTCACGGGTGCCGCTGCTTCTCGGCGGCAACGGTGATCGCGTGTTGCGGATGGCCGCCGAACACTCCGACATCGTCGGATTCACCGCCGCGCGCACCGGCCCGGGCGGCGACCTCCAACCGCTGTCGGCATCCGACTTCGACGAGCGGGTGGCCTTCGCCCGCGGCGCGGCCGGCTCACGGGCCACGGAGATCGAATGGAACCTGCTCCTGCAGATCGTCGCCGTCACCGATGATCCCGTGGCGGAGGCCAACAGATTGGTCGAAGAACACGACCTCACGATGAGCGCACAGGAGTTCACCGACCTGCCGTCGGTACTCATCGGGTCCGCCGCCGACATCGCCGCACGCCTCGTCGAACTCCGCGCCCGAACCGGTATCAGCTACCTCACCGTGCTCGAACCGGCTCTCGAGGACTTCGCACCCGTGATCGCCGAACTCCGGAGGGTCGACGCCTGACCGCGTTCACCGATCATTCACCCCGCTGAACCGAGCTGACTGTGTTCGGCGATAGAGATAGGGTCAGCGGCGTGGAGTTCCTGCTGATCATCATCGTGGCGCTGCTCGCGATCATCGCGGTGGTCGTCATCTTCAATTTCCTGGGCAACCGCAAGGCCCGCCAAGCCGAGCAGGACGCGCTGCGCGATCGCACTTACCGACCCGGCGATCCCTTCTCCTCGGCCGACGACGACTCTGTCTACGGCGACCCGCGCGACCTCAAGCCCGGCGATCTCGTGGAACTGCGCGGTGAGACCTACGCGGTACGCGGCACCCTGCGGCTCTCCCAGGACGGTTACACCTGGACCGAGAACTTCCTCGACACCGGAGTCGGGTCCAAGGCCTGGATCTCGGTCGAGGACGATCCGGACCTCGAGGTGGTCCTGTGGCGCGAGCTGTCCGGCGTGGCCGTGACCCCCGGACCCGACACGGTGGAGATCGAGGGCCGCAGATACCGGTCCGAGGAAGCCGGATCGGCTCGCTTCACCTCCGCGGGGACCACCGGCGTCGCGACGTCGGGCCGGATGGCCTATCACGACTACGAGGCCGGGCCCGACCGGTTGTCCTTCGAGGACTACGGCAGCGGGTGGGAATGCGCCCGCGGCGAGGTCCTGTCCCGCACCGACTACCGCATCTACCCCACCAACCCCGCTCCGGAGACGCGCTGAGCACGACGTTCACCTTCGACGCCGTCCCGACCGAGACGTCCTGAGCACGGAGACTTTGCACACGCATGACAGATCAGTTCGAACACCCCGGTGACCCGACGGCGCAACTGGCCGTCGCCTACGCCGACACCAGCGCCGCCCAGCTCGGTTTCTCACTCAGCGCGCCCCTGCAGGAGCCGCTGGCCCAGGAGGACGCCGAGATCGACGGCATCACGGTCTCGGTACGACTCCTCGGCGCGAGCCATCAGGTGCTCGTCGAGGACGGCGCGCAGCGCATCCTGGAGACCGTCGCCTGCCTTCCCGATGTCACCTCGGCTCTGCCGGAGAGCTTCCAGGAGAGCGGTTACTACTTCAGTTCGCGCGTGGAATCGATCACGCCGGATCAGTTGGCCGCGTTGATCGAACAGCTCACCGTCCGGGTCTCCGAACAAATGGCCACCGGGCATCCGTGCGTGATGGGCAGGTTCCCGGGCGAACCGCAGGCCGTCACCGCGATCGTGTCGGAGTCATCGGAGGACATGATCTCCTGGCACACGTGGCACACCTATCCGCAAGCCGGTGAAGTGGTGGTCACCTCCAGCCGCATCGACCGCGGCCCGGTGGCCCGGCCATGACCGAGCAGCCGCCGCCGGGCGGACCGCCGCCCGATCCTCGGCGCCGGCTCAACAAGATCCGCAACATCATCATCGGGGTGATCGTCGTCATCACGATCTTCGCGCTCGTCGGCGCGTGCGGCGCCCGCGCCCTCGGCGGGGGGGGCATCGGGGGTTCGGCGCGCAGCTACATCTCGCAGAACTACGAGCGGGACACCGCGCTCGACGAGGGCGACGTGGATGCCTACATCGCCGACGGCAATCCGTCACAGGTGGCCGCAGAGATCCGAGACGCGGAGCGCCCCACCGACCAGCGAGGCGGCGCCGCCGGTGCGGGCAACGTCTCGGGGTCCCAGTTCCTGCAGTATCCCGACTACCTCGTCGGCCTGTTCCCGTACGGCGCGGACAAGACCCGCGTCATGCTCAGCCGCGACTATCGGTCGGGCTACAACCACTACCACAGCTACGTCGGCGTCTTCTGGGTCCCGACTCCCCGATATGCCGGCGGCGGCAGCGGCTACCGCGGCGGCGGAAGCGGCGGTGGCGGCAAATGACACCGACCGGTCCGGCATCCGAATCCGATCACGTCCGAACTACCCACGGAGATGACCATGCTCGCTGATATCGCCGAGAACGCCTACGCAGCAGGCGCCTACGCCGGTGTCGGCGTGATCCTGATGATCGTGTCGTTCGCGATCCTCGACCTGCTCACCCCCGGGAAGCTGCGTCACCAACTGTGGACCGACCGCAACCGCAACGCGGGAATCCTTGTGGGCTCCAACCTGCTCGCGGTGGCCGTCATCGTCACCGCGGCGATCGTCGCGAGCGAGGGACGCCTCGTCGAAGGCCTCACCTACACCATCGTGTACTCGGCGATCGGCCTCGTCGTGATGGGCGTGACCTTCCTCGTCATCGATGTACTGACCCCCGGCAAGCTCGGTGAATTGCTCGTCCATCCGGAGAGCCATCCCGCCGTCTGGGTCCAGGCCGTCGCGCACGTGGGCGTCTCGATCATCGTCGCCGCTTCCATCCTGTGACGTCGCACTCCCCCGCCCGACCGTGACCGTCGACGACTCCGCACCACCGGTCGGCGACCTCTCCACCGACACCCTGGCCGAGCGTCCCCGTTTCGCGCGGACGGCGCTTCTGGCCGTTGTGTTCGTCTGCGCCGCCTGTGGTCTCGTATACGAGCTGGCACTGGTGTCGCTCGGATCGTTCCTGATCGGCAACACCGCAACCCAGGCGTCGATCGTGCTCGCGGTCATGGTTTTCGCCATGGGGGTGGGCTCGCTCGCCGCGAAACCGCTGCAGCCGCAGTCGATCACCTCGTTTGCGATCATCGAGCTGCTGCTCGCGCTCATCGGCGGACTTTCGGTGATGGCCCTCTACGCCGCATTCGCCTACCTCGAGCTGTACACCCCGGCGCTGATCGTGGTGGCCTTCGTACTCGGACTCCTCATCGGCGCCGAGATCCCGCTGCTGATGGTTCTGTTGCAACGCATCCGACGCCAGGAAGCCGGGTCGGCGGTCGCGGACATGTTCGCCGTCGACTACATCGGCGCACTGATCGGTGGCCTCTGCTTTCCCTTCCTGCTGCTGCCCGTCTTCGGCCAGTTGCGCGGCGCGCTCGTCGTCGGACTCGTCAACGCAGCCGCGGGATGCTTCCTCGTCTTCGTGATCTTCCGCAGGTCCTTGAGCCGTACCCGACTCATTGCCCTGTCCGCGGCGGCGGTCGCGGTGGTCGCGGCCCTGATCGCCGGACTGCTGCTCTCGTCCCGGTTCGAGGTCACCGCGAGGCAGGCCCTGTACCGCGACCCGATCGTCGCCGCCGAACGCAGCGCCTACCAGGACATCGTCATCACCGAGAACCGCAGCGGCGCAGGCGTCGACACCCGGCTCTACCTCAACGGAGACCTCCAGTTCGCCTCCGCCGACGAACATCGCTACCACGAGGCGCTGGTACACCCGGCGATGGCGGGCCCGCACCGGTCGGTGCTGGTCCTGGGCGGTGGCGACGGCCTCGCGTTACGCGAAGTCCTCACCTACCCCGACGCCGGGCAGGTCACCCTCGTCGAACTCGATCCGGAGATGATCCGCCTGGCCCGCGAGGACGAACGCCTCGTCGCGCTCAACCGCGGCTCCATGACCGACCCGCGGGCCGACGTCGTCGCCGCCGACGCGTTCACCTGGCTCCGCGGCACCGATCGACGTTTCGACGTCATCATCGTCGACATGCCGGACCCCGACGACTCGGCCACCGCCAAGCTGTATTCCACCGAGTTCTACACCCTCGTGCGCGCGCACCTGGCCCCCGGCGGCCGCACCGTCGTGCAGGCCGGGTCACCGTACTTCGCACCGAAGTCGTTTTGGTGCATCGCATCCACTCTGCGTGCCGCCGGGCTGACTGCGACGCCCTACCACGTCGACGTACCCGCCTTCGGCGACTGGGGTTTCCACCTCGCCGGCGCGGCGGGCCCCGTCGCCCCGACTGTCGACGCACCCCGGCCGCTACGCTTCCTCAGTCCCGAACAGCTCACCGCCGCAACGGTGTTCCCGCTCGACCGGCAGCCCATCGAGCTACCGCCGTCGACCCTCATGGACCCCCGGATACTGCGGTACGCACAGGGCGAGTGGGCCACCTACTGAACCCCGCAACCGAAAGTCGGCGACAGGATGCACCTACGACGGGGCGCCCGCCGACAGGGCGATCAGGACCTTGCCACTGCCGCTCGTGCGATCGGCCGCCGTCGCCACCGCGCGGGCGGCGTCGTCGATATCGAAGGTGTGGGTGATCAGCGGACTGACGTCCAGGCCATCACGCAGTGCCGCAACAGCATCGGTGATCTCGTCGTCGAATCGATAGGAACCGATCCAGGTGATCTCGCGGGTCACGAGATCCCCCAGGGCGAATGGTGCCGGCGCGCCGGGGAGGTTGCCCACCTGAACCAGGGTGGCGCCGCGCGCGAGTGCATGCTGCAGTCCACCGATCGCGACGGTGGCGCCGGATGCCTCGAACGCAAGGTCGAATCCGGTGGGCAGTTCCTCACCCGCGGAGAGGTCGACGGTCTCGGCGGCGCCGAGCTCGCGAGCGATCCGCAGTGCCGCGGTGTTGACGTCCGCGGCGGTGACCGAAGCCGCGCCCGCATGTCGGAGTGCGGCGATCACCAGCGATCCGATCGGTCCGGCACCGTTGACGAGCACGTCGCGACCGGCCACGTCGCCCGCACGGTTCACCGCGTGCATCGCCACCGCGAGCGGCTCTGCGAGCGCAGCGTCGCGCGTGCTGACGCCGTCCGGCAGCGGGCGGAGCTGATCGGCACGGACGGCACGGAACTCGCTGAATCCGCCGTCGGTGTGCGGGTCGAGTGCCGCGGAACCGAAGTACCCGCCGTTCGGCGTCGCCGGGTGCACCGTCACCGGTTGGCCGATCGCGATCCCGGACACGTCACGTCCGGTCCGCACGACCCGCCCGGCGACCTCGTGACCGAGGACGAGCGGCCACTTGAGGACGGCCGTGCCCGACATCCCGTTGCGCCAGTACGCGATGTCCGAGCCGCACAGCCCGCCCCACTCCATCGCCACCACGACCTCGTCGGCCGCGGGTTCCGGATCGGGGAGCTCGTCGATACGCAGGTCGTCGGCGGCGTGGACGACGACCGCCTTCACAGCGCGTCCTCCAGTTCGACGAGGTCGCGACCGCGGGTCTCCGGCGCGAGTCGGATGGACACCAATGTGATGGCCGAGTAGACGATGAGCATCACCGCGATGGGCCACCAGCTCCCGGTGGCGGCGGTCAGGCCCGCGGCGATCACCGGTCCGATGGCCGTGGCCAGGATGCCACCGATCTCCTTCGCCAGCGCGAGCTGGGTGAATCGTGTTCGGGCACCGAAAAGTTCGGCCATGGTGACACTCTCGAGAGAGAACAGTCCGAGCACGCCGACGTTGAGTGCCAGCACGAGTGAGATCGTCATCCAGACCGTGCTGCCGCTGGTGATGCCGAGCATGATCGGGAAAGCCAGGAGCATGGTGAGGACCGTGAGCGCGGTATAGACCGGGCGGCGTCCGAAGCGGTCGCCGAGCAGGCCGACGATCGGAATGGTCGCGAAGCCGATGACGGACCCGTACACGATGGCGGTGGTTGCCGCGGACTTGTCCATCAGCAGCGTGGACGCGATGTAACCCACCAGGAAGGTCTGCACGAGACCCGAGTTGCCCGCCTGCCCGAACCGCAGACCCAGTGCGACCAGGAATGCGCGACCCTTACGCTGCTTCAAGCCCGCTGTCAGAGCACCCGAACCGGTCTCCTCCGCAGCCTCTTCGAGGTCGGTGCGCGACAGCGCGACACCGTCGACGACGTCCGCCCGTTCCTCGAACACGGGGCTCTCCTTGAGGTTCCGACGGAGCCACATCGCGAAGATCAGCAGCACGAAGCTGAGCAGGAAGGGCAGGCGCCAACCCCAGCTCATCAACTGTTCCTCGGAGAGCACGACGAGGAGGATGGCCCAGATCCCGGACGCCGCAAGGGTTCCCGAGTTGGTCCCCAACGAGACCAGCGAGGCGATCACACCGCGCTTGGGCGCGGGTGCGTACTCGGCGAGCATGGTGGTGGCCCCGGCGATCTCCGCGCCCGCCCCGAACCCCTGGATCAATCGCAGCGCCACCAGCAGGATGGGTGCCCAGATACCGATCATCGCGTGGGTCGGCAGGGCGCCGATCAGGGTCGTGGAACCACCCATCAGCGCGATGGTGATGTAGAGGACCTTCTTGCGACCGAGGCGGTCGCCCATGCGCCCGAAGTAGATCGCACCGGCCAACCGGGCGACGTAACCGACCCCGTAGGTGGCCATGGCCGCGATCAGCCCGATGGCCGGGCTGACGTCGGGGAAGAACAGCTCGTTGAAGACGATGGCAGCCGCGAGCGAGTAGAGCTGGAAGTCCATGAATTCCATGGCCGTGCCCAGCCAGCCGGACACAGCGGCCCGGGTCAGATCACGGGTCGTGCGCTGGGCGGGTCGTGGCTGCGACTCCGCCGGCGCGTCGTTGAGGGTCATGTGTCGATCTCCAGGAAGAGGGAACTGGTGTGAGCGCGTTCACTTACATACAAGCTGTTGTAGCCATCGCTTGTCAACAACTTGCCGCCGCACCTCCGATCAGTTCCCCGACCTCCTTGCTCACTCCCAGGCGGAGACGACCCGTCTCGTCGGACGTGCATCCTCGCCCTCGACGGCGAAGAGCTCCGGCGACGCGTCGCGGATCTGCCCGATGTCGGTGAACACCTTCCGCAGATGGGTGCGCAGTGCTGCCTGCGCTGCGGCCAGGTCGTGGCCGGCGAGCCCGTCGACCACCGCCTCGTGCTCGTCGATGAGCACGGATATCGCACTGGACCCGAGGAGACCCAGCCGCCTGGCACGATCCAGGTGCGCCTTGGCGCCGACCACCGTCCGCCACGCGCTGCCGTGACCGCCGGCCTCGAGCAGCGACCGGTGGAACTGCTCGTCGAGGCCGAAGAACTCGTTCAGATCCGAGGTCTCGCGCTGAGCGGCGATCTGCGCCCGGAGTCCCCCGATGATCGCGTCGTCGACACGGTCCACGGCGTCGGCGATGGACGCCAACTCGATGGCCTCACGGATGAACTGCGCGTCGGCCACCTTGCCGGGATCGATCCGCGCCACGAAGGACCCGAGCTTGGGGAAGATCCGCACCAACCCCTCGTCGGCGAGGAGAATGAGACTCTCCCGCACCGGTGTACGGCTCACCGACATCGCCGCCGACAGCTCGTTCTCCGAGAGCGACGCCCCGGGCGCCAGGTCGAGGGACACGATCTGTCGTCGCAGGGTCTCGTACACGCGTTGTCTGTTGGACCGGCTGTTGGCCCCGTTCGCTGCTGCCATACAAGCGATCCTAGACACCGAAGCGTTGACATCGAATGTTCAGCAGTGCTTGTATACAAGTACCTGTCGACGCCCACCCCGTGAGGACTGTCCCCATGAAGATCATCGGAGCCGACGTCATCGTCTGCTCACCCGGCCGCAACTACGTGACGCTGAAGATCACCACCGACAGCGGCCTCATCGGGTGGGGTGACGCCACCCTGAACGGTCGCGAACTCGCTGTCGCCTCGTATCTCCGCGATCATGTGTGTCCCCAGCTCATCGGCCGCGACGCGCACCAGATCGAGGACATCTGGCAGTACTTCTACAAGGGGGCGTACTGGCGGCGCGGTCCGGTGACCATGACCGCCATCGCCGCCGTCGACATCGCGCTCTGGGATCTGAAGGGCAAGGCCGCGGGACTCCCCGTCTACCAACTCCTCGGTGGCGCCGCCCGCGACGGCGTGATGGTCTACGGCCACGCCAGCGGCGGATCGCTGCCGGAGATGCTCGACGACTTCGCCGGCTACCTCGACCGCGGCTACCTCGCGGTCCGCGCGCAGTGCGCGGTGCCGGGCGGCGACAAGGGCTACGGCGTCCATCGCGGCCACCAGCTCTACGAACCCGCGTCCGGGTCGATGCCGGACGAGGAGCGCTTCGAGGTCGGGCCCTATCTCCGCTTCGTTCCGGAGATGCTCGGCGCGGTGCGCGACCGGTTCGGCTACGACGTCCACCTGCTGCACGACGCCCATCACCGGCTGACCCCGATCCAGGCCGCGCGCCTGGGCCGCGACATCGAGCCGTTCCAGCTGTTCTGGCTGGAGGACGCCACCCCCGCCGAGGACCAAGAGGCGTTCCGGCTCATCCGCCAGCACACCACCACGCCGCTGGCCGTCGGCGAGGTGTTCAACTCGATCTGGGACTGCCAGCACCTCATCACCGAACGCCTCATCGACTACATCCGGGCATCGGTCTCGCACGCCGGCGGCATCTCGCACCTGCGGAAGATCTTCTCGCTCGCCGAGCTCTACGGGGTCCGCACCGGGTCGCATGGCGCGGGCGACCTGTCCCCCGTCTCGTTCGCCGCCGCACTGCACCTCGACATGGCGGTACCGAACTTCGGCATGCAGGAGTACATGGGTCACCGGGATCCCGCGGGTGAGGTGTTCGGCACCACCTGGACCTTCAACAACGGGCTCATGCATCCCGGGGATGCACCGGGTCTCGGCGTCGACTTCGACGAGAAGGCTGCGGAGAGATTCCCCTACGACCCGAAGTACTTGCCGGTCAACCGACGGACCGACGGGACGGTGCATGACTGGTGACCACCTACGACGTCATCGTCCTCGGTGAGCCGCTGATCGAGTTCAGCTCCACCGACCCGATCTCCGCCGGCGCCATGTGCCGACTCGACGTGTCCGGCGACGTGGTCAACGCTGCGGCTGCCGCGGCGGCCGCCGGGGCGCGCACCGCCGTGATCGCACGAGTGTCCG
This sequence comes from Gordonia sp. 'Campus', assembly GCF_022206305.1. Taxonomy (GTDB): domain Bacteria; phylum Actinomycetota; class Actinomycetes; order Mycobacteriales; family Mycobacteriaceae; genus Gordonia. The sequence continues at coordinate 138,693 of NZ_JAKOIW010000011.1, read as the reverse complement.
ACGACGAGCTCGGTGAAGCAGTGGCCGCACGGTTCGTCGAACTCGGCGTGGACATCCGCTTCCTGCAGCGCGGCGGAGGCTCGCAGGGGGTGTACGTCCAGCACGCCGATCCGAGTGGCGAGCGCCAATTCCTCTATGCGCGTTCGTGTTCCGCCGGGTCGACGCTGTCTCCCGACGACCTGCCCGCCGACGTCCTCGAGTCGGCCGGGGCGGTCGTCGCCAGTGGGATCACCGGCGCCCTCTCGTCGTCGTGCCGGGACACCCTGGTCGAGGCCGCACGCCGCGCCACGCGATTCGTCTACGACCCCAACTACCGCCCACGCCTCACCGGCGTCGACGATGCGCGTGCGCTGCTGCACGAGATCGCTCGCCACGCCGCCCTGATCACCCCGTCGTTTCCCACCGAGACACGCGCACTGCTCGACAGCGAGGACGCGGTGTCGGCGGCGACGACGTTGCACGAACTGGGGGTACCGACGGTGGCGGTCACCTGCGGCGCCTCGGGGGTACACATCTCCGGCGACGGGGTCCCCGAGGAGCCGCTCTGGCAGCCGTCGGTACCCGCGCCGACCGTCGTCGACCAGACCGGCGCGGGTGATGTCTTCGTGGCGACCGTCGCCGCCCGCCTGGCACTCGGCGACGATCTGCCCGCCGCCATCCGTCTCGGCGCGGCGGCATCCTCGCTGGCAGTCGGCGGCGCCGGGGGCTGCGGGGGTATCCAGGGCTTCGATACCGTTGCCGCCCATGCCCGTACCGCGCCCGCAGCGGTGGCCGCGACGGGAGCCCTGCGATGACACGCCTGGGCCTCGACCACCACGGCGATCTCCCGGCTCCGATCCCCGACCCGCGCGCGGTGACCGTGGGACAGGTACATCTCGGACTCGGCGCGTTCCATCGCGCCCACCAGGCGGTCTACACCGCCGACGCGATGGTCCGATCCGGCGAGAACCACTGGGGTATCGCCGCATTCACGCAACGAAGCGGCAGGGCCGCACGCCGCCTGGCACCCCAGGGCGGGGTGTACACCGTCGTCGAGAAGGGGCCCGACGCGCAGCCCGCACGCCTGATCGGCTCGGTGCGCGAGGCACTCGACGGCTCCGGAGATGCCGACGTGATCGCCCGCCTCTGCGATCCCGCGGTGCGCGTGGTGACGCTGACCGTGACCGAAAAGGGGTACCGACACGATCCGGTGACCCGGCAACTCGCGCTGGATTCCCCGGACATCGCGGCCGACCTGGCGGGCCGCGCACCGCACACCGTCCCCGCGATCCTGGCCACCGCACTGGCCCGACGGTCCGCGCTGGGCAATGCACCACTGACGGTGATCTCCTGCGACAACCTGCCGGAGAACGGCAGGCTTCTGCATCGCCTCGTCGCGCAGTACGCCGACGCGGCCGGACTGACTCTCGACGACGCGCATCGTTTCCCGTCGACCGTCGTCGACCGCATCGTCCCGGCTACCACCGATGCGGACATCGCAGCGCTGGAACGCGCCCACGGTGCGCACGACGCCGCGCCCGTCCTGTGTGAGCCGTTCCGCCAGTGGGTCATCGAGAACGATTTCGCCGGTCCGGTGCCGGCGTGGTCGGCCGCGGGCGCGAGCTACGTCGACGATGCGACCCCATGGGAGCTGATGAAACTACGGGTCCTCAATGCCTCGCACTCGATCCTCGCGTACGTGGGCCTGCGGTCCGGACATCGTCGGATCTCTGATGCCGTCGCCGACCCGACACTCGAACAGATCTGCCGGCGGTTCATCGACGAGGACGTCGCGCCCGTCGTCGACGCGCCTACCGGGGTCACCGTGTCCGAGTACGGCGATCAGGTGCTGCGCCGCTTCGCCAACCGAGCGTTGCCCCACACGACGCTGCAGGTCGCGGCCGACGGGTCACAGAAGATCGGCCCGCGCCTGCTCGACACGGTGCGCGACGGCGCGACCGGCGGACGGCGTGCCCACTGGGCCGTGCTCGGGATCGCCGCATGGGCACTGCATGTCGTCGACCCGATCGACGCCGACGGCACCCCGACCGTTCTCGACGACCCGCGCGCCGGCGACCTGGTCGCCTGCGTCGCCGGCCTCGCCACCCCACAGGCGGTGCGCCGACTCCTCTCCGACACCCGATTCGTCGGCGACCTCGCCGACGACACCGACTTCGTCGACACCGCCGTCGCGTACGCGACAGCCCTACACCGCGGCGGTATCGCCGCGCTCGCCTCGGAGGTTTCCCTATGACATCGACACCCTCACTCGTCGCCGACACGACGACACTGCTCAACCGCGGACCGGTCATACCGGTCGTCGTACTCGACGACGCCGCACGCGCGGTCCCGCTCGCCCGGGCGCTGCTCGCCGGTGGGATCGACACGATGGAGATCACCCTCCGGACCGCGACCGCGCTCGACTCCATCCGGGCCGTCGCCGACCAGGTTCCGGAGATGGCCGTGGGCGCGGGCACCGTCACCTCGGTGGCCCAGCTGGACCGGGCCGTGGACGCCGGCGCGACGTTCGTCGTCACCCCGGGCGCCACACCGACCCTCGTCGAAGCCGGTCTCGACAGCGGCATCCCGTTCCTGCCCGGAGCCGTCACCGCCAGCGAGGTCGTCGCACTGCTGGAGCACGGCGTGGAAACGATGAAGTTCTTCCCCGCCGCATCCTCGGGCGGCCCGGCCGCACTCCGGGCACTGGGCGGACCGTTCCCGCAGGTGCGCTTCTGCCCCACCGGCGGCATCGGCCCCGGCGACGCGTCGGACTACCTCGCGCTGGCGAACGTGGACTGCGTCGGGGGATCATGGATCGCTCCGGCCGACCTCGTCGCCGCCGAGGACTGGGACCGGATCTCGGCGTTGTGTCGGGCCACGCGCGAACTGCGCATCGTCGGCTGACCGACACACCGGCGCGCATCGAACCCGCCGAGCGTGGCGCCCGCGTCACCGGATGCGCGAGGATGTGCCACGGGAGGTGCGATGTCGGCTGAACTGGCGGTGGTGTTCGGGGTCCTGGTCGTGATGATCGTCGGGGCGCTCACCGTTCTCGTGCGTACCCGACGCCGCGTCGCGTCACCGACCGAACGGGCCGTCCACACCGCGCTGCACACCGCATCGCTCGCCGCGCACTCGCTGCGCACCGGACTGTCCGCGGAGTCCGCGCGCGAGGCGCTCCCACACCTGCACACGCTCACCGCCGCCGAGGCCGTCGCCCTCTACGACGGCGAACCCGCCCGGCTCGCCACCGAATCCGCCGGTGACGACCTGTGGGACACCGACTTGCTGGGGCACGCCGACCGTGCCGCGGCATCGGCGCTGGCCGATCTGCGTCGCGTGCTGCTCACCGATCCCGGTGGAACCGAGTCACCGGTCCGCGCCCTCGTCGCGCAACCACTCGTCACCGACGACGCCGGCGTCGGGGTGCTCGTGGTCGCGACGACGCGACGGCCCGGGCCCGGCATGCTCGGCGCCATCGCCGAGGTCGCCCGCTACGCATCGAGTCAGATCGAGCTCGCCGACCTCGACGCCTCCCGTGCCCGGCTCAACCGCGCCGAGGTGTTGGCATTGCGTGCCCAGATCAGTCCGCACTTCATCTACAACGCGCTCAACACCATCGCATCGTTCGTCCGCACCGACCCCGATCGCGCCCGCGAACTCGTCCTCGACTTCGCCGACTTCACCCGGTACTCGTTCCGGGCCGCAGGCGAATACACCGTCCTCGCCGACGAACTGCGCAACATCGACCGGTACCTCACCCTCGAACGAGCACGCTTCGGCAACTCACTGGACGTCCGCCTCCACGTCGCACCCGAGGTGCTGAACGTGGTCGTCCCCTTCCTCGCACTGCAGCCGCTCGTCGAGAACGCCGTCCGCCACGGGCTCGCCTCCAAGGGCGGCGGGACGATCACCATCACCGCAGCCGACGAGGGGTCGGACTGCGTGATCACCGTCGAGGACGACGGCGTCGGCATGGACCCCGAACTGCTCAGAAGCGGTGCGATCGACGCCCTCGACCACAGCGAGGGCGCCCACGTCGGCCTCACCAATGTCGACCACCGCCTACGCGCCGCGTTCGGCAACGACTACGGGCTCGTCGTCGAGACCGCCGTCGGGGCGGGAACCAAGGTCGGCATGCGGGTCCCGAAGTTCCGCGCCGGCATCCGGGCGTGACGGCCCCGTTTCCACCGGTGGCCGATGGCGTGGGCGGTAAACTGCGGGCTGTCGTCGAAGCGGGAGGTGGCCGATGACCGGATTGGTGGTCCTCGCGGTCGACGACGAACCGCCCGCACTCGACGAACTGCGCTACCTGCTCGACCGGCAGGACGACGTCGGCGAGGTGTTGTCGGCGTCGGACGCGACCGGCGCGCTCCGCGAGTTGAACGACCCCCGCATCGACGCGATCTTCCTCGACATCAACATGCCGGGACTGTCGGGACTCGAACTGGCCGGGGTGCTCGCCAAGTACGCGTCGCCACCGGCCATCGTGTTCGTCACCGCCCACGACGACAAAGCCGTCGACGCCTTCGAGGTGGGCGCCGTCGACTACCTGCTGAAACCCCTTCGCGAACAACGCCTCACCCAAGCAGTCGAACGGGCGCGCGCGAGCCTGGACAAACGGGGGCGAACGGCAGAACCACCTGCACCCGCACCCCGCGCCGAGCGAAGCAACACCTCCGAGGACGTCATCCCGGTGGAGATGAGCGGGGTCACCTCGCTCGTGCGCCGCGACTCGATCTCCTGGGTCGAAGCGGTCGGCGACTACGCCCGCCTGCACTCCGAAACCGGTGCACACCTCGTCCGGATTCCGCTATCCACCCTCGAATCGCGCTGGCAAGAGCGCGGATTCGCCCGCGTACACCGGTCGTACCTCGTTGCGCTGCCGATGGTCACCGGACTCCGCACCGCGAGCGGCGGCACCGTGGTGTGCGTACGCGCCAACGGTGCGTCCGAGGCCGTCGAACTACCCGTGAGCCGCAGGCAGGTCCGCGAACTCAAGGATCGGCTGATCCGGGACCCGCTGCGCCACTACCGTTCTCCCGCCGGCCGAAACGATGCCTGATCACCCACCACAGCGCGAGCGGGTGGTACTGGCCACCCGACGCGGAGCGCGGATGGTGCGCACCAGGGTGGAGGTGCAGGAACAGACCGAGGTCGGCGACGCACTGGTCCGCGGCCTGATGCGTGCCCAGCTCGGACTCGGCCTCCGCCTCGGCGGTGCGCTGCTCGTGGTGGCCGCCGCGATCCCGGTGGTGTTCTGGCTGATGCCGAGCGTCGCCGACGCCGACGCCTTCGGCATCCGGTTGCCCTGGCTGGTCCTGGGACTGCTCACCTTCCCGGTCCTCTACCTGACCGGCCGGCTCTACGTTCACCTCGCCGACCAGGCCGAACGCGACTTCATGGGCCTCGTCGACGACGACATCACCGACTCCGTCGGGAGCGACATCACCGACTCCGTCGCGAGCGACACCACCGACTCCGTCGGGAGCGACATCACCGAGGATCCACGCTCATGACCGGCGGCATCGATGTCGTCACCGCGGTCGGGTTGTTCGTCGCGGCGGTCGCGACCGTCGCCGTCGGCGCATGGGGCGGACGCTTCTCCCGGACCACATCGGACTTCCTGGTGGCGTCGCGGACCGTCGGGGCGCGCTGGAACGCCGCCGCGGTGTCCGGCGAATACCTGTCCGCGGCATCGTTTCTCGGCGTGGCCGGACTCGTCGCCAAATATGGTGCCGATGCGCTCTGGTATCCGGTCGGTTTCACCGCGGGCTACCTCGGCCTGCTGCTGTTCGTGGCCGCACCACTGCGACGCTCCGGGGCCTACACCGTGCCCGACTTCGCCGAGTTCCGCCTCGCCTCCCCCACGGCGCGCAAGACCGCGATGGTCGTCGTGGTCGTCGTCTGCGTCCTCTACCTCATCCCGCAGTTCCAGGGCGCGGGGCTGACCCTCAACATCCTTCTCGGCGCGCCCGTGTGGGCCGGCGTGGTGGGCGTCGGACTGATCGTGATCGTCAACGTCGTCGGTGGCGGCATGCGGTCGATCACCTTCGTGCAGGCCTTCCAGTACTGGCTCAAACTGACCGCGATCGCGGTCCCCGCCCTCGTGCTCATCGGCGTCTTCGCCAACGACCCGGCCCCGGTCGGTGCCCCCGCGCCACCCCGCATCACGGTCGCCACCACCGTCGACGTCACCACCGACGTGTCGGTCACCGTCGCCGAACCGACCGGCGTCCGGGTCACGGGCAGCCTCGACGGGGTCGTCGTCGACAACGCACCGATCACGACACCCGGCCAACACGTGATCGCCGCCGGGTCGACGATCATCCTCGACGCCGGCGCCGCGACACCCGTCGTGGCGGGCGCCCCGGTGCACGGTTCGGAATGGATCGCACCGGGCGGCGGATTCGGCGGCAATCACCCTCTGTACCAGGTGCTCTCGCTGATCATCGCGACATTCCTCGGCGTGATGGGACTCCCACACGTACTGGTGCGGTTCTACACCAACCCCGACGGACGGTCGGCGCGACGGACCGCGCTCGCGGTCATCGCCCTGCTCTCGCTGTTCTACCTGTTCCCCATCCTGCTCGGCGTGTTCGCTCGCCTGTACGTGCCCGAACTGCTCATCACCGGGACGGCCGACGCCGCGGTGTTGTTGCTGCCGAGCGCCGCGATCAGCGGGGTCGGCGGACAGGTACTGGCGGCCCTCGTCGCCGCCGGGGCGATCGCGGCGTTCCTCGCGACATCGTCGGGGTTGCTGGTGTCGGTCGCGGGAGCACTCGCGACCGACGTGCTCCGGGGGCGGGTGCGGGACTTCCGCGTCGCGGCGATCATCGGTGGCCTCATCCCGATCGGGCTGTCGCTGGCGGCAGCATCGCTGGAACTCTCCCGGACCGTCGGACTGGTGTTCGCCGTCGCGGCGTCGACGCTGTGCCCGCTGCTGGTCCTCGGCATCTGGTGGCGCGGACTCAGCGCCGCCGGGGCGATCGCAGGGCTGGTCGTCGGCGGCGTGTCGTCGGGATCGGCGACGATGCTCGCCATCGCCGGGGTCGTCGACGACGACGCGCTCGGCGGCTGGCCCGCCGTGGCGATCGGTTACCCCGCAGCAGTGACGGTCCCGCTCGCCTTCGGCACGATGGTGCTGGTCAGCAAGGCGACGCGACGCAGCCTGCCACCCGACCGCGCGCGGATCTTCGCCCGGATGCACGTCCCCGAACGTGTCGGGATGGGACTCGACCGCACACCCGGACGGGTCGGCGACGACCGATCGGACAGTTGACCGCTCACCGTTCGTCGTGGCACACCGACCGCCTGTCGCACAGTCCGCGGGCTTCGGCGTGTGACCCAGGACACCCGATTGCGGTGTGATCTGCACCTCAATCAGGCTGATCGTCGAAGAGCCATCACACCCTGTGGCCACTCACCCTGGGAGGAAACGTGTCGACCATCGACCAACCACCACCGGCGCCACACGCGCCGACCGGCGAGGAATTCGTCGAGATGCAGGCCAGCCCGCAGTTCCAGGAACTCCGACGGACACTGCGCAAGTTCGTCTTCCCGCTCACCGCGTTCTTCCTGATCTGGTACACGCTCTACGTCCTGCTCGGCGCATTCGCGCACGACTTCATGGCGATCGAGGTGTGGGGCAACATCAACCTGGGCCTCATCCTCGGACTGCTGCAGTTCGTGACCACCTTCGTCATCACCGGCATGTATGTGCGCTTCGCCAATCGTGAGCTCGATCCGCGCGCCGAGGCGATTCGCAACGAGATGGAAGGCGGGCCCACGCAATGAACACCTTCGACGCCCACACCAGCGGGGTGACCAACCTGGCCGCGACGGTCGGCAGCCCGGCCGCCAACATCGCCATCTTCGCCGGCTTCGTCGCGGTCACCATGTTCGTGGTGATCCGTGCGAGCAAGAACAACAAGACCGCCGCCGACTTCTTCACCGGCGGACGCGGGTTCTCCGGACCGCAGAACGGCATCGCCATCGCAGGCGACTACCTCTCCGCGGCGAGCTTCCTCGGCATCGCCGGCGCCATCGCGGTCTACGGTTACGACGGCTTCCTCTACTCCATCGGCTTCCTCGTCGCCTGGCTGGTCGCGCTCCTGCTCGTGGCCGAACTGTTGCGTAACACAGGCAAGTTCACGATGGCCGACGTGCTGAGCTTCCGGCTCAAGCAGCGTCCGGTACGTCTGGCGGCCGCCATCTCCACCCTCGCGGTGTCGCTGTTCTACCTGCTCGCCCAGATGGCCGGCGCCGGTGGCCTGGTCGCACTTCTGCTCGACATCGAGGGACGGGTCGGTCAATCGATCGTCATCGCCGTCGTCGGCGCCCTCATGATCGCCTACGTCCTCATCGGCGGCATGAAGGGGACCACCTGGGTGCAGATCATCAAGGCTGTCCTGCTCATCGCCGGCGCCGGCATCATGACCTTCATCGTGCTCGCCAAGTTCGGCATGAACCTGTCGTCGATCCTCGGCGCCGCCCAGGACGCGGTCAGCGACTCCACGAGCGAGAAGGTCGCCGCGCGTGACGTTCTCGCTCCCGGCGCACAGTACGGCGGTTCCATCACCAGCCAGATCAACTTCATCTCGCTGGCGATCGCCCTCGTCCTCGGCACCGCGGGTCTGCCGCACGTGCTGATGCGCTTCTACACGGTCCCGACCGCGAAAGAAGCTCGCAAGTCGGTGGTCTGGGCGATCGCGCTGATCGGCGCCTTCTACCTGTTCACCCTCGTGCTCGGATACGGCGCGGCGGCACTGGTCGGTCCGGACAAGATCCTCGACGCCGCGGGCGGACAGAATTCCGCGGCACCGCTGCTGGCCTTCGAACTCGGTGGCGTCGTCCTGCTCGGCATCATCTCGGCGGTCGCGTTCGCGACGATCCTCGCCGTGGTCGCCGGCCTGGCCATCACCGCATCGGCGTCGTTCGCCCACGACATCTATGCATCGGTCATCAAGCGCGGCAGGGCAAGTGAGGCCGACCAGGTTCGCGTCTCGCGGTACACCGTGGTCGTGCTCGGCATCCTCGGCATCGTCCTCGGCATCCTCGCCAACGGCCAGAACATCGCCTTCCTGGTGGCACTGGCCTTCGCGATCGCCGCGGCCGCCAACCTTCCGACGATCGTGTACTCCCTGTACTGGAAGCGGTTCAACACCCGGGGCGCGCTCTGGAGCATGTACGGCGGTCTGATCTCCACGATCGTGCTGATCATCTTCTCCCCCGCCGTGTCCGGATCGTCGACCGCGATGATCAAGGGCGCCGACTTCGCCTGGTTCCCGCTGGCCAACCCCGGCATCGTCTCGATCCCGCTGGCCTTCGTCCTCGGTATCGTCGGCACCCTGACCAGCCCGTCCGACAACGGCACCCCGGAACGCAACGCGGAGATGGAGGTTCGCTCGCTCACCGGCATCGGCGCGGAGAAGGCCGTGCAGCACTAGGCCGTCGACAAACCCACCACGAATGGACAGGCGCACCACCGATTCGGTGGTGCGCCTGTCCATTGCTGGTGGGCCTGTGGACGTGGGCAGCGGGTCGTAGGCCGTTGTCTCTAGGCTGTCCCGCATGGGGGTCACCGACATCGAGTCGCGCTATGAAGTCACGGACGAGGAACCGTACGAGCAGAGTCAGTGGCTGTGGACCGCGACGGCTGTCGGACTGGCTGTCTCCGCAGTCATCTCGTTGGTCTATGCGATCGTCGAACGCACACCGACCCCTGTCGTCGATGGGCTGGGCGCGACGGGCGCCGTGCTCGAGCGCACCGGCTTCGTCGTCGGGCTTGCGGTTGTCCTGTTGGCATTCGCGCTGGTGGTGGTCGGTGCCCAGCGACGCGGCCAGGGAGCCATCCGACGATTCGCCTCCTCGCTCTCCCCGGCGCTCGTGGCGCTGGGCATCGGTGGCCTGGTGATGCTGCACGTCGATCCGGTCGCTGTCGTCTTCGCCGACGCGCGGATCGAGCAGTCGACCATCGACACCGGTCAGGCTGATCGAGCGGCGCGCGTGGCGTGGTGGTGTGCGTGCCTGTCGGTCTTGAGCCTTTCTGTGGTCGCCGCGCGCTGTCACACACCTCGTGGCATTTGCACCGTGCCCACCGGCGCCGAACGAACCCGCCGACGAAGCCTGCTTGCGGTCGTCCTCGTGGTGATCATCAGTGGCTGGATCCTGTTCGGTGCCACTCTCGATCGATCACCGTTCGACGTCACGACCGCGTCCGGCGTCGAGGTGGCGCCGTTTCCGGATTCGGTCAGCCGATTCGCCTACGAGGTGCAGGGCCGAGTCACCGCGGTCGCCGGCGCCGGATACGTGAGCGAATTCGACGGAGGTGCGACAGGTCGCAGCGGGCTCGAGGCATTCGGAGGCGACGGGAAACCGACCTGGTCCCTGTCCGATGACGAATTGTCGTTCTATTCCACCGACTCGACCGGCACGGGACCCGGGAGCGTGGTGTACGCCGACGTCTCGACGCCGAAGCTCGTCGGACTCCCGATGATCGGCGTGGATGCGATGACCGGCGAATTGCTCTGGGCGAAGTGGGGTCTCACACGCATCCGAAGCCCCGAGGCGGTCGGACGCTCACTAGACGTCATCATGCTTCCACAGCGATTCGACCGACCCGTCGCCGGTGTGTCGCAGTCCGGCACGCGGTGGCTCGCTCTGGCTCCGCGCAGCGGAGAAGTCATGTGGGCGAGGGAGGTTCCGGGCTCGTGCGAGCACGAGGTGTACGTCTCCGATACCGCAGTCGTCCTACCAACCTGCCCTGCTGACGCCGCGAGTTTCGCAACCGTCGTCGATCCCGAGACGGGCCGACAGCTTCGCGAACTCACAGCGGCCGACTACGGAGCGGCGACGGGCAAACTGCTCGGAGCCAGCGGAGGAGTCGCGATCGTCGAGGTCAGGTCCCGAGAACCCGGCTCGTACGCGCGGATTCTCGTCGAACTCGCGACGGGAAGAGCGATCCACCGCTTTGCCGACGGTGAACGGTTATCCCTACTGGATGGCAATTCTGTTCTCGTGCAGAAATATTCGGGACGCTCGAGCTATACGCAGGCCATCTACGACATCGGGCGGCGACAACTCATACCACTGGACCTCGTCACCGAATGGCCGGCCGAGGACACCGTCGAACCGTACGGCTGGATCGCTCTGGACTCGTCGTGGGTGGGCATGGGAGCGGACCCCTCCGATCCTCAGCTCACCGAGCGATCATGGAGGATCAACGCATCCGGTGAGCATTCGGCACTACCTGGAACATGTAGCCGAGCGCAGGGCGACGGTAAGGGCGTATGGCGGCTCCCGGGCGCCGTCGTCGTCAACTGCTCGGAAGGAGCCGTCGCCTTCCGCTGACATCGTGCACGGCAGCTAACGCAACCCGACCACATCGACAGCAATGCGTTTTCCATCCGCAGTGTCACGCGGACACCGCACCAGGACGGCTCCGGGGACGGCCAACACGCCGCCCCCGTCGGCGCCACACGGGGACGGTCGTCGTTCGACGCGACCACCGGCACCGACGACGATCATGTCCCGGTCGTCGTAGATGCTTTCCTCACCGAGGGCAGTCATCCCCACAAGGAACTCACCGACCTTCGCCCATTCGTGCGCGGTGACCCGCCGTTCGGGACTCGCGATCGTGCTCACACCGGGGATCCGCACCGGTGACCCGATCGTCATGTCCATCACCTCGATGAAGTCCGGATGCTGATTGTCGCTGCTCGCGACTTCGGCAATCTGACCCGGGTAGGACCCTGTCTGAACTCGGGGAATCCAACCGTGTGCGACGGGAACCCCCTGCAGCGTGGCCTCATGGCTGTCCAACAGGAGCACGCCGCTCAGACCGCTCGTGTCCACCGCATTCACCTTCAGCAGGACGTGCTCTTCGAAGGCGGCGACGAGGGAGACGATGATGGTGTCGGCAGGAGGCAATTCCGCGAGTGGCGGTACCGGGATGCTCTTCTGGCGGCCGGACCTGGAATCGTAGATGTGCACGGTCGCTTCCCGGGTCGATGTCTCCAGGTCACCGGATTCGCACTGTTCCACGACCACCACCGCAGTCGAGGTCGATGTCATCTGCTCGAGTCCGTGGTCGCACGACGCCGAGCGTTTCCAGAGGACCTCGCCGGTCGCAAGATCCAACGCCCCGAACTCCTCTGCCGGGTCTTCGCCCGCCGACCGGTGAACGACGCCGACAACCGCATCCGGCATCGCGACACTCGACATCGGTTCCCAGGAAGCCCGCTTGATCCAACGGATGCTTCCGGTCATCGCGTCGATCGCGACCAACTGCTGGTCGTCCCGACCCGCCGAGCAGGTCATCACGACCGTGCTGTCCGGCGAGATCCCCGTCGACCAGAGCGCGGTCGGCATGCAACCGCCGGGTATCGCGGTTCCCGCGACGCTCCATCGCGGTGTTCCGGTCGCGCCGTCGTAACCGGTGACCGCCTCGTGATTCCGCACGACGAATCCAGGACCGGCCGGCAACACCTCGCGGCCCTGTTCGACGGAAACCCGGTAGCCCACCTCGTTGCCGACAACGGTCGGCACGGGCGGGATACCGATTGGCGCAGCAACGGGATACGGGATTGGAGTGGCCGCCGAGACTATTGCGGTCCCGGCAGCGAGTACGACTGTCAGCGCAAGGGTTCCACTCGAGAGTGACGTAGCGAACCGAAGTGTCGGCGGGGACGACGGTGCTGCGGTGGCGAGCAGAACAACGACCGACACGGCCGTCCCGATCGTCGCCGCCTGCGCCAGAGATACGACGCCGGCGGCGTCCGTGCCATCCAGGGCCGCGGACGCGGCGCCGGCAGCCGCATCACTGAACGCGACGAACACGCCGACGACCACCGCGGCCAGGAGCCAACCAATCCAGACCACGAGGTCGACCCCGCGTCGTAACAGCTCGGCCGAGACCAGAATGAGAACGGCGACCACGATCACTGCGGACAAGACCGCACCGGTGAACACCGTGGCAGGCGCGGCATCCAGGTCGAGTATGCCGTGCGCTTCGCGGTTCAGGAACGCATACGCGGCAAGCCCCACCGCGCCGATCGACATACCGAGCGCGACTCCCGCGACGGCGGCGCGCCACCGGGTTCCTGTGCCGACCACCGTTGTCTCGAGATGCTCTTCGTCGTAGCCCATCAAACCCCCGAAAGACCGCTACCCCGTAACTGTTCCAGCCGGAAGCGTAGACCACGACGAACCGCCGTCGTTGACACCATCCCCAGACCCGTCCGAACTCCCGCGGTCCTGCTCCCGTCCCGCTAATCAGATCCGATCAGCGGAACGGAAACGGAACCGCGGGAACACAATCAACCCCGGAGTCAGGCGTCCTGGATACGCGCGAACGGCTTGGCGGCCTCGAGTTCGTAGGCCAACTCGAGCAGGGTGCGCTCCTGACCGAGGTCGGCGGCGAAGTGGACGCCGATCGGCATTCCCGACTCCGCACGTCCCAGCGGGAGGCTGATCGCCGGGGTGCCCGCGGTGTTGTTGGCCGGGGTGAACGCGATGAACCGGGTCAGCCGATCCATCGCCTCGTCGAATTCGATTGCGGGATCGAGGTATCCGATCTCCGGAGTGGCGTGGACGACGGTCGGGGTGAGGATCACGTCGAACTTGTCGTGCAGTCCGCGGAACGCGTCTGTCGACCTACGCAGGCCGCGAACCGCTCCCGGCAACCGGTAGAAGTGGCGCAACGCGTTTCGCGACAACCCGCGGGTGAACGAGTCGACCTTCGAACGGTCGAACCCCTTGTCGACGACTCGCTTCCCGAACCGGTCGAGCGCGAACGCCAACAACGACCAGTAGTCGATGAAGTCCTGCACATAGTCACGATCCACCGGCAGCGGCACCATCTCGGTGCGATGCCCCAGCGACTCGACCAGTTCCGCCGCCTCGGTGACGCATCGCTGGGTGTCCCGGTCGAGAAGGGTTCCCGTCAGCGGCTCGGTGATCAGCGCGACCCGCAACCGCTCCGTTCCCGGCCCCTCGACCATCCCGAGGGGTGGCAGTCCGGGCGCCGGCCGGAATCCCTGTGTGTCGGCGAGGAATCGGGCGGTGTCACGCACCGACCGGCTGACGATCCCGTTCGACACGAGATCGATGGGTGCGTCCTTGGTCTCCTTGGACGGTTCCACGCGCCCGCGGGTGGGCTTGAGGCCGACCAGACCACAGATGGCGGCGGGAATCCTGATCGAACCTCCACCGTCGTTGGCGTGGGCGATCGGTAGCGCACCGGCTGCAACCAGAGCGGCCGAACCGCCCGAGGAGCCACCCGACGAGTAGTCGGTGTCCCACGGATTGCGGGTGGGCTCCCGGTCGACGAACTCGGTCGTCGAGGTGAGCCCGAACGCCGGCATCGACGACGCTCCGATCACGTTGACCCCGCTGGAAAGGAACTGATTGGTGAACGCCTCGTTGGCCTCGGCGGGCCGCTGCGGCACCGCCGCCGAACCGTGGCAGGTCGGCAGGCCGGCGAAGTCGGTGTTGTTCTTGATGATCGACGGGACGCCGATGAACGAACCCAGCGGGAAGTCGTTGTCCACGGCGCGTTTTCGCGCACGCTCGCGGTCGTCGAAGGCGATCGCGTTGAGCTGCGGGTTGACGGCGTCGATGCGGGCGATGGCCGCTTCGACCGCCTCGGCGGCGGAGATCTCTCCTGAGGCGATGGCGTCGGCGATGCCCACCGCATCGTGGTCGCCGAGCGCGTCGTCGGTGAACGCGTGCACGTTTTTCATGCCCGGACCCTATCGTCTCGGGTCGCCTCCCGACATCGACAGGACGTCGGCGATCAGGGCGGAGACGTGATCATCGTCGATCGGGAGTCCGAAGACCGCGTGGTGGTACAGCGGCGCGATCACGTGGTCGAGGACCTGACGCACCGACGGCGTCGACTCTTCGCGGCCGCGCGCCCGCGCGATCATCTGCTCGGCCTGCTCACGACGGATCTCCCAGCACGGGCAGACGTCGACGAGCTCGTCGCGTGCGGCCACCATCGCCCGCAGGTAGGCGCGGCGCTTGGGCCGGCCGATGTCGGCCGCGATGATCTGGGCCCATTCGGACAGATCGTCGACGAGCGTCCCGGTGTCGGGGAGGGGTTCCCCTTGCGTCAACGCCGCGACCGCGACCTCACCGAGCAGCGTGTCGATCGTCCCCCAGCGCCGGTAGATGCTGGTGGGGTTGACGCCGGCGAGTTCGGCGACCTCCGGGATCGTCATCGTCTCGCGACTCCCCGCGCCGACGAGCTGTCCCACTGCCGTGTAGACCGCCGATTGCACACGCGCGCTACGACCGCCGGGGCGCCGGGCCGGCGCGGCGGGGCCACCAGATGTCAGCTTGTCGGGGGTGCGGGCCGTCGTCATGACAGCCATTATTGCAAAGCTGATTGCTTTTGGGAGACGGTCCGGGCTACTTTCTGAATGCAACTCTGTTTGCTTTAAGGAGACCTCGTGGCGCCACTGCATCCTCATCGCGCGTTCTGGCTGATCGCGGCGACCTACATGATGGTCCTGTTCGCCTCCGCGGCACCCTCGCCGCTGTACCCCGTCTACCAGGAACTCTGGGGATTCTCCGCGCTCACGCTGACGCTCGTGTTCGCGGTGTACGTGGTGACCATGCTGGTGAGCCTCCTCACCGTCGGGTCCCTCTCCGATCATGTCGGGCGGCGGCCCGTCCTCGCCGTTGCGCTCGTCCTGCTCATCGCGAGCATGGTGCTGTTCGTCGTCGCCCAGGATGTCGGCACCCTGCTCGCCGCGCGCGCCCTGCAAGGCCTGGCCACCGGGGCGGCGATGGGCACCCTGACCGCGACGACGGTCGATCTGCAGCCCTCGGCCCGTACCGGATCGACGATCGTCGGCGCTGCCCCGGCGATCGGCTTGGCGAGCGGCGTCGCCGTGGCCGGTGTGCTCGTGGAGTACGCACCCGCACCCCGCGTCCTGATCTACGAGATCATTCTCGGCCTGTTCGCCGCACTGCTGATCGCCCTGCTCGTCGTCCCGGAGACCCGCGAGCGGGTCGGTTTCGACTCCCGACGACACTTGGCGGGCACGCTCGCGCCGCAGGTGCGCGTGCCCCGCGAGGTCCGCACGGTGTTCCTCGCTTCCGTCCCCACGCTTGTCGCCACGTGGTCCCTCGGCGGCCTGTATCTCTCCCTCGGTTCGTCGGTGGTCTCCCGCGTCTTCGGCGTGGAGAATCACGGCGCGGCGGGCGTCATCCTGTTCGTCTTCTTCGCCTGCGCGGCGGTCACGTCCCTGTTCGTCACCGATCGCTCGTCGACGGTCAAGGCGGCGTACGGTTTTCCCGCCCTCGCCGCCGGCGTGGTGGTCTCACTGGCCGGGGTCCTGTCGGAATCATTGCCCCTGTACATCGTCGGTTCGATCGTGGCCGGCTCGGGCTGGGCCGCCACCTTCCTCTCCGCGATGGACAACATCACCGCCGCGACCCCACCCGCCCAGCGCGGCCAGGTCTTCTCGTCGGTGTTCGTCGCGAGCTACCTCGCGTTCAGCGTTCCGGCCGTGATCGCCGGAATCGTCGTGTCGCACATCGGCTTGCGCGACACCATCATCGGCTACGTCGGCTACGTGCTCGCGATGGTGATGATCGCGGCGGCATCTGCGGTGACTGTGCGTCGCAAGGCGACGTCAGCAGCCCGTGATGCCGCTCGAGACTCTCCGGCGCGACCGGAACCGGCGCGCAAGGGCTGAGTCACTCCGCAGGGGCCGAGTCACTCCGCGACGGGCGGTCGCCATCCGACCATCCGGGTGGCCAGCTCTGCGTAGAAGTCGCCCATCTCCTCGGGCGAGAGTGAACTCCCGTCGCGATACCACCGCGCGACGTCGATCCCCATGGACAGCACGGCATTGGTGGTCGCGAGCGAGTCCGCGACATCGAACTCCGCATGCGCGATGCCGGCGTCGATGATCGCCCGGATGCGGTGGGTGATCTCCCGCCGCATCGACATCACGGTGTCGAGGTGGTCGGCGGCGAGTGCATTGAGTTCGTAGTTGACCACCCGACCCCACACGTGGTCGCGGGCGTGGTGGGCGGTGAACGCGTGAACGCAGGCCCGAAGGCGTTCGCTCGGCGGTGCCGCGGGATCGTCGGCTTCGTCGATGGTCGCGAGGATCGAGCGGTGCCCGGCGTCGGAGATCTCGAAGAGCAGCTCTTCCTTCGATCGGAAGTGCACGTAGACGGCAGCCGAACTCATCTGCGCCCCGTTGGCGATGTCGCGCGTGGTGGTCGCGTTGAAGCCCTTGGCCGCGAACGCCTCGACGGCGGCACGCAGCAGCCGGGACCGGGCGGCCACGGGCCGCACCTCGGGTGCCGGGTCGGCGGACGGGACCACGTTCATCCCCTGTCGGTCGAAGTCGGAAGCGGAGTCGAGATCGGGCACCAGGCCCGAGCCGACGGCGGCGATTGACAGCATCCGGCCGGCGCGGCATCATGCAACCTACCACTAAGCAAGCGCTTAGTCATTGATGGGATCGGCCGGGTTTTCCCAGCAGGAGCGCCTCGGCAGAGGCCCTCGTCGGGCACCACCGCCCGGACACGGACATCCTCGACAGGAGTAGAGAAGAACTCATGCAGCTGAAATTCAGTCCTGAAGAAGAGGCCTTCCGCGAGGAGTTGCGCGGCATCTTCGCCAAGGTTCCCGAAGACGTCCGCAAGCGGTGCGAGGAGGGCAAGCTCAACTACCCCGAGGACCTCGTCACGACCACCCGCATCCTCAACGAGCACGGCGTGGCGACGCCGAGCTGGCCCGCGGAGTACGGCGGCAAGGACTGGACCCCGATCCAGCACCACATCTACCGCGAGGAGATGAGCCTCGCGTTCGTCCCCGACATGCTCCCCTTCAACGTCGGCATGATCGGTCCGGTCATCGCACAGTTCGGGTCCGACGAGATGAAGGAACGCTTTCTCGCCAAGACCGCCAACCTCGACATCTGGTGGTGCCAGGGCTTCTCCGAGCCCGAGGCCGGCTCCGACCTCGCCTCGCTCAAGACCCGCGCGGTCCGCGACGGCGACCACTACGTGATCAACGGCCAGAAGACCTGGACCACGCTCGGCCAGTTCGCGGACTGGATCTTCTGTCTCGCGCGCACCAACCCGGACGTGAAGAAGCAGGCCGGCATCAGCATGTTCCTGTTCCCGATGGACACCCCGGGCGTCGAGATCCGCCCGATCCAGCTCATCGACGGCAGCTACGAGGTCAACGAGGTCTTCTTCAACGACGTCCGCGTCCCCGTGGAGAACATGGTCGGCGAGGAGAACAGCGGCTGGACGCAGGCCAAGTTCCTGCTCGGCAACGAGCGCAATGGCATCGCCCGGGTCGGCTACACCAAGGCCAAGCTCGCGCGCGCCAAGGAACTCGCCAAGCAGACCCGGACCGCCAAGGGCACGCTGCTCGACGACCCGCTGTTCGCCGCGCGTCTGGCCGAGGTCGAGAACGAACTGCTCGCGCTCGAGCTGACCCAGCTGCGCGTCGCCGCGTCGTCGGCCGACGGCAAGCCGAACCCCGCGTCGTCGCTGCTGAAGCTGACCGGTAGCCAGCTGCAGCAGGCCGCGATGGAGCTGATCGCCGACATCGCCGGCCCCGACTCGCTTCCGGTGGCACAGCTCGACGCGTCGGCGCCGAACGGCAGCGCCGAGGTGAGCGCACCCGAGTGGGCCCAGCTCGCGTCCCCGACCTACCTCAACTACCGCAAGGTCACGATCTACGGCGGCTCGTCGGAAGTGCAGCGCCAGATCATCGACAAGGCCGTCCTGGGCCTCTGAGCCCCGGCCACGACTCTTTTCCGACCTTCACCTAAGGAACACCATGGATTTCGAGCTTTCCGAAGAGCAGGGGATGCTGCGCGACACCGTTCGCGAAGTCCTCACCAAGACCTACGACGTCGAGACGCTGCGCAAGGTCACCGACACCGACCTCGGCTGGAGCGAGAAGGTGTGGAAGTCGCTGGCCGAGATCGGCATCCTCGGCCTCACCTTCCCGGAGAACGAGGGCGGCATGGATGCCGGCCCCGTCGAATTCACCAGTGTCATGACCGAACTCGGCCGCGCACTGGCTCCGGAGCCCTACCTCGACTCGGTCCTCGTCCCCGGCTCGCTCCTCGGCCTCGCCGACGACGCGACCCGCACCGAGCTGCGCACCGCGCTGGCATCCGGCGAACTCCTCATGGCCTTCGCCCACACCGAGCCCGGCGACCGGTGGCCGGAGGCCCGGGTGGAGACCACCGCATCGGCCGACGGCGCCCTGAACGGCACCAAGAGCCTTGTCGGACACGGTGATTGCGCAGCCAAGCTGATCGTGTCGGCGCGCGACGACAAGGGTGTCGGCCTCTACCTCATCGACGCCGACGCCGAGGGCGTCACCCGCACCCCGTACCGGACCCACGATCGCCGGCGCGGCGCGCAGATCGAGTTCACCGACGCCAAGGCCACGCGTCTCGGCGACGGGGACGCCTCGCAGACGATCGCCGACGCGGAGGTCGGCATCCAGACGGCGCTGTGTGCCGAGGCCGTCGGCGCGATGGAGCGCAGCCTCGACCTCACCGTCGACTACCTCAAGTCGCGCAAGCAGTTCGGCGTCACCCTCTCGTCGTTCCAGGCGCTCACCCACCGTGCCGCCGACATGTATGTCCAGCTCGAACTGGCGCGCAGCCTGAGTCTGTACGCGACCTCGGCGCTGGCCGACGGCATCGCCGACCCGATCATCGCGTCGCGGGCAAAGCTGCAGATCTGCCGGTCCGCGCGTCTGGTCGGCCAGGAAGCGATCCAGATGCACGGCGGCATCGGCATGACCGCCGAGTACCCGATCGCGCACTATGTGAGCCGCCTGACCGCGATCAGCCACACGCTCGGCGACGCGTCGGATCATGTGACGCGCCTGGCGGAGAACGTCGACACCTACGACATGCTCAGCGTCGGCTGACACCCCGATCTCCTCCGGACATCCGCCGGGGGGGTGCTGTGGGGCTCCGCCCCGGCTACTGTCCTTCAGCGAAGGTCCTGCCGCTCCTGTGAGCGTGCGGACCTTCGCTGAAGTCGTTGTCGGGCGGCAGCCCGCGGGATGACATTGTCGGGGTCGTGAAGCGAGAGGAACCGGATGGAACTGTTGCGGGACAACCTTGCCGCGGGGGCGTCGTTCAGCCTCGTCGGGATCGCCTTGCTCGTCGTCGGATTCGCGGCGCTCGACCTGGTGACACCAGGCCGGTTGCGGCAGCTGGTGTGGATCGAACACAACCGCAACGCGGTGCTGCTCACCACCTCGATGGTCCTCGGCGTCGCGATCGTGCTGGTCTGTTCGGTCATCGACACCGAGCTCCTGGAGCTGTGGCGCGCACTCCTCTACACAGCGGCCTACACGGTGCTCACGATCGCGGTGATGATGTGGTCGTTCGTGCTGATCGACTGGCTCACGCCGGGCAAGCTCGGCACGCTGCTGTTCGACGGGCCGCCGCGCGACGACGCCGATCCGGCCGGCCGTGGGGCTGCCGACGAACACCCCGCGGGGTGGATCACGGCCGCGGTCTTCGTGACCGTGGGCGCCATCATCGGAATGACCCTGCTGGTCTGAATTCGGCGTGACGCCGCTGGTCCACGCCCTTTCCGGGTTGACGCGAGTGGCCGAACCTGCTTATTGACCCTCGGCCAACAAGCCCATAGGGTTGGCGACCATGACCGCAGCACTCATCGAGGAATCCATCGACATCGACGCCACGCCCGAGCAGGTGTGGTCGGTGATCTCCGATCTCAAGCGCATGGGCGAGTGGAGCCCCCAGTGCAAGAAGATGATCATCCGCGGCGGCACCGTCGGGTTGGGGACCAAGACCATCAACATCAACCGCCGGGGCCCGCTGGTGTGGCCGACCACCTCCAAGGTCGTGCGCTTCACCCCCAACCAGGAACTCGGTTTCCGGGTCGCGGAAAACCACACCGTGTGGAGCTACACCATCACCCCGAAGGACGCCGGCGTCACGGTCACCGAGCGCCGTGAGGTCAACGGGTCGACCACCAAGGTCTCCTCGGTGCTCGTGGACAAGCTGTTCGGCGGTGCCGACTCGTTCGAGGCGGAGCTGAAGCTCGGCATGGCCGAGACTCTCGGCAAGATCAAGCGCGCCGCCGAGTCCAACTGACCCTTCCACGACGCTCGTCGCTTGCGCTCCTCGCTCCTCAGGGGGCGGGGGGTCAGGCTCCGGCGAGCTTGTCGATGAGCTCGGGGAGGTCGGCCACCGAGTCGATGACGTGGTCGGGGTAGGGCCCGAACTCGTCACGCTGCAGGGCTCGCAGCGCCTCCTCACGGAACTTGCCGGTGCGCACCAGCACCCCGACCAGCGCGGCCGCCTGCGCGCCGAGGACATCGTTGTGCATGTCGTCGCCGACCATCACGACCTGGGTGGGCTCGAGTCCGAGAATGTCGGTGGCGGCGCGGAAACCGACCGGTGACGGCTTGCCGACGGCCTTGATCTTTGTGCCCGAAGCCTTTTCGAGCCCCTCGAGGTACACGCCGGTGTCGATGCACAGGCCGCGCTCGGTCGACCACGTCATCGACCGGTGCATCGCGATCACCGGCACCCCGTCGAGGAGCATCTGCAGCACCGTCGACAGCGTCGAATGCGTGAACACCTCGCCCGCACCGCCGAGCACGACGACGTCGGCCGTCGACGGGTCGTCGGTGAGTTCGACGCCGGTCATGTCCTCGGCGATGGGGCCTTCGTTGAGCACCCAGACCCGTTTGCCCGGGTAGGTCGAGGCGACGAACTCCGCGGTCAGCTTGGCCGCGGACAGGATCTCGTCCGGATCGACCTCGAAGCCGCACTCCTCGAGGGCCTTCGCGATGTCGCCGCGCGACCGGGACGTCGTGTTGGTCAAGAACATCCGCGGGATGCCGCGATCGGCGAGCTCCGTGATCGCCTCCACCGCACCGGGCAGCGCCTTCCACGAGGTGACCATCACCCCGTCGATGTCGAACAGCAGACCCAGTGCCATGCGCACGAATGTAGTCCCGCAGATGCGGCGTCGCAGAACAGGCCTCGCGCAGAACCCCGACGTCGGGAACACTCCCGACGACACCTGGCATGCTGTGCGCATGCGTACCGTCGTAGAGCATCAAGGCGTCGTCGCGGCGCTGTTCGGCGCACCCGAACCCGTGCTGATGAAGGTCCCCGACGCCATGGGGTTGGCGACGTCGTCCGACATCGACGCCCCCCTGTCCCTGCCCGGCTTCGACAATTCGGCGATGGACGGATTCGCGGTGCGCGCGATCGATCTCGCGGGCGCCACCGCCGACCATCCCGTCGTCCTGCCCGTCGGCGCCGACATCCCGGCCGGCCGCACCGACGACCTCGAACTCGAGCCGGGTACCGCGCACCGCATCATGACCGGCGCACCGTTGCCCTCCGGCGCCGACGCGGTGGTGCCCGTCGAACTCACCGACGCGGCCGTCGGACCGGTTGCCGCCGCGGCGACGGTCACCTTCACCGGGCCCGTCGACGCAGGCAAACACATCCGGCGCGCGGGCTCCGACATCGAGCGCGGCACCCGCGCACTCCCCGCGGGGACGGTGATCGGCGCACCCCAGATCGGTCTGCTGTCCGCGCTCGGCATCGCCGAGGTGACCGTCGCCCGCCCGCTGCGCGTGGTGGTGCTCTCCACCGGGTCCGAGCTCATCGAGCCCGGTAATGCGTTGCGCCACGGCCAGATCTACGAGTCCAACGGGGCCATGCTGACCGCGGCCGTCATCGAGGCGGGCGCGACCGGGCGCCACCTGCACTTCGTGCCGGACAACACCGCGGACTTCACGACCCGACTGGACGAGGTCGCCGACTCCGCCGATCTGATCATCACCTCCGGCGGGGTCAGCGCCGGCGCCTTCGAGGTGGTCAAGGACGCGTTGTCGGCGACGGGGACCGTCGAGTTCGTGAAAGTGGCCATGCAGCCCGGGATGCCGCAGGGCTGCGGACTCTACGGTTCCGCAGGCGGCGCGCAGGTGCCGATCATCACCCTCCCGGGCAACCCCGTGAGCGCACTCGTGTCGTTCGAGGTGTTCATCCGACCGGCCCTGCGCGGCGCCATGGGGTTGCCGCCGCACCGTCGTCGGGTCTCGGCGCGCCTCGGCGCCGACATCCGGTCGCCTCGGGGCAAACGCCAGTTCCTCCGCGGCGTCCTGGACGACGGCGAACCCGCCGCGGACATGGTGGTGGACCCGATCGGCCCACCCGCCTCGCACCACCTGCGCTATCTGGCCGAGGCGGACGCCCTCATCGACGTGCCCGCCGACGTCGACGAGGTCGCCGCGGGATCGTCGGTGGACGTCCTGCTCCTGCGCTGACGAACGGGTGCCCGGACGCGGCGCTCTAGAGTGGACGCCAGTGCACCCGGCGATGAGGTGCCCCCATCGGAATCGGCCTGGTGACAGGCCAGAGGAGGTTGATCGTGGCCCGACGTCCGCGTCCGGACGGCAACGGCGACATCGGTCGTGTCGCCCATTTTCTCGATCTGGCCCGTGAAACCGTCCCGCCGATCCATCCCGCCGGGGTGCCGTTCGTCGCCGCACCGGCGGCCGTGGCCCTGCTCGGCCGGCGGCATCGCTGGATCTCCCGGCCCGCTCTGCTGACCGCCGGTGCATGTGCCGCCTTCTTCCGGCATCCGGCCCGCGTCACCCCGAGCGAGCCCGGCGTGGTCGTCGCACCCGCCGACGGGACCATCGCCCTGGTCGACGAGGCGGTGCCGCCCGCCGAGTCCGGGCTCGGCACCGAGCCGCTGCCCCGGGTCTCGACCTTCCTGTCGATCTTCGACGTCCACGTGCAGCGGGTGCCGATCGCCGGCACGGTCACCACCGTGACCCACACGCCGGGCGCGTTCGTCTCGGCCGACCTCCCCGAGGCGAGCCGGGACAACGAACGCACGACGATGACCATCCGGACGAGCGGCCCCGGAGGCCCCGAGCTCGCCGTCGTCCAGATCGCCGGCCTCATCGCCCGACGCATCGTGTGCGAGCCGCAGGTCGGGGACACCCTCCGGATCGGGGACACCTACGGTCTCATCCGGTTCGGCTCGCGCGTGGACGTCTACTTCCCCGCAGGGACCCGCCCTCGTGTCTCGGTCGGCCAGCGCGCGGTCGGTGGCGAGACCCCGTTCGCGTACCTGGACCAGTGACCCGAGCCGCCCGGTGAACCCGACCGAGATGAACTCGTCCGGCCCGAAACCCAGTGGGCGCCGATCGGGCTCGCGGACCTCCCGCACCCCGACCGCCCGATCCGCCAGACGGCACGCGAAGTCCACGCACACCGTTCCGCAGCCACCGCCCGAACGCCGCCGGCTGCGTCGACAGGCGCAGGCGAGCCGCATCGTCATCCCGTCGTCGTTGACGATCCTCGCGATCTGCGCCGGACTCACCGCGATGCGTGCTGCCACCAACGGCGACATCAACGCCGCGATGGGACTCGTGGTCGCGGCGGCCTTCCTCGACGGCATCGACGGTCGCGTGGCGCGGATGATGGGCGCGACGAGCCGCATCGGCGCGGAGATCGACTCCCTCGCCGACGCGATCAACTTCGGGGTCGTCCCGGCGATGATCATCTACTTCCACCTGCTCGACGGCCAAGACCTCGGCTGGGTGCTGGCACTCGTCTACTGTTGCGCGGTCGTGCTGCGGCTGGCCCGCTTCAACACCCTGCTCGACGACGACGAGGCCCCCGCCTACACCCGGGACTTCTTCGTCGGGGTCCCGGCGCCGGCCGCCGCGATCGTCGTGCTGCTGCCGATCGGGCTGGAACAACAGTTCGGTGAGGGATGGTGGACGTCGCTGCCCGTCGTCGGGGGCTGGCTGGTCGTCGTGGCGTTCCTGGCGGTCAGCCGCATCCCGACCTCGTCGTTGAAGACGGTGTCGATCCCGGCCCGTGCCGTCGCGGGCCTGCTGGTGCTCGTGGCCGCGGCCGCGGCGCTGCTGGTCACGTTCCCGTACGTGCTGATGATGATCATGATCGCGGGATACGC
The DNA here is from genome assembly GCF_022206305.1 of Gordonia sp. 'Campus'. GTDB lineage: Bacteria > Actinomycetota > Actinomycetes > Mycobacteriales > Mycobacteriaceae > Gordonia. The sequence goes on along the minus strand of NZ_JAKOIW010000011.1, from coordinate 113,712 downwards.
GCTGCACATCCCGTTCGCATGGCGCGCCCGGCGGTGGGTGGCGTCGCGTCCCGAGCACTGGGACGACAAGCCCGCGGTCCGGCGGGCGCAACGACGTGCGCTGCGAACCTCGTCGCCGAACGGTCGGCGTCGCCGGCCGGTGCTCAACTCGCTCGGCCGACTGGGCCTGAACCGTCCGACGGGACCGGCGCCCGTGGTCGCCGCTCCCGGGACCGGTACGACCGAGACGGCCACCACCGGGACAGCCACCACCGGGACAGCCACGACGGGGACGACCACCGTGGGGCCGCGTCCGACCGAAAGCGAGCCCGAATGACCACACCGGCCTCTCTCACCCTGACGGCACGACTCAATCCGTCCGCGGCAGAGGCACGGCGCGGCATCATCCGGGTGCACCCCGAGGTGTTGACGGCGCTGTCCCTACGCGAGTGGGACGCGGTGTCGATCACCGGCGCGCGCGTCACCGCCGCGGTCGTCGCGGCCACCGAGGCGTCTGCGCCCACCGGCGTCGTGCTCCTCGACGAGATCGCGTTCTCCAACGCCGGTGTCCGCGAGAACTCGGCGGTCGTACTCGCCCCGGTCGTCGTACAGGGCGCGAGCCGTGTGGTGGTGAGTGGTTCGGTGCTGGCCACCCAGTCGATCACCGAGTCGACGCTGCGCCGGGCACTGCTCGGGAAGGTGCTCTCGGTGGGTGACGCGGTCTCGCTGCTCCCCCGCGACCTCGGACCCGAGCTGGCGGCCACCGAGGCGACGCGCGCACTGGCCCGCTCGGTGGGCATCACGTGGACCACCGAACTGCTCACCGTCACGGGTGTCGAGCCGGGTCCGCCGGTGAACGGCCAGGTGTCGGCTCCGGTCAGCGTGCAGACGAACACCGCGGTGCTGTGGTCGACGTCGTCGGGCGAGGTGGCGCCACTCGTCGACCGGGCCGGACCGACGACACCCCGCATCCCGGGCGCCCTCGGGATGGTCGCGGAGACCGAGTCTCCCAGGCAGCCGACGGCAGCCGCACCGCCGCAGGCCCGTGAACCCGACGTGCCCGTCCGCCCGGTGTCGGAGCTGGTCGGTGTCGACTCGCAGATCACCAAGCTGACCGAATGGCTGACGATCACGCTCGACGAGCCCGACGTCCTCCGCACACTCGGCGCCACCCCGCGGCTCGGTGTCCTGGTCACCGGACCCGCGGGCGGCGGCAAGGCCACCCTGGTGCGGTCGGTGTGCGCGCACCGGACGCTGGTGACCGTCGACGGCCCCACGGCCGGCGCGACCGAGGCCAACGCCCGCCTGCGACTGGTCACCGATGCCGTGGCCCGCGCACGGTCCGGCGGCGGCGTCCTGCTGATCACCGACATCGACGCGCTGCTCCCGTCGGAGCCCGAACCGGTGTCGGCTCTCATCCTGGACGAACTGCGGTCCGGCATCGCCGACGGGCGGATCGCGCTCATCGCCACGACCGCCGAGCCCGTCCGGCTCGACGCGCGCCTGCGTGATCCGTCCCTGTGCGATCGCGAGCTCGTGATCGGTCTGCCCGACGCGGCGACGCGCGGCCGGCTGCTGTCGGCGATCCTGTCCGACGTGCCCACCGAGGGTGACCTCGACCTGACCGCGGTCTCGGCGCGCACGCCCGGTTTCGTCGCCGGTGACCTGGCCGCGCTCGCACGTGAAGCGGCACTGCGCGCAGCCACCCGCGCCAGCAGCGAGAAGTCCTCGCCCGCACTGCGCACCGACGATCTCGTCGGGGCCCTCGACGTCATCCGGCCGGTGTCGCGATCCGACTCCCCCGAGGTCGCGCTCGGTTCGATCACCCTGGCCGACGTCGGGGACATGGTCGAGACGAAACAGGCGCTGACCGAGGCCGTCCTGTGGCCGCTCCAGCATCCGGACACCTTCGCGCGATTGGGCGTCGCCCCGCCGCGTGGGGTTCTGCTGTTCGGCCCACCCGGGTGCGGCAAGACGTTCGTGGTGCGAGCACTCGCGGCGTCGGGCCAGTTGTCGGTGCACACCGTCAAGGGCGCGGAGTTGATGGACAAGTGGGTCGGGTCGTCGGAGAAGGCGGTCCGTGACCTGTTCGCCCGAGCCCGCGAGTCGGCGCCGTCGTTGATCTTCCTCGACGAGGTCGACGCGCTGGCCCCTCGGCGCGGCCAGTCCACCGATTCCGGCGTCGGCGACCGCGTCGTCGCATCGCTGCTCACCGAACTCGACGGTGTCGAGCCGCTGCAGGACGTCGTGGTGCTCGGTGCCACCAACCGTCCAGACCTGATCGACCCGGCGCTGCTGCGGCCGGGACGACTCGAACGCCTCGTCTTCGTGCCGCCGCCCGACGCCGCCGCGCGTGGCGACATCCTGCGCGCCACCGGCCGCGACGTGCCGCTCGACGGCGTCGACCTCGACGAGCTCGCCGCGGATCTCGACGGGTATTCGGCGGCCGACTGCTCGGCGCTGCTGCGCGAAGCCGCGTTGTCGGCGATGCGTCGCGACATCGACGCCGCGGCCGTCACCGCCGCCGACGTGGACGAGGCCCGCAGTCGGGTCCGACCGTCGCTCGACCCCGCGCAGGTCGAGAACCTGAAGGCCTACGCCGAGCGGCGTCTGGACTGAGCGGGGTCGACTGGGCGTCGATTCCCGTCGACTGTGCATCAGATCTCGTCGACTGGGCGTCGTTTCTCGTCGACCGTGCATCAGTTCCCGTCGACCGGGTACCGATTCTCGTCGACCGTGCATCAGTTCCCGTCGACCGTGCACAACTGATGCAGGCGGCAACTTCGAAGTCGGGCCCACGAGGCCGGTGCCACGTCAGATCGGGCCAGTCGACGAGAAACGACGCACAGTCGATGGGTTTCCCCACCCGGTCGACGGATTTCCCCACCCAGTCGACGGATTCGGACGCACAGTCGACGGATTTGCCTACCCGGTCGACGAGATCAGCCGCCCGGTCGACGGAACCGGCCGGGTCACCGATGAGCCGATGAGTCCAGGAACACACCCGGAATAACCTCAGATAGTTGTTGGTTGCAACCATCACGCTTTATAGTTGCATCAATCAACCAATCGTGTGTGCCACCGTGCGCGCCGATTCGCAGCCCGCCCGTCCCCTGTCGTCGCGGGCAGCTTTCTTTCTCGGAGGTTTCTTCATATGAGTGCACCCGCTTCAGCGGTGGCGCCGGTCAAAGACGTACCGATGACACATCGCCAGAAGATCGAGGCCCTCGTCGGCCTCCTTCTGGGCATGTTCGTCGCATTCCTGTCCTCGACCGTGGTGTCCAACGCTCTTCCCACGATCATCACCGACCTGCACGGCACGCAGGACCAGTACACCTGGGTCGTCGTCGCCACCCTGCTGGCCTCGACCGCCACGACGCCGATCTGGGGCAAGTTCGCCGACATCGTCAGCAAGAAGCTGCTGGTCCAGGGCGCACTTGTCCTGTTCACGCTGGGTTCGGTACTCGCCGGACTGTCCACCTCGGTCGACATGCTGATCGGGTTCCGCGTGATCCAGGGTCTGGGCCTCGGCGGCCTGCAGGCACTGGTCGTCATCGTCGTCGCGACGATGTTCAGCCCGCGTGAACGCGGCCGCTACCAGGGTCCGATGGCCGCCGTCATGTCGGTCGCGACCGTGGCCGGCCCGCTCATCGGCGGCGTGATCGTCGACACCAGTTGGCTCGGCTGGCGCTGGACCTTCTATGTCTGCGTCCCGCTCGCGATCATCGCGCTGCTCGTCATCCAGCGCACCCTGAACGTCCCGGTCGTCCGCAACAAGGTCAGCATCGACTACGGCGGCGCGCTGCTGATCGCCTCCGGCGTCAGCACCCTGCTGATCTGGGTCACCCTGGCCGGCAAGAACTTCGCCTGGGCGTCGCCGACCTCGTACGGACTCGTCGCGCTCGGCGTCGTGCTGCTGCTCGTGGCGGTCTACGTGGAGTCGAAGGTGTCCAGCCCGATCATCCCGCTGCACATCTTCCGGGACCGCACCACCACACTGGCCACGCTCGCCAGCGTCGGCGTCGGTGTCGCCCTCTTCGGCGGCGCCGTGTTCCTCGGCCAGTACTTCCAGATCGCACGTGGTTACTCGCCCACCGCGGCGGGTCTGCTCACCCTGCCGATGGTCATCGGGTCGATGATCTCGGCGACCATCTCGGGCAACCTCATCACCCGCTACGGACGCTGGAAGCGATTCCTCGTCGCCGGTGCCGCGATGATGACCATCGGCTTCGGCCTGCTGTCGACCATCGACGCGCACACCGACATGGCCCTGGTCGGCGTCTACCTGTTCGTCCTCGGCTGCGGTATGGGCATGACGATGCAGAACCTGGTCCTCGCGGTCCAGAACAACGTCACCCCGGACATCCTGGGTGCGGCGACATCGACGGTCACGTTCTTCCGTTCACTCGGCGGTGCGGCCGGCGTGTCGGTCCTGGGAGCGGTCCTGTCCAACCACGTCACCGACCTCATCGCCAAGGCCCTCGGCGCACTCGGCATCGGCTCCGGGCAGACCGGCGGCGGCAACGCCGGGCTCGCGAACCTGAACGAGCTGCCCGCTCCGATCGCGGCCATCGTGCGGGGCGCCTATGGTGACGGCACCGCACGGATCTTCCTCGTGGCGGCGGTCATGGCGGCCCTGAGCTTCATCGCCATCACCCTGATCAAGGAGGTCGCGCTGAAGACGATGAGCAGTGACGAAGAACGTCGCGCACAGGCGACGGAGGTCGTCGAGCCCGCCGCGGTTGCCGTCGCACCCGGTGTCGACGCAACGGCTGATGCCGTCGCCGCCGCCGACCGGACGCGAACGGGCGACCCCACCAGCACGCGATGACCACCATCGCGGCCGGGGTTGATCTCAGTCCCGAATCCGAGGCGGCCGCCCGCTGGGCGGCCGCCTCGGCGCGCGTCGGTGACCGTCTGCTGCTGGTGCACGGTTTCGCCGCAGCCGCCGCACTACAGCCATTGAGCGAGTTCGAACTCGACTTCGACGTCGCGTCCACCCGCGACACCGCGGTCGCCCACGTCGCGAGGCTCGCCGACGACCTCCGGGCCGGCCACCCCGACATCGACGTCAGAACTCTTGTCGAGCACGAGTTCCCGATCCCCCTGCTCACCAGACTGTCCCGCGACGTCGACCTGCTGGTTCTCGGCCACCATCGGCCGGGCCTCATCGAACGCCTCACGACGGGGAGCATCAGCTCGGCGCTGTCGGCACGCTCGCAGTGCCCGGTGGTGACCGTCCCCTACGGCAACCTGGCGACCGGTGGGCCCGTCGTTGCGGCCATCGACGCCGACGCGCCATCGGATCTCGCGCTCGCCACCGCCTTTCGATACGCGCAGGCCACGCACAGTTCCGTCGCGGTAATCAGCGCAATCCCGGATGCGGCCGAACCGGCACTGATCGAGGCGGTCTTCGCTCGAAGTGAGGCCGTTCTCGCCCCGTGGCGCGAGCGCTTCCCCGAGTGTCACGCCACACTCCAGCTGGTCAACGGGAACCCGTCCCGTGCGATCACCGACGCCGTGCCGCAGGCATCGTTGCTCGTCTTCACCCGACCCCGAGCCGGTGGAAGTCTCGCGACCTGGGCCGGGTCGGTGGCCCGCGCGGCGCAACATCACACGCGTTGCCCGATCGCGATCGTCGACCACAGCGGCCGGTGACGTCCGTCAGGAGTCAGCCGGTCAGCTCATTCGACGTTCACCAGATAGAACACCGAGGACCCTCCGCCGGCCGCTTGCGGAGACGCGCCGATCTGAACCCAGTAGGTCGTGCCGTCCTTGGTCGCCGACAGCACGACGACCGACTGTCCGCCTTCGGTGGAACGATGCGACTCGGCGAAACCGGCGTCGGTGAGTGTGTCGGTGGCGGCGTCGAGTTGGTTGCCCGCGTTGACGGGTCCCTGCACGGTGACCTCCCAGCCGTCCGCCCGGCTGCCACTGGCCGAGAGCACGTGGCCGTCGATGAGCGGCACCTGTGTTACCGGGAAGTCGGAGGGAAGCGGAACGCCCTCGGGCCCCGCGTGTTCCTCGTCACTGCACCCGGCGACGAGGCCGACGAGCAGCAGGACGGCAGCGATCATCACGGCGGGACGCCGGAGCCAGTCGAACCGGAACATACGGGCAACGGTAAAGTAGCTAGCGCGGGCGGTCGCCCGTGACACCCCGCCGGGAGAAAGACGGAGTGCCCTTTTGATCACTGTGTTGGCTGCGTTGGCAGTGTGCGCACTGTTCGCGCCCGCAGTCATCCACTGGATGGGTACCCGGGGTTTCTACGTACTCGCCCTGGCACCTCTCGGTGGTCTGATCTGGGTCATCCTCAACTGGCCGCCCCCGGAGGCGTCGGCCGCGCGCGTCGAGACCCTCACCTGGGTGCCGTCGCTCCAGATGGACATCGTCACCCGCTTCGACACGCTGACGGCCATCCTCGCCGTGTTGATCCTCGGTGTCGGCGCCCTCGTGCTCTGCTACTGCGCCCAGTACTTCGACGACGCCCGACCCCGTGTCGCGCTGTTCGGCGGCGAGATGGTCGCCTTCGCAGCGGCGATGTTCGGTCTCGTCATCTCCGACAACATGCTGGTGCTCTACGTGTTCTGGGAGCTCACCACCGTCCTGTCGTTCATGTTGGTCGGTTTCTACGGGGTGCGCGCCACCGCGCGCAGGTCCGCGACCCAGGCGCTGCTGGTGACCACGTTCGGCGGGTTGGCGATGCTCGTCGGCATCATCATGCTCGGCGAGCGGACGGGCACCTATCTCCTCTCGGAGATCATCGCGTCACCGCCGACCGGCCTCTACGTCGACATCGCGGTCGTCCTGCTGCTCATCGGTGCACTCACGAAGTCCGCCATCGTCCCGTTCCACTTCTGGCTCCCCGGCGCCATGGCCGCCCCCACCCCCGTCAGCGCGTACCTGCACGCCGCGGCGATGGTGAAGGCCGGTATCTACCTCATCGCGCGGCTGGCGCCCGCCTTCTCGGTGACGATCACCTGGCAGGTCGCCGTGGTCGGTCTGGGCATGCTGACGATGGTGCTCGGCGGCTGGCGTTCGCTGCGCGAACTCGACCTCAAGCTGATCCTGGCGTTCGGCACCGTGTCCCAACTCGGCTTCATGGCCGTCCTGGTCGGTATCGGTGACGCGAACGTCGCCATGGCCGGCATCGCCATGCTCGTCGCGCACGCGCTGTTCAAGGCGTCGCTGTTCATGGTGGTCGGCATCATCGACCATGCGACCGGCACCCGCGACATCCGTAAGCTCGCCCGGCTCGGTCAGCGACTCCCGGGGCTGGCGATCACCGCTGCCGTAGCCGGGGCGAGCATGGCCGGCATCCCGCTGACACTCGGTTTCGTCGGCAAGGAGACGGCGTTCGCGTCGGTGTGGGAGACCGGGGCATTCGTCTCCTGGCAGGCCCACACCATCGACATCGTGCTGCTGGTCGGGTCGATCATCACCTGCGCGTACACGCTGCGCTTCCTGTGGGGCGCCTTCGGCCGCAAGGTCCGCAGCACCCCGAGTCCCGCGGTCGCCAAGATGCACCCGCCGTCGTGGGCGTTCTACGTGTCCCCGGTGGTGCTCGCCGCGGCGGGCGTCGCGGCGGGCGTGTTCAGTCCGCAGCTCGGCGACCTCTTCGAGCCGTACGCCGAGACCCTCGACAGTTACGGACACCCGCTCGAGCACCTCGCCCTGTGGCACGGTTTCGGCCTGCCGGTCGTTTTCTCCGTGATCGTCGTCATCGGCGGCGCACTGCTGTTCCTCGGCGTCCGTCGGGTGCGCGATCGCATCTTCGGTTTCCGACCGCTGATCAACGCCGACCGGATCTACGACGCGACCCTGCGCGGCGCGGACACCATCTCGCTGATGCTGACCCGCAACACCCAGCGCGGTTCGCTCCCCTACACGCAGGGCGTCATCCTCTGCACCGCGATCCTGCTGCCCACGATCGTGCTGTTCGCCGGAGCGCGCGACCGGTTGAGCATCGACTACACCGCGACCGCCGTGCAACTGGTCATCGGCGGATGCATCGTGGCCGCGTCGCTGGCCGCGGTACTGCTGCGCAACCGGCTCGCGGCGACGCTCGTCGTCGGCATCACCGGTTACGGCTGCGCCATGCTGTTCGCCCTCTACGGCGCCCCCGACCTCGCGCTCACCCAGTTCCTGGTCGAGACGCTGACCCTGGTCATCTTCGTGCTCGTGCTGCGCAAGCTGCCGGCCGAACCCGAGAAGCGTCATGCGACCGGCTTCAAACCCCTGCGAGCACTCATCGGCATCGCGTTCGGCGCGATGCTGGTCCTCATCGGGCTCTTCGCGGCGTCGGCCCGTTCGACCGAACCGCTCCACGTCGACCTGCCCGAGGCCGCCTACGAGTACGGACACGGGGCGAACGCGGTCAACGTGCTGCTCGTCGACATCCGCGCCTGGGACACCCTCGGCGAGGTGTCGGTTCTGATCGCGGCCGCCACGGGCGTCGCGTCGATGGTCTTCCGCAACCGCCGGTTCGGTGCAGCGCCGCGTGTCGCGGACGCGGCTCGCCTGCAGTCCGGGGACGGCGACGACGATGACGATCTCGTCCCACCGGACCGCACCACCTGGCTGCTCGGTTCCGGCCTGCGCGATCCACGACACCGGTCGATGGTTCTCGAGGCGACCACCCGCCTGCTGTTCCCGACCATGGTCGTGCTGTCGATCTACTTCTTCTACGCCGGCCACAACGCGCCGGGCGGCGGCTTCGCCGGCGGCCTGACGATGGGTCTCGCCCTCGTGCTTCGCTACCTCGCGGGCGGACGCTACGAACTCGGCGAAGCCCTGCCCATCGAGCCCGGCCGGATCCTCGGCGCCGGCCTCGCCGTCTCGGCGACGACGGCCATCGTCTCGATGTTCATGGGGGCGCCCGCCCTCTCGTCGGCGGTCTTCGAGATCACCGTCCCGGTCCTCGGTGACATCAAGTTCGTGACCGCCCTGTTCTTCGACCTCGGCATCTACCTGATCGTGGTGGGCCTCGTCCTCGACGTGTTGCGCAGTCTCGGCGCCCGCCTCGACGTGGAGACGACGATCGCGCGAGACACCGCCCGGATCGAGGCGTCACGCGGCGACGCACACACTGCGACCGGCGAGCAGGTGGGCCGATGACCACCAACCTCTCGCTGATGCTGGTCGTCGGCGTCATGGCCGCATGCGGCGTGTACCTGCTGATGGAACGCAGCCTCGTCCGCATGCTGTTCGGTCTGCTGCTGGTCGGCAACGCGCTCAACCTGATGATCATCGTCGTGTCCGGCGGGATGGGAAACCCGCCGATCATGGGTCGTTCGTCGGAGAACCGGGCGGCCGACGCCGATCCGCTCGCGCAGGGCATGGTGCTCACCGCGATCGTGATCATGATGGGTGTCGCGGCCTTCGTGCTGGCGCTGGTGTATCGCCTGTTCGTGATCAACCGCGACGACGACGACGTCGAGGACGACGTCGAGGACGTCAAGATCCTCAGCGGATCGCTGGGCACCGCACCCGACCGTGATCGCAGCGACGACCCGGTGACCTACTCCGACACCCCGACGGGCGACCACTTCGACGACGAGGGCAACCCGCTGACCCCGGAACAGGCCGCCGCCCGGCACGCGGCGCTCCACGAGACCGACCTGATGCCGACCGACTCCGACGTCGTCGACGAGATCGGCGCCCAGGACGAGGAGCCCGACACCGACACCCCCGCGCAGAGCGAGGCACGGGAGGAGGAGGCCGGCCCCGGAGGAGCGACTCCCGAGGTACACGGCCCCGGCGAGCTCGGGCCGGAGGAAGTGGGACCCAAGGGCGACGACGCGCCCGCCCCGACCGAGACCGGCCAGAACGACACGACCGAACCGGAGATGCCGGACCCCGGCATCCCCGACACGCACGAAACCGACCGGAACGGGGGTGACCGATGACGCCCGACGAGTCATGGATCCCCGTGTTGATCACCTTGCCGACGCTCGTACCCCTCGGCGCCGCAGCATTGTCTCTGCTGCTCGGACGCAGCCCGCGGTTCCAGCGCACGGTGTCGATCGCGGCGATCTCCGTGGCGTTCATCGCGTCGTGCCTGCTGCTGTACCTGACCGAGCGCCATGGCACGTTCGCGGTCGCGATCGGCGGATGGGGCGACAAGGGTTTCGGCAACGGGCCCCTCGGGATCACGCTGGTGGTCGACCAGCTGGCCGCGCTGATGCTCGTGGTGTCGACGATCGTGCTGCTGTGCGTCGTCGTGTACGCGATCGGCCAGGGTATCCGGGACGGCACGGCGCAGCAGCCGACGTCGATCTTCCTGCCGACCTATCTCATCCTGACCGCGGGCGTGTGCAATGCGTTCCTCGCCGGGGACCTGTTCAACCTGTATGTCTCCTTCGAGATCCTGCTGACCGCGAGCTATGTGCTGCTGACCCTCGGGGCGAGCGCCGAACGCGTCCGGGCCGGCGCGTCGTATGTGATGGTCTCGATGGTGTCGTCGCTGATCTTCCTGGCCGGCATCGCCTTCGCCTATGCGACGACCGGCACGTTGAACCTCGCGGAGATGGCCGTCCGCCTCGACGATGTGCCCGACGGCACGCGCAACGCCCTGTTCGCGGTGCTGCTCGTGGCCTTCGGGATCAAGGCGGCGGTCTTCCCGCTGTCGACGTGGCTGCCCGACTCGTACCCCACCGCACCCGCACCGGTCACCGCGGTGTTCGCCGGCCTGCTCACCAAGGTCGGTGTGTACGCGATCGTCCGGGCGCATTCGCTGCTGTTCCCGGGCGGGTCGCTGGACACGATCATGCTGGTGGCGGGCCTGCTGACGATGCTCGTGGGCATCTTCGGCGCGATCGCCCAGTCAGACATCAAGCGTCTGCTGTCGTTCACGCTCGTCAGCCACATCGGGTACATGATCTTCGGCATCGCCCTGTCCTCCGACCTGGGGATGTCGGCGGCGATCTACTACGTCGCGCACCACATCCTCGTCCAGACGACGCTGTTCCTGGTCGTCGGACTGATCGAACGCCAGGCCGGTTCGGCATCGCTCCGTCGCCTGGGTGGGCTGATCGCCAGCCCCCTGCTGGCGGTGCTGTTCCTGGTACCGGCACTGAATCTCGGTGGTATTCCGCCGTTCTCCGGCTTCATCGGCAAGGTCGCGCTCCTCGAGGCCGGTACGCAGGACGGTTCGGTGCTGGCCTGGATCCTCGTCGCCGGATCGGTGATCACCAGCCTGCTCACCCTCTACGTCATGGCCCGCATCTGGACCAAGGGTTTCTGGCGCCCCCGCGCCGACGCGCCCGAGGGCGATCTGGCCGACAAGGGTCCTTCGGCGCTCATCGACGAGAGCTCCGACGACGCGGCGTTCTCCGACCGTGAGGACGTCGGCCGGATGCCGGTGATGATGGTCCTGCCGACGATGGCGATGGTCGCCGCTGGTCTTGTCCTCACCCTGTGGGCCGGCCCGATCTTCGACTTCACCGACAGCGCGGCGACCGACGTCGTCGACCGCTCGGTGTACGTCGACGCGGTTCTCGGTGCGGGAGGTGTCCGATGAGCGCACCCGATCGCTCGGAGCAGCACCCACTCGAATCGCGGAAGCGTCGCGCACCCGTGGTGTCGACCAAGGGACCTGTCCTGTCGGTGGTCATCAACGTGTGGCGGGTATCGCTGCTCTTCGTCTTCTGGCACTTCGTCGGCGGACTGGTGTGGCTGCGCTCGCGCATCCGGCTGCCGAAGTGGCTCGGCAGCGACGGTCGCGAGGTCGCGGTCCGCTTGTGGACCATCGCCTGGCTCACCTTCGTCTGGGTTCTGTTGTGGGGCACCGTGTCCTGGGCCAACGTCCTCGGCGGGGTCCTGCTGGCGACTCTCGTGCTGACCGTGCTGCCGCTGCCCAGGGTTCCGGTCGAGGGGCGGATCCACCCGCTGACGGTCGTGCGACTGATCGGCCGGCTGATCGTCGACTTCTTCCGGTCGAGCGTGCAGATGGCGTGGATGGCGATCCGCCCGGGCCGCCCTCCCCTGGGCGCGGTGGTCCGTGTCCGCGTCGCGATCAAGTCCGACATGGTGCTGACGCTCGCCGTCGATTACCTCAACCTCGTGCCCGGCACGATGGTGCTGGAGATCGATCATCGTCGGCGCATGTTGTACGTGCACGTCTTCGACGTCCGGTCCGAGAAGCAGGTGCGGGCCTTCTATGATCAGGTCGCCTACGTCGAGCGCATGTTCATCCAGGCGTTCGAGCGTGACAGCGAATGGCATCCGAGCCCGTTCCACGGCATCGACGAGGAATTCCACCATGTCCGCGATGTGGACCGCTCGGTGGACACCGAGCCGGAACGGCGGCCTGGCGGCACCGAGCCGGAACGGCGGCCAGGCGGCACCGAGCCGGAACGGCGGCCAGGCGGCACCGAGCCGGAACGGGGGGACGCTTGAATTACGTGTGGACGATCGCGGCGGCGATGCTGTTGATCGCCGCGGTCCTGACGATGGTCCGCATCCTGCGCGGCCCGACGACGCTCGACCGACTCGTCGCCCTCGACGTCCTCATCGCGCTGTGCATGTGCGGCCTGGGGACGTGGGCGGCGTTCAGTCGTGACTCGACGGTCGTGCCGGCGATCGTGGCCCTGTCGCTGCTGAGTTTCGTGGGCTCGGTCTCCATCGCACGCTTCCGAGTCCGGGACGACCAGACATGATCATCAACGTCATCAGCGCAACGCTGCTCCTCACCGGCTGTCTGCTGGCGGTCACTGCAGCCATCGGCCTCGTCCGTTTCCCGGACACCCTGAGCCGGATGCATGCCGCCACCAAGCCGCAGACCTTCGGCTTGCTGCTGATCCTGCTCGGCGCGGTGTTGCGCCTCGGCGACAACGTCGACAGCGGGATGCTCGTGCTCGCCGGACTCTTCGCCCTCATCACCGCTCCCGTGGTGGCCCATCGCATCGGTCGTCTCGCCTATCAGGAGCAGCGCGCTCGCGACGGTCTCATGGACGAACGCGACATGGAGGCACCCGACCGGGATTGAGCGGGCGGAGGTGTGCGCGGACTCGCCCCTGGCCGCGCGACGCCACTCCCGATCCGCGCGTCTAGGCTGAGGTGGCGATTCTGCCCGGGATCGCGTCCGAGGAGATTCGAGGAGACGTCGTGGTCATCGCAGGTCTGGTTCTCGCCGCGATCGCGGCCCTGGTCCACGTGTTCATCTTCTATCTCGAATCCATAGCGTGGACGAGCGAACGTGCTCGTGCGACGTTCGGCACGGGAACGGTCGAGCAGGCCTCCGCGCAGAAAGAACTCGCGTTCAACCAGGGCTTCTACAACCTGTTCTTGGCAATCGCGGTCGGCATCGGGATCGGTGTGTACGCGGCGGGACAGGAGACCGTCGGGCTGACGTTGGTCTTCACCGGCATCGGCTCGATGACCGCCGCCGCGCTGGTGCTGTTGGTCACCAGCCGGGACAAGACGGCGGCGGCGCTCAAACAAGGGGTGATTCCCGCGCTGGCGATCATCGCCCTCGCACTCGGAGTCGGCCTCTGATCCTCACGGACCGTCGAGCTCGGCGACCACCGAGGCCACGACGTCACGCATCGACTGCGTCCGCCGGTGCACCGCACGCTGGCGCTGGTAGCTGGCACCCCGCGCGATGATCCGCTCGACGCCGGAGAGTTCGGCGACGCAATCCAGTTCGCGGGCAATGGGTTCGAGCCGTTCGAGCAGGACCCGCAGATCGTCGGTGACGAGCTTCTCGCGGCAGTCGGCGTCGAGGATGACGATGGCGTCGAGCCCGTATCTCGCGGCGCGCCACTTGTTCTCCTGAACGAGCCAGGGAGCCATGGTCGGCAACGTCTCGCCTGCGGTGAACCGACGGTCGAGGTCGACGACGAGGCAATGGATGAGCGCGACGACGGCGGAGAGCTCGCCGAGGTTCGTCATGCCGTCGCACACGCGGACCTCGATGGTGCCCAGGTGCGGCGAAGGCCGGATGTCCCAGCGGATCTCGTTGAGATGGTCGATGATGCCGGTCGTCATCTGGTCGGTGACGAACGCCTCGAACTGCGCCCACGTCTCGAACTGGAACGGCAGTCCGGCGGTGGGGAGTTGCTGGAACATCATGGCGCGGTTGCTGGCGTAACCGGTGTCCTGTCCCGCCCACATGGGCGACGACGAGGAGAGCGCCAGCAGATGCGGATAGTAGTTGAGCAGCGCGTCGAGAACGGGTAACACCTTGTCGCGGTGACTGATACCGACGTGGACGTGTACGCCCCAGATCAGCATCTGCCGTCCCCACCACTGGGTCCGTTCGATGAGTTCGGCGTACCGGTGACCCTCGGTGAGCAACTGGGTGGAGTACTCGGCGAACGGATGGGTTCCCGCGCCGTACAGGTCGACGCCGAGGTCCTCGGTGAGCACGCGCACGACGCCGAGTGTGTCGGTCAGATCGGCGATCGCCTCGCCGGTGGTGCGGCAGATCCCGGTCACCAGTTCGACGGTGTTGCGCAGCAGTTCTTTGTGGATCTTCCCCGCTCGATCGGGATGGTGCTCACCGACTGCGGCGAACAGCGCCGCCGCCGAGTTCGACAGGTCGCCGGTCACCTTGTCGGTGAGGGCGAACTCCCATTCGACCCCGAGAGTGGGGGTCGGCGACCCGTCGAACTCGATCGATGCCATGCGTGCCGTGATCGTCGGCGGTTCGGGTGCCTAGCTCTGCTCTTCGATGACACCGCACGCGATGCGGGGGCCCGCGTCGCCGGTCTTCAGGGTGTCGGGGTTGGGCCCGCCCGGGTACTTGTCGGCGGGGATGTTGCCGAAGTTGTCCGGCTTCTCGTGGATCATGATCGACTTGCCGATCAGCTGTTCCAGCGTCACCGCGTCGGTCGTGGTGACGGTACGGCCGGTGTGATCCTCGAGGATGTTGATGGAGACGAGATCACCGCTCGAGGGATGGCTCGTGTTGCCGTCGACCTGCAGGTGACCGCCCGCGGAGGTGAATGCCTGCGATCCGCCCGAGCCGGCGTCGCAGCTGCCGTTCTCGTGGATGTGCATGCCGTGGAACCCGGCGGGCAGGTCACCGGCGTTGACCTGCACGCTGATGGTGACCGGCTTCTCGCTCTCGGTGGCTGCGGAGATCGTGGCCTTGCCGACGACCTTGCCGGAGGTGTCCTTGATCTCGGCGACCGCGATCTGGCCGTTGGGCTCGCCGTCGACATCGTCCTCGGCGCCCGGGGGCAGTGGCTGGTCGGTGACCACCGACGGTGTCGTGCCGGGCACGTCCGTGGGCTCCTGATCGGGGCTGCACCCGGCCAGTGCCACGCCGATCAGGCCCGCGGAGACCAACGCGGCGAGGGCGCGCGGGGCGGCGAGTGTGGAACGTCCGGACATGTCACTCCTTGTTTCACTGACGATCTTGTTTCACTGACGATCACTGACAGACAGTCATTTGCAACTCTACGAGCGGTCAGGCACCACTGACCGAGGTCACCACGATGACCGGTATGCCGCCGCGGCAGCGGGTGAACGACGTGGGGCGTTCCTCTACCGCGACCTCCCCGCCGAGTGCCTTCGCGACCTCGTCGGCCTGGGCCTTGTCGGCATCGTCGTCGTGGAACACGGTGTTCTCGCTGAACCCGCCCGCGGTGTAATTGCCGGGCTGAGCCATCTGATAGCCCTTGCCCTCGAGCAGTTCGGACACATCGGAGGCGAGTCCCGCGACCTGTCCGGCGTTGATCACGCACAACCGCTTGTCGGTGGACACCGCGGTGGTCGACGGAGTCGCGGAGGTGGTGGGCGTCGACGTCAGCGTGGACGCGGCCTCGTCCGGCGAGTCGTTGCCCGCGGTCGCCGCGGAATGCCAGCCGAGGCCGATGAAGACGACGGCGACTGCGAAGAGCATCATCGCCCCCGCGCGCAGCGGCAGGCGATTGGGCTCACGGTCTGCATTCATCACCGACGACCTTAACGCACATCGCGAAGGCGACCGGGCTCAGCGTCTCAGGTGATCTCGAAGCCGAGCCGGCGCGCGGCGCGGGCCTTCTGGCGTGAAGCACGAAGCCGTCGGAGTCGCTTGACGAGCATCGGATCCGCGGCGAGCGCCTCCGGCCGGTCGACGAGCGCGTTGAGCACCTGGTAGTACCGCGTCGCCGACAGCCCGAACAATTCCTTGATCGCCTCTTCTTTGGCACCGGCGTACTTCCACCACTGGCGCTCGAAGGCGAGGATGTCGTGCTCGCGCCGGCTCAGACCGTCCGAGCCGACCTCGTGCGGATCGAGAGTCTGCCCAGCGGCGTCAGCCCCTGAGTCCGCGTTCCTGTCGGGGGTGGGTTGATCGCCCTGCTTCTGGCTACGCGCAGCTGCGCCGTCCATCTCACTCCCTCACCGATAACGGTCGACGATCCTCACACCGCCGCTGACGTGCATCGATTCGTGATCAATGCGGCCAGACGACCTCCGCGGTGGAGGCGAATGACAGCGGTGTGGTTCGCAGACAATCTAACCACGGCCCGGCGGTCGGTTCGCGCTGTGACTCGCCACGTCCGGAACTATCCGCGACACCGGGCCGGGACCCGCTGTTAGGCTGCCCTCACTACATTCGCCATCGGGGGACATCATGACTTCATCAACGTTCCGGAACAGCGGGTCTCACCGGGCACTCCGTCGGACGGCTGCCGCCGCGCTGACGACGGCGGCCCTCTCGATCGCCGGCCTCGGCGCCGCGGGTACGGCGTCCGCCGCGCCGTCGGAGGTGTCGCCTGGTGACCGCGTTGTCGTCATCGTCCCGGGCCAGCAGCTGTATGCCGACGCCCAGCAGAACGAAGAGGCCTTCCGTCCACTCGCCGACGCCGTACGCGCCGCGGGTCACACGGTGGTCTTCGCACATGCCGCGGGGCGCGAGGTCGACGCCGACGCCCGACTCATCGCCACGACGATCGCCCCGTTCGCGGGCACCGCCCGGTCGGTCGGCATCGTCGCGCACAGCGCGGGCGGGTTGGGTGCCCGTTCCTATCTCAAGTTCCTCGGCGGCTCCGACATCGTCGACGAGTACATCGCCATCGGCACCGCCCAGTACGGTTCCCCCGGCGGCTGCTCACAACCGCGCGACGGCGGTTACGACACATGCATGTACGCCGATGCGATCACCGAGCTGAATCGCGGCGCCGACGCCCCTGGACCCACCCGGTACTCGGTCGTGCAGAGCGACGGCGAATGGACCGACGGACGTCTCGACGGCACGGCGCAGTGCCGTGCGTACTCGCCCGTCCCGCTCGCGAACACCGGCTTCGACCACACGATCGAGATGCGTGACCCGACCGTCATCGCCAACGTCCTGACCTCGTTGCGGGGCTCCTGCGCGGGTGACGTCGTCACGGACCCGGTCGACTCGTTCGACTGGCAGTCGACGCTGTTCCCGGGCATCCCCGGGCCGGCGGGTGAGGCCATCCGCGACGCCGTACCCGGCGTCGTTCCTGCGCCCTGAGCAGCGCTAAGGTGAGCGCCATGGCGATTCTCCCGATCTGCATCGTGGGCGAGCCGGTACTCCACCAGCCGACCACGCCGATCCCTCTGGACGCCGACGGCCGTCCGTCGGATGAGGTCATAAACCTGCTCGACGACATGTACGAGACGATGGACGCCGCGCACGGCGTGGGCCTGGCGGCCAATCAGGTCGGGGTGGGTTCGCGCATGTTCGTCTACGACTGCCCCGATGGCGATCGCTCGGCGACCCGTCGTCGCGGCGAGGTCATCAACCCTGTGCTCGAGACCTCCGAGATCCCGGAGACGATGCCGGATCCCGACGACAATGACGAGGGCTGCCTGTCGGTCCCGGGTGAGCAGTTCCCCACCGGCCGGGCCGATTGGGCCCGCGTCACGGGCGTGGACCGGACGGGCGCCGCCGTCGACATCGAGGGCACCGGGTTCTTCGCCCGCATGCTGCAGCACGAGGTAGGCCATCTCGACGGCTTCCTCTACGTCGACGTGCTCGTCGGTCGCAACGCCAGGGCGGCGAAGAAGGCCATCAAGCGCAACAAGTGGGGCGTGCCCGGACTGACCTGGGTGCCGGGCGAGGTCGAGGACCCGTTCGGTCACGACGACTGATCGTCGCGTGAAGGTCTTCCGGTCGGGTGCGGTCGTCGGCGATCGCGTCGTCGTGCGTTACCTGCTCGGCGAGTCGACCCCGGCGGACTGGCGCGGTGATCCCGGTGCCGCCCAGTCCGATGTCACCGGCATCCTGATCGACGACGCCGACCCGTTGCGGTTGCGGCGCGACGGCGAGGAACTCACCATTCCGTCGACCGCCATCACCTCGGTGCGCCTCCTGTCGGCGAAGCCGGTGCGCAACAGTGAGATCCGCACCCTCGAACACGTCGCGGCGCGCTCCTGGCCCGGAGTGGACTCCGACTGGATCGACGGTTGGTTCGTGCGTTCCGGGTACGGGTTCAGTCGGCGTGCCAACTCGGCCGTCCCCCTCGACCGCCATGCCCACCCGGACGGTTCGACGCTCCGCCGGATCGCCCGCTGGTATGCAGATCGAGGTCTGCCCCCACTGCTCGCTTTGCCGGAGCGACTCATCCGCCCGGCGGCCATCGGCGGTGTCGAGGGCGTCGAGGTCCAGATGCTGACGTGCCCGATCTCCCGACTCGTCGAGTCCCTCGACGGGCGGCGCTGCGCCGCAGTAGAACTCGGTGACACCCCCGGCGATTCCTGGCTGGCGGCGTACGCGGATGCGCGCCCCGCGGATGATCGACATGTCGACGCCGCTCGTGAGGTCGTCGAGGCAGGTGAGCGTCTGCTCTCCTTCGCCTGCACAGCGGATGCGAGCGCGATCGGACGCGGCGCGATCACCGAATCCCCGGACGGGACACAGTGGTTGGGTCTGTCCGCGATGTGGACCGATCCCGCGCGACGCCGCTCCGGGCTGTCCTCCGCGGTCGCGGCCGAGCTCGTGGCCTGGGGTGTCCGGCACGGCGTCGACGCGGCCTATCTCCAGGTCGAGGCGACCAATCGGACCGCCGGATCGTGGTATCGCCGCCTGGGTTTCGGACTGCACCACACCTACCGGTATCTGACCCCCGACATCCCGCCCGACACCGAGGCCCTCTGATGCGGATCGCCACCTGGAACGTCAACTCCGTCCGTGCCCGATCGGAGGCCGTGGTCGCCTGGGCCGAGAGTGCCGAGGTCGACGTCCTGGCGCTGCAGGAGACCAAGTGTCACGATGACGCGTTCCCGCTGATGAGTTTCCTCGCCGCCGGTTACGACGTCGCCCATGTCGGACAGGGCGCCTACAACGGCGTCGCGATCGCCTCACGGGTGGGGCTCGACGAGGTGGAGGTCGCCTTCGACGGCGTACCCACCCATCCCGTCGACGGTCAACCGATCCGCGAGGCGCGTTCGATCTCCGCGCGTTGCAACGGAATCCGCGTGTGGAGTCTGTACGTACCCAACGGTCGCACCCCCGACGACCCGCACTACACATACAAGCTGGCGTGGCTCGACGCCCTGCGCGACCACATCGGCCTTCGTCTCGCGCACGACCCGGCGGCCGAGATGATGCTCGCGGGTGACTGGAACGTGGCACAGACCGACGACGACGTCTGGGACCGTGCGTACTTCGAGGGTCGGACCCACGTCACTACGCCCGAACGTGCTGCGGTCCAGGGCTTCCTGGACGGCGGTCTCGTCGACTCGGCGCTGCCATATGCGCCGGGTTACACCTTCTGGGACTACACCCAGCTACGGTTCCCCCGCAACGAGGGCATGCGCATCGACTATGCGTTCTGCTCTCCGGCTCTCGACACCCGCATCGTCGGTGCGCGAGTCGATCGGGACGCCCGGAAAGCCAAGGGCGCCAGCGATCACGCGCCGGTGGTGTTCGACATCCTCGACTGAGACATGCTCAGGCGAACGACTTGCCCTCGATCCAGTACGCCTGGGACTTGACCGACTTCTTCGGCAGCCTGTACTCACCCTTGAACAGCCCGGCGACAGCGCGGGTGCTCGCCGAATCCAGTGCGACCCAGCCGAAGTGGTCCGAGGCGTCGAAGACCCCGTCGCGGACTGCGTCGACCAGCGCCGCACCGTTGCGCTCGCGCGGGATCCAGTGGACGGTGTCCTGTTCGCGGGCGCGCAGCGGCAACGACTTGTCGCTCTCGTGCTGGTACTCGAACCAGACGGTCGCCGCGGGCGACGCCGGACCCAGGGAGTCGAGGAGTGAGTTGATGGCGGGCAGCGACGCGGTGTCCCCGGCGATGAGCCAGCCGGCAGGCGCCGGATCGGGCACCGCGAACTTGGAGCCCATCAGGGTTGCGCCGACGGTGTCTCCCGCCTGCGCCCGCTGGGCCCACCGTGCCGCCGTACCGTCGTGGATGGCGAACTCGATGTCGAACGAGTCCGATGCTGGGTCCGGGTCGACGAGGGTGTATCCGCGCTGGTGCATCTTGCCGCCGTCGGCGAACCAGAGCCGCACCCACATCGTCGGGTGCGGGGCACGATCGGTGAGCAGTCCGCCACCGTTGAAGCGAAGGCGCAGATAGTGATCCGTCACGGACTCGGTTCCGGTCACCGTGAACGTGTAGTCGTCGGCGCCCATCAGCTTCATGACCGCGCCCTGCCAGCCGCGGCCCTTCGTCGACGTGTCGCTCATGTGCACTTCCTCTCTCTACAGTGCCTCTCCGGCCCGGCGACCGGGCCGAAGAGGCACTGTCATTCTCGTGGCCATCGGCAGGACACGATGCACCACGGAAAAATTCGGACCTATGCGAAGGTGCCGTTCTCGACCATCTGCCGGGTCTCGAGGCGACGGATCTTCCCCGATGTGGTGCGCGGGACAGAATCTGGCGCGACGAAGATGACCTCGGCCGGCATGATCCCGCACGCGGAGGCGACCTCCGAATTGACCTCTGCGCGGGCCTTGTCGGGATCGGCGCCCTTGTACTCGGCGAGGATGACCAGGCCCGGACGAGCCGACCCCTCGCCGCGCGCCATGGCGACGACGCCGCCGCGTCGCACACCGGCGACCTCGGCCGCGGCGCGCTCGATCTCGATCGGGAACAGGTTGCGTCCCGCGACGATGATGACCTCCTTGGCCCGGCCACAGATCACGAGACGGTCGTCCACGAGGTAACCGAGGTCGCCGGTCGAGAACCATTCACCCGGACCGAGGTCGGCGTTGCCGAGGTAACCGCGCATCATCGAGGTGCCGCGGATCTCCACGTGACCGACGTTGCGCCCGTCGATCACCGGCACGTCGACGTTGGGTTCGACGATGCGAACCTGCATGCCGCCCAGCGGCTTTCCGAGAATCGCGTAGCGACGACGGATGGGCTCACCGCCACCGGGCGGGGTGACACTGACCTCGTCGTAGTGTGCGCCCTCGCCGACCGCGGGCATCGTGACCGCACAGGCGGACTCGGCCATGCCGTACGCGGGGGCCGCGGCCGCGCGCTCGAAACCGAACGGGGCGGTCGCCTCGAGGAACTTGTCGAACGCGTCGGCGTCGATCGGCTCACCGCCGCTGATGGCGACCCGCAGATGCGACAGGTCGATGTCGCGCAACAACTTTCCGTATCGACCGAGGATGTCGTAGGCGAAGTTGGGTGCAGCGGTGACGGTCGTCTTGGTCTCGGTGAGCCACTGCATCCACTTGAACGGCGCAGCCGCGAACGCGGTGTTCGGAACGATGTAGGTCGAGATACCCGTCGTCATCCCGGCCAACAGGAACATGAGGCCCATGTCGTGGTAAAGCGGCAGCCAGCTGAACCCGGTGTCGCGCGTGCGGTGCAGGCCGAGGCGACTGACCAGTTCGATGGCGTTGGAGTAGACGGCGGAGGCGGGCAGCACGGCGGTCTTCGGGTCGCCGGTGGAACCGGCCGTGCCCTGCAGGACGGCGACGGTGTTGCCGTTGACGTTACGGGCGACGAAGTCGGTGGTGTCGGCGCCGAGACCGTATTCACCGACGCGTGCGATGCGCAGGCGGTCCTCGACCTTCGACAACAGGTCGAGTTGCGTGCCGCTGCCCAACACCGTCCCCACCCCGATGGAGATGAAGCGGGTGTAGGTGTTCTGCGCCCAACGCTCCTCATCGGCGCCGCGGATCGGACCGGGAAGGATGCTGACGGGCACCCCGGCGAGCCAGGCTCCCTGGATCGCGGCGATCAGGTCGACGGTGGGGTCCCCGATCAGTCCCAGCGCCTGGGGCTCGTGCAGCTCGCTGTCGGCGAGCAACTGGACCGCGATCTGCTCGGCGCGTGCATGCACCTCACGCCAGGGCGCCGTCACCCATTCGCCCGTGTCGGAATCCAGGACGGAGAGGCTGGTGTCTCCGGCCAGCATCGCCTCACGCACGGTGGCCGCCAATGCATTGGTCGAGCCCGCTTCCTCCAGGATCACGCTGTTCTGCGACATTCTCGTTCCCGTCTTCGCCAACCCGTGGCGTCGGTCTACTGGTTGATGTCCGGTCTGGGTCGAGACCGGATGGGTCATACCGCGTGCCGTCCCCGACCGCCGGTATCGCGAACAGAAGCGTTCGCTCTATTTGGGTAGGGTAGCCTAATCTTTCTCGGGCACAAGACCCGACGCCCGTCGAGGAGCGTGCGTGATTCATGTCATCCGATGAGACCACTCGCGAGAACTTAGGCTAACCTAATTTTCGTTGCGAGGGGGAAGCCTGACGGCGATGCCCAAGGATTGGGCGGAGCGGGTAGTTAGTATAACCTACCCTAAATGCGGGTTCCCCAGCCTGAGTAAGAATGTCCCCGAACTGCGAGAGGCACGCCGGCTGATGGCCACGAATTCCCAGACCACGGTCCTCACCTCCTCGGCAGATGTCGTCGCCGAGGTCGCCACGGTCCTAGGCGTGGCGCCGGAATCGATCGACCCGGATCAGGACCTCATCGCCCAGGGACTCGACTCCCTGCGGATGATGCGACTTGCGGGGACATGGCGTAAACGGGGCATCGACGTCGACTTCGCCCGTCTCGCCGCACAACCCACCATCACGGCCTGGACGAGCATCGTCACCGGCACCCCGACGGAGACGACCACCGCTGCCACGGGTGACCCCGGCCCCGATGTCCGCGTCGAAGTCGCCGCCACCCTCGGGGTCGACCCCGAATCCGTCGACGTCGACGCGGACCTCATCGCCCAGGGACTCGACTCTCTCCGGATGATGCGACTGGCCGGCACCTGGCGTAAACGGGGCATCGACGTCGACTTCGCCCGTCTCGCCGCACAACCCACCATCACGGCCTGGACGAGCATCGTCACCGGCACCCCGACCGAGACAACCGCCCCCACCGGCCCTGGGGCCGAATCCCCCGCTCCCGACGGGCCTTTCCCGCTCGCGCCCATGCAGCACGCCTACTGGATCGGCCGGTCGGGCACGCACGCGTTCGGCAACGTCGCCGCCCACCTCTACATCGAGTTCGACGGTCGCGACATCGACCCGGACCGTTTCAGGGCGGCGATGGCCGCCCTCATCGAGCGCCACCCCATGCTACGCGTGCGGGTGCTGCCCGACGGCACCCAGGAGGTCGGGCCCGCACACCCGGAAGCCATTGCCGTGCACGACCTCCGCACGCAGTCGCCGGAGATGGTCGAGCAGATCCTGGGCGAGAAGCGCAACCACGGTACGCACCGCACCCTCCCGGTCGAGGAGGGCGCGGTCATCCGCGCCGAACTGAGTCTGCTGCCAGGTGGTTCGGCGCGGGCCCACCTCGACGTCGACATGATCGCCGCCGACGCCATGAGCTACCGCGTCCTCGTCGACGACTTCGCGCGCCTCTATCGCGGTGAGACACTCCCCGATCTGGGAATCACCTTCGCGGCGGTCACCGCCGATCGCACCGCGCGCGAGGTCGCCGCCGACGACCGCGCCTGGTGGCGTGAGCGGATTCCGTCGATGCCCGGGCCTCCCGAACTACCGCTGGACGACAAGGCCGCGCGCGGCGAGGCCGAGCCGCACACCGTCCGTCTGCATCACTCGCTGTCAGCGTCGGACTGGAAGCGACTCGAGGAGCACGCACATCGTCGAGGTGTGACCCCGGCAGCGGCTGTCGCCGCGGTGTTCGCCGAGGCCGTCGGCACGCATTCGGCGAGTCCACGCTTCCTCCTCACCGTTCCGCTGTTCGACCGCCCGCAGGTCCATCCGGACGTCGAGCAGGTGGTCGGCGACTTCACCTCCTCTCTCGTCATCGGCGTGGACCTGACCGAACGGGCGACCCTCGCCGAACGCGCCCGCCAGATGCGGACGTCGATGCACGAGGCCGCGGCCCATGGCTCGATGAGCGGCCTCGACGTCCTGCGCGAGCTGAGTCGCGAACGCGGCGAACCGGTGGTGTCCCCGATCGTCTTCACGAGTGCGCTCGGACTCGGTGATCTGTTCTCGCAGCAGGCGACCGACGTTCTCGGCGATCCCGCATGGATCGTCTCGCAGGGCCCGCAGGTCCTGCTCGACGCGCAGGTCACCGAAGTCGCCGGCGGTCTCCTCCTCAACTGGGACGTCCGCGCCTCCGATCTCGAATTGGGTACCGCGCGTTCGATGTTCGATTACTACGTGCGCCTGCTCGGCCTGCTGGTGGACGGCGATTGGGATGTACCGGCGCCGGATCCGGTGTCTGCTGACCTGCGCGCGCAACGACTCTCGGTCGAGACACCGCTGCCCGCCACCGGGCTCTTCGACGGAACCCTGCACGGCACCGTCTTCGCACACGCCGCCGATCGTGCCGCCGACCCGGCGGTGATCACCGACAGCCGCACATGGAGTCACGGCGACCTCGCCGACGACGCACGTCGCGTGGCCGGTGCGCTCATCGCCGCAGGGGTGCGCGTCGGCGACACGGTGATCGTGAACCTGCCCAAGGGCGGGGAACAGGTCGTCGCAGCGCTCGGCGTGCTGGCCGCCGGAGCCGCCTACGTCCCGATCGCACCGACCCAGCCGCAGGCACGACGCGACCGCATCGTCGAGGTGGCGACCCCGGCGGCGGTGATCACCGACTCCCCCGGCGCCTGGGACCTGAGCGGAGACACCACTCAGACCTCTAGTGGCACAACAGTTCTCACTCTCGACAAGGCGCGGGAATCCGAGCCCGTCGAGCCCGTCGAGCTGGCGAGCGACGCGCTCGCCTACGTGCTGTTCACCTCTGGTTCGACGGGCTTGCCCAAGGGCGTGGAGGTCCCGCATCGCGCCGCCGTGGCCACCATCACCGATCTGGTCGACCGGTACGCCATCGGCGCCGACGACCGAAGCCTGCAGGTGTCGTCGCTGGAGTTCGACCTGTCGGTGTTCGACATCTTCGGACTACTCGCAGCCGGCGGGGCCGTGGTCGTGCCCGGCGACGACGAGCGGACCAAGGTCGACGACTGGGCACGTCTGCTGACCGGACAATCGGTGAGTGTCCTGAACTGCGTGCCGTCGATCCTCGGCATGCTCCTCGACATCGCTCCCCTGCCCGACTCCCTCCGCATGATCATCATGGGCGGGGACAAGGTCGAGGTGTCGTTGCTCGACCGCGTCGCCGCGCAGTTGCCGGACTGCCGGGTCGCCGGTCTCGGCGGCACCACCGAGACGGCGATCCACTCCACCATCTGCGAGGCACCGGACGTCCCCTCCGGGATGGCCTTCGTGCCCTATGGCATTCCGCTGCGCGGGGTGCGCTGCCGGGTGGTCGACGACCTCGGCCGCGACCGTCCCGATCTCGTCCCCGGCGAGTTGTGGATCGGCGGTGCGGGGGTCGCCGACGGCTACCGGGCCGACCCCGACCGCACCGCCGACCGCTTCGTACTCCACGACGGCGAGAGGTGGTATCGCACCGGCGATCTGGCCCGATACCTGCCGGGCGGATTCCTGGACTTCCTCGGCCGGGCCGACCACATGGTCAAGGTACGGGGTTACCGTGTCGAACTCGGCGAGGTCGAAGCCGCGCTGCTGGGGCTGGCCCAGGTCGGCGCCGCGGTGGCCTGGTCGGACGGACGAGACCTCCGCGCGGCCGTGGTCCTGACGGAAGCAGCGACCGTTGACGAGGCCGGACTCCGCGATGCGGTCGCCGAAGCGCTACCGCCGCACATGGTTCCGCGATCGGTCGGCATCCTGGACGCCTTCCCGCTCACCTCCAACGGCAAGTACGACCGCAAGGCGATCGCCGCCGGTGCGGACACCACGGACGACGAGGCCGATGCCGTGGCGCCGCGGACCCCGGTGGAGCAGGCGCTCGCGCTGATCTTCGGCGAGGTCCTGGCGGTTCCCCCGCGCAGTGTCACCGAGGACTTCATCTCCCTCGGTGGCGACTCCGTACAGGCGACACGGGTGGTCGCCCTGTCGCGACAATGGCTCGACACCCCCGGGTTGTCCGTCGCCGACGTCTTCACCCGCCGCACCATCGCCGGCCTCGCCGAGCGGATCGTCGAATTCGACGGCACGCGAGCGACCTTCGTCGCCGAGACCTTCCTCGAGATCATGCAACTCAGTGACGAACAGGTGGAAGCCGAAATCGGGCGCGGCTAACGCGTCCGGACTCCGCCGGCCATCAGCACAGCGAATCATCTCCCAGAGCAAAGGCATCATGACCATTTCCTCCGCCCCGACCTACGACCTGCACTCGGTCGATCTCGACGACGTGTCGCACGCCGCGACCGTCCACGGATGGCTCACCCATCCCAAGGCCAAGTACTGGGACATGCTGGAGAGCTCGGTGGCCGACGTGGAGAAGATGATCCGCGACAGCGCCGAGGCCACCGCCGGCACCCCGTACGGGATGCGCCTGGGCTATCACGACGGAGCTCCGCAGTTCCTGTTCGAGCTCTACGACCCCGCCGCGAGTGAGCTGGCCGACCCCTCGAGCGGATACGTCCCCGCCGACGGCGACATCGGCATGCATCTGCTCGTCGCACATGCCGAACAATCCCTGCCCGGTTTCACCGGCGCCGTCATGCTCCACATCATGCGGACCGCGATCCTCGAGGTCGGCGCGGCGCGCGTGGTCGTCGAACCCGACGTCCGCAACAAGGCCGTGCACCGCCTGAACGCGAGTGTCGGATTCCGCGTCGACGGCGACTACCCGGTCGGCAACAAGACCGCACACCTCAGCTACTG
Source organism: Gordonia sp. 'Campus' (assembly GCF_022206305.1). GTDB lineage: Bacteria > Actinomycetota > Actinomycetes > Mycobacteriales > Mycobacteriaceae > Gordonia. Next base: position 86,690 of record NZ_JAKOIW010000011.1, on the reverse strand, counting down.
CACGCGCGCCGACTTCCTCGAAGTGACCGACAACGGCAGCACCGTCGGCGCCGTCGAGGTCACGGACCTGGGGGCGTAATTCCGTTGACCATCCAGGAATTCGCCGTGCGCACCGCCGGCGCATCGGGTCCCCCGACGTACCGCCAGGCGTACCACACCCGCATCGCCAAGAAGATCCTCGCCGAGTTCTCCCACGAGCGCGCGCTCACACCGGTCGAGACCGGCGCCGGCACCTATACCGTCCGCTCCGTCGACGGCCACACCGAGTACCGCTTCCGTGCCGAGCGATTGGCGTTGGACAGCTGGGCCATCGACGAATCGTCGCTGCGCCGCGTCCGGAACGGCGAAGACCTCCCGCTCGACGCGATCGCACTCATCGTCGACCTGGCCCCCCTCCTGGGCATCGGTCCGCAAGCGCTGCCCGAGTATCTCGAGGAGTTCATCAACACCCTCGCCATCAGTACCGAGCGTCCCGACGAACGACGCGTCGCCGCTGCCGATCTCGCCCGGTCGGACTTCCAGACCATCGAGAAGACCATGACCGAGGGCCACCCCTGCATCGTCGCCAACGCCGGGCGGCTCGGCTTCAGCGCCACCGACATCGAGCGTTACGCCCCCGAGGTCGGCAACCACTTCCGGCTCGTATGGCTGGCCGCACGTCGTGAGGACTGTGACGTCGCAACCGTCAGCGACGTCGACTACGACGCCATGCTCGTCGCAGAGCTGGGCGTCGACACCCTCGAAGCTTTCGCGGACGTGCTGCGCGACAAGGGTTGTGATCCCGGCGACTACCGGTACCTGCCGGTTCATCCGTGGCAGTGGGCGGAGAAGGTCCAGAAGTTGTACTCGGCCGACATCGCCGACCTGCGGATCGTCGAGGTCGGTGAGAGCCCCGACCTGTACCAGGCTCAACAGTCGATCCGCACGGTGTTCAACGCCACCACGCCGTCGCGCAACTACGTGAAGGTCGCCCTGTCGATCGTGAACATGGGCTTCACGCGGGGAATGTCGGCCGACTACATGCGGACGACGCCGCTGATCAACAACTGGGTCCGAGGGCTCGTCGCCGACGACCAGTACCTCGCCGCGATCGGGTTCGAGATGATCTTCGAGGTCGCGGCCATCGGTTACCGCAGCCCGACGTTCACCCCGATCACCCAGCCCGGCTCGGAATATCGCAAGATCCTGTCCGCGCTCTGGCGTCAGAGTCCGGTGCCCATGGTCGCCGCGGACGAGCAGTTGTCGACGATGGCGGCGCTGCTGCACGTCGACCACCTCGGTGATCCGCTCGTCGGCGCCTTCATCGAGAGGTCCGGGGTCCCGGCCTCCGAGTGGCTCCGCCGGTACCTCCGCACCTACCTGCACCCCATCGCCTACCTGCTCTACCGGTACGAACTCAAGTTCAGCCCGCACGGCGAGAACCTGATCCTCGTTCTCGCCGAGGGCATCCCGGTACGCGCCATCCTCAAGGACATCGGCGAGGAGGTGTCGGTCTTCGGCGAGGCGGCGGGTCTGCCCGAGAACTGTGCGCGGGTGCGCACCACCGAGCCCGACGAGATCCGCAATCTCGGGGTCCTGTCGGACGTCTTCGACGACTTCCTCCGCCCGCTGGCCGAGATCCTGCACACGCACGGCATCGTCGACGACACCGAGTTCTGGTCTCTTGTGGGCGAGAGCCTGCGAGAATTCGTCGCCGCTCATCCCGAGCTCGAGGACCGGTTCGCCCGCTGGGATCTGTTCGCGCCGGACTTCGGCGCCGTGCACATGAACGGTCTGCAGTTGCGCAACAACAAGCGCATGGTCGACATCGAGGACTCCTACGCGTCCCTGATCGACGCCGGCCACCGGTTGGCCAATCCCATTGTTGTTCAAGGCGGTCGGTGATCGAAGTGAGTTCCACCCAGCTGAACGACCGACCGGACGTCGAGATCCTGCGCGACACGCACGGCATCCCGCATGTCCTGTCCTCGAGTGCGATCGGCGCACTCTACGGACAGGGCCGCGCCTGCGGGCAGGACCGCCGCTGGCAGATCGAGTTCATGCGGCTCCGCGCCGAGGGTCGCACCGCCGAGGTCTTCGGCGAGTCCTGCGTCGAATGGGACACCTTCGCGCGCCGCGCCCGGCTCGACGCCGCGGCGAAACGGATCTTCGAGGCGTCGTCCGATCGGACCCGAAGTCTCATCAGCGCCTACGTCGACGGCGTGAACAGCACCCTCGACGACATCGATCCCGACTGTGCAGCACCGGAACTCGAAGCACTCGACCACCGGGCTCGGCCGTGGCAACCGTGGACCCCGATCTCGGTCTTCATCATGCATCACGTCTTGTTCGGCCGGTTCACCACCAAACTGTTCCGTCTCCACGCCTGTCGCACCCTCGGTCTGGACGCTCTGCGGTTCTGGGACTTCGAGACCCGCGAAGTGGACCCGACCGTGCCGGCGATGCCCGACCAGGCGTTCCTGGACCAGATCCTGGACCTCACCCGGCCCGCGGCACCCGACCGACCCGCCCCCGCCATCGATCTCGGCGACCCGATGTCCGGCAGCAACGCGTGGGGAGTGTCGGCCGAGCGGAGTTCCACCGGCTCGCCCATCGTGGCCGGGGACCCCCATCGCTTCCTCGAACTGCCGGGCATCTACCAGCAGTTCCACCTGGCGTCGACGGATCCCGCCGCGCCGTTCGACATGGCGGGTTTCGCCTTCGCCGGCGTCCCGGGTGTCCCCCACTTCTGCCAGGGGGACGACATCGCCTGGGGCATCACCAATGCCATGGGTGACTACCAGGACCTGTTCATCGAACGGTTGACTCGGAACTCCTCCGGCGAGGTGCTCGTCGAGACCCCCGGCGGGGACCGCGTCCACGCGACGGTCCAGATCGAGTCGATCGCCGTCCGAGACGCCGAAGCCGTGCCCGTGCAGGTGATCACGACGCCGAACGGCGCAGTCGTCTTCGGCGGCCCGGACGAGGCGTTCGCGATGAGCCTGCGCTCGCCGCTGCTCTCCGAAGAGGTCACCTTCGACGCGCCGATCGACCTGCTGTTCGCGCGGACGATCGCCGATGTCGAAGCCGCGCTGACCAACTGGGTCGAACCGGTCAACCGAGCCGTCATCGCCTCGGCCGACGGAACGGTCGCCACCCACGTCGCGGGCCGGGTGCCCGTGCGTGCACCGGAGAACTACTGGCTGCCGGTTCCCGGTTGGGACGACCGTTATCAGTGGCGGGGTTACGACACCGGTTCGCTGGGCGACCCCGATTTCGACGCGACCCTCCACGGCGGCGTCACCGTCACGGCCAATCAGCGGTTGTCGGATGTGCTGCCCCTGCAACCCGTCACCAGCGAGTGTGTGGAACCGTTCCGCGCCGACCGGATCACGACCCGCCTCGACGAACTCGATTCCGTCAGCCCCGCCGACTGCGGCGACATCCAGGGCGACATCCGTCTCGAACAGGCCGAGTCGGTCCAGCAGTTGCTCTCCCGCATCCGCGCGCAGACACCGGAGGCCGAGGACATCCGACGACGTCTCGTCGCCTGGGACCGCACGATGGATGTCGAGAGCACCGACGCGTACCTGTACGCCGAGTTCCGCACCCAGCTCGTACTGGGGGTCGCGAGCACCGATGTGCTCGCCCCGCTCCGCGGGCCCCACGGGTTCCCCGCGGTCTTCCAGCCCTGGTTCGTCCCGGAGCCGCGCCTCGCGACCGCCCTGACATCGGTGGTCGCCAACACCGCTGGGATCGGCATCGACATCGAATCCGTGGCGGTCACCGCCCTGGACGCCGTCGTCGCCCGGATCGCGGCGTTCGGGGCGACGCCGACCTGGGGCAGTGTCCACCTCCTCGCGCCGATCCACGGGTTCGACCTCGTCGGCGCCTCGCCGCAGTACCCGGAACTGTTCGCCGGCCTCCGACCCACACCGCTCCCGCTGGCCGGCGACGCCGAATGCGTCTTCGCCAACGCCGCGGCGGTCGGTACCCACATGTGCATCACCGGTGCCGCCGCACGATTCGTGTGGGATCTCGCCGACCGTGGTGCGAGCAGGTGGATCGTTCCGCTCGGGGTCAGCGGCGACCCGCGGTCCGAACACTTCCAGGATCAGGCCCCGCTGTGGGCCCGGGGCGAGCTCGTCACCGTCGTCCGGGACTGGGACGCACTGCGCGCCGCAGCGGATTCCATCGCCACATCGACCGAGGGAGAGCCATGCCTGCGCTGACCGAAGCGCGACTGACGTTGCTGCGCCGCCGGATCGCGGCGAGTACCGACACCGACACCGCCGCCGACAACGGGCCCCGCACCGCCGACATGCCGTTCGGGGAGTTCGGCATCGCCGAGCGCCGGATGTGGCGGATCTACGAGCTCGATCCGGAATCGTTGTCGCACAACATCGGTCTGGTGCTGGAGTTCAGCGGCAACCGTTCCGTGCGTTCGGTGGTGGACTCCGCCGAACTGCTGGTCGAACGATGCGACGTGCTGCGCTCGGTCGTCGAGGTGGACGCCGCGGGTGTGCCGCGGCGCCGCGCCGTGGACCGCGCGGGGTCCTGGGACGCCACCGAATCGGTGTGGACGTGGGGCACGCCCGCTGCCGACGCAGCGGCCACCGAAGCGGCGGGCATCGATGCGATCGCCACGGGCCTCACCCGGGCCGCGTTCGACCTCACCGCCGAACCTCCTGTCCGCATGCGTGTCTCGGGATCGGACGGCAACGTCACCATGATCCTGGTGGTGCATCACCTGGCGGTCGACGACACGTCGTGGCCATTGCTCCTGGGCACCCTGGTCTCGGGCTCGTGGCCCGGCGACACCGCCGCCGAGAACCGGCCGGAGACCCCCGACGCCGAGGCCGCGACGGACGCCGCCGAACGCGCGGTGCGTCACGCGCTCGACACCTGGGCAGCCGACGATGTCCGCCACCCGTTCACGGGTGCACTTCCCACCGAGAGTGCCGCCGAGAGCTGGCTGTCGCCGATGGACGACCGGGCGGGCGTCAAGGTCGCGGCTCCGGTTGCCGGCGACTCGCTCGCCGCCTTCGACCGCGTGTCGCAGACCGTCGGCGCCACCCCGAACGCGTTGTTGATCGGGATCTGTTCGCTGGCGGCGTTCGCACTGACCGGTGCGGCCGATCACGTTCTCGTCGTCCCCGCCGACAACCGCAGACGCGAACAGTCACCGCAGTACATCGGATACTGCGGCAACATCATTCCAATGCGGTTCCGCGTCGACCCGGCGGCGACCGTCGAACAGTCGCTACGCAGCGCGGCAGCGGAGATCTACCGGTCGATGGAGCACTCCGGCACCGACTTCGGTCCCGTCCTGACCGCACTGCGGCAGGGGGGCGGCAGATTCCCGGTCATGGAGATCATGGCCTCCGTTCGCCCGGCTCCGCTGCGCGGTATCCCGCAACCCGCCGATGCGCCCGTCACCTGCCGGTCGGTGTTCCACGGGATCGCGAACTATCCGCTCTCCATCGCCTTCGAGGCCGACGACGACGCCACGCACGTCGAGGTCGACCATCAACCCGGCGTCGTTCCCGACGAGATCGCGTCGCGGAGCACCGAGGTGCTGACGACCCTCGTCGACCTGGTCCCCGATTCGCTGGACCTCACCGTCTCGGAATTGCTGAACGCACTCGACGAGCGCGTCGCACAGAAACTCATCGTCCGATGACCGGCCACCCGCCGCATCACACCGCACCAGATCCAACAGGGGGGAACTCAGTGTCCGAAGACCGCCAGTCCGTGTGGGGTGCCTCGCGATTCGCCCGGCCGGGCGACGGCTGGGCCGGCGTCGGCCGCGGCCTCGCCGAGGTCGCCGCCGCCGTGAGTGAACACCACCACGGTGCGCCTCTCCCCGGCGGCGACCCCGTCGCGGTCCTGGCCGGCGTCACCGCGCTGCTGGGCCCGCACGGCATCCCCGAGAACGGGATCGGCGAGTCCGAGGCCCTCGAGCGGTTGGCACGGCTCGTCGCCGAGTACGGACTCGACCTCACCCATCCCATGGCGGCCGCCCACCTGCAACCGGCGCCGCTGTCGGTTGCGGTCGCGGCCGATGCCCTGGCCAGTGCGACGAATGCCTCGCTGGACACCTACGACTCCGGCCCGGCCACACTCGCGCTGGAGACCTGGACCGTGCAATCACTCGCCCGCCTGGCCGGTTTCGGCGAACATGCCGGCGGCGTCTTCAGTCCCGGCGGGTCGATCTCGAATCTGCTGGCGCTCATGATCGCTCGTGATCACACCGCGGCACGACGCGGAATCGACGTCCGACAGGACGGTGTGGGCGCACTGCCCCGGCCGGTCGTGTTCTGTTCACGTGTCGCCCACTTCTCGGTTCACCGTGCCTGCGCGGCACTGGGTCTCGGCGAGTCCGCGGTCATCCCGGTCGAGGTCGACTCGCACCACCGCATGATCCCGGAGGCCCTGGAGGCAGCGATCCGCGCCGCCGGTGCCGTCACGCCATTGGCGATCATCGCGACCGCGGGCACCACCGACTTCGGCACCGTCGACCCGCTGACGGAGATCGCCGACATCGCCGAACGCCATGAGATCTGGATGCACGTCGACGCCGCATATGGTTTCGGCTCCCTGTTCTCCGACCGGCTCGCCGGCCTGCTCACCGGCGTCGAGCGCGCCGACTCGGTCACGCTCGACCTGCACAAGGTGGGATGGCAGCCCGCGGCGGCGAGCCTCATGCTCCTCTCGGATGCCAACCGCTTCGTGTCCCTCAACCGTTCGGTCGCCTACCTGAACCCCGACGACGACGTCGAGGCCGGTTACAGCGGGCTCCTGGGCCAGACCCTGCAGACCACGCGCCGACCGGATGTGCTGAAGGTCGCGGCCACCCTCATGGCCTACGGCCGCCGCACGCTCGGCGAGATGCTGGAGAAGTGCAACGACCTCGCCGTGTACGCCGAGCAGCGTGTCGCAACCGAACTGCAGCTCGAGCTCATCGCCCCGGTCACCCTCACCACCGTGGTGTTCCGGTACCGGTGCAGCGACCTCGACGCGGTCAACGGCGAGCTGCGCCGCAGGCTCATCACCGACGGCAAGGCGCTCATCGGGCGCACCCAGGTCCGGGTTCCCGGCGAGGACGAACCCCAGACGTGCCTGAAGCTGACCCTGCTCAATCCCGAGACCGCCGAGAGCGACATCGACGACCTGTTCGACGAGCTCCTCCGTGTGGCGCTCGAGGTCGAGTCCGAAGGCAGCGCCGCACCCGGCGGATCAGCCCCAGCCGGCGGCGCTCGTTCCCACACAGAAGAAATGGTGAGAGTACCCGAATGACCCGTGTTGAGACCGTAGATGTACTGGCGATCGGTTGCGGCCCTTTCAATCTGGGCCTGGCCGCGCTCGCCTCGACGCTGGACGACGTGAACCTGCTCGTCGTCGACTCGCGTGACGAGTTCCGGTGGCACCCGGGTCTGATGTTCGACGACGCCACCCTGCAGGTGAGTTTCCTGTCGGACCTGGTGACGCTGGTCGATCCCACTCACCCGCTGTCGTTCCTGAACTACATGGCCGACATCGACCGCATGTACCGATTCCTGGTGCGGGAGGACTTCTTCCCCACCCGCATCGAGTACGAGGCGTACCTGCGGTGGTGCGTCGACCGGTTGGACTCGCTGCGCTTCGGGACCACGGTCGACGAAGTCGTGTGGGATGCCGACGCCGACGCCTTCCGCGTGACCACCCGGTCCGGAGACGTCGTCTCGACGGTGATCGCCGAGCACGTGGTGGTCGGCATCGGCACCGAACCCTTCGTACCGCAGGCGCTCTCGTCGGATTCGCCCGCGGTGGTCCACAGTTCCGAATACCTGTTCGTTCAGGAGAAGGCACTCGCCGCCGACACCGTGACCGTCGTCGGCTCCGGTCAGTCGGGCGCCGAGATCGTCATCGACCTGCTCGAGTCGAACCTGCGCGGAGGGCCGGCGGTTCGCTGGTGGACACGCACCCCGTGGTTCGCGCCGCTGGACTTCACCAAGTTGTCCTTGGAGATGACCACGCCGGCGTACATGGAGTACTTCCACAGCCTGCCCGAGGCCGCGCGCGATCGTATTCGACCGCAGCACTGGCAGTTCCACAAGGGCGTCTCGACCGACACCCTCGAGCGGTTGCACGACCTGCTGTACCGCCGACAACTGCAGGAGAAGCTGAACCCGGTGCAGCTGCGGATCTCGGTCGAGGTCGAGGGCATCGACACCCTGGCCGACGGCAAGCTGCGCGTGCGCGGACGCCACCTCGACACCGGTACGGAACTCGCCCACACCACCGACATGGTCATCGCCAGTACCGGCTACCAGGCCCGTCGGGCCGACTTCCTCGCTCCGATCGATTCACTGTTGCACCGTGATTCGCGTGGACGCCTGATCATCGGCGCCAATCACGAGATCGAGACCGACGACGCGCTGACCAACCGCATCTTCGTGGCCAACGCGGAGGAGCACGCGCACGGCGTCTCGGCCCCGAACCTCGACATCGGTGCGGTACGCAACGCCCGCATCCTCAACACCGTCCTCGGCCGCGAGGCCTACCGCGTGCCGAAGCACACCGCCTTCACCAGCTTCGGCGCCTCGGACGACGACGACATCGTCACCTCGTAGCACCCCAGTCCGGTCCACCACGGCCCGATCCGCCTTGCGGGTCGGGCCGACGGCGTTCGTCGAGGCACCAAGGAGCCCTTCGTGGCTCGCTGCGCTCACACCTCAGGGAGCAGAGGTCGACCGGCCCCGCAGGCGCACTACTCCGCTCCCTGAGGTGCGAGGAGCGCAAGCAACGCCATCCCGCTCCCTGAGGTGCGAGGAGCGCAAGCGACGAGCCTCGAAGGGTCCCGAACACGAACTCGCCCTCCGTAATCCACGGAGGGCGAGTCGGGTGGAGCGGGATCAGCTGGTGGCGGCCGCGAACGACGGCTTCAGCAGGTCCAGGACGTACGGGATCGAGTTCGGCGACGGCGAGTTGAGGCCGGTGATCTGCGACTGGGTCATGAACGTGACGGCGTTGTCCTGCACGGCCTTCAGGTTCTTGTAACCCGGAAGGTTGCGCAGGGTGTCCGCCTGCTGCGGGGTGGCCGTCGCGATGATCAGCACGTCGGCGTCGAGCATCGGGACGTTCTCGGTGCTCAGCGCGAATCGCGGCTGGCCGGTGCGCTGGTACTCCGCGACCAGCTTGGGCGCCATCTTCATCCCCAGATCGGTGAACAGCTTTGCCGCACCGTCGTTCTCGTCACCGAGGACGGAGATCTGATCGTTGCCGTACATGAACGCGAAAGCGTAGGTCTTGCCCTTCAGCCCGGGGAACTCCTCGCCCACGGCGGCGACCTTGGCCTTGGTCCCGTCGATGATCTCGGTCGCCTTCTCCGGCTCGTGCAACACGGTTCCCATCACGGTGACCATGTCCTGCCAGGGATCGATCTCCTGTCCGCTGACGGAGTTCACCGTCGGGGCGAGCTTGGAGATCTGCTGGAACTCGGGACTGTCGGAAGCGAAGCCCGGGGCGAAGATCAGATCCGGGTTCAGCTTGGCGATGGTCGTCGCATCGTCGCCCTTGGTCGGGTCGACGAAGGTGGCGTCGGCGAGCTTCTCGCCGTACCAGGGCTGCAGTTCACCGGTGGCCGACTTCGAGTAGTCGTAGTAGCCGGCCGGGGTCACGCCGAACGACAGCGCCACGTCGGTCCACTGATCGCCCAGTGTGACGATCCGCTCCGGGGTGTCCGGGATGGTGACCGATCGGCCGTCGGGCAGGTTCAGCTGGACCGAGCCACCCTTCGAGTCGTCCGAACTCGAACAACCGGCCACCAGGCCCGCGAACAGGAGCACGCTCGCGATGAGCGCGCCGAGGCGATGTCGTGAAGTCACGTGAAGATCTCCCAGGTTGTCGGTGTCGTTCGATGTCAGAGATGCCCGAACCACGGCCGGTCGTCGACGACCGGCCGGGAACGAGACGGATGGAGTCAGGTGGTCAGAGCGAGCAGGGCAGCAGGAGGAAGCCGGCGATGGTGCAGACGCTCTTGTTGGACAGCTTCCACTTGTCGCCGGTCCAGACCCAGGTGAGCGCCCGGTTCTGGCTACCGCGGCCGACGATGCTGATCTGCAGCGGTGCGGTCATCGTGGTGCCGTTGAGCTGCACCGGGTTGACCATCTGGTAGCTGAGCCCCACGTTGCCGTAGGTGGTGATCGCCGCTGCGACCGCGTCGATCTGGCGCAGGGCCCGCTCGCCGCCCTCGAGCTCGGAGGCGCGCGCGGCGCGACTGCCCCGTGAGTTCATGACGGTGTTGACCTTGGTGTTGAGCTGTCCCGGCGTCAGCGCGGTCGGTCCGGCCGCGGCGGCGGTCTGTTGCGGGGGCGCAGTGGTGGCGCCCGGCGCAGGTGCGGGAGCGGGCGCGGGTCCGGCTCCGACGGTGCCGCCGCTCTCGGGGACGTTCTCGGCGGCGGGTGCCGCAGCCGGTGCCGGTGCACCAGCAGGCGCGGGCTGTCCCGGCGCGGCGGCCGGCTGCTGGCCGGCGACGGCCTGCTGCGGCAGCGCTGACTGCGCGGAACCCAGGTTGACGACGGTCGGTTGCGCGGCGTTCGCGGAGTCGTTGCGCTCACTCACGACGATGCCCACCACACCGATGGTGACGACGATCGCGGAGATGATGGCGGCGACGCCTGCCGACGCAAGCACGGTGGGAATGCTGATCCCGCCCGACCGGCGCGACGAACCCGTGTCAGGTTCGTGGTGTTCGCCCACGTACGGGTCCTGGTAGTTGACGTCGTTGCTCATGTTGCTCTTTCTCCGTGTATGTGTTCGCCCCCGCCGAGCCGACGGCCACCCTGTATATTGCGGCCCCCGACCTCGGATTACAAGGCAAGCCTAAGCTCGCTCCCCCGTCAGGTCGACGGGAGGGCCTCCTGAAGCACCTCGTCGAGCGTCGCCACGAACCGCTCGGCATAACCGGGAAGGGCCTGCGAGTCGGTCACGACGCCGAACGTGGTGGTGTGTCCGAGGATCAGGGTGGTCACCGACAGCGAGTAACCGGCCAGCGGCGACAGTGGCGTCAGGGTGACGATGGACTTCCCCAGCACCGACCGCACCCGGGAGAATCCCGGGTTGATCCCGATGTGGATGTCGGGGTGCATGTGCGACATCGACGCGTTCACGATGGCGCGCTGCAGGCCCCACACCGGCGCGCGCGGCAGGTCGTCGGCGGCGGCCAGGAACAGCTCCGGCCTCCGCTCGGCGATTGTCGCCAATTCGCTTCGCGCACGGTCGATCTGACGGGACAGGTCGGGTTCGTTGCCGAGTAGGTTGAGGAGCGCGACCGACACCGCGTTACCCGTGTGCCGGAACTCCTCGTCGAGGGTGACGGGCAGCGTCACGCGGACGACATCGGCCTGGGGGGAAGCGGGCGGGTTGAGGCTGATGGCACGGCCGATGGCGGCGAGCAGGAACTCGTGGACCGTCGCGTCGTTGCGCTTGGCCGCCTTGCGCAGCGTTCGCGTCGATGCGGTGTACAGGGCGTGTTCGCGCTTGCCCGACTTCGTGAGCGCCGGCCAGGCACGCTTCTTGCCTCCCCCGGCCGCGTGCTGGTCTCCGTAGGCGGCCTTGGCCTCGGTCAGCTTCTCCGGGTCGATCCCGCTGATGCGGAAGCGCGGGCTCGTCGCGAACCGCTCGAACTCGGCGAGGTCCTCGGGCCCGCCGTCGGCGAGCAGTGCCGCGAAGGCCGCTCCCGCGATGCCGTCGGAGATGCTGTGGTGCACGCGCAGCAACAGCCACTGGCCGACGCCCTCCGCGCCCGCCGACGGGGTGAACACGGTGATGTCCCAGAAGGGGCGCGGGCGGGGCAAGGGGCTCTCGAGGAGCGCCGACACCCGTCGCTGCAGGTGGGCCCGATCCATGAACCCCGTCTCGGTGACGTGAAGGCCTGCGTCCCACCCGTCGTCGGCGAGCACGACCTCGGGTTTGCGCCACCGCCCGTTGCGCACGCCCATGCGGAAGATGTCGAACAGTCCGGCGCGCTCCCGGACACGTGCGCGCACCTCGTCGAGACCGAGCAACTCGCCCTCGGTGTCGAGCTGCAGGATCATCGACCAGTGCATCGGCGCACTGTCTTTGTCCATGTGCAGGTAGGTGTGGTCGGGCCGGGCGAGTTCGGTCACGCGAGAATCGACCGGAGCGCTGACTGGACTGTTCATGGATGACCGCCTGGGAAGAGACGACGCGTCACAGCGTCGGGGTGTCGGAACCGGTGGACCCGGTCGGGACGAACATGGCCTGGTAGCGCTCGGTGTCGGGCTTCATCGCGGCCGCGACGAGCTCCCACAGCACCTCGTCGGTGCCGCCACCGACCCGTGCGAGTTTCATGTCCCGCCACCAGCGCTCGATGGGTACACCGGTGTCGAGGTATCCGATCCCGCCGAAGATGTGCAGGCACTCCGACGCGACCTCTTCGCCGAGATTGGCCGCGGTGGCCTTGAGGGCCGCCGCGGTCCGGAGGTTGATCTTGCCCGCGGCGGCGACACCGTCGAGTGAGTAGCTCAGCACGTCCACACGCGCCTGCAGGTCCGCGAGACGCAGCCGGAGGGCCTGGTGGTCGTAGAGCCGCTTACCGAACTGTGTGCGGTCCATCATCCGGGCCAGCGTCACCCCGATCATGACGTCGCAGGCTGCGGCGATCTGGGCGGCCACCGAGTACCGCTCGTGCGCCAGTCCCCAGCTGATGACCGCCAATCCGGTTCCGGGACGGGCGATCAGCGCTTCCTCCGGAATCCACGCGTCGATCGTGACGGGTGCGGTGTCCAGCGGGCCGGCGCCGAGTTTCCGGTAGGGCTCGCCCACCCGCACCGACTCGATCGGCACGGCGGCCAGAGCGACGTTGCCGCCGGTCTCGGGTCCGTCCTCGACGCCACGGCAGACCACGAACACGTGGTCTGCGATCGGCGAGAGCGACACGAACTTCTTGTGCCCGACGACGCGGTAGCCCCCGTTCTCCGACATGATCCGCGTCTCGGAGTTCTGCAGGTCCGACCCGCCCTGCTCCTCGGAGGCACCGATGCACAGCACGACCTCGGCGGTCATCGCGCGCTGGGCGAGATCCTTGAGGTGGTCGTTGCGTCCGAAGCGCCGGAGGATGGCGATCGCCGAATCATGCAGGCTGACACCGACACCCATCGCCGCCGACCCCAGCGAACCCAGCCGGCGGCCGAGGGCGAAGTGATCGTGCAGATCGGTGAGCTTGCGGTCCTCCCACTTGCGGGTGAAGACACCGGCCTCGCCCAGGTGTTCCAGGAGCGGGCGCGGGAAGTGGTGATCGCGCTCGGCCTGCTCGGTCCAGGCGGTGACCTTCTCGTCGAAGGCGGCGTCGAGCAGTTCGGTGTAGGACTGCAGTGCGGTGTCGAGGCTCATGTCGGTTCGGGTCATCTCAGGCCGGGGTGCCGGCCTTCAGACGAATCAGGTCCTCGAGATCGCCGACGGTCTTGGACTCGAACAGTTCGCGTTCGGACAGCTTCACACCGAGACGTTCCTCGATGGCCACGACGCCGATGGCGAAGGCCACCGAGTCCAGACCGAGGTCGTCGATCAGCCGCGAGTCACGGCTGACGTCGCCGAGCGCGAGGTCGAGGTCCTCTTCGAGGATGCCGCGCAGGGCTTCGGTGATGTGGTCGGACATGTGGTGACTCCTGAGATGGTGGTGTTCGGTCGAAAGTATCGGGTGATCAGCGCGGGACCACGTACGGGGCGACGCTGCCCAGCTTCTCGCACGTCTCGGTGAACTCGCGCTCGGGCGTGGACTCCGCGACGATCCCCGCCCCGGCACGCAGCCACGCGCCCGCACCGGAGGAGAAGATCGTGCGCAGCGCGAGGGTTGCCTCGAGTTCGCCCGTGGAGGACACGGTGAGGATGGCGCCCGAGTAGAGGCCACGACGTCGCGGCTCGAGGCGGTCGATGGCCTCGACGGCCGGCGTCTTCGGGATGCCGGAGGCGGTGATCGACGGGAACACGACTTCGAGTGCACGCCAGGGCGTCTCGTCGTCGGCGAGAACACCACGGACCGTCGATGCCAGGTGCTGGACGCTGCCGCGCTCGCGGACCTCCATGAACTCGCTGACCGCCGTGGTGTCCGCGGCGGCGATGGAGGCGATCTCGTCGAAGCAGGCGCGCACCGACATCGCGTGCTCGGCGATCTCCTTGGAGTCCGACAGCAGCTCTGCCCGCGCGGCCGCGTCCTGTTCGGCCGAGACCCCGAAAGCGCGTGTGCCGGCGAGCGGTTCGGTGACGACCGTCCGGTCGTCATGCACCGCGACGACGAGTTCGGGACTGAATCCGGCGGCCTGGAGGTCGCCGAGAGACAGCAGATAGCTGCGTGCGGGGTTGTTGTCGGCGCGACCGCGGACATAGGTGGCCGGGATGTCGACCTCGAACGGGATGTCCACGGCCCGCGAGAGGATGACCTTCTGATACCGGCCCGCGTGGATCTCGGCGACCGCGGTGGCCACACGTCCGCGATAGTCATCGGGGTCGGCGCCCACATCGACCGGTCGCGACTGGGTGGACACCGTTGCGGTGGAGGCGATCTCGAGGAGTCGACGACCCTGATCGGACGGGGCCGACCCGGTGTCGACGCCATCGGCGTCGACGAAGGCCTCGAACTCGGGAACGATGAGGTGGGCGAGCACGGTGTCCTCGGGAACCCGGTCGAGGATGCCGTGGTAGGGCGCACAGAAATCGAACCCCACCCAGCCGTACACCCGCCAGTCCGGGATCGAGAGGGACGCGGTCGCCTCGGCGAGCGCATCGGCGGGATCGCCCTGCCAAGCAGTGGTCGTCCGGTTGCCCTGGTCGTCGACGATGACCTCACCGCGGGTGATCACGACGCGAGCCCGGACACCGGCCGCAAAGGTCCAGCGACGGTCGCGCTCGTAGACGACGTGATCACCGAATTCACCCGAGGCCGCCCAGGCGGCGGTGATGCGCGCCGCGTCGGACTCGCTGAGCGGCGACGCCGGCGCCAGCAGGTCGACGAACTCCGCGGTGTGCGATTCGGTTGTCAGCGACATGTCCTTCGTTCCTCCGGTCGTGATGCACTCGAGCACCGATGATCTTAGGGAATCTTAGGGCAGCCTAATCAAACCAACCCCCCGGGGTCGAGAGCGGGCCCCACGCACACGCTCCGACCGGTAAGGTTACCCTATCCTGGCTGTGTTTGAATGGCATCATGCCGACGCACCTCGACCCCGTGACCGACCTGCTCGACGGCTTCGCACCGCACACCGATGCCCAGGCGCAGCTCTACCGAGACGCGAACATCTTCCGTGACCGCCCCCTGTTCGCCGCACTCGATCTCGTGGCCGAACGGACACCGGACGCCCCCGCCGTCACCGATGCCTCCGTCGACGGCCCTCGCACGCTCACCTACGCGGAGTTCCGTACGGAAACAGCTCGTCGGGCCGCCGGTTTCGTCGACGCGGGGCTGCTGCCCGGACAGCGCGTCGTCCTGCAGCAGAACAATTCGCTCGACTTCGCCGTGACGCTGTTCGGACTGCTCCGCGCGGGCATCGTCCCGGTGATGACGCTGCCCGCCCATCGGATCACCGAGATCGCACATCTCGCAGCCGGTGCGGACGCCGTCGCGTACATCACCGAAGACGGCCGCCGGGGATACGACTTCCGCGATCTCGCAACCGAACTGCAGACACGCGTGCCCGGAATCGCCCAGGTGTTCGTGGCGGGCGACCCCGGGGCTTTTCGCCCGCTCCCCGACGCCGACCCCGCCGTCGTCGATCTCCCGACCGACCCGGACCCCGACCTACCCGCACTGTTCCTGGTCTCCGGCGGCACCACCGGACTCCCGAAACTCATCGCGCGCACGCACAACGACTACGACCTCAACGCCCGTTTGTCGGCGGAGATCGCGGAGCTCGGCCCGGACGACACCTACCTCGTGGCGCTACCGGCCGCCCACAACTTCCCACTCTGCTGCCCCGGCCTCCTGGGAACGTTCGGCGCCGGCGGACACGTGGTCTTCGCCGACAATCCCAGCCCGGACAACACCTTCGACCTCATCGAGCGACATCGGATCACCGTGACCGCCCTGGTGCCTGCGCTCGCCCAGCTGTGGTGCGCCGCAACCGAGTGGGAGCCCGCGGACATCAGTTCGCTCCGGCTGCTGCAGGTCGGCGGAGCCAAGCTGGCGCAGCCCGACGCGGAGGCCCTCGACGCCGCGCTCGGCGACGTCGTCCAGCAGGTGTTCGGCATGGCCGAGGGACTCATCTGCTACACCCGCCTGGACGACCCACGTGAGCTGATCCACGAGGTGCAGGGCGCGCCGATGTCGGAGCTCGACGAGGTACGCGTCGTCGACGAGAACGGCGCCGACGTTCCCGACGGCGAGGAGGGCGAGCTGCTCGTTCGCGGCCCGTACACGATTCGCGGGTACTACCGGGCCGATGCACACAACGAGAAGTCCTTCACTCCCGAGGGCTTCTACCGCTCCGGCGACAAGGTCACCCGTCTGGCGTCGGGCCATCTGGCGGTGACCGGCCGCATCAAGGACACCATCGTGCGGGCGGGTGAGAACGTCGCGGCCGACGACGTCGAGGAGAACCTGCTCGCCCATACCTCGATTCGGCAGGTCGCCGTGGTCGGCCTCCCCGACGACGCCCTCGGCGAGAAGATCTGCGCCGCGGTCGTCCTGTCCCACGAGCACCCGCCGGCCCAGCCGCTCGAACTCGCGACACTGCGCACGTTCCTCGCCGAGCGTGGACTCGCGTCGTTCAAGCTCCCCGACGTGGTCCGCATCGTGACGACGCTGCCGGTCACCGCCGTCGGGAAGATCGACAAGAAGGTGCTCCGCGAGACCTTGCTGTCCGCCGGCTGATCCCGGCGCCGTCACTCGCGGCCCGCTCGCTCCGCTCCCGGCGCCGTCACTCGCGGCCCGCTCGCTCCGCTCCCGGCGCCGTCAGACAGGCGCGAGCGTCACGACGCCCGGGTGGGCGTCGATGTAGTGCTTGGTGAAGGAACACACGGGACGCAATCGCGCCCCTTGATCCCGGGTGTAGTGGATGACGGTGCGGGTGAGCCGGGTGGCGAGCCCGTGACCACTGTATTCGTCGTAGAGCACGGTGTGCAGGACAGTGATCGTGGTCTGGCCGTCGACGGTCTCCGTCGAGTAACCGACCACGCCCACGAGGTCGCCCGCGACCCAGAGTTCGAACCGGTCCCGGTCGGGATTGTGCACCACCTGCGAGATCTGCTGCAGGATCGATTTCGCCGACTGCGGTGGCCGCTGGCGATACTTGCGTCGCACCTTTCCCTCCTCACTCCGAGATCCGTTCACCGCGCCACCGGACGTCGGTCGGCGTCCGGCACCGATCAGACGTCCTGTGATTCGGGTCACACAGTACCTTACGGAACCGTAACTGCCGAGAGGCACGCCTCGCCGTCTCAGATCGATACGCATCCACCTCCATGCGCGACCCACCCGGTGACCCGTTGTAGGGTGGCGAACGCATCACAACCACACCGCGGGGGCTCTCACGATCACCGAGGGCTGAGATGGCGACGGGCGGTCGCCGACCGCTCGAACCTGTCCGGGTAATGCCGGCGTAGGGAGATCGGCCATGGGCAGACCTGTATCCCGCACCCGTATGAGCAGCGCCGCCGGGAATCCGTCGTGACCGGCGGGACCGTCGTGGACGGTGTCGAGTTGTTGCCTTGCGCGGCACCGGGTTCGGTCCCGAAGCGGGTGCTGACCATCGCCGGATCGGACTCCGGCGGAGGCGCCGGCATCCAGGCCGACATGCGCACCTTCGCGATGCTGGGCGTGCACGGGAGCGTCGCCGTGACCGCGGTGACCGTCCAGAACTCCCTCGGCGTGACCGGTTTCCAGGAGATCGCCCCGAGCACCGTTGCGGCGCAGATCGACTCGGTGATGAGCGACATCGGCGCCGGTGCGGCCAAGACCGGGATGCTGGCGTCGGCGCCCATCATCGACGCCATCGTCGACCAGTGCGGGGCGAGTGGAATCGGGCGGGACACTTCGGTTCCGCTCGTCGTCGACCCGGTCTGCGCGTCCATGCACGGCAATCAGCTGCTCGCCGACTCCGCCCTCGGCACGTTGCGCGACAGACTGTTCCCGCTCGCAACGGTGGTGACACCCAACCTCGACGAGGTGCGGCTCATCACCGGGATCGACGTCACCGACACCGCGTCCCAGCGTGATGCCGCACGGGCACTTCTCGATCTGGGACCCCGGTGGGCGCTGGTCAAGGGCGGTCATCTGCGTTCGTCGGATCACTCGCCCGATCTGCTCTACGACGGCACGGAGTTCGTCGAACTCGATCACGAGCGCATCGACACCGTGCACGACCACGGGGCCGGGGACACCCTCGCCGCCGCCATCACGTGTGCACTGGCGCACGGATACTCAGTGCCCGACGCAGTGTCGTTCGGCAAGAAATGGGTGACGAGGTGCCTGGCCGCGGCGTACCCGCTCGGCGGCGGGCACGGTCCCGTGAACCCGTTGTGGCGGGTCAGCGGGCCCGCGACCGGACGCGCCTGACCGGGGCAACCGGTCAGGCGCGGTGGTCTCGACGCGTCAGACCGCTGTGGTGCCCAGCGCCTTGGACTTCAGGTGTTCGAACTCCTGCGGCGTGATGGCCCCGGAGTCGAGGAGCGCCTTCGCCTCGGTGATCTGCTGTGTCGGCGAGGTGCCGGCGACGGACTTGATGTACTCATCGGAGGCCTGCTTTGCCTCGCTGTACGCCTCGCGCTGACGCTCGGCCATGCCCTTGCCCTTGGCAAGGAGGTACACGATGGCCGTGAGGTACGGGAAGACGATCAGGAAGATCACCCATGCCGCCTTCTGCCAACCCGACGCCGCCTTGTCACGGAAGAGGTCGGCGATGATGTGCCAGAGGACGATCAGGTACGCGACGAACGCGAAGATGACGATGGTGTACCAGATGAAGTCCCAGAACGAGTCCCACATGGGATGTCTCCTTGGTCTAGAAGAAGTGGGATCGTTCGTAGTCGACCCCTGAACCGGTAAGAGCATGTCACAGCAATAGGCTCGGCATAACGACCACAGCGAAAGTTGTCCGTGAAATCGTGGCATCGTGACGTGACGTACACACAAACCGACACGGACCACCCCAGCACGACACTCACAAAGGGCGACATGGACTCTCAGGCTGCACCGACCGAGGTGGAACTCGGACTCGACACGTTCGGTGACATCACCGCCGATCCCGACGGCTCGCTGCGCACAGGAGCCCAGACGCTCCGCGACCTCCTCGACCAAGCCGTCCTCGCCGACGAGGTGGGCGTCGACTTCCTCGGTGTCGGTGAACACCACCGTGACGATTACGCCGTCTCGGCACCCGAGGTGGTGCTGGGTGCCATCGCGGCACGCACCACCCGGATGCGCCTGGGTTCGGCGGTGACGGTACTCAGTTCCGACGACCCGATCCGCGTGTTCCAGCGCTTCTCCACCGTCGACGCCCTGTCGTCGGGGCGCGCGGAGGTGATCCTCGGACGCGGTTCGTTCACCGAGTCGTTTCCGCTGTTCGGATTCGACCTCTCCGACTACGAGGAATTGTTCAGCGACAAGCTCGCCCTGTTCGCCGAGCTCCGCACCGGCGAGCCGGTCTCGTGGTCGGGTTCGACCCGTCCGCCGCTGCAGGCGCAGAGGGTCTATCCCGAGCTGGCGAATCCCCCACTGCCCACGTGGATCGCGGTGGGTGGCAGCCCGGAGTCGGTGGTCCGCGCGGCGTCGTACGGGCTGCCCTTGATGCTGGCCATCATCGGTGGCGACCCGCTGCGGTTCCGTCCCTACGTCGATCTCTATCACCGAGCGATCAAGGAGATGGGCAAGCAGACGCTGCCCATCGGGGTGCATTCACCCGGGCACGTCGCCGAGACCGACGCCCAGGCACGCGACGAGTTGTGGCCGCATTACCGCGAATACGTCGGTCGCATCGGCCGCGAGCGCGGGTGGCCGCCGCCCACGCACATCGAGTTCGAACGCTCGACCGGACCGGGGGGCTCGCTCCACGTCGGGTCACCCGAGACGGTCGCGCGCAAGATCGCATCCACCGTCCGCGCACTGGGTGTGAGCCGCTTCGATCTGAAGTACTCGCACGGGACACTCGGCCATGCCGAACTGATGCGGAGCATCGAGTTGTACGGTACGCAGGTCATCCCGCGCGTGCGGGAACTGCTCAGCGCCGAGTCAGGGTGAGCTGAAAATCCCCGGCCGGGTCGGTCCAGGTCGCCTCGACGGTCAGGCCCGACGCCTCGAGTTCGCTCTGCAGCGCACCGGGTTCGAACTTGGTGCTGATCTCGGTGTGGATCTCCGTCCCCGCGGGCACCCGCCATGACCGGCCGAGCACTCCGAAGTAGGCATCGACGTCACGTCGGGCGCGCAACCACATCTCGATGCGGTGCTCGTCGGGATTCCAGCGCGCGATGTGCTCGAAGTCGTCGACGTAGAGCCCGCGCGCATCCAAGCCCGTGCGCAGCACCTCGATCATGTTGCGGTTGAAATCCGCTGTGACACCCGCCCTGTCGTCGTACGCGGCCACCAGACGCCCGGTGTCCTTGATGAGGTCGGTGCCGAGCAGGAAGTAGTCACCGGGTGCGAGTGACGCCGCGAGCCGTCGGTAGAACCCGGCGCGTTCGTCGGGTACGAAGTTCCCGATGGTGCCCCCGAGGAACACCGCCAGCCGAGGCCCGTCGGCCGCGGGCAGCTCGAGATCCGGTTCGGTGAAATCGGCGACGACCGGCACGACGTCGATCTCGGGGTAGTCGGCCGAGAGCACTTCCGCAGTGGTGGTGAGCATCTCGGTGCTCACATCGACCGGTACGTAGGTCAGGCGCCGCTCGGTGCCCATCGCCGCGCTGAACGCGTCGAGCAACAGGCGCGTCTTCGTCGACGTACCCGATCCGAGTTCGACGATGACCGCCGCCCCGGTCGTCGCCGCGATCTCCGCGGATCGTGCACGGAGGATGGCGGTCTCGCGGCGCGTCGGGTAGTACTCGTCCAGCCGCGTGATCTCGTCGAACAGCTTGCTGCCGCGCTCGTCGTAGAGCCACTTGGTCGGCAGGGTCGGCGGGGTCTGCCACAGGCCGGACAACGCGTCGGCGGCAAGACCGCTGGTGGTGGTCTCGGAATCGACGCTCGGGTCGCTGTCGAGGGTCATCGGGCGAGTCGCAGCCCCGAAAAGACCCAGCGCGACTGTGCCGGGAAGAAGTTCCGGTAGGTGATGCGCTCGTGGCCGGCTGGGGTCACCGCACCGGCGCCCCGCAGAACGTGCTGATCGGACATGAACTTGCCGTTGTACTCCCCCACCGCACCGTTGGCCGGCACGAAACCCGGATACGGGAGGTACGCGCTGGCGGTCCACTCCCAGACATCGCCGACCATGGCCGCACCCGCGCGGCCGGGGTGACACCGCTGCGGATCGAGGAGCATCCCGCGCTCGTCGCCCAACGATGCCGCGGCGATCTCCCATTCGAATTCGGTGGGCAATCGCGCGCCGGCCCATCGCGCGTACGCGTCGGCCTCGTAGAACGAGACATGCAACACGGGCTCGTCGAGGACGATGGGGCGTCGTCCCGACAATGTGTAGGTCGTCCACTCGGTGTCCGTGTCGGTGGACCCGACCCCGGCCTCGTTCCGCCAGTAACCCGGGGCGTCCCAGCCGGTCTCGCGGATCTTCGCCCAGCCGTCGGACAACCAGAACTCGGCACGGCGGTAACCGTCGTCGGCCATGAACTCCAGCCAGTCCGCGTTTGTCACGGCACGGTCGGCGATCTCGAAGTCCTCCAGGTAGACGCGGTGCCGGGGCCCCTCGTTGTCGTAGGAGAATCCGTTGCCCAGAGCCCCGATCTCATGGACACCGCCGTCGAATCGCCGCCAGCCCAGCGGTTTCGGGGTGCCCGGTTCGTCCGGTTCGCGATCGATGTACACCGGGGCGAACACGTTCGTGGAGAACAGGTGCTTGATGTCCATGAGCAGAAGCTCTTGGTGCTGCTGTTCGTGATTGCACCCCAGTTCGACGAGTTCGAGGGTCGCGTCGTCGAGACTCCCGCGCTCCAGCCGGTCGACCATGGCGGCGTCGACGTGCTCGCGGTAGCGGGTCACGTCGCGCACCCCCGGCCTGGTGACCAGGCCTCGATCGGGGCGCGGATGTCGTTCTCCGACAGCCTCGTAGTAGCTGTTGAACAGGTAGCGGAAGGACTCGTCGTAGACCCGGTAGCCGGGATCCCGCCGGAGGATGAACTCCTCGAAGAACCAGGTGACATGTGCCCGATGCCATTTCGCGGGACTGGCCTCGGTCATCGACTGCGGCGTCTGGTCTTCGGCCGACAGCCTGGCCGCCAGCGTGTCGGTCAGCGCACGGACGTCGACGAACCGCTGGGCGGCGTCGGCATGGGAGTTCTGCGCCGGTGTGGCCCCGCCGTTCACAGGCACGTCATGCGGCGACTGGGGACGGATCGACGGTTCGGTGATGCTCACTGGAATCCTCCGTGGCAAGAAAGGGAGTCGCCGGCGACGTCTTCGCCGATCTCCGCATCCATCGTCACGACGGTTTCCGATCCTGTCAACGAACCCGGCCGAACACCCCGGTCAGCACAGTTCGTCAACCGAGGGTTGACGCACACCCGTCGTCAACCTATGGTTGACGCATGCCTGATACACCCGTCACCATCCGTCTCGACGACCTCATCACCGCGATCCGAAAAGTCCACGACGACCCGCTCGATCAGCTGTCGGACGCCGTCCTCGCCGCCCAGCATCTCGGCGACGTGGCCGACAGCCTCATCGGCCATTTCGTCGACCAGGCACGACGCTCCGGCGCGTCCTGGACCTCGATCGGCGCCAGCATGGGGGTGAGCAAACAGGCCGCCCAGAAGCGGTTCGTCGACCGGGTGTCGACGCCGAGCGACAACGAGTCAGCCGCCGACGAGAACCCGTTCTCGCGCTTCACCCCACGCGCGGCGAACGTCCTCATGGCCGCCAACGCCGGCGCGGCGGCCGATCGTGCCGAACACGTGACCCCCGCGCACATCGCGCGGTCCCTGACCGCCGAACCGACGTCTCTCGTCTTCGTGGTGCTGTCCGAGTTCGGTGTCGACCCAGCCGCGTGGACGGCCGCGATCACACCGCTGGTGCCGAGTCCGCGGGACATCCCCGACGCGGAGGCCACCAGCGTGGTGCCCTATGACGAGGCGGCCAAGGCCGTGCTCGAGTCGACCGTGGGGGTCGCGGTCGAGATGGGCCACAACTACATCGGCACCGAACATCTGCTCCTCGGCATGTTCGCCGATGACGGCCTGGCCGAAGCGCTCGGCGGATTGGGGCTGACCCCCGAGGCTATTCGCGGGAAGATCGTCGCGGCGCTCGAGCAGGTCATGGACCAGACGCCGCCGTCCGATCAGCGCATCGATCGCGGACGGAAGGAATGACTGCGCCGCAATGTTTTTCCGTCCACCCGAGTCGGGGGCCGATGGGTGTGTGGGAGACTTCGGCGAGACCAGGCGAGCGGCCGGCAACTAGCATGCATTCATGGGTCACGTCATCGTCCACGCATCCTCGGTACCTGCCGGCCACGGCCCGCATCCGGCAGCCAGCCCGTTCGATCGGCGCATCAGCGACGCCCTCGGCGTCACGGCTTTCGAGGTCTACCAGGTGGAGCTCCCACCGGGCGCCGAAACGGTCGACCACGATCACATCGACGATCGCAACGATGACGTCTACGCCGTCATCGCGGGCAGCGGCTGGGTCGTCATCGACGACGAACCGACGCCGATCGCGCCAGGCCAGTTCATCTCCGTCGATCTGCAGACCCGCCGCCGCTTACGCGCCGGGCCCGACGGGCTGACCGTCATCGCCGTCTGCGCCGAACAGCGATGAGGAGAGGGGTTCCGGACGGTCGACGGCTGGCGCTCCGTCAGCCCTCATGTGCTGAAAACCGCCCTGAAAACCGCCCTCTGGAGGGCGGTCGAGGGCATATCGCCTCTGACCGCCCTCCAGAGGGCGGTTTTCAGGGGCGGTTTTCGGGGCGGTGGTCAGGGGGGCGGTTGTCGGGCCAGGCTCGGCCACCACCCACCCGGCGCCCTTACTCCGGAGCGTCCGAGATGTAGTGCACGGCAGCCTCTTCCGCGGACGCTCCGGCACCGTCGATGCCGGCGTCCTCGGCGACCGCCTCGGACTCGGTGTCGATGCCGGAGCCCGCATCCGGCGCGATCAGACGACCGGCCCGGGTGTCCCCGACCTCGTCGTCCTCTTCGAACTCATCGCTCCGATCGGAATCGTGTGCGCGCCAATCGGTCCGAGCACGCTCATCAGCGGTGATCTCGTCCAGCGGGTCCACCGCCCCGACGTCGGGCTCCTCCTCGGCGAGCCTCTCGTCGAGAGTCTCCCCCTCGGCCTGTTCGCGAGACGTCAGCCCGTGCACCGCGCCCTTGGGCTCGTAGTCGGGCGGCGAGTATCCCTCGTCGAGGACGTCGTCGACCCCGCGGTCGTCAAGAGTGTCCTCCGGCTGCAGCTGATCGTCCTCGTCGAGGCTGTACTCGCCGTCCGAGCCCTCGGGGGTGCTACCGATGTCGTCCTTCATTCCTGCCACGATGCCAGCCCGCCGGTCGGTCCGCCAGGATCGCAGGTGCGCCGGGGCAGCCCACGTCCCGCGCCCGGGTCCCGGTTCGGTGAAACAACCGGCGGTGACAGTTCTGATCGGCGACAATCACCAGGGTGATCGAGGAAATGCAGGCCGAGGCCCAGGCGCTGCTCTCGGCCGGTGAATACGACCACGCGCTGGCCGAGTTCTCCGTGCTCCGCGAGATCAGGTCACGGCGCGAAGGACCGTATTCGGCAAAGTACCTGTCCAATGTGCACGACTGCATCCGGTGCATGTCGCACCTGATGCTGTGGTCGGACGCCAGCCACCTGTGCCGCGAACTCCACGGCAAGTACGTGCGCACGCATGGTCGGGGGGAGGTCGACACCGTCGACGTCGCGAAGCACTGGGCCTGGGCGCTCGTGCATCTGCACGACTATCCGCCCGCGGTACGCCTCTACCTGCTGACCGCTGATGCCCTGTGGGACTCCGACCCGGGCCAGGCGCAACGTCTGCTCGGCGCCGCCGTCATCCATCGCCACGACACCGACCCGCTGGCGCTGATCACGCCCGGTCTGATCGACGGGGTCGGTCTCCGGCATGCCGACGAGGAACGCGAGATGATCGCACGACTGGTGGCCGCCCTCACCGACACCGATGCGGTGTCGACGAGCACGGCCACCATCGACGGCCTGGCTTTCGCCTGAGTCTCAGACGACGTCGCGGCGTCGTCTCCGCATGATGTAGCTGTCGGCACCCATCCGGCCCGCCGAGGTGTATCCGACGGCCAGCAGACCGGCGATCAACGCGAGCGGCCACTCGTACCCGCCGTCGGAGTTCCAGAACCCGGCATCCCAGTGCACGAACACGATCGCGCCGATCATGTCCGCGATCAGCAACGTCGACACGATCGGCAGCAGCAACCCCAGGATCAGCAGGATGCCGCCCACCAGCTCCACCCAGGTCGCGTAGTAGGCCGCGAGCTCCGGGTACGGGATGTCCATCCCGGCGGGGCCGAATCCCGCCTTGGTGGCATCCATGCCCATGGTCACCAGCTTCTGCCAGCCGTGGGCGATGAAGATGATGCCGAGTATCAAGCGCGCGAGAAACTGCGCCACACTGCCGAATCCGCTCATTCCGTACTCCTCGCATCGATCGGGCGGGCCGGCTCTGCCGCCGCCAGGTACTCTCACAGTGTCCGGGACAGCATCGCCCCGTCGCGGGCGATACGCCGAAATCGAGACATCGCCACCCAACCGCAACCGCCTCGTAACCGGTCGCAGCGTCACCGACGCGGTTCGACGAGGCGTGCGGCGGCACGTCGGCCCGCGAGGGCAGAACGGAGTAGGAGTCGAGAGTGCCCGGAAAGTCTGGCTGGGGTTCGCGAGGCAACTCCGGGCAACCCGTGTTGGGTGCGCCTGACGACGTCCTCGATCCTTATCTCCCCGACAACGGCAATCTGGGTTACCGGATCTCGCGCTACGACCTCGATCTCGAGTACAAGGTCGCGAGCAACCGGCTGGAGGGCACCGCGGTGCTGACCGCGACCTCGTACGCAGAACTCAAGCGGTTCACCCTCGACCTCGCCGGCTCGCTGTCGGTTCAACGCGTCTCGGTCAACGACAAACGCGCCCGTTACAGTCACCGCCACCACAAGCTCACCGTCACCCCGGACACGCCGCTGCCGCCCGGGGGCGCGATGACCATCACCGTCCGCTATCACGGCACCCCGCGGCCCATCCGCGGTCCGTGGGGAGAGGTCGGCTGGGAAGAACTGACCGACGGCTCGCTGTGCGCGAACCAGCCGAACGGCGCGGCGTCGTGGTTCCCCTGCGACGACCACCCGAGTGCCAAAGCCCCGTACCGGATCTCGATCACGACCGACAGTCCGTACCACGCGCTCGCGAACGGTGTCCTCGAGTCCAAGCGCGTCCGGGCGGCGCAGACCACATGGGTGTACGAGCAGGTCGAGCCGATGCCCACTTACCTCGCATCGATCCAGATCGGCCAGTACAAGCAGGTGTCGTTGGCGTCCAAGCCGATTCCTGTCGCGGGTCTCATCCCGTCGCACCTCGAGGACAACTTCGCGATCGACTTCGGCGCCCAGACCGAGATGGTCTCGGCATTCGTCGAGATGTTCGGCCCCTACCCGTTCCCGCAGTACACGGTCGTGGTCACGGAGGACGAGCTCGAGATCCCCATCGAGGCACAGAGTTTCTCCACCTTCGGCGCCAATCACTGCGACGGCAGCCGGCACGCCGAGCGGCTCATCGCCCACGAACTCGCACACCAGTGGTTCGGCAACTCGGTGACCGCGGCCCGCTGGCGCGACATCTGGCTGCACGAAGGTTTCGCCTGCTACGCCGAATGGCTGTGGAGTCAGCACTCCGGTGGCCGCAGCGCCGACGAGTGGGCGCGCCACTATTACGACAAGCTCGAATCATCGCCGGTGCGTGTACCTCTCGCGGACCCCGGACCCCGCAAGATGTTCGACGACTGGGTCTACAAACGCGGTGCCCTCACCCTGCACGCCTTGCGCCTGACGATCGGCGACGGCGACTTCTTCGCCCTGCTCCAGCGATGGACAGACAAATACCGCTACGGGTCGGTGACGACCGAGGACTTCATGGCCCTCGCCGCGGCCCACTCGTCGAAGCCGTTGAAGCAACTGTGGGACGACTGGCTGTTCACGCCCGAGCTGCCGCCGTTCCCCGGTCCTTCCTGACCCGTTCGATGACCACCGATCCGACTCCGCCGGGTCCGGCCGCTGCCCATGACCTGCCGGGTGAGTCGACCGGACGGTCCCTGGGACGGGTCACCGTCGCGACGGTCATCGCCGCGGCGTCGGGGTACGTGGTCCTCCTGCTCGCCGCCCGCCATCTCGGGGCGGTCGGGTACGGCGTGTTCGCCGTGTTCTGGGCCGCATACGGACTGGTGACGGGCGCCCAGAACGGCCAGCTGCAGGAGACGACGCGCAGCGTGCGAACCGCCGGGGCCGAGGGCGTCGGCCGGTCCCGTCCGCTCGTCGTGAACACCGTGATCGGCGTCGGTCTGGCGATCGTCGTCGCGGCGTCGTCGCCGTTGTGGGCCGGGAAGGTGTTCACCGAC
Organism: Gordonia sp. 'Campus'; assembly: GCF_022206305.1. GTDB lineage: Bacteria > Actinomycetota > Actinomycetes > Mycobacteriales > Mycobacteriaceae > Gordonia. The sequence continues at coordinate 58,989 of NZ_JAKOIW010000011.1, read as the reverse complement.
GAACGCGGACTGTCCATTGCCCTGTTGGCCGTCGGCGTCGCGAGTTTCGCCGTCTATGCGCACCTGTGCGGCGCGCTCTCGGGCACGCTCAACTGGGCGGCGTTCGCGGTGTTGTTGTCGGTCGACGCGCTGATCCGGCTGGTGGGAGCGGTCGTCGCCGTCGCCGCCGGATGGGACACCACCGCCTTCCTCGTCATCACCGTCATCGGATCGGTCTCATGGTGCGTGGTGCTGGCGACCTCGTCGACGGCCCGGCGCACCGTCGGGATCTCCGGCGACGTGACGTCGGGCAGGCTCGCGGTCAACACCTTGACGGCCATGGCCGCCGCGGCCGCGAGCGCCGTCCTGGTGATGGGGTTCCCGGTGCTGATCAACCTGACCACCAACCTGCGCGGAACCCCCGACGCGGACGACACACGAATCATCGGCGCGCTCGTTCTCGCGGTGACGCTCACCCGTGCACCGTTACTCGTGCCGCTCAACAGCTTTCAGGGTGTGTTGATCTCACGCTTCGTCGATCGACGGGATCGTCGGGTCCGGTCACTCGGCGCGCCACTCGGGGTGGTCGCGGCCATCGGCGGCGTCGGCGTACTCGGAGCGTGGCTGGTCGGTCCGTGGCTGTTGCGGTCGGTCTTCGGCGCCGACTTCGACCTCGCCGGCATCGTGGTCGCCATGCTGACGGCAGGCGCCACCTGCCTCGGACTCCTGACCGTGACCGGTGCCGCCGCCATCGCCGCGGGCGCCCACCGCTGGTATGCGGCCGGCTGGTGGGTGGCGACCCTCGTCGCCGTCGCGATGCTGTTGTTGCCACTCGATGTCGAGGCCCGAACATGTGCGGCGCTCGTCGTCGGGCCGGTCGTCGGGTTGGGCGTGCACCTCATCGGCGTTCTTCGGGCCTAGTGAGCGGGTCTGCCCCGCAACCGCCCGATCCCCGCCCCGACCCGGGCCTGCAGATGGTTCAGCCTCGACGTCGCATGCCACCTCGCGGCGCGTGCCGCCTTCGGCCAGCCGCGCGCTTCGCATCGCCGTGCCTCGTCGTCGAAGAACTGGTTCTCCTCGGCGAAGCGCCGGCCGTCGACGGCCTGGACCGAACTCACCGACGCACGGTGCCTGCGGTACGAGAACACCACCTCGGGATCGTGGACGAGAGATCCACCGGCACTGGCGAGGTCGACGAGCAGGGCGAGGTCGAGGACGATCTCGAGCCCGGGTCGGAATCCGACCTCCCGCACCGCCTTCGTCCGCCACAACAGCGACGGGAAATACGTCCAGTTGCCGTGATACAGGCTCGTCGCGAGACGTTCCCCCGACAGTTCGGCAGCGCGCGACGGCGCCAACACCGACTTGATCCGGTCTCCGAGTGGTGCGACCGGGCGTCCACTCTCGTCGATGACATCCACGCCGGGCGCGATGACGGCCGCGCCGGGATGGTGCCGCGCCAGCGTCCGGACGGTCGACAGGTAGTCCGGATGCATGAGGTCGTCGCACCCCATCACCACGAACCAGTCGGCGACGACGAGGTCGACGCATCGCCGGAAGTTGCCGTTGACCCCGAGGTTGGTCTCGTTGCGCAGATACTCGACGCGGGCGTCGTCGAGCGCGAGGAGCCACTCGGCAGGTGTGGGGTCCGGGAAGCAGTCGTCGACGACGACCAGCCGCAGATCCGGGTCGGTCTGGTCGAGGACACTGGTCACGGCCTGCCGGAACTGGTCGACGTCGCCATAGAACGGCATCATCACGTCGATCGTCACCGGGCAAGACTAACCGGATGCACACACCCCGTCGTGCATGAGGCGTGCCGGGCGAGGAAGCCCACGCCGGACCGGGTTAGGGTTGTTCACCATGGCCGATCCGATCACCAATGCCGACGTGTGGCTGGTGGTACCCGTTTTCAACGAGGGTCAGGTCATCCGCGACGTCGCGGCCCGTGCGCGTGAGACGTTCCCCAACATCGTGTGCGTCGACGACGGCAGTTCGGACAACTCGGCCGCCGAGATCCGGGCCGCAGGCGTACACCTCGTGCGGCATCCGGTGAACCTCGGTCAGGGGGCCGCGATCCAGACCGGCGTCGAATACGCGCGTCGGCAGCCGGGAGCGCGATTCTTCGTCACGTTCGACGCCGACGGTCAGCACCGCGTCGAGGACGTCTCCGCGATGATCGGACGCCTGCGTACCGAACCGGTCGACATCATCGTCGGAACCCGGTTCGCCGAGGGTCGCAGCGAGTCGGTCCCGCTCCTGCGTCGAATGGCGTTGCGCACCATCGTGTTCCTGAGTCCGCGAACGCGGCGACTCGGATTGTCCGACGCGCACAACGGACTTCGGGCGTTCAACCGGACCGTCGCCGAGGAGCTCGATCTGCTGATGAGCGGGATGAGTCACGCATCGGAGTTCATCGCGCTGATCGACCATCATCGCTGGCGGGTGAGCGAGCAACCGGTGACGATCCTCTACACCGACTACTCGCGCGCCAAGGGGCAGTCGTTGATCAACGGGGTCAACATCGTCGCCGACGGACTCTTTCACACCCGGATGAGGAAGTGAGCACATGATCTGGTTCCAGATCCTCGCGATCCTCGGCCTGGTCGCCCTCGTGGGGTTCTTCGTGGTCAACCGCGGTACGGCGCGGGCGTCGGCCGGGGTGAAGCTGCTCTTCGTCGCGTTCGTCGGGTTCGGCCTGTACGCGATGCTGCGTCAGGACGACGTCACGTGGGTCGCCAACAAGATCGGCATCCAGCGCGGTCTCGACCTCGTCCTGTTCCTGCTGGTCATCGCCTTCGCGTTCACCACGGTCTCGACCTACCTGAGGTTCCGCGATCTGGAGGTCAAGTACGCGCGACTCGCCCGCGCCATCGCATTGCAGAACGCCGAGAGTGCCGATCAACGCGGCACCGACGACGTTTCGTAACCGGCGTCGAGCGGGACCGCCTCGCTCGCCGACGGGTCGGGATCTCCCGCCTCGGCCACCTGAGACATGGTGGCGACGATCGACGCGTAGAGCACCAGCTCACCGAAGTTCCCGAGCCAGAAGACCGACGTGCCGGCGGCTGCCGTGACGAGCATGACCAGCGATCCGAGACAGAGCCAGGGCGACTCGGCGGATCGCCACAGGTGGACGCCTGCCGCGATGAGCAGCAGCACCGTGCCCAGAGCCGGGAGAGGAGGGCCGGCAACCGCCGCGTTCGAGTATCGCAACGCGTCGCCGTCGGTCGTCGGCGTCAGTTCCAGCGCGACGAACAATTCGACGATCCCCACGATCACGAAGGCCGTGACCAGGAGCGTCCCGGCAACAAGGACCGATCGGCTCCATCGCACACCCAGGCGCCGCGCCGGCACCGCGGCGGCGACCACGATCAGCGGCGTCATGAGCGCGTGAATCCAGAACCGGGGCAGGTTGATCGCGTAGAGGGCGTCACCGAAGCCGACGATGCGCCCGACCGCGACCGCGACATTGTCGAACGACAACGCCACACCGAGAACGACCACCAGCGAGGTCACCGCCCCGCACGACCGTCTGAGGCGGAACGCGTACACCGTCAGCGCGATCATCCCCAGACCGATCGCGGCCATGATCGACGAGTTCCCCATCACTTCTGAATGCATCCGCTCACAACCTCCCAATTCCTCAGCCTACTGATCAATTCGGAGGGACACCGAGGACGGACTGCCCACGATCTCCGTCGAGCCAACCCTTGCGTCTACGTATACATCTACATATAGTTGGTCCATGCCGAACAAGACCATCTACGTCTCCGACGACGACATCAAAGTCCTCGAGCGCGCCCAACAGGTGTCCGGAGGCAACCTCTCGGGCGCGGTGGTCGAAGCACTGCGAGCCTATGTCCGCGCAGCCGACTACCGCGACGCCGGATACGAGGAGGTCGTACTCCGCGACGGTCCCGACGGCGTGCGGCGCAAGCGGTTCTTCGGTCGCCTGCTCGCCGAGGAGACCGAGTTCGACGAGAACACCGGCAACGCAACCAAGTTGACCGCTTACGAAGGCCGCACCGGAAAGGTGGTCCTCGCGGTGCACTACGTCGACTGGGTCAACTACGGGGTGACGCGCAAGCAGAAGACCGGCAATTGGCTGAAGGACCTCACCGGAATTCCCAGCGTTCGCAGCCTGTTCACGGCGGAGCTTCCCGACTGGGGTGACTACTCGGTCGAGATCCTCGACGACGTCGAGCAGCTCAAACCACTTGTCCCCGAACGCTTCTTCGAGCGGACGGCCGCGGCGTTGCGGCCCGAGATCGAAGACCTCGACGTGTAGTCCGCACCGGGTCCCGACAGCGCCACCCCGACGACGTCCACCAGGGACGTTCGTCTACCAACTCATGCATATATGCGCATGTATTAATGCACGCCCACACCCCATCGAAAGAGAAGAGCAGACCATGACATCACCGGCCATCGACGCCCGAGGACTCACGAAGTCCTTCGGCGATCACCGTGTACTCGACGGCATCGACCTCTCGGTCCCCGCCGGCACCGTGTTCGCGCTGCTGGGGCCCAACGGATCGGGAAAGACGACAACGGTCAAGATCCTCTCGACCCTGTCGCGGGCCGACGCCGGCGAGGTGTCGGTAGCGGGTCTCGACACCCGCACCGACCGCGAAGCCATCTGCGGCAAGATCGGTCTCACCGGACAGTTCGCTGCGGTCGACACCCTGCTCACCGGGCGCGAGAACCTCATGATGATGGCCCGGCTGCGGCATCTGCCGAAGGCGGAGGCCCACGAGCGGGTCGAGAGGCTGCTGATCGACTTCGACCTCGTCGACGCGGCCGACCGCCGGGTCGGCGACTACTCGGGCGGCATGACCCGACGGCTGGATCTGGCCATGACGCTCGTGGGTGAGCCGTCGATCATCTTCCTCGACGAACCGACCACCGGCCTCGACCCGCGATCACGCCGGGCGGTCTGGGACACGGTTCGCGACCTCGTCGCACGTGGCACGACGATATTCCTCACGACCCAGTACCTGGAGGAGGCCGATCACCTCGCCGATCGGATAGCAGTCCTCGATCGGGGTCGCATCGTGGCCGAGGGCACCGCCGCAGAGCTCAAACGGCTCGTGCCGGGTGGGCACATCAAGATCGCATTTCCCGACGCCGGCGAACTCGACCGTGCCCGTGCGCACTTCCCGTCCGCGGTGGATGCGCAGGAGGAGAACACGCTGGCCGTCCCGGGCGGCGACGGGATCAGCGCCATCCGCGACATCCTCACCACCCTCGACGACGCCGGCATCGAGGCGGCCGGTATCTCCGTCCACACCCCCGACCTCGACGACGTGTTCCTGACCATCACCGGCCGTGCGGCCGTCACCACCCCTTAGGAGATCCCATGTCCACCACTGTCGAACACACCCTGGCCGATTCTGCTGTGATGGTGCGACGCAACCTCATCCGGTTGCGGCGATACCCCACGATGATGTTCTCGACCATCGCGATGCCGGTCGTCATCCTGCTGTTGATGACCTTCTTCTTCGGCGGGGCGATCGAGAGCGCACTGTCCGCCGACGGCCCTCTCGACGGGAAGTACATCAACTACCTGCTGCCCGGCCTGCTGCTGTTCGTCCCGTCGTTCCTGACGGTGGCCGTCGCGGTGTCGGTCAACCAGGACGTCACCGAGGGCATCGTCAACCGCCTACGCTCGCTGGCGACGCCGCCGACGGCGATCCTGGCCGGACACTTCGTCGGCGCGCTCATCCAGGGTGTCATCGCCGTGGCCCTGTTGCTGGCCGTCGCCTTCGGACTCGGATTCCGCTCCAACGCAGGGTTTCTCGGATGGTGCGCGGCGGGCGGGTTGCTCCTGCTGCTGACAGCCGGCCTGGTGTGGATCGCCGTCGCGATGGGCGTCATCGCGCCGAATCCGGAGAGCGCCAGCAACATGCCCCTGCCCCTGCTGTTCCTGCCCTACCTCGGCAGCGGACTCGTGCCCACCGACAGCATGCCGAACGGCGTCCGTCAGTTCGCCGAGTACCAGCCCTTCAGTCCGATCGCCGACACGCTGCGCGGACTCCTCATGGGTATCGACATCAGCGACCGCTGGCCCTGGGCTGTCGGGTGGAGCCTGGTGTTCCTGATCGGCGGCTACTTCTGGGCGGTCAGCTCGTTCCGGCGGTCCACTTCGGGTTGAGCCCAGTCGGGTCGAGTTCAGTCGGGTCGAGTTCGGCTGCGTCCGAATCGTGTACGGCTCCGGCCGTGCACGATTCGCTAGTCGGCCAGCGAGCGCAGGTACGCGGACACCTCGTCGTGGTCCGGCAAGAGACCGGAATCCCGCGCTTCGGACAACCCTGGGGCCGCAGTGTCTTTCGGGGACAGCTCGTACTCCAACGCCGAACCGTCGCGGGCCCGCGTCGGCCAGTCGATGCCGAGTTCCGGATCAAGCGGGTTGATGCCGTGTTCACCGGCCGGGTTGTACCCGGTGGAGCACAGGTAGGTGACGGTCGAGTTGTCGGCGAGGGCACAGAATGCATGACCCAGCCCCTCGGAGAGATAGACCGCACGACGATCGACGTCGTCGAGCAAGACGGTGTCGTAGGTCCCGAAGGTCGGCGAACCGACCCGGATGTCGACGATGACGTCGAGGATGGCACCCGCCGGGCAGGTGACGTATTTGGCCTGTCCCGGAGGCACATCGGCGAAGTGCACACCGCGCAGCACGCCGGCCGCGGATACGGACAGGTTGACCTGGGCGAGGTCGAAGCGGTGGCCGATCACGTCGCTGAGCACGTCGGCCTTGAACGCCTCCGCGAACAGACCCCGATCGTCGCCGTGCTGCACCGGGGTGAACTCCCAGGCACCGTCGATGGTGAGGGGTCGTATCTTCATGGAGAGCCTTTCGCCTCAGAAGCCTTTGCCGCGCTGCAGGAGCTCCAGCAAGTAGTCACCGTAACCGGACTTGCGTAACTTCTCAGCGCGGGTGCGCAGCCCGTCGTCGTCGATGAAGCCGCGACGCCAGGCGATCTCCTCCGGGACGGCGATCTTGAGTCCTTGGCGTTGTTCGACGGTGCGCACGAAGTTGCCTGCGTCGAGGAGGCTGTCGAAGGTTCCGGTGTCGAGCCAGGCGGTACCGCGCGGCAACACGGTGACCGACAGCTTGCCCTGCTGCAGGTAGTGCGCGTTGACGTCGGTGATCTCGTACTCGCCGCGTGCGCTGGGTTCGAGGTTGCGGGCGATGTCGACGACGTCGTTTTCGTAGAAGTAGAGGCCGGGCACCGCGAAGTTCGACTTCGGTTGTGCAGGCTTTTCTTCCAGCGAGATGGCGGTGCCGTCGGCGTCGAAGTCGACGACGCCGTAGGCCTCGGGGTTGGCCACCCAGTAGGCGAAGACCGCTCCGCCGTCGACGTTCTCGAATCCCTGCAGGCGGTTGCCCAGGCCCGGCCCGTAGAAGATGTTGTCGCCCAGCACCAGTGCGACCGACTCGGTGCCGATGTGCTCGGCACCCAGGACGAAGGCCTGGGCGAGCCCGTCGGGTGAGGGCTGGGTCTTGTAGGTCAGGTTGATGCCGAACTGGTCACCGTTGCCGAGCAGGTTCTCGAACGCGGGGGCGTCGTGGGGTGTGGTGATGATGAGGATATCGCGGATACCGGCGAGCATCAGCGTCGACAGCGGGTAGTAGATCATCGGCTTGTCATAGACCGGGACGAGCTGTTTGCTCACCCCCTGCGTGATCGGGTGCAGCCGCGAGCCCGTGCCACCGGCCAGAATGATCCCTCGCATGGCGATCAGCCTAGTGCCCGCGCACCGTCCGTCCGGGACATGCTCGCTGCAGCGGGTGTGCGGCCCGGCACGCCGGGTTCGCTCCGTCGGTAGAGTGACGGCGTCCGTCGACGTCCAGGAAAGGCCTTCACGTGCGTGTTCTCGTGACCGGTGGTGCCGGGTTCATCGGCGCCAACTTCGTGCTGCGCACCCTGGCCACCCGCCCCGAGGTGTCGATCCGGGTGCTCGACAAACTCACCTACGCCGCCAACCCCGACACCCTCGCTCCGGTCGCCGACCGCGTCGACCTCGTCGAAGGCGACATCACCGACACCGCCCTGGTCGACCGCCTCGTCGCCGAAACCGACCTCGTCGTGCACTTCGCCGCCGAATCCCACAACGACAACTCCCTGGCCGACCCCTCAGCGTTCGTCACCACCAACCTCGTGGGCACCTACACCCTGCTCGAAGCCGTCCGCACCCACCAGGTGCGCTACCACCACATCAGCACCGACGAGGTCTACGGCGACCTCGACCTCGACGACCCCGCCCGCTTCACCGAAACCACCGCCTACAACCCCTCGAGCCCCTACTCCTCGACCAAAGCCGGCAGCGACCTGCTCGTCCGCGCCTGGGTCCGCTCCTTCGGCGTCGCCGCGACCATCTCCAACTGCTCCAACAACTACGGCCCCTACCAGCACATCGAGAAATTCATCCCCCGCCAGANTTCGTCACCACCAACCTCGTGGGCACCTACACCCTGCTCGAAGCCGTCCGCACCCACCAGGTGCGCTACCACCACATCAGCACCGACGAGGTCTACGGCGACCTCGACCTCGACGACCCCGCCCGCTTCACCGAAACCACCGCCTACAACCCCTCGAGCCCCTACTCCTCGACCAAAGCCGGCAGCGACCTGCTCGTCCGCGCCTGGGTCCGCTCCTTCGGCGTCGCCGCGACCATCTCCAACTGCTCCAACAACTACGGCCCCTACCAGCACATCGAGAAATTCATCCCCCGCCAGATCACCAACGTGCTGACCGGGGTACGCCCCAAGCTCTACGGCGACGGCCGCAACATCCGCGACTGGATCCACGTCGACGACCACAACGACGCCGTGTGGACCATCATCGACCGCGGCCAGATCGGCGAAACCTACCTCATCGGCGCCGACGGCGAAGTCGACAACCGCACCGTCGTGGAAACCATCCTCGAACTCCTCGACCACCCCACCGACGCCTTCGACTTCGTCACCGACCGCCCCGGCCACGACCGCCGCTACGCCATCGACTCCACCCGACTACGCACCGAACTCGGCTGGCAACCCACCTACCTCGACTTCCGCGCCGGCATCGCCGCCACCATCGACTGGTACCGCACCAACACCGACTGGTGGCAACCCACCAAAAACGCCGTCGAACAGAAGTCGCCACCACCGAACGCGTCATCGGCTGACACGACACCTGTGCGGGTCGTGGCCGGTTCACAGGGTCGCCGCATACGGTGGATCATCGACCGCGGCCAGATCGGCGAAACCTACCTCATCGGCGCCGACGGCGAAGTCGACAACCGCACCGTCGTGGAAACCATCCTCGAACTCCTCGACCACCCCACCGACGCCTTCGACTTCGTCACCGACCGCCCCGGCCACGACCGCCGCTACGCCATCGACTCCACCCGACTACGCACCGAACTCGGCTGGCAACCCACCTACCTCGACTTCCGCGCCGGCATCGCCGCCACCATCGACTGGTACCGCACCAACACCGACTGGTGGCAACCCACCAAAAACGCCGTCGAACAGAAGTACGCCACCACCGAACGCGTCATCGGCTGACACGACACCTGTGCGGGTCGTGGCCGGTTCACAGGGTCGCCGCATACGGTGGTGGTCATGCGCGTACTCGTGAGCGGCGGCGCGGGCTACATCGGCTCGCACACCGTCATCCAACTGGTCTCCGCCGGACATGACGTCGTCATCGTCGACGACTTCAGCAACGCCAAACCGACGGTCGTCGGCAGGCTGGAGGCGCTGTCGGGTCGGTCCATACCCGTCCACGCCTTCGACCTCGCGGACGTCGACAAGACCGAACACTTCTTCGCCCACGAGGACATCGACGCGGTCATCCACTTCGCCGGCTACAAGGCCGTCGGCGAATCCGTGGCGAAGCCGCTCGACTACTACCAGAACAACCTGGGTACCACGTTCGCGCTGCTCCGCGCGATGGAGCGCCACGACGTACACACGCTGGTGTTCTCATCCTCGGCGACGGTCTACGGCGCCGAGCCCCAGCTGCCGATGACCGAGGACCTGCCGACGTCTGCGACCAACCCCTACGGCTGGACCAAGGTGATGATCGAGCAGATCCTGCGCGATGTCGCCGCCAGCTCGGACGCCTGGCGAATCGCGGCACTGCGCTACTTCAACCCCGTGGGCGCTCACCCGAGCGGGACGATCGGCGAGGACCCGTCGGGGATCCCCAACAACCTCATGCCGTTCGTCGCGCAGGTCGCGGTCGGCCGGCGCGAGAAGTTGTCGGTGTTCGGCGACGACTACGACACCCCGGACGGGACCGGTGTCCGCGACTACATCCACGTCGACGACCTGGCCGCGGGCCACGTCGCCGCGCTCGACCGGATCAGTACCGGGGACACCGGCATGTCGACATGGAATCTCGGTACGGGACAGGGTGTCTCGGTCCTCGAGGTGGTGCACGCGTTCGAGCGGGCCAGCGGCCGACCGATCCCCTACGAGGTCGCCCCGCGTCGTGCCGGGGACATCGCCGCGTCCTACGCCGACCCGACACGCGCGAACGAGGACCTGGGGTGGCACGCCGACAAGACGATCGACGACATGTGCGCAGACACCTGGCGCTGGCAGTCCGGCAATCCGAAGGGATACCCGGACGCCTGAGCCGTTCGCGGAGCGCTGCTCAGGCGGGCGCGTGCGGGTCGTCGGGATCGACGATCTCGTCTGTCGCCCAGCCGATGTAGCGCCGGGCGGACGTCTCGACGACACCGTGCGCGTCGCGGTCGACCACGACGCCGAACGCATCGTAGAGCCGATCGAACCGGAGTTCACCCACCCGGTCGACGATCTGGCGGACGAGCCGCGGCGACAGCGGGATCATGTTCGGGTAGCTGCGCATGAAGGTGACCATGCCCGGTTGCATCACGCCCTTGATGGTGTCACCGGTCAGGACCGCGCCACGCCCGCCCGCCGCGTGGGGTAGGTGAAGGACCGCGCTCCCGGGAAAGTGTCCGCCGCACCGGACGAGTCGCACCCCGCCGGGAAGGTCAGCGGCGTCGGTCCAGAATTCGATCACCGAATCCGGACGGGTGACCCAGCGTCGATCGAAGTCGTTGTAGTACACCGGCACCCGACCGAAACGATGACTGAGCGACACACCCGCACCGACGAGGTGCGGGTGGCTCGCGGCGATGGCGGCGAGCCCACCGTGGTGCTCCAGCCACTCGACCAGCGCGGGCCCGATGAACCCCGGCGGCTCCCACAGGATGTTCCCGTCGGACGTGGCGATCACGAAGCCGCGCTGCCCGATCCCGACCGACGGACGCACCGTCAGCGCGGTCAGGCCGGGCTCCATCTCGTCGGCGGTCAGTGCGTTGTCGGCGGTCTCGTCCAACGGCGTGAAACTCGGGCCGCTCTCCGGGAGCCACTGGCGATCGTCGTCGCAGATCGGGCACATCGCAGGTGGCGTCTCGCCGGGCGGGAACTCGTTGGCGCAGAAGACACACATCCAGGGCCGCATGTGTCGACGCTAGCCCCTGCTCGTGACCCCTGAGCCCGCTTCTGCTCCCTGAGGTGCCGGCGGAGCGAGCCTCTGCTCCCTGAGGTGCGAGCGACTCCCCCGCTCCCTGAGGTGCGAGGGAGCGAAGTCCCCGCTCCCTGAGGTGCGAGCGAAGCGAGCCTCGAAGGGCATTCGCGACGTGCCTCGCCGGCCCTTCGAGGCTCGTCGCTTGCGCTCCTCACACCTCAGGGAGCAGGGCCAGACGCACGCAAACTCGCACCTCGGGGAGCCGGGCGATCAGCTAGCCGGCGGCGGATAGACCAGGTCGTTGACCCGGTAGATCACCGCGTCTCCGCGGCGGAACACCTCGGTGAGTCCCGGCGCTCCGTTCTGCCGCAACGCCAGGAACGGGTCACCCTGGTGTCCGCGAGCGGGGTCCGGCATCCCGCGTTGGAACTCCCAGTAGCTCGGTGGCGAGTCGATGACGTAGTGCACGTTCATGTCTCGCACGATCTGGTCGATCGCCGGGTCGGCGCCGATCTCGGACACGCCCCAGAACAGGTCGCGCTGCCGCTCGGAGAACTCGTTGGCGCGATAGAAGGGGAACATCGGTGTGACCCCGGTGACCGGATAGAGCCAGCCGGTCCCCTGGTCGAGATTGTTCAGGACGAGCACGTCCTGTGCGTCGGGTTGCGACGCCAGCCATGCGTAAGCGGCGAGATCGTCGGGGCCGACGTACTTGCCGCCCCGCTCCTTCGACGCGATCTGCGCGTTCGGCGGATAGCGGACGACGGCGGCGCCGCCGATCAGCGCCAGCAAGACCACGTACGACGCCGCGACGACCCACCGCGCCCGTGTCGTAGTCGGAGTCGAGGTCGAAGTCGGAGTCGAGGTCGCGCGATCGTCGGACTCCGACGATTCGAGGCGCCGCCGGACGAGTCCGACGATCCCCAGGACAGCGGCACCGATCGCGACGCCCGCCGCGGCCGCCGAGAGAATCGCGACGACGAACGTGAGGCGATGCGGTGAGTTGTAGAAGTAGCCGCCGATCACGCCGAGGGGCGCCGACAGCGGGCCGAGAGACACCATGGCATTGGCGGTGACCAGCGCGAACACGAACCACGCGGCGAGCCCGGCCCAGCATCGCAACCACGCCAGCGCGGCCAGACCGATAACGGTCACGACGATCAGCGGCCAGTTCGGGAAATGGTCGAGCTCGAGCGGAATGGTCCCGTTGAACGCCCCTCTGGTGAGGCCGTCGAAGACACCGATGGTGTCCTCGCGGAAGTCGAAGAACGGGAGCTCGTTGGTGTCGGCGACCCGTATCGTGCCCAGCACCACCGGGGCGATGAGGACCAGCGTGATGACAGCCGTGGCCGCGAGGGCCGCGAGATCGCGCAGGCGGCCGGCGACCGGACGCCACAGACCCTCGCACAGCCACCACAGGCCGACGATCACGCCGACGACGATCAGCGCCGACGGGTGCGTGGCGGTGACGCCCGCGACGGCCAGCGCGGCGGGCAACACACGGGAGCGGTCCGACACGACGCTCATCACCAGCACGGCAGCCACCGGGGCCAGGCTGACGCCCACGGCGTTGGGCACCGACGTCAGCTGCACCTCGACGTAGGGCAGCGACGGGAACAGTGCGCTCAGCGCTCCCGCGGTGCCGGCGATCAGCGCCGAGGCGTCGACGTCGTAACGATGGCGGGCGAACCAGTAGGCCAGCGATGCGACACCCAGTGGCACCGTGACCGCCAGCACCGCAGGCGAATACGCGTTGTACAACTCGACCGGATCGGCTCCGGTCAGCGGAAACAGCAAGGCGCCCAACGCGTGCCAGGTGTTCGGGTAGTAGTTGAAGCCCTGGGTGTCGTAGTTCATCAGCTCGCCCATACGCATGGCCGAGCCGATGCCCGTCTCGTGTATCCAGCGCAGAGAACTGGCGTGCCACAACGAATCCCACACCTGGGAGATGTTGTTCAACCCGGCGAACGCCGTCTTGACCAGCGGGCGGATGCACGTGATGGCGATGATCAGCCCACCGAGGCCGAGTCCCGCGGCGACCCGCAGCGTCGCGGTGCGGCCCACGCGCGGCTCGTCGGATGCTTCCGGCACCGGCGCCACCCGCCTACCCCACCGGGTGTGCAGCAATCGTGAGTAGACCCAGGCGCCGGCGATCGCGAAGAGAAGGCCGACCAACGCAGACACCGCATTCCACTCGAACCCGACCACCGAGTACAGCACCGTGAGGATCGAGACGAGCGCGAACGTGATGGGTGGGCCGGCGGCCAGCGCGACCGGCCACGGGAGATTCATCCGCCGGCCGACGAACGCGCCCGGCAGGATCAGCACCAGTGCGGACACCACGACGATCCATGCCCCAAGCATCATCGCCCGCGCCTTTCCACACTCACCCGCTGCACACTCCCCGTCGCACCCGCGGCCGCTGCCTGCGGTGCCTGACCAAACTCCCAGCAGGTTACCGGGTGGTCGCGGCGCGGCGTCGTGTCACCGTGCCCGGCCGGCTCCGATGTCCGCAGTCGACGCCAGTGGGGCGTGCGGGTCGCGCGCGGCTTCCGGCCCGTGACGTCGATGCCCGATGATGGTCACCGCCAGAGACACGAGGGCGGCCACGGCACCGAACCCGAACATCACCGGATACGTGATGGCCACCCACGTCTCCGAGATCCACGCCAAGACCGCAGGCACGGCGAAGCCCAGGTACGTCACGCCGTAGTAGACCGCCGTGAGTCCGGCGAGGTCGTCTGGACCGGCGATGCGCTGCACCTCGAGGAGACCGGCGATCATCGCCATGCCGTAACCACATCCGAGCAGCGTCGATGCCAGCAGCGCGACCCAGACGGTCAGCACGTGGGCGGCCACCGCCGCGAGGACCATCCCGGCCACCAGCACCACCAGGGCGACGACGACCCCGCGGACACTTCCCGGCCGGTCGATCCGCCGCCCCAGAGACTGGATGCCAAAGCCCGCGGTCAGGCCGAGAACGCAGCAGAGGCCGGCGAACGCGATCGGCGCTCCCGCGGTGCGCGCGGACATGAGGGCGGGGACGATCGCATAACCCGACGCCGCGGCACCGAACACCCAGGGTGCGAGCGGCATCACGACGAACAGGAACCGGCGATGCCCCGCGGACGGGATGCGCAGGTCGTCACGCAGACGGCCCGGAGCAGCCTGCCGGAGACGCGTCTCCGGTACCAGCACGATCAGGTTCGCCGCCACGACCGCGACGCCGATGTTGATCAGGTACGGCAGGACGTGCGGCCAGGGCCCCCACTGCGCGAGCACACCGGCCACGCCCGCGCCGACGCCGAACCCGGCGGTGAGGCTCATCGCCGCACGGCCGGCACCGGCACCGGTGCGCGCGCCGTCACGGTCGGAGAGTTCCTTGATCCAGCTGCCGCCGACGGCCATCGACAGGCCCAGCGCGATGCCGCTGCACACGCGTCCGGCGGTCAGCAGTGCCACCGACTCCGATCCCGCGGCGAGCAATCCCGAACCGACAGCCGCGAACAGCGGAGCGGGCAGCATGAGCGGTCGTCGACCCAGCCGGTCCGAGAGCGGACCACCGATCAGCAGAGCGGGCACGATGCCCAGGACGTATGCGAACAGCAGCGCGTCGACGACCACCGGCGACAGGTCGGAGATCTGCCGGTACATCACCAGCAGCGGAGTGAACTCGTTGCCGCCCCACGCGGTGGTGAACACCGCGAGCGCGACGGCAGGCCAACCGAAGCGGGCGCGTTCGGCGCTCACGAATTCGCTCCCGACGAGTCATCGCCAGGGAGGTCATGGACCGCGGCGAGGTGTCGAGCGAGCTGGTGGTCGAAACGCTCGGGGTCACCGGCCTCGATCGCCTCCAGGAGGGCCTGGTGGTCGTCGAGGATACGAGCCGCCACGCGTGCGTCCCGATGCACGGAAGCCGTCGTCATGCGACGGTGCCGTTCCCCCAGCGTCGAATAGAAACCGGACAGGAGCGGGTTGTCACCGGCCGCCGCGATGAGCTGATGGAACTCGGCGTCGATGCGTGCGAACTGCGGCATGTCGACGGCGTCGGCCCGGCGGTGGGCGGCGAGATTCTCGCGCAGGCGGACAACGAGGTCGGCGGCCGCGGCCGGGCGGGCCACCACGGATCGAACGGCGTGCCGCTCCAGGAGCAGGCGGGCGTCGACGACGTCGCGGGTCTCCCGGTCGCCGATCGGGACCACGAGAGCACCGCGCTTCGGGTAGAGACGCATCCAGCCTTCCGTCTCCAGACGCAGGAATGCCTCACGCACCGGGGTGCGACTCACTGCGCACTTCGCGGCGATCTCACCCTCGCTGATCAGCTCACCGCCGGCAATCTCGTTTGTGAGAATTTGCTCTTTGACCTCGGCATATACCCGTTCAGCAGCGGATTCAGCGGTCGCATGCGACATAGACACAAGTTGTACCTTACCAATGATCATTGAGGTCTTCACCTGGGCCGACCCACCTTCCGCGTCAATCCCAGACGGTGAGACACTTAATGCGGCCGTAACGAGCGTCACCCCGCTCACACGCGCCCGGCCCGCCTCCGCTGAGCGCACCTCGCTCGCGTCGATGCGGATCACTTCTAGCTCGCGGGCAGCGTGGCCGGCGAGACGATGCAACCCGCATATTTCGCGGCATTCCAGGAGGACCCGTGACGAGCACGGAGGACACACGTATGGGTGAGACCCCCTACACCGAACCCACGATCGCCGATCACCCCATCACCGACGAAGAGATCTTCTTGGCGCATGTCGGCGGCAAACTCTCGGTGGAGCTGCGCGCACCCATCGACACCCAGCGCGACCTGTCGATCGCCTACACCCCGGGCGTGGCCCAGGTGTCGCGCGCGATCGACACCGACGCCACCCTGGTGAACAAGTACACCTGGACCGATCGCCTGGTGGCCGTCGTCAGTGACGGATCGGCAGTTCTGGGACTCGGCGACATCGGCCCGCGCGCCTCGCTGCCGGTCATGGAGGGCAAGTCCGCGCTGTTCCGCAGCTTCGCCGGGCTCAACTCGATCCCGATCGTGCTCGACACCCAGGATCCTGACGAGATCGTCGAGACCCTCATCCGGCTGCGTCCGAGCTTCGGCGCCGTGAACCTCGAGGACATCTCCGCGCCCCGCTGCTTCGAGATCGAACGTCGCGTCATCGAGGCCCTCGACTGCCCGGTCATGCACGACGACCAGCACGGCACCGCGATCGTCGTCCTCGCCGCCCTCAAGGGCGCGACGACCCACCTCGGCCGCGACCTCGCCGACCTCAAGGTCGTGATCTCCGGCGCCGGAGCCGCGGGCGTCGCCTGCGCGAACATCCTTCTGGCAGTGGGTATCTCCGACGTCGTGGTGTTGGACTCCAAGGGCATCGTGTCCCAGGGTCGCGACGGACTGAACGAGTCGAAATCCGAGCTTGCCTCGCGCACCAACCCGCGCGGGCTGACCGGCGGCGCGGTCGAGGCGCTCGCCGGGGCCGATGTCTTCATCGGTGTGTCGGCGGGCCTCATCCCCGAAGAGCTCATCGCGTCGATGAACGACGATTCGATCGTCTTCGCGCTGTCGAACCCCGACCCGGAGATCCATCCGGAGGCCGCGGCCAAGTATGCCGCGATCGTCGCGACCGGCCGCAGCGACTTTCCGAACCAGATCAACAACGTGCTCGCCTTCCCCGGCGTCTTCAAGGGCGCCCTCGACGCCGGCGCACGCCGCATCAGCGAGGGCATGAAAATCGCTGCGGCAGAGGCCATCTTCTCGGTCGTCGCCGATGACCTGCGCGCCGATCGCATCGTGCCCAGCCCGCTCGACGACCGGGTCGCCCCGGCCGTCGCAGCGGCCGTCGCCGATGTCGCCCGTGCGGAGGGGCACTGCTCGTAGTCGAGGCCTCACCCACCCGAAAACCGCCCCTGAAAACCGCCCATCAGAAGCGACCCGATGACACATAACCGTCGGTCGCCCGCTGGAGGGCGGTTTTCAGGGGCGCTTTTCAGAGGCGCGTTTCGGCGCGGGCCGGCTACCAGCCCATCAGCGCGATCAGGGTCAGTAGTTCTGGTCCTGCCAGGTGCACAGGCACACCTCGTTGCCTTCCGCGTCGGCAAGCACCCAGAAGGCGGGAGCGTACTCGTCGGTGAGCAGTTGTCCGCCGGCGGTGATAGCGGCTTGCAGTCGCTCGTGGAGCTCGTCGGTGGGAATCCACAGGTCGACGTGCATTCGGCTGCGCTGCGGGCGCGGCTCGTCCATCTGCTGGAACCAGACGCTGGGCAGCCGGCCGGCTGGGTCGACAAGGTCGACGGGTTCGCGCTCAGTGGCGTCGCCGTAACCCAGCACCGCTTTCCAGAACGGCCGGATCGCCGGGATGTCGAGGGCGTCGATGGCCAGGTTGAACTGGGTCACCGGCGCGGTGGCCGGTTCAAGACCGAGGTCTGCGGCGATACCGGTGATCCGGTTCGCCAGCGCGACATCGGCTTCCGTGAGCTGATGCGCACTGTGCGTGGTCAGCACGAGATGCACTGTGCCGTAGCGGAGGTCTATGTCCGGGTGGTGATTCGCCTCCTCGGCGGCGTCGATGATCTTCGCGACGAACTCACCGCCGCGCACCATCGAGCCGGTCGTGTAGGCGGCGGCGAGCCTGTCGGCGATGACGCGCCAGGGATCGGCCACCATCTCGGCGGCCTGGGCGGTGGTGAGCGGTGAGCGGGTTGAGCCGGTCATACCGCCCCATGCTGCCCGCTTCACCGGTTTTGCGAAAGGGTGGGCGCGGTTCAGCTCCGATTGGTGGTCGCCGCGGCGAGTGTTGCGATCGCTTGGTGTGTCGCCGAGAGGAAGCCGCGACGCGCGTCTTGGTCGAGGGCGGTACCCGCGCCGATGACGGGGTCGTAGTCGAGGCCGATCACGCCACCGACCGCCCCCGACACCACATTGACCAACATGTCGGCGAGCCCGTCGTTATGGGTGGCCGGTGTCTGTGAGGAGATGACGACGATCGTCTTCTCGAGTACGCCTGCCCGGTCCCATTCGGCGAAAACGACGCGGGCGCGGTTGAGCAGGTCGGGTCGCGCGGCGATGACAAGAACCGGAGTGAGGTTCGGGAGGTCGTCTTCGGCGAGCTCGGGCAGCAGCGTGAGCGGGTGCGCGCCGGCGTCGACGACGGGAACCGCGCCCTGCCGCCACGTTTCGACGACGGCGTCGGTGGCCGTCGCATCATCGGGCGGGAGCCAGAGTCCGGTCCCCGACGCCGTGCGGAGCAGTTCCTGATTCCCCGAACCACGCAGTCGCAGCTCGATGTCGCAATCGTTGCCCGAGGCGTCCACCCACCATGAGAGCAACCCGAGCGTCGACGACGCCCGATGCTCGGCAAGCAAAGCCGAAACAACCGATGTCCCAACGCCGCCGGCTGTCCCGCACACGACGACGGCCCGCTCGGCCCAGGCCTGCGGGTCGCCGTCGCGTGGGGTGGTTGGGTTGGTCATCTGGAGTTAGGGAACGAGCATGTAGATGGTCGAACCGTAACCGGACGGAACTCGAACCGGGCTGTTGGGCGAGAAGCCACCGAAGCCCAGACTGGCCGGACCTGAACCTGTGTTGATCTCCCACACCTTCTTCTCGCCCGCACGTGGGCCGAACGACGCGGTAACCCACTTTTCCAGGTTGTAGCCCCGAATGCTGGTGTAGTAGTTACCGAACAGCACTCGACAATTCGGATTTCGCTTCCAACTCGCCCCAGCCCCGGTGAACCCGTGCGAGCGCACCGTGACCCTGACGACGCCACGCTTGCCCTTGGGTGCACCCAGCGTGACATTGACCGCGCCTCGGCAGTACGAGTGGTCACCGAAAATTCCGAAGTTATAGCCGGTAGGCGAAACCTGGGGAATCGGAGCCGCTCCCGCCTGAACGGCGTTAACACTACAGAGGACGGCCGCCACGGCGAGCGCGGTAAACAACGCGAAGATCTTCGTCATCACAATACCTTTCGATAGGCCCAGAAGAGTTGAATAGAGCGACTACGGCACCAGCATGAAGAATGCAGGACCAGCCGGCGCTTGAGGAACACGAACGGCACTGTTGACGGCATAGGTGGTGATACCTACCGTCGCCGGGCCCGAGCCAGTCACAACTTCCCATACCTTCTTGTGGCCACGCTCAGGTCCGAATGATCCGGTCGTCCACTTCTCCAGGTCCAACCCTCTGACGCTCGTGAAGGCAGATCGGAATAAAAAGCGGCAATTGGGGTTTCGAACCCAGCTCGGGCCCTGACCCGAGAACCCGTGGGAAGTCGCGGTGACCCGGACGACCCCGCGCTTATTGGGCGCGGCGTCGACTTTGTATGTAATCGCACCGCGACAGAACGAATGGTCGCCGAATGTGCCGAACGTCGTACCGTTGGTACTGAAGTTCTGCATCGGAGCAGCGGATGCGTGCCCTGCGCCGAGCAAGACACTGAACAGGGCAACTACCGCAACGCAAATTGCCACCACTGGCTTCTTCATCTCACACTCTCTTCATCGGTACACAGATTTTCGACACTAGTTTCACGCCTCACAAATCATTGCCTTAGCGAGCTGCTGTCGTCATCTTCTTTTGGCCACAACACGTCACTACCCGGGACGGCATTCTTGAGACTTTCAGATTGCGCCCGTGTCCAGTCACGGACTGACTTCTCAGCATGCGGACCCAGCACTGCGTAGGGCAAACGCGCCTGCACGCCTGACCATTTGAACGTCGACGCACCGACCCGCGCGTCTACGTCGCCGCGGTGGTTCACCACATAGTCGACAGCAGGGAGCCCCGAAAGACGTGCCTGGTCCGATGGCAAATGAAACTCGAACTGATTCGGTCCATATTCCGGCAGCGCATGACGCGGGCCGTTCTGGCGCCATGGCTCGTCAGGGTTCGCACCCGGATCTCCGGCTCCGAGCGAGTACGCGAGCAATCCGCCAGCAGTACCGCCGATGGCAAATCCGAGCGCTGCGCCGGCAGCGCCAACACCGATGCCCCCGATTGCAGCACCCGCACCAGCACCTATCGCTGCCCCGGGTCCGCCAAGGGCGTAGTACGGAGGCAACGAACCAACAATAAGCCCGGTAACCGCGCCAACTCCCGCTCCCCCGACCGCCCCCACAACCGCCGACGGAATACCAAGCGCGACAGCACCAGCGGTACCACCGGCCATCACACCGATGATCGTCGCCGCGGCACGACGAGTGGCCTCATCCTCAGGAACACCAGCAGAAATCAGACCCTGCGCAATCTTGGCCTCACCATAAGCCGACCACGCATTGATCGAGTTCACATCCCGCTTCGACATGCCCTCCGGAATGTCGGTGACAAAGTTGCCCACACGAATCTTCTCCGGCGGCGGCGCAATCGGCCGAACCGGCGGAGCAACACGAGGAGCCACCCGATTGTTGATCAACGGCGTATACGGCTCGTCATACGACTGCGACCCCGGCGCGGTGTACGCCTGATACGGCGCCTCCACCGGCGGACCCGGAATACTACCCGGACCAGGCACCACAACAGGCTCCACATTCGCCTCGGCACCCGCACCGACACCCGGAGTCACATCACCCGGACTCGTACCGCCCTGACTCGGAGCGGTATCGGTCGGATCAGTACCACCCTGCTCCGGAACCGCAAACGCCGCACCGGTTCCCGCAGTGATCGACACCGCAACCACCGCCGACGTCACCGACAACAACGGACCACTCGGCACACGACGCTTACGATGCCGACCCCGACTGTGACTCATTCTCATCTACCTCTCTAGGCGCCCGGACAGGCTGGGCGGTAACTCATTCGACCGAGCGGATGGACTGGATGTAGGACTTGCCGCCGGTGGTCGTCGTGCGAATGACCTGGCGATAGGTGATGGGCGCGGCGTCGGGCTGCAGTTCGGTGAGCACCACCGAGTACTCGCCCGGTCCGCGATCGGCGACCGTCAGACAGTGCTTGGTCCCCAGCGGCCGCTGGTTGATGTACTGCTGCATCACGTACTCGGATGCGACCGCCCCCGGTACGGCGACTGCACGCGCCGCCTTAGCCGACCGCAGTACGTAGTAGGCGTGGTTGAACGCGCGAATCGCCCCGGCGCCCGACTCCTGATTCCCGGCGTCGTCACCGTCGGACACCGTGGTCCCGGCACCCACCGGACGCTGCGTGCACGCCGCCTCACTGGCGACCGGAGGTGTCGATGCGCCGCCAGGTGTCGAGGTCGAGTCAACACTCGGCGTCAAGGCGACTGACGGTTCGTCCGCGTCGCCTCCCGCCACGAGGATCACGCCCGCGACTGTGGCGACAATCACAAATAATGCTGCTGCCACACCGGCGATCCACAGTCGCGAACCGAGTCGTGCACGAACGACCCCCGCCCGGCTGGACGCACCGCCACGCTTGGCACGTACCGACTTCTCCGCATCCGCCAAGAATGCTTCGAGGTCGGAGGATGACCGGGGTGCGACCGTCTCAATTGTGGTGACCGGCGCTCGATCTGGTTGCTCGACGGGGCCCACGGGACGCTCGAGAACCGCCACCGCCGAGGAAGATGTGGCGTCGTGAACTGCGTCGACTGATCGGTATCGAGCCAGGTGAGCGGCCAGATCGGCTGCGGGAGTCGCATCGACGGCGGGCATCGGCGGAACGTCGGCAAACCACAGTGCGGGAGCGCGCGGCGGCACCAAAGATCCCTCCCCCCGGCCGGTGATCATGTCGTCGTTCAGTTGCGCTCAACGACAGCACGACGCAGGGGGTCCCCCCGAACACGTCGGCATTGCCGTCGCTGACCTCGGGCAACCTTACAACAGCTCTCAGGAACGTCTCAGCTGTCGTCCACAGGGGCGACAGGCCCCGAACACCGCCCTACGCACGGTCGTTGCGGTGGCTATCGTCGAAGACGTGCTTCTCACGGCCGCAGTTGTCCGCGGGGTCGCCGACGGAACCGTCGACCTCGCCTTTCGGCGATGGGGTCATGCCCGCATACGTCCCGGTTCGAGCTTCATCGCACAGACGCACGTGATCGAGGTGACCTCGCTCGAACGCGTCGACCCCGAGCGGATCTCCGAGCAGGAAGCGCGCCGGGCGGGATTCGACGACGCCGATGCCCTACGGGCGACCCTGTGCGTAAACGTCCACAATCCGACCTACCGCATCGGCCTGCAGTGCATCGGCGAAGACCCGAGGATCGCTCTGCGCGCCGACGACAATCTCTCCGACGACGATGTCGCCGAGATACGGACCCGTCTCGATCGCATGGACGCACGCTCCAAGCGCGGGCAGTGGACACGCGAGGTCCTGGACCTCATCGGACGCAGGCCCGGCGTCGTCTCGACCGATCTCGCTGCCGAACTCGGCAGGGACAGAGAAGGTTTGAAGCAGGACATCACCAAGCTCAAGACGATGGGGCTGACCGACAGCCTCGTCGTCGGGTACGAGTTGTCGCCGCGCGGCGTCGAATTCCTCCGTCGCGACACCTGACGACAGTCACCGAAGCGCCGTGGACGAGAACAACATCGGCGACAATCCGTTCATGAACCGCATCCGATCCGGAGTCGTGTCGGCCATGAGCGCGGTGGCGGTGTGCCTGTCCTTGGCCGCAGGCACCGCGCACGCCGCACCGTTCCCGGTATCCACCGACGCGACGACCGCCATCGCCACGCGCTATCTGAGCCCGGCATCGGAGTCGCCTGCCGGCGCCAACCGCTTCGACTGTCGCGACCGCTCCGGGCGACACCCTGTGGTGCTGTTGCACGCGACCGCCATGAACCAGAGCGCGAACTGGGCCTACCTGGCCCCGACCCTGGCCAACGCGGGCTACTGCGTCTTCAGCCTGACCTACGGTCAGACCAGTTGGAGCGGTAACACCGGCGGCCTGGGGAACAAGGAGCGGTCCGCACGCGCGGTCTCGGCCTTCGTCGGGCGGGTCCTGGCGGCCACCGGCGCTGCGAAGGTCGACTTCGTCGGCCACAGCCAGGGCGGCGCGATCGCCCAACTCGTCACCCAGCTTCCCGGCCGCGCCGATCAGGTGGGCACCATCGTCGGACTGTCGGCGTCGAACCGCGGATACTCACGCGTCGGCGCGATCACCGACCGGTTGCCCGCACGCGCTCCCGGTCAGAGCTACTGGGGTCCGAGACATCCCTCGATCGAGTACGTCAATCTGGCGACCCGGTTCGACGAGATCTCGACGCCATACGTGCTCACGCTCATGCCTCCGGGGCCGAACGTCACGAACACGGTGGTCCAGGACGTGTGCCCGTCGTCGAGGATCGGTCACGTCGGCATGGCCTACTCCCCGACCGTCGCCGCGCTGGTCCGCAACGCCCTCGACCCCGCTCATCGGGTCCCGATGGTGTGTGGGCCCGACTTCCCGTTCTGATTCACACGCAGCCGTCCGAAATGAGGTCGGACGCGATCTGATTCCGTCCAGGCGACCTCGATCGAAGTCGCGTCGACGAACCGGAGTCGCGTGCGACCTCGTTTCCGAACCGCAGGCCGACGACCAACCTCCGCCGACCCGAGTTTTGCTCGTTCCCCGGCGCTCGCTAGACTCGTCTGCGCTGCCTCGCGCAGTACGCCGCCCTAGCTCAGTCGGTAGAGCAATTCACTCGTAATGAATAGGTCAGGGGTTCGATTCCCCTGGGCGGCTCCACTTGGACCAGGCGATTCGCTCTCGAGCGGATCGCTTTCGTCGTCGACCGCAGCACCTCACCACCGAGCCCGTTCAGCCACTGCTTGCGAGGTGGTGGTGGACGAAGGTGATCGCCATCGCGCCATCCCCGACTGCCGACGCCACTCGTTTCACCGAGTTGCGACGCACATCTCCTGCGGCGAAGAAGCCGGGCACCGACGTCTCGAGATAGAACGGGGCACGGTCCAGCGGCCAGTCCGATGTCGGCAGGTCGGGACCGGTGATGACGAACCCGTGGTCGTCCCGGGCGATCGGTGTGCCGGCCGCCCACTCGGTGGCCGGGTCACCGCCGATGCAGACGAACAACCGCTGCGTCTCGACGACCTCGACTTCTCCGGTGCGGGAGTCCTCGATGTGGATGGCGGTCAGCCCCTTGCCTCCCTCGAGACCGACAACTCGCGCATCGGTTCTGATGTCGACGTTCGGTTGTCGCGCAACACGCTCCTCGAGATAGCTCGACAGCGTGGCGGACAGCGTCTGACCGCGCACCAGCATGGTGACGCGTTTGGCGAACGACGACAGGTTCATCGCCGCCTGACCGGCCGAGTTGCCTCCGCCGACGACGAACACCTCGAGATCGCTACACGTGGGCGCCTCGCTGGTGCCCGCGCCGTAGAACAGGCCGGACCCGATGAACTCTTCCTCCCGATCGAGTCCGAGCCGCCGCCATTCGACCCCGGTTGCGCACACGCTGGCCCGAGCGACGACGGTCGTCCCGTCGCCGAGCGTCGTGTGCACCCGCCCGTCCGCGAAACGTGTGCTGAGCCCGTCACGCATCAACAGCAGTTCGGCGCCGAACTCGACCGCCTGCTGACGAGCGCGCTCGGCCAGATCGCCACCGGAGATACCGCCCGGGAATCCGAGGTAGTTCTCGATCAGACTGCTGTAACCGGCCTGCCCGCCCACCGCTTCACGTTCCAGGACAGCGACACTCAGTCCCTCCGAAGCCGCGTACACGGCCGCGGACAGTCCCGCCGGACCCGCCCCGTAGATCGACACGTCGTACTCCTGGAGCTTCGGGTCACTGACCCACCCCAGCCGGGCCGCGATCTCCGCGACCGACGGAGCCCGCAGACGGGTTCCGTCCGGCAGGTCGACGATGGGCAGACCCGCATCGGCCAGCGACAACCCGAGCAGGTGCGTGCAGTCGTCGTCGGTGTCGATGGGCGTCCACGTGAACCGGACAACACTGCGACTCAGGAAGTCTCGGATCTCGAAGGCATGACGACACTGGCTGCGTCCGTAGATCCGCACGACGATGCACGCGTGCATGGTGGCGCCGACGGGTCCGCGATCCGGCTTCTCACGAATCACCTTGTGCGGAAGCACCACACGATCGTCGATCATCGATCACTACCGCCGTTGGGTGAGCTGCTCGACCCAGTCCGCCGGCACCCTCGATCGCGGCCCGGGGACACCCTGGTCCGCGGGATGCGACGACGGCGCCGCGAGGACGGGGCCGGCGAACATCTCGCCGGTCGAGAAGTCGTAGAACCAGTCCTCCCCGGGTTCGAAACTCTGGATGACCGCGTGCCCGGTGTCGGCCGCGTGTCGAGAAGCGTGACGGTTCAGCGAATCGTCGCAGCAGCCGACGTGCCCACATTCGGCGCAACGCCGCAGGTGAAACCACCACGACCGGGCGGCCTCACATTCCACACAACCCGGCCCGCTGGGGCCCACCGAGGTGTCGATCGACTGATCGCTCATCATCAACTCCGTTCTCGCGCAACGTCGAAGGTCCGGGAAACCGGGCCGGCGGAATGGTGAGGGGTGGCCGTTCCGCCGGCCCGGAGCTGGGGTCACTCGGCGATGAACTTGAGGATGTCGGCGTCGAGTTCCTGCTGGTACTCACCGTAGATGCCATGGGGCGCACCGGGGTAGACCTTCAAGGTGCCGTTGCTGACGAGCTTGATGGTCTTCTCCGCCGCGGCCGCGATCGGCACGATCTGATCGTCGTCGCCGTGCGCGATCAGCATCGGCACGTCGATCGCCTTGAGGTCCTCGGTCTGATCGGTCTCGGAGAAGACCTTGACGCAGTCGTAGGCGGCCGAGAGATTGGCCATCATGCCCTGGCGCCAGAAATCGTCCTTGGCGCCCTGGGACACCTGTGCGCCGTCGCGATTGGCCCCGAAGAACGTCTCGGCGAGGTCCTTGTAGAACTGCGACCGGTCGGTCAACACCCCCTTGCGGATGCCGTCGAAGACCTCGATCGGGGTGCCTTCCGGGTTGTCCGCCGTCTGGAGCATCAGCGGAGGGACCGCGCCCGCGGTGATCACCTTGGCGACACGTCCCTTGCCGTACTTCGCCGTGTAACGCACCACCTCGCCACCGCCGGTCGAGTGTCCGATGACCACGAGGTCCTTCAGGTCGAGGGCCTCGACGAGTTCCGCCAGGTCCTTGGCGTAGGTGTCCATGTCGTGCCCCACAGCCGTTTTCGAGGATCGGCCGTGGCCGCGACGGTCATGCGCGATCGCGCGGTAGCCCGCGTCGGCGAGGAGCTTGAGCTCGACCTGCCACGCGTCCGACGACAGCGGCCAACCGTGGCTGAGGAGCACCGGCCGGCCGGAACCCTGCTCGGTGTAGTAGATCTCGGTTCCGTCGGTGGTCGTGATGAACGGCATGGAATCCTCCTGGTCAGCGCGTGTTCGCTTGACCTCAAGACTCGTCCGCCCGGGCGTCGGTGTCGTCGATGCTGCCCGCAAACACGACCGGATGCTGGCCGGTGGTTCCCGTTACCGGCTAGCCGGTATCGACACCCGGCGAACCGGCCACCGGTATCGCGGCACGGATGGTGGTGCCGCCACCGGGCGGGCTCGCGACGGAGAACTCGCCCTCGACGGCCTCCACGCGGTCGCGCAACCCGAGAAGGCCCGATCCCCCTGCGAGATCGGCGCTTCCGATGCCGTCGTCGACCACCGACAGCACCAGGAGACCGTCGTCGACGTGCGCGGAGATCACCACCTCGGTCGCCCGCGCATACTTCGCGGTGTTGGTCAGCGCCTCGGCCACCACGTAGTAGGCGGCCACCTCGACGGCTTCGGGCAACCTGCCGTCGATCGAGGCGGTCAACGAGGCGGGCACCGGCGACCGCCGGGCCAGCGTTTTCAAGGCGGGCCCGAGGCCGCCGCGGGAGAGGATGGCGGGATGGATACCCCGGGACAACTCCTGCAGGTCCCGGTGTATCTGAGCCAGCGAATCGATCAGTCCGTCCAACCTGTCGCGCACTGCGTTCTGCTCCGGCGGGATGACGGACTGCACGGCGCGGATGTCGAGGCCCAGGGACACGATCCGTTGCTGCGCACCGTCGTGCAGGTCCCGCTCGATGGAACGTCTCGCCTGGTCGGCCGCGGCGATGACGCGTGCACGTGACCGCGCCATCGATGCTCGGGACTCGCTGTTGTAGACCGCGGTGGCCACCAGATCCGAGAAGTCCGAGAGCCGCAGCCGAAGATCCGTCGGGGCGGCTCGATGAGTCGTGCCGACGATGACCGCTCCCCACGGCCGATCGTCGACCGTGATCGGAACACCGATGCCGAACCGTATTCCACGCTCCGTCAGCCGATCACCGATGGGCCCGGTGGCCTCGGCATAGTCGAGGGTCGCCGCCGAACCGGTCCGCGCGACCAGCGTCGACACGTTGTTCCCGCCCAGCGTCAACCGCTCCCCCGTGGTCACCGCGACCGAATCCCCATCGGCACCGTCATCGCGTGCGGCAAGGATCTCGCAGTCGCCGTCGGGAGTGAACCGTACAGCGGTGACATGCTCGACGCCGAGTTCGTCGGCGAGTTCGGCGGTGACGGCCCGACATACTTCGGACGGTTCGGCGCGCGCGGCGACCAGGGTTGCGACACGGCGAAGCGCGGCCTGTTGGCGACCCAGGGCGACCGTGCGTTCGTACAGTTCCTCACGATCGCGCGACGCCGCCAGGAGCGCCTCGAGACTGGGCACCATACGTGCAACCCTGCGCCGGCCGGCGGCGTCGAGATCTGCGGGCACGAGGAGTGAGCCGACGGACCGGCCGTCGTCGAGCAGGGGAATCCGACGTCGGCCCAACGTATGGCGGGCCTCCGGTTCGGCGAGGACCGCGCCCGGAGGTGGCAGTTCGAGCACGCTGCTCAGTCGCGCGCTCGCCGCCGTCAGTGCCTCCGGGAGGTCGGCGGCACGCAGTACCGTTCGCGCCAGCGCGGCCGACAGGTCCGCCTCGCGGCGGCGCTGTTCGGATTCCAGTGCCCGAGATCGGGATTGGCCGACGAGCAAGTTGGTGAGCAGGGCGAGAACGAGGAACACCACGACGGCGGGTGCGAAACTCTCGCTGCTCTCGCTGACGTGGAACCAGACGTATGCCCCTGCGCTGGCGAGCGAGGTCGCGACTGCGAGACCGAATCCCCAGCCGGCGGAGACCACCAGCACGCCGAACAGGAAGATCGCACCGAACGCGTTCTCGGGCGACACGTGCTTGAGCAACCGCACGATTCCCACCTCGCACGCGATGAGCACGATCGCCGTCACGACTCCCCAGCGGAGCGGCGGAGGCGTCGGACGGACAACGATCGCGGCAACTCGATCCCACCACGGTCCCCGGTCGGAGTTCCCGCTAGCAGGAATGTCCCGCTCATCGATATCTGACACGCTCGACAGTATGAATGCCGCCCCTCTGCGCTGCCTCATCGTCGACGACAGCGCCGACTTCCGCGCCTCGGCGCGTGACATGCTCGAAGCCGGCGGCATCTCGGTCATCGCGACGGCGTCGACGCTCGACGACGCGGTTCGCGAAACCCGATCCACTCGGCCCGATCTCGCGCTCGTCGACATCGACCTCGGCGGAGAGAGCGGCTTCGACGTCGTCGAGGCCCTCCACGAGCTGGACGCAGACCCCACGCCTGCCATCGTCCTGGTGTCGACGCATGACGAGGACGAGTTCGCCGACATGATCGACGCCAGTCCGGCGGTCGGGTTCCTGCCGAAGTTCGCGCTGTCGGCCGACCGCATACGTCAGCTGCTCGCCGGCCGGAGGTGATCCGGTCGGGCCACGGCCCGCTCAGGCCGTGGCGTCGAGGAAGAGGATGACGGCCCGAACCCGTCGGTGGTCGTCGGCGGTGTCGGCCAGATCGAACTTCGTGAGAATGCTGCGCACGTGCTTCTCCACCGTGCCCTCGGTGATCCACAGGCGGCGGCCGATCCCGGCATTGGACAACCCCTCGGCCATCAGGGTCAGGACTTCTCGTTCCCGCGCGCTCAGCACCTCGAGGGGATCGTTGCGTCGCCGCGCTGCGACGAGCTCGTGGACCAGCGCCGGGTCCATCACCGTCGCCCCACCGGCGATGCGGTGCACGGTGTCGACGAAGTCATCGACGTCGGTGACCCGGGTCTTGAGCAGGTAACCGATCCCCCTGCCGCTCTCGAGCAACTCCAGAGCCTGGTCGACGTCGACGTGCGCGGACAGCACCAGGATCGCCTCGGCCACGACGGTCAGCAGATCCTCGGCGTCGCCTGCCCGTCCGACCACGTCGAATCCGGCAGTCGTCAGCAGACTTGCCAGCCCTTCGCGCAGCAGGACGTCGTCGTCGGCCAGCACGACCCGAACAGCCACGTCAGCAGCCCTCGGTACAACGGCACAACACAGTCGACGCACGACGATGGCCGATCTCGGTCGGGGTCCGGGCCCGGAGTGTCATGCGCGCTCCTTCGTGACGCTCGGCGCCCACCGGGCGCGCTCATCCGGCACTGTATCCCGACGCCGGTCCCGACAACGCGCCGATCGGACGGTCTTCGCACGTCCGAGGCGCGCAGATGAGATCATGGTCACCCGACACGGTGGACGCAGAAGGATACGGGGAGTGTGCACCTGTCAGTGGTCCATTCGTCTGACACGTCCCGACGACCGGACCGCCTATGATTTCCTCGAGCAAGGGGGCCCGGGTGGCAGGAACACACCGGCGGGGTGGACACCACGCCAGCACGACGACGGTCGTGCGACAGCGGGACACGAGATCGCGTGCCGCCACATCGCTGACCCTCGCAATGGTCTCGATCGTGACCATCGTCCCGACAACATTCGCCGCCGCCGACTCGGCCGGGATGATCGCCGGTGTCACCGGCGACCGGCCTGTACCGGCGTCCGCGACCACGCAACGGATCGAGGCGGCCGCCTTCGTCGACTCACCTCGGACGGGCGCGATCCTCCTGGTGGCCCCCGATGGACGTAACGGCACGCTGATCACCCGCAACCTGTCGCTGCGGGATGACCGGCAGTCCCTGATCGTCGAATACCCGCGATCGATCGGTCCGGTCGCCGCCGGCCGCTCCCACAAGATCGAACTGGTGTCCCCGACCTTCGATTCCGCGAAAACCGCTGCGATGGAAAAGAATCTGTCGGCGATGATGGCGTTCGGCGGCGTCGGGGATGATCGACCGCCCGTGATCTACACCGCGTCCGCGCAGGGCGACGAGGTGGTGGCGCCCGCGGTGGAAGACGCGTTCGGCGGCGCCGAGCTGGCCCCGCCACCGTTCGTCGTCCTCGTCGATGAGGTGCGTGAACCACCTCGGGACGTGCCGGCGCCCCGCGACCCGGTGCCGGGAGAGCGGCCGGTCGACCAGGGCGACGACTCCGTCGTCGTACCGCGTGACACCGGTGGGGATGCCACACCGGAGACCATTCCCGGCGATCGAGACCCGGGCGTTCCCCGCGGCTCTGTGCCCGACCGCGGCGACGGCCCCCCGGAGCGACCCGCCGGTGACCCGCAGTCCCCGGTCGACGAGCCGGTTTCGGATTCCGGCCGTGGCGGCGACGATCAACTGGGCACCCACGATCGGTCGGGCAGCGACGACGAGGACACCGGCCGCGACTCGGCAGGTTCGGACTCTGACGACGGCGGGGCCTGAGGTCAGACAGACCTCTCGAAGACGCACGCCAACGGTGCCGAGGTGGCCGGCGTGAGCGGTGATGTCAGCATGACCGGCGACTGCGCCATGAAACGTGGTGTGACACCCCGATGTTCGTCGGCAGCGTGCACGGTGAACGGGTGGACCAGGTAGACATCACCGGGGTTGCCCGTTGCGAAGGCGATCGGACGGTCGCGGCTCGCCTCGTCGAGAAGCGGCCCCGCATCGAAAGGGCTCATCCCGTCCTCGTCGAGGACGGTCACGCTGTCGCGGTGCGAACCGCGTCGCAGCCGTGTCGGCGCGTCGTCGGGCCCGACTTCGGACAGCAGGGTCAGCACCAGAACGGTCTGCGGACGTCCACTCACACACCATGTTCCGTCCGGACGCGGCGTGTTGGCGTCGATGTGCCATCCGCGGTCGTCGACCGTCGGCGGCACCGGGAATCGGACCGGGATGTTGCCCAGCACCCGGCGGGGCTCATACGTGCCGGGTCCGCACACCGCGTCGAGCGCCTCGGTAAGCTCCGGGCCGTCGGCAAGCGAGGCGAACGGGCCCCGGCCGGTCATGTCCGAGGCCCACTTCACCGCCTCTGTCCACCCCGACCGATCGTCTTCGGACAGCCCGAGCTGCGCCCACAGGTACATCCGCGCCTCATCGGCGACCGGGCGCAGCGCCGGGCGTTCGACTTTGACGAAACCGTCCTCGACGAAAGCCTGGATGTCGATCATGGTTGCCGATCGTCGCACCGGATCGAGTCAGGCGCGAGTCATTTTCGTCCCGCCGGTGTGCGCAGCGCCTGATCGATCAGAACCTCGGCGGCGGCGCGTGCGTCGTCGGCCGCCCGGGTGGAGCCGGCGATGGCGGCGGTGGTCTGTGCTCCCTCGGCGAGGATCGACAGCTGCGCGCCGAGACCGTCCGGAGCCCCCAGCTCCGCGACGAGGCCGGCGACGTACCGCTGGAAGTCCGCCTTCTGAGCGCGGACCGCCGACGCCACCGACGGCATCTCGGCGCCGAGTTCCCCGTACGCGTTGATGAATGCGCACCCACGGAACTCGTCGGTGTCGAACCACTTCATGAGGAAGTCGAACACGGCCAACAGCTTCTCCCGCGGGCTCGACAAACCTTCGGCACACGCGAGGATGCCGGCGTTCCACTGGCGGGTGCGGTCGTCGAGCACGGCGAGGATCAGAGCTTCCTTCGACGGGAAGAACGAGTAGATCTTCTTCAGCGACACGCCGGCGGCGTCGCGCACCTTGTCCATTCCGACAGCGTGCACCCCGTGTGCGTTGAACAACTGGTCAGCGGCACGAATCACCTGTTCACGCTGGTCTACTGCGTCGGTCACGACACTCCTCCTCGAACGAATCCGGTCCCAGGGCTTGCGCGGGGAACGATCGTTCTCTACTGTAGCAATCAGCAGCGAGAACGATCGTTCTCACCGCGCCGGACATCTACCGCTCCTTCCACACCGACCCGATCGGGTCGTCTCAGCAGAGAGAAGTGATCGCCATGGGTTACATCACCGTCGGCACCGAGAACTCGACCGACATCGAGCTGTACTACGAGGACCACGGCACCGGTCAGCCGGTTGTGCTGATCCACGGTTACCCGCTCGACGGCAACAGCTGGGAGTTGCAGGCCCGCGAGGTGATCGACGCCGGCCACCGCGTCATCACCTACGACCGCCGTGGTTTCGGCAAATCCAGCAAGGCAGGCACCGGGTACCACTACGACACCTTCGCCGCCGACCTGAACACGGTGCTGGAAACCCTCGATCTGCGCAACGTCATCCTCGTCGGATTCTCCATGGGCACAGGTGAACTCGCCCGCTACGCCAAGAACCACGGCACCGAGCGCATCGCCAAGTTCGCGTTCCTGGCGTCGCTCGAACCGTTCCTCGTCAAGACCGACGACAACCCGGAGGGCGTCGACCGCTCGGTCTTCGACGGCATCGCCGCGGCGGCCAAGCAGAATCGCTACGCCTGGTACACACAGTTCTACAAGGACTTCTACAACCTCGACGACAACCTCGGCAGCCGCATCACCCAGGAGGTCGTCGACGCCAACTGGAACACCGCCGTCGGCAGCGCACCGGTCGCGGCCTACGCAGTGGTGCCGACCTGGATCGAAGACTTCCGCGAAGATGTTGCCGCGGTTCGAGATTCGGGCAAGCCGACGCTCATCCTGCACGGCACGGCCGACAACATCCTGCCGATCGACGCCAGCGGGCGCCGCTTCCACAAGGCATTCCCGGAAGCCGATTACATCGAGATCGCCGATGCCCCCCATGGCCTGCTCTGGACTCACGCCGCCGAGGTCAACGAGGCGCTGCTGGGGTTCGTTCAGAAGTGAGCGCCCCCACTGGGGTTCGTTGAGAAGCGAGCGGCCCCCGCGCGTGAAGCAGGACGGCCGCCGGATGGTTTCCCATCCGGCGGCCGTTTGCTCACATTCTCAGCCTATTTCTCGACCGCTCCGTCGCCCGGGGCGTCGGCGTCGTCGGACGCCTCGTCATCGTTGTTGTCGGCCAACGGGTCGTAGCCGGGCACGCCTTCGAGCACAGTCAGCTCCTGGTCGATGGCGGCCGAGACCGCCTTGGCCTCGTCCTTGACCTTGCGGATGAAGTCCGACATCGCTGCTCCCTCGCTCGTCATCAGTTCGCGGCCCGAGACCGTGACCTCATGATAGGTCGCCGCGGGGCGGTCACCGCGGGGACGGGGTTCTCGCGGATGTCAGCGACGGAACATGACCGCATAGGGCTCGGACAGCGCCGGGTAGTACGCATCCCAGTCGACCGTCGCGACATCACGACCCGACTCGGCCGCCACCAGACGATCCAGGTAGTACTCCCAGCCGGGACCGACGTTCTCGGCGGATTCGGGTCGAGACATCCCCTGCGCGAAGACGAGCGTGGTCGCGCCGTCGACCTCGCTCAGATCCAACTCGAGCAGCCACACCTCGTCGCCCTGATCGCCGGGGGTCGTGGACGTCACCGCAAGCCGTTGCGGCGGTGTGCATTCCAGGATCGAGAACCGTTCGGACTCGACGTCGTCACCCTCCGCGGTCATGCGGAAATCGACCGACCCGCTCGTGGGATCGCCGGTCCATGTACCGATCCACCGTTCGAGCCGGGACGGCTCGGTGATGGCCGCCCACACGGCGTCGATCGGCGCGGCGAACGTTCGCTCGAGGACCACGTAGGGCACTCCCGCCCGGACCTCCCGGCGGCCCGTCGCCGTCATGTCGGCACTCATCCTGTCTCCTTCTTTCTGCTGCTCGAATCCGATGCCGGCCGGTTGCCGTCGTCGAAGCCCGCCTGCTCGCGCTCACGCACGGTGCGTCGTACCTCGAGATCGAGGGCATCGAGGTGGTGCTCGTCGAACCTGGGAGTGGCGGTGCCGCCGTCCACCGCGTCGAGGAACTCTCGCACCCCGTCGAGAGCCCCGGGCACGAGCTCGTAGTGACGCTCACGTCCGTGGTCCACCGCGGAGACGACGCCGGCCTCCCCCAGCAGCCGCAGATGGCGTGAGATGGCGGGCCGGCTGATCGGATGATCGGCAGCGAGGTCGACGACTCGCGCGGGCCCTCTGGCCAGCCGCGCGACGAGCGAGCGGCGGACCGGGTCGGCGATCGCCTCGAATCCGTCCACCCCCTATTGGTAACACATTGGTTACCAATAGCCAAGAGGTCCACCACCCTCGGCACGAGAGCTAGGCGACGAGGTGTCCGTCTACACGTCGACCCGGCGTTTGAGCGCGAGTCCGATCCGGGCGACCATGTCGTCCACCGCGAACTTCGGTTTCACGTTCATGTCGAGTGCCTCGCGGCAGGCGAGCACCGCCTCGACACACTGGAGCAGTTGTTCGGGTCTCGCGTAGCCGGCGAGTGGGATCGAGATGTCGTCGGCCTTGTCCGGGTGCATCGCGGTGACCTGCGCTCCCACACCGACGACGAGCGCATCGCGGAAGAGTGCGGCCAGATCGACCAGCGCACGGTCGAGGACGTCTCGGCCGACGCGCGTGGCCCGGGACTTCTGGCGCTTCTCGAGTTCTTTGAGTGCACCCGCGCTGCCACGCGGCATCCGGGCGGTGCCCTTGCCGGTACCGCCTGCTCCGAGCGCGGTCTTCATCTCCTCGGTCTCGGCCTCGTCGAGCTCCGCGCTGATCGCCTTCGCGGCCTGTTCCGCCGAGCGCACCAGCTCTTCGGCGGCGGCATACGCCGTGGAGTCCCGCGAGGCGGCGCGTGCCAGGCCCAACGCCTTCTCCCGCTGCGAACGAGCGTCGGGATCGGTCGCCAACCGACGTGCACGCCCGATGTGACCACCGCAGACCGATGCGGCCCACCGCGCCTGCTCCGGATCGAGGCCGTCGCGTTCCACCAGGACGCGTTCGATGTCGGCGGTGGTCGGCGTGACCAGCGCGACGTGCCGGCACCGCGACCGCAACGTCACCGAGATGTCCTCGGGATCGACCGACGGCGCACACAGCAGGAAAACGGTCCGCGACGGCGGCTCCTCGACGACCTTCAGCAACGCGTTGGCGGCCTGCTCGGTGAGACGGTCGGCGTCTTCGACGATGACGATCTGCCAGCGTCCGGTCCCCGGTCGGCGAGCAGCCGCCTGCACGATGTCGCGCATCGCACCGACCGCGAGGCTGAGACCCTCTGGCACGACGTGACGCACATCCGCGTGCGTCTTCGCCATCACCGTCACACAGGCGCGACACTCCCCGCAGCCGACGTTCGCGGCGTCGAGCGCCTGACACTGCAGAGCCGCCGCGAAACAGGTCGCAGCAACCGAGCGTCCGCTCCCCGGCGGCCCGGTGAAAAGCCATGAGTGGGTCATCGACGCTCGGGACCAGCCCGCGTCGACCCCCGGGATCTCGTCATCGGCGAGGAACAGGTCCGCCGACGAGCCGGCGTCGAGCCGCTGGGCCAGGGCTCGCGCGGCGCGCGCGGCGGCACGCAGATCGTCGGCGATCGCCTCTTGCCCGGTCAGTCGATCGAAGACATTCGTCACAGCAACACCCTAATCCGCAGTTCGGACACGTCTGATGCGCGGAACCGTGTTTAACGATTGCAAGCAGCCAGCTACCGTGGTCTTCGTGGTTCAACAACGGTCGCGGTGGTCAAAGGGCCTGCATCTGGCCCGATGGCTGATTCATACGCCGTGGCCGATTCTTGCGCTGGACATGTTGCGAGCCAACCTCGTGGGTGCGCTGTTCACCTTCGCGTTCCTCCGCTTCGGCATGCCGATCCAGGACTCGATCAGTCTCGACGAGATCACCGCGCTGAACCAGGTCATCTTCGCGGCCTATCTGCTCATCGCCATGGTCATCGGCGGATTCGCCAGCATCCAGCTGTCGCTTCCGGTGCTGATCTGGCATCGACGCCGGACGCGCCTCGACAACGAAGCGGCACGACGCCGCGCACTCGCCCTCCCGATGCTGCTCACGGCGGTGAACGCCGCCCTGTGGGTGGTGGGTGGAACGTTGTTCACCCTGGTCAACCTGACCGTCTCGTCGAAGAACGCGTTCATCGTCGCGATCGCCAGCACGATCGGCGCGATGGTCACGTGCGCGCTCAGCTACATGCAGGCGGAGAAGGTCCTGCGGCCGATCACCGTTGCCGCGATGGCCAACAACCCGGACAACGCGATCGCCCCGAGCGTCACCACCCGGATCACCGCATTCTGGGTGATCAGCGTGGTGGCCCCGATGCTGGTGATCATCGGGATGATCGTCCTGCACCGGCTGGGGATCATCGAGGCCGATTCGACAGGCCTGGAACGGCCCATCCTGTGGATGGCGATCTCGGCGCTCGCGTTCAGTGTGATCGCGATCGTGCGCGTCGTGGCGGCCATCAACGACCCGATCAAACAGCTTCGCCGAGCGCAGGCCCGGGTCAGCGAGAACGACCTCAACGTCGCGGTGAAGATCTACGACGGCAGCGATCTGGGTCTGCTGCAGGCCGGGTTCAACGACATGGTCGCCGACCTCCGCGAACGCCAACAGCTCCGCAACCTGTTCGGCCGGTATGTCGGCGAGGACGTCGCCCGACGGGCCATCGAGACGGGCACCGAACTGGGCGGCGAGGAACGCTACGTCGGAGTGCTGTTCGTCGACATCGTCGGTTCGACGCGCTTGGCCGTCAACCGGCCGCCACGCGAGATCGTCGAACTGCTCAACGAGTTCTTCCGGGTGGTCGTCGGCGTGGTCGGACGGCACGGCGGCTTCGTCAACAAGTTCCAGGGTGACGCGGCGCTGGCCATCTTCGGGGCGCCGCTCGACCTCGACGACTTCGCGGGGCGCGCACTCGCGTCGGCGCGCGAACTCCGTGCCGAACTGTACGAGACGCTCGGCGACACCGACATCGGTATCGGGGTGTCGGCAGGCAAGGCGATCGCCGGTCACATCGGCGCGGAGCAGCGCCTCGAGTACACCGTGATCGGCGACCCGGTCAACGAGGCCGCACGTCTCACCGAACTCGCCAAAGACGAGCCCACGCGCGTCCTCGGATCGGCGCGTGCGGTGTTCCTCGCCTCCCACCAGGAGGCCGAGCACTGGGAGATCGGCGAAGGCGTCGAACTCCGCGGCCGTGGCATCGAGACGCTCCTCGCGCGGCCGCACCTGGAACCGCATCGGCAGGATTGACACACGGGGGTCACCGGCCCCCGTGCCGCGCCCGCCGGAACCTCCCGCGATGCCGTCTACATCTCGCCGATCAAATCTGAACAGCGGGACGGAGATACGGCCTCGGGAAGCTCCGCGGGTCGGGCACTACTCGGCCGGCGGGGTCGCCTTCTTGGCCGCCGTCTTCTTGGCGGTGGTCTTCTTCGCCGTCGTCTTCTTCGCCGCGGTCTTCTTGGCGGTCGTCTTCTTCGCCGCGGTCTTCTTCGCGGTCGTCTTCTTGGCTGCGGCCTTCTTGGTCGTCTTCTTCGCGGCCTTCTTGGCCGGACCGCGGGCCCGGCGATCGGCGAGCAACTCCATCGCGCGTTCGGGCGTGATCGTGGCGACCTCGTCACCCTTGCGCAGGCTGGCGTTGGTCTCACCGTCGGTCACGTACGGGCCGAAACGCCCGTCCTTGATGACCATCGGCTTGCCGCTGACCTCGTCGTCCTTGCCCAGTTCGCGCAGCGGCGGTGCAGCGGCCTGCCGGCCGCGTCGCTTGGGCTCGGCATAGATCTTGAGCGCCTCGTCGAGCGTGATCTCGAAGAGCTGCTCCTCACTGCCGAGTGAGCGGGAGTCCGAACCCTTCTTCAGGTACGGCCCATAACGGCCGTTCTGAGCGGTGATCTCGTCGCCGGACTCGGGGTCGACGCCGACGACGCGTGGCAGCGACAGCAGCTTGAGGGCGTCCTCAAGGCTCACCGTCGAGATGTCCATGGTCTTGAACAGCGACCCGGTGCGCGGTTTCGGCCCGGCCTTCTTCGCGGCCTTCTTGGCGGTCTTCTTCGCCGCGGGCTTGGTCTTGGTGGCCGTGCCGCCACCCGGGGTGTCCAGCGGGACGACGTCGGCGTCGCCCGAGTCCGAACCGCCTGCGCCACTGCCGGAACCGCCGTCACGCGGGGTCGGGCCGGCCGGGATCGTGACCGGCGCATCGCCGTCGTCGTCATCGTCGTCCGACGGCAGGATCTCGGTCACGTACGGACCGAAACGTCCTTCCTTGGCGACGATCTCGTGACCCGTCGCCGGGTCGGTGCCGAGGGAACGACCCTCTTGCGGTGTGGCGAACAGCTTTTCCGCGATCGCGAGAGTCAGCTCGTCCGGGGTGATGTCGGCAGGCAGGTTGGCCCGCTGCAGGTCCGGCTCGGCGTCGGGCGACGTGGCGACATTGCGTTCCAGGTACGGCCCGAAACGGCCCACCCGCACATAGATCGGGCGGCCTTCCTCGTCGTCGAACAGGCGAATCGAGTTCACCTGCCGCGCATCGATCTCTTCGAGATTGACGCCGACGAGCTTCTTCAGACCACCATGCTGTGCGATCGCCGACTGGGCAGAACGGCTTTCGCCCTCCGCATCGCTGCCGTCCTCACCGAAGTAGAACCCCGACAACCACTTCGTCCGGTTCTCGTTGCCGGTGGCGATCTGGTCGAGATCATCTTCGAGGGTCGCCGTGAAGTCGTAGTCGACGAGGTTCTCGAAATACGCCTCGAGCAGACCGACGACCGCGAAGGCGATCCACGACGGCACGAGCGCATTGCCCTTCTTCACCACGTAACCGCGGTCCTGGATCGTGCCGATGATCGAAGCGTACGTCGACGGCCTGCCGATGCCGAGCTCCTCGAGGACCTTCACCAGCGAGGCCTCGGTGAAACGCGCGGGCGGATTGGTCGAGTGACCGTCGGCGGTCAGGTCGGTCGCGGTGAGCGCCTGCCCCTCCGTCAGCTGCGGGAGGCGGTTCTCGGCGTCGTCGGCCTGACCGCCGGTCTGCTCGTCGACCGTCTCGACGTATGCGGACAGGAAGCCGGGGAAGGTGATCGTGCGACCCGATGCCGCGAACGTCGCGCGCTCGCCGGTGGAGGCGGTGCCCGCGATCCGCAGACTGAGAGTCGTGCCCTTGGCATCGGCCATCTGCGAGGCGACGGTGCGCTGCCAGATGAGCTCGTAGAGACGGAACTCGTCGGACTCGAGCTGGCCGGCGACCTGCCCCGGGGTGCGGAAGGTCTCGCCCGCCGGGCGGATTGCCTCGTGCGCTTCCTGAGCGTTCTTGACCTTTCGGGTGTACTGCCGGGGCGTGGGGTGGACGAAGTTGTCGCCGTAGAGCTCACGAGCCTGCGCGCGGGCGGCGTTGATCGCCGACTCGCTCAGGCTCGTCGAGTCCGTACGCATGTAGGTGATGAAACCGTTCTCGTACAGCCGCTGGGCGATGCGCATGGTGCGGTCGGAGGTGAACCGCAGCTTGCGGCCGGCCTCCTGCTGCAGCGTCGACGTCATGAACGGCGCGTACGGGCGACGGGTGTAGGGCTTCTCCTCCACCGAGGTCACACTCATCGCCGCACCGCGCAGACCGGCAGCCAGACTCTCGGCGCGGTCGGCGTCGAGGACGATGACGCCGTCGGACTTCTTCAGTTCACCCGTGGACTCGAAGTCGCGTCCGGTGGCCACACGTGCGTCGTCGACGTTGACCAGTCGCGCCTTGAAGGTCTGCGGGTTCGAGTCGTCGGTGCTCTCGGCGTCCATCGTCGCGGAGATGTCCCAGTATTCGGCCGACACGAACGCCATGCGCTCGCGCTCCCGCTCGACGATGATGCGGGTCGCGACGGACTGCACCCGGCCCGCCGACAGCTTCGGCATGACCTTCTTCCACAGCACCGGCGATACCTCGTAGCCGTAGAGGCGGTCGAGGATGCGGCGCGTTTCCTGCGCGTCGACGAGGTCGATGTCGAGGTCACGGGGATTCTCGGCGGCCGCGCGGATCGCCGGCTCGGTGATCTCGTGGAAGACCATCCGCTTGACCGGGATCTTGGGCTTCAGCGTCTCGAGCAGGTGCCATGCGATGGCCTCCCCCTCGCGGTCACCGTCGGTGGCGAGGTAGAGCTCGTCGACATCCTTCATCAGCGCCTTCAGTTCGCTGACAGTCGCCTTCTTGTCCGGGGACACCACGTACAGCGGCTCGAAGTTGTCGTCGACGTTCACGCCGAGACGTGCCCAGGACTGACCCTTGTACTTGGCCGGGACGTCGGCCGCGCCACGCGGGAGGTCGCGGATGTGCCCGCGGGAGGACTCCACCACATAGTTCGACCCGAGGTAGCCGGCGATCTTGCGGGCCTTGGTCGGGGACTCGACGATCACGAGGCGTCGGGTGCCCCCACTCGAGCGGGATGCGGTGCTGGTCTCTGCCACCGGGGCGTCCTTTGGTTGACTGGGTGGAGAACTTTCCTGCGTGTCAGTTCAGGTGCGTTCGTTGGGTTTGTACCTTATGTATAGCGCCGTTTGCACATCAGAATTCCGTGGCGGAGCTGTCCACACCGTCGGCAGCCTACCGACCGCAGGCGTTTCGCCAGCTCAGAGCGTTGCCAGTTGAGATCGCTAATGTTCGTCCACCGGAGGCCAGTCCGCGACGGCCTCAGCGGACGGCGGTGGTCCGACGTACTCGTGCAGACGGGTCAGACGACGATGTCCGGCGATCCGCAGCGCCGGCGACTGCCCCCGCGTACCGACGAGCGTGGGCGCGATCCCCACGCGCATCAGCGCGGTGGCCAGAGCGGCGTGTGAGTCGGGGGCGTGCGGGTCCAGACCGAGCTGGTAGCGGCCGTCGTCGGAGTGTCCGGCTGCGATCACCCAGAGCCGCAGAGCGCGGTAGGTCGGGACCCAACCGGCGGGCATCGCCTTGACCGCGCCCGCCGACCAGGCCCGGTGCAGCGCGTCGAGTTCGTGGCATGCCGCGGTACGTGCCAACGGGGTGCCCTCGTCCGACGTGGTCACCTCGGCGTCGAGCCCGGCGGCGCGCATCTCCTCGACGATGTGCGTGGCCCGCCACCTGTCTGCGACCACGATCGAGACCCGCGTACCGGAATCGGAACGCACGGCTTGCCCGTGCGCGGCGAGCAGGCCCGCGAGATCGGTGTACGCGGGCTGTTCGGTCTCCGCAGAGAAGAAGGACAACTGGCCCACGGATCGAGGTTATGTCGTCTGGGGCCCGCGGGCGCGCTTTCCGACGGCGGTTCGCTCCACCGAAAAACACGAGATCGGCGGTCACCTGGCCGTCGAACCGGGCCCGCACACAACAAACCGCTCCCGCCTCGACGAATCAAGACGGGAGCGGTGGTTTGCCCCGACTGCGCTCAGCAGTCACGCGGGGGACTCTCAGACGGCGCGGACGCCAGTGGCCTGCGGCCCTTTGGTGCCCTGACCGACCTCGAACTCCACCCGCTGGTTCTCCTCGAGGGTGCGGAAACCGGCACCCTGGATCTCGGAATAGTGGACGAACACGTCGTCGGAACCCTCATCAGGCGCGATGAAGCCGAAGCCCTTTTCCGCGTTGAACCACTTCACAGTTCCCTGTGCCATTCTTGCAATCCTTTACATATCAACTGTCGCGACGCGATGGGTCATCGCGTCGTGGCCGGTTGACCGCCATACCTCAAAGAGCCCCGCGAAGATCTGCTTCGATCCGCCAAACTAACCTCAGTACCACGGCTGCAACGCGCTTGTCGCCCACCCGGAGGTGGGTCGCGAAAGCTGCGGCCGCGAACAGTCAATCATGTTCACCCCACCAGCGATAGTCGCTCGAACCAAAGAGAGTGAAAACCTCGTCAAACTTCAGCCCGACGACATCAGTCGGTAACACCGCGAGCGGCCGAACCCGGCCGCATCGACACTATTTCGAAGAGTTTCCACGAGAAGATGCAGTACTCCACATTCGGGACGGGGCTACTCGCCCGGACCCTCGCCGGCTCCGACGCCGATCCGTCACCGCTGACCCACCTCTCGGTAATTTCCTCGCGCCCAGCATCTTTCGCGGAGTGGCCGGACTGGGTGCCGCGGGCGCTGCGCGCGGCCTATGCGGACAACGGCATCGATTCGTTGTGGACGCACCAGGTGCGAGCGGCCGACGAGGCATTCCGGGGAAACCATGTAGCTATTTGTACGGGTACCGCATCCGGCAAATCCCTGTCTTATCAAATGCCCATTCTGACGGCATTGCTGAACGAGAACAATGCGACCGCGCTTTACCTGGCTCCGACAAAGGCGCTCGGGGCCGATCAGATCCGTTCGGTCACCTCGGTCATCGCCGGCCGCCCCGAGTTCGGGCACCTGCAGCCCTGCGCGTACGACGGCGACACCGATCCCGAGATCCGGCAGTGGGCGCGAGCGCACTCGCGCTGGATCTTCACCAACCCCGACATGCTGCACATCGGCATCCTGTCCCACCACCACCGCTGGCGGCAGTTCTTCCGGCATCTGCGCTTCATCGTCGTCGACGAGTGCCACCACTACCGAGGAGTGTTCGGGTCGCATACCGCCCTGGTCATGCGGCGTCTGCTCCGGATCGCCCGAGCCGCGGGCGCGAACCCGACCGTCATCGGAGCGAGCGCCACGGTCGCACAACCCGCTGAAGCGCTGGGACGACTGATCGGCGAACCGGCCGTCGCGGTGACCGAGGACGGTTCCCCGCGCGGCGAACGCACCGTCGCCCTGTGGGAACCCGATTTCCTGCCGGTGATCACCGGAGAGAACGGCGCACCCGTCCGACGATCCGCGGGAGCCGAATCCGCGCGCCTGCTGGCCGATTTCGTGGTCGAAGGCGCGCGGACCCTGTGTTTCGCGCGGAGTCGCCGAGGCGTCGAGCTCACCGCGTTGAGTGCCCGGCACCTGCTGTCGCAGAGCGCCCCCGAACTCGAGTCCCGCGTCGGCGCCTATCGGGCGGGCTATCTCGCCGACGACCGGCGCCGTCTCGAGAAGGCGATCTCCGACGGGGAGCTTCTCGGGGTGGCGACGACCAACGCGCTCGAGCTCGGCGTCGACATCAGCGGCCTGGACGCGGTGATCGTGAGTGGCTACCCCGGCACCGTCGCCTCGTTCTGGCAGCAGGCCGGCCGCGCCGGGCGCCAGCGCGAGTCCGGGGACTCCCTGGTCGTGCTCGTCGCTCGTGACGATCCCCTCGACACCTACCTGGTGCACCATCCGGAATCGCTTCTCGGCAAGCCCGTCGAGGCCACGGTGACCGACCCCGCCAACCCCTACATCCTCGGCCCACATCTCCTGTGTGCGGCGATGGAGAAGCCGTTGTCGGAGAGGGAAATCGACGCGTGGGACGCCCGCGAGGTCGCGGAAACACTGGCAGCCGAGGGGCTTCTGCGCAATCGCAAGTCGGGCTGGTACGTCACCGCAGGCGTCGAACCACACGCCGACGTCGACATCCGGGGCGGCATCGGCGGGCAGGTGCTCATCGTCGACACGACCACGTCTCAGCTGCTGGGCACCGTCGACACCGGCCGGGCGATGTCGACGGTGCACCCGGGTGCGGTCCACATCCATCAGGGCGAGACGTACCTCGTCGACGAGCTCGACCTCGATGACGGACTCGCGCTGGCACATCCGGAGGACCCGGACTGGACCACCTCGGCCCGCGAGACCACCGACATCACCATCACCTCGACTCTCGCCAGCCGCCGGTTCGGCCCGTTGACCGTCGCCTTCGTCGAGGTCGACGTGACGCATCAGGTGGTCGGGTATCTGCGCACGCTCCGCACCGGCGAGGTGCTCGACGCCGTCGAACTCGACATGCCCGAGCAGACGCTGCACACCCGCGCGGTGATGTACACGCTCACCCCGGAGGCGCTCGCCGACGCCGGCATCGACGAGACGCGCCTCCCGGGTTCGCTGCACGCGGCCGAACACGCCGCGATAGGTCTCCTTCCGCTCGTGGCCACCTGCGACCGCTGGGACATCGGCGGGCTCTCCACCGACCTGCACCCCGATACCGGGCTGCCCACCGTGTTCGTCTACGACGGCTACATGGGTGGTGCGGGTTTCGCCGAGCGCGGCCACTCGGCCTTCCTGACCTGGATCGATGCCACCCGGGACGCGGTCGCGAGCTGCGGATGCGAGAGCGGGTGCCCGTCGTGCGTGCAGAGTCCCAAGTGCGGGAACGGTAACGATCCCCTCGACAAGAACGGCGCAGTCGCCGTCCTCGAACTGCTGCGTCGGGAATACTTGGCCCATGCATGACGAGGCATCGGACCGGGGGATCTACACGCAGCGTCAGATCCCCCGGCCGTCGCGCGCCTTCTTCCTACTCGCCCGGCCGACGCAGGACACCGA
Organism: Gordonia sp. 'Campus'; assembly: GCF_022206305.1. Taxonomy (GTDB): domain Bacteria; phylum Actinomycetota; class Actinomycetes; order Mycobacteriales; family Mycobacteriaceae; genus Gordonia. The sequence goes on along the minus strand of NZ_JAKOIW010000011.1, from coordinate 14,184 downwards.
CAATCTGCCGTCCTCCATCGGCGAGCGTGACGTGTTCTTCTCCGAGGAGGAGGCACTTGACGCTCTCGACCTGCACTACGCCTGGTGCGCCGCACGATCCGGGGGTTTCACCGATGTGGTGACGACCGCTCAGTGGTACCTGCAGACCGCGATGGTCGGGCCGCGGGTCACCGCCTCACTCGGTGAGGTGTATCTCGCTTCCTCCGATGCACAGTCCGGCGAAACGTGGGCTGCGGCCGGCGGATTCTTGACCGAGGGCGAGCTCATCCATTGGTCGTCGTTCGTCCGGTCGGCGCGGTCGTGGATCCCGATGAACACGGGCACCGAACCCCTCGAGCTCGCCTACCGCGGCGACACCGACGTTCACTTTCACCAACTGTGGTTCGCTCCCATGCAATCCATGCGCGTGTATCCGAAGCGGATCGTCGTCGGCGAGGACGACTGAGACGCGGGCGTCACGCCACCGGTCCGGCCCGCGCCTGTGCGGTCGCAGCACGAATCCCGAAGCCGCCAAGGTCGACCGGGATGCGGACCGTGACCACCACGTCCTCACCGTCGATCCGGCACCCGACCAGTTCGGCAGGGGGCCGCTGCATCCCCGCCAGGTCGCGCGCGTTCCGACACGGGTCGGCTCCCCCGCCGGCATGCTCGATCGCTGCGGCCAGTGCGGCCAGGTCGGCCGCCGACTGCGCGCGGTGACGGGCCAGCACCGCTCCCCCGACGTAGATCACCAGGACGAGAACCGCTGCCAGCGCCGCTATGCCGAACGCGCCGAGGATCGTGGCGTTCCCGCTCTCATCGGCCAGCAGCCCGGGACGGGCGCTCATCGTTCCACACCCGGTGCGAACATCACCTGGTCCTGCCCACCGGGCTCCTTCGCCGCGACCGCCGAGGCGGACAGCGTGAGACCGGGTAACAGCGCGACCCCGGTCCGCACCTCGACGATCACGTGATCCCCGCTCTCGGAGATCGACATTCGCGCGGAGTCACCCGCCACCCGGCGGGCCGTGTCCCGGGCGGACGGGTCCCCCGCGGCGGTCAATCGTGCGGCCTCGCGGGCGGCGTCGGCGCAGCGGATCTGCGCCGTCACCCCGGCGATCGCCCCGACGGCGAGGAGCACCACGACGACGATCGCCGCGATGGCGTACGCGGCCTCGACCGTCACCATTCCCGCCTCGTCGACGACCACGCGTCGACGAGACACGGTGCCACTCAGACGCCGCCGCAGCGTGTCGCGGAGTCTCATCAGCCGACCGAGGTGTTGAGAGCCTTCCCGATGATCCCCGTCAGGGCGCTCACGATGTTGTCACCGGTCACGACCGTGTAGAGGATGGCCCCGAACGCCGCCGCAGCGATGGTGCCGATCGCGTACTCGGCGGTCGACATCCCGTCTTCGTCCGTGACGAGCCGGGTCATGTGCGCGCCGAGCCGGTCGAGCACCCCGGGCGTTCCGAACGCGTCCGGTTCGACCACGGCAACCGGCGCGGTATCGGCGTCGTGGTTGCGGATCATGATGGGTGGCATGGCTTCTCCTACGGGAGTCGATGGGATGTTGCAGTTACTTGGACGCACCGCGGCGCCGAACGGATCCCTCGAATCCCGATGAATATGCCGCCTGCCCCGCTACGACGTGGCCCACACCCCGAGCTCGTTGCCGCTCGGGTCGGTGAAGTGGAATCGGCGGCCACCCGGAAAGTTGTACGGGCCGTTGACGATCTCACCACCGGACGCCCGAACCCGATCCACCGTCGCATCGAGGTCCTCTGAGTAGAGCAGCACCAGTGGGCCCCCGCGGGGCGCGGGAGTGTCGGCAACCGCGAGCCCGCCGACCTCCGGCGCATCCGAGCCCGCTGGGTTCACGATCCCGGAATAGGCGGGTCCGTAATCGTTGAACTCCCAACCGAAGGCGTCGGCGTAGAACGTCCGTGCGGCGTCGAGATCGGTGACGGTCAGTTCGACGTAGTCGATGGCGTGGTGTCGGGATCCTGAATCGGTCATGCCGCCATTGTGCGGTCCGACACCGACATCGCGGCTCAGATCGAGCCGATCACCGACGACGCCAGCCCGACGACGACCGGAACGATCCCGAGACAGATGAATGCGGGCAGGAAACACAGTCCGAGCGGACCGCTGATGGCGACCCCGGCGCGTTCGGCGGCGGCCAGGGCGTCGTCGTGGGCGCGGCGTCGGACATCCTCGGCCAGTTCGGCGAGCCCGCCGGCGAGTGACGAACCCGCACGAGCCGAACGCCGCGCCATGGCCGCGAGCGCTTCCAGGTGATCGTCGTCATCCGGTCGGGCGCCAGCGGTGTCGAGCAGCGCGGACCACGCCGCGTCCGGATCGGCACCGAGTTGGAGAAGGTCCGCGACCCGTGACAGTGGTCCGCGCATGGAGGCGGGCGCACGCTCGGCGACGACCGACGCCGCGGTGCCGACCGGCAGACCGGATCGAAGGCACACCGCGAACAGGTCGAACGCGGACGCCACCGCGAACGGATCGTCGGCAGGCGGGCCCGCGCCGAGCCAGCGCGGCGAACGGTCCCGTCCGGGTGGCGGGTCGACCACGCGATACAGATGCCATCTCGGGGACGGCCAGATCCACAGCGCCGCGCCGAGAACGCCGATCACGAACGCGACGGCCACCCCGTCGCTCACCGGGTGAGCACCTTGCCGGTGATGCGCTCCGACCAGGCGACGCCCGCCGCAGCCAGGGCGGTGCCCGCGACCAGCAGAACACCACCGAGACCGCCGCCGAGCAGGACCTGGATCGGTTGCGCCCCGGTCGCCTGGCCCAGGGCGATGCCCAGCAGCGGAAGCCCGGCCAAGACTGTCGCGGTCGCTCGCGGGCCCGACAACCCGGCGCGTGTCCGGTCGGCGAATCCCCGGCGCGACTGCAGATCCGCGCGTACAGCACCCAGCATGTCGATCATCGGCAGCCCGCGTTGGTCGGCGGTCTGCCACGCGATCCCGATCCGCTGCCACGACGCGTGGCCCGAAGCCCCGTCCGTCGGGCGTGGTGCGTCGATCACCGAACCGCCCAACGCGGCCCGGAACGCCATGGCCTCGAGACCATCCGCGATCTCCGAACGGCTCCCGGCGGCGTCGGGCTCACGGCGTCGCAGCTCCGTCACCGCAGCCTCACAGGCGCGCACGGGCGGTGCACCCACCGACAACTCCGCGATCATCAACGACAACGCGAGCAGCATGTCGTCCAATTGTCGGTCCAGCAGTCTCTCGGCCCGGCGCTTGCGTCGAATCCACAGCACCACCGTCACGGCGATCCCGGTGGCGACGCCTGCGGAGGTTCCCGCGGCCAGGAACACGACGACCGGTATGGCCACCGGCACGAGGAGCACCGGCATCGAAGATCGACCCTCGGACGGGACATCACAGACCGCGGCCAAGCGCCTGCTCGCCGGAAGCGGGGTCCAGAGCACGAGCGCGATGCCGACGGCCGCCAGGATCGGGGCAACCGGAGACGGGGTCCAGCTCATCGCGGCGCCTCGCGCCCGGTGACCATCGCATCGAAAAGTCGCCGGTGGTCGGTGAAACCCTGATCGCGCAGCCAGATCGGCACGATCGACACCCGCCCGTCCGCGTCGCGCCGCACCACGCCGATCTCGGCCAGACCCCGTGTTCCGTCCGCATGCCGCGCCACCCCGAGCACCACCTGCAGGGCAGCACCCAACTGACTGTGCAGCGCGTCCCGCGCCATCCCGCCGAGCGCGGCCAGCGCCTCCATCCGGGCCGGCACCTCCGAGGTCGAGTTCGCGTGCACCGTGCCCGCGCTGCCGTCGTGACCGGTGTTCAGTGCGGTGAGAAGATCGATGACCTCCCCGCCGCGGACCTCGCCGACGACGATCCGGTCCGGACGCATACGCAGCGCCTGCCGTACCAGTGACCGGACCGGGACCTCCCCCACCCCTTCGACATTCGCCGCGCGTGCCACCAGCCGCACAACCTGCGGGTGCTGTGGTGCCAGTTCGAGTGCGTCCTCGACGCAGAGGATTCGTTCCCGCGGATCCATCGCACCGATCAGGGCGTTGAGCAGGGTCGTCTTCCCCGACCCGGTGCCTCCGATCACCAGGAACGCGAGGCGGTGCCGGAGCAGGTCGCCGATGACGGGCACCGTGTCTCCCGGGATCGAGCCGCCCTCGATCAGAGCGGTCAGATCCTTCGACGCAGATCGCAGGACGCGCAACGAGATACACGTTCCGTCGGCCGCCAGCGGCGGGATGATCGCGTGCAACCGCACCGTGTAGCCCCGTCGACCCACGTTCGACAGCTGACCGTCGACCCACGGTTGCGCGTCGTCGAGCCTGCGGCCCGCACTCAGCGCCAGACGACCGGCGAGCCGTCGCACCGAGGCCTCGTCCGGGAATCGGACAGCGGTCGTCTCGAGGCCCTGGCCGCGATCGACCCACACCTCCGCGGGTCCGGCGACGAGGATGTCGGTTATACCGGGTTCGGCGAGGAGTTGCTCCAGCTTTCCCGCGCCGGTCAGTTCGGTCTGCAGAAATCGAAGGGCGGCAAGCAGATCGGTGTCGCCGAGGACGCCACCTGCCTCCGCCCGGATCGCCTCGGCGATGACCGCCGGACTCGGGTCGGCGGCGTCGGCCGCGAGTCGGGAGCGGACGCGGTCCAAGAGATCGTCATCGGCGAGCCCCGCATCACGCACGTGCGTCACGACGACTGCCGCCGACGCTGCATCGCCCGCTCGTACACGACGCCGGCGGCGCGGGCGAGCGGGCTGCGACGCCTGAGTCGTAGCGGCCCACTCTCCGATCGCACCGCCAGTCGCGGATCGTGACGGTATGCGGTGAGCAACGGTAGCCCGATGGCCTCAGCGACCTGCCGGGGACGCAGACCCCCTGGTGCCGGGCCACGAACCACCAGTTCGACGGCCACCTCGTCGCCGATGACGCGATCGACGACCCGGCGCGCACCCGCGCAACCGCTGACAGTGGCGGTGGTGACGACGACGACCACGTCGGCCGACGAGATGGCCGCGCGCACGACGGCCCCGGCGGATCGGGGCAGGTCCATCACGACGAGATCGCCATGCGTGTGCCCGGCGTCGATGACGGCGGTGACCGCGTCCGTGGTCAGCCCCAGCGACGGCGCCCGCTSCGAGGTCAGGACCGACAACCCGTCGCGCGCACGGGGTAACGCCTGGTGCAGGGCGGTGCCGCCGACGACGCCACCGTCGAGCGAGAGATCCTGCCATCGCACACCGGGGCACCGCTCGAGCCCGAGCAGCAAGTCGGTCCCGGGTCCCAGATCGTCGAGATCGAGCAGGAGTGTCGGTGAATCCGCCTCCGCGGCGGACAATGCCACCGCCGCGGCCAGGGTCGAGGCACCCGAGCCGCCGTGTGCTCCGATGACCGCGACGACTCCGGCGGGGCGACGCCGCGGCACCCGCGAATCGGTCAGCGATCGCACCAGCCGACCCTCGTCGGCGGGAAGGGTCGCGGCGTCGTCGGCGCCGAGGTCCATCGCCATCCGCCAGGTGTCGGCGGCCGGGTCCACGGCCGACACGAGCACGAGGCCGCTTCGCCGAGGCGGTCGTAGGCGGGCGAGCACCTCGATCGCGGCCGGGTCGGCCACCACCGCCCGCGCGGTCAGCCATTCGCGACGACAGTCGTCGGCACGCCCGCCGAGCATGCGGTAGCCGGCTGCGGCCGCGCAGCGGGCGACGTCGTCGTGGAGATCGGAATCGACCAGAACGAGGAGATCATCGGACATGCCGACGATCATGCGGCCGTCGAACGGTCGACGGGGCCGGTCCGAGAACGGGTGTGGACAACTGCCGAGGCTGTGCACAGGACCTACGGGCCTGGGCGCGAGGGGAGGTATACCAGACCCCAGATAGAGGACAACCCCGGCCAGGGGGGGAGGAGGCCGGGGTCGTCACGTTTCAGCCCCGGGGGGTCGGGCTGAAACGTGACGGTATGAGAACCGGGTACCGATGACTATACACACGCGCTCGGATTCTTTGCAAGCACAACAATATCTTTCGTGAATGTCCGTACTACTCATCGGTAACAACGGCGGTAATCGTTCGCGTGCCACGATTCGTATCCGTTAACGCATTGTTTTCCATGCGGTTTTCTGCAACGCCGCTGCAACCTCCACCCAGGTACGCCGCCGCAGCGGGCGTCGACACCCGCCCGCCGGCGCCCAGCCGCTGCTCAAGGGGGTCGTGACAGGCACATTCTCCCCAATTCAACTGTCAGACAGCACTTCTGGATCATGTCAGTACTTTGCGCAACATTCCGGCGCCCAACGCTTGATGTGATCGGCGTCACGGTGTACAACAGTTGTTACGGAAACTCGGAAGGCCAAGTTCGATCCGGAAGAGAAGGAACGGACCCCCACGCCGAGCACTTCCCAGCACGGGCGGCAAGCACCCACGCGGAGCACGCCGCATATGGCAAAAGTGTTGTGCGCCTGCGACATCGCAGCCGGGACGACCGACCGCCACCACTCGTTGCGCCACGTGCCTTCTTTCCGACAGGCGCCAGGCCCGGGAGGAATGGCCCACGATTGGCAGCACGTGGACGGTCACGACACCCCGACTCGCGGTCAATCGCCGAGGCGGTGACCACAGCCCACCAAGCACGCTTGGTAACTTGAGTCCGTGCTACGCGGGCGGCAACCGCGTCGTTTACGACGCCGGCGGCCGCCCGCAGTGCTGTCCGGGGCCGCCTTTCGGGATCGCGGACCTACCCGGCGCGAGCCGCGTCGGCGATCGACTTCGCCTCCGCCGCACCCGCTTCCAGCGCGTCGCAGCAGAACACGATCCAGTCCCGCAGACCCGATGCACTGCCGGTCGCGAACCCTGTGGCGAGTTCGCGGTACTCGACGACCCGTTTGAACCAGGTCACCTCAGGCACCCCGAGGCAATGCGGGTCGAGACCGGTCGACGCTCCGACGAGTCGGGCCACACCCCGCGCCACCACACCGTTGGCCGTCGGGAACGCCTCGAGACCGAGCAGTTCTCCGTGCACCACGGCGACGAGGATCGGGGCCGGCACCGACGTCGCCCCGGTTGTCAACTGCCCCAACAGATCGAGACGTTCTGCCACATCCGTCCCGCCTCGGGGGCGACCCAGCAGATCGGGGTCGGTAACGATGTCGGCGGCTGCAAGGGTGTGCAACCGCGCGAGCGCCTGGGCCGGCGCGCGTCGGATCACCGCGGTCAACGACACCAGCGAGTCGCCGTCGAGCGCCTGCGAGACCCGCATCGCCCCGGCCAGGATGGGATCGTCGAAGTCACCGTCGCGCCGCAGCTCGACGCTTCCCCCGTCGATCGCGGCCGAGGAACGACCCGCCCGCCAGGAGGCCTCGGTCGCCGTCTTGTCCCATCCGCGCAGGTTGGCGGGGTGCCGATGTACCGCAGACAGGGCATCGCGAGCGCGGTCGGCGGCGTCGGCGACGCCGGGCAGGTCCAACAGGGGCGCCAGAGGGTCGGTGGTCACCCTCCGACGATAGTTGCGCCCGCCATGCTCGGAGACCGACGCCCCTGCGGTTCGTCACCGCGCGTCCACCATCACCGGAAGGCCGGGCTCGCCGAACCCGTGTTCTCGGGTGGAAGGAATGCGTCGCTCTGCATTGTTAGTGGCCGTTTCAGATAGCAACGGGCGGTTTCCCCGGGGAGCCCTGTCGGTTATCCGACCGAAAGGCATGACGACCGTTCGTCGCGGTCCACATGCCGTTCATCGCGCAGGAGATGCGCTCGCATACCGACGGTTCCGCCCTCAGCGAGGACGTGACTACGCTCACAGTGATTGCCCGTCCCGACGTCGGGTCACCTTACTGTGGTGTGTCCTCCGTCGACAGCGAAAGGCTCATGTCACCGATGTCCTCCACGTCCGTCAAGGCATTCCCGCCCTCCGACGAGTTCGCCGCCCAGGCCAACGGCACCGCCGAGATGTACGACCGCGCCGATGCCGACCGTCTCGAGTTCTGGGCCGAGCAGGCCCGCCGACTGGAGTGGGCCACCGATTTCACCGACACCCTCGACTGGTCGGACGCCCCGTTCGCGAAGTGGTTCGTCGGCGGCAAGCTCAACGTCTCGGTCAACTGCGTCGACCGCCACGTCGCCGCGGGCAAGGGCGACCGGGTGGCCATCCACTGGGTCGGCGAACCCGGCGACACCCGCGACCTCACCTACAGCCAGCTCCTCGCCGAGGTCAGCAAGGCGGCCAACTACTTCGCCTCCATCGGACTCGTCGCGGGCGATCGCGTCGCCATTTACATGCCGATGGTCCCCGAGGCCCTCATCTCGATGCTCGCCTGCGCCCGACTGGGACTCACCCACTCGGTGGTCTTCGCCGGCTTCTCCTCTGGAGCACTGCGTTCGCGCGTCGACGACGCCGAGGCGAAGCTCGTCATCACCACCGACGGCCAGTACCGCCGCGGCGAACCCGCACCGCTGAAGACCCAGGTCGACGAGGCGCTCGGCACCGGTGACGATGCCGCGGCCTCGGTGGAGAAGGTCCTGGTCGTGCGTCGTACCAACCACGACCCCGACCTCAACTGGGTCGAGGGCCGTGACGTGTGGTGGGAAGACACCGTCGACGAGCAGTCCGACACCCACGAGGCCGAAGCGTTCGACGCCGAGCACCCGCTGTTCCTGCTCTACACCTCCGGCACCACCGGCAAGCCCAAGGGCATCGTGCACTCCTCGGGCGGCTACCTCACGCAGGTCAGCTACACCTTCCATTACGTCTTCGACCACAAAGAAGGTCGCGACGTCTTCTGGTGCGGCGCCGACATCGGCTGGGTGACCGGCCACTCCTATCTCGTGTACGGACCGCTGTCCAACGGCGCGACCGAGGTCGTCTACGAGGGCACACCCAACTCCCCCAACGAACACCGCCACTTCGAGATCATCGAGAAGTACGGCGTCACGATCTACTACATCGCCCCCACCCTCATCCGCACCTTCATGAAGTGGGGCCGCGAGATCCCCGATGCCCACGACCTGTCGAGCGTCCGACTCCTCGGCAGCGTCGGCGAACCGATCAACCCCGAGGCGTGGAAGTGGTACCGCGAGGTCATCGGCGGCGACAAGGCCCCGATCGTGGACACCTGGTGGCAGACCGAGACCGGCGCCATCATGATCTCGCCGCTGCCCGGCGTGACCGCAACCAAACCGGGCTCGGCCATGAAGCCGCTGCCCGGCATCAGCGCCAACATCGTCGACGACCAGGGCAACCCGGTCGGCGCCGGTGAACAGGGTTACCTCGTGCTCGATCAGCCGTGGCCGTCGATGCTGCGCGGCATCTGGGGCGACGAAGAGCGCTTCCGCGAGACCTACTGGTCGCGCTTCGCCGAGCAGGGCTGGTACTTCGCCGGCGACGGCGCCCGCTACGACGACGACCACGCCCTCTGGGTCCTCGGCCGCGTCGACGACGTCATGAACGTCTCCGGGCACCGCATCTCCACCGCCGAGGTCGAATCCGCCCTCGTCGGACACTCCGGTGTCGCCGAGGCCGCGGTCATCGGTGCCGCCGACGAGACCACCGGTCAGGGCATCGTCGCCTTCGTCATCCTGCGCGAAGGTGTCGAGAACACCGGCGACCAGCTCATCGCCGAACTGCGCCAGCAGGTGTCGGTGGAGATCTCCCCGATCGCCAAACCACGCGAGATCAACGTCGTCCCCGAGTTGCCCAAGACCCGCTCGGGCAAGATCATGCGCCGCCTGCTCAAGGACGTCGCCGAGGGACGCGAACTCGGCGACACCTCGACGCTCGTCGATCCGTCTGTGTTCGAGGCGATCCGCGCGAAGAAGGCCTGATCCCGACCGGCCGAACACTCCCCAGGGAACGTCGGAGTACCGATGCGCCACCGGTGAACTGTCGCCGGTGGCGCATCGCGCGTTCGGGGACACCCCGACGCACCCATGGGTGGGCCGCCACCTCGGCGGCGCTCGCATGGCAACATAAGGCCCATCAGCCGAACAACGGAGGATTCTGTGAGCCCCAACGAGCACGGCCTGCCCGACGCGGGCCGGGACTCCGTCCCGTCGATCCCGCTTTCCGACGCCAACGCCGGTCGGAACGGTGAGCCGACGATCGGAAGCCTGGTCAAGGATGCGACCGCCAGTGTCTCGACCCTCTTCCGGTCCGAGGTCGCCCTCGCCAAGGCGGAGTTGGTCACCGAGGCGAAGAAGGCCGGTGCCGGTACGGGGCTGCTGATCGTCGCCGGTGTGATGGCGCTGTACTCCAGCTTCTTCTTCTTCTTTTTCCTCGCCGAGCTGCTCGACGAGTGGGTCTGGCGCTGGCTGGCGTTCCTGATCGTGTTCCTCATCCTGGTCCTGGTGACGGTGGTCGCCGCGTTCGTCGGGTACCTGTTCTTCAAACGGGTACGGGGACCGAAGAAGACGATCGAGTCGGTCAACGAACTGCCGACCGTCCTGCCGAACCGTCACGCAGAGCACGAGACCTCGCACCCGAGAATCCCGCCCGCGCGCGAAGGCTGAGTCGTGAGCGAGGCGCCCGACCCCTCGAGCGTTCGACTCCCGGGCGACTGGGAGCATTTCGACGTCCGCGCCAACGGGGTCCGGTTCCACGCCGTCCAGCCGGCGGGCGTCCCCGCGGGCGACCGGGAACTCGTGTTGTTGCTCCACGGCTTCGGCGAATTCTGGTGGAGCTGGCGACACCAGCTGACCGCCCTCAGCGAGGCCGGCTACCGCGCTGTCGCCGTGGACCTGCGTGGTTACGGTGACACCGACAAACCACCGCGCGGTTACGACGGCTGGACCCTGGCCGGTGACACCAACGGACTCGTCCGCGCCCTCGGACACACCAGCGCGACGCTCATCGGCCACTCCGACGGCGGCCTGGTCTGCTGGGCGACGGCCACGCTGCATCCACGTGTGGTCGACCGCATCGTCGTGATCGCCTCGCCGCATCCGCGCGCGCTCCGACGCCGCGTGCTGCGCGACAAGGCCCAGCGGTCGAGATTCCTGCCCCTGTTCCTGCGCAACCAGATCCCGCGGGCCGGTGAACGTCAGGTCACCCGCGACGACGCCGTGTTCGTCGCCGACTACTTCGCGGAACGGTCGTCGCCGGAGTGGCGCGAGAACGACGACTACGCGCAGACCGTCGAACTGAACCGGTCGGCGATGCTGATCCCCAACGTCGCGCACTGCAGTCTGGAGTACCGCCGCTGGGCGTTCCGATCCCAGTTCCGGCCGGACGGAGCGCGGTTCATGGACCTCATGGACCAGCGGCTCCACCTACCGGTGCTGGCGCTGCGGGGACGCGACGACCCGTACATCCTCGACGACGTCATGGCCGACGGTCACCGCTGGGCGGCCCATCAGACCTACCGGCAGGTGGATCGCAGCGGGCACTTCGCGCATCAGGAGCAGCCCGCGGCGGTGACCGGGCAGATTCTCGACTTCCTGGGGCACGAACCCGACCCGGCCGCGGACATCGCGCGCGTGCACCAGCGCAAGATCAGGCGAGGACGCAGCTCTGGGTACTCACCCGCTCGTTTTGTCGCTCGGATTCGTCGAAGTCGGAACGCACCTGACGGGCGGTGAGCACGAAACCGGTCTCGTCGGCGGCGTTCTCCGCGGCGCCGAACACCACACCGAGCACCTCGCCGTCCGAGTTCAGCAGCGGCCCACCCGAATTGCCCTGCCGGATCAACCCGCGAACCGCGTACACCTCGCGGGTGACCTGCCCGGTGCGGTAGATGTCGTCGCCGGTGTGGGAGAACACCGACCGGACCCGCAGCGGACTCACGTAGAACGGGCCGGCCTCGGGGAAGCCCAGCGCGATCGCGTCGTCACCGGTGGAGGCGGGCCGGGACGCGAACTTGAGTGCGGGGGCTCGCAGCCCCGGGACGTCGAGCACCGCGATGTCGTTCTCGCTGTCGAAGTGGACGACCTTCGCGGGTAGCTGCGCGCCGGTCGAGGTCTGTACCTGCAGACGTTCGGTGCCGGCCACGACGTGCGCGTTGGTCATCACGCGCTCGGGCGAGACGACGAACCCGCTGCCCTCCAGAGCCTGACGGCAACTCGGCGCGACACCGTCGATCTTGACGACGCTGGCCCGCGCCTGCCTCACCACGGGCAGCCCGGCGAGCGCCGGGTCGGGCGGCTCCACGGAGGTCGACGGGGTGCTGACGAACGGGAACTTCGGCAGTCCGGAACTGTCGAGCAGCGCCTTGAAGTCGTCGGGGATGTCGTCGACCCACTGCGGCGACACCTCGTCGACCGCGGTCAGGACCTTCGAGCCGCTCACCGCGCCCGCGATCGCCGGATCGGCCGATTCACGCAGCGGTATCGCGACGAGACCGACCGCGAGCAACACCGCGATCACCTGCAGCAACGATCCGACACCGCTGTCGACGGCACGCAGTCCGGGCGATCGGATCCCGCCCCGCGCGGCGCGTCCCAGGACCATGCCCGCGACCTCGCCGACGACCACCAGCACCACGAGCACCAACACGCCGACGAGCACACGCGCCTGCAGGTCGTCGAACCGCTCGATCAACCTCGGGGCGAGCAGCACGCCGGCGACCGCACCCAGCGCGACCCCGATGAAGGCGAGCGCCGAGGCGACTGCGCCCGACCGGTAACCGCTTGCGGCGGCCAGCAGGGCGATGGCGATGACGATGACGTCGACCCATGCCGAGCTGTTCATCCCGCGCCCTCCGACTCAGCGGTCCGTACGTCGACCGGGGCCCGGCCGTCGGGGTGCAACTGCTCGAACCCGGACTCCTGCGCACTCCCGGCGAGCTCGATCATCTTCTCCAGCGAACGGACGTCGTCGGAGTCCCAGGGCCGGTCCCAGCCGGCCACCTCGCTGATCGCGGCGATCAGACCGCCGGTGAAACCCCACACGAGCAGGCTGTCGACGAAGAATGCGGGACCCTTGTAGACGATGCCCACCGCCTTGCGGCGTACCTGGAACCGATTCGCCGGGTCGAGCAACTCGCGCAGCTTGATGCGGTCCACCCGCGCGGTCTCGCCCTCGTCGACGACGCGCACCTCGCTCGGACGGTGCCAATAGCCGATCACCGGGACGACGTCGAACCCGGAGACCCCGACCGGAAAGCTCGGCAGGGTCGCGAGGATGCTCACCCCGGAGGCATCGAGGCCCGTCTCCTCGGTCGCCTCGCGCAGGGCGGTACCGACCGGGAAGTCGTCACCGGGATCGGCGGCGCCACCGGGGAAGGCGACCTGCCCGCTGTGCTGCCGCAGCGTCGACGCCCGCTCGGTGAGGAGTACCTCGGCATCGGCGGGCAGCCCGCCGGGGTGGTCATCGGCCGCCTCCCACGAACCTGAGAACAGCACGAGCACCGCCGCCGACCGGGAGTTCTTCGGCAACATCGACGCCCACCGCGACCGGTCCCCGCCGCGGTTGTGGACACTCCTCGAGACGGCCCCGACATCGACGGTCAGGGCGCGCAGCCACGGCGGGATCTCGTCTGCCGGGACGAGGGGTCCCGGCTCGGCGTCCGGGCGCGGGGTCATGCGCGCACACCCAGATGTTCGTTCACGGCGTCGGCGATCTCGTCGGGACTGTCGAAGACCCCGGGATAGACCTTCGCGACCGTGCCGTCGGCGCGCAGGAAGACGGTCGACGGGAACACGCGGGGCGCCTTGATGGCGGCGGCCACCCGGCCGTCGAGATCGAGCACGGATGGCAGACGAACTCCGATCTCGGTGAGCAACGTCAGCGGGAAGAAGGGGTTGCTGCCGCCCTCCTTGGCGTGGAGCGCCAGCACGGTCACCCGATCGCCGGCGCGGGCCGCGTACTCCTCGAAATACGGCAACTCGGTCTTACACGGACCGCACCATTGCGCCCACACGTTGATCACCAGGGGCTTGCCCGCGGTCGCGGCCCCGAGATCGTAGGGCGCACCTGTTCCCAGACACGGTTCGACGACCCCGGCGAGCACTGAACCCGCGGCCTCGGGGAGGCCGGTGACGGGACAGTCGGGCAACGCGGCATCGGTCCGCGCCGCGGCGACCCTCGCCTCGTCGACGGGCGCGTCCTGCGGTCGGGCCCCGCTCGCCGACGGCGGCGCACTCGACATCGGCGTCGAGTCGTCGCCGCGCGGCCAGATGGCCACGATCAACGCGATCATCACGACGATGAAGACGACGGTCCACCGTGCGGCAGGAGGGAAACGGGGCGGTCGGTGCGTCGGGGTGGGG
>NZ_JAKOIW010000010.1 GCF_022206305.1 Gordonia sp. 'Campus' | reverse complement strand
CCCCCGAACCCGAAGCCCCCGATCCCGAAGGTCCCGAATTCCGCGCCCCCGCCACCCCGGCCGCATCGGCCCGCCGACCCGACGCCCGGGCCGCCGCGATCGCGGACCGTACGGCCGACGACCGGCGCCGATCCGGCGGTATGGCAGCACCCCCCGTCGAACCCGGTGCGCCAGAGCAACGATCACCTCCGGGCCACCCAGCCGCGTGCCGATCGGTTCCGCGCGGAGCCGTCGAGCGGTGGCGTCCCCCGTCAGGTCGCGGGCCGGCCCCTGTCGCCCGGTACGGGTCATCCCGCACCGGGCGGGCGTTCGATGGATGCGGTCCACGGCACCGAGCCGACAGGCGGCACGGGGAACCGATTGCCCGTGATCCTGGCCGTCGTGGCCCTGGTGGCGGTGATCCTGATCGTCGTCCTGCTGGTGGCGCTGTAGGCCGGATGGGGCCCGCCGCCGATACCACAGCCGTCACATCCGTCACGGTGCGGAGTGGCACCGGGGAGGTGTCGGTGGACGCGCCTAAAGTGGAGCCCGACTCGGACCCGGCAGACCCCTCACCGACTGAACGCATCCCCCGACTCGCACCCCCGACTCGCACCCCCAGAAGAGGCACAGTGACGGACTCGTTTGTACACCTGCACAACCACACCGAGTACTCCATGCTCGACGGTGCGGCCAAGGTGTCCCCGTTGTTCGCCGAGGCCAAACGGCTGGGGATGACCGCGATCGGCATGACCGACCACGGAAACATGTTCGGCGCGAGCGAGTTCTACAACACCGCCGTCAAGAACGACATCAAGCCGATCATCGGCATCGAGGCCTACATCGCCCCGGGCTCGCGGTTCGACACCAAACGCATCCAGTGGGGTACCCGCGAGCAGAAGAGCGACGACGTCTCCGGTTCGGGTGCGTACACGCACATGACGATGGTCGCCGAGAACGCGACCGGCCTGCGCAACCTGTTCAAGCTGTCGTCGCTGGCGTCGATCGAGGGACAGCTCGGCAAGTGGTCGCGGATGGACGTGGACCTGATCGCCGAGCATGCCGAGGGGATCATCGCGACGACGGGCTGCCCGTCCGGTGAGGTGCAGACGCGGCTCCGGCTCGGGCACGATCGTGAAGCTCTCGAGGCCGCGGCGAAGTGGCAGGAGATCTTCGGCAAGGACAACTTCTATCTCGAGTTGATGGAGCACGGCCTCGAGATCGAGCGGCGCGTGCGCGACGGTCTGCTCGACATCGGCCGCAAGCTCGGCATCAAGCCCATCGTCACCAACGACTGCCACTACGTCACCAAGGAGCACGCCGCGGCGCACGAGGCGCTGCTGTGTGTGCAGACCGGCAAGACCCTCTCCGACCCGACCCGGTTCAAGTTCGACGGTGACGGCTACTACCTGAAGTCCGCGGCCGAGATGCGCGAGCAGTGGGATTCGATCGTCCCCGGGGCGTGCGACAACACCCTCGAGATCGGCGAGCGCGTCCAGTCCTACAAAGAGGTCTTCACCCACCGCGACCGGATGCCGGTCTTCCCGGTGCCCGACGGCGAGACCCAGCAGACCTTCCTGCGCAAGGAGGTCGCGAAGGGACTCGCCGAGCGGCGGTTCGCCGGCACCGAGGTACCCGAGGAATACCTGCAGCGCGCCAACTACGAACTCGACGTCATCATCCAGATGGGGTTCCCGGCGTACTTCCTGGTGGTCGGCGACCTCATCCGCCATGCGCTCGAGGTGGGCATCCGCGTCGGACCGGGTCGTGGCTCGGCCGCCGGTTCGCTGGTCGCCTGGGCCCTGGGCATCACCAACATCGACCCCATCCCGCACGGACTCCTGTTCGAGCGGTTCCTCAACCCCGAACGTGTGTCGATGCCCGACATCGACATCGACTTCGACGACCGTCGGCGCGGCGAGATGGTGCGGTACGCCACCGATCGGTGGGGCAGCGACAAGGTCGCCCAGGTCATCACCTTCGGCACCATCAAGACCAAGGCCGCGATCAAGGACTCGGCCCGTGTCCAGTTCGGACAGCCGGGCTTTGCGATCGCCGACCGCATCACCAAGGCCCTGCCGCCGCCCATCATGGCCAAGGACATCCCGGTCTGGGGCATCACCAACCCCGAGCACGAGCGGTACAACGAGGCCACCGAGGTCCGCACACTCATCGAGACCGACCCGGACGTCAAGAAGATCTACGACACCGCGATCGGCCTGGAAGGCCTGATCCGCAACGCGGGCGTGCACGCCTGCGCGGTCATCATGTCGTCGGAACCGCTCACCGATGCCATCCCGGTGTGGAAGCGCGCGCAGGACGGCGCCATCATCACCGGCTGGGACTACCCGTCGTGCGAGGCCATCGGCCTGCTGAAGATGGACTTCCTCGGTCTGCGCAACCTCACCGTCATCGGTGACGCGCTCGAGAACATCAAGCTCAACCGGGGCATCGACCTCGACCTCGACGCGCTGCCCCTCGAAGACCCCAAGACCTACGAGCTCCTCGCCCGCGGAGACACCCTCGGCGTGTTCCAGCTCGACGGCGCGGCGATGCGCGAACTCCTGAAGATGATGCAGCCCACCGGGTTCGAGGACATCGTCGCCGTCCTCGCGCTGTACCGTCCCGGTCCCATGGGTGTGAACGCACACACCGACTACGCCAAGCGCAAGAACGGTCTGCAGGACATCCGGCCGATCCATCCGGAGCTGGAGGAACCGCTCAAGGAGATCCTCTCCGAGACCTACGGCCTGATCGTCTACCAAGAGCAGATCATGCAGATCGCCCAGAAGGTCGCCGGGTACTCGCTCGGACAGGCCGACCTGCTCCGACGCGCGATGGGCAAGAAGAAGAAAGAGATCCTCGACGAGGCCTACGACGGCTTCGCGGAGGGCATGCGCAACAACGGTTTCTCGCAGGCCGCGATCACCGCGCTGTGGGACACCGTGCTGCCGTTCGCCGGTTACGCGTTCAACAAATCGCACGCCGCCGGGTACGGCCTGGTGTCGTTCTGGACCGCCTACCTCAAGGCCAACTATCCCGCCGAGTACATGGCCGGCCTGCTGACCTCGGTCGGTGACGACAAGGACAAGGCGGCGATCTACCTCGCCGACTGCCGCAAGCTCGGCATCACCGTCCTGCCGCCCGACGTCAACGAGTCGCAGCGCAACTTCGCGGCCGTGGGCGCCGACATCCGGTTCGGTCTCGCCGCGATCCGCAACGTCGGGTCCGGTGTCGTCGGGTCGATCATCGCCGCGCGTGAGGAGAAGGGGAAGTTCACCAACTTCTCCGACTACCTGGGCAAGATCGACGTGACCGCCTGCAACAAGAAGGTGACGGAGTCGCTGATCAAGGCGGGCGCCTTCGACTCGCTCGGTCATCCGCGCAAGGGCCTGTTCCTGATCCACGGTGAGGCCGTCGAATCGGTCATCGGCACCAAGAAGGCCGAGGCGATCGGGCAGTTCGATCTGTTCGGCGGAGCCGGCGACGACGACGCTGCCGATCCGGGGCTGGCCGAGGTGTTCGCCGTCAAGGTTCCCGAAGAGGAGTGGGACACCAAGCACAAGCTCGCGATCGAGCGAGAGATGCTGGGGCTCTATGTGTCCGGCCACCCGCTGAGCGGCGTCGAACACGCGATCGCAGCGCATACCGACACCTCCATCACGACGCTCCTCGAGGGGAACGTCGCCGACGGCGCGCAGATCACGATCGGCGGCATCATCTCCTCGGTGACCCGGCGCGTGAACAAGAAGGGTGAACCCTGGGCCGCGGTCACCCTGGAGGACATGGTCGGTGGTGTCGAGGTCTACTTCTTCCCGCGGGCATATGTCGCGTACGGGATGGACATCGTCGCCGACAACATCGTTCTGATCAAGGCTCGGGTGAACCTGCGCGAAGACAGCATGATGATCAGCGCGAACGACCTGGCGGTGCCCGACCTCGAGACGGCCGGGGCGACCAAACCGGTGGCGCTGACCCTTTCGGCCCGGCTCTGCACGCCTGACCGGGTCCAGGCGCTCAAGCAGGTGCTGACCCGTCATCCGGGGATGGCCGACGTCCATGTCACCTTGGTGAGCGACAAGCGCCAGACTCAGCTGAAACTCACGGAGTCACTGCGAGTGGCGCCGAGCTCGGCTCTCATGGGCGACCTGAAAGCACTGCTCGGACCCAGCTGTCTGAGCTGACCGCGGTCTGCCGACACCACAAGTTCGGGCCCCCGAACATTTTCCTTCGTCAGGCGCTATACTCGACGTCACGTCCTGTACGGCGACCGGCTTGGGAGTGGTTTCGCGATGACGACACTGATCGACGTCAACCCTTGTCGCCCTGCGCCGCGTGCGGCACGCACCGTCGAGGTTCTCGGCGTGAGGTGGCCCGCGCACAAGGCCCACGCGGTCGTCGCGGGCCTTGTGGCGGCGGTGTTCGGACTGGTCTTCCTCGGGTCGCCCCAGGTCACGGCCTGGGTGACCGGTGTCGTGGTCCTCGCGGTCTGGTGGGGGGAGCGTTACCTCCCCGGGAAGGCCGCGGTCGCGCCGGCGTCGAATCCGCCGGGGATCTCGTAGATCCGTCCGTCGAATCCCGCCCGGAAGAGCCGTCCTGCCGAGAAGCCGCGGTTTCCGCGTCCGTAGGACACCACGCTCGACGTCGGTAGTCCTGTCGCGAGAACGCAGTAGCGACCGGGCGACGTGACGCGGACGACCTCGCCGGTGGCGTTGAAGGGCACGATCGGGCGGTCACGCGAATCCAGGGTCAGTCCGTCCGGGGTCGACGGCGCGCCCACCCCGAGCAGGCTCTGCACGATGCGAGGGTTCGCGGTCGAGATCCGGCTGACTCCGGGGTTGACGAAGGTTCGCGAGACGTAGAGCCATCCGTCGCCCCGACCGAGCACGGCCCCGTTGGCGCTCGGCAGCGCCCCCCACGCGGCCTGGACTGCGCCGTTCGGTGCCACCCGTCCGATGAGATTGCCGAAGTCGTTGGTGGCGTAGACATTTCCTCGCGCGGAGACGTCCATTCCGTTGGCCGCGGACAGTCCCGACACCCACGGTCGCAGCGCGCGAGTGGTGATGTCGAGTCGCGCGATCGAAGCATGGCGCAGGGCATCGCCGACGAAGACCCGCGGGTCCGCGCCGTACCCGACGAGCAGTGTGCCGCCCGGGGTCCAGGCGAGGGCCCCGGCGCCGCTGCCGCCGGGGACGCGTGCGATGGGTACGGCCGGCGCGCCGGGGCCGGCGAGCCGGTACACGCGGCCGGACACGAGATCGGTGGTGTACAGGCGGCCGCCCGCATCGACCGTCAGACCTTCGAGGGCGGCCCCCGGAACGGACCCGACGAGTCGTGCCGGTTGTCCGGCCCCGGGACAGACCGGGGCCGCGGAGGCCGGCGCGGGGTCGACCGCCGCGGCGAGTCCGAGTGTCAGTGCAACGGCGGCGCCGGCGGCGGCCAGTCGCGACAGGCGCCGCGCCCCGAGTGGAGGGCGTCGGTGGCCGGGCAAGAATCGGTGACGAGATCGGGTGGGACGTTGAGCTGTCATGGGCTGCTCCCGGGTGAGTTGGCGGAACTACGGCCGTATGGTTCCCGTTCTGCGCACTTTCACACGCGCCCGTCCAGTGTTACGCCTGCGCAGTGGTGCAGGAGGCGGCTTCGGGGTATCGATATCGCCCGCTGACGACCGTCGGGGTAACCCGCGCCGACGGATCGGGCGTCGACAGTGAGACCATGGCAGGCGTGAGTACGCACCACGTCCCGGTTCATCAGCAGGCCCTGTCGGTAGACGCGATCGAAGCCGCGTCGATCCGCATCGCCGATGCCGTGGCCCGTACTCCGCTGGAACCGTGCCCCCGGCTGTCGGCCGACGTGGGTGCCGACATCTTCCTGAAACGGGAGGATCTTCAGGCCGTCCGCTCGTACAAGCTGCGCGGCGCCTACAACGTGATGGCGCAACTGTCGGCGGCGGAACTGTCGCGTGGGGTGGTCGCGGCGAGCGCCGGCAACCACGCACAGGGCGTGGCCTTTGCGTGTCGCAGCATGAAGGTTCCCGGCCGGATCTATGTGCCGACCACCACCCCCAAGCAGAAGCGGGACCGAATCCTCTGGCACGGAGGCGAGTTCGTCGAACTGAAGGCGGTCGGGGAGACCTATGACGCCGCTGCCGCCGCTGCGCAGGACGACGTGATCCGGACGGGTTCGGCGTGGATACACGCCTTCGACGACCCGCGTACCGCGGCCGGCCAGGGCACGATCGCCCACGAGATCGTCACGCAGATGGGCCGCGTCCCCGACGTCGTCGTCGCGCCGGTGGGCGGCGGCGGATGTCTGGCCGGGATGGCAACGTATTTCCGCGGGTTGTCCGATGACGTCACCATCATCGGCGTCGAACCGACCGGCGCGGTGTCGTTGAGCGCCGCGCTGGTCAACGGCGGACCGGTCACCCTGGACGAGATCGACCCCTTCGTCGACGGTGCCGCGGTCAAACGGATCGGCACCATCGGACATCGGGTGCTCGCGCAGCTGGATGCCACGGTCAGCGACCATCCCGTGCTGTCCCAGATCACCTCGACACCCGCGACACGCATCCTGCCGGACGAATCCTTCTCGCCCGCATCGGGTTCCGCGCACATCATGCACGTCGACGAGGGAGCGATCTGTTCGGCGATGCTGGAGCTCTACCAGAACGAGGGCATCATCGCCGAGCCCGCGGGCGCGCTCGCGATCGCCGCCCTCGACAAACTGCAGCTGCCCGACGACGCCGCGGTGGTCTGTCTGATCTCCGGTGGCAACAACGACGTCTCCCGGTACGGCGAGATCATCGAGCGCTCGCTTGTGCATCGTGGCCTCAAGCACTACTTCCTCGTCGACTTCCCGCAGGAGCCCGGCGCCCTGCGCCGGTTCCTCGACGAGGTCCTCGGTCCCGACGACGACGTCACGATGTTCGAGTACGTCAAGCGCAACAACCGCGAGACCGGCGCCGCACTCGTCGGCGTCGAGCTCGGCCATCGGGACGGTCTCGGGGGTCTCATGGAGCGCATGGACCGCTCGCGACTCCATTGCGAGCGGCTGGAACCGGGTTCCCCGGCGTACGAGTACCTGACCTGAGGTCGGTGGTGCCGGGGGATACCCCGACACCACTACGCTCAGCCCCGCCATGTCGGCCGCTCGAACGACTCCTGCCGACCCGGGAACATTCCGGCCCGGTGCCGCCTCCAAGTACATGAACCGCCCAGAAGCACCACACCACTTGGAAGGACACACCATGAGCACCGAGATCCCCGCCGACGCCGTTCTCGTCGACACCGATGGCGACGGCATCGTCGACGCCGCACTCACCGACGTCGACGGCGACGGCACCACCGACGCCGTCCTCGACACCGACGGCGACGGCCAGGCCGACTCCATCGCCTACGACACCAACGCCGACGGTGAGATCGACATCATCGAAGCCGACACCGACGCCGACGGATACACCGACATCGCCGTCGCCGACACCGATGCCGACGGCACCTTCGACACCGCCGTCGACGACGAGGGCAACGTCGAGGTCGGCGACTTCGGCAGCATCGACGGCGGCGACGCCGTCTGACCCCACCCGCACATCCATAGCCCGAAGCCGCGGTCACCGCGGCTTCGGGCTATGAGACGGTCTCGGTGCGTACCCCGATGATCACGTTGTGGCCCGGCGACTCGAGTCGGCCGTCCGCCGATTCCACTGCGTCCCACGACAGTCGGACATCCATTGCGACCGGCACCGAGACCGCTGCCGCACCGGGAACGCACACGACCGACCAGTCCCCGCGTTCCATCGTGAACCACCCGGCGTTCTCGTCGAAGTCGACCGACACCGATGCGAAGCGCGGATCATGCAGAGCCGGTTCGGATCTGCGCAGCGCGATCAGGGTTCGATAGAAGTCGAGGAGGCGCGCGTGGGCGGGCTCGTCGGGTTCGGTCCAGTCGAGTGTCGACCGCTCGAACGTCTCCGGATCCTGCGGATCGGGCACATCGTCACTGTCCCAACCGTGTTCGGCGAACTCGGACTTGCGTCCCTCCGCCGTCGCGCGGCCCAGCTCCGGTTCCGGGTGGGAGGTGAAGAACTGGAACGGCGTCGCCGCGCCCCATTCCTCGCCCATGAACAGCATGGGGGTGAAGGGGGACAACAGGACCAGTGCGGCCTTGATGGCGAGCTGTCCGCCGTCGAGATAGGCGCTCGGCCGGTCGCCGATCGCGCGATTGCCGACCTGGTCGTGGTTGCAGGTGTACGCCAGCAGCGCCGACGCGGGGACGACGTCGGTCGGAATCGGCCGGCCGTGGCACCGACGCCGGAACGACGAATAGGTGCCGTCGTGGAAGAAGCCCCCCGTGAGGACCTTGGCGAGACACTCGAAGCTCCCGAAGTCGCTGTAGTACCCCTGCCGCTCGCCCGACACCAGGGTGTGGATCGCGTGGTGGATGTCGTCATCCCACTGTGCGGTCAACCCCAGACCGTTCACCGTGCGAGGCAGTATCATTCGCGGATCGTTGAGATCGCTCTCGGCGATCAGTGAGAGCGGCCGTCCGAGTTGGGCCGAGAGGGCGTCGGTCGCCGCTGCCAGCTCTTCGAGGATGTGGACCGCCCGGTGGTCGACGAGTGCGTGGACGGCATCGAGACGCAGGGCGTCGACGTGGAACTCGGTGAACCACCTCAGCGCGGTGCCGGTGATGAAAGCGCGCACCTCGTCGGAATCCGGATCGGACAGATTCACCGACGATCCCCAGGACGTCACACCCTGGCTCAGGTAGGGGCCGAAGTCGGGCAGGTAGTTGCCCGACGGTCCGAGATGGTTGTAGACGACGTCGAGAACGACGCCGAGTCCCTTTCCGTGGCAGGCGTCGACGAAGCGCGCCAGCGCCGCAGGTCCGCCGTAGGTCTCCTGCACCGCATACCAATCGACCCCGTCGTATCCCCAGTTGTGCACTCCGTTGAACGCGTTGACCGGCATCAGTTCGACGAAGTCGACCCCGAGCCCGACCAGATGGTCGAGGCGCTCGATCGCGGAATCGAGCGTTCCGTCGGGGGTGAACGTGCCGAGGTGTAGCTCGTAGACCACCGAACCCCGGATGTCGCGCCCCGCCCAGTCGCCGTCATGCCAGAACGAGTCGTCCACGGTGAACAGCGCCGAGAGTTCGTGGACGCCCTCGGGCTGCCGCACCGAGCGCGGGTCCGGGCGCGCCGGGCCGCCGTCTACCGAGAAGCCGTATCGGGCGTCGGGCCCGGCGGTGAGCGCGGCGCCCGCGTCGACCCGCCACCACCCGCCGGGCTCGGCCGACATGGGCACGGATTCTCGCGGCGTGCCGGGCCCGTCCGGCTCGACGACGAGCTCCACGACCTGCGCATTCGGTGCCCACACGCGTACCTCGTGCAGAGTGCGCGGCGACCGGAACGGAGTCGCAATGGAACGAAGTGGTAGGTTTTGTTCCCGTTGGTCGCTCGCCCAAGTTATTGTGCTCTGGTCATCAGCGGTAGCGGTCGGGGGATTCGTCACATCAAGCAAGGTATGTCGAACCTCGGGACAGTGCAGTCGAGCGCTACTGTGAGGCCGGACACAATCGCACCACGGAAATGAGGTACGTTACCCGCGACGCTTAGCCCGCGGGGGGCACGCGACGCAGTTCTGCGGAAACGATGACGCGAGTTCGAATGGACGCGCGCCGTCGAGACCTGACGGCCGGTGAACGGGTTAGCCGAGACGCAAGGGTAGGGATTGAGCACAAACGCAGTCACCTCGGAGAACGAGGAGGTCGGTCGCAAGAGACCGGGTGCGGTGCGGTCGTGGTTCAACGGCCACGTCGTGGCGTCGTTCGACACGTTCGGACGCCAGCTGGGCATGTTCGTCGAGGTGTTCCGGACGCTGTTCGTGGACCTCGCGAAGCGACGCTTCCCCTTCGGAGAGTTCGTTCGTCAGTGCGCTTTCATGGCCAGCACGTCGGTGTTCCCGACGCTGCTCGTCGCCATTCCGATCGGTGTGATCGTGTCGATCCAGGTGTCCAACATCGCCGGTCAGGTCGGCGCGACGTCGTTCTCGGGCGCGGCCACCGGTCTGGGCGTCATCCGCCAGGGCGCGCCCCTGGTCACCTCCCTGTTGCTCGCCGGCGCCGTCGGGTCGGCCATCGCCGCCGACCTCGGTTCGCGCACCATCCGCGACGAGATCGATGCCATGCGCGTGATGGGCGTCAACCCCATCGAACGCCTGATCTCGCCGCGTCTGCTCGCGACCATGGTCGTCAGCTTCCTGCTCTGCGGTTTCGTCTGCTTCGTCGGCTTCATCACCGGCTACGTCTTCAACGTGTACTTCCAGGGCGGCACGCCAGGCAGTTACACGGGTACCTTTGCGTCCTTCGCGACCACCGCCGACCTCATGTTCGCACTGGCCAAAGCGGTGATATTCGGCGCGATCGTGGCGATCGTCGCCTGCGATCGCGGCCTCTCGACCAAGGGCGGACCAGCGGGGGTGGCCAACTCGGTCAATGCTGCGGTCGTCAACTCGGTCCTGTTGCTCTTCACCGTGAACGTCATCTTGACGCAGCTGTTCACGATCCTGTTCCCGGCGAAGGTGGTGTGAGATGGCCGCGTCTCGGTATGTACCACCGGCCCTGCGACCGCTCGAGGCCGCGAAGTCGGTGTATCGCGGTCCGCGCGACGCGCTCGCGGCGATGGGGCACCTCATCACGTTCCTGGTCCGCTCCATCGGCGCGGTTCCGATGGCCTTCCGTCACTACAGCAAAGAGGTCTGGCGCCTGCTCGCAGACGTGGCCTGGGGTAACGGTGCCATCGTCGTGGGCGGCGGCACGGTCGGCGTCATGGTGATCCTCGGGGTCATGGGTGGCGCCACCGTGGGCATCGAGGGGTACACCGCGCTCAACCTGCTGGGCATGTCGCCGGTGACCGGCGGTCTGTCGGCGTTCGCGACGACCCGCGAGATCGCGCCCCTGCTCGCCGCAACGGCGTTCACCGCGCAGTCGGGGTGCCGCTTCACCGCACAGCTCGGGTCGATGCGGATCGCCGAGGAGATCGACGCGCTCGAAGCGATCGCGATCCGGCCGCTGCCGTACCTCGTCACCACCCGGATGTGTGCCGCGGTCCTGGCGATCGTCCCGCTCTACTCGGTGTCGCTGGCCGCGAACTACCTCGCCTGCCAGTTCATGTTCATGGTGCAGAGCGGCCAGGGTGAGGGCACCTACCTCTACTACTTCAACCAGTTCCTCGTCTCGTGGGACATGTTGTTCTCGTTCATCAAGGTGATCGTCTTCGTCCTGCTGACGACGTTCATCCAGTGCTACTACGGTTACTTCGCCTCAGGGGGGCCCGAGGGAGTGGGAGTCGCTGCGGGACACGCGATCCGCCTGGCGATCATCGTGATCGTGTTCGCGAATCTGGTCATGACACTGGTGTTCTGGGGCACGTCGCCCGGGATCAAGATCTCAGGATGAGGGGGAGACCGTGAACATCGCGACCGACGGGCGCAATCCCTCGCTGCTGCAATACGTTCTGCGCGGCGTCGCATTCCTCTTGGTGCTGCTGGTGATCTTCGTCCTGCTGTTCATGCGGTACCAGGGGACCTTCAGCAAGACAGTGGCCGTGACCGCAGACCTGGTCGACGTCGGCGACGGACTCGCCACCGGTGCCGACGTCCGCTTCAACGGTCTGATCGTCGGGACGGTCAAGTCCATCGCCGTCGACGGTGCGGCCCAGACCGATGCCGCGAACGTGACCAAAGCGGTCGGCATCGACATCGAGCCCGCACAGGCCGACGGCATCCCGGCCGCGGTGACCGCGCGCACGGTCCCGTCGAACCTGTTCGGCGTCAACTCCGTCGAACTCGTCGCGCCCGCTGAGGTCAACGGTGACCGGCTCGCCGCCGGCGACGTGATCGCGGCCGACACCTCGCTCGAGACGATCAAGCTGCAGGATGCGCAGAACGAGCTCAAGCAGATACTCGACGCGGTGCCGCCGGAGGAACTGGCCCAGGTTCTCGGGACCATCGCCGACGCGTTGAAGGGCGGCGGCTCGGTGTTCGGCTCCTTCGTGGGAGTGCTGCGGACCTACTTCGACTCGATCAACAACCAGTTCCCGCCCGGGGCGCCTCCGGGGTTCGACAACTTCGACAACGCGATGCAGGGTCTGTCGCAGTCGGCTCCGCAGCTGCTCGACACACTCGGGCGCAGCGTGATCCCGGCGGTGACCATCGCCGAGAAGCAGCGCGATCTGACCGCGGTGCTCACTGCCAGCCAGGGGATGCTCGATCAGACCCAGTTGCTGTTCGCCCGCAGCGGCAACGGGGGTCAGCGCCTCGTCACCGATCTCAACCGGATGCTGGGTGCACTCGTGCTCGAACCGAACTCGTTGCCGCAGGCCATCATCGCGCTGAACAATCTCGCCGCGCGTGTGCTGACGGTGTTCACCGGTGTCAACGGGCATGTGACACTCAATGCCGGTGTCAGCTTCGGTGCGTTCGAGCGCTACACGCGCCAGAACTGCCCGGTCTATGACGGCGGCCCGTACGGCACCCTCCGCGGACCCGGATGTGTGGGTCCGGGAACCGGCACGGGACCGACGATGTCGGGCCCGCTGGCGATCTACCCGTCCGACGGGATGCGCCGCAACAAGCCGGTCGGCAACGTGACCACCGACGCGGACAACAAGACGCTCGGCGCGGTGCTGCGCCGTACGCCGTCGGCCGCGGACACCATCATGCTCGGACCGCTGGTGCAGTCGCTCGAGGTTCGCGACGCCGCCGACGGTCCCCGGAAGACCACCGTCGGCCAGGGAGGGGGACGATGAGCGCGGCCTCAGACTCGATCCGCAAACCGCTGATCGGGTTCACCATCTTCGGCATCGCCGCGTTGCTGGTGACCTATGTGATCTTCTCGACGCTGCAACGTTCGGTGTCGGGGACGACCAACAGTTACACCACCTTCTTCGGCGACGCGTCGGGATTGGCCACCGGCGACGACGTCCGCATGGCGGGCGTCCGTGTCGGGCGCGTCGACAAGATCGACCTCGACGACGGCCGCGCGCGTGTCACCTTCGAGGTACAGAACGACCAGACGGTCTTCACCAACACCCGCGCCGCGATCCGCTACCAGAACCTGATCGGCCAGCGGTACCTCAACCTCACGCTGGTCGAGGGGCGCGACAGCCGGCCGCTGGACCCCGGGGCCACCCTCGAACTGCCCTCCGAGGACTCGTTCGACGTCACCAAGCTGCTCGCCGGCTTCCAGCCGGTGTTCGAGACGCTCACCCCCGAACAGGTGAATGCGTTGTCGCAGGGCCTGCTCGAGGCGTTCCAGGGCAACTCGGTGTCGCTGAGCTACACGGTCGCGGAGGTGGGCCGTCTCGCGGAAGACACGGCCAATCGCGACGTCGTCCTGGGGGCGATCATCAACAACCTGAGTTCGGTCATGCGCGACCTGTCCCGTCAGGGCGGGCAACTCGGCACGGTCATCGAATCCATGTCCGCGCTGATCGCCAACCTCAACTCCAACTCGGCGGCCTTCGGCAGTGCGGTATCCGACATCGGGCGCACGGCAAGCGGTTTCGCCGACGTTCTCAGCCGCAGCCGGCAGAGCCTCGCCGACGCCGCGACCGACGGCAGGCTGGCGACCAAGACGCTGATCCAGAACGGCGCCAAACTCGACCGGATGGCCGTCGACGCCCCGGTCTTCCTCGGTCACTTCCCGCTCGTGCTCGGTGAGGGTGCATATTTGAACATCTACGCATGCGATCTGGACATCGCCATCGGCGACGTGCTCCTGCCGCCCGGGATCTTCAACAAGATCGGCGGCACGAATCACTCGGTGGTGTGCCGATGAGCTGGTTCCGTAGGAGTTTCCGAGACAACCGGCGGGTGTGGTTCGGTCTGATCGGTGCCGTCGTCATCGTCGCCCTGTTGCTGGGCGTCACCGCGCTCGCCGGCGCGCACCTGGGCAAGAAGACGCTCACGGGTGACTTCGCCCAGGCCGGGGGAATCCGGCCGGGTGACAAGGTGCGAGTTGCCGGCATCGACGTCGGGGAGGTCACCGACACGGAACTGGCGGGCGACCACGTGGCGATCACGATGAAGGTCGACAGCGACGTACGGGTCACCGCCGACGGGTCGGCGGAGATCAAGATGTCGACGCTCCTCGGCCAGCGTTACATCGATGTCTCGCTGGGGGATTCGCCCGAAGAGGCACCCGACGGGCACATCGGCAAGACCGCCGTGCCCTACGATCTGCAACGCACCATCGAGGAGGGCGCACCGATCCTCACCGGTATCGACGACAAGACTCTCTCCGAGAGCATCCGGACGTTGAACCGGCAGTTGGCCGGCGTTCCCGCGATCACCGAGCCCACGTTCGAGGCCCTGACGCAGATGTCGAAGGTCATCACCAATCGCAAAGACCAGATCAATCAGCTGATCACCGACACCAAGACGATCACCAACATCGTCAACGACAATCAAGCCCAGCTCGCGATCATCGTCGGCCAGGGTCGCGATCTCACCCAGAAGATCGTCGCCCGTGAGGATCTCGTGACCCGCATGCTCGACGGTATCGCCGAACTCACCGAGCAGGCGAGCGCGGTCGCCGGCGAGAACGCGAATCAGTTCGCGCCGCTGATGGCCAACCTCAACACGATCACCCAGGGCCTCGAGAAGAACCGCAACAACCTGCGCAAGCTGCTGGAGATCCTGCCGGTGACCGCACGCCTGACGAACAACGTGATCGGCGACGGTCCGTATGCCAACGGTTACCTGCCCTGGGGGATCTTCCCCGACAACTGGTTGTGCCTCGCCCGGGTGGTGGACGGATGCTGACTTCACGAAACACTGTGCGCGCCAACGGAGCACGGCGACCGGTCATGCTGGTGGGCGTCGCATTGCTCGGCATCCTGGGACTGTCGGGTTGCTCGATGATCCCCGGCAGCTGGAAAGCGGCTGTCGGTCAGGCGATCGAGGTCACGGCCTACTTCGAGAACGTGGCCGGACTGTATGTCACCAACGACGTCGCCGTCCTCGGCATGCCGGTCGGCCAGGTGACCGCCGTGGAACCCCAGGGCGAACGGGTCAAGGTGACCATGACGATCGACGACGAGGTCCCCGTGCCGGCGGACGCGACGGCGGCGATCGTGAACACCTCGATCGTCACCACCCGCCACGTCGAACTCTCTCCCGCCTATCAGGGTGGGCCGAAGCTCACCGACGGCGCGGTGCTCAAGGAGACCAAGAGCCCGGTGTCCGTGGGCGAACTGTTCGACGCCATCGACGGTCTGGTGGTCGCCCTCAAGGGACAGGGCGGCGGTCCGGGGCCGCTTGCGGAGATGATCGACATCACCTCGGGAATCGCGACGGGCAACGGCGAGGAGATCCGGGCCGCACTCGACGAACTCGGTTCCGCCTCCGATGTCGTCGCCGGCAACAGTGACGCCCTCGTCGACATCATCGAGACCATCGAGGCCCTGACCACCAAGCTCGTGCAGAACTACCCGAAGATGACCGAGTTCTCCCGGTCCATCAACCAGGTGTCCGAGCTGCTGGGTGCCCAGTCGCCAGGTCTTCTCGCGACCCTGCGCAACCTGAACCAGACACTGCTCAACACCACCGCGTTCCTGCAGAACAACACGAACACCATCTCCGTGTCGTTCGACCGGCTCGCGGCACTCACCGCCAATCTCAGCGATTACTCGCGCCAGGTGGTGGAGACCATCGACGTGGGTCCGTTGCTGTTCCAGAACCTCAGCAATTCGATCTCGGCCGAGCAGGGCGCCTGGCGTGCACAGGCGTTGCTCGACAAGTCTCTGGTCGACAACGAGTTGCTGGCCGAGTTCTGCGAGGCGATCAACCTCCAGAAGGATGGCTGTCGCACGGGCAAGCTGAAGGATTTCGGTCCCGACCTCGGTATCTACTCGGCCATGCTGGAGCTGACGAAATGAGAGTGGTCACCAGGGAAGCCCTGGACACGCGGCCGGGTGCGTCCGGTTCGCGACGGCACCGCGCGCGGCGCGGCGGCGTACTCGCGCTGCTGGTCGCCGCTCTCATGGGTCTCACCGGTTGTGGTGTGCTCCCGAGCCTGACGGTCGAGGACATCCCGCTGCCCGCCCCGGGCGGGATCGGCGACTCGATCACCCTGAAAGCCAAGTTCGACAACGCGTTGAACCTGCCCGCGCAGGCCAAGGTCAAGTTGAACGGCACCGACGTCGGTCAGGTCACCGATCTCGTCGCCAAGGATTACACGGCCATCGTCACGATGAAGGTCAGCAAGAAGACCAAGCTCCCGGTGGGCACCGGCGCCGAGTTGCGCCAGGCGACTCCGCTGGGTGACGTCTTCGTGGCGCTGATGCCCGCCATCGAGGCCCGGGACGGCTACATGGTCGACGGCGACACGCTCACCGGCCCGACCTCGGCCGCCGCGACGGTCGAGGACCTGCTGATCAGCATGAGTGGCGTGGTGGACAGCGGCTCACTGAACTCGCTCACCGTGATCCTCACCGAGCTGAGCAGTGCGGTGTCGACCAACCCGTCCGACCTGAACGGCGCCATCCGCGGCCTCACGACCGGCATCCGGAAGCTCAATCAGAGTTCGGCCGCGGTCGATCGCTCCCTGGCGAGTACCCGCGTCCTCACCGGGCAGCTGGCCGACGGGCGGGCGCAGATCATGGCGTCGATCAACAAGCTCGGCCCCGCGCTCGAGGCGCTCAACGGTCAGATCGGCACGATCCTGACCACCCTGGACAAGACCCAGCAGGTCACGGCGGCCACCAATGACTTCCTCGACACCGACCAGGACAACCTCGTCGAGATGCTGGGACATCTCTCGACGGTGATGGCCGGCCTACGGCAGGCCGCGGGCCCGCTCGGGTCTCTTGCCGACAACCTGCACACGCTCACGCCGAAGTGGGTCAAGTCGACCCCGGGTAGCGCGGCCGCGGTGTCGGCGAAGGTCTACTGGCTGACCCCGGGCGTCGGATTCGACTCGGCCAGCAGACTTCCCGAGGTCCAGGACGTCGACGAGGCGTCGGCGGCGCTGCAGCAGACGCTCACCCGCATCCTGGCGCGGATCACTGGGACGAGGGGGTGTTGCGGATGAGCGGCCTGTTCGGCGTCCTGCGCAGGAATTCGGTGCTCGTGGGCAACATCGCCCTGGTGCTGGTGATGGTGGTCGGCCTGGCGTACCTCGCCCTCGGCGTCCTTCGATGGCAGCCGTTTGCCGACAAGTACTCGCTGACCATCGAGTTCCCCATCTCCGGTGGCCTGCAGGAGACCTCGGGGGTCACCCTCCGCGGTGCCCGGGTCGGCGACGTGGATTCGATTCAGGTGCAACCCGACTCGGTCAAGGTCCGGGTGTCGGTCGACGACCGGTACAAGATCAACCGGGACGCCGTCGTCGCGGCGCTCGGTCTGTCCGCGGCCGGTGAACAGTACGTCGACTTCCAGCCGCCGACCTCCGACGGTCCCTACCTGAAGGACGGCGACGTCATCAGGGCCGAGCAGACCGAGGTGACCGTTCCGTTCTCCCAGCTGCTGGAATCCTCACTCGAACTCATCAACCAGATCGACCCGGCGAAACTCCGCTCGGCCGTGGACAATCTGAAGATCGCGCTGTACTCCGAGGACGGCACCAACGACCTGTCGGTGATCTTCGACTCCGGCGGAACGATCTTCGCCGACCTCTACACGGCGCTGCCCGAGACCACCAAGTTCATCCAGAACGCGGGCACGATCTTCAAGACGACAGCGCAGATCCAGCCGGACCTCGGTGACACCGTGGCGGGGCTGAGCAGCCTGGTCAACTCGGCGGCGGCATCGGACAAGGAACTGCGGACCCTCCTCGACCGCGGGCCGTCCCAGTTCACGAGTCTCGCCGGTTCGATCAACCAGCTCACCGATCCGGTCACCGACGTCACCAAGCAGTTCGTCGACATCGCTCAGCAGGGCGCGCTCCGGGCACCGGCGCTGGCCACGCTCATGCCGGCCATCCGGGACGCGAGCATCAAGAGCCTCACCATGTTCCACGACGGCGCCTGGTGGGCACTGGCATCGGTGTACCCGCGGCCGAGCTGCAACTACCCGGTGACCCCCCGTCGGCCCACCCAGATCCTCGAACTCACCATTCCGACGAATCTGTACTGTGTGACCGAGGATCCGCGTCAGCAGATCCGTGGTTCGGCCAACGCTCCGCGACCGCCGGGTGACGACACCGCGGGGCCGCCTCCGGGTTACGACCCGAACGCGCGCACCGTGCCACTCGACAAGTGACCGCCGTTCGGCACCAGACGACAGACAAGTTGTGTGACCTGTAGATGACTGACCGGAATGACCCTGACGTGACATCGAAGCCCGCGAAGGAGGCCGACGCCGTGGCGCCCGAGACCGACACCGGTTCGGGGACGGAGAGCTCGAACGCCGACGACACCGGCACGACCGATACCGGCACGACCGGCACCGGCACGACCGACACCGGGGCGGCTCCGCGCGGCAAGTCCGCGCGTCGTTCCGGATCGGCAGTGGGTTTGTCGAAGCCGGCCGCGGACGACGATTCGGGCGAGTCGCGAACGGCGCTGTCGGACAAGGGCTCGGGCAAGGGCTCGGACAAGGGTAAGGGCAAGGGCCCCGACTCGGATCGTCGTGAGTTCTCCTTCACGGTCACCGGGAACGGCATCAAGAAGCTTCTCGCGGCGGTACTGGCGATCGCACTGGTCGCCCTCGTCGGATTCCTGGGCTGGCGCGCCTACGATCTCCAGCGCGAGGCGGACGCGTTCGCCGACTCGAAGACGGCGTCGGCGGACTTCGTCACCAAGCTCGTCACCACGCTCAACGCCGCGAACGCCGGCAATTCCAAGGAACTCCTGGGTCCGCTGTCGACGGGCGAGCTGCGTGATCGTCTCGAACAGGAGCGTGCCGACACCGAGGCCAACGTCGAGTCGTTGAACATCGAGGTGTCGTCGACGATCAGCGTCGTCGCGGTCGAGGCCATGGCGGCCGACACCGCCAAGACGGTGGTGATGGCGGAGGTCACCGGTCGTAGCTCCAAGTTGCCCAACGGCGGTACCAGTCTGATGGTGTTCCGACTGGATCTGAGCAAGGAGGACGGCAAATGGTTGGTGTCGAAGGTCGACGGCCCTCCGGGTAGCCCCAGCGGTCAGATCGACCCATCGCAATCACTGCCGGGCGGGGGCGCGCCGGCGCCGCAGCAGCCACAAGCTCCGCAGCAGGCACCGCAGCCCGCGCCTGCACCCGCCGGCTGACGGACTCGTTCGCCCCGGACCGACGAACTCACGCACCGCCGATGGGTGGTGCGTGAGTTCGTCTGTCGAGGGGTCTGTCGGGGGGGCTGTGCTCAGTCCCGCACGAGAATCGCCACCGGATGCGTCTGCCGGGCGGTGGCCAGGTCGACGGTTCCGTCGTGGACCGCGCCCGTTCGCACGTCGCGCCACCGCGATCCGGCGGGCAACCCGATCGTCGTCGCGCCCGCCGAGGCGGCGTCGAGGCTGTGGGTGTAGCGGGCGGTGATCGTCACCACCGTCGCCGCGTCGGCGGTGCCCCGAGCGAAGGCGATCACGTGATCGGATGCCGGGCCGTCGGCGTCCAGCCCGCGGTAGGTGCCCGCGGTACCGAACGCGTCCGGATGGGCGGCGCGGGTCGTCAGCGCCGACCGGACGAGGTGCGATTTCGGATGGTCGAGGGACCGGCCGAAATCCACCGGTCGTCGATTGTCCGGGTCGACGAGTGAGTCCTCCCACCACTCGGTGCCCTGGTAGATGTCGGGCACCCCGGGAGCCAGGATGGCTATCGCCTTGCGTGCGAGGGCTTCTTGCTCCCAAGCCGATGTCACACGCCGGACGAGTTCGGTGACCTCGGCCGCGACGGGACCTGTCGTGACCTGATCGATCCACGTGTGCACCGCGGTCTCGAAGTCCTCGTCGACATCGGTCCACGTGGTGCGCAGACCGGCTTCGCGTGTGGCTTTGCGGGCGTACTCGACGAGCCTGTCACGCAACTCGTCGGTGATCTCCCCGTCGGCGGGCCAGACCCCGAAGACGTTCTGTAGCAGGAAATAACAGGTGAAGTCGTCGGGGATGTCGGTGTCGCGCCACACCGTCTCGACGAGTCGCGACCACCGGTCGGGAACCTGTGAGAGAACCGCGATACGGGCGCGCACGTCTTCGCCGCGTTTGGTGTCGTGGGTCGACGACGCGGTCATGGCGAGCGGCCAGTGTTCGGCGCGTTCGGTGTAGTGCTGGTGGAACTCTCGGATCGACAGGATCGGGTTCGCCGGGTCGCCTCCGACTTCTTGTGCGGACACGAGGCGCGCCGTGCGGTAGAACAGGCTGTCCTCGACGCTCTTCGCGGTCACCGCACCGCATGTCTGCGCGAGTCGCGAGGTGGCGGCGCCGGGAACCGCAGTCGCGCGGACGATGAGGTCCAGCGCCGCGCTGAGCTCGGGGTTCTGGTCGGCGATCCGGGTGGCGACGGCCACCAGTCGCGGCCGCAACGACGGATAGTCGGCTCGGTACACGCCGAGTGCGGCGATCAGTTCGGCGCAGGCCGCGGCGATGTCGTCTCGATCGGCCGAGGGGTCGGAGTCGGCGACGGCGCGGACGAGTCGCCTGAGCTCGGTCGGGAAGGACTCGCGCAGCGTCGTGAGCTTGCGCTGGTGCTCGGCGGCCTCGATCCATCGCCCGTCACCGGTCTCGCCGGTGATCCGCTCGTGCAGTTCGGTCAGCTGCATCACCCCGGACGGTGCGACGAACAGCGCGTCGATGATCCGCATCTGGTCGTACCCGGTTGTTCCCTCCACCGGCAGAGTCGGCTCGAGGGGCTCATCGGGGCCGAGGATCTTCTCGATGTAGAGCAGGCGGTCGTCCCCGACATCGGCCCGCAGGCGTCGTAGGTAGTCCTGGGGATCCCAGAGGCCGTCCGGGTGGTCCACACGGACCCCGTCGATGAGGTCGGCGTCGAGTAGATCGCGGAGCCAGCCGTGGGTCGCGTCGTACACCTCGGGGACCTCTTGACGGAGTCCGGCGAGCTCGTTGACCGTGAAGAACCGGCGGTAGCCGATGAGTCCGCTGTTCCAGGGAACGAGCCGATAGTGCTGGCGGTCGTGCACCTGCACCGCGGTGCCGTCACCGGTGCCCGGTGCGACCGGGAACGCGTGGTCGTAGTAGCGGAGATGCCCGTCGGCGTCGATCTCGAGAGGACTCAGATCGCCGTCGGCGGCCACGACGGGCAGGGCGATCTTGCCGCCCACCCCGTTGTCGTCGGTGAAGTCGACGTCGAAGTAGGTGGCGTACTCCGAATCCCGGCCGTGGCGAAGGAGATCGGCGAACCACGGGTTGGCGAGGGCGTCGGCGACCCCGGTGTGGTTCGGCACGATGTCGATGATCAGGCCGAGTCCGCGGGCGGTCGCCGCGGCCCGCAGTTCCCGCAGCCCGTCGAGGCCACCGAGTGCGGGTGCGACCGCGGGTGGAGGCAGCCAGTCGTACCCGTGCGTCGATCCGGCCGACGCCGTGCCGATCGGGGAGAGGTAGACGTGACTCACCCCGAGTTCGACGAGATGGTCGAGTACGGCGGCGGCATCGGCGAAGTCGAAGTCGCTGTGCAGTTGAAGACGGTAGGTCGCTCGCGGCTCCGGGCGCGTGGTCATCTGGTCAGGACGTCTTTCGCAAGACCAACACCGAGCGTCCGCCTACAGAGACGGCCTGTCCCGCCTCCGCGGTCAGTTCGGTCTCGCCGGTGGGATGGGTGGTGTCGAGCTCGCCGACCCACTCGGTGCCGTACCACTCCGGCGGCAGGGCGAACTCGAGGTCCTCGTAGTGGGCGTTGAAGCAGATGAAGAACGAATCGTCGACGACCGGTTCGCCGCGTTCGTCCTTCTCACCGAGGCCGTTCCCGTTCAGGAAGACCGCGAGGCTCTTGCCGAACCCGCTGTCCCAGTCCTCGGCGGTCATCTCCTCGCCGGCAGGGGTCAGCCATGCGATGTCGAGAGCCTGGTCGCCCCAT
Source organism: Gordonia sp. 'Campus' (assembly GCF_022206305.1). Taxonomy (GTDB): domain Bacteria; phylum Actinomycetota; class Actinomycetes; order Mycobacteriales; family Mycobacteriaceae; genus Gordonia. The sequence continues at coordinate 149,779 of NZ_JAKOIW010000010.1, read as the reverse complement.
CGGATCGGCTTGCCGCCGAAGAACTTCCGCCGGCGGAACACCGGGTGGTGGGTGCGCAGCGCGATGGCCTTGCGGGTGAACTCGAGCAGGTCGGCGTTCTCCTCGGCCAGGGTCCAGTCCATCCAGGACAGTTCGGAGTCCTGGCAGTAGACGTTGTTGTTGCCCTGCTGCGTACGGCCGATCTCGTCACCGTGCGCGAGCATGGGGGTGCCCTGGGAAAGGAACAGCGTCGCCAGGACGTTGCGTTGCTGGCGTGCCCGCAGCGCGTTGATCTCCGGATCGTCGGTCGGCCCCTCGACCCCGCAGTTCCAGGACCGGTTGTGGCTTTCGCCGTCCCGATTGTCCTCGCCGTTGGCCGCATTGTGTTTCTCGTTGTAGGACACCAGGTCCCGCAAGGTGAAACCGTCGTGTGCGATGACGAAGTTGATGCTGGCGAGCGGGCGTCGCCCGGTGGCCTCGTACAGATCCGACGACCCGGTCAACCGCGAGGCGAACTCACCCAGCGTCGACGGTTCACCGCGCCAGTAGTCGCGCATGGTGTCGCGGTACTTGCCGTTCCACTCGGTCCACAGCGGGGGGAAGTTGCCGACCTGGTAACCGCCCTCGCCGACGTCCCACGGCTCGGCGATGAGCTTGACCTGGCTGACGACCGGATCCTGTTGCACCAGATCGAAGAACGCTGACAATCGGTCGACGTCGTGCAGCTCGCGAGCGAGCGTCGAGGCGAGATCGAATCGGAAACCGTCGACATGCATCTCGAGGATCCAGTACCGCAGCGAATCCATGATGAGCTGCAGCGTGTGCGGGTGACGACCGTTGAGGCTGTTACCGGTTCCCGTGTAGTCCATGTACATCTCGGGTTCGCCGTCGACGAGACGGTAATAGGCCGCGTTGTCGATGCCGCGGAACGACACGGTCGGACCCAGATGGTTGCCCTCGGCGGTGTGGTTGTAGACCACATCGAGGATGACTTCGATGCCCGCGTTGTGGAACTCGCGCACCATCGCCTTGAACTCGGTGACCGCGCTGGCCGGCTGGTCCGGGTTCGACGAGTATTCGATGTGGGGTGCCAGGAACCCGAAGGTGTTGTAGCCCCAGTAGTTCCGGAGTCCCTTGTCGCGCAGCACGAAGTCCTGCATGAACTGGTGGACCGGCATGAGCTCGATGGCGGTGATCCCGAGGGACTGGAGATGCTCGATGATCACGGGGTGGCACAGTCCCGCGTACGTGCCGCGCAGGTGCTCGGGTATGCCGGGATGCGTGGCGGTCATGCCCTTGACGTGGGCTTCGTAGATCACGGTCTGGTGGTACGGACGGTTGGGAGCGCGATCGTTCTGCCAGTCGAAGTACGGGTTGATGACCACCGACAGCATCGTGTGACCGAGCGAGTCCAGCTGGGGCATCGGATTCGGCTCGGGTTCGGGGGCCTCCTGCGGCTGGGCGGGTTCGGGGACGTCGCCGGACGGCTCTGCGGCGTCCGTTGCGGAATCCGCGGCGCCGTCCTGCCCGGCAGTGCCGGCGGAATCGTCCCCGCCGTCCGGGTCGGCGTCGACCTCCGGGCTGCCCTCGGCCGGGTCCTGGCCGGGTGCGGCGGACTCGGCCGTGCCGTCCTCGGGTGAACCGTCGGAGTCGTTCTCGTCGGGAGGCGTCGGCAACGGGTAGGAGAACAGCGAGGCGTCGCCGTCGAACTCCCCGTGGAATGCCTTGCCGTACGGGTCGAGCAGGAGCTTGCTCGGGTCGCAGCGGAGTCCCTGCGAGGGGTCATACGGGCCGTAGACGCGGAAGCCGTAGAACTGCCCGGGACCGATGTTGGGGAGATAGCAGTGCCAGCAGTAACCGTCCACCTCCTCGAGGCGGATGCGACGCTCCTTGCCGTCCCGATCGATCAGACACAGCTCGACTGCCTCGGCGACCTCGGAGAACAGTGAAAAGTTGGTTCCCACACCGTCATAGGTCGCGCCGAGCGGGAATGGAGTCCCCGGCCACACGGGGATGGGTTCCGGCTCGGGCTCGACGAGGACATCGGTGTGCGCGGGGTCGGCCGGTAGCTCCACCGAGCGGCCGCCTGCGTCCTCGCCCGACGGGGTGTCGGCGGCGCCGGTCGAGGTGTCCGGCTGAGGGGTCTGGGGAGAGGTGTTCGGATCGTCCGGCTGCTCACCGGGGGACGGCGGCACGGACTCACCCGCCTTCGGCGACGTCATGAGTCGACACTAGTCGCGTTGCGGCGGACGGTCATCTCGGAACGCCGGGGCGCTTCCGCGATGAGAGATGTCCCACGCGACGCCCTCGCGGGGGTTGGCCGGGCGCCGGTCAGGGTACCTGCGGGCCCGTCCACGGGAGCTGAGTCGCCATCTGCCGTCCGAGCTCGTCGGTGAGGCTGCGGACGTAGGTGGCGCTCAGGTGGTGGGGATCCTTGTAGACGGTGATGTTGCCGACGATCGCCGGGCACCGCTCGGCGTCGCAGATGCCGTCGGACATGTCCAGGGGATGGAAGTCGGGTCGGGTCGCGGCGAGGGCGGCCGCGGGATCCTCGGGAGCGAGGACGGCATCGCGGCGTGACCCGCAACTCTCGGCGTCGCCGCCGTCGGCGAGACAGATCGGGGTGTCGATCGTGCCCTTCGCGTTCTTCGGCCACGGGGTGTCGCGCATGCCGAGCACGGGGATCCCGGCGTCGAGGAAGCGATCGAAGATGGGTACGTAGTCAGGCGGTACCCAGTCGCCGGGCTCGTAGTCCCGGGGTCGGGTGGAGTTGGTGAGGACGGCATCGGGTTTGTCGGCGATGACCCGGTCGATGACGCGCTGGCCCCAGTCGTAGCACTCGGGGTAGGGGACCCCGCGCTGCTTGGGGACCGGGTTGGTCGACAGCGGACACCCCATCTTGAGGTAGGTCGTCACCTTGAAGCCGTTGCGTTTGCCGAGGATGTCGAGGGCGGAGATCCACATCTCGGCATGTGAGCCACCGGCCAGGGCGATGGTCCGGGTGGCGTTCGGGTCGCCGTAGACGCCGACATGGATGTCGTTGTCGGTGAAGTCGCTCATGTAGCCGTCGGTGGAGGTCTCCGGGAAGTCCTTGATCACGGCCAGCGCAGACGGCTGCGGGTCGACGGCGGGTACCGGCCAGCCGTCGAGCAGTGCACGCGCACCGGGGTAGGAACGCGGATCGAGGTTCTTGGTGTCGACGACGATGTTGGCGACGTGTCGTTCCCATACGGTGATCCCGATGCCGGTGACCAGGGTGGCCACCACCAGGATCGAGGTGACCACCGAGGTGTACGAGAGCCATCGGGACCGCCCGTCGCGCGTGCCACGGACGAGCGCCGACCGGTTGCCGCCACGTAGCGGATCTTCGATGTAGCGCTTGGTCAGCCAGGCGAGCCCGACCGAGACCGCGAGGATGCCCACGCCTTCGATGAAATTCGCGTGGTTCTTGTCGCGCCAGGTCAGGTAGAAGATGAGCAGCGGCCAGTGCCACAGGTAGAGCGCATAGGCAATGGTGCCGAGCCACACCGGCCAGCTGCCGGCGAGCCAGCGGTTGACGACGGGCATCTCCTGCGCGGCGGCATGGGCGCCGCTCGGTGCTTTCTGCAGGGCGGTGCCGCCGGCCCAGATGATGAGCAGCGTCGCGCCGACCGGGACGAGGGCCATCGGTCCCGGGTAGGCGTTCACGCCGTCGATCCAGAACCCGCAACTGACGATCAGTGCCAGAGCGAAGACCGTCGCGATGTTGCGCACCCAGTTGGGGACCCGCAGGGTCGGCAGCCAGATCGCCAGCAGACCACCGGCGAGCGGCTCCCACAGGCGCGACAGGGTGTCGTAGTAGTTGTAGGGCTGGTTGATCGCGAGCCCTCGATGCGCCCAGTAGAACGACACCAGCGCCACGAGCAACAGTGCACCGCCGACGACGAGTCGGATGATCCGCGGGTCGGCGAACGGCTGCGCCAGGCGGGCGCCGAGCTTGAGCAGCGCCGCGAACGCGAGTGCGACGAGGAGCGTCAGGACGAAGAACTGGCCCTGGACCGACATCGACCAGATGTGTTGCAGGGGACTGTTGGCCGAGCTCGCCGCGAGGTAGTCCTGGGAGTTCTGCGCCAGGTACCAGTTCTGGTAGTAGAGCGCGCTCGCGATGACCTCGCGTCCGACGTTGGCCCAGCGCGTCTGGGGCAGGATCAGAAGGGTGAGCAGCGTGACTGCGATCAGCACCGTGAACAGTGCCGGGAGCAGCCGCTTGAGGAGGCGTTTCAGTCGCGGCCACGGATTGAGCGTGTCCCGGAAGGTGACGTGCGGGGCCTGACTGGAGATCGCGTGGCGGAGCAGCGACCCGATGAAGAAGTAGCCGGACAACGTGAGGAAGACGTCGACTCCGCCGGAGACCTTGCCGAACCAGACGTGGAAACAGGCGACGAGGGCGATGGCGATGCCCCGCAGGCCGTCGAGGTCGGTTCGGTAGGCGGGCGTCGTCGGAGTCGAGGGCGCCGACTCCGGTGCCACCACTCGCGTCGTCGATGCCACAGAAGGTGTCTTTCCGGTCGGGGGTGGGCCGCCTCTCGCGGGGTCGGGCCGGGGCTGATCGGCTAGCAATGTACCCGCCGAAGCTGTGAAATTCCGATTCCGGCGGATGCGACACCCGGCCGATCGGGCCGCCCGGGAGCTGCCATCCGTAACCTACGCAGTCCGTCGCGTCCGGGCCCCGTCGAGGATGATCGACAGCCCGTCCCGGAACTCACCGCCGAAGTCGCGTCCCGACGGTTCGATGACACCGAGCCGTTCCATCTGCGCGCGGGTCTGTTCCTCGATGGTCAGGCCGATGACCAGCTGACACAGCGCCGTGCTCACGGCCTCGGCGTCACGGATCGACAGCCCGCCGGCGTGGCCGGCGGCGATGATGTCGGCGGTGATCGTCTTCGCGGACAGACCGCTGGCCCAGCTCGACGAGACGATCTCCGCGCTGTCGGGGACCTCGAGGAGTGCCGCCCGCATGTCGGTGGCCAGCCGGTCCAATCGGTCGTCCCATCGGATTCCGGCGTCGGGGATGGCGATCGAGCCGAGGATGTCATCGGCCAGCGCTGCGAGAAGCGTCTGCTTGTTCGGGAAGTGCCAGTACAGCGCGTTGGGCCGCACGCCGAGTTCGGTGGCCAACCGTCGCATCGACAGGTCGGCCAGGCTGTGCTCGCCGAGGATGTCGCGGGCAGCGCGGAGGACGTCGGTGCGGCTGTTGCTCACCAGCGTCAGCGTAGTGACCTCGGCGCAAGGCGCCGGAACCAGCCGCCTGTACACCGTCCAGGGTTGCCTGTACGGTGTTCAGGACTCCTGGACGCTGTCCAGGACTGCCGCCGTTGCCGAGAGGAGGGTGCACCGTGGACCCCGACGAGATCAGTCGCGTCGACGCCGAGCACATCTGGCATCCCTACGGTGCGATGCCCGCGCCCGCCAGCCCGCTGGTCGTCTCGTCCGCGTCGGGGGTTCGCCTGCAACTCGCCGACGGGCGGTCGGTCGTCGACGGGATGAGTTCCTGGTGGGCGGCGATCCACGGCTATCGGCACCCGCGCCTCGACGCCGCTGCGACCGCGCAGCTGGGCCGCATGTCGCACGTCATGTTCGGCGGCCTGACCCACGAACCCGCCGCTCGCCTCGCCCGGTTGCTGGTCGAGGTGACCCCGGCGCCGCTGCAGAAGGTCTTCTTCTGCGATTCGGGCTCGGTGTCGGTCGAGGTCGCGGTGAAGATGGCGCTGCAGTACTGGCGCAGCCGCGGGCAGTCGGGGCGTACGCGGTTGCTGACCTGGCGCGGCGGCTATCACGGCGACACTTTCACCCCGATGAGCGTCTGCGACCCCGACGGCGGGATGCACTCGATGTGGTCGGGGGTGCTGGCTCGACAGGTCTTCGTCGACGCCCCGCCCGCCGACTTCCGCCCCGAGTACGCCGCGCGTCTCGAGCAAGCGGTCCGCGAACACCGGGACGAACTCGCCGCGGTCATCGTCGAACCGATCGTGCAGGGCGCGGGCGGCATGCGTTTCCACGACGCGCAGTACCTGCGCACCCTCCGCGACATCTGCGACCGGCATGACGTCCTGCTGATCTTCGACGAGATCGCGACGGGCTTCGGCCGCACCGGCACCATGTTCGCCGCCGATGCCGCCCCCGGGTCGGCCGACCGGGCATCGACGACACCGGGTGTGTCGCCGGACATCATGTGCGTCGGCAAGGCCCTGACGGGTGGCTACATGACGCTCGCCGCCACGCTGTGCACGACCCGGATCGCCGAGGTCATCAGCGCGGGGGAGGCGGGCGGCCTCGCCCACGGGCCCACCTTCATGGCCAATCCGCTCGCCTGCGCGGTCGCGATCGCAGCGATCGAGTTGTTGCTCGAGTTCCCGTGGGCACAGCGGGTGCGCGCGATCGAACAGGGTCTGGCCGGAGGTCTGGCGCCGCTGAGGGAGGTCGACGGCGTGGTCGACGTCCGCGTGCACGGGGCCATCGGCGTCGTCGAACTCGACCGTCCGGTCGACATGGCCGCCGCCACCGAGGCCGCGGTGCATGCGGGCGTGTGGCTGCGGCCGTTCCGGAACCTGGTGTACACGATGCCGCCGTTCATCTGCTCGGACGAGGACATCGCCGTCATCGTCCGCGGGATCGGCGCCGCCGTCCGCGCGAGCGTCGGCGACCGCCGACCGGTGGGAGCAGGCGCATGACCTCCATCCAGATGCCGAGCGGTGTCGGTACCGATGGCCGCGTCGACGACGGTGAGGTCGGCGGTCAGGTCGGCGGCACTGACGTGGGGCTCGCGTGGCTGGCCGGCGCCGCACGTGACCGGCTCGAGGCCGGGCTGCATCGTGAGCCGCATGTCCGGCAGGCCGATGCCGACGAGATCAACCTCGGCTCCAACGACTACCTCGGCCTGTCGACGCACCCCGCTGTCGTCGCCGGCGCGCAGTCCGCCGCACAGCAGTGGGGCGGCGGTGCGACGGCCTCACGCCTCGTGGTCGGGACGACCAGTGCGCACACCGACCTCGAGGACGAGCTCGCCGCCTTCCTCGGTTTCCCTGCCGCACTGGCCTTCTCGTCGGGGTATCTCGCGAATGTCGGGGCGATCACCGCGCTGGCGCAGCGCGGCGACCTCATCGTGAGCGACACCGGGACGCACGCGTCGCTCATCGACGGTTGCCGGTTGTCGCGTGCCCGCGTGGTGGTCGTCGACCGCGGCGACCACGAGGCCGTCCGGTCCGCGCTGGCACAGCGCACGGAACGGCGCGCACTGGTCGTCACCGATTCGGTCTACAGCATCGACGGTGAACCGGCTCCGGTCGCCGACCTCTACGCCGCGGCGCGCGCTCATGGTGCCGTGTTGCTGGTCGACGAGGCGCATGCGCTGGGGGTTCGCGGACCCGGTGGTCGTGGGCTCCTCGCCGAGCACGGTCTGTCCGGGGCGCCCGACCTCGTGATGACGACCGTGCTGTCGAAATCTCTGGGGTCGCAGGGCGGGGTGGTGCTGGGGTCGGGACTTCTGCGGTCACATCTGATCGACTGCGCGCGCCCGTTCATCTTCGACACCGGTCTCAACCCGGCGGCGGTGGGAGCCGCGCGCGCAGCACTCGATGTCCTGCGCTCCGATCCCGGGCTGCCGGAACGGCTGCGCGACAACACCCGTCATCTCGCGCGGGCCTGCGGCGCCGACGAACCCGCCGCGGCGGTCATCTCGATCATCGTCGGTGACCCGCAGCGTGCGGTCGCGGCCGCCGCGGCGTGCCGGGCCCGAGGTGTCCTGGTCGGATGCTTCCGGCCCCCGTCCGTGCCGCCCGGTACCTCACGCCTCCGGATCACGGTGCGAGCCGATCTCGACGTCGCGACCCTCGACCATGTCGCCGGCGTGGTCGACGCGGCGCTTCGCGAGGTGGGGTCCCGATGACCGCGTCCACGCGCGGTCGCGTGCTCGCCGTCACCGGTACCTCCACCGATGTCGGCAAGACGATCGCGACCGCCGCGCTCGCCGCCGCGGCACGTGGCACTCCGCTCCCTGAGGTGCGCGGAGCTGTGCTCCCTGAGGTGCGCGGAGCGCAAGCGACGAGCCTCGAAGGGCCCACCAACCGGGTCGCCGTCTACAAACCGGTGCAGACCGGGATGGGTCCCGGCGAACCGGGGGATCTGGCCGAGGTCGTACGACTCGCCGGCGAGGTCACGACCGTGGAATCGTTCCGGTACCCGGAACCGCTCGCACCCGACACCGCCGCGCGGCGTGCCGGGATGGCGCTCGCCGATCCCGCCGCGATCGTCCGCACGGTGGACGAACTGGCCGAGTCGCATCCCCTGACCCTGGTCGAGGGAGCCGGCGGGGTGATGGTGCGGCTGGGTGAGACGGCCACGCTGCTCGACATCGCCGCCCGGACGCTCGTGCCGGCCACACCCGACGGCGTCGTCGTGGTGGTGACACCTGGTCTCGGCTCGCTCAATCATGCCGAGCTGACCGTCGATGCCGTGCGGTCGCGCGGGCTCCGACCGGCCGGCCTCGTGATCGGCTGGTGGCCGGACGATCCCGACCTCGCGATGCGCTGCAACCGCAGCGATCTGCCGCGCGTGACCGGCGTGCCCGTCGTCGGCGTCCTGCCCGCAGGCGCTGCAGCCCTGGAACCCGCGCGGTTTCGTCGGCTTGCACAGTCCTGGTTCGACCCGGACTGGCTCGCCACCACCTTGTCCGATCTTCCGGAACAGCTCGTCCGGACTTCGTAACCCGTTCCCGTCGAGGGACATACATCTCGAGGAGTACACCAGTGACCCAGGCAACCGTCGATGCCGCCGGCACGACCGAAACCGCCGACGACATCCTCGCCGTCGCCCGCGAGCAGGTGCTCGAGCGCGGCGAACCGCTCGATCAGGATCAGGTCCTGCGCGTTCTGCGCCTGCCCGACGAGCGCCTCACGGAGCTCCTGCAACTGGCGCACGACGTGCGGATGCGCTGGTGCGGACCGGAGGTCGAGGTCGAGGGCATCATCTCGCTGAAAACCGGTGGATGCCCGGAGGACTGCCACTTCTGTTCGCAGTCGGGACTGTTCGCCTCGCCGGTGCGCAGCGCCTGGATCGACATCCCGTCTCTGGTCGAGGCGGCCAAGCAGACCGCGAAGACGGGTGCGACCGAGTTCTGCATCGTGGCCGCGGTCCGCGGACCCGACAAGCGGTTGCTCAGTCAGGTCGCAGCGGGTATCGAGGCCATCCGCAACGAGGTCGACATCCAGATCGCGTGCAGTCTCGGCATGCTCACCCAGGAGCAGGTCGATCAGCTGCGCGACATGGGCGTGCACCGCTACAACCACAACCTCGAGACGGCGCGCAGCCACTTCCCGAATGTCGTGACCACCCACACCTGGGAGGAGCGGTGGGACACCCTGCGCATGATCCGCGACGCCGGCATGGAGGTCTGCTGCGGCGGCATCCTCGGCATGGGCGAGACCCTCGAGCAGCGAGCCGAGTTCGCGGCCGAGCTCGCCGAACTCGAACCCGACGAGGTGCCCCTCAACTTCCTCAATCCGCGTCCGGGAACCCCGTTCGGTGATCTCGACGTGCTGCCCGCGTCCGAGGCCCTCAAGTCGGTCGCGGCGTTCCGGCTGGCGCTGCCGCGCACGATCCTCCGGTTCGCCGGCGGGCGTGAGATCACCCTCGGTGATCTCGGTGCCAAACAGGGCATCCTCGGCGGCATCAACGCTGTCATCGTCGGCAACTACCTCACGACCCTCGGCCGGCCGGCGGAGGACGACCTCGACCTCCTCAGCGATCTGTCGATGCCGATCAAGTCGCTCAACGACACAATCTGACGGTGGGTTCCGGAGATCGGTAGCGTGTTCTCATGATCGACACCGTCCCGGGTCCTCTCGCCGAACCGTGCAGGTTCGGTGTTTACACCGGACTCGAACTGGAACTGCAGGCGCCCGAAGCGATTCCGCCGGCGGCCCGGCTCGGTCTCGAGCCGCCGCGCTTCTGCGGACAGTGCGGCCGGAGGATGGTCGTCCAGGTGCGGCCCGACGGCTGGGACGCCCGCTGCTCGCGCCATGGCACCGTCGACTCGACGGAGCTGGGTCGACGATGACCGTGCCCGACGGTCCGCAGCATCAGGAGCTGGACACCGGATCGCCGCGACGGCTGGACCGACCGCTCTCACGGCTGATCGCCGTGGCGCTCGGAGTGGTGGCGCTCGGTGCCGTCGCCGGCATCATCTGGGGGCTCCTCACCCCCGCTTCGACGGGGATCGTCGTCGAAGGTCTGCGCCGGGACGACGTCTCGACCGACTTCGGTGGGGTCGGGGCGTTCGCGCTCGTGATGTTCGCCTACGGCGGCATCGCAGCACTGGTGGTGTGGTTCGCGGCCAGGGCCTGGCGCGGGGTCAGCGGTTTCGTGTGGCCGGTACTGGCGAGCACTGCGGGTGGGGCGCTGGCGGCGGCGGTCGGCATGTGGGTTGCGGGCCTGCGTTTCCACGACGATCCGGCCTCGATGCCCGTCGAGGCGGTCTACCGCGTCGCGCCGGAGCTCTGGCTCGACGGCGGCACACGATCCGGACCCAGCGACCCGTGGACGCTGCTCATCTGCGCACCGTTCGCATTCGCGGTGGTGTACCTGGTGTGCGTGTTGTCCTCGCGGACCGCCGATCTCGGCGTCGGTGATCTCGACGAGGTGGACTGGTCGTCGAGCGACGTCACATCGGCGGACGCAGCGTCGCGAACTCGTCCGTGACGCGCAATTCCTTGTCGGCGAAGGCGTAGAGAGCCGGGGGCCGGCCACCGGAACGGCCGGTCTTGCCGACGGTTCCGGTCGCGACCACGACGGCGCGGCGACTGAGGATGCGCAGGAGGTTGGTCGTGTCGACAGGGTATCCCAGTGCGGCACAGTAGATCTCGGAGAGTTGCGACATCGGGAACCGGGCCGGCGCGAGAGCGAAGGCGATATTGGTGTAGGAGAGTTTCGCGGCCAGCCGGTGCCGGGCCGCGTGGATGATGTCCCCGTGATCGAAGGCGAGAGAGGGCAATCCGTCGACGCCGAACCAGGCGGCTCCGTCGGGCAGCGAGGCGGACGCGTCCGAGGGCACCAGACCCATGTAGGTCGACGCGATCGTGCGGACCACGGGCACCCGCCGCGGATCGGAGAACACCGACAACTGTTCGAGATGCGCTATCTCCCGGACGTCAAGGGTGTCGGCGACCAGTCGGCGGGCACTCGCCGACAGCGTCTCGTCGGTCCCGACGCCGCCTCCGGGAAGGGTCCAGCAATCGGCGGACGACCGGGACAGCAGCACACACAGCGAGGCCTGGTCGTCGGCGCCGGGCGAGGCCATCCGGATCTGGAAGACGACGCTGAGCACTTCCACCCGGAGCGTCGTGCCGTCGGCGATGGGCGGCTCGGACCCGGCGGCTGGCATGCGCTCGATTGTAGGGCCCGGCTCGCCGCATCGTGCCCGCCGGTGACGAGGTGACGCTACTGCGGTTCGTTCGACGTCAGGATCAGCGCCTCGCCGTCGGTGACCGCGATGGTGTGTTCGCTGTGGGCGCCCCGCGAACCGTCGAAAGAGCGGATGGTCCACCCGTCGGCATCGAACTTGATGCGGTCGGAGCCCAGCGTGAACCAGGGTTCCAACGCGAGGGTGAGTCCGGGGCGGAGCGTCATGCCGCGACCCGCCCTGCCCACGTTGGCCACGTGAGGGTCCTCGTGCATGGTGCGTCCGAGTCCGTGACCGCCGAACTCCGTGTTGACGCGATATCCGTACGACTTGGCGACCGCACCGATGGCGGCGGAGATGTCCCCGAGGCGGCCCTCAGGTCGTGCGGCGTCGATGGCGGCCGCCAGTGCCTCCTCGGTGGCGTCGACGAGACGTCGGTCCTCGGGTCTCGGTGTCCCGACGATGATGCTCCGGGCGGAGTCGGCCACCCAGCCGTCGATCGACACCGCGATGTCCATCGACAGCAGATCTCCGTCGGCGAGCACATGATCGTGCGGAAGGCCGTGCAGCACCGCATCGTTCACCGAGAGGCAGATGACGTTGCGGAACGGTCCGCGCCCGAAGGAGGGGGAGTAGTCCCAATAGCAGGACTGAGCACCGCGCGCGGCGATCAGCTCGCGTGCGCGTTCCTCCAGATCGAGGAGGTTCACTCCCACGTCGGCGCGGTCGGTCAAGTCGTCGAGCAGGTCGGCGATGAACCTTCCGGTCACCCCCATCGCGGCGACCTCGTCGGGTGTCTTCAGTTCGACCATCTGGTGTCCTTCGGTATGTGGTGAGCGTTGTCGAGTCGAGGCGGTATGAGTCCGGGCGCTGCCGGTCCGGGCATCGACGGTATAGAAATACCGTCGTTCCGGTATAGGTATACCGGATCGGCTACGATCGCCGCATGGTGCGTAACCCGTTGACCCCGGAACAGATCGCCGCCGGCCGCCGGCTGGGGGCTCGGTTGCGCGAGTTACGCGGGGGACGCCCGCTCGGCGATGTCGCGGTCGGCGCCGGGATCTCGCCCGAGACGCTCCGCAAGATCGAGACCGGGCGCATGCCCACACCGGCGTTCGCGACGATCGCCGCCCTCGCCAGGGCCCTCGACACCTCCCTCGACGACCTCGCCCTGGTGCTCGAGGCCGAGGTGGCACGCGCCGGATGACGACCCCGCGCCAAACGCCGGAAGGACGATCGGCCCTGACCTACCGGGAGGTCGGTGCCACGGCCGGAGAGCTGCCGGAGGGCTATCACCACGTGCGGCGCTCGCGCGTGGTCGGCACCGGACAGGACTGCTTCGTCACCGCCTCGTCGCGAATCATGAACTGGGACATGCATCGTGGTGCCGGTCTCGAGGTCGTCGCCGAACGCGACGGCGGGCTTCCGGCCGTGACGGTCGGCGCGTCGGTCACCCTGCGCCTGGGGATCGGGCGCGTGGGGCTGCCCGCACGATGCCGGGTGATCGAGGTGATCGACACCGACCGTGAGCGAGGCTTTGCCTACGGCACGCTGCCCGGGCATCCGGAGTCCGGCGAGGAGCGGTTCTGGGTGCAATGGTGCGACGACGACACGGTCGTCGGGCACATCGTCGCCTTTTCCCGGCCGGGTCGATGGTTCACCCGGCTCGGTGGCCCCATAGGCAGGTTCGTCCAGTCGAGGATGACCGACCGCTATCTCGACGCCCTCATGTGTTCCTGATCGGGCCGGTGCGCGATCACCGACGCGCCGCCGACGACCGTCGCGGGAATGCCGCCGGTGTGGCGAATGTTACGATGCATAGCGTTTTCGACCACGAGTCGAAAACCTGCCTCGGACACACGGCCCGTGATCTGGGGAACGAGCGTCCCGGAGCCGATCGTCGTTCCGGGCAGCCAGAGGAGTGGCAATGAGCATCACCAGCGATCGCCCGGCGGCCGTGACCGCGCCTGCAGTGCAGGCGCTCAACGATGCGCAGTGGTACGACGCGCCCGGCGGATACACCGGCGTCGAGCCGACCCAGGAATGGGCAGACGAGGTGCGGCGTCTCGCCAAGGCGCGCAACGCGACCCTGCTCGCCCACAATTACCAGCTCCCGGCCATCCAGGACGTGGCCGACCACGTGGGCGACTCCCTCGCGCTGTCGCGGATCGCGGCCGAGGTCGACTCGGACGAGATCATCTTCTGCGGCGTCCACTTCATGGCGGAGACCGCCAAGATCCTCAGCCCGGAGAAGCGTGTCCTGATCCCCGACGAGCGTGCCGGTTGCTCGCTGGCCGACTCGATCACCGCCGACGAACTGCGCGCCTGGAAGGCCGAGTTCCCCGACGCGCTCGTGGTGTCCTACGTCAACACGACCGCCGAGGTGAAGGGGCTCACCGACATCTGCTGCACGTCGTCGAATGCCGTCGACGTGGTGGCCTCGATCGATCCCGATCGCGACGTCCTGTTCCTGCCCGATCAGTTCCTCGGCGCACACGTCAAGCGTGAGACCGGCCGCGACAACATCCACATCTGGGCGGGCGAGTGCCACGTCCACGCCGGCATCAACGGTGATGAGCTGACCGCGCAGGCGAACGCCCACCCCGACGCCGACCTGTTCATCCACCCGGAGTGCGGCTGCGCGACGTCGGCGCTGTACCTGGCGGGCGAGGGTTTCGTGCCCGAGGAGAAGGTGAAGATCCTCTCGACCGGAGGCATGCTCGATGCGGCCCGCAAGACGGGTGCCAAGCAGGTCCTGGTCGCCACCGAGGTCGGGATGCTGCACCAGTTGCGCAAGGCCGCCCCGGGTGTCGACTTCCAGGCCGTCAACGACCGCGCGTCGTGCCCCTACATGAAGATGATCACCCCCGCCGCCATGCTCCGGTGCCTGCGGGAGGGTCGCGACGAGGTCTTCGTCGACGCCGATGTCGCCGAGAAGGCGCGCAAGAGCGTCGAGCGGATGATCGCGATCGGCAACCCCGGCTCGGGCGAATGAGCGCTGGCGTGAGCGACGATTTCGTCGGTCAGGCCGCGGGCGGCGAACTCGGAGTCGCGGTCACCGACGAGGTCCGCGCGTTGATCCGGACCGCCCTCGACGAGGATCTGCGGTACGGACCAGACGTCACGACCGCGTCCACGGTGCCCGCCGACGCGGTCGTCGACGCGGCGATCGTCAGTCGCGCGCACGGCGTCATCGCCGGTGTCCCCGTCGTCGAGGCGGTCTTCGACGAGGTGATCGGCGCGGGCGAGTACACGATCAGGACCCGGGTCGACGACGGCAGCCGCGTCGAACCGGGCACCGTCGTACTGTCCGTGCACGCCCCGACGCGCGCGCTGCTGACCGCGGAACGCACTGCGCTGAACCTGATCTCGCACATGTCGGGGATCGCGACGGCCACCGCGGCCTGGGTTTCGGCCGTCGAGGAGACGGGCGCGAGGATCCGGGATTCGCGCAAGACGCTGCCCGGAATGCGTCACCTGCAGAAGTACGCGGTGCGGGCAGGCGGGGGAGTCAACCATCGCATGGGTCTCGGCGACGCGGCGCTCATCAAGGACAACCACGTCGCCGCAGCCGGTTCGGTCGCGGCGGCGCTGCGAGCGGTGCGGGACGCGGCGCCCGGGCTGCCGGTCGAGGTGGAGGTGGACTCGCTGTCGCAGCTCGACGAGGTCCTCGAACTGAGGCCACAGCTGGTCCTGCTCGATAATTTCGAGCCGTGGGAGACGCAGATGGCCGTCCAGCGACGCAACACGCGCTCGCCGGAGACCAAATTGGAGAGCTCCGGTGGCCTGTCGCTCGACGTCGCCATCGACTATGCCCGCACCGGCGTCGACTACCTCGCGGTCGGTGCGCTGACCCATTCGGTCACCGTGCTCGACCTCGGGTTGGACATCCCCGCGCCCTGAGAGATCAGCTGCCCGGATCGCCGGTCCGGACATCGACCTCGAACACCTCGGTACGGGCGATGACCCGGTCCCGTTCGTCGGCGAGCGCCGTGCGACGCGGATCGGCGAGATAGGCGTCGAGTGCACCGCGGTCGGCGAGACGCAAGATCTGCACCTCGTGCGGCGTACCGCCCTGTCCGTCGCCGATCACCCGGCTGAGCACGACACCGTCGTGCTCGGGAAGCAGATCGAGAACGGTGTCCTCGTAGCGGGTCAGGGCACCGGCCGCGTCGTCGTGCGCCCAGAGCAGGCAGCAGACGTGTAGCGGCTTGTGAGGTTCGGGCACGGACCGGAGGCTATCGAAGTGAGCCGCAGGTGGCGACGGAATTGTCGCGCCGCGGTCGGGTCGTTGAGGTTCGTTGGTGGTGGGTGTCGCTCCGGGCACAGGTCAGAGGGTGGCGAGGAGCGTCGTGAGATGCGCCTCCACGAGGGACGGGCGAGGCGTCGGTGGTCCGGGTCGGGGTGGTCGGACGTCGATGACGTGGCTGATGTTCAGGCGCAGGTCATCTGGGCGTGCGTCATGGCCGGACGGCGTTGGTGGTCCGTGGATCTCGTCGCGCACGGTGTTGAGGTGGTGGGCGAACCACCGGGGTATGTCGGGTCGGCGGTTGATGTGTTCGGGGTTGGGTGGCGCGCCGGGTTCGGCATTCAACCTCCAGACGCAGCGGCCTTCGTCGGGTCCGGACCGTTCGATCCGGGTGGTGTACTGCCCGGGCTGATCACCGACCATCCGATTGTGCCGCGGACAGGCCGGGGCGAGGTCGTCGATGTCGGTGAGACCACCCTTGGCCCAGTCTTTCTGGGCGTGGTGGAGTTCGACGTGGGTGGCGGGCTGATCACAACCGGGCGCCGAGCACACCTCACCGTCGGGGCGGGCGAAGGAAGCGAGGCGTTGTGCACGGGTGGCCAGACGTCTGCCGCGTCCGAAGTGCAGCGGCACCGCGGTGGCGTCTTTGAAGATCGCCAGCCACGGCTGAACGTCGGCGGCCATCGCGATCAAGTCGGGGATGGGCAGCAGGGTTCCGGTGGCGGTCGTGGCCAGCCCGGCTTCGCGGATCAGGTCGTTCAGGTCGGCTTTGATGATCAGCTGCACGGGCAGCCCGCGGTGAGACTTGCCGAGCAGTCCGTCTTCGAGCACCGCTTTCAGCAGGGCATTGAGTGCGTCGTGGTTGATCTGGGCGGGCGTGCGGTCGTCGCGGTCGGCTGCTGCAGCCAGGGCGTCGGGGTCGGCGTCCTCGACTGACCCGGTGGGCGAATACGGATCGTTGGGGTTGTTCATTCCGGGCTTGGCCCAGACGGCAAGCAACATGGTCACCCGGGCAGCCAACTCGGGGGTGAGGGTGGCTGTCATCTTCGCGGTGCCGTCGGCTCGTTGGCGGTTGACCCATAGGTTGCGGCGCCGTTTACGGTCGGAGTCGTCGGCCAGGGTGCCGTCGGGGTCGAGGTGGGCGAGCAACCGCGCACCGAGTTGGGTGATGTCGGCAGGGGTGTGATCGGCGGCGATCTCGGCCATCTGTCGTTCGGCGGCGACTTTCACGTCGTGGGCGACGGCCAGTGGGATGCGGTCGAGGACGTCGAGGGCGGCCTGGACGTGGGCGGTCCCGACCGTTCCTGCGGCGAATGCTGCGGCCAGGGTGGGGTGTTCGGGTTCGAGGCGGTCGCCGCTGAGGCACGTGAGCGTGGCGGTGGCGTTGAGGTGCTTGCGCCGCCGAACCGGGTTGGTGACGCGGAGTCGGTGGTTCATGAACTGGATGAGGGTGCGGTACCCGGTCTTGCGTGGCAGGTCACGACCCTCGACTTCGGCGACTTGCCGGTCACCGGCGTAGGTGGTTCGGGCGATGGCGCGTTCGGTCGCGGCGGCGACCTCGATCAATTCTTCGTCGGTGCACGGAGACAGATTGACGGTCTGCAGTTCGTCGAGGATCGCATGCAGCTCGGCCACCAGCTCGACGGCACGCGGTTGGGGCGCAGCCGAATCATCGACGACAGATGTGATGTCGGCCATGACGGTTACCTCCCCTGAGAACCGTTGCTGCGAATGTACGTTCGAGTGTACCCGAGAATCGGGTAACGGAGAATTCGAAATATGTTGTCGCGCAGAGCTTTCACTCAATCTGGGGCGGTGGGAGCTGTCGGTGTCGTGTGGTAGGCGCCATCTGGTCAGCCCGGCGACCAACTTCAGGCCGGCGTGTGGGTACCCTCCCGACGCCTACACGCCGTGGTCGAGCAGTTTCTCCCCGGGATGCGCCTGCTGCCAGGCGACGATCGCGGCATCCCACTGATCGCCGTCGAGGGTCGTCACCGACGCAGGGAACAGCGCGTCCTCCTCTTTCGCGATGTGCTGGTGGAGCCCGTCGACCTCGCGTCGGAACCGGTCGCGGTCGGCAGGATCGGACAGGTCCATCGACGTCAGGAACGCGTCGAGCTCCCGGTGCTCGGCGATGAGCGGGTCGATGTACCCGGCGAAGAGGTCCCGGTCGGTGTCGAGCAACTGGACGAACAACCCGTCTTCCTCGCCCCGCCAGTGTGACCGCAGTTCGACGACGAGCCGGTCCGCGAGCCGGCGGGCGGTGTCACGGTCGTCGGCATCGAGCGCCCGCACGGCGTCGCCGCCGAGGTTCACGGCCCGTTCGTGTTCGGCGGTGTAGTCGCGGAGCAACGGCATGTCCCGGCACCCGCAGTATTGGCACACTGTCGCGTCCTCACGGTCGTGGGCGATTCCGTTGTCCAGCGTAGAAGAACCGTCGCACCACCCGCACCAGAAACCCACTGGCATCCGACACGTATCCTTGTCGGGTAAATCCGCAGCCACCAGGAGAGATCATGCTCGCCCGAATTGACCTGCGCGGTAGCACGCCGACGCTCGCCGAGTTGCGTCGTGCGCTGCCCCGCGGGGGTACCGACGTCAATGCCGTCCTCGACACGGTGACGCCGGTGGTGCATGCGGTGGCCGAGAACGGCACCGAGGCCGCACTCGACTTCGGCGAGAAGTTCGACGGCGTCCGCCCCGCATCCGTCCGGGTGCCCGCCCAGGTCATCGCCGACGCGCTCGCCGAGCTCGACCCGCAGGTCGCCGACGCCCTGCGCGAATCCATCCGGCGCGCGCGCACGGTCCACGCCGACCAGCGTCGCGAGACCACGCGCACGCAGGTCGTCGACGGCGGCGTCGTGAGCGAGAAGTGGATTCCGGTCCGCCGCGTCGGTCTGTACGTTCCCGGCGGCAACGCGGTGTACCCGTCGTCGGTCATCATGAACGTCGTGCCCGCCCAGGAGGCCGGGGTCGGCTCGCTGGTCGTCGCGTCGCCGCCGCAGAAGGACTTCGGCGGCTGGCCGCACCCGACGATTCTCGCCGCCTGCGCGCTCCTCGACGTCGACGAGGTGTGGGCCGTCGGCGGCGCCCAGGGGGTGGCCCTGCTCGCCTACGGAGGTCACGACACCGAGGCCGCCGACGCGCCGAACTCCGTCCTCGACCCGGTCGACCTCATCACCGGGCCGGGCAACATCTATGTCACCGCCGCCAAGCGGCTCTGCCGCAGCGTGGTGGGCATCGACTCCGAAGCCGGACCGACCGAGATCGCGATCCTCGCCGACGATTCGGCCGATCCCGGCATCCTCGCCTCGGACCTCATCAGCCAGGCCGAACACGACGTGCTGGCGGCCTCGGTGCTCGTCACCGACAGCGCCGAACTCGCCGACGCCGTCGACGCCGCGCTCGACACCCAGGTCGCGGCCACCAAACACCGGGAGCGTGTGCTCACCGCGCTGTCGGGGGAGCAGTCGGGCGTCGTTCTCGTCGACGATCTCGACGCCGGACTCGCGGTCGTGGACGCCTACGCGGCCGAACACCTCGAGATCCAGACGCGCGACGCCGCCGCGGTCGCCGACCGCGTGCACAACGCGGGCGCGATCTTCGTCGGCCCGTACGCCCCGGTGAGTCTCGGTGACTACTGCGCCGGCTCCAATCACGTTCTGCCGACGTCGGGTTCGGCGCGCTTCGCCTCGGGTCTCTCGGTGCAGACGTTCCTCAAGGGCGTCCACGTCATCGACTACGACGAAGCCGCGCTGCGCGAGGTCGCCGACAAGGTGGTGACCCTGGCCGACGCCGAGGACCTGCCCGGTCACGGCGACGCGGTCAAGCAGCGTTTCGTGGGGAGCGCGGGCCGGTGACGGCGGCCGATCCGATGACGGGTGCGCCCGGCAGCGCGATCACCGTCGACGAGCTGCCGCTGCGGGAGAACCTGCGCGGCAAGACCGCCTACGGGGCACCCCAGCTCAAGGTGCCGGTGATCCTGAACACCAACGAGAACCCGCACGCACCGTCGGAGGCACTGGTCGACGACCTCACCGCGTCCGTACGCGACGCGGCGGCCGAACTGCACCGCTATCCCGACCGGGACGCCGTGGCCCTGCGCGCCGACCTGGCCGCCTATCTGACCCGGGCGACCGGAGTCCGCCTCGGCGTCGAAAACCTGTGGGCGGCAAACGGTTCCAACGAAGTCCTGCAGCAGCTGCTCCAGGCATTCGGCGGCCCCGGACGCAGCGCGCTCGGGTTCGTCCCGTCGTACTCGATGCACCCGATCATCTCCGACGGCACGGACACCACCTGGCTGGTCGCCGCGCGGGCGGGCGACTTCTCCCTCGACACCGAGTACGCGGTCGCCGAAGTCGCCAACCGACGGCCCGACGTCGTCTTCGTGACCTCGCCGAACAACCCGACCGGCGGCTCGATCCCGCTTGCCGACCTCCGCCGGATCGTCGAGGCCGCACCGGGCATCGTGATCGTCGACGAGGCGTACGCCGAGTTCTCCGCGGCGCCGAGCGCTGTCGAGCTCATCGACGAATTTCCGTCGAAGGTCGTCGTCAGTCGCACCATGAGCAAGGCGTTCGCCTTCGCCGGCGGACGCCTCGGTTATCTCGCCGCGGCGCCGGCCGTCGTCGACGCGATCCAGCTCGTCCGGCTGCCGTACCACCTGTCCGTGCTGACCCAGGCTGCGGCGCGCGCGGCCCTCCGGCACAGCGACGACACCCTCGCAGGTGTCGCGGCGATCATCGCCGAACGCGACCGGGTGGCCGCGGCCCTCACCGAGGCGGGGTACCGCGTCGTCGAGTCCGATTCGAACTTCGTGTTGTTCGGCGGTTTCCGGGATGCAGCGGCGTCGTGGCAGCGTTACCTCGACCAGGGCGTCCTCATCCGCGACGTCGGGATCGCCGGCCACCTGCGGGTGACCGTCGGACTCGCGCACGAGAACGACGCCTTCCTCGACGTCAGCCGCACGCTCGCCACCACAGATCTGGAGAACACCCAGTGACCAACCCCGCATCCGAGAGCCGGGCACCACGCATCGCGAAGGTCGAACGGACCACCCGGGAGTCGTCGATCGCCGTCGAACTGAACCTCGACGGCACCGGCGTGACGAACATCTCGACGGGCATCGCGTTCTTCGACCACATGCTGACCGCGTTCGGACAGCACGGCAGCTTCGACCTCACGGTCAAGGCCGACGGCGACATCGAGGTCGAGGGCCACCACACCATCGAGGACACCGCGATCGTCCTGGGCCAGGCCCTGGGCCAGGCACTCGGGGACAAGAAGGGCATCCGCCGCTTCGGCGACTCCTGGATCCCGATGGACGAGACCCTCGCCCAGGCGGTCGTCGACGTCTCGGGTCGTCCGTACTGCGTGCACACCGGGGAGCCCGAGCACATGCTGACCGCCGTGATCGGGGGCCACCCCGGGGTGCCGTATTCGACGGTCATCAACCGGCACGTCTTCGAGTCGATCGCTCTCAACGCTCGGATCGCCCTGCACGTCCGCGTGCTCTACGGCCGCGACCAGCACCACATCACCGAAGCCGAGTTCAAGGCCGTGGCCCGTGCACTGCGCGCCGCCACCGAATACGACGCGCGCGTCACGGGTGTGCCGTCGACGAAGGGGGCGTTGTGAGCGCCACCGACGTCGCCATCCTCGATTACGGGTCGGGCAACCTGCGGTCGGCGCAGCGCGCGCTGGAACGGACCGGGGCGCAGGTCACGGTGACCTCGGACTTCACCACCGCGCTCGAGGCCACCGGATTGGTCGTGCCCGGAGTGGGCGCGTTCGCGGCCTGCATGGAAGGGCTACGCGCGGTCAAGGGCGACCGGATCGTGGGCCGCCGCCTGGCCGGCGGCCGCCCGGTGCTCGGCATCTGCGTGGGAATGCAGATCATGTTCGAGCACGGCGTCGAGTTCGGCGTCGAAGCCGAGGGCTGCGGCGAGTGGCCGGGCAGCGTGACCCAGTTGCCCGCACCGGTGCTCCCGCACATGGGGTGGAACACCGTCGACGCCCCGGAGGGCTCGGTGTTGTTCGACGGGCTCGATGCCGGCACCCGCTTCTACTTCGTCCACTCCTATGCCGCGCAGACGTGGGACATGGACAACGTCGGGTCGCCGTTGCGCGCACCCAAGCTGACCTGGTCCGATCACGGAGGCCGCTTCCTGGCCGCAGTCGAGAACGGCCCGCTGTCGGCCACCCAGTTCCACCCCGAGAAGTCCGGCGACGCCGGAGCCCACCTGCTGGAGAACTGGGTGCGGGGACTCTCATGACCGGGGCCGCGCCGGGTCGCGACGACGGCGAGTTCCCGGCCGACCCCCAGCGGTCCGGGGCGAGCGATTTCTCGATCGCCAAACTCGCCTTCTACGCTCTCGGTGCAGGCGTGCTGGTGCTGGTCGTGTCGGTGCCGATCATCGTGCTCTGCGCACACTGGTCCCCGATCGCCGGCCTGGTCGCGGCCCTGGTGGCGGTGGCCGCGATGATCGCCGCCATCGGTACCGTTGCCAACCGCATGGTGGACCGGGCCCGGGCCGGTCTGCTCGCCGAGCGGGCCGGGCAGGTGCGAGGCCCACGCCCGCCGCTGAACGGCCCGGAGTGACACCGAACGACCGCTCGACACGCATACAGACCGCGACACGCATACAGATTAGGAAAAGACTCACCCATGGGTAGCACCCTCGAACTCCTTCCCGCCGTCGACGTCGCCGACGGGCAGGCAGTCCGCCTGGTCCAGGGCGCGGCCGGCACCGAGACCTCCTACGGCTCCCCGCGCGATGCCGCGATGGCGTGGCAGCGCGACGGCGCGGAGTGGATTCATCTGGTCGACCTCGACGCCGCATTCGGACGGGGCGACAACCGCGATCTGCTGGCCGGCGTCGTCGGGGAACTGGACGTCAAGGTCGAGTTGTCCGGCGGCATCCGCGACGACGACTCGCTCGCCGCGGCACTCGCCACCGGATGCACCCGGGTGAATCTCGGCACCGCAGCCCTCGAGAACCCGGAATGGTGTGCTCGTGCGATCGCCGAGCACGGTGACCGGATCGCGGTCGGACTCGACGTGATCCGCGACGGTGCGTCGTACCGGCTGCGTGGTCGCGGGTGGGTGACCGACGGCGGCGACCTCTGGGAGGTTCTCGAGCGGCTCAACCGTGACGGCTGCGCGCGATACGTGGTGACCGACGTGTCCAAGGACGGCACGTTGGCCGGTCCCAATCTCGAACTGCTCGCGGAGGTCGCCGCCGCCACCGACGCGCCGATCGTCGCCTCCGGGGGTGTCTCCGCCCTCGACGACCTCGTCGCCATCGCCGGTCTCACCGACCAGGGCGTCGAGGGCGCGATCGTCGGCAAGGCACTGTACGCGGGCCGGTTCACGCTGCCCGAGGCCCTGACGGCGGTCGCCGAGGCCTGATGACCGCATCGCACACCACCCTCGATCTCCCACGGCTCCTCGACACCGCCGGGTCGATCCTCGACGACGCCGTCGAGCGGTTCGTCGACGGCCAGGGCGCGCCCAGTGCCGTGGACAAGGGCGGGACGGACTTCGCCACTCAGATCGACCTGGATCTCGAACGCCACATCGGCGCGGCACTCGCCGAACGCACCCAGATACCGGTCCACGGTGAGGAATTCGGCGGCGCCGACGTCGTTGACGGCCCGGTCTGGGTGCTCGACCCGATCGACGGCACCTTCAACTACTCGGCCGGGATGCCGCTGACCGGCATCCTGCTCGGCCTCGTCGTCGACGGCCAGGCGACCCTCGGTCTGACCTGGCTGCCGCTGGTGGGCCGCCGCTACGCCGCACACGTCGGCGGGCCCCTCCTGCTCGACGGCGCACCCGTCGCCCCCGCTCCCGACATGGAACTGTCTGAGGCGGCCGTCGCGTTCGGTCCCTTCGACGCCCGCGGCGGCGGCCGGTACCCCGGGACCCGCCGCGCGGATCTCCTGCGCGAACTCAGCACCCGCGCCGCCCGGATCCGGATGACCGGTTCCACCGGAGTGGACATGGCTTTCACCGCGGCCGGTGTGTTCGGCGGTGCGATCGCATTCGGCAGACACCCGTGGGACAACGCCGCGGGCGCCGCGCTCGTTCGCGCCGCCGGGGGAGTGGCCACCGACATCGCGGGCCGGCCGTGGACCGTGTCGTCACCGTCGCTCGTCGCGGGCACCCCGACCGTCCATGCCGGACTTATGCGTGTCATCCGCGAGACGATCGAGGAGTGGTCGGAATGAACGCCGGCACTCCCGACACCACGGCACCTGCAGCAGCGCCCGCTTCCGATGTACAACCATCCGGCGATGGAGTCCCGATGACCTTGGCCACGCGGGTGATCCCGTGTCTCGACGTCGACGACGGCCGCGTCGTCAAGGGCGTCAACTTCGCGAACCTCCGCGATGCCGGCGACCCCGTCGAACTCGCGGAGCGGTATGACCGTGAGGGCGCCGACGAACTCACCTTCCTCGACGTCACCGCCTCGAGCTCAGGACGCTCGACGATGATCGACGTCGTCAAGCGGACCGCCGATCAGGTCTTCATTCCGCTCACGGTCGGCGGCGGCATCCGCACCGTCGACGATGTCGACACCATGCTGCGGGCCGGTGCCGACAAGGTGAGCGTCAACACCGCGGCCATCGCCCGTCCCGAGGTCCTCGCCGAGATGAGCCGACGCTTCGGCTCCCAGTGCATCGTGTTGTCGGTCGACGCCCGCACCGTTCCCGACGGTTCCGAGCCGACGCCGTCGGGCTGGGAGGTCACGACACACGGCGGCCGCAAGGGCACCGGGATCGACGCCGTCGAATGGGCACGCCGCGGCCAGGATCTCGGCGTCGGGGAGATCCTGCTGAACTCGATGGACGCCGACGGCACCAAGCAGGGCTTCGATCTCCGCATGCTGCGCGCCGTGCGTGCAGCGGTCTCGGTACCGGTGATCGCCAGCGGAGGTGCGGGACGCGTCGAAGATTTCGCCCCCGCGGTGCAGGCGGGCGCCGATGCCGTCCTCGCCGCGTCGGTGTTCCACTTCGGCGAGCTGACGGTCGCTCAGGTGAAGTCCGCGATGCACGACGCCGGGATCACCGTCCGATGAGCGCCGCACGCCGCGACCGACGCACCGTGGGAGTCCGCTGATGGCCCTCGATCCCGATCTCGCCGCCCGTCTCAAGCGCAATGCCGACGGTTTGTTCACGGCAGTCGCGCAGGAACGCAGCACCGGAACGGTGCTGATGGTGGCGTGGATGGACGACGTGGCGCTCGAGCGCACCCTGGCGACCCGTAAGGGTACGTACTACTCCCGGTCGCGCCAGGAGTACTGGGTGAAGGGCGAGACCAGCGGTCACACCCAGTACGTGCACGACGCGCGACTCGACTGCGACGGCGACACGGTCCTGCTCGTCGTCGACCAGATCGGCGCCGCCTGCCACACCGGGAACCACAGCTGCTTCGACACCGAGTCCCTCGAATTCGACACCGAGTCCCTCGAATTCGATACCGAGCCGCTCGAATTCGACTCAGGCGCACAGCAATTCGGCGACCAGGACGGTCCTGCCGGGGTCGACGCCGCACGCGAACCGGTCGACCCAGCACAATAGAACGGTGAGACGGGTCCCGGGACGCGAACCCCGGGACCCCGCCAGAGCTCGAGACCTTCGAAAGGCGGTGCGTCCATGCCCCTCATCCAGATCTCGCAGACACCGGGACTGTCCGATCGTGTCAAACGCGAGACCATCGCGGCGGTGACCGAGGCGTACGCCAAGGCCACCGGCAAGAACCCCGATTCGGTCTGGGTCACGATCACCGAGGTGCCGCGTAATCAGTGGGGCGTCGGCGGCGAGCCGCTCGGATGACCGCCACCACCGCGGGCGGCCGGGCCGGAACAGCGGGCTCGTCCACCACGTCGCTGCCGGAGTTCCTCGACCTCGCCCGTGACCACCGGGTCGTCCCCGTCACCCGCAAGGTGCTGGCGGATTCGGAGACGCCACTGTCGGCGTATCGCAAACTCGCCGGCGATCGGTCCGGTACCTTCCTGCTCGAATCGGCCGAGAACGGTCGGTCGTGGTCGCGCTGGTCGTTCATCGGTGCCGGTGCGCCGTCGGCGCTCACCGTCGTCGACGGTCAGGCGCACTGGTGGGGCTCGGTGCCCGTCGGCGCCCCCGAGGGTGGCGACGCCCTCGAGGTCCTCGCCGAGTCGCTGCGCCTCCTGCAGACCGATCCGCTTCCGGACATGCCGCCGCTCACCGGCGGTTTCGTCGGGTTCATGGCCTACGACATGGTCCGCCGCCTCGAACGTCTTCCCGAGACGACGGTCGACGACCTCGGCCTGCCGGACATGATGATGGTGCTGGCCACCGACCTCGCCGCGGTCGATCACCACGAGGGCACGATCACGCTCATCGCCAACGCGGTCAACTGGGACGGTTCCGACGAGCGGGCCGAGGACGCCTACGCCGACGCCGTCGCCCGCCTCGACCGGATGACCGAAGCCCTCGCGGCGCCCGCACCGTCGACGGTGTCCACCTTCGACCGACCCCGGCCCGACTACCGCGCGCAGCGATCCCTCGAGGAGTACAGCGAGATCGTCACCGCGCTCGTGGGGGAGATCGAGGCGGGCGAGGCGTTCCAGGTCGTTCCGTCGATGCGCTTCGAGATGGACTCCGACGCCGATCCGCTCGACGTCTACCGGGTGTTGCGTGCGTCGAACCCCAGCCCCTACATGTATCTGCTGCGCATGCCGGGCACCGAGGAGAACAGCGAGACCGGTTCGCCCGACGCCATCGCCCGCAAGCCGTTCACCATCGTCGGCAGCAGTCCCGAGGCACTGGTGACCGTGGCCGACCGGATCGCCACCACCCATCCCATCGCCGGTACGCGCTGGCGGGGTGCCACCGAGGAGGAGGATCAGCTCCTCGGCAAGGGCCTCCTGGAGGACGAGAAGGAGAACGCCGAGCACCTGATGCTGGTGGACCTCGGACGCAACGACCTCGGCCGGGTCTGTGTGCCCGGCACCGTGAAGGTCAGCGACTACCGCCACATCGAGCGGTACAGCCACGTCATGCATCTGGTGTCGACGGTCTCGGGGACCCTGCGCGACGACAAGCACGCGCTCGACGCGGTGACCGCCTGCTTCCCGGCCGGGACGCTGACCGGAGCGCCGAAGGTGCGTGCGATGGAACTGATCGACGAGCACGAGAGGACGCGCCGCGGTCTGTACGGGGGCATCGTCGGTTACATCGACTTCGCGGGCAATGCCGACACCGCGATCGCCATCCGCACCGCGCTGCTCGCGCGCGGCACCGCCTACGTGCAGGCCGGTGGCGGCGTGGTCGCCGACAGCGAACCCGAGTACGAATACAACGAGGCGCGCAACAAGGCCACGGCGGTGCTCAACGCCGTCGCGGCCGCCGCCACGATGCGCCGAGTGGGGGAGAGCTCGTGACCACGTCACCGCCCGATGCCGAGACCATGCGCCGCAAGGGCGTTCGACGGTTGCAGGTGATCGCTGCGCTGCTCATGGCTGCGACAGCCGCCGCGTTCTGGGGGTCGAGCCGCATGACCTGGGCCACCATCTCGGCCGAGGACGGGCTGTCACCGCAACGCGCGTTCGAGGTCAACGGCGGGGACTGGAGCCCGTGGCTCACGCCCCTTGCCCTGGTCTACCTCGCCGGCATCGCGGCGGCCCTGTCGGTCCGCGGCTGGGCACTGCGGGCGGTCGCCCTGCTGGTCGCGGCCGGCGGCGTCCTGGCGGCGTTCCCGGCGATCTCTCTGATCACCGGCGGTGCCGACTCGGACTACGCCGCAGACGCCGGCAGCATCCCGGATCGCTACATCGTGCTCTACATCGACACCAACACGATCGCCGCGCTGGTCGTCCTCGTCGGCACGGTGTGCGCGGTGGGTGCCGCGGTGGCGCTGCTGCGCGTCGCCAAGGGGGCGACCCTGTCGTCGAAGTACCGGACTCCCGCCGCGCGGCGCGAGGAGATCGAGACCGAGATCTTCGCCGACTACGAGAAGCGCAGATCCGCCGGGACGACGTCGCCGACGTCGGCAACCGGGACCGACTCCGCGGACGCGTCGACCGGTGACGCGTCGACCGGTGGGAAACCCTCGCCGGACGCCAACGAACGCATGATGTGGGACGC
The DNA here is from genome assembly GCF_022206305.1 of Gordonia sp. 'Campus'. Taxonomy (GTDB): domain Bacteria; phylum Actinomycetota; class Actinomycetes; order Mycobacteriales; family Mycobacteriaceae; genus Gordonia. The sequence continues at coordinate 121,985 of NZ_JAKOIW010000010.1, read as the reverse complement.
CCTCGACACGGGCATCGACCCGACCGAGCCCTCGGACCCCGGCGACAAGTGACGACGCCACGGGCGGGCGCCTCGTGCGGGCGGTCAGTGGCGGCGAGACGACGTGATGGCGGTCCCCGGGAAGCGTGTCGTGGGACACGTCAACGGCCAACCCGGCCGTATGTCGCCGGGACGGCCGGTCTACCCTGAGAACACACGACGAGCGGAAGGGAGCCAGTCGCTGTGAGCATGCCCAACGTTCTCGAGTCGATCATCGAGGGAGTGAAGGCCGACGTCGCGGCCCGCGAGGCAGTGGTCGATTTCGCGGCCGTCAAGGCGGCCTCCGCCAAGGCTCCTGACCCCAAGGATGCGCTCGCCGCGCTGCGGCTGCCCGGCATCGGCGTCATCGCGGAGGTCAAACGCGCGAGTCCGTCGAAGGGCGAACTGGCGAGCATCGGCGACCCCGCCGAGCTGGCCCGCGCCTATGAGGACGGCGGCGCCCGCATCATCAGCGTGCTCACCGAGGAGCGCCGGTTCCACGGTTCGCTCGCCGATCTCGACGCCGTCCGGGCCGCCGTGGACATCCCGGTGCTGCGCAAGGACTTCATCGTCGGCACGTACCAGATCCACGAGGCGCGGGCGCACGGTGCCGACGTCATCCTGCTGATCGTCGCCGCGCTCGAACAGAACGTCCTCGCCTCGCTTCTCGATCGCACCGAGAGCCTGGGCATGACCGCCCTCGTCGAGGTGCACACCGAGGAAGAGGCAGACCGGGCCCTGGAGGCCGGGGCCTCGGTCGTGGGTGTCAACGCCCGCAACCTCAAGACCCTTCAGGTCGAGCGAGACACCTTCTCGCGCATCGCCCCCGGGCTGCCCACCGAGACCATCCGGATCGCCGAATCGGGCGTCCGCGGCACCGCCGATCTGCTGGCCTACGCCGGCGCCGGTGCCGACGCGGTCCTCGTGGGCGAGGGTTTGGTCACCAGCGGTGACCCCCGCGCCGCCGTGCGTGAACTCGTCACCGCCGGCACCCACCCGTCGTGCCCGAAACCCGTTCGCTGACTTCGCCTTCGCCTTCGGGTCGATCTCGGCCCATGTTGTCGTCGGCCCGATCGACTGTGAGATGTAGTGACCGCTCAGCCTGATTCGCCCGAAGCCCCCGTTTCCGCCGATGCCGTCGCGCTGCCCCCGGCGAGCGCGGGTCTGACGACACGCACGTCGATCGAGCCCGATGAGCACGGGCATTTCGGCGTCTACGGCGGTCGTCATGTCCCCGAGGCCCTGATGGCCGTCATCGACGAGGTGACCACGACCTTCCAGAAGGTGCGCTCCGACGACGACTTCCTCGCCGAACTCGACCGCCTGCAGCGCGACTACGCGGGCCGCCCGTCGCCGCTCTACGAGGCGAAGCGACTGTCGGAGTTCGCTGGTGGGGCGCGTGTCTTCCTCAAGCGCGAGGATCTCAACCACACCGGCTCGCACAAGATCAACAACGTTCTGGGGCAGGCGCTGCTTGCACAGCGGATGGGCAAGCATCGCATCATCGCCGAGACCGGTGCGGGCCAGCACGGCGTCGCCACCGCGACGGCCTGCGCCCTGCTCGGTCTCGAGTGTGTGATCTACATGGGGCGCGTCGACACCGACCGCCAGGCACTCAACGTCGCCCGGATGCGTCTGCTCGGCGCAGAGGTCGTCGCCGTGGACAACGGCTCGGCGACTCTCAAGGACGCGATCAACGAGGCGATGCGTGACTGGGTCACCAACGCCCACAACACCTATTACTGCTTCGGCACCGCTGCCGGGCCGCATCCGTTCCCGCTCATGGTCCGCGATCTCCAACGCGTCGTCGGCCTCGAGGCCCGCGCCCAGATCCTGGACAAGGCCGGGCGGCTACCCGATGCGGTGACCGCATGTGTCGGCGGTGGTTCCAATGCCATCGGCATCTTCCACCCGTTCATCGACGACGAAGGCGTGCGCCTGGTCGGTTTCGAGGCCGCCGGAGACGGCGTCGAAACAGGCCGTCACGCAGCGACTTTCACCGGCGGGACGCCCGGTGCATTCCAAGGTGCCTACTCCTACCTGCTGCAGGACGACGACGGCCAGACCATCGAGTCACATTCGATCTCGGCCGGCCTGGACTACCCGGGTGTCGGACCCGAGCACGCCTACCTCAAGGACACCGGGCGGGCGGAATACCGTCCCATCACCGACACCGAGGCCATGGACGCCCTCTCGCTGCTGAGCCGGCGCGAGGGCATCATCCCGGCGGTCGAGTCCGCCCATGCCGTGGCAGGTGCCCTGAAGCTGGGGCAGGAACTCGGCGAGGGTTCGGTCATCGTCGTGAGCCTGTCCGGGCGTGGTGACAAGGACGTGGACACCGCGGCGCGCTGGTTCGGGCTGTTCGACGCCCCGCCGTCGCAGGACGAGGCCGCCATCTCGCAGTCGTCGGACGTCCACAAGCCGGGAGAGCAGGCATGACCACCCAGACCGCCCCGTCCAAGCTCGGTCCCGTCTTCGCCCGTTGCCGGGAGGAGGGGCGCAGCGCGCTCATCGGCTATCTCCCGGTCGGCTTTCCGACCCTCGACGATTCCCTGACCTCGTTCAAGACGATGGTCGACGCCGGTTGCGACATCATCGAGGTCGGGGTGCCCTACTCGGACCCGGTCATGGACGGACCGACCATCCAGGACGCCGCCGATCTCGCCCTCACGAACGGTGTGCGGGTCCGCGATGTGTTCACCGCGGTCGAGGCGATCACCTCGGCGGGAGGCAATGCCGTGGTGATGAGCTACTGGAATCCGGTGCTCAAGTACGGTGTGGACACCTTCGCCCGCGACCTGGCCGCTGCCGGGGGCGCCGGTCTCATCACCCCGAATCTGATCCCGGAAGAGGGGGCGCAGTGGCATGAGGCGTCCGACGCGCACGGGCTCGACCGGATCTACCTCGTCGCCCCGTCGTCGACCACCGAACGGATCGCCCTGACGGTCGACGCCTCACGTGGCTTCGTCTACGCAGCGTCCACGATGGGGGTGACCGGCGCGCGGGATGCCGTGTCGGACATGGCACCTGAGCTGTGTGCCCGGATCCGCGATCACTCCGACATCCCGATCGGCGTCGGTCTCGGGGTGCGTAATCGCGAGCAGGCGGCTCAGATCGCCTCCTATGCCGACGGGGTCATCGTCGGGTCGGCTCTCGTCACGGCCGCCAACGCGGGACAGGATCGTCTGGCCTCCCTGGTCTCCGAGTTGGCCGAGGGTGTGCGCTCGCGCCGCGCTTCCGTCTGATCCATCGCCCGGACGACTCCCGCGTGGGGTGGGCCGACGGCCGCGCGGTACGTCGTGTCCGTTCGGTTAGGGTGGCACGGTGACCGCGCCGAGTTCGACGATGCTGGCCTACCTTCCCAGTCCGCCCCAGGGTGTGTGGGACATCGGACCGTTCCCGCTGCGCGCGTACGCGCTGTGCATCATCGCCGGCATCATCGTCGCGGTCTGGTGGGGCAACCGGCGATGGATCGCCCGTGGTGGTCAGGACGGCGAGGTCCTGGACGTCGCGATCTGGGCCGTCCCGTTCGGACTGCTCGGCGGTCGCCTCTACCACCTCATCACCGACTGGAAGACCTACTTCGGGTCCGATGCACTGAAGGAACCGATCGACGCCCTCAAGATCTGGGACGGTGGTCTCGGGATCTGGGGAGCCGTGGCGTTGGGTGCGGTCGGTGCCTGGATCGGCGCACGCCGGCACGGCATCCGGCTGCCCGCATTCGGCGATGCCATCGCGCCGCCGATCCTGTTGGCGCAGGCCATCGGCCGGTTGGGCAACTACTTCAACCAGGAGCTCTACGGCCGCGAGACGACACTCCCGTGGGGACTCGAGATCTTCGAGCGGGAGAACGCCGCCGGATACTCCGACCCCGGACTGATCGACGGCGTGTCCAACGGCGTCGTCGTCGCGGTGGTGCACCCGACGTTCCTCTACGAGCTGCTGTGGAACGTGCTCATCGTGGTGCTGCTCGTGGCCGTCGATCGGTTCTTCCGGATCGGCCACGGCCGGCTGTTCGCGCTCTACGTCGCCGGATACTGCCTCGGCCGGTTCTTCGTGGAATTGCTCCGCGACGATCGTGCCGCCGTCGCCAACGACATCGCGGGAATCCGACCCAACCTCTTCACCGCGGCCCTGGTCTTCCTCGGGGCGATCATCTACTTCGTGGTGGCCACCAAGGGACGTGAGCAAGGGCTCGAGATGTACCACGACGACCGCGCCGCCGAACTCGAGGAGCAGGGGGTCGCCGGCTACGTCGACGACTGGTACGACGAGGACCTCGAACCGGACAGGTCCGAGTCGAAGGTGACCGCAGCGGCCGCCGCCGGCACAGCAGCAACCGCGGGCGTCGGGTCGTCGCTGTTCGATGACGACAGCGACAGTGACGACAGCAAGAGTGACGACAACAAGAGTGACGACAACAAGAGTGACGACAGCAAGACCGGCGACAGCGAGAGTGACGACAACCGGGCCGACGAGCCGGGCTCGGACGACTCCACGACGACCGAAGGCGAGACGGCCGACGGTGAAGTGACCGACGGCGTCGCCGACAAGTCTGCAAGCGTCGACCCGGTCGAGACCGCAGACCCGGCCGGGACCGGTGTCGGGTCCGAGCGCGAGGCCGAGTCCGGGAGCGACTCCGTAGGCGAAGACGACAACGCCCCGGCGGATGCGGGCACTGCGGACGCGGACGACGCCGGGGTCACCGACTCGACCGACGCCGAGCCGACTGATGCCGACCCGACTGATGCCGACTCGGCAGATGTCGATCGGACAGATGTCGTACCAGCTGAGGGCACAGCGGCTGAGGGCGAAGCCTCAGGTGATGAAGTAGCGGGTGACGAAGTAACAGGAGACGACGTAACCGGAGACGACGACGCGGCAGAGGACGAGGGGGCAGCGTCCGACACGGCCGTCTCGGACCCCGAGGTGACAGACGTGACCGAAGCGGCGACCGAACCCGAACCCGAACCCGAGGCCGAGTCCGACGCCTCGACCGACTCCGACTCGGCATCCAACTCCGTCGACGCTGCCGAATCCCTCGACTCCAACTCCGACGACGCTGCCGAGCCCGCCGACCCCACACCCGGCGAGGACGGTCCGGCCGGCGATCGCGCCCAGTCCTGACCCATGGTCTGACGATTCGGCCGCTCGCCCGTTGAGGGCCGCGCGGTCCGGTCGCGAGCGTCACAGGTCTCGGGTGCGGACGCCGGGTGCCCCGTTCGGATATCATCGAAAGCTCACGGTGCGCGATCCCTCCGCCCGGTACCACCGTCACGGCACTCTTCATGGTTCACAGGTTCTGACTGACAGCTTGTGACACAGCCCGGTACCGATCTCGGCACGGTCACTCGCATGCCGCGCAATGCTCCGCGGGCCAGCGCTGTCCCAATGGACACTCAGCAGCGGACCGTCGTCTCGGTCCGAGTGGAGGTACAGATGCTGTTTTCCGCGCTCCCGGCCAAGCAAGGGCTCTACGACCCGGAGGCCGAGGTCGATTCGTGTGGCGTGGCAATGGTCACCGACATCCATGGTCGCCGTTCGCATTCGATCGTCGCCGACGGGCTTCTCGCACTCGAGAACCTGGAGCATCGCGGGGCCGCCGGCGCCGAGACGAACAGTGGTGACGGCGCCGGAATCCTCATCCAGCTACCCGACGAATTGCTCCGCGCAACCGTGGATTTCGACCTTCCGGAGCCGGCGGCGGACGGTTCACAGTCGTACGCCGCCGGCATCTGTTTCCTGCCGATGGACGTCGCTTCGCGACGCGCGGCGATCGAGCGTGTCGAGGCACTCGCGGCCGATGAGGGCATCACCGTCCTGGGCTGGCGAGACCTGCCGGTGGACCATGAGCGTGCCGACGTCGGCGGCACCGCCGTGGCCTGCATGCCGTACATGATGCAACTGTTCGTGACCGTGGACCCCGAGGCGGGTGCGGAGCGCATCTCCGGGCTGGCGCTCGATCGTCACATCTACCCGTTCCGCAAACAGGCCGAACGTGTGACACCGGAGATCGAGGAGGCCGGCACCGGCCTGTACTTCCCGTCGTTGTCGAGCCGCACCATGGTCTACAAGGGCATGCTCACCACGATGCAGCTTCCCCTGTACTACGCGGATCTGCGTGACGATCGCTGCCAGAGCGCGATCGCCATCGTGCATTCGCGCTTCTCCACCAACACCTTTCCGTCATGGCCGCTCGCCCATCCGTTCCGATTTGTCGCGCACAACGGCGAGATCAACACGGTCCGGGGCAACCGCAACCGGATGCGGGCCCGCGAAGCCCTCCTCGAAACCGACCTCATCCCGGGCGACCTCCGACGCGCCTTCCCGATCTGCACTCCGGAGGCCTCGGATTCCGCTTCGCTGGACGAGGTGCTCGAACTCCTGCACCTCGGCGGTCGCAGTGTTCCGCACGCGGTGATGATGATGGTCCCCGAGGCGTGGGAGAACGTTTCCGACATGGATCCCCGGCGACGCGCGTTCCTGCAGTTCAACGCGTCGCTGATGGAGGCGTGGGACGGCCCCGCCTGCGTCACCTTCACCGACGGCACCGTCGTCGGCGCTGTCCTCGACCGCAACGGTCTGCGGCCCGGGCGCTGGTGGCAGACCCGCGACGGTCGCGTCATCCTCGCCTCGGAGGCGGGCGTCCTCGACGTTCCGGTGGACGAGGTCATCAGCAAGGGCCGGCTCGAACCGGGCCGGATGTTCCTCGTCGACACCGAACAGGGCCGGATCATCCCCGACGAGGAGATCAAGGGCGACCTGATGGGCGCCGAGGCCTACGACGAGTGGCTGCATGCCGGGCTCCTCGACATCGCGACGCTGCCCGACCGGCCGGTGTTCCAACCCAACCACGACACGGTCGTGCGGCGGCAGATCTCCTTCGGCTACACCGAGGAAGATCTCCGCGTCCTGCTCACGCCGATGGCGGCGTCGGGGTACGAACCCCTGGGTTCGATGGGCACCGACACCCCGGTCGCGGTGCTCTCGCAGCGGTCACGTCTGCTGTACGACTACTTCGTCGAACTCTTCGCCCAGGTGACCAACCCGCCGCTGGATGCGATCCGCGAGGAGATCGTGACCTCGATGGCCCGCGTGATGGGCCCGGAACAGAATCTGTTGCGGCCGAGTGCGGCGTCGTGCAGGCAGATCATGGTGCACTGGCCCGTCCTCGACAATGCCGAACTCGCGAAACTCGTGCACATCGACGACGACGGCGACAATCCGGGACTGTCGGCCAAGGTGCTGCGGGCGCTGTACGAGGTGTCGGAGGGTGGAGCGGGCCTTGCGGCAGCGCTCGAGGACCTGCGCAGGCGGGCCAGCCAGGCGATCGCCGAGGGCCACACCACGCTGGTGATCTCCGACCGGCTGACCGACTCCGATCACGCGCCCATCCCGTCGTTGCTCGCGACGTCGGCGGTGCATCACCACCTCGTACGGACCAAGGAGCGCACTCGCGTGGCGCTCGTGGTGGAGTCCGGAGATGCCCGCGAGGTCCATCACATCGCTACCCTCATCGGATTCGGTGCGGCAGCGGTCAATCCCTACCTGGCGCTCGAGACCATCGAAGATCTCATCGCCGAGGGCGAACTCACCGGGGTGACGCGGGCCAAGGCGATCCGCAACTACCTCGAGGCGCTCGGCAAGGGCGTGCTCAAGGTGATGAGCAAGATGGGCATCTCCACGATCAGCTCCTACACCGCGGCACAGGCTTTCGAGGCCGTCGGCCTGTCCTCGGAGGTCGTGCGCGAGTACTTCACACGTACGGTGTCCCGGATCGAGGGCGTCGGACTCGACGAATTGGCCGAAGAGGTGCGCATCCGCCACCACCGCGCCTTCCCGGAGAACCCCACCGAGCAGGTGTACCGCCGGCTCGAGGTGGGCGGGGAGTACCAGTACCGGCGCGAGGGCGAACTGCACCTCTTCACGCCGGAGACCATCTTCCTCCTGCAACACGCCACCAAGACCGGCCGGGCCGAGATCTTCCGGAAGTATTCCGACGAGGTCGACCGCCTGTCCCGCGAGGGTGGGACGCTCCGTGGTCTGTTCGACTTCGATCTGGGTGTGCGCGAACCGATTCCACTCGACGAGGTCGAACCCGCCGAGGAGATCATGAAGCGCTTCAACACCGGGGCGATGAGCTACGGCTCGATCTCGGCGGAGGCCCATGAGACGATCGCGATGGCGATGAACAGGATCGGTGGCCGCTCGAACTCGGGTGAGGGCGGGGAAGACGTCGAGCGTCTCTACGATCCGGAGCGGCGCAGTGCCGTCAAACAGGTCGCCTCGGGACGTTTCGGCGTGACCAGTGACTACCTGATCAACGCGACCGACATCCAGATCAAGATGGCTCAGGGCGCCAAACCCGGTGAGGGCGGCCAACTCCCCGCGTACAAGGTGTACCCGTGGATCGCCAAGACCCGGCATTCGACGCCGGGCGTCGCCCTGATCTCACCGCCCCCGCACCACGACATCTACTCGATCGAGGATCTGGCGCAACTGATCCACGACCTCAAGAACGCGAACTCGCAGGCCCGCATCCACGTCAAGCTCGTCAGCGCCGTCGGCGTGGGCACGGTCGCGACGGGGGTGTCCAAGGCCCATGCGGACGTCGTCCTCATCTCCGGACACGACGGTGGCACGGGGGCATCTCCGCTGACCTCGCTGAAACATGCCGGTACTCCCTGGGAGATCGGGCTGGCCGACGCTCAGCAGACCCTGATGCTCAACGGTTTACGTGACCGCATCACGGTGCAGTGCGACGGCGCGCTGCGCACCGGCCGGGATGTCATCACCGCGGCCCTGCTCGGTGCCGAGGAATACGGTTTCTCGACCGCTCCGCTGATCGTCGCGGGATGCATCATGATGCGGGTCTGCCATCTCGACACGTGCCCGGTCGGCGTCGCGACGCAGAATCCGCAACTGCGATCGCGGTTCACCGGCCAGGTCGACCACCTGGTCAACTTCTTCCGGTTCATCGCCGAGGATGTCCGAGAACATCTGGCGCAGTTGGGCTATCGCACGCTCGACGAGGCCATCGGTCAGTCCGACAGGCTGCACACCGACACAGCTGTGGCGCACTGGAAGTCGCGCGGTCTCGATCTCACTCCGATCTTCCGCAAAGTCGAGGGCAAGGGTCCGAGCCGCCGGGTGCGCGGGCAGGAGCACGGCCTGGAGCGGGCGCTCGACCAGACCATGATCCAGCTCGCCGAAGGCGCGCTCGAAGATGCCCATCCCGTGACCCTGGAACTCCCGGTCCGCAATGTGAACCGCACCGTGGGAACGCTCCTGGGCGCCGAGGTCACGCGGCGCTACGGGGCGGACGGGCTCGCCCCGGACACGATCACGGTGAAACTCACCGGGTCGGCGGGGCAGTCGCTGGGCGCTTTCCTGCCCCCGGGCGTGACGATCCGGCTCTCCGGCGACACCAACGACTACGTCGGCAAGGGACTGTGTGGCGGCACGATCGTGGTGGCACCGGACCCCGACTCGCTGTTCGTCGCCGAGGACCAGGTGATCGCGGGCAACACGATCCTCTACGGCGCGACATCGGGCGAGGTCTACCTGCGTGGCCGTGTCGGCGAGCGCTTCTCCGTGCGCAACTCGGGTGCGACCGCCGTCGTCGAGGGCGTGGGCGATCACGCCTGCGAGTACATGACCGGGGGTCGGGTCGTCGTCCTCGGACCCACCGGACGCAATCTCGCGGCCGGGATGTCGGGGGGCATCGCGTTCATCCACGACCTCGACCGCGAGAAGGTGAACATGGCCATGGTCAAACTGATGCGGCCTGATCCCGAAGACCTTGCCTGGCTCAGGCAGACCATCACCAGGCATACCGAGTTGACCGGTTCGGCGATCGGTGCGTCGATCCTCGCCGATTGGCCACGGCGGTGCCTGGCCTTCACCAAGGTCATGCCCACCGATTACAAGCGTGTCCTCGACGCGGCCCGCATGGCCGAGGCCGAGGGACGCGACGTCGACTCAGCGATCATGGAGGCAGCACGTGGCTGACCCGCGCGGATTCCTGGAAGTCCCGAAGAAGGAAGCGAAGTACCGTCCGGTCGCCGAACGCGTCCAAGACTGGGCCGATGTGTACGAACACTCCGACAATCCGATCAAGGTGCTCGACGAGGTGAGTACGCAGGCCCGTCGATGCATGGACTGCGGAATCCCGTTCTGCCACTCCGGAACCGCGGGTTGCCCCCTTGGCAACCTGATCCCGGAGTGGAACGACCTCGTGCGACGCGGTCGATGGGATGCGGCGAGCAGCCGGCTGCACGCCACCAACAATTTCCCGGAGTTCACCGGCATGGTGTGCCCGGCGCCGTGCGAGGCGGCCTGCGTGCTCTCGATCTCCGAGCAGGCGACCGGCGGCAGCGTGTCCATCAAACGCATCGAGAAGACCATCGCCTACGAATCGTGGGCCGAAGGAGTGATCGGTCCGGAGCCGCCGGAGTCCAAGACCGGCAAATCGGTCGGCGTCGTCGGATCGGGTCCGGCCGGACTCGCTGTGGCGCAACAGCTCACCCGCGCGGGGCACGATGTGACCGTGTACGAACGCGACGACCGACTCGGCGGGTTGCTGAGATACGGCATCCCCGAGTACAAACTGCAGAAATCCGACATCGATCGTCGGGTGGCGCAGATGCGCGCCGAGGGAACGACATTCGTGACCAACTGCGATGTGGGTACGGAACTGTCGGTCGCGGATCTGCAAGCCCGGCACGACGCCGTCGTGCTCGCCGTCGGGGCGATGGAGGCGCGCGACAATCCGGTTCCCGGCCGAGACCTGAACGGCGTCCACCTCGCCATGGAGCACCTCGTGCCCGCCAACCGCGAGTGCGAGGGCGACGGGCCGTCGCCGGTCACCGCGGCCGGCAAGCACGTCGTCATCATCGGCGGCGGAGACACCGGCGCCGACTGTCTGGGCACGGCTCACCGTCAGGGTGCGGCATCGGTCGTCCAGCTGGACTACAACCCGGAACTACCTGGTCAGCGCGATGACGGGCGGTCGCCGTGGCCCACGTGGCCGTTGGTGATGCGCAGCTCGAGTGCGCACGACGAGGGCGGTGAACGCCTGCACCAGGTGGCGGTGCAGCGCTTCGTCGGCGACGACGACGGGAACGTCGCCGCGCTGGTGCTCGCCGAGGTCGAGGTCACGCGCGGGGATGACGGTCGGCGGGAGATCACCCCGGTCGGCGAAGAGTTCGAGATCCCCTGCCAGCTCGCGTTGTTCGCCATCGGGTTCGCCGGCGTGCGCCGCGGCGAACTCCTCGATGATCTCGGGATCGAGCTCACTCCGCGTGGGGTGATCGGGTGCGGCAGTGACTGGCAGACCGACGCGCCCGGCGTGTTCGTGTGCGGTGATGCCCACCGCGGCGCCTCGCTGGTGGTGTGGGCGATCGCCGAGGGCCGGTCGACGGCGCGGGCCGTCGACGAGTTCTTGGTCGGCGAGTCCGATCTGCCCTCTCCCGTTCGCCCGGCAACGCTCCCGCTCACGGTGCGATGACCGGTCGGCGGACCGCCGAAATCTCGCGGCCACAACAAGTTAAGTAAATTTCATACCCGGCGGTAGCCCCCCTCCACCAGCAGTAACGTCGAATGGCCGCCCGGTGACAACTCATCTGCGACATGGAGATGGACGGTCGATGAGGACTAAGGTGTCCTTGTGACACGCCGAACCAAGATCGTCTGCACCCTCGGCCCGGCCACCGCAAGCGATGAGCGTCTGAAAGAGCTCGTCGAATGCGGCATGGACGTGGCCCGAATGAACTTCAGCCACGGCACGCATGAGGACCATGCGGCCGTCTATGCGCGCGTCCGCAAGGCCTCGGACGCCACGGAGAAGGCCGTGGGCGTCCTCGCCGACCTCCAGGGTCCCAAGATCCGACTCGGCCGTTTCGACGGTTGCGACGGCTCGACGGTCTGGGAGACCGGCGAAGAGGTCCGCATCACCGTCGATGACGTCAAGGGTGATCACGACCGCGTTTCCACCACCTACAAGCAACTCGCCGAGGACGCGAGCGCGGGCGACCGCCTGCTCGTCGACGACGGCAAGGTCGGACTCACCGTCTCGGCGGTCGAGGGCAACGACGTCATCTGCACCGTCACCGAGGGCGGGCCCGTGAGCAACAACAAGGGTCTGTCGTTGCCGGGTATGAGTGTCTCCGTGCCTGCGATGTCGGAGAAGGACGTCGCCGACCTGGAGTTCGCGCTGGGACTGGGTGTGGACATGGTCGCGCTGTCGTTCGTGCGCAGCCCGTCCGACATCGAACTCGTCCACGAGGTCATGGACCGTGTCGGGCGCCGGGTCCCGGTGATCGCGAAGCTCGAGAAGCCGGAGGCCATCGACAATCTCGAGGCCATCGTCCTCGCCTTCGACGCGATCATGGTCGCCCGTGGCGACCTCGGCGTCGAGCTGCCGCTCGAGGAGGTGCCGCTGGTGCAGAAGCGGGCGATCCAGATGGCACGCGAGAACGCCAAGCCGGTGATCGTGGCAACGCAGATGCTGGACTCGATGATCGAGAACTCGCGTCCGACGCGCGCGGAGGCCTCCGACGTCGCCAACGCGGTGCTCGACGGCGCGGATGCGGTGATGCTGTCCGGCGAGACCTCGGTCGGCAAGTATCCGCTGGAAACGGTGCGCACCATGGACCGCATCTGCCGCGCGGTCGAGAGCGGCCCGCGTGATGTGCCGCCGCTGTCACACGTGCCGCGCACCAAGCGCGGTGTCATCTCCTACGCGGCCCGTGACATCGGCGAACGCCTCGAGGTCAAGGCGCTGGTGGCCTTCACCCAGTCCGGGGACACCGTCCGACGCCTCGCCCGCCTGCACTCGCGGCTGCCACTGCTGGCGTTCACACCGACGCAGGCCGTGCGCAGCCAGCTGGCGCTGAGCTGGGGTACGGAGACGTTCATCGTCGACCATGTCGACACGACCGACCACATGATCGATCAGGTCGATCACCAGCTGTTGCGTATCGGCCGACTCGCCGAGGGCGACGTCGTGGTGATCGTCGCAGGCGCGCCGCCCGGCACCGTCGGTTCGACCAACCTGATCCACGTGCACCGCATCGGCGAACAGGACCACTGACGTTCGCTCCTCGCCGGGTATCCCCGGCGAGGACGTCGGTCGGGGCGGTGCGTACCGCCGCGCCGACCGGCCATAGGGTGTGGGGCATGACCGTGGACCAGGCCGGAGATCTCGGCAAGCTGCTCGCCCTGCTCGACGTCGAACGCCAGGACGAGAACCTGTTCATCGGGCACCATCCCGAGCAGGTGACCGCGCGCACGTTCGGTGGCCAGCTGCTCGGTCAGGGCGTCGTCGCCGCGGCTCGGACACTGAGTCGCGGCAACCCGCCGATCCACGCGCTGCACGCCCACTTCATCCGCGGCGGCGACGTCACCATCCCGATGGAGTATCACGTCGACCGGTTCCGCGACGGACGGTCGTTCGCCAACCGGCAGGTGACCGCGAAGCAGGGCGGCGAAGAGATCTTCACCATGCTGGTCGCATTCCAGGACAACACTGCGGGTCTCGAGCACGCAGTCGAGATCCCGCAGGTGCCTTACCCCGAGGAATTGCCCACTCTCGGTGAGCATTTCAAGGGTTACGAAGAGCGGATCGCGACGTTCGTCAATGCGCTGCATCCGATCGACATACGTTTCGCGAACGATCCGAGCTGGAAGGCGAAGGAATCGGGGGAGCGGCTCACCGACAACCGGGTCTGGATGAAGGCGGACGGCAGGATGCCCGACGACCCCGTGATGCACGTCGCCGCAATGTGTTACGCCTCCGACACCACTGTCCTCGACTCGATCATCACCACCCACGGACTGTCCTGGGGAATCGACAGGCTGTTCGCCGCGACCGTGAACCACTCGATGTGGTTCCACCGCGAATTCCGTTTCGACGACTGGTTGTTGTACGCCACCCGCTCGCCGGTGGCGACCGGTTCGAGGGGGATGGGTTCGGGGCGTTTCTGGATGCGGGACGGAACGCTCGCGACCTCGGTCGTGCAGGAGGCGTTGATCAAGTACTTCCCGCCCAAGAAGTGAGCGCGACGAACGGGCCCGAGATGTGGCTGGACCCCGGACCCCCGCTGCCGCGGCGGACGTGGCAGCGGCGCACACGGGTGCCGGTCATCGTCGTCACCTCGATCGCGATGGTCGTCTTCGCCGCCATCGTCGGCGCGGCCGTCATCGCCGGGCTCCTGGCGACCCCCACGTTCACCGCGAAGGGCGGCGTGGTCGCGGACTGCACGACGGAGGTCGCCGCGTTACCGGACGGCGGAACGCTTGCCCGTGGCGCTCCGGTCGTCCTCTACGACGCCGCCGGGGGACAGGCGGCCACGACAACGCTGTCGGTGTTCCTACGCGGCGACGACGGATGCCGGCTCACCTTCGAGGTCGACGACGTGGCGTACACCGACGCCGGTTATCTCCTCACCCTCGGAGATCCTGCGGGACCGCGGTTCTCGCAGTCGGTGTCGACAGCGGCCCTCGAACAGGGTGTTGTGTTGCGTCCGCTCGGCTGACCCGCCGGCGCCGGGAGCACGCGCCCGGGTGACATCGTCGCGGTTGTCCGGACACCGGATGAACGCCGGGTTAAACTTCGCCGGATCATCGTGGAGCTCCCGAAGCCGTTGTGCGGACCGGCTCCTCGGTCCGATCGACCCGAGTTTGTCGACCGTGATGTCCGGCCGGATGTCCGAGACGAGGAGTCCGCGTGGAGTACAGCATCGACTGGGGCAACGAGGTGTGGGCCAGTCTGAAGTGGTTGGCGATAGCCTTCGCGATCTCGGCCGTGGCCGTCCTCGTCATCGGTTTCCTGCTCATTCGGTTCAGTCGTTGGGGCAGGCCGATGTGGCGGGTCATCGGCGGGTTCTTCACCGGACGGGAGACGCGGGTAGCGGCATGGGGTCTGGCCATTGCGCTGACTGTGCTCGCCCTCTTCGGTGTCCGGGTTACCGTTCTTGTTTCGTATTGGAGCAACGACCTCTTCACCTCGCTGCAGACTGCCGGTGAGGGGCTGGCGGCAGGCGGGCCTCAAGGGGCTCAGATGTTGCAGATGGGCAAGGATGCCTTCTGGCATTCAATGGTCGTGTTCGGCATTCTCGCGGCCATTCATGTCATCCGCACGATGGTGGAGATCTACGTGGGTGCGGCGTTCGAGATCCGGCTTCGCTACTGGCTGACCGAGGGCGCCACCGCGGACTGGATGGCCGGGCGCGCCTTCTACCGAAACCGTTTTGTCGATCTGAGCAAGGGGTTGCTGCGCCGCAGACGGTTTCGCCGCTCCACACCCGAGACGAATCAGCGTGACGCCGACATTCATCCCGGCGTGGACAACCCGGACCAGCGCATCGAAGCCGACATCACCACGGTCGTGTCTTCTGGGTCTTCGCTGTTCTGGGGCGGGGGCGGGTCGTCGACCAACGGTGTGTTGCCGGCCTGTGCGTCGATTGTGTCGTTTGCGGTCGTGTTGTGGGACCTGTCGGGCCCCCTGACTCTGTTCGGTGTCGAGATCCCCCGGATGATGATGTGGCTGGTGCTGATCTACGTCTTGGTTGCGAGCGTCGTGGCGTTCGCCATCGGCCGCCCGTTGATCCGGTTGAACTTCTGGCGCGAGCGTCTCACCGCCAACTTCCGCTACGCACTCGTTCGTGTGCGCGATGGCGCCGAGAACGTCGCTTTCTACAGTGGTGAACGCGTCGAGCACAAGAACCTCATGACCAGATTCCGTGCAGTGGTTCAGAACTTCTGGCGGATCATCCACGTCCAACTGGCATTCGTCGGGTGGAACTTCAGCGTCACGCAGTTGTCCGTGGTCTTTCCGTACATCGTTCAGGCGCCGCGATTCTTCGACGGTCAGATCAAGCTCGGAGACGTGTCGCAAACCTCATCGGCGTTCGCTGAAATGCACGATGCTCTCTCGTTCTTCCGCAACGCCTACGACGACTTCACCGTCCTCCGTGCCTCCATCATCCGTCTCGACGGCCTCGCCGACGCCGATGCGCGGTCGCGGTCGTTGCCCGAGGTGAAGACCGTCGACCGCGACCGGGCGGTCGCGTTGTCCGATATCGACATCAAGACCCCCGACGGCGATGAGTTGATCCGGGCGCTCAACCTGTCGCTGAGTCCGGGGGCCGCCCTCGTCGTCAAGGGGCGTTCGGGCTCGGGCAAGACCACCCTGCTCCGCGGGCTGGCGGGTCTGTGGCCGTTCATCGACGGGGAATTCGCCCGGCCCCCGGGGGAGCACACGCTGTTCCTGTCGCAGATGCCCTACATCCCGCTGGGCGACCTGCGGACCGCCGTCGCATATCCGGCACTGCCGGACGACATCGGTGACGACGCCATCAAGGCCGCCCTGGAGAAAGTCTTCCTCCCGCACCTCGTCAACCGGCTCCACGACGAGGAGGACTGGGTCAAGGTTCTGTCACCGGGCGAGCAACAACGGGTCGCATTCGCCCGCATCCTGCTGACGCGGCCGCAAGCGGTCTTCATGGACGAGGCCACTTCAGCGGTCGACGAGGGTCTCGAGTTCTCGCTGTACTCCCTGATCCGCTCCGAGTTGCCGGACACCATCCTGGTGTCGGTCAGTCATCGGAGTTCCACCGATCAGCACCACACCGAAGTGCTCCAGCTGACGGGTGGCGGCGCATGGACCCTCGACCCGATCCAGGAGGGTCCTTCGCTGGACAAACAGTCGTGACCAGTTGATTTTGCCGGCCAATTACCTTCTGGGTGATCCGGCCGCGGCCCACCCCCGACGTCGCTATTGTGATGTGCAACACATCTCCCGGCTAGTCGAGGACGCGATGACCGCAACGGAACCGATCACTTTCCCCCATCAGACGGGTGTCGCGGTGGCGACGCTGCCTGCGGCATTCCAGCAGACGGTGACGGTGCGGCCTGATGCGGTCGCCCTCCGTACCGTCGGCGGCATCGAGGAGATCACCTGGGCGCAGTACGCCCGTCGGGTGGAGGCCATCGCGGGCGGACTCGCGGCGCTGGGTGTCTCTCGCGGCGACACCGTGGGGATCATGCTGACGAACCGTCCCGAGTTCCACCTCGTGGACACCGCCGCGCTGCACCTGGGCGCGATTCCCTTCTCGATCTACAACACGAGTTCGCCCGAGCAGGTCGAGTACCTGTTCGGCAATGCAGTCAACGCGGTGGTCGTCACCGAGCAGGTGTTCCTGCCCGTGATCTCCGCGGCCTCGACGGGGGTTGCGACCACGATCGTCGTCGACGGGGTGGCGACGGGGACGATCTCGCTCGCCGACGTCGAGCACATGCCACCACCGGAGGGCTTCGATTTCACCGCGTCGTGGCAGGCGGTCGACTCCCATGACCTCGCCACCCTCATCTACACATCAGGGACGACGGGTCCGCCGAAGGGCGTGGAGATCACCCACCGCAACATCGTCGCGGAGATGACAGCACTCGCCGAGATCGTCGAGGCCGGTTTCGATGATCGTGCGATCTCGTACCTGCCGGCCGCGCACATCGCCGACCGGGTGTCGTCCCATGCGGCGAACATGATGCGCGGTATCCAGATCACCACCGTGCCCGACCCACGTGAGATCGCGGCCGCGCTACCAGATGTGCACCCAACTTTCTTCTTCGGAGTGCCACGGGTCTGGCAGAAGATCCGTGCCGGCATCGAGGCGAAGCTCGCCGAAGAGTCGAGTCCGGTGAAGAAGGCGCTCGCCGGCTGGGCCTTTCGGACCGGGGCGTCGAGGGCACAGGCGCAGCTCGACGCCGCGGGGTCGGGTGGCCCGGGTTCCGGTGGTCTCGCGCACGGCCTCGCCGATCGTCTGGTCTTGCATAAGGTCCGTACGACGTTGGGTCTGGACCAGGTCTCGTTCGCCGGCTCCGGTGCGGCCGCGATCCCGCCCGAGGTGCTGAAGTTCTTCCTAGGCCTGGGGATTCCGGTCCTCGAGGTGTGGGGGATGTCGGAGACGACGGGCGTCTCGACGATGACGACCAATGACAACCTGCGGATCGGCACCGTCGGAAAACCGGTGCGCGGCATGGAAGTCCGGCTGGCCGACGACGGTGAACTCCTCGTCCGGGGCCCGGTCGTCATGCGTGGATACCGCGGCATGCCGGACAAGACCGCCGAGACGATCGACGCCGACGGCTGGCTGTCCACCGGTGACATCGCGACGATCGACGACGACGGCAACGTCACGATCGTCGACCGCAAGAAGGAACTCATGATCAATGAGTCCGGAAAGAACATGTCGCCGACCAACATCGAGAACGCGATGAAGGCGGCGTCGTCGCTGATCGGTCAGGTGGCCGCGATCGGGGACTCCAAACCCTATGTGTCGGCACTGGTGGTCCTCGACCCGGACGCCGCCGCTGCGCGGGCGAAGTCGCTTGACGTGTCGGGGGCGGACCTTGCCGAGTTGTCGTCGCATCCCCAGGTGGTGGAGGAGATCTCCATGGCCATCCGGGCGGGGAACAAGACGCTCTCGCGGGTCGAGCAGGTCAAGCGCTTCACCATCGTGCCCACCGCGTGGGACCCCGGGGGAGACGAGCTCACCCCGACGATGAAGCTGCGGCGCAAGCCGATCGAGACGAAGTACGCCGCCGAGATCGGCGAGCTGTACGAGGCGAGTCCCGGAGAGTCGGTCGTCGACCTGCGGTAGGGCCGAAAGCGCGGGAACGGATCGTTGAGAAACCAGCGACAGAGGAGTGAGCAATGGGAGAACAGGAACTCGCTGCCGACCGAACGGCGGACACGAGCAGCCAGGCGGCACCGCCCACGGATGCGGGAACGGACCGGGAACTCGGACCCATCGACTACATCGTGGTCGAGTGGGCCGGTAGACAGCCCACGGGTGAGGCGCTGCCGCATCTGATCGACCTGATCGACCGCGGAATCGTGCGGCTCATCGACATCGTCTTCATCACCAAGGACGCTGACGGGACGGTCGCCCGCCTCGAGATCGATTCGCTCGGAGTGGACTTCGCGATCTTCGACGGAGCATCGACCTCGTTGCTCGACGACGCCGACCTCGCGGAGGCGGCCGGGGTGATCGATCCGGGATCCAGTGCCGCCGTGCTGATATGGGAGAACACCTGGGCCGCACCGTTCGCCACGGCGGTACGCAACAACGGTGGACGGCTCGTGGCGTCGGGGCGGATACCGGCCGAAGCGCTGCTCGCGCAACTCGATGCGGTCGACGAGGTGACGATTCCCGCATCGACGGCTTAGCACCACGACTGCCGATGACCGAATCCGATACCCGAAAGGACGCACCATGCCAGGACTTCTCCGTGGCGTCGCACGTACCGCCGTCATCTCCGGCACAGCGACGGCGGTGAGCAACCGCGTGTCACGACGCCAGGCGAACCGATGGGCACAGCAAGGCGGCTCGGCGCAGAATCCGCAGCAACAGCAGTACGCCCAGCCGCAATACGCCCAGCCCCAGTACACCGAAGCTCCGCAGCAGGCGCCCCCGCAGCCACCCGCGCCCAGCCCGACGGACACCATCTCGGCGCTGAAGGAACTCGGTGCGCTCTACCAGCAGGGCATTCTCACCGAAGCCGAGTTCGCCGCACAGAAGGCCAAGATCCTCGGGACCTGATCGAGACCCGCGCGGTCGAAGTGCGGAGCGCCGCAAGCCACTCCGAAACCCGCGTCCGCATACGCGCTGGTTGGGAGTTGTTGCGCTGGTTGTAACCAGCGCAGCTGAACCGAACCAGCGCTTTCGTGTGGGCCTCAGAGCTGTTTGCGGTCCACGGTGCAGACGTTGAGGCCGGAGCGGAGCGCCGCCGCCACCCACGCGAATTTCTCATCCACCTCACGACGCGGGAAGGGCATATTGCCCTCGCGCTCCGCTGAGATGGACGAGATTTCGCTGGCGGCCGCCGGTCACTGGTCCCTGCGAGGTGATGACCGCCGCGGTGCCGGTTCGACGTTGCCGACCCTCACGCGGTGCGGCCGTACAGAAGCGCTAGCTGACATCCATCTGCGCTAGTTGCAGCTAGCGCCGCTGACCCAAACCAGCGCTTCTGGCCGACGCACCGTCGAGCAGCTCACGACCCAGGCGACAGCGCCTGCGGATCGTCGCCCGACAGGTCCTTCAGCGCGACCCCGGATCGTCCGAGCCGTCGGGCGCCATCGATGAGTGCGGCGGTGGTCCGCGCGGCGGTCTCGTAGTGCAGGCCGTCGGGCGGGTGGATGTTGGAGATGCAGTTCCGGTCGGAGTCGGCGCGTCCCGGCCGAGGGAGGTGCGTGAGGTAGATGCCCAGACTGTCGGCGACCGAGAGCCCGGGTCGCTCACCGATGATCACGATGAGGGTGGTGACGCCGAGGGCCTCGCCGATGTGATCGCCGAGGGCGACGCGTGCCTCGGTCGCGATGACCGGCGGTGCGATGGAGTAGCGGCCGTCGAACTGACGCAGCAGAGCTGCGACGAGGCCGTGGCCGTGGTCGGCGAGTGCCCGCGGCGACAGTCCGTCGGCCATCACGATCCCGATCTCGGTGTCGGCGCGCGGGACCTGCGAGAGGTCGTCGGGCATCCGGCCCAGATCCGGCCGGCGCAGGTACTCGCTGCGTGTCGTCGCGCGACTGGTGACCACGATCGGCGCGTCGAGATCGAGTTCGCCGATGCCACGGGCGAACCCGTCGACGTCGAGGGGTTCGTGCACGGCATCGCGCGCGATCGCATGGGCGGTCTGGAATTCGAGGACCCGCCGTGACGGAAGGGAATTGCCCGTGCGGCCGAGTCCGATACGGGCCTGGGTGGTCCGGCGCAGGTCGGCCCACGGGTCGGGTTGCCGACCCTCGTCATCGGCAGATGTGGGCCGGTCCGCCGTCATCGTCCGGCCGTCAGCGACATCAGGGGAGACTCGCCGGGATCCACGGGCAGGATTCGACCGTCGCCATCGGTCATGCCGAGTCGGGCGAGCCAGGACTCGAACTCGGGGGCGGGCCGAAGGCCAAGTGCCTCACGGACATAGAGCGCGTCGTGGAACGACAGGCTCTGATAGCCGAGCATCACGTCATCCGCCCCGGGCACGGCGATGACGAACGCAGCCCCGGCGACGCCGAGCAACGTGAGGAGCGTGTCCATGTCGTCCTGATCGGCTTCGGCATGGTTGGTGTAGCAGACGTCGACGCCCATCGGCAGCCCGAGCAGCTTGCCGCAGAAGTGATCTTCGAGTCCGGCGCGGATGATCTCTTTGCCGTCGTAGAGGTATTCGGGACCGATGAACCCGACGACGGTGTTGATCAGCAACGGATTCAGCTCCCGCGCCACCGCGTATGCACGGGTCTCCAGAGTCTGCTGGTCGACCGGTTTGCCGCCGACCCCGAGGTGCGCGCCGGCCGAGAGTGCCGATCCCTGACCGGTTTCCAGGTACATCACGTTGTCGCCCACGGTCCCGCGACGCAGGGACCGGCAGGCCTCGTCGGCGTCGCGCAACATCTCCAGCGTCACCCCGAACCCGTTGTTGGCGCCCTCGGTGCCCGCTATCGACTGGAACACCAGGTCGACGGGCACACCCTGCTCGATGAGCTCGACGGTGGTCGTGACGTGCGACAACACGCACGACTGCATCGGGATCTCGAAACGCTGCCGGATGTCGTCGAGCATGTGGAGCAGGTCCGCGGTCGCCCGCGGTGAGTCCGACGCCGGGTTGATCCCGATGACCGCGTCGCCACATCCCATCAGGAGCCCGTCGAGGGTGGCCGCGGCGATACCCCGGGGATCGTCGGTGGGGTGGTTGGGTTGGAGGCGCGTGGCGATCCGGCCGGGCAGCCCGATGGTGGTGCGGAAGGCCGACGTCACCCTCGCCGCGGCGGCCACCAGGATCAGGTCCTGGTTCCGCATGATCTTCGACGCTGCTGCGACCATCTCCGGCGTCAGTCCGGGGGCGATCCGGGAGAGCCGGTCGGCGGCGTCGGCGCGTGGGGCGATCTCCAACAGCCAGTCCCGGAACCCGCCGACAGTCAGGTGGGCGATCTCGGCGAACGCGCTGCGGTCGTGCGTGTCGACGATCAACCGGGTGACATCGTCGGATTCATAGGGAACCAGCGGCTCCTCGAGAAACCGGGTCAAGGGGACGTCGCCGAGTTGCCAAGCGGCAGCGGCGCGTTCGGCGTCGGAGTGCGCAGCACAACCGGCCAGCTCGTCACCGGACCGACGGGGGGTCGCCTTCGCCATGAGTTCGACGAGGCCGTCGAACTCATGGGTGGTGCCGGCGATCGTCTGGGTGTACCTCACCGGTCGTCCCGGCGGGGAAGGGGAACGGGATGGTCGGGCGTCATGGTCCCCGAAGTCTAGGTTCGGTGCCGAGGAGGCGCACGGCGAACGCGAGCGACGACGCGACGGACCGCGGGGTCAGGCAGGGGCGGCGGTGTCGGAGCGGGTATTCGCCGCCGCCGCGGTCAGTTGGCGGGCGAAGGCGCCCATCGCGCGGCCGCCAGCGAGGATCGGGGCCGTCGACCGCTGCGTGCGCGCGAGAATGAAGGCGCCTTCGAGGGATGCCACGACTGCCAGCATCAGCGCGTGAGCGTCCGCGTCGGGCAGCCCTCGTGCTCGATACAACGCCGAACCCTGCTCCACCCACCCGTCGATGACCTCCGCGGCGATCGTCCGCAGCTCCGGCTCGGTGTCGGCGACCTCCCCCGCGACAGTCCCCACCGGACACATGTTGAGCCACCCGCTGTCGGCGATGGTCTCCGACGCCGAGACGAACGCCGCCTCGATTCCCTCCGCGATGTCGTCGTAGGGGGCGAGCAGCATTCCGACGAGTTCTCCGTACGCCGCACCGGATCGTCGCAGCGCGGCGGCCGCGACGTCGCGCTTGCCCCCGCTGAAGTGGTGGTAGATGGAGCCGATGGGTGCGCCGGCTGCGTCCACCACTTGTTTGATCCCCGTTGCGGCATAGCCCTGTCTGCGCAGCAGTTCGGTCATCGCCACCACGATGCGTTCGTCCGTCTTCACCCTGGCCATTCTAGAGCATCTGTTCTAGAGTGATCGTTCTAGACGGCGTTCATCCTTCCGCCGACTCGCGCGTCCACCAGAGGAGACCGGCCATGACACACGACCACGAGGCCATCAGCGAGACGCGGTCGACGACCATGAAACGGATCGCCACATCCGCGGGAATCATCGAGTACGCCGACGAGGGCGCCGGCCCGCCCGTCGTGTTCCTGCACGGCCTGCTGATGGATCACGAGGTCTGGGATGCGGTGATTCCGTTACTGCCCAGTCGATTCCGATACATCAGACCCGTTCTACCGCTCGGATCCCACCGCATTCCGCTGCACGACGATGCCGACCTGTCCATGGACGGCATGGTGGGCCTCGTCGCCGAGATCCTCGACACGCTCGACCTCGACGACGTGACACTCGTCCATTCGGACTGGGGTGGTGCACTGTTCCTGACCGCGCTCGGGCTCGACCGGCGAGTCGGCCGGATGATCGTGCTCCCGTGTGAGGCCTTCGACAACTTCCCGCCGGGCCTACCGGGCAAGATGGCCACGCTCGCCGTACGCCTGCCCGGCGGGATAGCCCTGGCCGCGCGGCAGCTACGCATCGGTTGGCTGCGCCGACTGCCACTGCTGTGGGGTTGGATGGTCAACGGTCCGGTCGACCCGGCTCAGATGCGGCGCTGGACCGATCCGGTGCTCACGGATTCGCGGATCCGGCGCGACGTGACCAAGTATGTGACGACGGATTTCGATGGCGCCGAACTCATCCGGCGTACCGAGGCGCTGGCCGATTTCGACGGCGATGCGCTCGTGCTGTGGGCACCGGACAATCGCGTGATGCCACCAGCCCACGGTCTCAGGCTGGCCGACCTGTTGCCGCGTGGACGTTACGTCCCCATGCCGGGCGCGGCGGTACTGCCCATGCTCGACGACCCGCAGGCGGTCGCCACCGCGATCGGCGCGTTCCTCACGACCGCGAGAACCGAGTCGTGAGGAACCCGCCGGGGTGATCGCTAGGTGGCGTCGGAACCCTCGAGTTTGAAACCGACCTTCAGCGTGACCTGGAAATGTGCGATCTGGCCGTTCTCGATGTGGCCGCGGGTCTCGGTCACCTCGAACCAGTCGAGGTGGTTGACGGTCTGGGCTGCACGCGCGATCGCATTCCGAATGGCGTCGTCGGTGCCGGAGTCCGAGGACCCGACTACTTCGATGACTCGATACACATTGTCCGACAAGGGGATCGCTCCAATCATGAAACCTGCGGGCGGGGGTGCGGTGGCCGGCACACGCAGCCGACCGCTCCTCCTGTCTACCCCTAAGATCGACAGGTGACCAGTGAATCGGTAAACCGAGATGCCTCCGAGAGATGCCCGTGTCTGTCGGGTCTCGTTCTCGGCGACTGCTGCGGACCCGTCCTCGCCGGTGAGCGTGCCGCGCCCACCGCCGAGGCTTTGATGCGGTCGCGTTTCACCGCTTTCGCGCTCGGCGATCGCAACCATCTGCTCGCGAGCTGGCACCCCGACACCCGCCCTGCCGTGCTGGAACTCGACCCGTCGATGCGCTGGTACCGCCTCGACATCGAGTCGAGCGCCGCCGGTTCCCCCTTCGATGTCGAGGGCGAGGTGACCTTCACGGCGTACTACCGGCGAGGCGCAGAACGCGGATCTCTGCACGAGCGCAGCCGGTTCGCGCGACGTGATCGCCGCTGGGTCTATGTCGACGGGGTGGTCGACTGACTCCGCGGACGGCACAGGCCGGCATACGGCTCACGCGTCGGCGTAGTCCCAGAACTGCAGCCACGTGACATTGGCGAACACCGCCAGGCACAGCAGGTAGAGAAGCAGGACGGTGCCGGCTCCCGCCACGTTGCTGCGCCAGTTGCTTCCGTCGACCGGGTCGAGCCATCGCCGGAACGGCCGCGACGCCCACGGCATCAACCACCACTGCATGAGGGTGACGCTGACGACCTGACTCATCCACAGGGCGAGCCACGGCTGCGCGCCGACGCGGTCGAGTGTCGGACCGAGGAAACGCGAGAGTGTCATCACCGTCGGGTAGAGCACGAGCAGGACCATCATCGCCGACTTCCAGTTCGGCGTCTGCAGAATCCGGCCGCGGTCGGTGCGCACGGTCGTGCCGAACGCCGTGGTGCTCGCCATCGCCTCGAAGTCGTGCGTCAGGCTCGATCGCAATCCGGCGAGCGCCTCGCTGCGTCGACCCGACGACACCCAGGCGGCGAGCTGCCGCTCCGTGCGGAACCGCAACACCGATAACGAGGTAACGCGTTGCTCGTCGACGAACAGCGCGGTGCCCTCGTAACCGCCGAAGCCGCTCGCCGCATCGGTCAGCACGTGCTGCGCGGCAACGAAATCGCCGACCGCGCCCGCCACGATGTCGTGACGGAACGCGCCGACACCCGGCGGTGGCGATCGGCCGTCGACGAGCTCGATCACGGGTGCCGCCGGCAGCCAGCCGTGCGCCCGGCCCGCTTCGAGCGCCGCGGCGTGGCCTGCACTGTCCAGCCACCGGTCCAGCGCTTCCTCGTCGACGAACGTGGCCGCGACCGCCGGGTCGAAATGGCCGTCGGCGACCGCCGAGACCGCGGCTCCCAGACAACCTTCGGAGTCGGTGGCCGACGTCGCCAGGGTCGTCGCCCAACCGGCGAAGTCGCCGTCGGGTCGGGTGTGGAACACCGACACGGCGATGATCGCGGTGTCGGTGGTGTCGTGGGTGGTGACGATCGTGATGTCCTGGGTGTGGGGTGTCCGGCGCCGATCAGACGGTGACCCGACGCCCCTGCACGTAGACCTCTGCGATGGACGATTCACGCAGGCCCATCAGCAGCCCGAACAGGGTCTGGTCGCGGGCGAGATCGGGATCGTCGGAACGCACGGCGTTGTCCAGCGTGGACTTCAGCGCGTCCACGGGTTCGACGACGAGGAAGTCGGCTTCCTTGCCCTGGTCGAAGTTGCCGAAGCGGTTCTCCATGTCAAGGGCGCGCGCCCCGCCGACGGTTCCGATGAACAGCATCTCGGCCGGGTGCATCGACACCCCTGCGTCCCCCGGTTCGGTGATGTGCTGTTTGAACGCGTCGCCGAGGACGCGTGGGATCAACCACTCGTCGCCCCCGCCGAAATCGGTTCCGGCGGAGATGTTCACGCCGGCCGCGACGGTGCGTTTCCACGGCATCGTGCCCGACCCGAGGAACAACTGCGACACCGGACAGTGGGAGATGGAGGTGCCGGTCTCGGCCATGCGTGCGAGCTCAGCGTCCTGACAGTGCACCGAATGCGCGAGGATGGTCCGCCTCCCGAGCAGGCTCTTGCCGCCGACCTGCGAGCCGGGCAGGAACTTGCCGTCGTAGGTGTCGAGGTAGGAGTCGACCTGGTAGACCTCCTTGGTGGTGTCGATCTCGCCGGTGCCGGGACGGTTGTTCTCGTTCAGATGGGTATGAACGTAGACGCCCTGGTCGCGGTACTCGTCGTAGAGCTCGCCGAGGTTCTTCAGCGTCTCGGTGGTCACCGACAACGAGAACCGCGGAACGATCGCGACGTGGAGCAGTGCTGTGCGGTGGTCGCCGGTGTCGGCGGCGTGCCACTTGTCGATCTCGGCGCGGGTGAGACGGATCGCATCTTCTTCTGAGGTCAGCAACGGCTTGGCGGTGTCGCCGCCGACCGTCTGGATACCCCGGCCGGCCACGATGCGCAGCCCCGCCTTCTTGGTCTCGGAGAACAAGGAGTCCTGGGCGTGGGGGAAGGCGGAGCCGAACACCATCATCGCCGTCGTCCCCGCGGCGACTCGACGTCGCGTGAATTCGACGGCCGCGGCCTGGGCGAAGTCGGGGTCGGCGAACTTGGATTCGGACGGGAAGATGCACAGGTTGAGCCACTCGAGCAATTGACCGCCGCCGTAGGAGTCGCCGGCGTAGGTCTGTGGGAAGTGGATGTGGGTGTCGACGAATCCCGGGATGAGGTATCCGCCCGGGTGCTCGTGGACCTCTGCTGAAGCGAACTCGGCCGGGAGATCGGCTTTCTCGCCGGCGAACTTGACAGTGCCGTCCTCGCCGACGACCAGAGCGCCGTCGGGGATGGACACCAGGGCGTCGACCGCCTCCGTGATCGCGGGACTCCCGGCCAGGTGGAAGATGTGCCCATAGTGGACGGTGTCGGTCATCGGTGCTCCTCGGTTGGTGTGCTTACGGTAGGTGTGTGCGCTGGGTCGCTGCGCTCGTGGCGGGAAAGACGTTGTGGGTCAGCCGTTGTCGGAACGCCCGGAGTGGTCGGTTGATCGGTCCGTCGCCGGCCAGATGTCGCCCACGCGAGGAGCACGACTCCGGTGAGCCCACAACCGGCGTAGAGCCAACCCAGCGGGGCCGGTGACGTCTCGGGGAGCACGCCCACCAGGGTGAGGGCCACCGAGACGATGAGATACGACGCCGCGGTGGCGATCCCACCGACCAGGCCGAGATTCCTGGTGAACAGGCCCAAGGCGAGGCCGTACATCTGCGGGCAGAGGACACCGCACCCACACACAGGGCGATCAGACCATACGCGGCAGGCGTGAATCCCAGTGTGGACTGGTAGAGGAACGGGCCCGCGACGCCGAAGGCGAGCTGAGCCGCCGCCATCAACCCGAAGACGACGACGAAGCAGGCGAAGACGGGGTGAGTGACGATCGTCACCGAGGTCCGCGACGTAGCGCGCACATCGACGGGGACACGGTCGGCCGGGGAGAGCGTCTCCGGCAGCGCCATCACGACCACGACGCCCAAGAGGAGGGTCATCGCCGCGATCAGGACGAAGATGAGTCGCCAGGTCAGGAACTGGGTGAGCACGCCGCCGACAGCCGGCGCGATGACCGGGGCGAGACCCCATGCGGCACCCAGCAATCCGGCGACCGAGGTCAGCTTCTTGCCGCGAAAGCAATCGGCGGCAACGGCATAACTCAAGACCATGCACGCGCATGCGCCCAATCCCTGCACGAAGCGGGCACCGAGCAGCATCGGCACCGCGGTCGCGGTCGCACAGCCGAGGCTGGCGACGATGACCACGCCGATGCAGACCGTCAGCACCCGCTTGCGTCCCCAGGTGTCGGCGAGCACGCCGACGGGGATGAAACCCACTGCGAGGCCGAGCATGTAGGCGGTGACGGAGGCCTGCACAGCCGTCGAGGTGGACGAGAGGTCCGTCACCATGTCGGGCATGGCCGGCGTGTAGATGTCCAGAGGGATCTGGCTCAGCGGGACCACGCACAGCAGGATGCCCACGATTCGGCCGGAGCGAGGTCCGTCTGCACCCGCGGTCACGGCGACATACTCACGGGAGAGTCCAGAACTGGACCGTGATCAGATAGAAGACCGCGACCCAGGCCGCATTCAACGCGATGATGAACAACGTGCCCCGGATGTTGGTCCGCGTGTGCGGCGCAGGCGTTCTCGGTTGCAGCCACCATCCGAGGAGACGGTTCACGTAATAGGGCATCGTGAGGTAGCTCATCGCGAAGCTGGACAATAGATTCCCGATCAGCATGCCCAGCCACAGCGGCATGCCGAGAGGCGCGGTCATCAGGGTGAGGAACACGACCGTGGGATAGAGGCCGACCCAGACCGCCACAGACGTCTTGAGGTTGGACGGCGGTGGTGCGTCGTCGTCGCCGTGCGAGAACCAGTTGCCGAAGGAGTGGTCGATCCGGCGCAGCGTGAAGTCGCCGAAGTCCTCGGCCTCGGCCAGGAGCCGGGCACGCTCACCGGATGTCAGCCAGGAGTCGAGGTGCTCGGCGGTGTCGAAACGGTAGGAGATGGTCCACTCCTCCTGGACGCCGGGGATCGGCCGGAACAGTTCGGTCCCCCGGAAGCCGGGGAAGCGGTGTTCGGCGTCGTCGACCTGTCGTTGCCACGCCAGGAAGTCGTCGACTCTGGACTCGTCGACGCGGTGGGTGACCACCACGGTCACCAGGGTCTCCGGCTCGGCGGTGCCCGGCGCGAGCACCTGGGCGGTGGCCGGGCCGTCGAAGAGGTGTGCGCCCTCGTCGACGAGGTCGAGTCGGACGGCGCTGTTGAGCCAGTCCTGCAGGTGGCCGACCGAGTCGAACCCGTAGATGGCGGTCCAGTCCGGCTGGCTGGGATCGGGAGACCGCAGCTTCGATCCGACGAACCCGGGGAATCCGGCCGCGGCGGCCTCGATCTTCCCGAACCACTCGCGGTAGCGATCGTCCATACCCGCGTGGACACGCTGACCGATGATGAGCGTCGCGGCTCCTTCGGGGGCTCCGGCCTGCCGCCCGGAGTCGGGGCGGGAGATCTCGTTGGTCATGGGTCCTCCGGGGTGGGGTGGGGCGGGATGGCGGTCAGAGCGGAGAAACCCCCAGCACCCGTCCCGGGTCGATGCGGTCCCGCAGTCCTCGGAGTCGCGCGAGATTCCCGCCGAACGCCGCTTCGGTCTCCCGTTCGGTCTCGGTGAACCCGGGCCGGAGCTCGACGCTGTAGACCCCGATGGAGTCCGCCGCGAGAATGTCGAGGGTGTCGCGGGCCCAGGCCGCGCACCGATCGGTGTCGGCGGCGTCGGACCAGATGGCGTTCAATGGCACATTCCACTCGGCTCCGCGGCCCCAGAACGACGTGGCCGCGTCGTCGACGTCGGCGAGGGCGCCGCCGGTGTGCTGGAAGTCGATCCGGCACGCGCTTGTCGGTGCGGCAGCGATCGCGCGTCGGAGCCCGTCGGCGACGCCGGCGCCCGGCGTCGAGCCGACGAAGACCGACTTGCCGAAGAAATGTCCTCGCTCCGAGAGGGTTTCGGACCCGGGCGGGGAGATCGCCTGCGGGTCGGCGCCATCGGGCCCGGGGAGCGCGAATTCCGGCAGCCCGCTCAGATAACGTCCCGCGGTTCGTGATCGGAACCGAGGCGGGCGCGCCGAGCCCGCCACCACCGCCTCGGTCGCCTCGCGTGCCTCGGCGAGATCGACCTCCCGGGCGCCCCGGCACGCCGTGTAGACGAGGAGCGCGGGCTCGTCGGTGTCGTCGGTGAATCCCAGCACCGCGCCCATCGTCGAATGTCGGGGGAGCGTCGGGGCGATCGCGAAGTAGTCGTCCAACGCATCGAGTTCCACGACCGCCCGGTCGACGTGCATCGGCCCCTGCGGCACGGTACGCAGGACGGCGGAGGTCACGACCCCGAAACTCGGTGCACATCCGCGCACCGCCCACCACAGGTCGGCGTCGGCACCGGTGCTGTCCTCGTGGAGGCTGACCACCTCACCATCGGGCCGGACCAACTCGACCGCGACGAGATGATCCAGGGTGAGTCCGACGCTGCGGGTGAGGTATCCGACTCCACCCCGGGTGGCCAGCCCGAAACCGGCCAGACCGACGATGCCCACCGGGATCACCCGCCCGGTGTCGGCCAGCGTGTCGAGCACCGCGCCGACGGTGGCGCCGCCCTGCACCCGGACGGTGCCGTCGCGGATGTCGTCGACACCGGTCAGATGCACCGAGAGATCCAGCAGCACGGCGGCATCGTCGACGCAGTTGGAGCTGAGTCCGCCCCCGCGGACGGTGACGCGACCGCCGGCGGATGACACGACGCGCATCGTCGTGGCCACGTCCGACACGGTCCGCGGATGGACCACGCAGGGCGGGTTGCGGCGCGCGGCGTCGGGAAAGAAGATGCGGGACAGCGACTCCCGAAAACCGGCAGATCCGGGTGGATGCACGCGTCCCGGTATGGCTGCGTCGAGCTCCGCGGCGATGCCGTCGGGAGAGGTCGTCATCGGCTGTCCGCCCGGTGCTCGTGATCGTCTGGGATGCGCGGGTTGTCTCTGTGCTAGGCGCCGCCGAGGCGGTCGGCGACCAGTATCACCCCGCTTCGGACACATGCGCGCGCCAAACCGGAGAACTCGTCGTGAATTCGCCTCCCGCGGACTCGCCGCGAAGGTGCGTCGTCAGGCGCCGGTGCGCAGCGCGACCCAGTCGACGAAGGGCACCGCCGCCCGCCAGTCCCGGCGTACGCGCTCCACGAGATCCGGGGAATGGATGATCCCGTCGAATCCGTAGTCACGGCTCACCGACAGCGACCGGTGGCGCAGCAACGCGATGCGCGGGTGGTCGATGGGGTATCCGCGCGGCGCGGTCTTGAGCCGGTCGCCGCCGACCTCGAAGCCGCCGGCGGTGAGCCCGTCGAGGAGACGTTCGAGCTCGGGTCCGTGCATGTCGTGGTCGATGGCCCTGCGCAGTTCGGTGAGACGGGCCGGCGACGCCTCGTAGAACCCGGCGCCGACACGGACCCCGGGCGCGCCGATCTGCACGTAGTACCCGGTCGCCGGTCCGACGGCGACGAACGCGCCCTGATGCGTCTTGTACGGCGTCTTGTCCTTCGAGAAGCGGACGTCGCGGTGGGGCCGGAAGATCTTCGCCGGACCGAACTCGTCCGCGAGCGCGTCGGTGAGTGCGCGCATCGGTTCCGCGACGGCCGTGCGATAGATCTCCTTGTGGTCCTCCCAGAACGACTTCGAGTTGTCGATCTCGAGATCGTCGTAGAAGTCGAGGGCGGCCTCCGGGAACCCCTCGAACGTCATGCTCGCTCGCCCCCTGCGAGTCTGCCGAAACCGACGACACCGCCGTCGGATGCCCACTCGAGTGCGTGTATCCGGATCTTGCCCATCTCGTTCCCGCCGACGGTGATGGCGGTCCTGCCGTCGACCGCGACCACGATGTTGGTGTGCTGGCCGAATCCCGAGGAGCGGTCGTACAGGACGACGTCGCCGACGTGCGGGTCGTGGTGGCCGACGGGCTCGAACCGGTCGTGGGCCTCGTAGAACTCCTGGAGCGTGTACACCCCTGGGATCCGCCAGCTTCCCGAGTGGAGGTTGACCAGCGGGAGGCCGGCCTCCCGCATGATCCAGCTGACGAAGTTCGCGCACCACGCCTCGTCGACGCCTTCGGAATAGAAGGTGCCCGGATGTTGCGCACCGTGCTGCTGTCGTACGAGATCGACGATGCGCAGCTGGTCCGGTGTGAGCGATGCCGGGTCGGCCTGCGGGAACTCCGCGGTGTCCCACGGAAGCCACCGTTCCGGCACGACCTGCCAGGCGACGACGCCCGCGATGAGGACCGCAGCGAGGAATGCTGCGACGATCGCCGGCGCGCGACGTCGACGCCGCGCCGGGACGACCCGCTCGGCGCCGGCCGGGGAATCGGGGACAGGTGCGCTCACCTCGACGAGTGTAGGCATCGACCACGCGCGGCAGGCGGTGCGTGAATCGGTGGCGCCCCGCCTTGGCACAATGGGACGCCGGTCGAGGACAGGCCGGATGCGAGAGGAAGTAATCAGGGTGGACGAGTCAGCTCACGAACCGATACTGCGTGCAGGGGACACGTGCCGGGAGATCGCGACCGCAGGCCGCGTGGCATGCATCGTCGACGCTGCGGACTACTTCCTGCACGCGAAGTCGGCGCTGCTCCAGGCGAGGCGTCGGGTCGTGCTCATCGGATGGGATGTGGACACCCGCATCAGCCTCGATCCGCGGAGTCCGCACGACGAGGTCCCCGACGAACTCGGCAACTTCCTGCGCTGGCTCATCGACAACCGTCCCGAACTGGAGATCCACGTCCTGCGGTGGAGCGTCGGCGCGTTCACCGGCATCCTGCGCGGCGTGGCG
Organism: Gordonia sp. 'Campus'; assembly: GCF_022206305.1. Taxonomy (GTDB): domain Bacteria; phylum Actinomycetota; class Actinomycetes; order Mycobacteriales; family Mycobacteriaceae; genus Gordonia. The sequence continues at coordinate 89,356 of NZ_JAKOIW010000010.1, read as the reverse complement.
CCCCCCTTCGTCCAGGACCTGCTGTCCGGGCGTCGCCTGCACTACCGGATCGACGCTGCGCATCCCGTGTCGGCGGCACATCATCAGAAGATCGCGGTGATCGACGACCAGTTCGCGTTCTGCGGCGGCATCGACATGACGGTCGACCGGTGGGACACCTCGGAGCATCTCTCCCACAACGAATTCCGACGTGACCCCGATGGCCGACCGCACGGGCCCTGGCACGATGTCACGGTCGCGCTCGACGGTGACGCCGCAAGGGTGGTCGCGGGTGTCGCCCACGATCGGTGGGAGGCGGCCACCGGCGAACAGCTGGCGCCGCTGGTCGACACCGATGGGCCCGACATCTGGCCCGAAGACCTGGACGTGACCTTCACCGACTGCGAGGTCGCGGTCGCACGGACGGTCCCGCACTACGACGCCCGGCCGCAGGTGGAGGAGATCCGCCTGCTTTACCGCGCCGCCTTCGCCGCGGCCCGACGGACGATCTACATAGAGAGTCAGTACCTGGCTGCGCGGGAGATCGCCGAGGCACTCGCCGACCGGCTCGCCGAACCGGACGGTCCCGAGATCGTCGTCGTGCTGCCGCGTCACTCGGACAGTCGCGTGGAACGTCTCGCCATGGACGGTGCCCGCCACAAACTCCTGCAGTTGCTCTGGCGGGCGGATGTGCACGGTCGGTTCCGCGCCTTCTACCCCGTCACCTCAGACGGTGATCCCATCTATGTGCACGCGAAGGTCCTGATCGTCGACGACGTCCTGCTGCGCATCGGCTCGTCGAACCTCAACAACCGTTCGCTGGGCTTCGACAGCGAATGCGACGTGGCCATCGAGGCGAACCCTTCGGATGACGGTGACCGCGTCCTGCGCGAGACGATCACCTCGATGCGCACTCGGCTGCTCGCCGAGCACCTCGATGTCACGGCCGAGACCTTCGACGCGGCCGTGACGGAGAAGCGATCGCTCGTCGCGGCCATAGACGCATTGGTGGGCCCCGGCCGGACGCTGGAGAAGTTCGACCGCGAATCCATCGACGACGAGCGGTCGATCATCGCCGAGAACGAACTCGTCGACCCCGAAGACGCGCGGACGGGAACCATGGAACGCGTGTATCGCGCGGTGATCCGACGCGGGACGCGAAGTCTGTTGCGCCGCTGAGCCCTCAGCCTCGGATGCGCGCCGCCTCGATGGCGGGGGCGATGATCTCGGCGAGGTCGGACGCGACATCGCGGTCGCCCTCGGGTGGCATGGCAATGTAGCTCAGGGCCATCCGCGTGATCGCTCGCGAGATCCGCAGGACGTCCGAGTCGGGCATCGAGAGCCACGACGATTCGCGGAATGCGTCGGACAGCCGATCGGCTGCCGTGGTGATGATCGGCGCGGCGTCGGTGGTGATCAGCTTCATCAGATCGGGTTTGGCCTCGCCCGACAGCAGCGAGGCGATGAGCGGGTCCGAGGCGACGCCGGCGAAGAACTCGCTGAACCCCGTCTGAAGGGCGCCCGTCACGTCCTCGACGTGGGCGGCGATCGAATCGGTGATGTGGCCGGCGAATCGTCCCGCCAGACGGACCGCGTATCCCTGGGCGAGTCCGTACCTGGACCCGAACTCGTTGTAGACCGTCTGACGACTCACCCCGGTGGCGGCGGCCACGTCGGACATCCGCACGGCCGCCCAGTCCCGGTCGAGCAACAGATCATGCAATCCGTCGAGCAGTGAATTCCGCAGCAGAGCTTTGCTGTCGAGCGCATAGTTGCGGGTGGTCATGCCCCGATGCCGACCGGTCGGAGCGTGGCCTCGATCTCGTCCCGGATCTGCCGGGCCGGGCCACCGCGCCCCATGCAGACCGCGCCGACGAGCCGGTCTTCGTCGAAACACCGTGCCGTGGTGCATGATCCGTCGGCATCGAGGACCACTCTGGCGCCGGCCGCGGGCCAGCCGACGATCTGGACATTCGTGCCGTACTGCATCGTCCAGGCGAGTGGCACCCGGGGCGCCGGGGTGCCGGACGAGGCCGATCCCAGGTCGGTGGAGATGGTCATGGCGACCAGTCTGCCGTGTTCGGTCGCAGTGAGCCACTGCTCGGCCCGCATGGGGGCACCTGTCAACGGGTGGGGCCGGGCCGCGACGTCGCCCGCGGCATAGATCCCCGACATCGAGGTGCGCAGGGCATCGTCGACCAGAATGCCCGCACGATCCAGCGCCAGGCCCGCGGATTCCGCCAGCGCGACTTCGGGTTCCATCCCGATGGCGCTGATGACCGTGCCGGCCAGTCGCGTGCCGTCGGCGAGGGTGACTCCGCCGGCGTCCGCGGACGCGATCTGCGCGGATGTGTGGATGTGCACTCCGTGCTCGCGATGAAGGGAGATCAGGTCATCGGCGATCACGGCCGGGACGACGCGGGACAGCAACGACGGCGCGGCCTCGACGATGGACACACGCGTGCCGTCGCCGGCGGAGGCGATGGCCGCGGCGATCTCGGTGCCGATGAGGCCGCCGCCCACGATCACGACCGGACCCTCGTCGAGTGCTGCCCGGATCCGGTCGACGTCGGCGCGGGAACGGAGCGACGTCAGCGCCGACGTCGCGCCGGGAAGCCGTCGGGCCCTTCCGCCGGTGGCGAGGACGAGGGCGTCGTAGGCGACGTCGGACTCATCCGCGAGTCGCACGCGGCGCGCTCGGGGATCGACGTCGACGACCCTCGTCGAGGTGACGATGTCGATTCCGCGGTCGGTCCAGTACGCCGGTGGCCGCAAGGTGATCCCGGCGTCGGACAGGTCACCGTCGACGATCCCCTTGCTCAACGCCGTGCGGCGGTAGGGGAGATGGGGCTCCTCGCCGAACACGATGATCGCACCGTCGAAACCGTTGGTGCGCAGGGATTCTGCTGCGGTTATGCCGGCAACTCCGGTCCCGACGATCACCACCGATGCCGCGGCGGGCATCCCCGTCGGCGAAGCGGTCACGGCCGGGCCACCTCGATCATCTCGAAGTCGGCCTTCGCGGCGCCGCAATCGGGACAGCTCCAGTCGTCCGGGATGTCGGCCCAGCGGGTACCGGGTTCGATGCCGTCCTCGGGCCACCCGAGTTCCTCGTCGTACTCGAAACCGCACACCTCGCAACGGAACAGTTTGAAGTTCATCGGACTGCCACTCCTTCGCCGGGATCATTCGGCCCGCTCGCTTCGCTCCCGGCGCCGAGAAAGTCGATCTTTTCGCGAACCCCACAGTCGGGGCAGGGCCAGTCGTCGGGGATGTCGGCCCAGGCGGTGCCGGGCGCAAAGCCCTCACGGGGAGCGCCGGCGGCCTCGTCGTAGACGTAGTCGCACACTGGACAGCGGTAGGTGCTCATCGGGACGAGACCCCGTGCTCGGCGAGGACGCGCTCCCGACGGTGCGGTGCGATGTTGATGCGTTCGACCTCGCCCTCGTAGTGGTCGAGCACCCGCTTGTCCATGACCCGTCGCCAGATCGGCGGGAAGTAGGCGAGCGTGATCATGCTCGCGTACCCGCTCGGGAGGTTCGGCGCACCGTCGAAACTGCGGAGCGTCTGATACCGGCGGGTCGGATTCGCATGGTGATCACTGTGGCGCTGGAGGTGGTACAGGAAGATGTTCGTGCAGATGTGGTCGGAGTTCCAGCTGTGCTCGGGCGTGCAGCGCTCATAGCGTCCGGACTTGGTCTTGCCGCGCAGCAGCCCGTAGTGCTCGAGGTAGTTGACGGTCTCGAGCAGTGAGAACCCGTAGACGGCCTGCACGACCAGGAACGGGAGGACCTCCCAGCCGAAGACGGCCGCGAGCGCGCCCCACAGCACGATCGACATCGCCCAGGCATTGAGGACGTCGTTGCTCGGATGCCAGAACGGCTTCCCGGCCCGATCGAGACGCTTGCGTTCCAGTTCGACCGACGACGTCAGGCTGCCCCAGACGCTGCGCGGCAGGAACCGCCAAAACGACTCACCGAAGCGCGAACTGGCCGGATCCTCCGGGGTCGCGACTCGGACATGATGACCGCGGTTGTGCTCGATGTAGAAGTGGCCGTAAAACGTCTGTGCGAGTGTGATCTTGGACAGCCACCGCTCGAGATCGTCCTTCTTGTGGCCGAGTTCGTGCGCGGTGTTGATGCCGATCCCGCCCATGACGCCGATGGACAGCGCCAGGCCGATCTTCGAGGCGAGTCCGAGTCCGCCGTCGAGGCCGAGCCAGCTGAGATCGTCTGCGGTCCACAGGTAACACGCGGTGACGAGACTGGCGATCTGGAACGGGATGTAGATGTAGGTGCAGTAGCGGTAGTACTTGTCGTTCTCGAGTTGTTCCATCAGTTCCTCGGGTGGGTTCGAACCGTCCGGCCCGAAGAACACGTCGAGGATGGGCAGCAAGACGTACACCAGCATCGGGCCGATCCACCACCACACCGGTGACACCGTGTCGAGGCCGTGCCCGATCGCGTTGAACGTGGCGACCAGACCCATGGCCAGGAAGATCGATGTCGGCGGGATGAGACCGAGAAGCCACAGGTGGCGTTTCTTGTCTTTCCATTCGACCGCCGGCATACCCGCGGCGGATTCGGTCGGTGCGGTACCCAAGGCGCGCTCCTGTCTCGAGATGGCTGTGATGTACAGCACTGGACATTAACCGAGACAATGTCCGTTGTCTAGACATATTACGCAATTTGTAAAGCGGCCTCGTCGGCGTCGGTCGGCGAGCGCTCCCCGTATCTGGTGGCCGCATCCGCTCGTCGACGACGTTCACGCAAAGAATCCCCAACTCCGACAACGGAGTTGGGGATTCGTCGACAGGAGCCGCGCCCCTGATGGAGGCGCCCGGTGACGTCGGGTCTACGGCGTGTTGATCCAGTCGAGGATCGACTGCCCCGCGCGGGGGTCGCCGTTGTTGATGCCGATGACCGCGCCGATGGCAGCGCCGACGCCCGCACCCCAGACGCAACCGACGATGACGATGCACCCGATGATCAGCCCGGCGAGTGCGCCGATGGCGGTGGTGACGTTGCCGCCGCGGTTCCAGCCGTTGGTGATGTGCCAGATCATGCTCTGATATGCGCGATCCTTCTTCGCCGAAGCCGGACGAACGCCGGCCGCGATGGCTGCGCGTGCCGCAGGGGAGAGGACCGGTGTGAACGTCGCCTGGGTGCGGTCGGCAGAGACCTGTGCGCGCAGCGGGACCGCAGCGCCCTGGAATGGCAGCACGAGCCCGATGCGTTCGATGGTCCGGCCCTGTGAGTCGACGACCCGGAGTTCTTGTTCGCCTGCGACGAACGTCGCGTTGCGCAGCTGGGACGTGATGGAGGTCCCGTCGGCGGATGCGCTCGAGTGGTGGGAGGGGACCGCGGGTGCGGGGGCACCGTGGGCGGTGCCGAAGGAGACGGTGAGTGCCGAGATGGCCAGGGCCATGACGGCCAGGAGGCGAATGCGCTTCATCGGTTCTGGATTCCGCTTTCGTCGAGGAGGTGGTGTACCCGGTCCGACGCCTGACGGCCCGCCGTGGCTCGGCGATCGCGAGGTATGTCGGGTTCGGCGCAATGATTGTCGCATCGCCGATACGGGGTCGCGTGGGGTCGGGGTCGGCAATGGTCCGGATAGATGACGTTCGATGTCGCGGCGAGGCAGGCACCATAGCTGCATCGATGCCGACTCTGAATCGACGACGTGACTATTTGACTTGGACATGAATGAATGTCCGGTCTTACCGTCGGAGCATGGCCGAGGTCACAGCGGGAACTCACCGCCGTGGATCTCCCATCGACCCCCAGACATCGACCCACGGACGGAAGACGATGACCATTGCGCAAGAGCCGGCACCGCTGACGACACAGGACCTGACCGGTGAGATGATCATCGCCGGTGTTCGAGTGGCCGGTTCAGGGGATGCCGTACACGCCATCGACCCCAGCACCGGTCAGCGACTGCTCCCCGCATACGCGCACGGTTCGGCTGCCGACGTCGATGCGGCCGCCGCGGCGGCGGCAGAGGCGTTCGGACCCTACCGGGCGACGACGTCGGAGCAGCGAGCACTTTTCCTGTCGGCGGTCGCCGACAAGCTGGACGCGGCCCGCGACGTGCTCGTCGAGCGCGCGGTCGCCGAGACAGGCCTGCCGGCCGCACGGATCACCGGGGAGGTCGGCCGCACATCCGGACAGCTCCGGCTGTTCGCGTCGGTTCTCCGTGAGGGAAGCTGGAACGGAGCGCGCATCGACCCCGCCCGCCCCGAGCGCACCCCGCTTCCGCGCGCGGACATCCGTCAGCGGAAGGTTCCGCTGGGGCCCGTGGCGGTCTTCGGCGCCAGCAACTTTCCCCTCGCGTTCTCGGTCGCCGGTGGCGACACCGCCTCGGCCCTCGCAGCCGGATGCCCGGTGGTCGTCAAGGCGCATGACGCTCACCCCGGGACGTCAGAACTGGTCGGCCGGGCCATCACCGAGGCGATCGCCGAGACCGGCATGCCCGCGGGAACGTTCTCGATGCTGTACGGGCGCGGTCCCGACCTCGGCGTCGCCCTGGTCACCGACCCCCGGATCAAGGCCGTCGGCTTCACCGGTTCGCGGTCGGGCGGAACCGCCCTCGTCCGCGCCGCGGCGGCGCGCCCGGAACCGATCCCGGTCTACGCCGAGATGAGTTCGATCAACCCCGTGTACCCGCTCGCCGGGGCGCTGAGCGCCGATGCGCCGGGACTCGGCCGTGCCTTCGTCGGATCGCTGACCATGGGATCGGGACAGTTCTGCACCAATCCCGGTCTCGTCATCGCGGTCGACGGGCCCGATCTCGATGCGTTCGTCGCAGCCGCGTCCGAAGCGATCGGCGCGAGTGAACCCACCCCCATGCTCACCCCCGGGATCGCGGCCAACTACGCAGCAGCGGTCGACGAGTTCACCGGCACCGCAGAGGTTCTCGCCCGGGCCGACGAGACTCAGGGGCCCCATGCCTGCCGTGCGGCGCTGTTCGGCACCGACGCCGACTCGTTCCTGGCGTCGGAGACCCTGCAGCAGGAGATCTTCGGCTCGTCGAGCCTGATCGTGCGATGCCGCGACCTGGCCCAGGTCGCGGACGTGACCGCGCGGATCGAAGGCCAGCTGACCGCGACGATCCACGCCGTGGACTCCGACCACGACGCCGCCCGCGAACTGCTCGAGATGCTCGAACTCAAAGCAGGACGAATCCTGTTCAACGGCTGGCCGACCGGCGTCGAGGTCGGTCACGCGATGGTGCACGGCGGACCGTATCCGTCGACCTCGGACAGCCGGACCACCAGCGTCGGATCGCTGGCGATCGAACGGTTCCTGCGCCCCGTCGCCTACCAGGACGTTCCCGCCGAGCTGCTGCCCGCGCCGATCGCTCAGGGCAATCCCGACAACATCTGGCGCCGTGTCGACGGCGAACTCACCCGCGACTGAACTCATCCCCACCCCAAGGAGTCCCAATGCTCAACGGCGTTCTGTTCTTTCCCGTCACTCCCTTCGACAGCAACGGTGAGGTCGACTACCGGCGTCTCGCAGAACACATCGACCGCGGTGTCGCGGCCGGCCCCGGCGGAGTGTTCGTCGCCTGCGGCACCGGCGAGTTCCACGCGCTCGGTCTCGAGGAATTCGGCCGCATCGTGCGGTGCGCCGTCGACACCGTGGCCGGCCGCGTCCCGGTGTTCGCCGGTGCAGGCGGCTCGCTGATCCAGGCGCGTGAGTTCGCGGTGAGCGCGAAAGCCAATGGTGCGGACGGTCTCCTGCTCCTGCCGCCGTACCTGGTGACCATGCCGCCCGCCGGCCTGGCCGAGTACACCCGTTCGGTCGCCGCGAGCACCGACCTCCCGCTGATCGTGTACAACCGCGGCAACGCGGTGTTCGACGAGGAGTCGGCGATCCAGGTGTCGCAGCTGCCCACCGTCATCGGATTCAAGGACGGCACCGGCGATCTCGACAACGTGTCACGCATCGTCATCGCGGTGAAAGAGGCGCTGGGCGACAGCAAGGACTTCCTGTTCTTCAACGGTCTGCCCACCGCCGAGATCACCCAGCAGGCCTATCGCGCCCTCGGGGTCACGCTGTACTCGTCGGCGACGTTCGCCTTCGCCCCGGAACTGGCACTGGCGTTCTACAACTCTCTGGAGACCGGTGACACCGAACTCACCGAGGCGTTGCTGCGCGACTTCTTCCATCCGCTGGTCCGCCTCCGCAACACGGTGCCCGGTTACGCGGTGGCACTGGTGAAGCACGGCGTGACGATGGAGGGGATCGACGCCGGTCCGGTCCGGGCACCGCTCGTGCAACCGACGCCGGAGCACCAGGCGGAGCTCGAGCAGATCATCGCGGCGGGCCGCGCCGTGCTCGCCGGCAATCTCGCCGCCCGCGCGGCGGTCTGAGAGTTCACGCCGTGTCCACCCCGACCACTGCCGCACATCCTCCCGTCGGAACCGGCCCGTTCACCGGGCTCCAGATCGTCGGCGAGACCCCGCGGATCGACACGACGATCACCCGGGTGACGGTCACCCCCGTCGCCTTCGTCGACCCGCCCCTGCTCAACACCGTGGGGGTGCACCAGCCGTACGCTCTGCGGGCGATCATCCAGATCGAGACCGCCGGTGGCCTTCGTGGGCTCGGTGAAACATACGCCGACACCGCGCACCTCGCGCGGATGGACGCCGCCGCCGACGCCATCATCGGACTGGACGTGTTCGCGCTCCACCGCATCCGGGGCACGATCGACGAGCGGATCGCGACCCTGTCGGTGACCGGCGGCGACGGTGTGGCCGGCATGATCACCACCGCCAGCACCACCGATCGGGTCTTCTCACCGTTCGAGGTGGCCTGCCTGGACATCCAGGGCAAGACACTGGGGCGTCCGGTGAGCGATCTGCTCGGCGGACGGGTGCGTGACCGGGTTCCCTTCAGCGCGTATCTGTTCTACAAGTGGGCCTCGCACCCCGGTGCGCACGGCGCCAGCGGGATGCCCGACGAATGGGGCGAGGCCATCGATCCCGCCGGCCTCGTCCGGCAGGCCCACCGGATGATCGACCGGTACGGTTTCTCCGCGATCAAACTCAAGGGTGGTGTGTTCCATCCGGACGAGGAGATCGCCGCGATCAAGGCCCTGCGGGCCGAGTTCCCGGATGTACCACTGCGTCTGGACCCCAACGCCGCGTGGACGGTCGACACGTCCAAGCGGGTCGCAGCCGAGCTGGAGGGGATCGTCCAGTATCTGGAGGATCCGACGCCCGGGTTGGACGGGATGGCGGAGGTCGCCGCCTCGGCGAACATGCCGCTGGCGACCAACATGTGCGTTGTCGCCTTCGATCATCTGGAGCCCGCGGTGCGGAAGAACTCCGTGTCGGTCGTCCTGTCCGATCATCACTACTGGGGTGGGCTGCAGCGTTCCCGTCTGCTGGGCGGGATCTGCGAGACCTTCGGCATGGGCCTGTCGATGCATTCCAATTCGCATCTGGGTATCAGCCTGGCCGCGATGGTGCACCTGGCGGCGGCGACACCGAACCTCACCTACGCCTGTGACACGCATTGGCCCTGGAAGCACGAAGATGTCGTGCGGCCCGGCGCCCTCTCCATCGTCGACGGCGCGGTGCCGGTCCCGACCGGACCAGGGCTCGGCGTCGAACTGGACGAGCAGGCGCTCGAGCAGTTGCATCAGCAGTATCTGGACTGCGGTATCCGGGACCGGGACGACACGGGGTACATGCAGTCGATCGATCCGACCTTCGAGAACACCAGCCCCCGGTGGTGAACAGGGTCCTCGACCCGAGTGGGGCAATCGGCTAGCGTCATCCGGACACCCCCGCGGTTCGCGGGCACTGATGCCGAAAGTGGATCGATGTTCTCCCTGTCGCGTCTCACGTGCTTCATCGCGGTCGCCGAGGAACTGCACTTCGGGCGGGCCGCCGAGCGGTTGCACATGACCCAGCCGCCGCTGAGCAGGCAGATCCAGCAACTCGAGCACGAGCTCGGGGTGCAACTGATCGAACGGAGCAGCCGGGCGGTGTCGCTGACCGCGGCCGGAACGGCGTTTCTGCCCGACGCCCGTCGCATCGTCGCGCTCGCCGAGGGTGCGGCGTTGACCGTTCGGCGCGTGCCCGCGGGCGATCTGGGGACCGTCAACATCGGCTTCACCGGCGCCTCCGCGAGGGCGGTGCTGCCTCGGCTCATGCAGACCGCACGCGAACGACTACCCGACGTCCGGCTCGTCCTGCGCGAAATGGTCACCGCCGCGCAGGTCGAGGCCCTGGTCCGCGGCGATCTCGATCTCGGGGTCGTGCGACCGCCGATCTCGCGACCGGGCATCAGTTCCCGGCCGCTGCATCACGAACGTCTCGTCGCCGCGTTGCCCGCGGACCACGAGTACGCCGGGGTCGAACACCTCACGATCGAGGATTTCGACGGTCAGGCCGTCATCATGTACTCGCCGACGGATGCCCGGTACTTCAACGAACTGCTCATCAGTACGTTCACCGCCGTCGGGGCCTCGCCGCGATACGTCCAGTACGTCACACAGGTGCACACCATGCTGGTGCTCGTGCACTCCGGACTCGGCATGGCACTGGTGCCGGAGTCCGCGATGACCATGCACCCCGACGGGGTCGTCTTCAAGCAGGTCACCGCCATTCGCGACCGACCCGTGCAGATGAATGTCGCCTGGCGGGCGGACAACACCAATCCGGCGCTGACGCGGTTTCTGAAAGACGTACTCCCGGAACGGGAGTGGATCTGAGAACTCAGACCGCCACGCTCGCGAGTCGAGGCGGGCACCGCGTTACCTCGACTGTGCGTCGAATCTCGTCGACCGTGCGTCGAATGTCGTCGACTGTGCGTCGAATGTCGTCGACTGTGCGTCGAATCTCGTTGACTGTGCGTGGAATCTCGTTGACTGTGCGTTTGAGAGTCAGACCGCCGCGCGTACCGGTGGCTTGACCGCGACCACCGGACACTGCGCATCGAGCAGCACGCGCTGCACCACGCTCCCGGTGAGCAGCTTTCCGACCGGCGACCGGCGGCGCTGCCCGATCACGAGCAGTTCGGCGGCGTCCTCGTAGGACACATCGATGAGCTGGTCCGCGTGCGACAGGCCCGGGTCGTTCTCGACGACGCGGTAGTCGACGTCCTGGGCCTGCGCGGTGGTTCGCGCCGTCTCGATGTCGACGAGGAACTCCGGTGACGACGCACTGTCCCCGTCGGCCACCACGACGACGTCGGTGCCCCGCATGCGCGCCTCGGCGAAACCGAAGGGGAGGGCGCCGCGGCCCTCCTGGGTGGGCAGATAGCTCAGTACGACCGACATCAGACGTCCTTCCGGGTGCGCGCCGGAGCCGGGGCGACAACGGGTGTCAACAGTTCGCCGGTCCGGAGGTAGGCATCGAGGTTGGCGAGGGTGAGATCCTGCATCGCGGCGCGCGTCTCGACGGTTCCGCTCGCGAGGTGGGGGAGGAGCACCACGTTGTCCATCGCGAGCAGCGCGGCAGGCACCTCGGGCTCGGATGCGAAGACGTCCAGGCCTGCGCCGGCGAGCCGTCGGTGCTGGAGGAGGTCGACCAGCGCGGCTTCGTCCACGACGCTGCCGCGGGCGACATTGATGAGAAAGCCGTTGTCGCCCAGAGCTTCCAGGACGCCGCGATCGACGAGGTCACGGGTGTCGGCGCCACCGGCGGCCGCGACGACGAGGACGTCGACACCTGCCGCGAGTTCCACGGGCGACGCGGCGTACCGATACGGCGACCCGTCGACGACGCGTCGGTTGTGGTAGGAGATGTGGCAGCCGAAGGCGGTCAGCCGATGGGCGATGGCCGCGCCGATCCGGCCCAGCCCGAGGATGCCGACACGGGTTCCGGACACCTTGCGAGTCAGGGGGACGTTGCCCTCGACGGGCCACCGGCCCGCGCGGACATAACGGTCGGCGGCGGAGAGTCCGCGCATCGTGTCGAGCAGGAGGCCGACCGCGGTGTCGGCGACACAATCGGTCAGGACGTCCGGGGTGTTGCTGACCCCGATGCCCAACTCCGTCGCGCGGGCGATGTCGGTGGTGTCGTATCCGACGCCGAAGTGCACGATCGCGCCGAGGTTGGGGAGCGACGACATCAACTCGGCATCGACACCGGTGCGTCCGGAGGTGACGACCGCGGTCACCGCTTCTGCGTGTTCGCGCAGGAAGGCGGCGCGCGCCGGACCGTCCGGTAGGCGCTCGGCGCCGTACGCGGACGTGAGCAACTCCTCGAGGGACGGCTTCAGCGGCCCGACCCGCAGTACGCTTCCGGGTCGGGAAACGCTGTGTCCGGCAACGTGATCGATCGTCGACACGGCGCCGGTGGGGCTGCTGGTCATGGTTCTCCTCGAACTGTGGGGTGGACACGGACCGGTCCAAGCGGATGACTTCACGCTAGAAGCGATGACGAATACCTGTCCAACACGCAAATAACATGGATCGATACCCAAACTGTATGGAAAGGCGGTTGTCGATTCGGAGCGCGGTGCTGCGGACCCGGGAACCGTCAGGTCAGCGTGTGTTTCTTCCGTCACTGCGCTCGCCGGCAGTGCCGTCGAGGCCGCCCGAAAACCCACCGAAAACGCTCTTTCCTGGGGTTTTGCTCTGTTGACGCCGTCAATCGGTCGCTCATAGCGTGTGTCTACCGTCACAAACGCGGTCCAGCCCGCCGCGAGATCACTCGCTCCCTTTCTTCATCGGAGGTCCCCATGCAGATCGCCACGCTGCGATCCCTGAAGCGCCCGGCCACGGGCGCGCTGGCCCTGTCCGCGGTGGCCCTGCTGACCGTCACCGGATGCAGTGTCGCCAACACCACCGCGAGTGAGACCGCTAGCCCGGACACGCTCCGAATCGTCCTCCCGCAGGAACCCCCGACGCTCGAGCCCTGTGACGCGTCGCTCACCGCGACCGGTGTCGTCGTCCGATCGAACATCACCGAGCCCCTCATCGAGCGGGACCCCGGTTCCGGGGCCCTGCAGCCGAGTCTCGCGACCGCGTGGACCCAGGTGGAGCCGAACGTGTGGCGCCTCACCACCGCCGACGGTGTGCGGTTCAGCAACGGCCAGCCGTTCGACGCGGTCGACGCAGCCTTCTCGATCGAACGAACCTTCAACGGCGCGATCGGGTGCGATGTCAACGGTTACGTGTTCGACGACAGCAAGCGTGAGGTCAGCGTCGTCGACCCGAACACCGTCGAGGTCCGCACCGAGACGCCCGACCCGATCCTCCCGCTGCGACTCTCCTTCATCGAAGTGGTTCCGCGGACCACCACCCCCGACGACAAGGTGCGGGTCCCGATCGGAACGGGCCCCTACATGGTCGATTTCTGGGATTCGGGCCAGCGGGTGGCGCTGAAGGCCAATCCGAACTATCACGGCGAGGCCCCGCAGTTCTCCCGTGCGGTGTACCAGTGGCGCGGTGAGGGCAGTGTTCGCGCCGCGATGGTCACCAACGACGAGGCCGACCTCGCGACCTCGCTCGGCCCCGAGGACGGAGCCGGCGATCTGGGGACGGCCTACACCAACAACGAGACGACGGCCCTGCGGATGCAGGCCACCGACGCGCCGCTGAACGACTACCGGGTACGCGAGGCCATCGACCTCTCGATCAACCGCGCCGGCATCGTCGACGCGCTGTTCCAGGGCCTCGGCACGCCCGCGGCCCAACTGGTCGGCAAGGGCATCGTCGGATACAACGACGGGCTCACCCCGACGCCCTACGACCTCGACCGGGCGAGAGAGTTGGTCGACGAGGCCCGCGCGGACGGCGTACCCGTCGACCGCACCATCCGGCTCATCGGCCGCACGGGGCAGTTCCCGAAGATCAACGAGACCATCGAGAACATCCAGTTCACCCTCGACCGTATCGGCCTGGACGTCGACATCGAGATGATGGACACCTCGGGTCAGATACAGTATCAGACAAGGCCTTTCGTGCCGGGGTCGGGACCGGTGCTGCTGATGATCATGCACGGCAACCAGGCCGGTGACACGCAGTTCACCCTGGACCAGTACATGCTCTCCGACGGATACCAGAGCACCTACGGAACCGCTGCGTACGACAAGCAGATCCTGGCCGCCGAGGCACTCACCGGCCAGGCCCGTCAGGACGCGCTGTCCGCGGTTCTCGCGGCCGAGCCGCGCGAGATCCGGCAGTACGCCTACATCGCACATATGCAAGCGGTTCTTGCAAAGGCGAAAAGAATTGCCTACCAGCCCAACTCGGCCACCGGCGATGAGATGCGCCTCGCCGAGATGACCCACGCGCCAGCCCAGAACGACTGAAATCGAGGCGAACCGATGCTCACCTTCCTCCGGCGCCGGATGTTCACCAGCCTGATCCCGCTGATCATCGTCTTGTTCGGCGTGTTCTTCATGGCCCGGCTCACCGGCGACCCCACAAACCTCTACCTGCCCGTCTCCGCGACGCCGGAACAACGTGCCGAATTCGCGGCGGCCAACGGTCTCGACAAGCCGATCTGGCAGCAGATGACCGACTACCTGGGCGGGGTGCTCCACCTCGACTTCGGCGAGTCGCTCAAGACCGGCCAGGAGGCCGCGGGCATGGCTCTGCGCGCGTTCCCGGCCACTCTGCAGCTGGCTTTCGTGACGCTCGTGCTCTCGATTCTCGGGTCGATCATCATCGGCTGCTGGGCGGCCTACCGCCCCAACTCGCTGGCCGACCGCTTCTCCAGCCTGCTGTCCATGACGGCGGCCAGCGTCCCGGACTTCTGGTTCGCCATCACCGGCATCTGGATTTTCGCCGTCGTCCTCGGCGTGCTGCCGACGTCGGGAACCGGCGGCATGCTCGCCTGGGTCCTGCCGATCGCGACACTGATGATCCGGCCACTGGGAGTCCTCACCCAGGTGGTCCGTGGCGCGATGGTCTCGGCGCTGTCCGCCCCGTATGTGAAGGTGGCCCGGAGCAAGGGCGCCGGGGACCTCCGCGTCGTCACCCACCACGCGCTGCGCAATGCGGCCGCACCCGCCCTGACCGTCGCCGGCGACCTCGCCGTCGGGCTGATCAACGGCGCGGTCATCGTCGAGGCCATCTTCGGATGGCCCGGCATCGGCAAGCTGATGATCGATTCGATCCTGCAACGTGACTTCGCCGTCCTGCAGGCCGCGGTGCTCCTCACCGCCATCAGCATCTTCATCCTGAACATCGCGATCGACGCGGGGCTGGCACTTCTGGACCCGCGCGTTCGCGACAAGGCCACGGTCTAGGCGCCGGAACCCCGAGGAGTACACCATGTCCATCGTCACCGAACCCCTCGATCCGACGAGCCCCGTCGCCTCGACCGACCCGGCCGGAGACTCAGTCGCGACGAACAAGGTGCCGCGGTCGCAACTGCCGCTGTGGCGCCTGCTCTTCCGCGACAAGTTCGCGACGGTCGCCGCCGGCATCCTGACCGTCATCCTGCTCACCGCGGTCTTCGGTCCGTGGCTGGTCGGCGACTCGGCCACCGACCAGAACCTCGACGAATCGAATCTGGCACCGTTCAACCTCGACACCGGCTGGATGAACATCCTGGGGACCGATCCGCTCGGTCGAAGCATGCTGGCCCGGTTGATCGTCGCCTGCCAGACCACATTGCTGGTGTCGCTGCCCGCGGTCATCATCTCGTGTGTCATCGGCTCGGCCATCGGCATGTGGGCCGGCTACCACCGCGGCTGGCGGGAGACCACCGCGATGCGTGTCGCCGACGTCATCATGAGCTTCCCCTCCCTGCTGCTGGCGGTCGTGATCCTGTACGTGTTCTCACCGAGCGCGGCCAACATCATCGCGGTCCTCGCGATCACCCGTATCCCCATCTACCTGCGTACCGCCCGCGCCGAGTCTGCCGAGTTGCAGAGCCGCGTATTCGTCGACGCCGCAAGAACATTCGGGGCCAGCAGCGGGTCGATCATCCGCGGTCATGTGCTCCCCATCCTGCTGCCGACCCTCCTCACGGTGGCCACCCTGGACTTCTGCTACGTGATGCTGGCGGAGTCGTCCCTGTCGTTCCTGGGGATCGGGATCCAGCCGCCCGACATCAGCTGGGGCCTGATGGTCTCGCAGGGACGCACCTATCTGCAGACCGCGTGGTGGCTGTCGTTCTTCCCCGGCCTCGCCATCGTCATCACCACGGTGTCGGCGACGATCCTCGCCGCGTGGGCCCGCATCGCCACCGACCCGGGCCAGCGCTGGCGTCTGACCACCCCGAATGCGCGTAAGCGCTTCTTCTCCTCACGAAAGGCGCTGCGATGAGTGCACCCGCCCTCGACCGACCGGAGTCCGGCATCGACGACCGGGTGGCGCTCGACGTCGCCGATCTGACCGTGGAGCTGCGGACCCCGTCCGGCACCGTCCGCGCCGTCGATCACGTGTCGTTTCGCGCCAGGCGCGGTGAAACCCTTGCGCTGCTCGGCGAATCGGGATGCGGCAAGTCGATGACGGCGCAGGCCCTCGTCGGGCTGCTCGACCCGATCGCCGCGATCAAGGAGGGGTCGATCACTCTCGACGAGGTCGATCTCGTCACCGCGAAGGAGTCGACCCGCCGGGAACTGGCCGGTACGCAACTCGCGATCGTCTTCCAGGATGCGCTCACCGCCCTGAATCCCGTCTACACGGTGGGAACCCAACTGGCCGAGCCCTTCCGGATTCATCGCAAGATGTCGAAGAAGGAGGCCAGGCACGAGGCGATCGAGCTGATGCGTCACGTCGGCATCCCGGAACCGGAATCCCGCGTCGACTCTTACCCCCACCAGTTCTCCGGCGGCATGCGCCAACGTCTGCTCATCGCGATGGCGGTGGCGCTGAGTCCCAAGGTGCTCCTCGCCGACGAGCCCACCACCGCGCTGGATGTGACGGTGCAGGCGCAGATCATGGCGCTGCTGCACCGGCTCCGCACCGAGCACGACATGGCCGTCGTGTTGATCACCCACGATCTGGCGCTCGTCGCCGAACAAGCCGACCGGGTGGCGATCATGTACGCCGGCAACGTGGTCGAGACCGGACCGGTCGCCGAAGTGTTCGGCAACCCCCGGCATCCGTACACCAAGGGCCTGCTCGACTCGGTACCCGTCAGCACCGAACGCGGTGCCGACCTCAAGTCCATCGACGGCACCCCGCCCGACCTGCATTCCATCCCCGCCGGCTGCGTGTACCAGGCGCGCTGCCCGCTCGCCCGGGCGCGATGCGTGTCCGAGCGTCCTGTCCTGTCCGGCACCGGGCCGAATCGGCAAGCGGCATGCCATTTCTCGGAGGAGATCGACAATGTCTGAGACAGTCACCGTGGCGAAGAAGGCAGGGGTGAACAACTCCCTCGCGAACACCGCGTCGACGAAGGTCAACTCCCAGGTCCTCGAAGTCCGCGACGTCGGCAAGACGTTCGTGGTGCCGGGCAAGGGTGGGCGGCGGAAGCTGCGCGCGCTCGACGGCATCGATCTCGATCTCCGGCGCGGCGAGACCCTGGGCCTCGTGGGTGAATCGGGCTGCGGCAAATCCACTCTCGCGCGCACGCTGATGATGCTCGAACGCCCGGATGCCGGCACCGTCCGGTGGGACGGCACCGATCCGTATCGGTTGAAGGGCAAGGACCTCCTCGCCCTGCGCCGCAAGGTCCAGATGGTCTTTCAGGATCCCTACGCCTCGCTGAACAACCGGATGACCGCGGCCGAGATCATCGGCGAACCGTGGCGTACGCACAAAGACCTCTACCCCCGCAAACGCGACCGCGCCGCCCGGGTACGCGAACTGCTCCACCTCGTCGGACTCCGGCCGAGCGACGAACACCGGAGCCCCCAGGAGTTCTCGGGCGGTCAGCGCCAACGGCTGGGAATCGCCCGCGCGCTCGCGCTCAACCCCGAGGTCATCATCTGCGACGAGCCGGTGTCGGCACTGGATCTGTCCGTGCAGGCACAGGTCCTCAACCTGCTGAACGAACTGCAGCAGGAACTCGACATCTCCTACATCTTCATCTCCCACGATCTGTCCGTGGTCCGGCACGTCGCCGACCGGGTGGCGGTGATGTACCTGGGCCGTATCGTCGAGACTGGGAGCACCGAGGCCGTGTTCGATCACCCCGCGCACCCGTATACCGAAGCGCTGATGTCCGCGGCGCCCACACTCGACCCTGCCACGCGCCGCAAGCGCATCCTGCTCAGCGGCGAAGTGCCCTCACCGCTCAACCCGCCGTCCGGATGCCGGTTCCGTACCCGTTGTGCCCACGCCACCGACATCTGCGCAACCGCGGTCCCGCCGGTGGCCACCGATCGCCACGAGATCGGTCACATGACCGAGTGCTTCCACCCGCGCGGCCGCGTGACCCTCGGGATGCCCGCGGCCGCCTCGTGACCGCACCGTGAACGCTGTGACCATCGCCGTCATCGTCGTCGCCGTGTTCCTGGCGTCCTGCATGCAGGCGTCGATCGGATTCGGGATGGGGATGCTGGCGGCACCGGTCGTGGCTCTGGTGGCACCCGCGCTGCTTCCCGGTCTACTCATCGCCTCGGCGACCGTCGTGACCCTCATGGTCGTGGTGCGCGAACGAGCGAGCCTGGACCTGCGGGGCACCGGATGGGCGCTCGCCGGTCGGGTCCCGGGGACCGTCGCGGGGGCACTCCTGCTGGTCTGGTTGCCTGCCCGCGGGCTGTCGCTGCTCCTGGCCGCGGTGGTGCTGGGCGGGGTCGCGGTGGCGGCCACGGGCTGGCGACCGGCGCCGTTGCGGCGGAATCTCGCGACCGCGGGCGCGGCCTCCGGCCTGCTCGGTACCGCCACCTCGATCGGCGGCCCGCCGATGGCACTGGTCTACTCCGGGGCGGCGAACGCACACGTACGAAGCAACATGAGTGCCTTCTTCCTAGTCGGAAGCCTCATGTCACTGGGTGCACTCGCGGTCACCGGCAGCCTGTCCGGTGACATCCTGCAGGCTTTCGTCGCGCTGGTCCCGGCCGTGATGCTCGGGTTCGTCGCCTCGCGTTTCATCAACAGGTTCCTCGACCGCAACCGCCTTCGCGCGGTGTCGATCATCGTGTCCGCTCTGGGCGCCACCGCCCTCATCGGGCAGCAGATCTTCTTCTGACCTCACTGAAAGGATTCACCCCATGACGACGACGACACCGGTGGTCACCGAGATGCGTGTGGTCCCGGTCGCCGGCCGGGACAGCATGTTGCTCAACCTGTCCGGCGCCCACGCCCCGTTCTTCACCCGCAACCTGGTCATCCTCACCGATTCGGAGGGCAATCAGGGTGTCGGTGAGGTGCCCGGCGGAGAACCCATCCGCCGTACGCTCGACGATGCCCGCCCGATCGTCGAGGGCCGGGGAATCGGCGAACATCATGCGATCCTGCAGGACATCCGGCGGACCTTCGCCGATCGGGACCGCGGGGGTCGCGGCGATCAGACCTTCGATCAGCGGGTCACCATCCATGCCGTCACCGCTGTCGAATCGGCACTGCTCGACCTGCTCGGCCGACACCTGGGCGTCCCGGTGGCCGCGCTGCTCGGCGAAGGCAAACAGCGAGACCGCGTGCAGGCCCTGGGTTATCTCTTCTTCGTGGGCGACCGATCGAAGACGAGCCTCGACTACGCAGACGGGTCGGGGGAGACCGACGACTGGATGCGCCTGCGTCATCAGGAGGCACTCGACGCAGCGGGTGTCGTCGCGTTGGCCGAGGCGGCCCAGAAGCGTTATGGCTTCGCCGACTTCAAGCTCAAGGGTGGCGTACTCGCGCCGGACGACGAGGCCGATGTCGTCACCGCGCTCGCCGAGCGGTTCCCCACGGCGAGGGTGACCCTCGACCCCAACGGCGGGTGGTTGCTCGACGAGGCGATCCGGATCGGTCGACGGCTGCGCGATGTCGTCGCCTACGCCGAGGACCCGGTCGGTCCCGAGGGTCGGTTCTCGGGTCGCGAGGTGATGGCGGAGTTCAAACGCGCGACGGGACTCCCCACCGCGACCAACATGATCGCCACCGACTGGCGCGAACTCGGGCACACGATCCGGACCGGTGCGGTCGACATCCCGCTGGCCGACCCGCACTTCTGGACGATGGCCGGATCGGTGCGTGTCGCACAGCTCTGCGACGCCTGGGGTCTGACCTGGGGGTCGCACTCCAACAACCACTTCGATGTCTCGCTGGCGATGTTCACCCACGTCGCCGCCGCTGCTCCGGGCGAGATCACCGCGATCGACACGCACTGGATCTGGCAGGACGGCCAGCGCCTCACCACCGAGCCGTACGAGATCGTCGACGGTCACCTCACGGTTCCCGACCGGCCGGGACTCGGCGTCGAACTCGACATGGAGCAGGTGGACGCCGCCCACCAGCTGTACCGGACCGAGGGGCTCGGCGCGCGGGACGACGCGATCGGCATGCAGTTCCTCATCCCGGACTGGACCTTCGACAGCAAGCGACCTGCGCTCGTGCGGAGCTGAGTTCGTGGCGGACTCGAGAAGCAATGGTCTGAAAGTCGTCGTGGGCGAACGGAACTTCGCGCCACACCGCGAGATGTTCGAGCGACTGTTGCCCGTCGGCGTGACCACCTCCTGGCACGCGGGCTTCGACGAGGCAGCGCTCGTGGCCGATCTGGCCGACGCCGATGTCTACGTCGGGGGCCGGGTGACCCCGTCGATGGCTCGCGCGGGATCCGGTCTGCGACTGGTTCTCACCGGCGGGGCCGGCACCGACAAGGTGAGTTTCGACGACCTTCCGGTGCACACCCAGGTGGCCAACACGTTTCACCACGAGGACTCGATCGCCGAGTACATCGCGGCGGCTGCGGTGACGGTGCGTCGAGATCTGCTCGTCCAGGACACCGGTTTGCGACAGGGGGTATGGGCGTCGGCGGTCTACCGAGAGGGTGTGCCGCAACCTCGGACCCTCCGTGGGGCCATGGTCGGCTACGTCGGCTTCGGCCACATCGGTCGACGAACGGCGGATCTGCTCGGTGCATTCGGCGCACGGGCCTGCGCGGTGACGGGGTCGGGTCGGGTCACCGACGAAACCGGACTCGAATGGCATGGTGTCACCGCCGATCTCGGTCGCCTGATGGCGGAGTCCGACGTCGTGGTCGTCTCCGCACCGTTGACCTCGAGCACGACCGGGATGATCGATGCTGAGCACCTGCGGCTACTCGGGCCCTCCGGTGTGCTGGTGAACGTGGGCCGCGGCCCGCTCGTCGTCGAGCAGGATCTGTTCGAGGCGTTGCGCGACGGTGTGATCGGCGGGGCCGCGATCGACGTCTGGTATCGCTACCCGTCCACCGGCGACGAGGCGGACCCGTCGGCCATGCCGTTCGGCGACCTGCCGAATGTCCTGATGACCCCGCACATCTCGGGTGTCACCCGGGACACCTTCGTGGGCCGGGTGCACGACATCACCGACAACATCGCCCGGTTGCACGCGGGGCGGGACATCCTGCGCGTCGTGACGCCGTCCTGACCGAGTGGGCCGTCGGTGACGTGGTGGTGTCGTGACGTGGTTGGTGTCGCATGCGATCTCGATCCGCCGATGCGACTTCGATCGAGGTCGCAGAGACGGATCGAGTTCGCACGCGACTGCAACCGGTGGTTCGACGGTTCGTCGCCGATTCCGCTGAGGTCGGCTCAGGCGTCGGCTGTTCCGACCCGGGCCGGCTCGGCAGGCGTGCGCTTCCGGTGCTCGAACAGCAGCGGGTAGAGGAGTCCGCCGATGAGTCCGCCGATCAACGGGGCCACCCAGAACGCCCACAGTTGGCCGGGCGCACCGTTTCCGTTGAAGAACGCGACCGCCGTCGACCGAGCCGGGTTCACCGAGGTGTTGCTGATCGGGATCGAGATCAGGTGGATCAGCGTCAGACACAATCCGATGGCCAGCGGCCCGAACCCTGACGGGGCGCGTCCGTCGGTCGCTCCGAGCACCACCACCAGGAAGAAGGCGGTGAGCAGCATCTCGGCGATCAGCACGGCTGCGAGCGAGTAGTTGCTCGGCGAGTGTTCGCCGAATCCGTTGGCGGCCATGTTGCCCTCCGCCTCGAATCCGGGCTGGCCCTTCGCGATCAGGAAGAGCATCAGGCCGGCAAGGAGTCCGCCGACCACCTGGGCGATCCAGTAGGTCGGGAGTTCTCGCCACGACAGGCGGCCGCTCACCGCCGCGCCCAGGGTGATCGCCGGATTGAAGTGCGCACCCGAGACGTGCCCCACCGCGTACGCCATCGTGACCACCGTGAGGCCGAAGGCGAGTGACACACCGAGAAAGCCGATCCCGACCTGGAAGGTGTCCTGGCCGTCCTCGGATTGCGCGATCTGTTTGGCGGCGTATATCGCGCTGCCGCAACCGCCGAAGACCAGCCAGAAGGTTCCGAAGAACTCCGCCGCGAGGCGCGCGGCGGGTGACGGAGAAGGCATGACAACCCTTTCGCTCGAGGACCTGACCGTCGGGCACGCCGGTGGCTGCCGGCGCTGTGACCCGTTACCGGGCCGAACGGCTCACAGGGTAGTGCCGCAACACGGCCACGTCAGCGGTATCGAGAATCATCTACACGTCAGCGAATCGGACCGGGCGGGGTCAGTGCACCAATCCGGTGTGCATCTCCCAGAACAGGATCTCGGCTCCGTGTGAACTGGTGAGGCCGACGCTGCCGGTGTCGGTGGTACGCACCGCGTCGCCCTCCGCGAGCGCTACTCCATCGGGCAGCGTAGCCGCCCCGCGGGCGACGTAGAGGTGTCCGAACAATGCCGGAGGGAGGGTGACCGACCCGCCCGGGTGAATCCGCGCCACATGCAACGCGGCGGCGGGATTGCCGATGGAGACGGCGCCTTCGCCGGCGTGTGCCGCCAGGCCGGAGACAACCGTGATGAGTGCTCCCGTCGCCAGCTCAGCGGTGAAATCCTTTTCGGCGTAACCGGGTTCACCACCCCGGTACTCCGGGGCCACCCACATCTGGACGACGCGCAGATCGACGTCCTCGGCCCGTGTGGACGCGTTCGCCTCGGTGTGGGTGATCCCGCGGCCCGCACTCATCCGCTGCACCACACCCGGGGTGATCACACCGGACTTGCCTGACGAATCACGATGGGAGACAGCGCCGTCGAGGACCCACGTGACGATCTCGGCGTCGCGGTGGAAATGTGCGTCGAACCCCTCGCCGGCGTCGACCCGATCGTCGTTGTGCACGAGCAGGACGCCATGGGCATTGGCGGCGAGGTCGAAGTTCCCGGTGGCGGGGAAGGATTGGCGGGAGTCGAGCCACCCACTCCGGAACACGTGCCGGTCCTGCGCCCGGATGATCCGCCGCGTCGGTGTGTCGGCCTCCGTCATCTTGCCACTCCGTTCTCGTACAACCGGGCGTTTCCGGTGCTCTCAACTCGCGCCGGCTCGGGGCTATTCCGACGGCGTCGGGTCGGGAGGGCTCGACGACCGTCAGCGGCGGCGACGGCGCGCTAGCCCGTGAACCCGAGGCGCCGAGACACGGTCAGGGCTCCGTCGATCAGCGCCGCAGCCATCTCGCTCTGGCGTTCGGCGGACATGTCCGACGACAGGCCGCCGATACTCAGTGCCGCGACGGCGTGACCTTTGCGGTCTCGGATGCATGCGCCCAGTGCGGCGACACCGGGTGTCACGTCGCCGACGCTGATGGAGTAGCCGCGCCTGCGTGTTTCGGCGAGCGTCGCCCGCAACTCCTCTTCGGTGATCTCGTCGCCGGCCGGGGTGAGCATCGGTCGCGACTCGAGAACCTGGGGGAGGGCGGTCTCTTCGAGTTCGGCCAACAGGGCCACCGGTGCGCCGCCGAGGTAGAGGGGCAGTGATCGTCCGACCGAGAGGACCATGACACGAATGGGTTGGCTGCTCTCGATCATGTCCAGGCAGACCGCCCGCCCGCCGTCCGGGACCAGCAGATACACGTGCTCGTCGAATCGGGCTGCGAGCTCGGACATCACGTGACTGGCCTCGGTGCGCAGGTCGAAGCTTCCCAGCACGGCGGAAGCGAGCTCGAAGACGCGCAACGTGAGTCGGTAGTCGGCGGAGCGGGTGCGCTCGACCCAGCCGGCGACCTCGAGAGTGTTGAGAATCCGGTACATCGTCGTGCGACTGTGCCCGCATTTCGTCATCAGCGCCGCCAGGGACAGCTCGGCGCGATCGCCTTTGAAGGCTTCGAGGACGTCGATCGCCTTCACGATCGACGCGATGTGGTTCTTCGGGTCGAGCTCTATCGATCGCGCGGGTGTCATGGTCGTCGGTCTCCTTCTGTGATGCGTTGCAAGCCTTTGGAACTCACTCCAGGACGACATGTCCGCCGAACGGTTCGCGTCGACCCCGTTCATGGCTGCGGGTTGCGTGACCGAACACATCAGCTCCGTGGTGTGATGGTTGACACAGGTGGCCGGGCATGCCATTGTTCCGTATGGCGCACACGTTATCCGGATTCCGGACACCGGGTCAAGCCCCAGAGTCTGCGGGCATCGACTCCGCTTCCCCTGTCGCACGGGTGATCATGCCGATCGACGGTCCGGCCCGGGTCCTGTGTGGAGACGGCGGGTCTGAGTCGACCTTCGAGATCCCGGGGTGGGATGTCCTACGGACTTTTGTCGATCGATTCGCCCCTGATGTCTCGGTCGACCTGTCCACCCGCTTCGCCGCGACTGTCGCCGACTGGGAAGCCAACCCCACGAGGGTCACCTACGGCGTCGTCGGGGGCCGAGACGTCTTGGTCGGGCTGTCCTATCAGACCTCGCCGGAAGAAGTGCTCGCCGCTGTCTGGCGCGGATTGTGTGTGTCGCTTGCCCGCGCGCTGCAAGGCAACGGTCTCGACGGCCCGGTCCGGCTCGAGTCGGGTCATCCGGGCGCCGACGCACTGGCCGATCGATTGAGTCGCTTGGGTATCCGTGTCCAGGGCGTCCACACACCCGTCGACGCGGAACACCGGCTGGGTATCGACGCGCTCGTCCGCGCGGTTGCCGATACCGCACAGGAGGTGTCCCGGTGACCCGTTCGGTCGTGATCGGTATCGACAAAGGCACCAGTTCGCTCAAGACGATCGCCGTCGACCTCGCCACCGGAGAGCTCGTCGCCGAATGCGGTGCTCGGACCCCGAGCGTCTACCCGACCGCGGGCCGGCACGAGGAGGACCCCGAACGGACCTGGGCGACAGTCGCAGGCACGATCCGGGCGGTCGTCGACGCGCTCGGCGCGGGGACGTCCATCGCAGGCGTCGGGGTGACAGGTCACATGGGTGGACTGTGGACCGTCGGCCATGACGGCGCGCCCGTCGGCCACGCGATCTGCTGGCCCGACGCCCGCGCGACCGGCGTTCTCGACGCAGTACGCGACCGCGGCCACCTCGACGCCTTGTTCGAGATCAGCGGGAACGCTCTCATTCCGGGAACCCCATATCCCTTGCTGGCGTGGATGAAGCGCGTCGAGCCGGAGCGGTACGCGAGGATCCGGCACTTCTTCATGGCCAAGGACTACGTGAACTACCGGCTCACCGGAGTCGTGGCGACCGAGGAGTCCGACCTGTCGTTCGCACCCTGCGACTTCCGCAATCGCCGCAAGGCGGAAGAGTTCTTCACCGCCTTCGGCATCGAGGAGATGTCTTCGCGACTGCCCGAGGTCGGCGTCAGCACCGACCTCCTGGGGACCGTGACCGCCGCGGCGTCGGCCGAGACCGGGCTCCCGGTGGGGACCCCGGTGTGCGCGGGCACCGGAGATGCCACGGCCAACATGATCGGGATCGGCGCCGCCCACGACGGCCAGGCTGTCACCACCATCGGTACGAGCCTCATGAACGGCACCTCCACGGATCATCCGCTGCTCGAACCCGCCGGAATCGGTTTCGGCTTCCTCATGCCGGAGAACCGGTGGCAACGCCAGATCACCAATTCCGGAGGCGGCACCCTGTGCCTCGACTGGGTGATCAACACCTTCTGCCCGGCAGAGGTGGAGCGCATGGCGCGCGGCGCCACCACGCTCGGCGATGTGGTGCGCGACTTCGCCCGCCAGACCGAGCCGGGAAGTCGTGGGCTCGTGTTCCATCCGTATCTCAACACCGCGGGCGCGACGGCACCGTTCCTCGATGTCAACGCGCGCGGCAGCTTTGTCGACTTCCGCCCGGACACGTCGTCGGCAGAACTCGTCCGGGCGGTCATGGAGGGCACGGCGCTGTCGGTGCGGGACTGTTACGACGCCATGCCCGTACGCATCGACGAGATCCGGCTGACCGGCGGTGGGGCCCGCAGTGTCGAGTGGAGCCAGATCATCGCCGATGTGCTGCAGAAGACCATCGTGGCACCCGATGTCCCTGAGTCGGGTGCGCTTGGGGCGGCCATGATCGCCGCGGTTGCCACCGGGCAGTACGCCGACCTCGACGCCGCAACCACGCAGCTGGTACGGCCGGGGCGCGTCCACGAACCCGACCCCGAGACGGCGAGTACCTACGACGAGGCCTTCGCCATCTACCGAGCCGTCCTCGAACCGCTGCGTGACGTCTGGGCCGCGACGGCCGAGACCGACCGCCTCATCCCGGCCTGACCGGCCGACCCACCGCACGACACACGCGAAACGGAGAACTCGTGCCCGTCATCAGAACCGTGCTCGGCGACATCGCCCCCGAGAACCTGGGAGTGACCCTGTGTCATGAGCACCTCTTCACCAACCCGCCGAAGTGGGCGCAGGACAAGGACCCCGACATGGTGCTCGACCGTGTCGACGCGGCGATCGGTGAGGTGACCGACTTCGACAGCCTGGGCGGGGGCGCACTCGTCGAGATGACCACCGCCGACTACGGACGACGCGGCGACGGCCTGCTGGCCGTCGCCCGGGCCACGCCCGTCCACATCATCAGCGCCAGCGGTTACCAGAAGGGCATCTACTATCCCGAGTCGGTCGCCACCGAGTCGGTGGAGGAGATCGCCGCACGGTTCGCAGCCGACGTGACGGCCGGCATCGACGGCACGTCGGCGCGTGCCGGCGTGATCAAGTTCGGGACCTGTCGCACCGACGAGATCCGCGCGGACGAGCGCAAGGTCCAGAAGGCAGTTGCGCGAGCACATCTCGAGACAGGCGCGCCGATCTCCACCCACTGTCAGGCCGGAACGCTGGGTGACCTGCAGGCGAACGGTTTCGCCGACCTCGGCGTCGATCCCGATCACGTCCTGATCGGTCATCTCGACCGCAACCTCGACTACGACTACCTCCGTAAGGTCGCGAAGACCGGGGTGTGGCTCGGATTCGACCATTGGACCAAACCCAAATACCCGTCCGACGACCTCCGGGTCGACCACATCCGGCGCCTGGCCGACGAGGGCTTCACCAAGATCATGGTGTCCGGTGATCTGGGCCGGCCGTCGTATCAACCCCACCACGGCGGCACACCGGGATTCGCGGGACTGCTCAAGCAGATTCGCGACCGGCTCCCCGCTGACATCGCCGAGCGTGTCTTCGTTCAGAACCCGCGGACGTTCTTCGCGTTCACACCGCGCGAGGGTGTGGCATGACCTCCACCGCACCGGCTCCCGCGGGCGGCGTCGGAGCCCCGGTGACGACACATGGTGTGCTCTTCGACCTGGACGGGACCCTCATCGACTCCCGGTACGCCATCATCGAGGCCTACCGCGCGACATTCGAAAACGAACTCGGGCAACCGATGCCCGACGAACTCGAGGACCCGAGCGCCATCATGGCACCCCGGCCGCCCGAGATCTTCGAGCGTTTCTCCGACCGGGATCCGCTGGAACTCGAACGGGCTTATGGAGCGCACTACACCTCGGGCGCCTTTCGACGCGTGACGCCGTACCCGGGACTGCGCGAGACCCTCGCCACCCTGGCCGAGCGCGGCATCGCCGTGGGGATAGTCACCAACAAGCGAATGAGCCGAGTACAGAAAGACTTTCAGCATCTCGGCATCGAGGAGAAGTCGTTCGCGACCATCGTCACCGCCGACGACACCGCCGAACGCAAACCACACCCCGCCCCGGTCCTGCTCGGACTCGAGCGGGCCGGACTCGACCCGGCGCACGCCTGGTACGTCGGTGACGGCCCCCAGGACATCCGCTCCGGCGCCGCCGCCGGCACCCGAACGATGGGCGCCGCCTACGGCTATTACGGAACCGCCACCCTCGCCGGCCACCGACCCGACCACCTTCTCGACACGCTGAGCGATCTCCTGCACCACATCTAGCCGAACCCGACCACACATACGGTCCCGCACCACACCCGGTGGCGCGGTACCGCTCGCTGCCCCGAACTCCCTCCGGCGCAGAACCTTCCACCGATTCGCCCACCCCCGGAGAGTGGGCACTCTCACGAACGGATGTCGTCATGACCCAACTACTCCCTGCCCGAAATCGGGCGCTGACCACTGTCGCCGAGGTCGATGACCTCGTCGACTCCGAGGACATAAGGACCCGCAGGCACAAGCTCATGCTTGTTCTCGGTCTCGCCGGCATCGCCTTCGAGGCGTACTTCCTGGCGGTCCTGAGTTCGGGCACGGCCCCGATGAGCGAGCAGCTCAACCTCGATGCCAACGGGGTCGGACTGGTCAGCGCATACGGCTACGTCGCCACCCTGATCGCCGCGGCGACCTGCGGACTGCTCGCCGATCGGTACGGCCGCGTGAAGATCATGGTCGTCGCCAAGATCGTGGCGGTGATCGCCGCCCTGATGATGGCCGCCGCACCGAGTTTCGCGATGCTCGTCCTGGCCCGGTGCATCGCGGGCGCGGCGTACGGCGTCGATCTGGGCGTCGCGATGGCCTATCTCTCGGAGAACCTGCCGAAGAAGCGCCAGTACCTGCTCAACTTCTGGCAGGCCCAGTGGTACATCTCCACGGTCGTCGCCCTGGCGATCGTCCTGGGTCTCTACCACCTCGACGTGGGACTGAGCATCTGGCGCTGGGGTCTCGTCACCGCCGCGATCTTCGCCTTCGTCGTCGCCGTCGCACAGTGGGCCCTGATGCCCGACAGCCCGCGCTGGCTCGCCAAGAAGGGCAGACTCGCCGACCTGACGAGCTCACTCAAGAAGATGTACGGGATCGACGCCACGTATCCCACCGGACATCTCGACGCCGCGATCGAGGAGCCGAAGTCCGAACGCCGCTTCACCGAGTTGTTCGCGCCCCGATTCCGTCCGCGGACCATTCTCGCGAACGTCGTCACGATGATGCAGGCCCTGCAGTACTACGCCGTGGCCTATTACCTGCCGGTCATCGCGCTGAGCCTGTTCGGTGAGAACTTCGGCGAGGCGACCTTCGGTTCCATCGTGTTCAACGTCTTCGGCATCGTCGGCGGTGTCGCCTCGATCTGGGTGGCCTCCAAACTCGGTGCGAATGGCGCTGCGAAGTACGGATTCCTGGCGGTCGCCGCGATGATCCTGGTTCTCGGTGTCTTCTTCGACTCGTTGCCGATTCTCCTGGCCTTCATCGTCCCGGCCATGTTCATCTTCTTCCACTCCGCCGGACCCGGCGCATCCGGTCTGACCATGGCGGCGATGGCCTACCCGTCGGATCTGCGCGGCCGCGGTGGCCAGCTCGCCACCATCTCGCAGAGCATCGGCGGCATCGTCGGTCTGTATGCGTTCCCGCGGATGTCGGAGTCGCTCGGGCTGTCCACCACGATCACGATCTTCGTGGCGGTTCCCCTCATCGGTGCGGCCATCTGCATGCTGATCCGCTGGGAACCGTTCGACACCACGCACGACGCCAACGAGATCGCCGCCGCCGAGGGCGACATGGCGGCCCGAGAGGTGTACGGACGATGACCGGGCCACGTGCGGCGATCCCGGGCTCGGTGGCCCTGATCACCGGTGGCGGACAGGGTCTGGGCCTCGCCATGGCACGACGGCTGCGTGCCGACGGACACCAGGTGGTGATCGCCGACATCGACGCCGGCCGTGCTGATCAGGCGGCCGCCGACGTCAGCGGGTCCGCGCTGGTCGTCGACGTCACCGACGACGAGTCCGTCCGCCGCGCGGTCGAGGCCGTGCGACAGCGGTTCGGACGGCTCGACGTGCTGATCAACAATGCGGGAATCATTTCGCGGACCCAGGCCGAGGCAATCGATTCCGGCCGATGGCAGGCCGAACTCGACGTCCACCTCGGCGGCACCATGCGGTGCAGTCGGGAGGCCTTCGTCCTCCTCCGCGAAGCGCCCAACGCGTCGATCATCAATCTCGCCTCGGTGGGTTCGACATTCGGTCTCCCCGGACGACTGGCGTACACCGCAGCGAAGTCCGGGGTCCTGGGTGTCACCCGCACACTCGCGGCCGAGTGGGGACCACATGGAATCCGCGTCAATGCGGTGGCCCCGGGCTACATCGACACCGGGATGATGCGGTCGGGTCTCGACACCGGAACCCTCGACGAGAAGCGCCTCATAGATCGAACACCGTTGCGCCGATTCGGTTCTCCCGACGAGGTGGCCGCAGCCACTTCTTTCCTGGCGTCGACGGACGCTTCCTTCGTCACCGGCACCGTGCTCCGGGTCGACGGCGGGATCACCATCGACGGCACGTTCCACTCGGCAGACGCCGAGATGACCAGAGAGGGCACCTGACACATGCTCGTACACAACGACATCGATCGTCCATCGACCGCGCAGCTGGCCGACACCGCGTTCCGGCTGCGGTCGGCGATGATGCGCATGGCAGCGGACAAGGGCGAGGGATACATCGCGCAGGGGCTCGGGATCGCCGACCTGCTCGCGGTCATCTACTTCCGGCAGTTGCGTTTCGATGCCGCTGACCCGGAGTCGCACTCCCGGGACCGCTTCCTGATGTCCACCGGGCACTACTCGATCGCGCTCTATGCGGTGCTGGCCGAACTGGGCATCCTCACCGAGGAGCAGATCGCGGGCTACGGACTCAACGGCAGCGAACTGCCGATGAGTACTTTCGACGAGACGCCGGGGGTCGAGATCACCGGTGGCTCACTGGGACACGGCCTGGGACAGGGCATCGGGATGGCGCTCGGGCTCCGCCTCGACGGCGGGGATCAGAAGATCATCGTCGAACTCTCCGACGGTGAGCTGCAGGAGGGGTCGACCTGGGAGTCGGCGATGTCGGCTGCCAGCTTCGGTCTCGGCTCCCTCACCGCGGTGGTGGACTGCAACGGAATCCAGGCCGACGGTCCGATCGTGCTCGACATGGAACCGATCGCGGCCAAATGGGCTGCCTTCGGCTGGGCGGTCGAGGAGGTCGACGGCAACGACATCGAGGCCCTCGTCCGGGCGTTCGACGCGCTGGCAGCCGCGCCGGCAGACGTCCCGCGCGTGCTGATCGCCCGGACGACTCCCGGGACCGGCGTTCCCACGCTGGTCGCCCGGGAACGGGCACATTTCGTCCGCGTCCACGACACCGAGTGGACCGGGCTCATCGCCGAACTGGAGGAAAATCGTGGCTGAGCTCAAGAACCGTGCCGGCGGTATGGGTGAGATCGCCGATGTCGAAGGCCCTTACGAGCAGGCGCCATTCGGTACCGAACTCGCCGACCTCGGTGCCCGCGACGAGCGGATCGTCGGACTGAGTGCCGACATGTCGAAGTATTCCGACATCATCCCGTTCCGGGATCGCTTCCCGGAGCGGTACTTCAACGCCGGTATGGCCGAGCAGAACGCGGTGATGATGGCCGCGGGGCTGGCGAAGGTCGGCAAGATCGCGTTCTGCGCGACCTACGCGGCATTCCTCACCCGCAGGGCGCTCGACTTCATCGCGGTGTCCTGTGCCCACAGCAAAGCGAACGTGAAGATCGTTGCGGGGTCGCCGGGACTGGTGAATCCCTATGGGGCTACTCATCAGTCGCTCGAGGATCTCGTCGTCATGCGAGCCGTTCCGGACCTGACCGTCATCGACCCCTGCGATGCCGTCGAACTGCGCCACGTCATCCGCGCGGCCGCTGCGACGCCGGGCACGTTCTACATCCGGAACCTGCGAGGCAAGGTGCCCGTCGTCTTCGACGAGGACGACTTCTCGTTCGAGATCGGCCGCGCGCGGATGCTGCGTCCGGGTCGAGATGTCGCCGTCATCGGGACGGGGTTCATGACGGCCCGCGCGCTGAGGGCGGCGGAGTCCGCTGAGGCGGCGGGGGTGTCAGCGGCGGTGTTGCACGTGCCGACGATCAAGCCACTGGACACCGAGGCCATCGCCGCGGTCGCCGCGGACGTCGGTCGGGTGATCGTGGTGGAGAACGGTTTGCGCTCAGGCGGATTGGGCACCGCGGTCGTGGAGACGCTGGCCGACCGGGGGATCGCGGTTCCGGTGACCAGGATCGGGCTGGGGGATCGATTCCATCCCTGCGGTTCCCAGGGTTACAACGAGGCGCTGTTCGGTCTCGACGAGCCGGCGATCACGCACGCGGTGATCACCGGGGACTGGCCGCACGCATGAGCGCTCTGCTGGATGGGATCGGTGTCGCCCGCGCCGCCCGTCGGTTCGCGGCTCCGCAACAGTATCTGCAGGGCCCGGGGGTTCTCGATGAGCTCGGCGGGGTGGTGGCCGAGATCGGGGGAGCGCCGGTCGTGGTCATCGACGCCGACATCGCGGAACTGTTCGGGGCGCGTATCGAGGCGTCGCTCGCCGGCGCCGAGCTGCGCGCGCGCGTGATCCGGGTGACCGGACCGGTGACCCGCGGGGTCATCGCCGACACCCTGACGCGCGTTTCGGCCGGACAGGGCGACGTGGTGGTCGGCATCGGGGGAGGCAAGGCGCTCGACATCGCCAAGGGTGTGGCCGAGGCCGTCGGACGGCCGATGGTCTCGGTGCCGACGGTCGCGTCCAACGACGGTCCGACCGCCAGCGTGTTCGCGCTCTACGACGAGCACGGGCGCCTCTCGGAACTCGGTCGTCTTCCCGCGAATCCGGCAGCGGTCATCGTCGACACCGAGGTGATCGCAAAGGCGCCGATCCGATTTCTGGTATCGGGCATCGGAGATGCGCTCGCCAAGAAGTACGAGGCCCGCTCGTGCGCGCGGGGGCGTGGTGTCACCACGCAGGGCACCCGCCCGCTGATCATCGGCGAGGTGGTCGCCGACGGATGTTCACGAATCCTGTTGCGCGACGGCGAGGCCGCGGTGCGCGATGCACTCGCGCACCAGGTCACCCCGGAACTCGAGGCGGTCATCGAGGCGGTCATTCTGTTGTCGGGCATCGGTTATGAGAACGGCGGCCTGTCGATCGCGCACTGTATGACGCGGGGTCTTCAGGTCGGGCGTGGGTCGTCGGCGCATCTGCACGGGTACCACGTCGCCTACGGCTTGCTGGTCCATCTGGCGCTCGAGGACGATCCCGAGGTCGACCGCGACGAGATCCGCCGCTTCCTCCGTGCCCTCGGTCTCCCGACTTCGCTGGCCGATCTCGACATGGTCGAACCGTCGGACGCCGAGATCGAGGCTCTGGCCGTCGCGGCGGCGTCGGCGCCGCACGTCGCGAACACCTGGGTCGACGCATCGGTCCCCAGTATCATCGCGGCCATCGAACAGGTGGAGAAAGAGGCGGCGATCGATGGTGACTGAACACGGCCCGGACCCGGACACCGGCAGCGCTCGGAGCCCGGTGCCGCCGCCGGCCGAGTTCACCTTTGCCGCGCTGAGTCCGGCCACGTTCCTGGATCGGGCCGCTGCGGCATTCGCCGGACGGATCGCGGTGATCGACGGGTCACGTCGCTTCACTTACACCGAGTTCCACGATCGGGTCCAGCGATTGACCGCCGTGCTCGAGGAACTCGGTGTCGGCCCCGGTGACCGCGTCGCCGCGTTGTGTGCGAACTCGCACGTGATGCTGGAACTGCACAGTGCTGTTCCCGCCCACGGCTCTGTACTGGTGCCGCTGAACGTCCGGCTCTCCGAGCCGGAGCTGACCTACATCCTGGAACACAGCGGCGCTTCGGTTCTCGTCGCGACGGTCGAGTTCGCCGCCCGCGCACGAGCAGTCGGGGAAGCAGTCGGGGTCCGGGTGGTGATCGGAGGTTCGGCGGACGGCTCGGACGAGTACGAGCGACTGCTCGCGAACGCGGGCGCCCCGGTTCGTCGGGACACCGACGAGCGCGGACTACTCGCGATCAACTACACCTCCGGCACCACCGGACGCCCTAAAGGCGTGATGTACCACCATCGGGGCGCGTATCTGCAGTCGGTGGCGATGGCGTACCACTCCGGCCTCGGGCCGGGCTCGAAGTACCTGTGGACGCTGCCGATGTTCCATTGCGACGGTTGGTGTTTCACATGGGCTGTCGTCGCCGCCGGCGGCACGAGTGTCTGCCTTCGGGGCATCGACACCGCTCAGATCTGGCATCACCTCGTGGCAGACGGTGTCACTCACTTCAGTGCAGCGCCAACGGTGCTCACGATGATCGCCGAGGACCCGGCCGCCACCCGGCTTTCGACGACGGTGCAGGCCGGGACGGGTGGGGCGCCCCCGTCACCGGCATTGCTCGCCCGGATGGCTCGCCTGGGCATCGAGGTGACGCATCTGTACGGCATGACCGAGACATTCGGTCCGATCGTCGTCAACGAATGGCAACCGGAATGGGACGACGCCACCGACACCGAACGTGCCGAACGCAAAGCGCGACAGGGCATCGGGAACATCGCGGCGGTCCTGGTCCGTGTCGTGACGGCCGATGGTGTCGACGTGCCCGCCGACGCGGCGACGGTCGGCGAGCTGGTGGTGCGCGGCAACAACGTCATGCTCGGCTATTACCGCGACCCCGACGCCACCGCCGCGGCGACGATCGGGGGGTGGCTACGGACCGGTGACCTCGCGGTGATGCATCCGGACGGGTATGTCGAGATCCGCGACCGCAGCAAGGACGTCATCATCTCCGGCGGCGAGAACATCGCGTCGGTCGAGGTGGAGCGGGTGCTCGACAGCCACCCCGACGTCGTCGAATCGGCGGTCGTCGGCCGTCCGGACGAACGATGGGGTGAGGTGCCGATCGCCTATGTCACCGTGCGCGCCGGAGCGAGCCTGACCGCCGAGGGTCTCGTCGAGTTCGCACGCGGAGCCCTGGCGCGGTTCAAGGTGCCCAAGACGGTCGTCTTCACCGAACTGCCCAAGACATCGACGGGCAAGATCCAAAAGAACGTGCTCCGCGACCGCGGGTGAGTGCGACGGTCTCCGCCTGAGACAAAGTGCGTCTGTCATGCCAATGAGACGTTGCCAACACGCACTGTTACGCTCGCCGTTGACATTGTTACTCGTGGATAGGTACTCGCACCATGGCCGAACGGTCCTCTTGGGAAAACGACGATCTCAGCGCCCTGCGCGATCTCGCTCGCAGCTTCTGCGAGAAAGAGATCAAGCCGAACGCCGATAAGTTCATCGAGCAGCACCACGTCGACCGCGACCTGTGGAACAAGGCCGGCGAACTGGGTCTTCTCTGCATGTCGATCCCGGAGGAGTACGGGGGCGGGGGCGGCAACTTTGCGCACGAGGCCGTCTTGATCGAGGAGCAGGCGCGCGTCGCCGACAGCTCGTGGGGCGTCAGCCTGCACAACGGCATCGTCGCGCACTACATCCTCGAGTACGGCTCGGAGGAGCAGAAGACCACGTGGCTGCCCAAGATGGCCAGCGGCGAGGCCGTCGGCGCCATCGCGATGACCGAGCCCGGTACGGGATCGGACCTGCAGAGCGTCAAGACCAAGGCCATCAAGCAGGGTGACGAGTACGTCATCGACGGCTCGAAGACGTTCATCACCAACGGAAGTCAGGCCGACATCATCATCGTCGTGGCCAAGACCGACGTGTCCGAGGGCGCCAAGGGCATCTCGCTCATCCTCGTCGAGGCGGACCGCGAGGGCTTCCGTCGTGGCCGGGTGCTCGACAAGGTCGGCCAGCGCGGGCAGGACACCTCCGAGTTGTTCTTCGACGGTGTGCGCGTGCCCACCTCGAATCTGCTCGGCACCGAGGAGGGGCAGGGCTTCATCCAGCTGATGCAGCAGCTCCCGCAGGAACGTCTGATCATCGCCGTGGCGTCGGTGGCGGGAATGGAGAAGGCGGTCTCGGAGACCATCGCTTACACCAAGGACCGCACCGCCTTCGGCCGGCCGATCTTCAGCTTCCAGAACACCAAGTTCAAACTCGCGGAGGCAGCCACCGAGACCCGGATCGGCCGGGTCTTCGTCGACGACTGCATCACCAAGCACATCAAGGGCGAACTCGACATCCCGACCGTCGCGATGGCCAAGTGGTGGACCAGCGACCGCGCCATGGTGGTCGCCGACGAATGCCTCCAGCTGTTCGGCGGCTACGGCTACATGAACGAGTACCCGATCGCCCGTCTCTGGGCCGACAACCGCGTGCAGAAGATCTATGCGGGCACCAACGAGATCATGAAGGAGATCATCGCGCGGACGCTCTGACGCCGAACGACTCCACACAGTCGACGGCCCCGGTGACGCGATCACCGGGGCCGTCGGCGTCGACGTGCCGACCCCGCGGGGGCGTGGAATTCCCATGCACCGGGGATGACCGACGGGGTGTGATCAGCGCGATGATTCTTTAGCGGGCGAAACGGATATACGAGAGGTTCGGGAACCCGGTCCGCCCGTTCGAGAAGGAGTCAGTACTGGTGATGACAGAGAACCGCCCCGGCGCTCACGCCACTTGGGAGCTGGAATGACTCCGGGTGACGACGTGTCGGTGGGTCACGACGTGCCAGTGGATGGGCGGACCCGACACTACGGCGACTTCTACGGCGTACCGGGGTCCGCGGCCGCGTTGGGGACCGACGAGAGGGCGCTGCTCGTGGTCTGGGGGAACTGTCAGGCCGAGGCGCTGCGGATCGTCCTGTCCGATTCCCCCGACCTACCGTTCCGTACCGTCCGCGTGCCGCCGGTCCACGAACTCGAGTCCACCGACATCGTCCACGTCGAGAACCTCGTCCGCCGGGCGGCGGTCATCGTGACGCAACCGGTGCGTGCGGGATACCGCGACCTGCCGATCGGCGGACCGGATCTGGCCGACCTGGCGCCGTCGGCGACGGTCATCGTGTGGCCGGTCATCCGCTACGGCGGGTTGTATCCGTTCCAGGTCATCGCGCGACACCCTTCGCAACCATCGGCGGTACCTGCTGCTGTGCCGTACCACGACCTCCGAACGGTCCTCGCCGCGCGGGACGGCCGTGAGTCTTTCGACGAGTGGGATGTCGACGTCACGGGCGAGCGCTTGCGAGAGGCAGCGCGCTGGAGTGTGGAACAGCTCGCGGCGCGCGAACGTCGCCAGTGCGACATCGCCATCTCCGACATCCTGCTCGACGTCGGGGCTGACGCCGCGCACACGATCAACCATCCCGGCAACCGGGTACTGCTGACCCTCGGTCGCCGAATCCTCGACGCACTCGGGGCGTCGGCGCCGATCCCACCGACGCGGGAGCTGCTCGGCAACATTCGCGCGCCACTGGAACAACGCGTGATCGATGCGCTCGCCATCGACGCATCCGCGCGGATCGCCTGGGACGTCGACGGTTCCGCGTTGACCGAGGAGGCCGTCCACCGAAGCCAGATGCAGTGGTACGCAGATCATCCCGAGTTCATCGATGCCGTGTTGGACCGTTACGTCGAGCTCATCGACATCCTGGGGCTGGCATGACGAGCCCACTGGGACACCTCCTCGTCGGACCCCGGTCGCACGGTGTGGTGCGGTATGCGCAGTCGGTGTACGACGCGGTGACCGCCGAGGGCGGCCATCATCGGTTGGCGCACATGCGCACCCTCTGCGCCGGACTGCCGGCTGGACTGGCCGACTGCGCGCTCGTGCACCTACACGTGACCGATCGCCTGTTCGGGCGCACGCCTCTGCAGGCGCGCGACAATCTGCTCGCGATGATCGCGGGTCTGCGCCGACCGGTCTCGGTGACGCTGCACGACCTGCCCCAGCCCTCGGACGGGCGGTCGATGCAGGCACGCATCGAGTTCTTCCGGTCGGTGGCCCGATCGGCGACCGGCGTGATCGTGTCGAGCCGACACGAGGCGTCGCTGTTCTCCGAATTCGTCGACCCGACGATCGAAGTCGAGGTCGTTCCGCTGATGATCGACTCCCGACCCGTCGACAAGCCCTCGGCGACAGCGGAATCGACGGTGGGCGTGCTCGGCTACCTGTATCCCGGGAAGGGGCATCTCGAGACTCTTCGGGCGATGTCCGGTCTCGATCCGTCGATCGGCTTCGTCGCACTCGGCACCCCGTCACCCGGACACGAGGATCTCGCCGACGACCTGGCAAAGCTGGCGGCGGACATGGGTAGGCGGTGTGAGATCACCGGGTACCTGACCGACGACGAACTCCGGCGGGCATCGGCCGAGGTCACGGTTCCCGTCGCCTATCACCGGCACATGTCGGCATCCGGCTCGATCAACTCCTGGATCTCCGCCGGGCGCAGGCCACTGGTCCCGCGCACCACTTACACCGAGGAACTCGCCGCGCGGTCCCCGGGCGTGCTGACGATGCACGCGAACGACGACGATGCGCTGCAGGCCGCCATCGAGCATGCGATCGCGCACCCTGCGGACACCTGGATCGATCCTTCCGTCGTGCCGTCGCCCACGGCCGTCGATGTCGGGCTGGAGCACGAGCGACTGTTGCGGCGGTGGAGTGCGTGACGGTCATCGGGCTCGGTGATGGTCGGACCGTCGTGCCCGACAACCGGTGGGACCTGATCGACGATGCCGCGCCGACGCCGCTGGTGAGCGTCGTCATCCCGTACTACAACCAACCCCGCCAACTCGCGCTGGTCCTCGAAGCGTTGACGGCCCAGACCTACCCGGCTGATCGCCTGGAGGTGGTGGTGGCCGACGACGGTTCGTCCTGTCCGCCGGACGTCAGCGCGTGGACGTCCCGGTTGACGATCACGGTGGTGTCGCAGGAGGACAGGGGCTTTCGGGCAGCGGCCGCACGCAACCTGGGAGTCGCCGCATCGAACGGCACGATCCTGTGTTTTCTCGACGCGGACACGATTCCGACAGCCGGATACATCCGCCACGCGGTCAGGTTGCCGGCCGCGGCACCCGACGCGCTCGTCGTCGGTCGGCGCAAACATGCCGATCTCAGTGAGGTCACCCCGGAAGGGGTACACGAATGGCTGTGCGCACAGGGGCATCTCGAACGTTCGCATGATTGCGAACCCGGGTGGTTGGTCGACGCGTACGATCGCACGGCCGATCTCCTCACCCCTGGCTGGGACGGTTACAAGTACATGATCAGCGCGGTGATGACCTGTAGCCGTGAGCTGTTCCACGACATCGGCGGTTTCGATCCGTCGTTCGTCCGGTACGGGGGAGAGGACTGGGAGTTCGCGAACCGGGCGTTCATGATGGGCGCGGTGTTCGCGCACGAACCCGGTGCGGTCGCGTGGCACGACGGCCCCGACTGGGCCGAGCGTTCGGTGCCGGAACGGATTTCGGAGAAGAACGCCGAAGCCCTGGCGCTCGCGCCGCTCGTCACCGATCCGGCGGCCCGGACCGCCGGACTCCTGTATTCGATCCCTGACATCGTCGTGGTCGTGTCGGCCGAGGGACGCACCGCGGCATCGCTGATGCGAACGGTCGGCAGCGTGTTGCGTGGGGCGGACGGTCGCAGCGTGGATGCGGCTGTCTGGCTCGTCGGCGAGCGCTCCGCGGCATTGCTCGCCCAACTGGGCGTGCACGATTCGCGGATCCGGACCGGTGCACCCGACGCGTCGACGCTGTCGCGGTGCCGGTTCGTCGTCGAGATCGCCGGGCCCCTGGTCTTCTCGGACTATTCGCTGGCCCTGCTCACCGCACAGGTTGCACCGGGGGAGTGCGGTCAGGTGACGGTGGACTTCGACGGAACACAGTCGGCGTCGCTCACGGTCGCGTCGTCGCGCGCACGGCATCGGGCCCGGCGCTGGTCGGCACACACGGATCTGCACGCCGACGAGCTTCTCGACCGGCTGTTCGGGGTCCGGACCGTGCACGGCGACCGTGTCGGGATCAGCGTCACCGATGGTGAGCCGTCGTTGTCGTGGTGAGCGGGCCGTCCCGGCCGTTGGTGATCCCGTGGTCGCCGTCAGGCAGCTGCTTCTGGTGCCCCCGGTCAGACTCGAACTGACACTGGACGGGTTTTGAATCCGTTGCCTCTGCCAATTGGGCTACGGGGGCCAGTACACGGGTTGCCCCGCGCCGGAGACCAACTCTAGATGATCGGCCGTCGCGCCTGCCAACCGGTACTCTGCGTGCACACGGACGCGCCCCAGCGGACCCGGAGGAGGGGATGGTCACGGTGACCGACAGTGCGACGACAACGGCCGGTGAGACCACGACAACGCATCGGGTGCTGGTCGCGGAGGATGATTCGCTGATCCGGATGGATCTGATCGAGATGCTGCGCGAAGAGGGATATGACGTCGTCGGGGAGGCCCCGAACGGACAGGTCGCCGTCGAACTGACGGAGTCCCTGTCGCCCGATCTGGTGATCATGGACATCAAGATGCCCGTCCGCGACGGTATCGACGCGGCAACCGAGATCGCCCAGAAGCGGCTCGCGCCGGTGGTCATGCTGACCGCATTCAGCCAACGGGACTTCATCGACAAGGCGCGCGACGCCGGCGCCATGGCCTACCTGGTCAAACCGTTCACGAAGGCCGATCTGGTGCCGGCCATAGAGGTGGCGGTGAGTCGCTATCAGGAATTGAAGCAACTCGAGGGCGAGGTCGCGACGATGAACGAGCGGCTCGAGACCCGCAAGCTCGTCGAACGTGCCAAAGGGCTCCTCATGGAGAAGCAGACGCTGTCCGAACCCGAGGCCTTCAAATGGATCCAGCGCGCCGCGATGGACCGGAGGACGACGATGAAAGCCGTTGCGCAGGTTGTCGTGGAGACCCTGGGAAGCGAGTGATCCCGGCGATTTCAGTCCACAAATGGTGCTGCGCGTAGGTCAGTTTCGCTGTCTTTACGCAGCGGCAACAAGATCGCGCTAGCTTTTCTCCAGCGAGGCGCGGTCATCGGTATCTCGGGGTGCCGCCTTCGTGACAACGCCAATCGCAAGGAGAGCATTGATGTCCTTTCGCTTCTTGAAGAGCGGGGCAGTGGTCATGACCGCGGCGGCAGCTCTGGTGGTCACCGGCTGCAGCAGCTCTGACTCGGGTTCCGACGGAGGTTCGGAGGCGTCGTCGAGCGCCGCCGTCGAGTCCACCCCCGCCCCTCCGGGTCTCGGCCTCGCGCAGAAACTGGCGTGTAATCCGCCGAAGCCCGTCGCCGGCCCGGCCAGCACGGCGCCGCTGAAGATCGGCACGCTGCTCCCGGCCACCGGTTCCCTGGCCTTCCTCGGGCCCCCCATGGAGGCCGGGGTGAACCTCGCGGTCAAGGACATCAACGCCGCAGGCGGCGTCCTCGACCAGCCGGTCGAGATCATCTCCGGCGACTCCGGGGACACCACCACAGACACCGCTAACGCCACGGTGGACCGTGAGCTCAGCGCCGGTACGCAGGTGATCATCGGTGCGGCGTCGTCGTCGGTGTCGCTGAAGGTCATCGACAAGGTCGCCAACGCGGGCGCGGTCATGTTCTCGCCCGCGAACACCTCCGACGAGTTCACCTGCTACCAGGACAAGGGTCAGTACTTCCGGACTGCGCCCGCCGATGTGCTGCAGGCGCAGGCACTTTCGCAGACGATGGCCGAAGACGGCGTGCAACGCGTGTCGATCCTCGCGCTCAACGACCCGTACGGAACCGGGTTGGCCGACAACACCGTTCGGGATCTCGAGGCAGCCGGTGTGCCCGCGGATCAGATCCAGAAGATCATCTACGACCCGAACGCCCAGTCGTTCAACGCCGAGGTCGACCAGGTGAAGAACTTCGATCCCGACGGCATCGCGATCCTCGGATTCGAGGAGACCGCGAAGATCATCACCCGCATGCACGAGGTCGGCATCGGCCCGAGCGACGGCAAGCTCGTCTACGGCGTCGACGGCAACATGGGCAACGCTCTCGGTGAAGCGGTCGGACCGGGCCTGGTCAAGGGGATGAAGGGAACCACACCGCTCACCCAGACCAGCAGTGATTTCCAGTCGGCCCTCAAGGAACTCGACAGCGAACTGATCGACTTCAACTACTCCGGCGAGAGCTACGACGCTGCCGTCCTGAGCGCACTCGCGGCGACCGCGGCCAAGTCGACCGACGGTCGCACGATCGCGGCGAACATCATCGGGGTGACCAACGGTGAGGAGAAGTGCGATTCGTACCAGGCCTGCCAGGATGCACTGAACAGCGGCAAGACGGTCGCCTACGTCGGCAAGACCGGCAACCTGGCCTTCAACGCCGCCGGTGAACCCAGCGTGGGCTCCTACGGCATCCTCGAGTTCGACGACAGCAACAAGCTGCTCACCCCGACGCGCAAGTACGTGTCGGTCGCGGCGCAGTAGGACCGCACCCGGGCAGTGCGACACAACGAGACCCCCGGCCGCTCGGCCGGGGGTCTCTCGTTGTCCCAGTGAACTCGTCGAATGACGTGCGGCCCGGGAGTGGGCCTGCGAATCACTTCTTCTCGGAGCTGCCCGCCAAGGTGCCGAGGTAGAGCTCGATGATCTTCGGATCGTTGGCGAGGTTGCGTCCGGTGTCGGTGTAGGCGTTGCGCCCCTGGTCCAGGACGTAACCCCGGTCGCAGATCTGCAGACACCGCCGAGCGTTCTGCTCGACCATGATGATCGAGACACCGGTTGCGTTGATGGCCTTGCAGCGGATGAACACCTCGTCCTGGAACATGGGGGACAGGCCCGCCGACGGTTCGTCGAGCAGGAGTACAGCCGGCTCCATCATCAGTGCGCGTCCCATCGCGACCATCTGCCGCTCGCCGCCGGACAGCGCGCCCGCCTTGACCTTTCGGCGCTCGGACAGGAGTGGGAACAGTTCGGAGACGAACTCGAACCGCTTGGCGAAGGTCTTCGGGCGTAGATAGACGCCCATCTCGAGATTTTCCTCGATCGTCAACGCGGGGAACACATTCTGGGTCTGCGGCACATAACCGACCCCCTTGTCGACCAGGACGTGTGCCTTCGCCGAGGTGATGTCGTCGCCGCGCAGTGTCACGGTGCCCTTGCGAACGGGAATCAGTCCGAACAGGGTCTTGAGCAGTGTCGACTTGCCCGCTCCGTTGGGGCCGATGATGCCGACGATCTCACCGTCGTCGAGGTAGAAGTTGCACTCTTCGAGGATGTTGATCCCGGGGAGGTAGCCGGCGGTGATGTCGTCGGCCCTCATCAGGGCGTTGCCGGCGAGCTTGCGGTGCTCCTCCGGGGTTGCCGCGAGCTGTGCCGGCGTCAGCTGCCCTCCGGGTTCGGTGGTCATCGTGTGCCGTCCTTCTCGTCCGTGGCTCTTCGCGTGTCCGGGAGTTCGGTGACCTCGGACAGGTCTCCGCCCTCTTCGAGCGTCGCCTCGATCGCAGCCTCGACCTTCTCCGCGAGCACCGCGGTGGCGCCGACCGGGCGGCCCCGGTCATCGAACTCGAGTGGCTGATCGTGGTGCCCACCGAGATAGGCGTCGACGACGGCATCGTTGTCGCCCAATCGATCCGGCAGCGACTCGGCGATGATCTGTCCCTGGGCCATGACCACCACCCAGTCACTGATGTCGCGGATGACGTCCATGTCGTGCTCGACGAAGACGACCGTGACGCCCTCGTCGCGCAGCGACTTGATGTGCTCGAGGAGGCTCTGGGTGAGCGCCGGGTTCACGCCGGCCATCGGCTCGTCGAGCATGACGATCTCCGGGTCGGTCATGAGGGCGCGCGCCATCTCCAACAACTTGCGTTGGCCACCCGACAATGACCCGGCGAAGTCGTCGGCTTTGGCGTCGAGTTTGAAGCGCCGCAACAATTCGTGTGCGCGCTCGGTGATCTCGGCCTCCTGCTTGCGCCACGTCCAGGGCGCCAGCGCGGCCAGGAAGTGCTCGCCGCGCTGACCGGTCGCGCCGAGCTTGACGTTGTCGAGGACGGTGAGCTTGGCGAGGGCCTTGGTGAGCTGGAATGTCCGCACCATGCCGCGACGGGCCACCTGGTGGGGGACCATCCGGCCGAGGGAGGCACCGTTGAGTGACCATGTGCCGGAGTCGGGTTTGTCGAAACCGGTGATCAGGTTGAAGAACGTGGTCTTGCCTGCGCCGTTGGGTCCGATGAGTCCGGTGATGGCACCCCGCTGGACCTCCAGATGGTCGACCTGCACCGCCTTGATGCCGCCGAATGTGCGGGAGATGCTGTCCACCACGATGATC
The DNA here is from genome assembly GCF_022206305.1 of Gordonia sp. 'Campus'. Classification (GTDB taxonomy): domain Bacteria; phylum Actinomycetota; class Actinomycetes; order Mycobacteriales; family Mycobacteriaceae; genus Gordonia. The sequence goes on along the minus strand of NZ_JAKOIW010000010.1, from coordinate 45,209 downwards.
GGGTCCGGTTTGGCAGAGCCCGGGTCTGCCGGGACATCGGCGAACAGTCGCGCTCGTTCCGGTGCCGACAGTGCGGTGAGGTCGCGGCGTGTGGCCCGGATCGCCGGGGCAGGGGACGGGGCGTCAGGTGTGGGCTCGGCGGCGGAGTGGCGGCCGGTGGGCGGTGTCGCGTGATCAGGCATCGAGCTGCACCTCCCGTTTGTTGCCCAGCAGTCCCTGCGGTCTGAACACCATCATCAGGATGATCGCGAGGCCGAGGAGCACATACCGGAATGCGCCGACCTGCTGCGCGGACATGTGCAGGAGCGGGTCGTCGCCCGAGGTGGCCTGGCGCAGGAGGGCGTCGGGCACGGCGAGCAGGAACCAGAACAGCATCGCGCCCAGCACCGGACCGAACACGGTGGCCGCGCCACCGAGGATGAGAGCGCCGTAGGCGAAGAACGTCTGCGCCGTCGAGTAGAAGTCGGGGTTGATCGACTGGGTCGCAAGAGCATTGAAGACGCCGGCGAGTCCGCCGATGCAACCGCCGAGCACGAGGGCCTGCATCTTGTAGAAGTAGGCGTTCTTGCCCAGCGAACGTGCGGCGTCCTCGTCCTCGCGGACCGCCTTGAGCACCCGGCCCCACGGGCTGCGGACGAGGAGATAGACCATGAGACACAGCAGACCCACGATGATCCAGCCCACCACCATCGACCAGAGGTCGCCGCCGAGGAACTTGACCCCGAAGAACGAGTACTGCTTGCCGTTGTCGAACGGGCTGATCGAGAAGAAGCTGCCCGCGTACCCGTAGATGCCGTTGGTGGAATGGGTGAAATCGTCCGACGACGTGGAGCGGAACACCAACCGCAGGATCTCCGACGCGGCGATCGTGACGATCGCGAGATAGTCGGCCCGTAGACGCAGGGTCGGGATGCCCAAGACCACCGCGAGCATCCCGGCCGCAGCGATGCCGATGATGCCGCCCAGCCACAGCGGCTGGTCGTAGTTGACCGCCATGATGCCCACGCCGTATCCGCCGAGCAGGGCGAACGCGATCTGGCCGAAGTTGAGCAGTCCGGCGTAGCCGAAGTGCAGGTTGAGACCGATGGCCAGCAGGGCGTAGAAGATCGCCGACGGGCCGATCAGCTGTGCGATCGCTATCTGGAGCGCTGAGACGATGTCCATGGGTCAGCCGATCCTCGCTCGAGATCCGAGAATGCCCTGGGGCCGGATGGTCAGGATGATGATCAGGATCAACAGGCCGCCGATGTACTTCAGGTCGGGACTGAGGAAGTAGGTCGACAACTGGACCAGCAGACCGACGATCACACATCCGAGCAGTGCGCCGTAGGCCGTGCCGAGTCCGCCGAGGGTGATGCCGGCGAACATCAGCAGCAGGAGCTTGAACCCCATCTCCCACTGCACGCGACCACCCAACTCGGACAGCGCGAACATCACCCCGCCGAGCGTTGCCAGGCCGCCGGCCAGGGCCCACACGAAGAGGATGACCCGGTCGACATCGATACCGGACGACTCGGCGAGGTCCTTGTTGTCGGCGACCGCGCGCATCGCCTTGCCGATCCTGGTGCGCTGCAACAACAGTGCGACTCCGAGGAGCACCACGATGCTGATGACGATGCACGCCAGGTTGACCGGGGTGATCGCGAACGGACCCGAACCGATCTGCGTCTGCGCCTGATAGTCGTCGAACGGCTCGGACCGGTCGGAGAAGAAGATCAGGATCAGGTAGCGCAGCACCAGGGACAGGCCGATCGACACGACGAGCATGGCGATCAGCCCCGTTCGTCGTCGTCGCAACGGTCTCCAGAGGCCGAGTTCGTTGAGGATGCCGATGCCGACGCCGACGATCACCGCGAGGACCGTCGCCGGGATGAGCTGCACGCCGAGTTTCACGTTGATGACCCAGGCGATGACCGCACCCAGGGTCACCAGCTCGCCGTGCGCGAAGTTCGTCAGGCCGGTCGTGCCGAAGATCAGGCTGAGTCCCACCCCGGTGATCGCGATGATCAACCCGAACCGGATCCCGTCGATCGCCAGACGGGTCAGTTCCGATGCCGCCGACACCTCGGTACCGGTGCGCACGTCGCCGAAGGAGAAGATGACCGGGCGTGCGGTCCCGCCGCTGACGTCGACAGGCAGTTCGGCCTTCTGGACCTCCACGCCGTCGGGCAGCGACTCGGTGTCGACGACGATCGTGTACTGGCCCGGGGGCACGTTGATCGACCAGGCGCCCGTGGCCGAGGACGTCGCCGTACCGACCACGGCGCCCGACGCGTTCTTCGCCTCGAGTTCGACGCCCTCGACCTTGTCCGGGCCGTTTCGCAGCACTCCGAAGACGCGTACCGAATCGCCGGGGGCGGCGGTGGCGGCACCGGTGCCGAGGACTCCGAAGAGGATCGAGGCGGCGACGAGCAGCAACATCGCGATCGCGGTGGGCCGCTTGGGGAAACCGGGAACAGGCGGATGGCTCTCGATCTCGGAGCGGTCATCGAGAGCGCATCGGGGCGGCGTCTGTGTACAGGTGCCGGCGCGTTGCGATGTCATCCTGCGGGACATTAGCGGCAGCGTCGTCACCACGTGGCGACAACGACGTTTCCCGGAAGTAACTTCTGGCGCGCGCCGCGGCCGCGACGATCGGCGCAATGTGGCGTCGGGGAGCTCATCCGGGTCGTACGCTGGACCGATGGTCCCGGTCACCGTCGAAACCACCACCGATGTCGAACTCGCCAGTGGACTGCTCGCGCAGGCCTTCGCCGACGACCCCGTGACGGTGTGGATGCAACCCGACACCTCGCGGCATCGCGTCATGTTCCGCACGCTGCTGACCTACAGTCACGGCCCGAAGGCGACACTCGACCTCGCGATGCGCGACGGACAACCGGTGGGCGCCGCCGCCTGGGACCCGCCCGGGCACAAGGTGTCGACGACAGCGCAGATCGCGTCCATGTGGGGGTTCTTCCGCGCCATGGGCTCCCGGATGAGTCGCGGCGCCAAACTCGAGGAGGAGTTCGGCAAACGCAGGCCCAAGGAACCGCACTGGTATCTCGGCCAGATCGGTGCCCCCGTTCACGGCGTGGGTGTCGGCACCACCCTCCTGCGCCACCGGCTCGACCAGATCGACGGCCCCGCGTATCTGGAGTGTTCCAACGTTCGCAATGTGCCGCTCTACGAGCGCTTCGGCTTCGCGGTGACCGAGGAATTCCAGTTGCCGCTCGACGGTCCGAAGGTGTGGACCATGTACAGGCCGATGTGAGCTGTCGGGACCGATCACTAGACTCTGCGACGTGAGTCCAGCGCAGAGTTCCCCGGCAACGACCCCCGCCACGGCGACCGCAACAGCAGGCAAGTCGGCGGCCGGCGGCAAGGGCAAGACCAAGCAGCCGGTGTTGATGCTGCTCGACGGGCACTCCCTGGCCTACCGTGCGTTCTTCGCCCTGCCCGCGGAGAACTTCAAGACGCATTCCGGTCAGACCACCAACGCCGTCTACGGCTTCACGTCGATGCTCATCAATCTGTTGCGCGACGAGGAACCGACCCACATCGCGGCCGCCTTCGACGTCTCGCGCAAGACGTTCCGCTCGGAGATGTATCCGGAGTACAAGGCGCAACGGTCCAAGTCGCCCGACGAGTTCAACGGGCAGGTCGACCTCACCAAGGAGGTTCTCGATGCCCTCGGGGTCACCGTGATGGCCATCGAGGGCTACGAGGCCGACGACATCATCGCCACCCTCGCGACGAGGGCGCGGGAAGACGGTTACAAGGTTCTCATCGTCACCGGTGACCGCGATTCCCTGCAGCTCGTCGACGCATCGACCACCGTGCTCTATCCGCGCAAGGGCGTCTCGGACCTGACCCGCTTCACCCCCGAGGAAGTGGAGAAGAAGTACGGACTGACCCCGGCGCAGTACCCCGACTACGCGGCACTCCGGGGCGACCCGAGCGACAACCTGCCGGGCATCCCCGGGGTCGGGGAGAAGACCGCGTCGAAGTGGATCCGTGAGTACGGCTCGCTGGCAGCGCTCGTCGACCACGTCGACGAGGTCAAGGGCAAGGTGGGCGACGCGCTGCGCGCGCACCTCGCCTCGGTGCAGACCAACCGTCAGCTCACCGAGCTGGTCCGGGACATGCAGCTACCGGCGTCCCCGGACGATCTCGCCATGGTCGGCTGGGACCGCGACCGAATCCATCAGCTCTTCGACGACCTCGAATTCCGCGTCCTGCGCGACCGGCTGTTCTCGACGCTCAGCTCCGTCGAGCCCGAGGCCGAAGCAGGTTTCGACCTCGACGGCGCGGTCCTCGGTGCCGGCGAGGTGGCGGGCTGGCTGACCGAACACGCCCGCACCGGACGTACCGGACTCGCCGTCACCGCGCCGCACGTCGTCGTCGGTTCCGACCCGAGCGGAATTGCGATCGCGGCCGCCGACGGTTCCTCGGCCTACGTCGACGTCACCGCGATGAGCCCGGAAGACGAAGCGGCGCTTGCCGAATGGTTCAGTGACGCGTCAGCACTGAAGGCGGTGCACGAGGCCAAGTGGGCCGTTCACGCGTTGCGCTCCCGAGGGTGGAAGCTCGACGGCGTCACCAGCGACACCTCGCTGGCCGCCTACCTGGTCCGGCCGGGACAGCGGTCGTTCAACCTCGACGATCTCGCGCTGCGCTACCTGCGGCGCGAGTTGCGGGCCGACGACGGGCCCGGCAACGGACAGATGTCGCTGCTCGACGACGACACCGACGGTCATGTGGCCGAACAGCACATGCTCGAGGCGCGCGCGGTCCAGGAGCTCGCCGACACGCTCGACACCGAACTCGACCGCATCGACTCCAAACCCCTCCTGACCGAGATGGAGCTGCCGCTGTCGTTCGTCCTCGCCGATGCCGAGGCTGCCGGCATCGCGGTCGACGTCGATCATTTCGGCGCCCTCGAGAGCATGTTCGCCGACCGCATCCGGGCCGCGGCCGAGGCGTCCTACGAGGTGATCGGCGAGCAGATCAATCTCGGTTCGCCCAAACAGCTTCAGACGGTGCTCTTCGACAAGCTGGACATGCCGAAGACCAAGAAAACCAAGACCGGATACACCACCGACGCCGATGCGCTGCAGTCGCTGTACGAGAAGACCGAACACCCGTTCCTGGCGCACCTGCTTGAGCATCGCGACGCCACGCGACTGAAGGTGACCGTCGACGGCCTGCTGAAATCTGTGGCCGACGACGGTCGCATCCACACGACGTTCAACCAGACGATCGCCGCGACCGGTCGCCTGTCGTCGACCGAGCCGAACCTGCAGAACATCCCGGTGCGCACCGAGGCGGGTCGGGAGATCCGCCGAGGCTTCGTCGTCGGCTCCGACACCGAGTCCGGGGCACCCTATGAATGCCTGATGACCGCCGACTACAGCCAGATCGAGATGCGGATCATGGCCCACCTGTCCGAGGACGCCGGCCTCATCGAGGCCTTCAACACCGGTGAGGACCTCCACAACTTCGTCGGATCACGGGCGTTCGGGGTGCCGATCGACGAGGTGACCACCGAGATGCGTCACCGGGTGAAGGCCATGTCGTACGGACTCGCCTACGGCCTCAGCGCTTTCGGGTTGGCGGCGCAGCTCAAGATCAGTCGCGACGAGGCCAAGGAACAGATGGAGGCGTACTTCGCCCGGTTCGGCGGAGTCCGGGACTACCTGCACGATGTCGTCGCCGAAGCCCGCCGTAACGAGTACACCGCAACGCTTTTCGGTCGTCGTCGATACCTGCCCGATCTGAACAGTGACAACTGGCAGCGTCGACAATCCGCCGAGCGGATGGCGTTGAACGCGCCGATCCAGGGGACTGCGGCCGACATCATCAAGGTCGCGATGATCAACGTGCACAAGCGTCTCGCTGCCGAGAAGCTGCTGTCGCGGACGCTGCTGCAGGTGCACGACGAATTGGTCATCGAAGTCGCCAAGGGCGAGCGCGACGCGGTCGAGGCGGTCGTGCGCGAGGAGATGGGCAGCGCCATCACGTTGTCGGTGCCACTGGAGGTGTCGGTCGGATTCGGTCGGTCCTGGGACGACGCGGCACATTGATGGCCCCGGACGCTCGGCGGGTCGGTGTTCTGGTCGGGGACGGGATCGGACGCGAGATCGTCCCGGCGGCGATGGCCGTCGCCGATGCCGCCGCCCGCGTCGAGGGTGTCGAGATCGAGTGGCGAGAGCTGCCTTTCGGGTCGGACGCCATCGCCTCGCACGCCGACCCGGTGCCGACGGACACCCTGTCCGCCCTCGACGAACTCCCGCTGTGGATGGTCGGCCCGCACGACTCCGCGTCGTATCCGCCCGAACACAGCGGTCGCACGCCGGGAGCGGTGTTGCGCACCCGCTACGACCTGTTCGCGAACCTCCGGCCGGCAGTCGCATTTCCCGGCGTCCCCGCGGTGAAGCCGGACATGGACGTCCTGATCGTCCGAGAGAACTCCGAAGGCCTCTACGCCGATCGCAACATGGCCGTCGGCAGCGGCGAATTCATGCCGACACCGGACGTCGCACTGTCGGTGGGGCTCGTCACGCGAGGTGCGAGCGAGCGCATCGCTCGTGTCGCCTTCGAAGCCGCGCTCGATCGCGCGGGTCCTCACCGGCCGGCGCGGGTGACGATCGTGCACAAGGCCAACGTCCTGCGTCTGACGACGGGCCTGTTCCGCGACGTGTGCCGCGAGGTGGCCGCCGACTTCCCCGACGTCGACGTCGACGAGCAGCACGTCGATGCGATGGCCGCCCTGCTCGTCCGTCGTCCCGGCGACTTCGACGTCCTCGTCACCGAGAATCTGTTCGGGGACATCCTGTCGGACCTGGCGGGTGAGTTGGCGGGTTCCCTGGGGATCGCCGGCTCGGTGAACTGCTCGGCGAGCCGAGTCATGGCTCAGGCCACCCACGGTGCCGCACCCGACATCGCGGGCCGCGGGATCGCGAACCCGGTGGCGATGATCGTGTCGGTGGCGATGGCGTTCCGCCGGTACGGACAGATGGTCGACGATGCCGCGCTCGTCGCCGCGGGAGTACGCATGGACGCCGCCGTCGCCGCCACCCTCGCGTCGACCGCCACGTCCGATCTCGGCGGCAGCGCGTCGACCTCCGAGTTCGCGGACGCGGTCGTGGCGGCTGTCCGGGATGACCGGGCATGAACGGCGGGTGGCGAGCCGGGGCGGTGCGGGCGAATTACAGTGTGTGGGTGCGCTCGGCCGGACGAAGGGAAGTGGAGTGACGCGTGTGGCTCGCTGGCTCGGCGTCCTCCTCGCACTCACCGTTGTGGTGAGCGGCTGCGTGAACAACGAGGAACGCGAACGCGCCAACCAGGTGATCCCCATCGACGTCGATGTCGCGATGGTGCCCGAGATCGCCGCGCTCGTGCCCCCCGAGATCACTCGCACCGGACGGCTCGTGGTCGGGGTCAACATCCCGTACCAGCCGAACGAGTACAAGGACGCGACCGGGAAGATCGTGGGCTACGACGTCGATCTGATGAACGCGGTCGGCAAGGTGCTCGGACTGGCTCCGGACTACAAGGAGTCCCAGTTCGACACGATCATCCCGTCCGTCCAGGCCGGCACCTATCAGGTGGGCATGTCGTCGTTCACCGACACGCTGGAACGCGAGAAGCAGGTCGACTTCGTCACCTACTACAGCGCGGGGGTGCAGTGGGCGCAGGCGTCTGACAACGACGACGTCATCGACCCCGACAACGCGTGCGGACTGCGGGTCGCGGTACAGACCACGACCTACGAGGACACCGACGAGGTGCCCGCCAAGAGCGCGGCCTGCGTCGCCGCGGGCAAACCCGCGATCGACAAGGTCAAGTTCGACAGCCAGGACGAGGCGGTCAACGCATTGATCCTCGGCCGCGTCGACGCGATGTCTGCCGACTCGCCGGTCACGGCCTACGCCATCAAGCGCACCGAGGACCGTCTGAAGCCCGCGGGTGGGGTGTTCGACTCCGCCCCGTACGGGTGGCCCGTGCGCAAGGGGTCGCCCCTCGCGCTCGCACTGCAGCGCGCCGCGCAGTATCTGATGGACAACGGACAGTACCGAGAGATCGCGGCCAACTGGGGCCTCGAGGAGGGCATGATCGATGTCTCCGAAATCAACGGCGCGGTGAGCTGACATGAGCTCACCGCAGCCCACCCCAACGGCGACAAGCGAACCCGAACCGATCAAGGCCATCCCGCTGCGGCGGCCCGGTCAGTGGATCGCCGCCGTCGTCATCATCGTGCTCGCCGGCCTGTTCATCTACGGTGCGGCGACCAACGAGGCCTACGGCTGGGGCACCTACGGCAACTACCTGTTCGATTCGCGCATCCTGTCGGGCGTCGGGTACACACTCGCGCTGACGCTCCTGTCGATGACGATCGCGATCGTCCTCGGCGTGCTGCTCGCGATCATGCGGTTGAGTCCCAATCCCGTATTGCGGGGTACGTCGTGGGTGTATCTGTGGATCTTCCGCGGCACACCGGTGTACGTGCAGCTGGTGTTCTGGGGTCTGTTCCCGGCGATCTACAAGCAGATCGATCTCGGCATCCCGTTCGTCCACCAGTTCGTCACGCTCGACATCCAGACCCTCAACGCGGCGTTCCTGTTCGCGGTCATCGGGCTGGGTCTCAACGAGGCGGCCTATATGGCCGAGATCGTCCGCGCCGGGGTGTCGTCGGTGGGCGAGGGACAGACCGAGGCGTCGGTGGCGCTGGGCATGTCGTGGTCGCAGACCATGCGACGCACCGTGCTCCCGCAGGCGATGCGCGTGATCATCCCGCCGACGGGCAACGAGCTCATCAGCATGCTCAAGACTACGAGCCTGGTTGCCGCGGTGCCGCTGACGCTCGACCTCTACGGGCGCCAGCGCGACATCTCCGGCGTGATCTTCGAACCGATCCCGCTGCTGCTCGTGGCCTCCACCTGGTACCTCGCGATCACCAGCATCCTGATGGTGGGGCAGTACTACGTGGAGCGCTACTACGCCAAGGGAGCGACCCGTCACCTGACCGCCCGGCAACTCAAGACCATGGCCGATGGTGCCGCGACGGCGCCCGGTGGTGCCGCCGGGCCCGCAGGGGGAGAAAAAGCGTGAGCGTGGACGGGATGCCGGCGAGCACGCCGATGGTCCGGGCCGACCGGGTCTGCAAGAGTTTCGGCTCGGTGGAGGTCCTCAAGGGGATCTCGCTCGAAGTCGCGCGCGGTGAGGTCTTGTGCCTGATCGGTCCGTCCGGTTCGGGCAAATCGACGTTCCTGCGCTGCGTGAACCACCTCGAGCGGGTCAACGCGGGACGTCTCTACGTCGACGGCGACCTCATCGGGTACCGCGAGCGAGGCGACAAGCTCTATGAGATGAGCGCCAGGGACGCGGCGACCCAACGTCGCGACATCGGCATGGTCTTCCAGCACTTCAACCTGTTCCCGCATCGGACCGCGCTCGAGAACATCATCGAGGCGCCGATGCAGGTGAAGAAGCAGTCCCGCGCCGAAGCGGAAGAGAAAGCTCGCTACCTGCTCGACCGGGTCGGGCTGTCGTCGAGGTCGGATGCCTATCCCGCGCAGCTGTCGGGCGGACAGCAGCAGCGGGTCGCGATCGCCCGAGCGCTGGCGATGGATCCGAAGCTCATGCTCTTCGACGAGCCGACCTCGGCGCTCGACCCCGAGCTCGTCGGCGACGTGCTGAAGGTGATGCGCGAACTCGCCGCGGATGGCATGACCATGATGGTGGTGACCCACGAGATGGGCTTCGCACGCGAGGTCGCCGATCAGTTGGTCTTCATGGACGCCGGCGTCGTGGTGGAGAAGGGCGATCCGCGGGAGCTGCTCGCCAATCCACGGGAACCGCGGACGCGTGAGTTCCTGTCGAAACTCCTCTGAGGCCGGTCCTCACCCGGTCTTGTGGCTGCAGAAGATCGCTGTACCCGGAAAGTAGCTGCCGCGCAACGGACTCCACTGTCCCCATTCGCGGTCGAAGCCGTCCGGCCACTCGGGTTCGATGATGTCGTCGAGGACGAAACCGGCCGATCGGAGTTCGCGCACCCGGTCGCCGATCGTCCGGTGGTGTTCGACGTAGGTCAGGGCACCGTTCGCGTCCGTCTCGGTGTAGGGGGTGCGGTTGAAGTAGGGGATGCGCACGGTCAGTCCCTCGGGGCCGGGATCGTCGAGGAACATCCACCGCATGGGGTGGTTGACCGCGAACACCCAGCGGCCACCCGGTTTCAGCACCCGCGCCACTTCGGCCATCACCCCGGCCGAGTCCGCGACGAACGGGACGGCACCGAACGCCGAGCACGCGGCGTCGAAGGACTCTGCCGCGAACGGCAACGTCTCGGCGGTCGCCTGCACGAGCGGAACGCGGACACCTTCGGCGGCCATCGCGTCGAGCCCGATGCCCAGCATCCGACGTGACAGGTCGACGCCGACGGCGCGCGCACCGTGCGCGGCGAGCCAGCGGGCGCAGGGAGCAGAGCCACAGCCGATCTCGAGGATGTCGCGGCCGACGATGTCGCCGAGGAGGTGCGCGTCGGACTCGCGCACACCTTCGGGGCACCAGACGAAGTCGCCGCCCGTGCTGTATGTGCCCAGAAACTCACCGTGTTCGACGTGGTAGTTGTCCGCGTCGTGATCCCACCACCACCGGCTGGCGCGGTCGCTCGTCACGGAATCGACCTCGCCGAGGATGCGTGGTGCACGCACCGCGGGGTCGGGGCTCGACGTGGAGTGCGCGGAATCCGCCTCATCGGAGGGCATCCTGCGATCTTAGAACTTCGGGCAGGGCCGTCCGGTGACCTGCTCAGGTGGTCAGTTCGTAGAAGCGGAAGAAGCTGAAGTCCTCGATCGGCAACACCACGACGTCTCGATAGCCCGCGTCGCGGGCATACGTTCGTAGCGTCGAGGTCCGGAAGACGGTTCCGGTGGCGGCCGACGGGGGAGAGCTCATCGAATCCGGAAGGCACACCAGCAGCGAGAACCCGTACATGATTTTGTCGAGATCGTCTGCCGGGCCGGTGAATTCGTCGGAAACAGCCTCGTCCATCACGATCATCGAGGCACCGGGGGACAGTGCGGCGCGGACGGCGGCGAGTACTTCGACGGGCCGAGGCATGTCGTGCAGACACTCGAAGGCGAACGCGGCGTCGAACGGGCCGTGTGCGGTGGCCTCGTCACCGTCGGCGACGAGGAATCGCACCCGGTCCGTCATCCCCGCGGCAGTGGCGTTGTCCTGTGCCATCCGCACCGACGCCTCGTCGACGTCGAGCCCGACGAACTCGGCTTCCGGGTACGCCCGCGCCAGTGCGATCGTGGAGTACCCGGCACCGAACCCGATGTCGGCGATGCGGGCACCCGGCCGCGAGAGCGTCGCGTGCAGGTGGTCGATGCCGGCCAGCGCAGGCGCCAAGCGGGAGTCGAACCAGGGGCGGTTCAAGGCCGCTTGGCACTCGCGGGCGTCGGCGCCGAGCGCTTCCCAGCTGACGCCCCCGCCGGTGCGGTAGGCGTCGAGCAGTTCCGGCAGATGTCGGGCCGCGGCGGCGAACATACGAGGCAGTGCGCCGAGATAGGACAGGCTCGCGGTGTCGGTGAGCACCTCCGCGACGCCCGCGGAGATGCCGAACACCGGGGGATCGGTCGACAGGTCGACGTCGAGGATGCGGTAGGCGCTCTGCATCTCCAACCATTCCCGGGCGTATCGGGCGTCGGTGTTCGTGCGCGAGGCCAGCGCCTCGGCGGAGAGCGGCCCGTGGTCGGCCAGGCAGCGGTACCACCCGAGTCGTTCGCCGAGGTACACGCTCAAGGTCTCGACGGTCGCGAGTGTGGAGGCGAACAGCCGCTCGGCGAACACCTCCGCGCTGACGGCGTCGTCGGCGCCGGCCGCGTGGCTGTCGCTGTGGGTCGGTGCTTCGGTCATGACTCGATAATCACCTGTTGTGACGCGCATCACCAATGTTTGCCGACAACAGGCGTCGAACGAATGAACGCGCCGGTTCGGGACGCGGACGACCGTGATCTGTCCGGCGGGGGTGTGCGAGGGCGCTCTGACCGTCGTCGGTCAGCAGGCCCGCCCCGGGAGAATGTGGTCGACGCCGGCGTCGGGGTCCCAACGACGAAGTGCGACAAAAGAACCCGCGATCTCGGCACGGAGGTCCAGGATGCCGAGCGCATGCGCGAGCTGGTCCGGGTCGAGGCGACGGGCGAGCGTGACGTGAGGCGTCCATCGGCCCGGCTGGGTGTGGGCGAACGCCGGCGACGAGTCCCGGCCGAGGAACTCCGCGGCCAGCCGATCGACCTGGGTGTGGATCGACAGCAGTTCGGTCGTGGGCACCACGAGCCGGGCGAGGGTGGACCGCCGGCCGTTGCCGAACACGAGTGGGGCGCCGAGCATCATATCCACGGGGAGGCGCATGGCCGCCGGTGTCAGCGCGGCGTCTGCCCCTGGATCGATCGTCGACGCCGCGATCAGAGTGACGTGCGGACGGTTCGTCGTCGAGGCGACGCGGCCCTGGTGGGGCAGTCCGGCCTCGGCGAGTACGGCCCATTCGTCGCGAACCTGCTGGTCGGACGGGTCGTCGAGAATCAGTTCGAGCGAGTGAGCCACGTGTTCATGGTCTCATTCTCGAGCCATTTGCCCAGCACAACGCCGCTGGAGTAGGCTTCTCCACGCGCGTGAGCCCGATGACGCGCGGTTCGCACTTGCCCGACCGGCGACAGGCCGGTCCAGGTGGTGGCGATCAACACAGCTTTGAAGAATCGTACCTACTACACACTTGTCCGGAGCAACTCAACATATGTCGTCCCCCACGATCACCTCGCCGCAAGTAGCCGTCAATGACATCGGCACTGCCGAGGACTTTCTCGCCGCCATCGACTCAACGATCAAGTACTTCAACGATGGCGACATCGTGGAAGGCACCATCGTCAAGGTCGATCGGGACGAGGTTCTGCTCGACATCGGTTACAAGACCGAAGGCGTCATCCCTTCTCGCGAACTGTCGATCAAGCACGATGTGGACCCCAATGAGGTCGTCAACGTCGGTGACGAGGTCGAGGCCCTGGTCCTCACCAAGGAGGACAAAGAAGGTCGTCTGATCCTCTCCAAGAAGCGCGCGCAGTACGAGCGGGCGTGGGGCACCATCGAGGAGCTCAAGGAGAAGGACGAGGCCGTCAAGGGCACCGTCATCGAGGTCGTCAAGGGCGGCCTGATCCTGGACATCGGCCTGCGTGGCTTCCTCCCGGCATCGCTGGTGGAGATGCGTCGCGTCCGCGATCTGCAGCCGTACATCGGCAAGGAGATCGAAGCCAAGATCATCGAACTCGACAAGAACCGCAACAACGTGGTCCTGTCGCGTCGCGCATGGCTCGAGCAGACCCAGTCCGAGGTCCGCAGCGAGTTCCTGCACCAGCTGCAGAAGGGCCAGGTCCGCAAGGGCGTCGTGTCCTCGATCGTCAACTTCGGTGCGTTCGTCGATCTCGGCGGCGTCGACGGTCTGGTGCACGTCTCCGAGCTGTCCTGGAAGCACATCGACCACCCGTCCGAGGTCGTCGCCGTGGGCGACGAGGTCACCGTCGAGGTCCTCGACGTCGATCTGGATCGCGAGCGCGTGTCGTTGTCGCTCAAGGCCACCCAGGAAGATCCGTGGCGTCAGTTCGCCCGCACCCATGCCATCGGCCAGATCGTGCCCGGCAAGGTCACCAAGCTGGTGCCGTTCGGTGCGTTCGTCCGCGTCGACGAGGGCATCGAGGGTCTGGTCCACATCTCCGAGCTGGCCGAGCGCCATGTCGAGGTGCCGGATCAGGTCGTCGCCGTCGGTGACGACGCGATGGTCAAGGTCATCGACATCGACCTCGAGCGTCGTCGTATCTCGCTGAGCCTCAAGCAGGCCAACGAGGACTACACCGAGGAGTTCGACCCCTCGAAGTACGGCATGGCCGACAGCTACGACGAGCAGGGCAACTACATCTTCCCCGAGGGCTTCGACGCCGAGACCAACGAATGGCTCGAAGGCTTCGAGAAGCAGCGTGAGGCATGGGAGGCCCGGTACGCCGAGGCCGAGCGTCGCCACAAGATGCACACCGCCCAGATGGAGAAGTTCGCCGCTGCTGCCGCAGAGGCCGCCAACGCCCCGACCGACTACTCGTCGGCCTCGGAGAGCCACGGAGGCTCCGCCTCGTCGAGCAGCAGCTCGACCGGCGGTTCGTCGGCCGGTGGTTCGCTGGCCAGCGACGAGCAGCTCGCCGCACTGCGCGAGAAGCTGTCGGGCAACGCCTGACATCGTCGCTCTCTGAGCACCGCAGAGAAGCCCTCCCGGATTCCGGGAGGGCTTCTCTCGTCTGTGCTCGCCTGACCGTCAGTCGCGCGGGCCGGCGTCCCAGTAGTTCCGGACATCGAAGGCGGTCAGTGTCGTCCAGCGCGGGTGCCTGTGGTCCGGCGGTGGATCGGAGGCGGCGTCGCCGGTTGCGTCGAGCGAGATGTCGAAGTCGCGCAGGCGCAAGGCGAGTGCCGGCTCTCGATCGATGGCCGCGGCCGTTGCGTACAGGACGGCGAGGATGTGAACGCATCGGTCCCCGCGCCCTCGACAGGAGCAGTCCGCCACATCCAGGGCAGCTTGCGACCACGCCCCGGATTCGACGACCCGCCGGTACGTCTCGTCCCCGGGCTCGTTGGCCGCGCCCAGGGCTATCCGCAGGATCGAGGCGGCAGCAGTCGTCATCGGTGCGAACTCGAGTTGGGCGACCGAGGCCTGTCCGCCCCGCTGAACCACTCCGCGGACGGACCGGCCGTCGACGACCAGATCGACCCCGCCGTTGCGGGCGATGCTGCGAGCGCGTGGCGCCCGCGGTTCCGGTGATCGGGCGGACAACGGCTCCGCAAGTCGAACGACCTCGGCGCCCCAGCGCGTGTAGCCGAATTCGGCTGTCGCATTGCTCATTCGGACTCCCTGCCGCGGCGCAGCATGTCGATCAGCCGCTCGTCGCCGAGACGGGTCAGCTCGGTGAGGGCCGAGGTGTCACCGGCGTGGGTCCCGAAGGCGGATTTGCGTCGATGGAGGTTGTCGATGTGCTCCTCCACGGTGGTTGCCGTCGTCAGCGTCGTGACGGTGACCGGACGCTGCTGGCCGATCCGGTGGACCCGGTCCGATGCCTGCGCCTCGACGGCCGGATTCCACCAGCGGTCGAAGTGGACGACGTCGCACGCACGTGTGAGGGTGAGACCGACGCCGCCGGCCTTCAGACTCATCACCATCAGGTCGGCGCCGCGGCCGGACTGGAAATCCGAGACGAGTTCACTCCGGCGGGTTGCCGGGAGACCGCCGTGGAAGAACTGTGCGTCGACGCCGAGTTGTTCGGCGACGTGGCGGACGAGGAGCTCGCCGGTTTCCCGATACTGGGTGAAGACGAGCGTGGGCGCGCCGGTCCGAAGGTTCTCGTCGAGGATCTCGGTGCACAGGTCCAGCTTGCCGGACCGACCCGCGAGAGCTTCGTCGTCACCGGTGACCAGGGAGGGGTGATTGCAGATCTGTTTGAGCCGGGTGAGTGTGGCCAAGATCCTTCCGTGCCTCTCGATCCCGGAACCGAATCCGTTTCCTTCGATGTCGGCGAGGTGGTCGTCGTAGAGTCGGGCCTGCTCCTCGGTGAGGTCGACGAGAAGCGGATTGAGGATCTTCGGCGGCAGGGCGGTGGCCACGCGGGACTTGGTGCGTGCCAGCAAGACCGGAGCCACCGCCACGCGAAGCCGTTGCAGCGCTCCGGCGTCGCCGTCGTTCACCGCCCGGGTGAACCGCCGCCGGAAGACCGCCTTGTGGGGGAACAGGGCAGGTGCGACGACCCGCAAGATGGCCCACAGGTCGTCGAGGCTGTTCTCGATCGGTGTGCCCGTCAGCGCGATGCGCGCGTGGGCGTCGACGTCGCGGGCCGCCCTCGCGACCTGGGTGCGGGGATTCTTCAGTGCCTGCGCCTCGTCGTATATCACTGTCGCCCAACGCCGCTCGCGCAGGTGATCGGACCCCAGGCGCAGGCGGGCGTAGGAGATCACGGTGACCGACCCCGTGGTGGTCGGCGCGTTCTCGAGCAAGCCGGCGGACACTGTCAGCGACGGTGCGAAACGGCCGATCTCGTGCGCCCAATTCGTCACCAGGCTCGTCGGGCACACCACGAGCTGTGGCCCCTCCGACGCACGGAGACACAGCAGTCCGATCGCCTGCAGCGTCTTTCCGAGCCCCATCTCATCGGCGAGAACGGCTCCCGTGGACGCCTCGGCCGTCTGCGCCAGCCACGAGATCCCTCGGATCTGGTACGGCCGCAGCGTGGCATGTACCGAGTCGCGGAGTCGACCTTCGACGGAAAGGCAGTCGCGCAGTACGTCGCGCGCGAAGCCGGCGGTGGTCACCGCTGTGCCGGTGGGATCCACCTCGGCGTGTGCGGCGAGCGGGAGCGGTGTGTCGGGGTGGCCGGCGAGGACGCGCTGCCAGGCCTGCGCCGACGGTGCGAGCCGCGCCGCGTGGTCCGACTCCTGCGCGGCGAGCTCGCCGGCGTCTACGAGGTCGCACGCGATGTCCCGGACGACGAGGTCGTTCCCGTCCGGGACTGCGAGGCGACATGTGTCTTCACGGCCGCTGCTGTCCTGATCGTGCGATGACCAGAGCGCGAACTGGTGGAGGTCGGGAAGGTAGGTGGCCTGGACGGGCAGCGGAGCACCTCACTTGGTACGGTGTACGGAGTAATGACTCGGTACACCGTACGGGAAAGGTGGCAGCGTGTCGACCGTCGACGATGTCCGTGCACTCGTTCGTCTGCTGTGGCGAGCCGAGATCGGGGCCCAGGCGCCGCGTCGCGGTCCACGCCAACGGATCTCCGTCGACGACATCGTGGACACGGCCATCCGTCTCGCGGACGACCGCGGACTGGATGCGCTGTCGATGCGTGTGCTCGCGGGCGAGCTCGGGATCGGGCCGATGACGCTGTACACCTACATACCGACACGTGACGTCTTGGTCGCCCTCATGATCGATCAGGTGACCGCGATGTCCCCGATGCCCGTGCGGTCGTCCTCTGTGCTCGATTCGCTTGCGGCCGTGGCGCATGTGTTGCGCGCCGAGTATCTGGCACACCCGTGGTTGCTGCATGCCTCGCCGTGGCGGCAGGTCCTCGGTCCCCATCGGTTGGCTCGCTACGAGCGGCAACTCGAGTTGCTGGAAGACGTGGGGATCTCGGACCTGGAGCGGGACAACGTCATCGTCCTGGTCGGTGCCTTCGTGACGGGTAACGCCCGCGAGGCGCTCGGGGCGCGAGCCGCGGCGGCAGAGACGGGGATGACGGACGTGCAGTGGTGGGAGGCGGTTGCGCCGGAGTTGGATGCGGTGATCCCCGAAGGTGCGTTCCCGTTGGCGGACCGTGTCGGTACCGCTGTCGGAGAGCATCATCAGGCTCCCGGTGCTCCCGACGAGGCGTTCGTGTTCGGCCTCGCTCGGGTCCTCGACGGATTGCGGCCGCTGGTGGGTTGACGTCACTCCGCACTGGAAACCATGCGTTGTTGACAATGATTTTCGTTTGACTGTTGACTGTCCGGGTGTTTGCACAACGGACAAATCTGACCCGATCCCTCGCGCTCTTCGCCGCCGCGTCCTTCGCTCTCGTCGCTTGTGGAAGCGAGGATTCAAGCGAATCCGCGCCCGCGTCGAGTTCCGCCAAGGCCGTCGAACAGCAGAGCGCCACACCGCGTCTCGCACTGAGCTACGACGGCGGAATCCTCGTCCTCGACGCGGAATCCCTGGAGCAGGTCGCCGACCTTCCCGTCGACGGGTTCATCCGGCTCAACAGCGCCGACAACGGCCGCAACGTGTTCGTGTCGGAGTCGGACGGATTCCGTGTCCTCGACATGGGCACGTGGACCCGTCAGCACGGCGACCACGGTCACCACTACACCACCACGCCGACTCTCACCGACATGACCTTCGGTGGCGAGGAGCCGGGCCACGTCGTACCCCACGACTCCCGGATCACGCTGTTCACCGACGGAACCGGAGAGGTCGACATCGTCGAACCGGCCGAGCTCCTCCGCGGCAACCCTGCGTCGACGACCTTCACCGTTCCCGAGCCCCACCACGGCGTCGCGGTGTTCCGTGAGGACGGGACCGTCGTGACCACCGTCGGCAACGAGGACTCGCGCAGTGGTATCGCGATCCTCGACGGTGAGCGCAAGGAGATCGTGCGCAACGACCAGTGCCCCGGTGTCCACGGTGAGGCGGCCGGCGCGGACGGGGTCCTCGCCTTCGGGTGCGAGGACGGGATCCTGATCGTCAACGGGAACGAGATCCGCAAGGTCGACAGCCCGGATCCGTACGGTCGCATCGGTAACCAGGCCGGTAGCGAGGAGTCCCCGATCATCCTGGGCGACTACAAGTCCGACCCGGACGCCGAACTCGAACGCCCGACCCGCTTCTCGCTCACCGACACCCGCACCGGTCAGCTCCGGCTCGTCGATCTCGGCACGTCGTACAGCTTCCGGTCCATCGAGCGTGGCCCGGGCGGATCCGCCGTGATCCTGGGTACCGATGGCGCCCTGCATGTCTTCGATGTCAACACTGCGCAGGAGATCGCCGAGATCCCGGCGGTCGGCGCGTGGACCGAGCCGGACGAATGGCAGTCCCCGATGCCGAACGTGGTGGTCCAGGAGAACATCGCCTACGTCAGCGATCCCGCAGCCAAGAAGATCGTCGCCATCGATCTGACCAAGAACGAGAAGGTCGGCGAGGCTGATCTGCCGCACCAGACCATCGAACTCGCCGCGGTCACCGGCTAGCGACGACCTCTCTTCTCGGCCCCGGTTCCCCGGGGAGACCTCGACAGCAGTCATCTTCGAGGGTCTCCCGGGGAACCGGGGCCGACCGGCTTTCCGCCCGTGTGGCCGTTTCATCGGAGGGTTTGTCAGACTGGTGGGCGTGATCAGGCTTGGGCTGACCGGCGGCATCGGCGCCGGCAAATCGACCGTGGCAAAGACCTTCGTCGAACGGGGCGCGTACATCATCGACGCCGACAAGATCGCCCGGGAGGTGGTCGAACCCGGTTCGGAGGGCCTGGCCGCGCTCGTCGAGGCCTTCGGCGACGACATCCTCGCCGCGGACGGGGCGCTCGACCGCCCCGCGCTGGCGGCCAAGGCATTCGTCGACGACGACTCCCGCCAGAAGCTCAACGGCATCACCCACCCGCTGATCGGTGCGCGCACCCAGGCGCTGCTCGACGCGGCACCCACGGATGCGATTGTCGTGCAGGACATCCCTCTCCTGGTCGAGAACCACACGGCGCCCTTCTTCCATCTGGTGGTCATCGTGTACGCGGACGCGGAGGTGCGCCTACACCGGCTGACGACGATGCGCGGCGTCGGCGAGGCGGACGCGCGAGCGCGTATCGCTGCGCAGGCGACCGACGACCAGCGTCGTGCGGTGGCCGATGTCTGGCTCGACAACTCGGGTGCGCCGGAGGACCTCGCGGCAGCTGCTGCCCGGATCTGGGATGAGCGCCTGCTGCCCCTGGAAGCCAACGTCCGGGCGCGACGTGTAGCCACGCCGGTCCCCGAACTGGTTGCCGCGGAGCCGAACCCGGAGGGTCCCTCGGCCCGCTTGGTGAACAGGCTGTGGGCGCTGGCCGGCGAACTCGCGACAGCGGTCGACGTCGTCGATGCGAAGTCGGTCACCTTGCAGATCACCGCGCGTGATGCCGAAGCCGCCGCCGGGCTGGGCGACCGTCTGGCCGACGGCGGTTTCGCCGACGCCGGCCCGGACGCCTACGGATCGTGCGATCCGGGCCGCCCCGCGACGGTGCGGGTGACCGTCGGGTAGGACACGCCGCAAAAAGTGACTACAAACGTTTCCCAAAGTGGTCCGCGTGGCGTCACACGCTGCTAGCTTGTGAGTCGCGTACTCCCGACACCCGGGGGTGCAAGGCGCATCGAAGCTGAGGAGCGGAGCAGAACATGGTCGGTCGGGGTAGTAGGAATCGGTCTCGAATCATCGGGGGCGCAATCGCATTCGGCGTCCTGTCGTGCGCGGGCACAGCGTTCGCCGGTCCAGCCGACGCGGCTCTGCAGGGCATCGCGGTGGACACGCTCGCCGGCTACGGCTCGTCGGCCAACGGTTCGGCCAACTACGGGACCTATGGCGCAGGCTGCGACTACGAGCTGTCGGTCCTCGTCGGGGATCCTCGATCGTCGAAGTCCAATCTGAAGGTCACCTCCACCGGGAACGGTCGCACGGCGACGATCTACGACCAGAAGCCGACCAGCGTCGAGATCACACCGGTCTGGCGCCCGCCGGCACCGGGACGATATGTCCTGACCGCCACCCTCGACGGAGTCACGAAGACCCGGTCGGTCACCGTGGGCACCGGTGTGCCGTTCCCCGAGTTCATCCGCGGGGGAGCCTGTTTCGTCCTACCCACCTACTGACTACCCACCTACTGAGCGTCGTGCCGGCTGTCATAACGGTGGTCGCGGAAGAAGACCACGCCACCCGCGGTCGCGTCCAGCCACGCCTGCACATCGTGGCCGTGCTCGGCTGAGCCGACGAGAGCCCGCATCGCGATCTCCATGGCCTCGACACACCGGACGGTCTCGAGCAGACCGCTCCGGTGTGCCTCGAGCAGTTCATCGGCGTCGAGCAGCACCGGCGGTGTTCCGGGAACGTCGACCAGATCGAGGTACCAGTCCTCGGCGTGCCAGTGCCCGTGCTCGTCGGGGCCGTGGAAGTGGCCGATGTCGAGATAGAGTCGCTGCCCTTCGCGGTAGCCGCCCTGGTAGTGGAAGATGTTGGCGCGCAGTCCCAGGGCGGGCAGAAGCCACGACTCGAGGTGGTCGAACCTCGGGTGGCCGGGTGCCCTGCGCGACATGTACAGCCCGTACTCGGTGACGCGATACTCGTCGACCTCCCGGACGAACCCCTTGTTGTCGGTGTTCGTCATCGCCGGAACGTCGAAGACCTCGCGCTTGGGCGGGTGCAACGGTGGTGGCGCGGGTGCCGGTGCGCCGGCAGCCGGTCCACGATCGGTCATCATGCTCTGAATCTAGACAGGGGAGCGGGCGGGCGGGGCCGACCCGGTGGTCTGTCCGCACGGTCCGGGGAACACATGTGTCATAGGGCGCGTTTACCCTGGCACTATGGCTTTTGCAGCAGAACGCCCCGTCATCGCGCACTCGGAGTTCCGGCCGGTCGGCGAGATCGAGCGGACCGAAGGCCACTTCACTGTCGTCAGCGAGTACGAGCCGGCGGGTGATCAGCCCGCCGCCATCAAGGATCTGACCCAGCGGGTGACCGCGGGCGAGAGGGACATCGTGTTGCTCGGTGCCACCGGCACGGGCAAATCGGCGACGACGGCCTGGCTGATCGAGCAGGTGCAGCGACCGACCCTGGTGATGGCCCCGAACAAGACCCTGGCCGCCCAGCTCGCGAACGAACTGCGGGAGATGCTCCCGAACAATGCGGTCGAGTACTTCGTCTCGTACTACGACTACTACCAACCCGAGGCCTACATCGCCCAGACCGACACCTACATCGAGAAGGACTCGTCGATCAACGACGATGTCGAGCGACTCCGTCACTCGGCGACGTCGAGTCTGCTGTCGCGACGGGATGTCGTCGTGGTCGCCTCGGTGTCCTGCATCTACGGTCTCGGCACCCCGCAGTCCTACCTCGACCGCTCCGTCGTGGTCGAGGTAGGACAGGAGATCGACCGGGACGCGCTGCTGAGATTGCTGGTCGACGTCCAATACACCCGCAACGACACCGCATTCACCCGCGGCAGCTTCCGCGTCCGCGGTGACACCGTCGAGATCATCCCGTCCTACGAGGAACTGGCGGTGCGCATCGAGTTCTTCGGCGACGAGG
Source organism: Gordonia sp. 'Campus' (assembly GCF_022206305.1). GTDB lineage: Bacteria > Actinomycetota > Actinomycetes > Mycobacteriales > Mycobacteriaceae > Gordonia. Next base: position 23,341 of record NZ_JAKOIW010000010.1, on the reverse strand, counting down.
TGGAGGCGTTGTACTACCTGCATCCGCTGACCGGCGACGTCGTCCGGCAGGTCGATTCGCTGCGCATCTTCCCGGCCACGCACTATGTCGCCGGTCCCGAGCGCATGGAGCGGGCGATGGCGAGCATCGAGCGCGAGCTCGAGGACAGACTCGCCGAGCTGGAGGGCAAGGGCAAGCTGCTGGAGGCCCAGCGGTTGCGGATGCGCACCACCTACGACCTGGAGATGATGCGGCAGGTCGGGTTCTGCTCGGGTATCGAGAACTACTCGCGCCACATCGACGGCCGCGCCTCCGGCACCGCACCCGCGACGCTGATCGACTACTTCCCGGACGACTTCCTGCTGGTCATCGACGAGTCGCATGTGACCGTCCCCCAGATCGGTGGCATGTACGAGGGCGACATGTCCCGCAAGCGCAACCTCGTCGAGTACGGGTTCCGGCTGCCGTCGGCGGTGGACAACCGGCCCCTGACGTGGGACGAGTTCGTGGACCGCATCGGGCAGACGGTCTACCTGTCGGCCACCCCGGGGCCCTACGAACTCGGACAGTCCAACGGTGAGTTCGTCGAGCAGGTGATCCGGCCGACCGGTCTCGTCGATCCGCAGGTCGTCGTCAAGCCGACCAAGGGGCAGATCGACGACCTGGTCCACGAGATACGGGTCCGTACCGACCGCGACGAGCGTGTCCTGGTGACCACGCTGACCAAGAAGATGGCCGAGGACCTCACCGACTACCTGCTGGAACTCGGTATCCGCGTCCGGTACCTGCACTCGGAGGTGGACACCCTGCGCCGGGTCGAGTTGCTGCGGCAGCTGCGGTCGGGCGACTACGACGTCCTGGTCGGCATCAACCTGTTGCGCGAGGGCCTCGACCTTCCGGAGGTGTCGTTGGTCGCCATCCTCGACGCCGACAAGGAGGGGTTCCTGCGCAGCACCACGTCGCTGATCCAGACGATCGGCCGCGCCGCGCGCAACGTGTCCGGCGAGGTTCACATGTACGCCGACAAGATCACCGACTCGATGCGCAATGCGATCGACGAGACCGAGCGTCGCCGGGAGAAGCAGGTCGCCTACAACAAAGAGCATGGCATCGACCCGAAGCCGTTGCGCAAGAAGATCGCCGACATCCTGGACCAGGTGTATCGCGAGGCCGAGGACGAGGCGGTCGCGGTGGGAGGTTCGGGCCGCAACTCGAGCCGCGGTCGTCGTGCGCAGGGCGAGGTGTCGAAGGCGGGCAGCTCGGGCGTCATCGAGAAACGCGACGTCTCGGCGATGCCGCGGGCCGAGCTCGCCGATCTCGTCAAACAGCTGACCGATCAGATGATGAATGCCGCTCGGGACCTGCAGTTCGAGCTGGCCGGACGGTTGCGCGACGAGATCGCCGACCTCAAGAAGGAAATGCGCGGGATGGACGCCGCGGGCATCAAGTAGGCAGATGACCTGCGATGTCCGGTTGATCGTCGCACGGTGTCAGTGTGCCGATCACCACGATCGGGGGACAGACGCACCCGTGGCAAACTAGTGTCCCGAAGCAAGACCCCTGTTTCTATGGGGATTCGCGGTGACGCCTCGCTGATGGGCAGCGAGGCGATTTCATGTCGGGAGGTTGGGATGAGCTCTTACGAAACCGTCGTCGTCGGGACCGACGGCTCCGAGTCGTCGATGAAGGCCGTGGAGCGTGCCGGTGCGCTCGCCGGGGATGCGCAGCTGGTGATCGCCTGCGCGTATTTTCCGAATGAGCGCGGCGCCGGCGACGCCGCCGACATCCTCAAGGACGAGGCCTACCAGGTCACGGGATCGACCCCCACCGAGGAGATCCTGCGTACCGCCAAGGAGCGTGCGGGCAAGGCCGGCGCCACGAACATCGTCCAACGTCCGGTCAAGGGTGCGCCGGTCGACGCGTTGCTGCAGCTGGTGAGTGATGTCAAGGCCGACCTGCTCGTCGTGGGCAACCGAGGATTGAACTCGATCGCGGGGCGGCTCCTCGGCTCGGTGCCGGCCGACGTCGCGCGCAAGTCCGCATGCGACGTGCTGATCGTGCACACCACCGGATAGAAACCGGCGGTACCACCGCCGCCACTGCTCGTGCTCGACGATGTCCCCGCCTCAGCGGGCTGCCGGGAAACCCCCGGCACGCCCGAGGAGTGCGGGGACGTCTTTGTCGAGGGCCCGGCCCAACCAGTGCGCGGCATCGATCAAAGCCGACATGTCGATCCCGGTGTCGACACCCGAGCGGTCGAGCGCGTAGATCAGGTCCTCCGAGGCGATGTTCCCGGTCGCTGCCGGCGCGAACGGACACCCGCCGAAGCCGCCGATGCTGGCGTCGAGCGCGCCGGCGCCGGAGTCCAGGGCGGTCAGGGCGTTGGCATACCCAGTGTTGCGGGTGTTGTGAAAATGCCAACGCTGTGGAATCCCCGGCGCCCGCGCCGCCGCGAGCTCGGCGAGCCGGCGCACCTGCGCGGGCACACCGACCCCGATGGTGTCGGCCAGTGCGATCTCGTGGGGCGCGGCGCCATCGGTCAGACGCGCGACGATGTCAGCGACCCGTTCCGGGGCGACGTCCCCGGCAAAAGGACATCCGAACGACACCGCCACCGTCACGGTCGTCGCCAGACCTGCGGCACGGGCGTCGCGGACGACATCGATCGCGGCCGCAACGGCCTCGTCGACACCGCAGCCCTGATTGCGATGGCTGAACTCGTCGGTGGCGGCAACCACCGCGTTCACCTCGTCGACCGCGGCGCCGAGTGCCCGGTCGAGTCCGCGCCGATTGAGGACGAGCCCGATGTAGGAGACTCCCGGCGCGCGCGGGACCCCGCGCATGACCTCCTCGGCGCCGGCCATCTGGGGCACACGCGCGGGATTGACGAAGCTGACCGCCTCGATGCGGCGGACGCCGGCGTCCACGCTTCGGACGATCAACTCGACCTTCTCGTCGACGGACAGCAAGGTTTTCTCGTTCTGCAGACCGTCGCGCGGGCCCGCCTCGATCATCTGCACCGGAGTCATGGCCCGATCTTGCCCGCTGCGAGGCGTGCCGTCACCGGCCGGGGCCACCGGCGTCGTCTCGCGGCGTGATTCGGTGTCGGTCGAACGGACTAATCTCGTCGTCGTGTGGCCGGTCACGGCGGTACGAGAGTGACCGGTGTGACTGGGAAGCACGCACGTGATCCCATCTGTCACAGGGTGATTCGATTGTGGCAAGGATTGCCTCAGCGCCGGAGGGATGGGATGTATCACTTTCGAAAGGCGTAGCGATGTACCGCGTATGATTCGTTGCTGTTCGACGATCGCATCGGGGGGACGCGGGGGCGTCGTCGTCGAGCGACCCATTCGCCGCGATCCGAGTCGGACGACGCATGCATGACAACGTGTCCCACCGAGATGGGACTGGGGGAGACGGACACCGCGCGATGAACGGTGGGCACGGCGCGGCGGACCTCATCGAGCTCACCGCCGCCCAGCGCGCCATGTGGTTCGCCGAGAATCTCGACGACGACCACTCGGTGACGGTGGCGCACTACCTCGACATCGTCGACGACGGCCGGGAGTTCGACCGAGAACTGTTCCGGCGGGGCGTGATCGAGGCGGCCCGGGAACTCCAGACCGCATACACGCGCGTCACCGAGATCGACGGCATCCCGATGCAGTTCGTCGATCACTCCGTTCCGTTCGATGTCGTCGACGTCGACCTGCGCGGTGCCGCGGACCCGGTCGCCGCCGCCGATGAGTGGATGCGTGCCGATCACCAGCGTTCCGTCGATCTGCTCGCGGAACCGGTCGCCGTCGCGGCCTTCATCCGTGTCGCCGACGACCGCACCTTCTGGTACATGCGCGGACACCACATCGCCTTCGACGGGTACGGGGCGCTGGTGTCTCTGCACGAGGCCGTCGCACGCTACAACGCGGACGTGTCGGGAACCGGCCCGCATGTGCCGCCGCGCCGGGCCGGGCTCGCCGAGGTCGTGGCCGACGATGCCGCCTACCGGCAGAGCACTCGTCACGACCGGGACCATGCCTTCTGGTCCGAGCGCGCCGCCGGACTACCCGAACGCGTGAGTCTCGCGACGCACCCGGCCAGGCCCGGCATCCACAACGAGACGGTCGTCGCGGCGGGCATGCTCGGGCAGTCGCTCGACACCGCGCTGCGGCGCTGCGCCAAAGGTCTCGACGCGTCGGTGGCGGCTGTCCTGACCGCGGCGTTTGCCGCCTACCTGGCGAAGATGTCGGGCGGCGACGACATCGTGCTGAGTCTGCCGGTCACCGCGCGCACGACGGCGCGCATCAGGCACTCGGCCGGCATGGTCTCCAACATGCTGCCGCTGCGCATCGACGGGGTCGGAGGCGCGACATGCGCCGAGGTCGTCGCTGCGGTGACCGCCGAGATCACCGCGGGCCTCCGGCATCAGCGGTACCGCTCCGAGGACATAAGAGCGGCGGCGGGGTTCGGCGACGCTGCGGGCACGTCCTTCGGGCCCCTCGTCAACCTGTTGCTCTTTGACAAGCCGATCGTCATCGACGGCGCTCGGGTGGGTTATCACATGCTGTCGGCCGGGATGGTCGAAGACCTGGTGATGAACGTCTTCGCCGCTGGGCCCGACGCACCGCTGGAGGTGGGGTTGCACGCGAATCCCGCCCTCTACGAGCCGGATGAACTCGACGCGCATCGTCTCCGGCTGCTCCACATCCTGGGTCAGTTCGTCGACGAGCCGCATCGGCCCGTCGGAGACCTCGATCTGCTGATGCCCGGGGAACCGTCGGTTCTCGAGCGTCTCGGGAACGGGGGGCCGGTGACCGGCGCGACCCAGCGCCACATCCTGGCCGCGTTCGACCGTCAGGTCGCCGCCACACCCGAGGCACCCGCCGTCAGATTCGGCTCGACCACCCTCGACTACGCCCGGTTCGCCCGGGCCTGCGCACTGCTCGAGGACCACTTCGCCGCTGCCGGAGTGGGTCCCGGTGACCGGGTGATCGTCGAATTGGACCGCTCGATCGAACAGGTCTGTTCGGTCTACGCCGCGCTCGGACTGGGTGCGGCCTATGTCCCGGTCGACCCCGCCGAACCGGAGGAACGACGCCGTGCCGTCATCGCGGCCGTCGACCCGGTGCTGCGGGTGGACGCGAGTTTCTTCACCGACCGGGAGCTGCGGCTGACCGAGGACCCGGGGCCGGTGAGTGCACCCCCGACCCGGCCGCGTCTCGCCTCACCGGCGCAGGCCGCCTACGTCATCTTCACGTCGGGCTCCACCGGCGTCCCCAAAGGTGTCGAGGTCGGGCATGCCGCCGTCGAGCAACGGTTGACGTGGATGCAGGACGACCACCCGATCTCGGTCGGCGACGTCGTGCTCTACAAGACCCCCGCGACGTTCGACGTGTCGGTCTGGGAGCTGTTGTGGCCGTTGCGAACGGGCGCGCAGATGGTCATCGCGCGCCCGGAAGGGCACCGGGACCCGTCATATCTGCGCGCCCTCATCGACGACGCGCGCGTCACGGTCGCCCACTTCGTGCCGTCGATGCTCGACGCGTATCTCGACGTGGTCCTCGATTCGGCCCGCCCGGACACCGCGAGCGCCGCGCTCGGGGGCGGAGACGCTCCCGGCGGCGTGTCGTTCCCCGATCACCTGCGGTGGCTGTTCACCTCGGGGGAGGCGTTGTCGGTCCAGCTGGCACGGCGGGTCCGCGAGACCTCGACCGTCGGTGTGGTCAACCTCTACGGCCCGACCGAGGCCGCCATCGACGTGACCGCTCATCGTGTCACCGGGGCGGGGTCGGTCGTTCCGATCGGTCGCCCCGTCCCGGGCACCGAGGTCCGCGTCCTCGACCGTCGCCTGCGCCCGGTGCCGGTCGGGGTGACGGGTGAGCTGTTCCTCGTCGGAACACAACTCGCGACCTGCTACCTCGGCGCGGCTGGGCAGACGTCGTCGCGGTTCGTGGCCGATCCGGCCGGTCGAACCGGCGCGCGGATGTACCGCACCGGCGACCTCGTCCGGTGGACCTCCGACGGCGAACTGGAGTATCTCGGCCGTACCGATCACCAGGTGAAGATCCGCGGTCAACGAGTGGAGCTCGGTGAGGTGGAGTCGGTCATCGCCTCGATGCCGAGCGTGGACGCGGTGGTCGTGGTCGCCCGCCGGGATCTCGCTCCCGGACCCGTTCTCGTCGCCTATCTCCGGACGCGTCCCGGGCAGCCGGACTCCCGCAGCGGAAAAGATGAACCCGACGCCGATGCGGTGCGGGCATACTGCCGGCGCCGCCTCCCCGGACACATGGTGCCGCTCGGCGTCGTGTTCCTCGACACCTTCCCGACGACCCGGTCCGGAAAGCTCGATCAGCGGGCCCTGCCGGCACCCGATCTCCATTCGGGCGCAGCGCCGTTCCGTGAGCCGCGAACGCCGGCGGAGATGGCCGTCGTGGCATTGGTGGCGCAAGCGCTCGGACGGGAGAACGTCAGCGTCTCGGACAACCTGTTCGCGCTCGGCGCCGACTCGCTGACCGCCGCACGGATGGTGTCCCGCGCGCGCCTCGACCACGGGTTGACGATTGCGTTGACCGATGTCTTCGACGCCGATGACCTCGCTGATCTCGCCGGCCGCGCAGTCGCCGCCCCGGCGGTCCCGGACACCGCCACCCCCGTCTCGGCGCGCCCGCGGCCTGCCCGGATTCCGTTGTCGCAGGCTCAGACCCGGTTGTGGTTCATCAACCGGATGGCTCCGGCGGAGTCCACCTACAACATGTCGGGGGCACTACGACTGTCCCACGGGGTCGACCCGGGCATCCTTCGTCGGGCGGTCCGCGACGTCCTCGACCGTCACGAGATCCTGCGGACCGTCTTCCCCATGGTCGACGGCGAGCCCGAACAGCGCATCCTCGACATCGACGCGGCCGACGACGCGCTGGGTGCCGACACGGTGACGGTCGGGCACGTGGCCGCCTCCTCGGACGGAGGGGTCGACGCGGCCATCGCCGCGGTCGCGGGTGTGGGTTTCGACCTCGCCGTCCAGATCCCGTTCCGGTACCGGCTGATCGCAGGTCATCCGGACGGCGACGTGGTGGTCCTCGTTCTGCACCACATCGCCGCGGACGGGCACTCGCTGCGACCGCTGCTGCGGGACCTGATGACCGCATATGACAGCCGGCGCGCCGGGGACGAACCCGTCTTCACCCCTTTGCCCGTGCAGTACGCGGACGTGGCCATCGAGCGCGCGGCCACTCTCGGCACCCCGGAATCGCCGTCGCAGATCCTGATCGAGGGTCTCGACTTCTGGCGGTCGGAACTACGCGGGGCCCCGGACCTGCTCGAATTGCCCACCGACCGGCCGCGCCCGCGGGTGATGTCGAGCGCGGGTGCCCACATCGACACCGTGCTCGACGCGAGCGTGACAGCCGGCATCCGGGCGCTGGCGAAGTCGTTGTCGGCCACACCGTTCGCGGTGTTCCAGTCGGCATTGGCCGTCACGTTGGGTCGCCTCGCCGCCACCGACGACGTGAGTATCGGCACCGCGGTCGCCGGACGCGACGACCCGGCGGTCGGTGACCTCGTCGGGATGTTCGTCAACACCGTCGTGTTGCGGACCGCGCTGCGCCCCGGCGACACGGTAGCCGACCTCGTCACCGCGGCGCACCGGCGCAGCGCCCGTGCGATGAGCCACGCCGACGTCCCGTTCGAACGGGTCGTCGACGCGGTGGCACCGCACCGCTCACCGTCGCATTCACCGCTCTTCCAGGTCGCCTTGACGGTGCAACCCGATCAACTCGAGGCGCTCACACATTGGGCGGGCTCGGCCGAGATCCTCGATGCGCGTGTGCCCGCCGCGAAATACGACGTGACCGTCTCCGTCACCGACCGCCCGGATGCGTACGCCATCGAGTTCTCCTATGCCACCGATCTTTTCGACGCCAGCACGATCGAACTCCTGGCGGGGTGCCTGCGCGAGGTCCTCGCCCGGATGGTTCTCGACCCGGCCCGGGCGATCGGAACCATCGACGTGCTCGGACCCGACATGGTGCGAGCGCTGACCGCATCCCCTCGCGGGCGACGCACCGAGGCCACCCTGGCCGACGTACTCGCGACCGGCATGGCCGGGGCCGACCCCGCGGGCCCGGCCCTGACCGGTTCGGGCACCCTGCGGTGGGCCGAGGTCAGCACCGCGACCAACCAGATCGCACGAGTGCTCATCGACCGGGGGATCGGACCGGGCGACGTCGTGGCGATCAGCATCCCGCGGTCACATCGGTCGGTGCTCGCGCTGATCGGCGTCGCCCTCAGCGGTGCCGCGTTCGTCATGGTCGACCCGCGTCTGCCCGATGCGCGTCGCGCCGCGATGCTCGCCGACTGCGGTGCGATCCTGGTGATCACCGTCTCCGACGGCGGCGATGATCCGATCCGCGACGCCCCGGGCGGCGAGCTGCCCCGACACGTGGTCGAGCACTGGCACCTCGACGATCTGGAAGTCGAACTGAGTATCGCGGGCCGGCCTGCGCACCCGGTCCGCGAGGCCGAACGCATTCGGCCCGTCTCCGTCGACGACGTGGCCTATCTGCAGTTCACGTCGGGTTCCACCGGTCGGCCGAAGGCGGCGACGCTGACGCACGCGGGGCTCGCCGAACTGACGGCCGAGCAGCGGCGCCGGCTCGGCGCCGGCGCCGATTCCCGCATCCTCCACGTCGCCGCACCCGGTTTCGACGTCGCGCTGTGGGAGATCGTGTTCGCGGTCAGCACGGGTGCGCAACTGGTGATCAGCCCACCCGACGTGTTCGCAGGGCCCGACCTCGAAGCGCTCATGTCCCAGCACCGGGTCACGCACGCGATCATGACGCCGACGGCTCTCGCCACGCTCGACCCCCGCGCCGTCCCCGACGTCGAGGTGATCATGGCGGCGGGGGAGGCGTGCCCGCCGGAACTCGTCGCCCGATGGGATGTCGCCGGACGGCCGCTGCTGAATCTGTACGGGCCCGCCGAGGCCACCATCTGGGCCACGGCCTCCGGCCCGCTGCGATCCACCGACCGCGTGACGATCGGTGGTCCCATCTCGGGTGTCGGCCTGCTGGTCCTCGACGCCGGCCTACGACCGGTTCCGTACGGCATCGTCGGCGAGCTCTATCTGTCCGGTCGCGCACTGGGACTCGGTTACCACGGCCGTGCCGCCCTGTCCGCGTCCCGCTTCGTCGCCAACCCCTTCGGCGCGGGCACGCGGATGTACCGCACCGGCGACCTCGTGACCATGACACCCTCGGGTGAGTTGGTCTATCACGGCCGCAACGACTTCCAGATCAAGATCCGCGGGATGCGGGTCGAGCCGGGCGAGGTCGACGGCGTGCTCCTCACCCACCCCGACATCGAGGGAGCCGTGAGCGTCGGGACCCCGACGCCGTCCGGTGACACCGTGCTGGTGTCCTATGTGACCCCGGCGCCCGGGCGCATCCCCGCGCCCGAACAGGTCCTCGACCACGTCGTCGGGCTGCTCCCCGCACACCTCGTGCCGCACACCGTCGTCGTCCTCGACGAACTCCCGCTCACGCGAACCGGAAAGGTCGACCGCAGAGCGCTTCCGGCGGTGGACATCTCACCCGCCCGCGCCTACGTCGCGCCGCGCAGCCGGCTCGAGGTCGTCGTCGCCGGGATCTTCGCCGACGTTCTCGGCGTACACGAGGTGAGCGTGCACGACGGATTCTTCGAACTCGGGGGCAGCTCGCTCTCCGCGACGAAGGTGACCTATCTCGTCGAGCAACACCTCGGCCGCCGGGTGCCGCTGGCCCTGCTCTTCGAGAACCCCACGGTCGCCGACTTCGTGGCAGCCGTGACCACCGGCGATCCCACGACGCCGAGCCGTATGCTGACGCCGCGCGAACGCACGCACATGGTCGCCCTCACCGGCGTCCAGCGCGCACTGTGGTCCATCAACCAGGTCGATCCCACGTCGTCGGCATACAACATCGGGTTGACGCTCGAACTCGACGGACGTCTCGACATCCCGGCGCTCACCGGGGCCGTCGGCGACCTCATCGCCCGACACGAATCGCTCCGCACCCGCTACCCCCTTCACGGCGACAGTCCCATGCAGGTCATCGTCCCGGCCGCAGATGCTCTGCACGACTTCCGGATTCCGCTCGTCGACGTCGCCGAACACCAGGTCGACGACGAGATCGCGGGGATCGTCGAGCCGGGATTCGACCTCACGGCAGCCTTCGCGATGCGCGCGGCGATCCTCCGGATACGCGCCGACCGGCACGTCCTCGTCGTCGTCATCCACCACATCAACGCCGACGGCCACTCACTGGGACCGCTGGCCCGCGACCTCACCGAGGCATACGCCGCGCGGATCGCCGGGCACTCCGGAACAGCGGCATCGATTCCGGCGGCATCGATCCCGCCCGGCGGGGGCACTTCTCGTGCCACCCGTGTGCAATTCGCCGACTATGCGATCTGGCACGCCGAACGTCAACAGACACCGGGCCCGGACGGGGTCACCGAACATCGACGCCACCTCGATTACTGGGGTGCGCGTCTCGCCCGTCCCGGCGAACCCGCGACGATCCCGGCCGACCGGCCGCGACCTGTGGAACCGCGCCACATCGGCGGCTCGGTCGACCTGACGATCCCGTCGACCACCGCAACGCTGCTCCAGCAGCTGGCACGGGTCCACAACACGACACAATTCGTCGTGATGCACGCGGCTCTCGCGGTGCTCGTCGGACGACTGTCGGGACTCGACGACATCGTCATCGGCACCCCGTTTGCCGGCCGCGACGACCCCGCGCTCGCGGACATGGTGGGCATGTTGGCCACCACGGTGCCGCTCCGCACGCGCCTGCGACTCGACGAACCGTTCGACGAGCTGTTGCGTCGCGTCCAGACCGACGACTTCGCCGACCTCGGCCACGCGGACGTGTCCTTCGACGAGATCGTCGATCACCTCGCGCGCGGCGAGGGCGGACTGCAGCGTCGAGGACGCCGCAATCCGCTCTTCTCGGTGATGCTGGCCTATCAGAACCTCCAGCTACCCGAGATGGACCTCGAGGGGTTGCGAGTGCGTCCTCGCCCACCGGCGTCCTTCCCCGCGAAGGTCGACCTCGAACTGATGCTGTACCCCGGCGACCTCGACGGGGTCGACCGAGCCGGTGCCCTCGGTGGCCAGATCGCCTACGACACCGACCTCTTCGACCACAGCACGGTCGAACTGTTCGCCGAGCGATATCGGAACGTCCTCGCCGACATCGTGTCCCGACCCCAGACCCCGGTGGGTGACCTTGCTGTCTGGGAGGACTCCGGGTCGTCGTCGGCCCTGGACTCCGACGCAGGGCGACCGCTACCCGAACTGGTCTCCCACGTCGCGGCCGTCGCCCCCGGCACCCTCATCGGTGTGCCGGGCGCCCCGGAAATGACCTTCGCCGACCTGGAGGCGACCGCGGTGGCGATGTCGCTCTCGCTGCCCGGCGAGGACGCCGACGAAGCTCTCACGATCGCCGTCACGACCCTGCTCGCCGACGCCGACCGCTCGATCGACGACGTCTTCGAGTCTGTCCGGGCCTCCGCCATGTCGGTGCTGCGGAACGGCGTCGCAGGTGGGTCGGGTCCGATCCCGCGGAACCGCGTGGAACCCGCGTGACGTCGGAAACCTCGACTCCCCGTACCCGGTCGGGGCCGACACCGGTGTCGGCGGGCCAGTCGCCTGTGCTGCGGTCGCTGGCGTTCGCGGCCACCCACGCGGGCGACGCCGAGGCGATGCCGGGGACCGCAGGCCCCATCTCGTTCCGCACGCTGTGGCGCCGCGTGTCGGCCTCCGCGGTCACGCTGGCCGAACGGGGTGTCGATCCCGGCGCCGCAGTCCGCGCAACCGTCACCGCACTCATGCCCCGCACCGGGCTCACCGCGGTCGAACTGGCCTCCGCAGCGAGCGCGATCCTGCACGAACTCGACAAGCGCATCGACGACGTCCTCGGCACGGGGGATCGCGAGTCGCTGCCCGGATTGGTACGGATCGCCGCGCGCCGACGCGGCGATGCGCCGGCCCTGTCCGATCTCGACGGCGCCGCGATCACCTACCGGGAACTCGATGCAGAGACCGACCGCCTGGCACGCGCGTTGGCGGCACGCGGCGCGGGCCCGGACACCCTGGTGGGGGTGGCACTCCCGCGCTCGGTAGAGCTCATCGTGACCCTGCTGGCCGTTCTCAAGACCGGAGCGGCATATCTGCCGCTGGACCGCACGCACCCACGTGCACGGCTGCACACGATCGTCGACGACGCCGCACCGGTACTGATCGTCGCCGACGCCGACACGGTGCGCGCGTGGGACGGCATGCCCGCGCCGCTGACCACCCGGGAGGACCTGCTCGCCGTCCGCGCGCCGGCCGAACCCGGCCTGCCGACCCGTGTCGCCGCGCACGCCGCCGCCTACGTGATGTACACCTCCGGGTCGACGGGGACGCCGAAAGGTGTTGTCGTCACCCATGACAACGTCGTCTCCCTGCTGGTGGCGCTCGACCTGCTGGTGGAGAGTTCGCCGGAGGACGTGTGGTCGATGTTCCACTCCTACGCCTTCGACGTCTCGGTGGGCGAGATCTGGGCCGCACTCGTCGCGGGTGGGCGTCTCGTGGTCCTCGACCACGCGACCACACGGGCGCCCGACGACGTCGTGGAGGCGTTCGAGCGTGAGGGCGTCACGATCGTCAACTTCACGCCGTCGTCGTTCTACCAGTTCGGCGCGGCCGTCCGACCGCCACACGGACGCCGGATTCCCGATTCGGTTCGGCGACTGCACTTCTCCGGCGAGCTGTTGGACTACGAACACGTCCGTACCTGGCAGGCGGACCGAGACGCCGACGGGTCGGTGACCCGGCCGGGTGCCGACGTCGCCGGTCCGCAGTTGAACAACATGTACGGCCCCACCGAGACCACCGTCTACATGACGCGGCGGGAGTTGACGCGCGCGTTCGTCGACGCGGCCACCGCCTCCGACATCGGGACGCCACTGCTCGGTTCGCGCGTCCACGTCCTCGACGGTCGGCTCGCGCCGTTGCCCGACGGGGTGCCCGGCGAACTCTACGTCTCGGGTGTGCAGGTCACCCGCGGATTCCTCCGCCGGCACGGGCAGACCGCGACCCGGTACGTGGCGAATCCCTTTGGGCCGCCGGGGACGCGCATGTATCGCACCGGCGATGTCGGCGTGGCCCGGAACGGGTCGATCGAGTTCGTGGGTCGACGCGACGGACAGGTGAAACTGCGGGGGTTCCGCATCGAGCTCGGCGAAGTCGAGGCGGCACTGTCCGCGCTGGACGGCGTGGACGCCGCGGGTGCGGTCATCCGGACTCTCGGCGACACCGAGCACCTCGTCGGATACCTGGTCGCGAATCACTCGGAACCGCTGTCCGAGAACGAGCTCCGCGCTCGATTGAGCGCGGCGGTGCCCGACTACATGATCCCCACGCGATACGTGTGGCTCGACAAACTGCCGCTGACGGTCAACGGCAAACTCGATCGGGACGCGCTGCCCGAACCCGGGGCGGCCGCCGGAGGGGTGACCGCCGAACCCCCGGCCACGGCCACCGAAGTGGATCTCGCCGCGCTCATCGCCGAGATCCTCGGCGTGAACGACGTGGGGGTCACCGACTCCCTGTTCGATCTCGGCGGCAACTCACTCACCGCCACCAGGGTGGCCGCCCGTGCCGCCGACTTCTTCGACACGACGGTGACCGCGCGCGATGTCTTCGCCGCACCGACGGTGCGTGGTCTCGCCGCAGTCGTCGACGAGCGACTGGCCCGGGATGCCGACGCGCCTGCGAGTGTCGCCGCGGGGGGCGACGTCACGGCCCGCATCCGTCTTCGGCCGGTGGATCGGGACGGCGTCCTCCCGTTGTCGCCTGCGCAACAACGCATCTGGTTCTTGGAGAGCCTCGACCCCGGTGGCGCCGGTTATCTCATACCCGCTGTTCTCCGGCTCGGTGGTGCCCCGGCCGATGACGCGCACGACGAGGTGCGGAGGCTGCAGCCTGCGGTCGTGGCAGCCGCACTCGACGACCTCCTCGCCCGGCACGAGGTCCTGCGTACGCGATTCGTCGCACCCGACGGCGTTCCCGAACAACGCATCGCCGCCCCCGGGGACACCCGTCACGACGTCCGGGCCGACCCACCGATCGACCTACGCGGTGCGGGTGAGACGGAGATCGCCGACACCATCGCGGAGATCACCACCCGCGGTTTCGATCTCGAACTCGCCGCGCCGGTGCGGGCGCGTCTGATCCGGATCGCCGAAGACGACTGGATCCTGGTGCTCGTGGTGCACCACATCATCAGCGACGGCGGTTCGGTCGCCCCGATGGTCACCGACTTCGTCGACGCCTACCGCGCTCGTCTGGACGGGAAGTCACCCGGGTGGGCGCCGCTGCCGGTGCAGTACGTCGACTACGCGGTCTGGCAACGCGCCAGGCTCGGCGACCCCGCGGACCCGGGGTCACTCGCGGCTCGGCAACTCGCTTACTGGCGGACACGGCTGTCAGGGGCGCCAGAACTCGTCGACCTGCCGTTGGACCGTCCTCGTGCAGCGCTCCGGGACGACGCCGGAGCGGAGATGTCCACCGTCGTCGACGCAACCACCTGGGCCGGCCTGACCGCACTGGCCGATCGGCACGGTGCGACGCCGTTCATGGTGGTCCACGCCCTGCTGGCGGTGACCCTCATGCGGTCGGGGAGCAGCGAGGACGTGGTGATCGGCACGCCGGTGGCCGGTCGCGGCGAACGAGCACTCGACGGCCTCATCGGAATGTTCGTCAACACCTTGGCATTACGCACCTCGGTGCGTCGCGATGCCGGCTTCGACGCCCTGCTCGCCGAGGTCCGCGACACCGACATCGCCGGACTCGACCACGCCGACCTGCCGTTCGAGAGTGTGGTCGACGAGGTGGTCACGGCCCGCAGCACGGCACACCCGCCGGTCTTCCAGGTCGCGCTGGCCTTCCAGAACGCCGATCGACCGACGGTCGAACTGCCGGGACTGACCGTCGCCGAGATCGAACCCCCGGTCACCACGGCGAAGGTGGATCTGCAGCTCACGGTCCTCGACACACCCGGCAGGCCGGCCTACGAGGACACCCGGATCCTCATCACCTACGCCACCGCGCTGTTCGATGCGCACACCGTGGAGTCCTTCGCGCGCCGCTTCCTCGCGCTCGCCCGAGCCGTCGTCGAGTCGCCGGGCACACCGGTCGGCGATCTCCCCGCCGGCGACGACACCATGCAGGCGGTGGTCCGCACACCGGAAGCAGCGTCGTCGCCGCTGACGATGAGCGAGCTGCTGGCGGCAGCCGTACGCGAGAACCCCGATGGTGTGGCCGTCGTCGAGGGCGGGCGGTCACTCACCTACGACGCACTCGATCGGTGGACCACTCGTGTCGCCCACGTCCTACGGCGTCGAGGGGCCGTGCCGGGTGCGGTGGTGGCCCTGGCGACACCGCGCTCGCTCGCCGGCACGGTGGGCTTCTGGGCCGTGGCGCGCACCGGCGCCGCCGTCGCGCCCATCGACCCCGGGCTGCCCGGCGACCGGATCCGGTACATGCTCGACACGGTCGACGCCCGCCTCGGGTTGGTCACGCCGGAGAAGCTCGCCGCCCTCGAGACGTCGTCCGCGACCACCGAATGGCTCCTCGTGGACGACCGGCCGGATGATCCGGATGGTCCCGCCGAACCGGCCCCCCGGCCCGACCTCCCGAGCGACGGGCCGACCATCCGGGTCGACGACACCGCGTACGTCATCTTCACCTCGGGTTCCACGGGCCGGCCCAAGGGCGTCGCCGTCACCCATCGCGGAGTGGCCGACCTCGTGACCGACGCGCGGCGCCGACTCGAGCTGACTTCGTCTTCGCGTGTACTGCGTTTCGCCGCACCGGGATTCGACGCGACGGTGTTCGAGACCCTGATCGCGGTCGCCGCGGCCTCCACGATGGTCGTCGCCCCCGAAGGCGTGTCCGGGGGTGCCGAACTCGCCGCGGTCATCTCCGGGCAATCGGTCACGCACGCGGCCATCACCCCGACCGCGCTCGCCACGGTCTCCGATGCGTTGGCGGAGAACAGCTTCCCGTCCCTGGCGGTCGTCTGTGTCGCGGGTGACGTCTGCTCGCCCGAGCTGGTGCGGGCGTGGTCCCCGGCGCGCACGATGTTGAATCTGTACGGGCCCACCGAGACCACGATCTGGGCGACGTCGTCGGCTCCACTGCGTCCGGACCAACCGATCACCGTCGGCGGTCCGATCGCCGGGATGGAGGCCATGGTCCTGGACCCGCGCCTGCATCCGGTACCGCCCGGTGTCTCCGGTGAGCTCTACCTCGCCGGGCCCGCGCTCGCGACGGGATACCTGCGCCAGACCGGGCTGACGGCGGAGCGATTCGTGGCCGCGCCGTTCGGCGAACCCGGACAACGGATGTATCGGACCGGTGACATCGTGCGGTGGCGCCGGCGTGGCGAGGAATGGGCACTGGACTTCCTCGGTCGCAGCGACTTCCAGGTGAAGATCCGGGGCTTCCGGATCGAGCTGGGGGAGATCGACGCGGTCCTCGGAGAACTCGACTCCGTGGATTTCGTGACCAGCGCGGGGGTCGAACATCCGTCGTCGGGTGAGACGGTGCTGGTGTCCTGGGTTCGCGGTCGCAACGGCATCCGGCCCGACACCGGCCTGGTGACCGCCCACGCGGCGCGCAGGCTGCCCGCCCACATGGTTCCCGACGCGGTCGTCGTTCTCGACGAGATCCCACTGGCCGCAACGGGAAAGCTCGATCGCGCCGCACTGCCGCCGGCACGGTTCGACGGGGGTGTGTACACCGAGCCCGAGTCCGACACCGAACGCGCGGTCGCGGCGGTGTACGCGGCCGTGCTCGGTCTCGCCGACGTGGGCGGGGTGTCGGCGACGGCGTCGTTCTTCGATCTCGGCGGCACCTCGCTGTCGGCCACCCGCGTCGCCGCGCGTCTCGGCGCGGTGGTGGGCGCGGTCATCCCCGTGCGCACACTGTTCGAGTCGCCGACGGTGCGCGACCTCGCAGCGGTGATCGATGTCGGTCTCGTCGGTACCACGAACCCGGGTCCCGTCCCGGGTCCCGTCCCGGGGGCCGTCCGACGACCCGACCCGGTCCCGGTGTCGTACGCCCAGCGGCGGATGTGGTTCCTCAACCGCTTCGAACCGGACTCGAGCGCCTACGTGATCCCGGTCGTCATCCGGCTGCGCGGCCGCCTCGATGTGTCCGCCATGCGTGCCGCGCTGCACGACGTCGTCGAACGTCACGAGGTCCTGCGGACGGTCTATCCGACGACCGACGACGACAACGGGACGGAACCCGTCCAGGTGATCTGTGACGACTGGTCCGGGCGGCTGATCATCGGGCACACCTCGGCGGATGTGCGGACCGGGGGAACGGACGCGGCTGACGTCGAGCGTGCGATCCGCGACGTGATCGAGACCCCATTCGACGTCACGGTCGACCTGCCGTTCCGCGCGCGGATCATCACGGTCGCGCCGAACGAGCACGTGCTCGTCATCGCCCTCCACCACATCGCCGCGGACGGCGAATCCGCTCCCGTGTTGTCGGCAGACATCGCCCGTGCATATGGGGCCCGGGGCGCGGGATCCGCGCCGGACTGGCCGACCCTGGATGTCCAGTACGCGGATTACGCACTCTGGCAACGAGACCGGCTCGGAGATCCGGCCGACTCGACCTCGTTGATGGCGCGGCAGCTGCGGTACTGGAGCGAACATCTCGACGGGGTGCCCGACGTGCTGCCGCTGCCGACCGATCGTCCGCGGTCGCGAACACCGGACCGACGCGCCCAGACCGTCCGGTGGTCGCTGCCGGCGGCGGTTGTCACCGGGCTCCGACACCGTGCCACCGAACACCGGGCCACGCTCTTCATGGTCGTGCACACCGCGCTCGCGGCGGTGCTGAGGCGTCTCACCGCGACCTCCGAGATCGCGGTGGCCACTCCGGTCGCGGGGCGGGGACACGAGCAGATCGACCGTCTCGTCGGCATGTTCGTCAACACGGTCATCCTGCGCGTCGACGTCGATCCGCATCTCACGCTCGCCGCGCTGCTCGACCGGGTGAGGCGTACCGACCTCACCGCATTCGACAACGCGGACGTGCCGTTCGAGCGGGTGGTCGACACGGTCCGGCCGGCGCGCATCGAGAATGCCGAGCCATTGGCGCAGGTGATGCTCGTCCACTCCGCCCAACACCCGGCGGCCTTGACCGCGTCCCTCGGCGAACTCAGCGCCGAGTTCGTCGAGACCGAGGAGACGGCCGCCAAGTTCGACCTGACGATCGGTGTGCGCGAATCGGAGGACGGTGGTCTGGCCGGGGGGATCACCTATGCCACGGCACTGTTCGACGCCGCGACCGCGGAGATGATCGCATCGGCGATGGTGGAGACCCTGTCCGAGTTCGCGACCGATGCGGACGTCCCGGTCGCGGACATCGCTCTGCTGACGACGGCCGAAGAACAAGCACAGCAACGATTGTCGACCGGGGAGTCCGTCACGCTGCCGGCCGACACGCTCGCCGACGCCGTTCTGTCCGGTCCGTTCCGTACCGCGGACTCGGTCGCCCTTCGATGCGGCGACCGAACTGTCGCCCATCGTGAGTTCACCGCGCGCGTGGCCACGCTGGCGCGCGAACTGCTGGCCATCGGTGTGGGCCCCGAGGACGCCGTCGTGGTGTGTCTGCCGCGGTCGGTGGAACTCGTCGTCGCGGTCCATGCCGTCGTCGCGGCCGGCGGTCAGTATGTTCCCGTCGCTCCTGACGCACCTCCCGAACGTGTGCGATACATGGTCGAGACCGCCAGGGCCAGAACAGCACTCGTCGCAGACCAGCACAACCCCCTGCGAGGTCTCGTCGGTCGCACGATCGTGGTCGACTCCACCGTTCCCGTCGACCTCGGGGTATCGGCGGTCACCGACGCCGAACGTCGCCTCCCGCTGCGGCCCGACCACGCCGCGTACACGCTGTTCACGTCGGGTTCCACCGGACGTCCGAAGGGCGTGACGGTGAGTCACCGGGCCGTACTGAACCGCTTGCGATGGGGTCTGACGGAATTCGGACTCGGGCCCGACGACGCGGTTCTGCTGAAGACGCCGTTCACGTTCGATGTCTCGGTACCGGAGCTCTTCATCCCGCTGATGGCAGGTGCGCGGTTGATCGTCGCGCCCGACGACGCGCACCTGGACCCCCACGCCATCGCCGGACTCATCGACTCCGAACGCGTCACGACGGTCCACTTCGTGCCGTCGCTGCTCGGTGTGTTCCTCGACGCAGTCGACCGCACTACTGCTGACGCAGTCGACCGCACTACTGCTGACGCAGTCGACCGCACAAGTGTCGACCTAGTGGGTCGGGGAGTTCCGCTACCGTCCCTGCGGCACCTCTACTGCTCCGGTGAGGCCCTGCCGCCTGCGACCCTGCACGAGGTCGGCGCCGTGCTCCCGCATGTCCGTGTGCACAACCTGTTCGGGCCGACCGAGGCGGCCGTCGAGGTCACGTCGGCAACCCTGGACACGAACGCGGACACGGTCCCCATGGGCCGGCCGGTGTGGAACACCCGCACGTATGTGCTCGATGCCCGGCTGCGGCCGCTGCCGACCGGCGTGGCGGGCGAGCTGTACCTCGGCGGGGTCCAGCTCGCACGCGGGTATGCGTCGCGCCCCGATCTGACCGCAGATCGCTTCGTCGCCGATCCCGCCGGGGACGGGGCGCGCCTGTACCGCACGGGCGATCTCGTCCGCCGCACGCGTGCCGGCGAACTGGAATACCTGGGGCGCACCGACTTTCAGGTGAAACTCCGCGGCCTGCGCATCGAACTCGGCGAGATCGAGTCGGTGCTCGCGGCCGTCGACGGTGTCCGTCAGGCGGTGGTCACCGTCGCCGCGACGGCTGCCGGCGCCGAACAGCTGATCGGGTATCTGATCGGGCCGGACGCGGACGCGCTGATCGGGCCTGCCCAGGAGGCAGTCGCGCGGTCGCTCCCGGCCTACATGCGTCCCACGCTGTGGGTGACGCTGCCGGAGGCCCCCTTGAGCAGCGCGGGCAAGCTCGACCGGAAATCCCTCCCGGCGCCACGATTCGACCCTCTCCCGCCGTTCGACGATGCCGAGGCACCGGCGAATGACGCCGAGCGAACGGTGGCCTCGGTCGTCGGGGCGGTCCTCGGAGTGCGCGACGTGCCGGTGACCCGGTCGTTCTTCGAACTCGGCGGTGACTCGATCGCCTCGATCCGGCTGACCTCGATGCTGCGTGCGGCCGGTTTCGTCCTCACGCCCCGCGACGTGTTCGCCGCATCGACGGTGCGCGAGCTCGCGGCACTGGCCCGGATGCAGCAAGCGGCGACGCTCGACGAATTGCCGGGCGGGGGGATCGGTCCGGTGGCGATGGCCCCGGGCGCGGCGTGGATGTTGGATCTGGCCGACGATCCGGCCGACATCGCGGATTTCTCGCAGAGCACGGTGCTGACGCTTCCGGCGGGCGCGGACGAGGTGGGTCTGCGCGCAGTCGTGCGTGCGGTCGTCGCGGCGCACCCGATGCTGACCGCCTCGCTGCGGGTCGACGAGAGTGGCCGGGCGACGATGACCGCGGGTGACGGGAACCCCGACGATGTCGTCGTCGAGATCATCGACGACCCCGCGGCCCGATCGCCGGCCACGGTCGCCGACGCCGTTCGGGTGGCGCACGCGCGTGCTCTGCGCACCTTGTCACCGTCGGACGGCCGACTCGTCGCGGCGTCGGGCGTCCGCCTGCCGGACGGCACGGGCAGAGTCGTCATCGCCGTGCACCACCTGGGTGTGGATGCGGTGTCGTGGACGACGATCGTGTCGGGTCTCGCCCGGGCGTGGTGGCAGTATCGCAACGGAGAGCCGCCGAAGCTCGACGCCACGGGTACGTCTTTCCGCCGCTGGTCGCGCGTCCTCACCGAACTCGCCGAGCGTACCGACGAACTGGACTGGTGGTCGAGGCAACTGCCGCCACCGCACACGTCGAGCCGTCTCGACCGCTCCCGCGACCGCCTGCGCAGCACGGTTGCCATCGATGTCGCGGTGCACGCCGACCTCGCCGGGCAGGTACTGGGGACGGTGACCGAGGCCTTCGGTGCCCGCCCCGACACCGTCCTCGCCGCCGCGGTCGCCCTCGCCGTCGGGACCGAGGGGGCCGGACCGGTCTCGATGATGTTGGAGAACCACGGGCGCGAGGAGCAGATCGCGCCGGGCGCCGATCTGAGCGAGACCGTCGGCTGGTTCACCTCGTTCGTGCCGGTTGCGGTTGACATTCCCCCGGCCGGCCCGGCGACGACGGGCAGGATCACCGGGCCTCGGGTCGCCGCTGTGGTGAAGTCCCTGAAGGACATCCAGGCACGCATGCCGGACAACGGCATCGCGTTCGGCCCGCTGCGATGGTTGCGGACGGGATCGCCGCTGCGCGAGCGGGATCTCCCGCTGATCACCGTCAACTACCTCGGCAGCCTGGGGGAGAGCGACGCCGGCGGCGAGGACACCGACGCGGTCGCGACCGAGTTCATGCCCGTCGCCGACGCGCCGACCCTCCCGCCCTCGATCCGGGGCGACATGATGGCCACCGCGGGACTGACGGTGACCGTCGGCTCGGTGATGACCGGCATCGGCCGTGAGTTGCGTGTGAATTTCACTGCAGCCGAATCGTTCTGGGACCGCGCCGACCTGGAGCGCTTCGCGAGACGCTGGGAGTCGGCACTGGCCGCGCTGGTCGGGCATGTCGACTCCGTGGGTCACCCGGGGCCGAGCGAATCCGATGTCATCGGCGGTGGAGTCCCCCAGCCGGAGATCGACGTGGTGCTGGCGCGACTCGCCGCCGGTTCCTCCCGCGCCGCGTCCACGGTGTGGCCGCCGACACCGTTGCAGCAGGGGCTGTTCTACGAGCACGAGCGTCTGCTCGGCGCCGATCCCTATGTCACCCAGTCGATCATCGAGTTCGACGGCGATCATCACGCGACCACGCTGCTCCCCGCGGTTCGGCAACTCCTCGCGCGGCAGCGCGTCCTTCGATCCGCCTTCGTGCGCACGACGTCCGGGCGACTCGTGGTCGTCGTACCGCCCGCCGATCATCCAACGGTCACCGATCCGGACTTCCGGGCCGTCGACCTGACCGACCTCGACCACGCCGCGGCGCACGCCCGGATCCTGCAGATCGCCGGCGAGGATCGCGACCGGCGGTTTCTGCTCGACTCGGCGTCACCGATCAGGTTCTCCGCCGTCTCGCACGACACCTCCCACGGGCGCGCACACACCCTGGTGATCACCGCCCATCACATCGTGCTCGACGGATGGTCGGGGCCGATCCTCGTCGCCGACCTCCTCGCCGCACAACTCGGGCGACCGGCGGTGACTCCCGCCGGCGACTTCGAGGCGTATCTCCGCTGGCTCGACGGTCGCGATCATCTAGCCGCGGTCGCGGTGTGGCGGGAGCAACTCGCGGACGCCACACCCACTCTCGTCGCACCGAACCGCGCGGCGTCGGAGACGGGCGAGCCGCGTCGGCACGAGGTCGTGGTGGGGCTGTCGGCCGACACCCGGTCGGCGCTGGAACGCAGGGTGCGCGAGCTGGGTACCACCACCAGCACGGTGCTCCACGCCGCCTGGTCGGTCCTGCTGTCGCGACTGACCGGTGAGCAGCGAGTGGTGTTCGGTGAGACCGTGTCCGGACGTCCGGCCGACCTCGACGGCGTCGACGCCATGATCGGGCTGTTCATCAACACCGTTCCGGTGGTCGCCGATGTCGATCCGCGGCGATCGCTCGCCGCCCTCATCGGAGATCTGCACGACTCCCGGACCCGGGTGCTGGACCACCAGTTCGTCGGCCTCGGTGAGATCGCCGCCGCCACCGGTCATCCGGGCCTGTTCGACACGCTGGTCGTCGTCGAGTCGTATCCGGTCGACGCCGACATGGTCGTCGAAGGTTCCCGCAGCTCCGGCCTCCCGATCCGCAACGTGACCACGTCCGATGCCACGCACTACCCGCTCGCGCTGATCGTCGCCGACGACGGTGACGGTCTTCGCCTGACGGTGCGTGCCGATCTCGCCGCTGTCGGTGACGGCGTCGCCGAGGTCGTCGCCGCGACGGTGACGGACGTCCTCGACGCGGTGATCGACGACCCCGCGGTGCCCGTGATGGAGCTCGACCCGATGCCGGCGGACATGCGCGAGACGATCGTGGGCTGGTCGGGTTCGGATTGTGTGGGGGTGGAGTGGTCGGGTCGTTCGGTGGGGTCGGTGGTTGCTGAGCGGGTGGGGTTGTCGTGGGGTTCGGTGGCGGTGCGGTGTGGTGATCGGGTGGTGTCGTATGGGG
>NZ_JAKOIW010000001.1 GCF_022206305.1 Gordonia sp. 'Campus' | reverse complement strand
GGGGAGGGGCGCGACATCGTGGGGTTCCAATCGTGAGGGTCGGCGAGTGCCCGGGCCGGGCGGCTCGATCGCGATCTGTTGTCGAATCGAGGATGTCGCGCGGCTCTTGGTGGAAACTTGAGGTCGGCTTGCCAGGTCTTGGAGGCGGTCGTCCAAGACGGGGGCGTGACCGACGGAGGCGGCCCCCGGAGGCCGAGTTCCAGCCCTTCGCTCAGCGCTTCTCGAGCGACGCGTCGAGTGCTTCGAGCTGTTCGGGTCGGACGTCGCGGAGTACGGCGAGGGTGGCGGTGATCGCGAGGTCGCAGGCCTCGTCGACCCCCGCGCCGTCGACGACCAGGGCCCGGTGTGCGACGTCGAGGCTCATCCCCAGCAGCAGTGAGGCGAGGGTGTTCGCGCTGGCGGCGATGTGCGCGCCGCGTTCGGCGTAGTTGTCGCGTAGGCGGGCCGCGATGCGGGGTTCGAGGGCGGCGTAGAGCTTGCGGTCGCCGCCGCCCTCGCGGTGGCCGATGAGGACGCGCAGTCCGGCCGGGTGTCGTCGGGCGTAGTCGAACAGGCACTGCACCGAGTACCGCGCGCGGGCACCGTAGGGCATGTCCTCGCTGGCGTCGTACACCTCGAACATGAACGAGGTGAAGGTGTCGAGTTCGCGGACCATCACGCGGTCGACCAGCTCGTCACGAGAACCGAAGTGCGCGTACAGGGTCACCCGTGTGGTGCCGCCGCGTTCGGCGATGGCGGTCATCGTGGTGCGTTCGGCCCCGACCTCGGCGATGACCGCGCATGCCGCGTCGAGCAGTTCGTCGTCGGTGGGCCGATTGCGGGTGCTGCGCGCCGGTCGACCGGTGTGTCCGTCATCCCGTCCGGGGTCGTTGTCCGCGGTGGCCACGTCGTTCTCGGTTCCGTCTCGTCGTCGATCCGTGCGGTGCGCCTGCTGCCCGCCGGCGGGTTACGAGGCGAGATCCTCGACGGTC
Source organism: Gordonia sp. 'Campus' (assembly GCF_022206305.1). Classification (GTDB taxonomy): domain Bacteria; phylum Actinomycetota; class Actinomycetes; order Mycobacteriales; family Mycobacteriaceae; genus Gordonia. The sequence goes on along the minus strand of NZ_JAKOIW010000001.1, from coordinate 454,812 downwards.
CGGCCGAAGTAGGCGGCCTCCACCTTGTCCCGGTGGTTCCGCAGCTCGCGCGCCGGCGCGGACAGCGCGACGCGGCCGTGGTGCAGCACGATCGCCGAGTCGGCGATCCCCAGCGCGAGATCGATGTGCTGTTCGACGAGGACGACCGCCATCTGATGTTCGTCGGCGATGGAACGCAGTCGGGGCAGCAGGTCCTGGACCGCGACCGGCGACAGACCCAGGCTCAACTCGTCGATGAGCAACACCTTGGGGCTCGCCAGCAGTGCCTTGGCCAGGGCCAGCATCTGCTGTTCGCCGCCCGACAGGTTGCCGCATCGCCGGCCACGCATCGTCTTCAGCTTCGGGAAGTACTGGTAGACGGTGTCGAGGTCGGTTCCGTTGCGTCGTTTGGCGAGGCGCAGGTTGTCCGACACCGACAGTCGGTGGAACACGCCACGCGTGTCGGGGACCAGGGTGACGCCGCGCCGGGCATTGCGTTCGATACGGCGGTCGATGGGGTCGCCCAGGGCGGACACCGTTCCCGACATGAGGCCGAGCGCGCCGATCGCCGCGAGCAGAGTGGTCGTCTTGCCGGCACCGTTCGGCCCGAGCAGCGCCAAAATCTCACCGGCCCGGACCGACGCACTGAGGCCGCGGACGGCGGGCACGCCGCCGTAGCCGACGGTGATGTCGTCGATCGACAGCGCCGGGTTCGTCGGGTCCGGTGTTGTCGGGTCTGGGGTCGTCGGCCGCGATCCGTCTGCTGCGGATGACGGTTCGGCGTGCGCGTTCATCTCGTCTCCTTCGAGGCCGGCCCGGTGTGGCCGTTGTCTGACGGTCGTTCGGTGTCGAGACCGGGTTGGGGCGGAGCGGCGGGAGGGCCGGCCGCATCGACGACGGCGTCCGGGTCGACCTCGGGGCTGCCGAGGTAGGCCGAGATCACGGCGGGATCGTCTTGGATGGCCGCCGGTGACCCACTGGCGATGACCCGACCGAAGTCGAGCACGTACAACCGATCGCACACGTCGAGGACGAGCGACATGTCGTGGTCGATCAGCAGGATGCCGATGCCGGTCGCGGCGATCCGGCGCAATTCCGCGCCGAAGTCCCGGCTCTCGTGGGTGTCGAGTCCGGCGGCCGGCTCGTCGAGCAGGACGAGACGCGTCCCACCCACGAGGGCCCGTGCGACGCCCACCAACTTCTGTTGTCCGAGCGTGAGTTCCCCGGGCAGTTGGTCGGCGGCGTCGGCCAGCCCGACGAGGTCGAGTGCGTGGGAGATGACGTCGGCGGGTGGTCGGGAGCCGTTGAGCACGTCGGACAGCATGGCCCTCAGGCCCACCGGTTGGACGGCGACCGCGAGATTCTGGGCGACGGTGAGGTCGGTGAACAGCTCGCCCGCCTGCCATGTGCGGGCCATGCCCGCGCGTCGGCGACGATGCGGGCTCGCCTTTTCCAGGCTCTCCCCGTGCAGCGACACCCGCCCGGTGGACTTGGTGAAGCCGGTGACGGCGTCGACGAACGTGGTCTTGCCCGCCCCGTTGGGTCCGATCAGTCCGACGATCTCCCCGGCCCCGACGGTGATGTCGACGTCGGAGTTGGCGCTGACGCCGCCGTATCGGACCGACAATCCGCCTGTTTCCAGCAGCGTCGGGGGAGCCGTCTGCGGCTCCAGTGTCGTCTCAGACATGTGCACCTGCCTGTGCGCTCTGCGCCGCACCCGGCGCTTGCGGATGTGAAGTCGGTGTGCGGCGGTGGGAGCGTATGCGCTCGCCGAGCTCGGACATCGCACCCGCGACGCCGACCGGGTTCAGCACTGCCATCAACAGCAGGCTGCCGGCCGCGAAGAGCTCGTAGTACTCACCGAGATTGAGGGTTTGGTTGAGGAACACGTAGCCGACGCCCAGCGGTCCGATGATGCCGGCGAGTACCGCGCCGGCGAACGACGTGATGCCGCCGACGTAGGTCATCGCGAGCAGCGTGAGGCCGATCATCACGGTGAACGAGCCGGCCGACAGCTGACCCCGGCTGTAGCCGATGAGGCAACCGCCGATACCGGCCAGGAACGCCGAGAGCGCGAAACCGAGCAATTTGGTTGCCGCCACGTTGATCCCGACCGACGACGCCGCGCGTTCGTTGGATCGCACGGCCAGGAAGGCGCGCCCGGTGGAGCCGCCCATGAAGCGCAACACCACGAGGGTCGCGATCGCGACGACGATCAAGACCATCAGTGAGAACCGGATGGTGACCAGGTTGGTGCCGTCGCGCACCCCGAGGTCGAGGCCGAAGATCGTCGGGTCCGCGATGAGGTTGCCCTCGAAGGAGGTGATGGCGGGGTTGTTGAAGACGAAGCTCTGGATGGCCAGTGCGGCAGCCAATGTCACGACGGCGAGCTGGGCGCCGCGGATGCGGAGCGCGGGTACGCCCACCAGTACTCCGAGGCCGGTCGCGATGAGGGCCGCGAAGATCATGCTGAACGGGAACGGCACGTTCCAGCTGGTCGTCAGTTTCGACAGTGCGAAGCCGGCCGCACCGGCAAAGGCCATGCTGGCCAACGAGATCTGGCCGAGATAGCCGGTGAGCAGGACCAGTGACAGCGCGATGAGAGTGAGGATCACCGAGGTGACGACGCCGAATCGCCAGCTGCCCGACGTGAGCAGGATGGCCGCGACGACCACGGCGATACAGACGACCGTCGGGATCACCCGGATGCGCGGGATCCGGACCGCGGGCATCCGAACTTCGCCGAGCGAACCGCGAGAGGGGATCCGACCGCCGAGCAAGAACAGGGCGATGACGACGATGATGAACGGGACGGCATCGCCGAGCCCGGCCTGTGCCCATTCGGGCCACCAGTCCTTGGTGGTGAGCCAGGTGATCACCGACTGGAAGGCGCCGAGCACAAGCCCTGCGGCGCAGGCGATGCCGAACGACGTGAGCCGGCCGACGAGTGCGACCGCCAGGGCGGGGATGACGAAGAAGGTGTAGCTGGTCTCGGTGAGTCCGATGGTGTACGACGCGAGTACTGCGATGAGCCCGGTCGCCGCGCCGGTCAGGGCCCACACGATTCCCGCGAGACGGTCGGGGGAGTATCCGGAGAGTCGGGCGGCCAGCTCGTCTTCGGAGCCTGCGCGGGTGGCGACGCCCAGGGTGGTCAGTCGGAAGTAGGCCCACAGGATCAGCGAGATGACGATGGCGACGCCGGCGAGGATCAGGTCCGAGACGTTGACGACCGCACCGGCGATGTCGACGGTGGTCTCCGGCAGGATCGGCTCGGCGAAGAGGTTCTCGGTCTCGAAGCGCAGGTGCACGAGGGCCTGGATGAACAGCATCAGGCCCACCGAGGCGACCACCTGCGCGAGCACCGGGGCCGACCGTAGCGGCCGGAAGATCAGGACGTGGGCCAACAGTGCCCACACGACCGCGCTGAGAACGCCGAGTACCACCGCGAGTTCCATCGACGCGGGATTGCTCTCGCTGCCGAGGCTGAGTGTGCCGATCGGCAGGACGAGACTGCCGTCGGTGCGCAATGCCGCGACGAGGTAGACCGAGTACAGGCCGATGGCGCCCTGCGCGAAGTTGATGATGCCGGTGGCGGCATAGATGCCCACGAGGGACGACGCGAGCACCGAGTAGATGGCACCGGCGGATAGTCCGAGGAAGACGAACTGGAGGAACTGGCCCATGTGGCGTACTCATTCGTTCGGCGCGTACGGATCTCACGCGCGTGAGGGGTGCGGACGGGTTCGGAGTCGGTATGCGGGGACGGGTGTGGCGGGGTGGGTGTCCACCCCGCCACATCGCGACCGTCAGTAGGCGCCCGGGATGCGCTGCAGCGCAGCCGGGAGCGGGGTGATGAATCCGCCGGTGGCGGGTTCGGTCTTCTTCTCGGCGACGACGTCGAACAGCAGCATCTCGGTGGTGCAGTTCGGCGTGGTCGGCTTACCGCAGTTGAGCTTCGGGCCGAGGAAGGACTGGTAGTCCGTGACGGCCTTCAGCGCACCGAGCACATTGGGTCCGGTGTAGTCGGTAACCTTGGCGTTGTTGAGCGTGATCGCGAAGTCCGTGAGGGTCGCGAAGGTGCCGTACGCGTAGAACCCGCCGGTCCCGCCCTGTCCGTCGATGAACTTCTGGGCGATGTCGAGGTTGGCCTTGGCCGGCTCCGGTGCCGAGTCCTTGGCCGGCGGCTGCCAGATCGGTGAGTACGTCTGTGCGCCAACCGCTTGCGCCCCCAGTGTGTCGATGAAGTCGGTGCAGGCCGCCATGAACATGGTGCCCTTGTAGTTCACCGATCGCAGCGACTGGGCGAGCTTGGTGCACACGTTGTCGTTCTGGGAGGTCATCAGACCGGCCGCGGCGGGGTTGCCCTCGGCCAGTGTGGTGGCCAGCGAGGTGAAGTTGGGGCCGGTCGGCGGGTAGTAGACCGACTTGACGTCGATGCCGAGCTGCGCGCCGAGCGGCTTCATCAGCCCGTCGAAGACCTGATGTGCCTGCGGCAGATCGGCATTCGCGAGAGTCAGGGAGTTCTTGTTCGACGCCTTGAGCTGCTGCATGAAGCCGACGAGGAACGCGGCGGGCGGCGGTCCGAAGTACACGCGGTTCTCGGCCGAGGCGCCGGTCGAGGTGTTGAACGGGATCTGACCGACCAGCGGGATGCCGGCCGAGGTGAGAATCGGCACGGCGGAGGCGGATTCGGCGTTGTATCCGTCGATGGCGGCGACCACGCCGGCCTCGACGAACTGGTTCGCGCACGACACCGTCGATTCCGGTGCGGTCTGGTCGATGCCGCAGTCGACGACCTCGACGGGGCGTCCGCCGATGCCGCCGATCTGGTTGTTGATGTAGTCCAGGGCGGCGTCCTTGCCGGTGGTCACGCCGCCTTGGGTGGCGGGCCCCTTGGTGGGGTTGAACAACCCGATCTTGATCGCCTCGCCCGACGCCTTGGTGCCGCTGGAGTCGGCGGCCGAGCCGCCGGACGACCCGCCGTCGTCGCTGCTACACGACACGACCGAGAAGATGCACGCCGCGGCCACGGCGACCGCCGCCAACCGTCCGGCGCTCTTGCGTGAATTCGACCAACGCATGTTTCGACTGCCTTTCCCGATGATCTCCGGGCACGACGAAACCGCCCCGCGAAGGGGCATGGCGACATCGCCCCGGCGGGGCTTAGAAGGAATGAGTTCATCGACCCAGCGCTGTATCTGGGTCCGCGATTCCGGCACCGTCCGCGCAGGTCACGGCGGTGAGTCCACGTCGGATGTGATGTGGGCCACTCGAAACGTAGCCACATCCTTACTTCGGTGTCAAGCTGTTCGCGCAAACTGGACACACTCTGGATCAGATGGTGCCGGAACTGCCCGTCGCGATGAGTTCGCAACGGGCAGTGGGACAAACGATTCAGTGTGGCGGGTCTGCCGCCGGGGGTCAGCGAACGGTCACTCGACCCTTCGCGTCGACGGTCACGTCGGCGGTGTAAGCACGCACCAGGTCGAGGCGCTGCCAGGAGGCGCGACCGGCCCGCTGGTCGTCCAGCGGGTGACCGGCCGGGAGCGCGGTCTGGGCGAGCACCTGTCGTCGTTGACCGTCGGTCAGGTTCGGGAAGGCGCCGGCGAGGAGTCCGACCGCCTGTTCCGGCACGACCATCGGATGGGTCGGTGACGCGACCCGCCCGAAACCGTAGGTGAGGCGCTCGGCGTAGACGGCCTGTGCGTCGGCGTCGGTCAGGTACGGGGTGTCACGCGCGACACACGTCGACAGGGTTGCGCCGCAGCGCCATTCGAGTTCCTTGCGGATCTCGGTCGACGCGGCGGTGAGCAGTCGACGGAACTGAGGGTCGTTCCAGCGGTCGGCGGCCGCGGCCTGGCCCACCATCGCCCCGCCGATCACGTCGAGCGGGTAGTGCACGCCGAGCACGATGCGGTGATAACCGCCCTCGGACGCCCGCGTGAGCAACTGCGGCCCGAATTCGGGGAGCATCGACGCGAGAAGGGCCCCGCGCCAGAAGAACAGACTGGTGTGCCCGGAGGGGAACGACGGGTTGCTGCCGAGGGCGTCGTATTCGCTGGCTCCGGCGCGCATGTACTTGCGGATGCGTTCGGGTGCGACGATGAAGGGCCGCTCGTAGCCGAAGGCGTACTTCTCGACGAAGGTCGCGTTCGCGACACCACCCGCACGTGCCAGGTAGTCGCTGAACAATGCCGTGGTCTTGGGTAGTCGCCCGGCCGCGAGCGCGTCGCGGAAGTGGCGGCCCAGGCGGGCGCCGAAGGCGTCGGACATCGTCCACAGCGGGTCGTCGTGCGCGTCGGCGAGTGCGCGACGCTGCAGCGCGGGATCGTCGGCGGCGGACTGGTTGACGGCGACCGCCGTCTCGAGATTGCGAGCCATGACCTCCGGGTGATCGCGGCGCAGCGCGTCGAAGGAGTCGATGGGCTCGAGGTACACCCCACCCGGATAGGACGAGACGTCAGACGCATAGAGCCGCGCGATGTCGGTGACGGGGAAGGGTGTCGGGTTCGGCCGCGCCGGGGCGGCATCGGCGGGCGCCACGAGCGCGGCGGTGGCCGCGACAGCGGCGGTCACCCCGATGATCGACGTGATCAGGCGTGAGCGGAGTGGGGTCCGGGGCCTACGAGGTGTCGCGGGCGACGGTGTCGTCGGGGTCTGGGCGGCGCTGTCCGAGATCACCCCACGATCGTAGAGGCTCGCCGCGCCGAACCTGCGGTGGAGCCGGCGCGCAGACAGCAGCGCCCGCGGCCCGCAGCTCGCCTCCGGGTCAGTCCTCCGTCAAGAACTGTGCGATCACCGCGTTCACCGCCGTCGGCGCCTCGATCGGGATCAGGTGCGATCCGGGGATGACGCACAGCCGGGCACCGTCGATGGCTGCGACGACGCCCAGGCTGTGCTCGAGGGTCACCTCGTCGCGGTCGCCCTGCATGACCAGGGTCGGCGCGGTGACCGCCGAGAGGTCGCCGAGATCGATCTCCGGCTCCGAGTCGATCATGGCCATCGTCTTGTCGAAGATGACCTGGAAATGGTCTGGGCCGTCCGGGGATTCGGTCGCATACTCGGCCGCGAAGAACGCTTTCATCTCCTCGTCGGTGCCGAGGGCGTCGAGCATTCCGCCGACGGCGCGCCCCGAACTGTTGAAGTACTGACCGATGAGCACCAGACGGCGGATCAGATCGGGACGCCGCAGCGCGACCAGCACCCCGACCACGGCGCCGTCACTCCACCCGACGATGTCCGCGGGACCACCGACCACCTCGTCGAGATAGGCGATCGTCTCCTCGGCCATGTCCGCGTAGTGGAATTCCTCGGTCACGTCGGGGCTGTGGCCGTGGCCGTGACGCTCCGGACAGAACACTCGCCGCCCCGCCTCGACGAGAGCCGGCACCTGCCCTCCCCACGACGACGCTCCGGAGAAGGCGCCGTGCAGCAACACGACCGGCTGTCCTTCTCCGTGAACCTCGTGCCACACACGGGTATCGGGCTCGGGATGACTGATGGTCGTGTACTCGCGCAGGGGAGATGTCACGCCACCAGGGTAGGGCCGTGCGCACGTGACCGCCCGCCGCCTCACCGCAGTGGCAGGCCCTGCTCCAGCAGATCGATGGCCCGCAGGGTGGTCTCCAATTGCGGCATGTCGAGAGTGTCGTCGAGTTCGGTCGCGAGGTGGAAGGTCACCCCGGCCACGGCGTCGAGGAAGACCTTCAATCGGAAGTCGTCGGGTGGGATGCCCAGGTAGTCGGCGATCAACTGGGTCATGTCGGAGATGATGCGTTCGGATTCGACCTGGAATGTCTTCTGCAGCAGCGGTTCGGTGCGGATGAGTTGCATGCGCAACGGATTACCCACCCACGGGTCGTCGACCGTGAGCCGGTGCAGTTCGGTCATCAGCTGTCGGATGAGGTCGAAGTGGCTGAGCCCGGGCGGCATCGACTCGACGATGTTCTGTGCCTCGACGCGCAGGTGTTCGTCGCCGATGACCACCTGCTCTTTGGACGGGAAGTAGCGGAAGAACGTGGTGTGCGAGACCCCGGCGGCCTCGGCGATCTGCTCGACGGTGGTACCGGAATAACCCTGTTCGGCGATCAGGGTGATGGCGGCCTGCCGGATCGCATTGCGGGTGCGCAGTTTGTTCTGCTCGCGCAGGCCCATCCGACGCCCCGGGTTGTGTCCCGGGGCGTCGGTGGGGGCGCTCGCCGTCAGGCGGTCGCCCATGTGTCCTCATCTGTCATGAAATACCTTGTCGAACTGGTCAACTCGCCGGTACCGGCTCCCTGGTCCCCTCGGGGTCCTCGAGCCCCCGGTGACGGACGGCTTCGCCCTCGATGTCGAAGTTGATGACGAAACGGTCGAGCCAGCGCGGCAGGCCCCACGCGCGGTCGCCGAGAAGCGCGATGACCGCGGGCACCACCAGCATGCGGATCACGAAGGCGTCGAAGAAGACCGCCGCCGCGAGCGCGAAGCCCATCATCTTCGCCGTCGTCTCCGGAGAGAGCATGAACGCGGCGAAGACGCTGATCATGATGATCGCCGCGGACGTCACCACTCGGGCACCGTGCCGGTAACCCGCGACGATCGCCTCCTTGGCCGACATCCCGTGGATGTACTCCTCACGCATTCGGGTCACGAGGAACACCTGATAGTCCATCGCCAGGCCGAACACCACGCCGATCAAGAAGATCGGCAAGAAGGAGATGATCGGTTGGGTGTTGGTGATGAGGCCGAGCCAGCCCTCCTGGAAGATCGCGACGGTGATACCGAATGTCGCCAGGACCGAGAAGATGAACCCGACTGTGCCGACGAGCGGCACCCAGAGCGACCGGAAGACCCCGATCATGATCAGGAAGGCAAGTCCGACAACGACGATCAGATAGGGGATCAGCGCGTCGTCGAGCTTCTGCGACAGGTCCGACATGATGGCGGTCTGGCCGCCGACATGCAGTTCGGCACCACGTTCGGAGGCCGCCGGGGCGAATGCCCGGATCTTCTCCATCAATTCGTGCGTGGCCGCCGACGACGGTGAGCTCTCCGGGGTCACGATGATCAACGCGGTGTTGCCGTTCTGACCCCCGTCGTTGCCGGTCCAGTTCAGAGCTGCCGGATTGGCGACGTCGCCGAGACCTGCGATGTGCCTGACGGTTTCGTCGGCAACGGTCTTGATCGGGTTGTCCTCGTCGTGCACGACGACGAGCAGCGGGCCGTTGATGCCCTCGCCGAATCCACGATTGAGCAGTGCCTGGGCGGGCGCCTCGGCTTCGCTGGTCATCGACAGGCCCAGTTCCATCTTGGTCGCCGGGATGGCCGCGCCGGTCAGCGCGAGCAGTCCGAGGACGATGAACGGGATCGGCCACTTGACCACCGTGCGGCCGACCCGGATGCCCAGTGTGTCGCCGGATTCGGATTCCTCGGCATGCTTGATCCAGGGGATTCGGGGCACGAACGCGAAACGGCCGAAGGCGCCCAGGATCGCGGGGATCAGGGTGAGGGCGGCGAGGACGGCGATCAGCACCGCGACACCGGCGCCGGCACCCATCTGCGTGATGATCGGGATGCCGATGACGACCAGCGCGACGACCGCGATGATGACGGTGAGCCCCGCGAACACCACCGCGGATCCCGCTGTGCCGACCGCCCGTCCGGCCGCGTCCGCCGGCGCGCCTCCCCGCCTGAGCTCTGCTCGGTAGCGGGACACGATGAACAACGCGTAGTCGATCGACACCGCGATACCCAGCATCGTGACGATGGCCGTCGCCGACTCGTTGATGGAGAGCACTTCGGCCGACAGGTTGAGCAGCATTATCGTGATCGCCACTCCGACGATCGCGGTGACCAGCGGGATGAAGGCGGCGATCAGGGCGCCGAAGGCGACGATCATCACCACGAAAGCGACGGCGAAACCGATCAGTTCGGCCGCGCCCCCGGGTTCCATCACCTGCATCAGTGAACCGGTGGCCTCGACCTGGAGACCGTTGCCTCGGTTCTCGTCGAGGATCTTGACCAGTTCATCCCGGTTCTCGACGGTCAGGTCGAGCATCTCGATGTTCTGGCGGACCTGGATGAGTCCGACCCGCCCGTTGTCACCGACGACCGACGGCGCCAAGGCCGGTTGCGCCGCCGCGACGACCAACGGGTTCACCACGGTCTGCGGATCGATCACGTCGGGAAGGGTGCGCAGGTCCTCGGCGAGTTTGTCGATCTGGGCGACATGGTTCTGCAACCCGTCGTCAGCGGCCACGAGGATGCTGGTCGACGCCCGCTCCTGCTGCGCCATGACCTGCGGGAAGTACTCCTGGACCTGTTCGGTGGCGATCCCCGAATCGGTTCCCGGCAGGCTGAAGTCCTTGGCGAACTTCGGCTGGAGTGTGCCGACCAGGCCGGCCACCGCGATGAGCGCGACCAGCCAGACCGCGATCACCGCCCATTTGTGCCGGAAGGAGAACCTTCCGAGCTTGAACAGATATGACGCCATGGGGTGGAACCCTTCCGGTACTTCGAGCGCAGGAGTCGACCTCGGAGCCGAGGGCAACGGTGACGTTCAAAATGGTACCCACTAACACTCGGTACTCAGTGCCAGTTTTGAAAGGGTTCTCGCTCACTACCTCGATCAGCTATGACTCACGTCTCCCCTGGCCGGTCTCCGGTGAGAGTCAGCGGGCGTTCGGCGGGGTCTGATCGCGTCGGGGGTCGACATGGGAGCGCGGGTCCGGTCGGTGGCCGCCGACTCCCGGCTGCTGCTGGTCCTCGTGCCTGCCCTGCCCGGCAGGGTCGTGCCCTTCGTGTCCGTCACCGGTGCGGCGAACGTCGGGATCGAGTTTGTCCGCCCGGGCGAACTCGCTCTCCACCTCGTGCCGCGACTCGGCGGCGTGCCCCTGGTGGTGACGGGCCTGTTCCTGGAGTCGCTTGGCCTCGGCGGCCTTGGCGTCGGCCTCCGCTTTCGCCTGGCGTGCCCGCGCGTCGGCCTCCTCGGCGACGGCCTCACGGTGCCGGACCGTCGACACCTGTTGGGATGCGTTCTGGCGTATCTGCTCGGCCTGAACGCGTCGTCGCGCCTTGCGTTGCCGCAGCAACAGCAGCACCAGGGCGAGGACGGCGATGACGGCGATGACGGCGATGATGATCCAGATGGCGGTGTCCACGGCGCACTCCTCGGTCGGACGATGGTGGTGCCGGGTACCCCATCCGGAAGTCTGCTAACCGCACGGTCGCCTGGCCGCATTCGGCCTGCCGCTACGCGCGCGTCGTCGCGGTCTGCTGCTCGGTTCTCGCCGCGATGAGGTCGTAGCTGCGATGCCACAGCCACTCGAGAGGGCCGCGGTCGAATCGGCGGAGCCAGGCGTGCGAGACGATGACGAGCACGATGGCGATGGAGAGGTAGAGCCCCACCGTCACCGGGACGAGCGTCGTGCCGTCGAGCCGCTGTGCGAGGCCGGCACCCCATCCATAACAGATAGCGCCCGCGAGCGCGTTCTGGAACACGTAGCACGACAACGCCATTCGCCCTACCGGGGCGAGTATCCGGCCGCACCGGCCGGCAGTGCGGCCGTCGGCGTAATGGTCGGCAACCCAGGCGAGCAGGCCCAGGGCGACGACCGGAGCCAGCCCGTATCGCCCCACGACGAGTCCGGCGTCCCCGCCGCCGAGCCCGACCACGAGGTCGAGGGGAAGGGCGACCCCCAGCCCGGCGACCATGAGGCGTCGCCGGAGTCGGGCGCCGCGCGGTTCGAGGACGCCGGAGCGCAGCAGCGCGGCGCCCACGAGGAACAGGGCGATCGACATGGGCAGGATGACGATGACCTCGGCGCGGAACGCCAACAGGTTCTCGGCGCGGAACGCGATCAGATCGACGAAGCTGCCGTCCGCGTAGGGATTGGGTGAGAGCCCGGCTCCGGGGGCGGAGGAGACAGGGGCGGCGAGAAGAGCCCACGTGATCAGGCCCAGCAGCGCCACGTGCGTGACGATGGCGACGACGATGGCGATGTACTGACGGCGGAGACGCATCGTCAGCAGGTACGCCACGATGAGTCCGGTGACCGCGTAACCCATCAGGACGTCGAACTCGGTGAAGAGGAAGTAGTTGATCGTGCCGTCGACGAACAGCAGGGCGGCGCGCCAGTAGTACCGACCGGGCCAGGGGCGGCCCCGGCGGGTGGCCGACCGTAGCTGGATGGCCAGGCCGATCCCGAACATGATCGTGAGCAGCCCCAAGAACTTGCCCTGCGCGAGCTGCTGCAGGATGTCCTCGACCATCGCCCAGGAGCCGGTGGCGTGATTCGTGCCCTGGATGTAGCCCACCAGCCCCTCCGGGTTGGTGAAGATCCAGATGTTGGTCGCGAGGGTTCCCAGGATCGCGATTCCGCGTAGGACGTCGAGCGCCACATGTCGGGTCGCCATCGGAGACCTCCGTTCTTTGCTGACACATTCGTGCTACCAAAACGGGAGTCAACGTAGCACGGGTGTACTACCATGGGTCAATGCCCAAGTTGATCGACAGGGACGAGCGGCGCGCCGAGATAGCCGAGGCCCTGTGGCGGATCGTGTTGCGCGAAGGGGCTTCCGGGGTGTCGGTCCGCGAGGTCGCGGCCGAGGCGGGGATCTCGGTGGGTTCGCTCCGGCATGTGTTCGCAGACAAGGAAGAGTTGCTCGAGTTCTCGATGCGGCTGATCTACGAGCGCGTCGCCGTTCGACTACGACGCCACGACCGGATCCGCAGCCCACTGCGCTGGGCCGAGGCCGCGTTGTCGGAGGTCCTACCGCTCGACGACGACCGGCGCGTGGAGATGCACGTCAATCTCGCGATGGTGACCGAGTCGGTGGCGCACCCCGGCCTGGCCGCAGCCGCCCGCGAGGCACACGAAGGACTGCGCTCACTGTGCGTGACGGTGCTGACCGTCCTCGACGAGCACGTATTCCTCGGAGCAGGTCGAGACCTCGACGCCGACGCGATCGCGCTGCACGCCCTCGTCGACGGTCTGGCGATGCATTTGCTCATCGCCGACACCGAGTCGCCGGCACGGGCTCAACGCGTACTCCGGGACCATCTGGCGGGGTTGCGGGCCGAGCCCTGATGACATGCAGACCGTATGGGTTGGCTTGCAGCGAAACCTCTGGCCAGGTGTTCGTCGCCCGGCTGTTGCGAAGTGTCGGTCAGGCTTCGGGCTCGGCGGCGGCCGCCTCGCGGTCGCGGAGCTTGTCCGCGTGCAGGGATTTGACGCGGCGCTCTTCTCGACGGACCTCGATCTGGGTGGCGCGTTCGGCGGCCAGCCAGTCGGGCATCTCGGCCAGCAGTTCGTCGATCTGCGCGGTTGTCAGAGCCTCGGTGATGCCGCCGCGGACGAGGCCCGAATTGGAGATGCCGAGTCTCGCGGCCACCAGGTTCTTCGGGTGCGGTCCGTCGGCCCGCAGTGTGCGGAGCCATTCGGGTGGATCGGCCTGCAGGGCGGCGAGCTCAGACCGGGTGATGGGGCCGTCCCGGAACTCGGCAGGTGTGGCCGGGAGGTACACGTCCAGCTTCTTGGCGGCGGTGGCCGGCTTCATCGACTGCGAGCTCATTTGCCAAGGATATCGGGCGGTAGCCTTTGGTCGTGACCACACCCGGCGCGACCACCATCGACGATGCCCAGGCCTTCCGGCTCGGTTACGTCCCCGGGGTGACGCCGAGCAAGTGGGTGCGCATCTGGGCCGAGCGGCAACCCGGTGTGCGCCTGGACCTCGTCGCGCTCGATGTGGCGGCATGTGCCGATGCGGTCGGCGGAGGTCGGATCGAGATGGCCATCACCCGCCTGCCCGACGCGCTGAACCACGGTGATGCCGGTGCGGTGCACACGATCGACCTCTACGACGAGACGACCGTCGTCGTGGTCCCCAGAGATCACGTCCTGACCGCGGGTGACGAACTGACGATGGCGGACCTCGTCGACGAGCAGTTCCTGTGGCCGTCCGACGAGCCGCTGGCGGTGACCGGGCGTCCCGGCGCCGCCGTCGACCACCGCCCCGAGACCACCGGCGACGCAATCGAACTCGTCGCCGCGGGAACGGGTCTGCTGCTGGTGCCGCAGTCGTTGGCGCGGCTCCACCACCGCAAGGACCTCGTCTACCGCCCGGTCACCGACGCGCCGACGAGCACGGTGGGCCTCCTGTGGCCATCTCCGACAACGGAACTCGCGGACGAGTTCATCGGCATCGTGCGCGGACGCAAGGCGACCTCGTCGCGGGGTCGGGCCGACCCGGCGCCCAAGCGCTCGGCGAAGGAGAAGGCCGCCGCGAAGCGGGCGGCCCGTGAGGCCGCCGGGAAGATCCCGGGCAAGAGCTCGCGCCGGACCACCGGCCGTCCGAAACGGCGGTGACCCGGCGCGCTCGTGGTGCGCTGTGGGAGGCGGTTCAGGCGCTCCACTCCGCGGTGCGTTCCGGCGTCGCCTCGGCGAGTGCCTTGATCGTGTCGTCGACCCCGAAGTCCTTGCCGTACACCGGGGTTCCCGGCTGCTGGCGCCACGACTCGGCGAGCGGGCCCGCGTCGACCGGATCGAAGCCGAGTTCGTCGACGAGAGCGGACACGATCTTCTTGCCGTCGGCGTCGTCGCCGGCGATCGGGAGCGCGATCCGGCCGTCGGTGCCGGCCGGGACGCCCTTGTTCAGCAGGTGCTTCCAGTAGATGCCGTTGAACACCTTGTAGACCGGTACGCCGAGCAGGTCGGAGACCCAGACGCTCTCGGGTGTGCCGCTCTCGATCGCCTCGATCTTGCCGTCCCGCTGCTGGGGGTAATAGTTGTTGGTCTCGATGACCGGGGCGCCCGGCTTGCGGGCGTCGAGGATGCCCGGGGCCAGGTCGGGCGTGTTCTTCTGCGGAATGCTGACGATCACGAGGTCGGCGTCCTCCGCGGCGTCGGCTGCCCACACCGCCGTGGCGCCGGTCTCGGCAGCCAGCTCGGCAAGCGTCTCGGGGTCGCGCGAATTGGCAACGCGCACCTCATGTCCCAGGGCGGTGAGTCGACGCGTGAGCGTCCCGCCGATGAATCCAGCACCGATGATCCCGATCTTCACTACTGCACCTCTATGTCTGACGAAGTCTTGGACCTCTCGGGCAACGAGGGGAGGTGCTGGGGCATTCCCGGGCGGGCTGGTGCGTGACGAGCGCCTCGGTGACGCCTCAGCCGACGAGGTCCGGATCCGGGTCGCGGTGCGCCGACGCGGCCGACGTGGGTGACAGATCGGCGTCGAGTAGGTTCACGGTCGGGCTGCGCGTGATCAGCTTGTGGCCCCACCACAGAGCGAGGAACACGAACAGAGCGCCATAGGCGGTGAGCCACAGTTCGAGATTTCCAGCGGAGCCGTCGCGGATCGCCGGGAGATTCTGCCCGGCGATGACCGCAACGCACATGAGCAGCGCGATGATCGGGCCGGCCGGATAGAGCCAGGCCTTGTAGGGGAGTATGCCGAGGTCCAGACCCTGCGCCTGCCACGCCCGACGGAACCGATAGTGAGCCCAGGCGATACCCATCCATGTGATGAACCCGGCCACCGATGAGGCGGTGACGAGCCAGACGTAGGCGCGACCGTCACCCACCCGACTCGCCAGGAAGCAGAGGGCACCGATGGCCGTCGTCGCGGCCACGGCGAGGAGCGGCACCCCTGATCGCGTGACCCAGGTGAACACACGTGGCGCGTTGCCCTGGACCGACAGGCCGTACAACGCGCGGGTTGCCGCGAACAGGCTTGCGTTGCCCGCCGACAGGATCGCTATCAGGATCACGGCGTTCATGATCGATGCCGCCACCGCGATCCCCGCGTCGGAGAACACGAGGGTGAACGGGGCGATCGCGATGTTCTCCTCGGACGCATTCAGCAGATTGGGGTTGGTGTACGGGATCAGGAATGCGATGACGGTCAGGGTGCCGATGTAGAACAGCAGGATGCGCACGAAGACGGTGCGCACGGCGCGCGGAATGGCCGTCTTCGGTTCGACTGCCTCGCCTGCGGCGACCGCGATCATCTCGGTGCCCTGGAAGGCGAAACCGGCGATGAGAAAGACCGACAGCATTCCGAGCGGGAAGTCCACGAACGGAGCGTCGTCGATCGTCCAGTTGCTGAACCCCGGCGACGGGCCGTCGCCGACGACACCGAGAATCAGCAGCACGCCGACGATGAGAAAGACGACCACCGCGATGACCTTGATCGCCGCGAACCAGAACTCGGCCTCGCCGAACGCCTTGACCGCGAACAGGTTCAAGGCCAGCAGACCCGCCAGGAACACGACCGACCAGATCCACGACGGCACGTCGGGAGCCCAGTACCTCATGATCAACCCGGCGGCCACCAACTCGGCGGCCAGGGTGACCGACCAGTTGAGCCAGTAGTTCCACCCCGCTGCGAAACCGAAGGACTTGCTCACGAAGCGTTTGCCGTACTCCTCGAACGGGTTGCTGCACGGGATGTGGGCCGACATCTCGCCGAGGCTCTGCATGAGGAAGAAGACCATGCAGCCCATCAGCAGATACGCCAGGATGGCTCCACCCGGACCCGCGTCGGAGATGGTGGCGCCCGAGGCGACGAACAAGCCTGTGCCGATGGCACCGCCGAGCGCCAGCATGCTGATGTGACGACTCTGAAGTCCCTTGCGCAGAGACTCGTCGGGGGTGATCCCCAGAGGACTGGACATCGGCAGAGTCTAACGGCCGGGCGGCCTCTCGGCCGGGCGTTTGCACTGTGGTCTGGGTGTTGTGATCTGGGCGCTGAACCTCAGTCGAGGGTGGTCAGTTCGGTGACCAGGTCGTGCACGGGGTCGTCGGGACCGATGTCGTAGGTGCACAGGCTGGGCCGCGGGTCCGGGACGAAGGCCCAGAACAGTGCGGTTGCCGTACCGGCCGCCCGCTGACCGGCGACCTTGGTCCGGAAGTCGTCGACGCGCCCGGTGATCGAACCGCATGAGCCGGCCAACTGGCCGATCTCGTTCACCGCGAGCGGTTTTCCGACTGCGCGCGCCTGTCGTAGACGTTCGGCCAGTCCGTTCCATTGATCCCCGGGGAGCGCGACACCATCCGCACCGTAGTCGTGATAGTCCAGCACATCCACATACGGGGAGCGAGCGACGTACTGGTAGTCGGGCCCGGCGGTGCCGCACTGGCCACCGCCGGTGAAGCCGGACCAGATCACCGCCCCGCCGCGCAGTCGGGTGACCAAGGCACCTGCACTGCCGAAGAACGACCGCAGTACGCGCGCGGCGTCGACCGGGCACGACCGCTGCTGCCAGGAACACGTCTGATCGCCACAGACGGACGGCTCGGGTTCACCCACCAATTCCCATCCCGCCAGTGCGGGGCTGGCCTTCCAGCGTCCCACTGCCGTCCGCACCCATTCCTCGAACGTGAGTCCGCCCGCTCCGGCGGCCGTTCGCCAGCCCGATCGGTACCAGTCGCGTTCCTTGAAAACTTCACTCTCGCAGGCGCCGTCGGCCGCGGCCAGGACCGGCAGGACCATCTGACCGTGCCGCTCCGCGGCGTCGAAGACGGCGTCCATCGGTCTGAAATCCAGTTGCTGCGTGTACTTGTTCACCGCCAGTCGAGCGAACAGATTGAAGCGGGTGAGCGAATGCGGGGGTAGGGCAGCGAAGTAGTCGTCCAGATCCACCATCGCCCCGCACCCGGCGTTCACCGACCAGTCGGTGGCGAGCTGGTACGCGTCGAACCCCGATGGCCACCACTGGCGTCCATCGAGGGTCAGCCCAGTCGGCGTGGCATCCACCCGGTTGGACGCTGCCTGTGCCGGCGGAGGCATCAGCCAGCTCAGGAGCAGGCCGATGCTCAGCACCAGAATCGGAATTCTCACCGCGGGCAGATGCATGTGGGTGTCCTCGGATGACGGGGATGTCCTGGGATGACGGGGACCGACTCGTGGCGCCGGCCCGGTCGTCTGATGATTGCACGCGGCCGCTCGGTTGTGGATCGCGTCCGAGAATGATCAGAGAGAAACGTGTCGTGGGCGCCGATGTCGAGTAGAACGACCGGGCCCGTTCCTCATGTCCCGACCTGCCCAGTGCGTGTGACACCATCGAGCTCGTGATGGGCGTACTGACAGTTGCTGCAGCGCTGCTCATCGCGAGCGCGGTGCTCGCATGGCAGGACCCACGTCGTCTCAGCCCCGGCATCCTGCTGACCGCAGGCTTGTCGGGCCTGATGCTCGCCCTGGTGATCGCGACCACGGAAGTGGGCGTCGACGACGACGGCTCCGTCATCGCAGTGGCGGTGGTCATTCTGGCCCTCGGACTCGTTGCGCTGCTTGCCATCCTCGTTCTCGGGTTGTCATTGATCGCCAACGGCGTCACGCTCCTGCGCCGAGAGGGGCGCCGCCCCGCGAACCTCCTGTCGACGCTCCTGGGTGCACTCCTGTCCGGTTATGCGCTCGCTGTCCTGCTCGGGATCGTCGTCGGATGGTTCGACGTGTCGACGAGCAATGATCTGCTCAACTTCCTCCTGGCGGTGGGGATTCCGGCCGGCTACCTGGGCTTCGTATTCGCCTCGCTGCTCCTCTGGTCGTGGCTGTACGGCCGGTGGAGCAGGTGGCGGGCGCGACGGGCGAAGGTCGGCGCGATCATCGTCCTGGGTGCTGGTCTGCTCGACGGGTCGCGCGTCGGTCCATTGTTGGCGTCACGACTCGACCGCGGTCGCGAGATCTATGATCGGACCCGGGCTTCCGGCCGGGACCCGCTCATCATCTGCTCCGGAGGCAGAGGTGACGACGAGCGGCTGTCCGAGGCCGCGGCGATGGCCGAGTACCTCGTCTCGAAGGGTGTCGATCGTGATGCCGTTGCACTCGAGGACCGGTCCACCGACACCGCGGAGAACCTGAGGTACTCGGGGCGTGTGCTCGCCGAGCGTGGGGTGACCGAACAGGTCGCGGTGGTGACGAGCGGCTATCACGCCTTCCGCGGAGCGATGCTCATGCGGTCTGCTGGGATCGACGGATTCTCGACCGGCGCCCACACCGCGCGCTACTTCGTCCCCAACGCCCAGGTCCGTGAGTTCTTAGCGGTTCTGCGTGACCACCGCTGGATCAACGCAGTCGTCTTGGTCCTGCTCAGCGTGCCGTTGATCTCCGGCACCGCTGTGGCTCTATTCGGCTAGTCGATCGTTGGATCGGGGAGAGCCTCGCCGACCGCGGTGATGGTGGAGCCGATGACGGGAATCGAACCCGCGTATTCAGCTTGGGAAGCTGATGTTCTGCCATTGAACTACATCGGCGTGCGAGTGCTGGACTCGCGAACGACAGCCTAGCAAACCTCCCCGAGACGTGGTTGTCGGTGTATGTAGATGTCGCAGATCGTGTCGGCTGGCGACACGAAGTGCGACACCTGCGCCCTGTCGCGAGGGCGGCAACCGCGGAGTTCGATTGCGGCGCGCGATGATTCGCGACCGGGGGTTGCGCGCGCAAGAGAACGAAGCTACACTCGAACACAGTTTCGATCAGCCATGATGACGGGGGAAAAATCATGGCTTTCGTCGAGCCATCTGCACCACAACCACTCTTGCTCACCCAGTATGAGCGCCTGCATGCGCTGCTGGACGAGATCGCCGAGACGTCGTCCACGGACTGCGCCGAGACAGAACTGCTGCAGGTCGCGATTGAGCACGAGCGGGCCGAACGGCGCATGCTCTCGCTGTTCGCCGGGCACATCGTCGACATCGACGAGCGTGCGGCATACCGCAAGATGGGGTGCCAAACGGTCTCCCACTTCATCAGCAGTGTGCTCAACCGGCGCGGCGAGGCGACCCGACTCCTCAACCGCGTGTGGGCGATCGGCGAGTTCCCCGACATGCAGGGACAGATTCTCGAGCCCACCTACGTCGAGACCGCCAAAGGCGTTGCGGACGGCGGTATCTCGGTCCGCAACGTCGACGTCATCGTCGACGTGATGCGCAAGATCCCGGCGTCCGTCGACGAGGCCGAGAAGGAAGCCGCCGAGGCGACTCTTGCCCACTACGCGCGCGACTACGACCCGGCGTCCCTGCGCAACCTCGGGGCCCGCATCCTGGCCCATCTCGATCCCGACGGAACGATCACCGACGATCAAGACCGTGCCCGCAACCGCGGGCTGAAGCTCGGGCCACAAGACGCGCAACTCATGTCGAGGCTGACCGCCACCCTCGACCCCACCACACGCGCCATGCTCGACGTCGTGCTCGCCGTATGGGCCGCACCCGGCATGAACAACCCCGACGATCCCAGCTCACCCACCGGAGACCCGTCCGACGCCGACCCCGACGCGCTGGCGGCAGCGGCCGAACGCGACAACCGCTCGACTGAAAAGCGCAACCATGACGCGTTCAGCGCACTCCTGCGACTCACGCTGGATCGCGGCGAACTCGGCGGCTCACACCACGGCCTGCCGCCCCACCTCATCGTGACGATCACCGAGTCGGCGCTGCGCGAGGCGGCGGGCGACCCCGCACGCACCGCAACCGGGACGCTGCTCCCCATCGAGGACGCCGTCGATCTGGCCGCCGAGGCGCAGCACCACCTCGCGGTGTTCCGCGATCACACCAGCGAGGTCCTCCACCTCGGTAGGGCCAGACGATTCGCCTCCCGCGCACAACGATTCGCCGCCGTTGCGCGCGACGGCGGATGCACCCATCCCGGATGCACGCGGGCATCGTTCGACTGCGAGATCCATCATGTCGCCGAATGGGTGGCCGACCTCGGTCCCACCGACCTTGACAACCTCGCGACCGCCTGCGGACCGCACAACCGCGCGGTGGGCCGCGGCGTCGAACAATGGACGACGACGATCGCCGCCGAGGGCTTCGATGCCGGCCGGGCGGTCTGGCACCCGCCCCGCTCGCACCCCTCGTCGACCCCTCGGGTCAATCACGCACACCGCACCGACGAGGTTCTCGATCGGATGCGCATCGACGTCCGACGGCGCAGAACCGCCGCGTCCGGCAGTCGTCCTGCGCCGACCCCGACAGACACGGCCGCAGACCCGCCCTGACCATTCGATAACCTCGACACCGTGCTGCTCTCCGACCGCGACATCCGTGCCGAGATCGCTGACGGGCGCCTCGCCATCGATCCGTTCGATCCCGCCCTCGTCCAGCCCTCCAGTGTCGACGTCCGGCTCGACGGCCTGTTCCGGGTCTTCAACAACACCCGGTACACCCACATCGACCCCGCGCAGCGGCAAGACGAACTCACCTCCCTGGTCGAACCGGCCGACGGTGAGCCCTTCGTGCTGCACCCGGGGGAGTTCGTGCTGGGCTCCACCCTCGAGGTGTGCTCGCTGCCCGACGACCTCGCCGGCCGGCTCGAGGGCAAGTCGTCGCTCGGTCGCCTCGGCCTCCTCACCCATTCGACGGCGGGTTTCATCGACCCCGGCTTCTCCGGCCACATCACCCTCGAGCTGTCCAACGTGGCGAACCTGCCGATCACGCTCTGGCCGGGGATGAAGATCGGACAACTCTGCCTCATCCGACTCAGCAGTCCGGCCGAGGAGCCGTACGGGAGTGCGTCGGTGGGCTCGAAGTACCAGGGCCAACGCGGCCCGACGCCGTCGAAGGCATACCTGAACTTCCAGAAGGACTGACCCCGCCGCCGGAAGTTCACCCAGACGATCACCACACGCCACGGCGGAGATGGTTACCGGCCGCACCCCGTGGGTAACCGTTGCCTTCATGAAGCTCACGGTGATCGGATGCGGCTACCTCGGTGCCACTCATGCGGCCTGCATGGCCGAGCTCGGACACGATGTCGTCGGCATCGACGTCGACGCGCAAAAGATCGAACGGCTCCAGGCGGGCGAGGTCCCGTTCTTCGAACCCGGGCTCGCCGACATCCTCCGCCGCAACATCGACGCCGGCCGGCTCCGCTTCACCACCGACCCGCTCGCCGCCGCCGACCACGCCTCGGTCCACTTCCTCGGCGTCGGCACCCCGCAGGAGCCGCGGGGCCATCGTGCCGACCTGTCCCATGTGTACGCCGCCGTCGACTCACTCGTCCCGACACTGCGCGGCAAGCATCTGATCATCGGCAAGTCCACCGTCCCGGTCGGCACGTGTGCCGAACTGTCCCAACGAATCTCGGTCATGACCCAGTCCGGCGCCGAGGTCGAGCTGTCGTGGAGCCCCGAGTTCCTCCGCGAAGGGTTCGCCGTCGAGGACACCCTCGAACCGGACCGTCTGGTGCTGGGCACCGGGTCGCTCGACGACCCCGACCATGATCCCGAGGCCACGTCGTCGGCGAGCGAGGTGATCCGGGAGATCTACCGCGAGATCCTCGAGACCGGCGTGCCACTCATCGAAACAGACTGGGCAACCGCGGAACTCGTCAAGGTCTCGGCAAACGCGTTCCTCGCCACCAAGATCTCCTTCATCAACGCGATCAGTGAGCTCGCCGAGATCGCCGGCGCCGACATCAACACCCTGGCCGACGCCATCGGATACGACCCGCGTATCGGCCGCCGATTCCTCAACGCCGGGCTCGGTTTCGGCGGGGGATGCCTGCCCAAGGACATCCGCGCCCTCACCGCCCGCGCCGACGACATGGGTGCACCGCGCGCCGTCGGGTTCCTCCGCGAAGTCGATGCGATCAACATGCGACGCCGGGGCGCTGCCGTCGAACTGGTCTACGAGGCGCTGGGCGGCGAGGTCCTCGGCCGCAACATCGCCGTGCTGGGCGCCGCGTTCAAACCCGAGAGCGACGACGTCCGGGACTCGCCCGCGCTCACCGTCGCGAGCCGACTGGCCCTGGAAGGGGCCTCGGTCACCGTCTTCGACCCCAAGGCGATGGACAACTCCCGGCGCGTCCAGCCGAGCCTCAACTACGCGGCCACCGCCCGCGAGGCGTGCGACCGCGCCGACGTCGTGCTCATCGCGACCGAATGGGCCGAGTTCGTGCACATGACCCCCGACGAGCTCGACGGGATCGTGCGCGCCAAGAACATCGTCGACGGCCGACGCTGCCTCGACCCGCAGATGTGGCGCGACGCCGGCTGGGTGTACCGCGCACTCGGGGGTCCCGTCCCGACCCGGCGGTCAGCAGCCCCCGCAGCAAAACAGGCGTCACCCACCCAGGTGTCGCCGCAGCAGCTCCCGGCAGGCCAGGTTGCACGCGAGCAGGTTCCGTCCGGGCAGGTGAACGGAGTCGAAGCGCGGGCGGCGGGCCGCTGAGCCGTGCTAGGTTGAGTTTCGCGACTGTTCAGAGCGCACTTTCTCGCCGGCGGGGGCATGGGGCGAGGTGCACGCGAGGTGCAGGAAACCAATCAGATGACCGACACGGTGGCCGATTCGGCTGTGGGACCGACCTCGACGAATGCAGAGGTGAGGGTCGACGCTGCCGTCGTCGACACCGTAAGGACCACCCTGCGCGACCGCGGAATCCCGGCCGACTCCGAGTTGGTGCTGCTCGACCTCGACCCTGATGCCGGAGTGTCCGTCGGCCGTTTCGACCCCGCGCACGGGATCGTCACCGACCCCTACACGGACTCCGCGCTCACGCTCGCCGCGCTCGACCGAGCCATCGCCGATCATCTTGTGCGGGTGGGTCGTGTCGCACCACCGACGTCATCGGCGTGGCACGACGAGGTCCTCGATCTGGTGAACCGGGGGCGCGACCGGCTGCGGGACTCCGACGGCACCTTTCTGATGGGCCGCGACCACATCCGGTTGTTCCGGATGGCCCGACGAGACGTGGCCGAGGCCGGTGAGCCCCTCACCGCCCGCGCCGAGGACCTGGCCCGTGCGGCGGTGGACGGCGTGGGCGCCCCCGCGGTGGTGATATCCGGCCGCGTCGGCGCATGGCCCGGTCTCCGAGATGCCATCGCGCGTGCGGTCCCCGTCCCCGTCATCGACATCGAGGAGCTCGTCGACGACTCGCTGCCCCCGGCAGCAACCGTTGCTCCCGCGGCGCCGATCCCGCCGGCTCCACCGACGCCGTCCGCCGCAACGACCCCGTCTCCCGACCCGCGCCGCTCGCTGGGCGCAGCCCCTCCCGAACCGCGGTTCGCGGGCGAGCCGACCCACCCGACACCCGCTTTCGACGGCGGTGCCCCGTCTCATCCCCTCGTCGAACACAAGCCCCTCGTCGAACACAAGCCCCGCGTCGAACACAAGCCCCTCGTCGAGCACAGTCCCGAAGTCGAGCGCCGGTCCGATCCCGTTGTCATGAACGGATATGTCCCACAGTGGACTTCGGAAGTGATCGATGCGCCGGAGTCTCCGGCTGCCAACCCTGTGCCGCGCCGGAGCGCTCGACGCGCGAGCACGCGGGTACTGGCCGCCGTGGCGTTGGTGTGTGCGGTGTCCGTCGTCGGGGTCGCGGCTGCGCTCGCCGTCGCCTACGACAACGATCCCGCCACCGTGTCCGCCCCGCCGGCGAAGACCACCGCCACGCCGCCCAGCATCGAATACGCCGACCCGGCCATCCTCGCGGAAGCGCGACAACCCGCGCGCAGGTACACGCCGCCCCCACCGCCGGAGACGACGACGGAGGAGGAGGAACCGGCACCTCGGCCTCGGCCGCGGGCACCGCGTCCGCCGCGCGGTGGCATCACCATCCCCAACCCGATTCCCGGTCTGCCGCCGATCGTCCTGCCGTAGTCAGTCCCTCGGCTGCGGGGCGAGTCCGCGCGCGACGAAGTCCAGGACCTTCTCGTAGCTCGACGATGCGTCGATGTCGGGCGGATGTGTGCGCGCAAGTTCGAGACTGACGGCACCGTGTACGGCCGACCACGCCTGCATCGCCAGATCGGCGGGGTCGCCCGACATGATGACCCCGGCGACCTGGCCGTACCGGATGACGTCGACGAGCACCATGAACGCGTGCGAGGCGACCTCGGAGTCCGGGACGCACTGCGCGGAGAACATCAGCCGATAGATCACCGGGTTGGACATGGCGAACGCGCGGTAGGCACGGCCCGAACTGCGCAAGCGGGTGACGGGGTCGTCATCGACGGCTGCCACGGCCCGCCCGAACTCGGCAAAACCGTCGGTGACCAGGGCGTCGAGCAGCCCGTCCCGGCCGTCGAAGTGGTTGTAGACGCCCATCGGTGCGACCTTCGCCTCGGCAGCGACCGCTCGCACCGTCAGACCGCTCTCGCCGTCACGCTCCAGGATCGCGCGTCCCGCGGAGAGCAGGGCCGAACGGATGTCGGCGGCGGAGGTGCGGGTGCGCTGCTTCGCTGGGGACATGTTGACAACCTACTGGAACAGTGTTCTTCTTGGGTAGAACACTGTTCTACAACAGTGGAACGATGTTCTAGACGTCATCAACTGGCGCCGTACCTCACCCGACGAGACACCCTTCACGCGACAAGGACACCGTCATGAACTCCCTCAGCACACGCACTCGGTGGTGGGCGCTCGGCGCCCTCTGTTTTGCCGAGTTGATGGTCATGATCGACAACACGATCGTCAACGTGGCGCTCCCGACCCTCGCTCGTGACCTCGACGCCGGAATGTCGGGTCTGCAATGGATCGTCGACGCCTTCACCCTCGTCTTCGCCGGCCTGCTGTTGACCGGCGGCTATCTCGGCGACCGCTTCGGGCATCGCCGCATGCTCCTCACCGGCATCGTCGGTTTCATGCTGGTATCGGTGCTGGCGGCGTCGTCGCAGAGCATCGGCCAGCTCATCGCGGGTCGCGCCGGCTTGGGAGCGTTTGCGGCACTGGTCTTCCCGGCGACGCTCGCGATCATCACCACGATCTTCGTCGACGCCAGGGAACGGGCGACGGCGGTCGGGATCTGGGCGGCCGTGTCCGGCGTGGCAGTGGCCATCGGCCCGGTGCTCGGCGGTTGGCTGCTCGAACACTTCTCCTGGACATCGGTGTTCTGGGTGAACGTCCCGTTCGGCGTGCTGGCAGTGACGCTGATCGTTGCGGTCGTCCCGGACACGCGGCCGGTGTCGGTGCCGCGCTTCGACGTGCCGGGCGTGTTCTTGTCCGTTGCCGGTCTCGGGTTGCTCACCTACAGCGTCATCGAGGCGCCGCATGTCGGCTGGGGGCAAGCGCGTACGGTCGTCGGAATCGTTGCGGCGCTTGTTGTCCTGACGGCGTTCGTGGTCACGCAATTGCGTCGGCCGCACCCCATCCTCGATGTGCGGCTGTTCGCCAACCGCCGCTTCGCCACCGCGGCGGGGATGATCAGCGTCGCCTTCTTCGCCCTCTTCGGCTTCATCTTCCTGATCACCCAGTTCTTCCAGGCGGTGAAGGGTTACGGTCCGCTCGCGGCGGGGGTGCGCACGCTCCCGTTCGCGCTGGTGATGGCCGCGCTGTCGCCGGTCGCCATGGCCCTGTCGCACCGCTTCGGACCGCGCGTCGTCGCCGTGGCCGGCGCGTTCCTCATGTCCGGAGGATTCGCACTCGTCGAGATCTCCTCGCGCGCTTCGGGTTACTGGGAACTCATCGTCTGGTCGATGGCGCTGATGGCGGCCGGGTTGGCGTTCATCTCCGGGCCCTGCACCCAACTGATCATGGACGCGCTGCGTCCCGAGCAGGCCGGTGCGGGCAGCGCTGTCAACGACACGACCCGCGAAATGGGCGGGACGCTCGGGGTCGCGGTCCTGGGGTCCATCCTCACGTCGACCTACGTCGCGGGCATCGGCGATCGGTTGTCGGGCAGCGGGTTACCGACCGAGGCGGTCGACGCTGCGAAGCAATCCGTCATGGCCGGCGGCGAGGTGGCGAAGCAGTTGCCGGGCGCCATCGGTGACGCGGTACGCACCGCGGTGCAGGAGGTGTTCATGAACGGACTGCACGACGCGGTCTGGGCGGCCGTGGCGATCACTGCCGCCGCCGGTGTTGCAGCCGCGTTCCTGTTGCGCGGTAAGGCGTCTGAGGTGGATTCAGCCCCTGCTGGAGGCGTGCAGACCTCAGAGATCGAGGACGAGGTCCCCGCCGGCACTCCGTGAGACGCAGGTGAGCATGGTCCCGGCCTCGCGTTCGGGCTCGGTCAGGATGTTGTCGCGGTGATCGACGTCGCCCGACAGCGTCCTGACCTTGCACGTGCCGCAGAACCCCTGACGACACGAGTAGGGGACCGAGGGGAGTGCGCGTCGGATCGCGGCGAGGGCGGACTCGTCCGCCGCCACCGGGATCTCCTGTCCCGTCGACGCGAGCGTGACCGTGAACGCGGTCCCGTTCTCGACCGGCGGCGGGCTGAACCGCTCGTAGTGAAGTTCGATGTCCGGGCGGTGGGCGAGGTGTCTGCGGAGTCCTTCCAGCATCGGAACCGGCCCGCACGAGTACACGGCCAGGTCGGCCGGATCGTCGACGGGGCCGACCAGTTCGGCCATGGTCGGCAGTCCGTGCACGTCGTCGGTACGGATGGTGATGCGGTCGCCGAAGCGGGCCACCTCGTCGAGGAACGGGATCGAGTCGGTGCTGCGGCCCGTGTAGATCATCGACCAGTCCAGGCCGAACCGCTCGGCGGCCGCCAGCATCGGCAGGATCGGGGTGATCCCGATCCCGGCGGCGACGAATCGTAGCCGGCGTGCCGGTGACCCGTGGCCGGGGATGGCGAGCGGAAAGGCATTGCGCGGCCCCTTGATCGGGAGAATATCGCCCACCGACAGGGCATCGTGGACCTCGACCGATCCGCCGCCACCGTCGGGGATGCGCCGGACGGCGATCCGATAGCGCTTCCGGTCGGCGGCATCGCCACACAAGGAGTACTCGCGCATCCGGCCCGACGGCAACAGGAGGTCAACGTGTGCGCCGGCACGCCACTCGGGCAGGGCACCGCCCGCGGCCGCCTCGAGGGTGAGGGCGATGACGTTCTCGTCCCGTGCGACGACCTCGCGGTCGACGATCCGCACCCGGGTGACCCCGTCATTGGCCGGACCGGGGTGCAGCGGCGACAACGGGCGCCAGACCGGCCACCAGGCCCGGAACACCATCGTGCCCAGGGTGATCACCGGGTCGTGACGCCACCGGCCGTGCAGATGGGGCGGGGGCGCCGTCAGGGTCGTCGAATGCGGGTGTGCTCGTTGGTTCATGTCGTCACCTCTTCACCGGTCGAGAGCTTCACGCCGCGTTGCGGGCGGCCGGCGAACTCGCGAGATAGGCGACCGCTTGTGCCGTGCTCCCGATGTCCTCCGGCCGGAAGCCGGGACGGAAGTAGCTGAAGGTCGAGAAGATGATCGTCCGCATCTTCGGCAACACGCCTGCCCGCACGCCCCGGTGGTAGTGCCAGGTCTTCTGGAAGTAGTTGTAGGACAACGACTCGTCCTGACTCATGATGAACCGGTAGCCCCGCTGGATCAGGAACAGCAGGATGGGCAGTACCGCGAACATCGCACGGCCCCGCCGGAGGTATCCGTCACCGAAGTACGCCGCGACGTCGTGGGCCACCGCTCGATGTTCGACCTCCTCGGCGCCGTGCCACATGAACAGGTCGGCCATGGTGGGATGGGCGCCGAGCCGGGTCCAGGTGTTGTTCAGCGCGAAGTCGCCCAGGATCGCGGTGTAGTGCTCGAGGGCCGCGATGAGCCAGAGGCGTTCGACGAGATGCTTGTGCCGGGCCTCCTCGGTTCCACCGTCCAGGGGGCCGAGCACTTTGCGGAAGATCCACTCCATCTGCAGTTGGTAGGGCCGTGGGTCGATGCCGTGGTGATCGAGGAACTCCCACAGCACGTGGTCGTGGGCCTCGGCGTGCATGGCCTCCTGCCCGATGAATCCCCGCATGCGGGCGGCGAGTTCGTCGTCGGCGACCAGTGGCAACGCCTCGTTGTAGGTCTGCACGAACCACCGCTCACCCTCGGGGAGCAGGAGATTCAGCACGCTGATGAAGTTCGACGCCACGGGGTGGCCGGGAATCCAGTGCAGCGGAACGTCATCCCAGTCGAAGCTCACATTGCGTGCGTGCAGTTCGACGGGGCCGGGGTCGGCGGGGTCGGACACGGCGGTCCGGTCGGTGATGTGATCGTGTGTCCCGGATCCGGTCATGCCCTTCACCCCGTGACATTCTGACGTGCGCCGATCCGTGACAGCCACGGCGCGAACCGGTAGATGCGGTATCCCACCTTGGCTTCCACCGTCACCGGGACCACCGCCTTGTTGCGCTCGATTGCGGAGACGATGTCACGGGCCACCCGGTCGGGCGTGAACCCGCGTCGCTGATAGAACCGATCGAGCCGGTCCCGTTGTGCCCGTTCGGTGTCCGCGTCGAGGCCGGCGATGGGGGTCGACGACACGATGTTGGTGTCGACGAGTCCGGGACAGATCGCGCTGACCCCGATGCGATGTTCGGCCAGTTCGGCGCGGAGGGACTCGGAGAACAGGAGGACGCCCGCCTTCGATGCGGCGTACAGGCCCAGGCTGCGTGAGGGCGTGAATGCCGCGGCCGAGGCGACGTTGACGATGTGTCCACCGACGCCGCGGTCGACCATCTGCCTGCCGAATTCTCGGCTACCGGTGACCACGCCGCGCAGGTTGACGTCGAGCAGGCGGTCGACCTGCTCGTCCGAGGCGGCGAGCACGCCACCGGCCAAACCGATCCCGGCGTTGTTGATCACGATGTCGGGTACGCCGTGGGTATCCCGGACGCGGGCTGCGAACGCAGCGAAACCGGGGGTGTCGGAGACGTCGAGCAGGTAGGCATGCGCGGAGGAACCGGCCGCCTTGCAGGACCGGGCGGTCTCGTCGGCGGATTCGAGATCGAGATCGGCCAGGACCAGTTCGCACCCGCGCTCGGCCAGTGCGAGTGCCGTCTCCCGCCCGATTCCGCTGCCGGCGCCGGTGATCACCACGAGTTTGCCTGCGAGCGGACGCGGTTCGGTGAACAGGCGCGACCGCTCGATCGTGGGCGCCGGCTCACCGCTGTTGGTCTGCAGGGCAAGGAAATCGAGAACCAGGTCGGTGAGGTACTCCGGGTGGGTGTACGGCAACCAGTGGCCGGTGGGTGTGTCCCGGCGCCACAGCTTGGCCGCGTAGGTCGGTGTGTTGTCGTAGATCGCGGGCCGCAGCGCGATGTCGCGTTCGTTCACGACCTGCAGGACCGGCACGGTGGTGATCCGCGGGTTCGGCCGCATCAGCTTGGATCGGATGTTCGCGCGGTAGAGGGCGAGGCCGGTGATCATGTCCCGCCGCAGGGACCCGGCGACGTCGACGTTCTCCGGGGGAGTGCCCTCGACGGTGCGCAGGAACTGCTTCCACACCGTCGGATTCCCCATCCCGCGCAGCAGGAGGTCGGGCAGCACCGGGAGCTGGAAGAGGCCGGTGTACGCCGACGACATCGTCTGCGCGAGCACATTTCGGAGGTGGCGAGGGGTCGGGTTCGCGAACTGGTCGCGGACGAACTGGCCGAGGTGATCGAGATTGGGTCCGGACACCGAGACGAACGATGCGATCCGGGCCTGGGCACGTGGCCGGCTGACGGCCTCCCAGGTCTGCACCGAGCCCCAGTCGTGCGCGACCACGTGTACGGCGTCGTCCGGACTCACCGCCTCGGCCACGGCGTACAGGTCGTCGGCGAGTTCGTCGAGCCGGTACGCGGCGACCTTGCGGGGTCGGTCACTGTCGCCGAACCCCCGACAGTCGTAGGCGACGACGTGGTACTTCTCGGCCAACCGGGGAGCGATGTGCGTCCACAGGTGGTGGGTGTCGGGCCAGCCGTGCACGAGCACCACGGTGGGGTTCATCGGATCGCCCAGCTCATAGGTCGCCAGTCGGATCCCGTTGTTGGTCACGGTCCCCGGGCGCCAGTCGGGTCGCCGGCGGACTGCCTGTTCGGACATCTGTCACCTCGTCGTGAGTGCCGCACCTGATGGAGGTACACGTTACCAACGGTTACATAAATGTCCAGACCCCTGGAAAAGAACGAGGGCCCGGTCGATCGACCGGGCCCTCATCAGGGGTTTTGGGTGAGACGGCGTCAGCTCACTGACGGTACGACGACAGGAAGTTGCCGATCCGCTCCACGGCCTCGGTCAGATCTCGCGACCATGGCAGCGTGACGATCCGGAAGTGGTTGTGGTCGTCGAGGTTGAAGCCGGTGCCCTGCACGACGAGGATCTTCTCCTGCAGCAGCAGGTCTTGGACGAACAATTCGTCGTTGTGGATCTCGTAGACCTCGGGGTCGAGGCGGGGGAAGGCGTACAACGCGCCCTTGGGTTTCACACAGCTGACGCCGGGGATCTCGTTCAGCTTCTCCCACGTCACGTTCCGTTGCTCGTACAACCGGCCGCCGGGGGAGACGAGGGCCTCGATGGACTGGTAACCGCCGAGCGCCACCTGGATCGCGTGCTGGCCCGGCACATTGGCGCACAGGCGCGTCGAGGCCAGGATGCCCATGCCCTCGATGAAGCCGCGGGCGTGGTCCTTGGGTCCGGTCATGACCACCCAGCCGGCACGGTACCCGCAGACCCGGTAGGCCTTCGACAGCCCGTTGAAGGTGAGACACAACAGGTCCGGCGCCAACGAGGCCACGTTCACGTGCTCGGCGTCGTCGTAGATGATCTTGTCGTAGATCTCGTCGGCGAGGATCAGCAGCGAATGCTGACGGGCGAGCTCGACGAGCTGCTCGAGGACCTCGCGGGAGTAGACCGCGCCGGTCGGGTTGTTCGGGTTGATGATGACGATCGCCTTGGTGCGATCGGTGATCTTCGCGGCGATGTCGGCGACGTCGGGGTTCCACCCGTTCTCCTCGTCGCAGCGGTAGTGCACGGGCTGACCGCCCGACAGCGAGGTCATCGCGGTCCAGAGCGGGTAGTCGGGTGCGGGGATCAGCACCTCGTCGCCGTCGTTGAGGAGGGCCTGCATCGTCATGGTGATGAGCTCGGACACCCCGTTGCCCAGGATGACGTCGTCGACGTCGAAGTACGGGAAGTCGGGGATCAGTTCGTAGCGGGTCACCACCGCCCGACGCGCGGAGAGCACGCCGGCCGACTCGGAGTAGCCCTGCGCATAGGGGAGGGCGTGGATCATGTCGCGCATGATCACGTCGGGGGCTTCGAAACCGAACAGGGCGGGGTTGCCGATGTTCAGCTTGAGGATTCGATGCCCCTCCGCCTCGAGCCGCTGCGCATGCGCGTGTACGGGACCACGGATCTCGTAGCACACGTTCTGCAGCTTGAGCGATTGCTCGAGCGGCTTGAGGTTCTGGTTCAGGTGCGAAACATGGGGCCTACTCACGGGTACATTGTCGCAGCCGGGGGCAAATGCGTTTCTGCCAGTGTCCGAGCGAGGGCGGGACCCTCAAACGACAGATGTCGCATTTCGTGTCGGTGGCCGACACGAAATGCGACATCTGTAGGTACTGCGGGTGCTATTTGTGGCCGGGTCGCTTCTTGCCGGCCGCGATGCCGAAGCCCTTGGCCTTCGACGCGCCGGCCTCGGCGATGGTCCGCGCCTCTCCGGTCCCGTTGCTCGACGGCTCCGGAGCGGTCTCGGCTGCGGTCTCGGTCTCGCCTTCTCCGGCGTCGGAGGCCTCGGTGTCGGCTTCTGCCGACTCCGGGGCTTCCTCGACCTGCGTGTCCTCCGCCGGTGCCACCTCGGAAGCCGACTCGGGCTCGGCCTTGGCCTCGACCGCTGCCGGCGTCGCGGCAGCCGGGGCCGCCTTGCCCGCGCCGCCGGGCCGCTTCTTGCCCGCGGACATCCCGAAGCCCTTGGCCTTGGCCGGCTTCTCCTCGGTCAACACCGCGGCCGAACCACCGTCGCTCGGCGACGACGACGGCTCCGATGACGGGGCCTCCGATGACGGGGCCTCGGCTGCTGCCGGGGCCTCAGTCTCGGCGGCCTCAGTCTCTGCGGCCTCAGGCTCCGGCTCCGCGGCGTCTGCCTCGGGTGCGGGCTGAGTCGGTGCGGCGGCGGCGGCCGGCTTGGCCGCTGCCTTGCCGATCCCGCCCGGACGCTTCTTGCCCGCGGACATCCCGAAGCCCTTGGCCTTGCCCGGCTTTTCTTCCGTTGCGGGAGCGGTCGTCGTCTCGGTTGTCGTCGTCTCCGTGGTCACAGTCTCGGCAGTCGCCGATTCGGTGTCCACGGTCGGGGCGGCGTCCGGTGCCGATTCGCTCTCGTCGAGCTTGTTCTCGGCGGGGGCGGTCACTCCGGCGTCGGGCGCGGCGGCGTTGGTGGTCTTCTGACCCGGCCGCTTGGCCTTGCCCATGCCGAAGCCCTTCGACGCGGGCTTCTTCTCGGCTGTCTCGGTGGCGGCCTCGGCGACCTCCTCCTTGACCGCTTCGGACGACTCGGTCTCGGCGGGAACCGGTTCAGCGGTTCCTCCGGCTGGCTTGCCTGCCGCACCGGGACGCTTGGCGCCGCCCTTCATGCCGAAGCCCTTGGCGGCGGGCTTCTTCTCGGCGGGTGCCTCGGCAGGGGCCTCCGCGGGCGCGGAGTCCGTTGCGGGAGCGGCAGATGATGCCGCGGCGCCGGGCTTCTTGCCGCCCTTCATACCGAAGCCCTTCGAGGCCGGCTTCTTCTCGGCCGGCGCCTGCTCGGCCGGTGCCTCCGGTGCTGCGGTCTTGGCCGTCGCGCCGGGCTTCTTGCCGCCCTTCATGCCCAGGCCGACCTTCGGCTTCGGAGCTGCCTCGGTTGTCGCCGACGCAGAGGCGGTCGCCGCTGCGGGGACCTTCTCGGGCTCGGGTTCGGGCTCCGGTTCCGCAACGGTCGGGCGCGGCCCGAGGAATCGGCCGCCGAGCTTGACCTCGGTCCGGTCGCGCTTGACCGACTCGAGCAGCAGCTGCGCGACGTCGACGACCTCGACCTTGCCCTCGGACTCGGTGCCGCTGGTCCGAGCCGTGACACCGTCGGTGAGCATCACGCGGCAGAACGGGCAGCCGGTCGCGACCTTCTTGACCTGATCCCCGGTCGTGTCGCCGAGAGTGTTCAGCGCCTCGTCGACACGGTCGATGTTGATCCGCTTGCCGATCTGCTCTTCCATCCACATGCGCGCGCCACCGGCACCACAGCACATGGACCGTTCGCCGTGACGCGGCATCTCGGTGAGCGTCGAACCGGCGGCACCCATGAGTTCACGCGGTGCGTCGTAGACCTTGTTGTGGCGGCCCAGGTAGCACGGGTCGTGGTAGGTGACACCCTCGCCGAGCGGGGCGACCGGGACCAGGCGCTTCTCGCGCACGAGCCGGTTGAGCAGCTGCGTGTGGTGGACGACCTCGTACTTCGCCCCGAGCTGCGGGTACTCGTTGCCCAGTGCGTTGAAGCAGTGCGCACAGGTGACGACGACCTTCTTGCGCTGCTCAGGTGCGGTCGCGAAGACCTCGCCGAGCATCTCGATGTTCTGCTGCGCGAGCATCTGGAAGAGGAACTCGTTGCCGGCGCGTCGTGCGGAGTCACCGGTACAGGTCTCGCCCTCGCCGAGGACCATGAAGTTCACCGCGGCCATGTCGAGGAGCTCGGCGACGGCCTTGGTGGTCTTCTTCGCGCGGTCTTCGTAGGCGCCGGCACAGCCGACCCAGAACAGGTACTCGAAGCCCTCGAACGACTCGACGTCCTTGCCGAAGACCGGGATCTCGATGTCCATCTCGTCGATCCAGGCGGTGCGCGCGGAGGCGTTCTGGCCCCACGGGTTGCCCTTGTTCTCGAGGTTCTTGAACATGCCGGCCAGCTCGGTCGGGAAGTCCGACTCGATCAGGACCTGGTAGCGGCGCATGTCGAGGATGTGGTCGACGTGTTCGATGTCGACCGGGCACTGCTCGACGCACGCACCACAGGTGGTGCAGCTCCACAGGGTCTCGGTGTCGATGACCGCACCGAGTGCCTCGGGGTCGAACTCGCCGTCCACCGACTCGACACCCAGTCCGCCGCCGAGGTCGCCCTTCGACTCGCCGACCAGCTTGCGGGCCGCCTCGGCGCGTGCCGCCTCGGGGATCGCGTTGAGCTTGTCCTCGAGGACGTTGCCGTCGGCGTCGACCAGGCCGACCTCGTCGCCGCCCATGTCCTTGCGGCCACCGGCCAGCAGGTAGGGGGCCTTGGCGTTGCCGTGGTCGCGCAGCGACATGATGAGCAGCTTGGGGCTCAGCGGCTTACCGGTGTTCCATGCGGGACACTGCGACTGGCAGCGACCACACTCGGTACAGGTGGTGAAGTCCAGCCAGCCCTTCCACGAGAAGTCCTCGATCTTGCCTGCGCCGAACGCGTCGACGTCGGGATCGGCGGTCTCCATGTCGAGGACCTTGCCCTGGCTCATCATCGGCTTCGCGGCACCGAGGGCGACGCCGCCGTCCTGCTCGCGCTTGAAGTAGATGTTGAAGAAGGCCGAGAAGCGGTGCCACGCAACGCCCCAGCTGATGTTCATGCCGACCATCGCCAGCCACACCATGCCGCTCATCAGCTTGATGACCGCGAAGATCGACACCAGGGTCGGCGACGCCGGCAGGAGCTTGGCGACCTGCATGGTGAAGAAGTCGGAGTAGGCGTTGGAGTGGTGGTAGGTCGCGATCTTCGAGGCCTTCACCAGGATCATGCCCAGGCCCTCGAGCAACACCACGGCCTCGACGAAGTAGGCCGGCGCGAAGCGCGAACCGCCGAAGCGGGACAGTCGTTCCGGGACGCGCGGGTGGTTCAGCTGGCGGATGACGATCAGAACGATGATGCCGACCACGGTGCCGATGCCCAGGAGTTCGTCCCAGAGGTGCCACGCGAAGGTGTCACCGAAGACGGGCCAGTGGAACTCGGGGTTGATCGACTGGCCGTAGGCCTCGAACCACAGCAGCGCGCCGCCGAGGAAGCCGATCATCACCAGCCAGTGTGCCCAGCCGACGGTGCGGAACTTCACCATCCGGGTGTGGACGATGAACTCCTTCAGCATCGTCATCATGCGCGGCAGGATGGGCCAGAAGCGGGAGCTGTCGACCTTGTGCCCGAGCTTGATGGTGCGGTAGATCCGCACCACGCCACCGAGGAACAGGTACCAGCAGAGCAAGCTGATCACCGCGGCTGTCGTGCCGATGGCAATCGTCGTGGTAGTCACGGGCGCGTACCGGCCTTTCGTCTAGGTCGTCCGCCGCCGGGTCGCGGAACGCGAGGCTGGGTACCACGGGGCGGTGTACTACAGGTAACCGTAATTCGTTGCGCCACCGGCGCGCTGCCAAGGCTGGCCTAATCACTACTGCCAAGGCCGGCCTAATCACTGCAGGTCTACATCATCACTGATGATACTCACCAGTAACTTACTGTCGAGTCAGGGTGGGCGACGCCACGATCGGGCACGCGCGCTGGCGGGTTCTATCGCGTCCGCGCGACCTTCTCGAGTTCCTCCAGGGCCGTGTCGAGGTGCGTGAGGAGGCGTTGCAGGCTCGGGAGCTGGGCACGAGCGCCGATCAACCCGAAGTTGATGTGCTCGGCGGTGCTGGTCACGGTGATGTTGAGGGCGAGCCCCTCGGTCGGGATCGACACCGGGTAGAGGCCGTCGAGGCGGGCGCCGTTCCAGTACAGGTGTTTCGACGGCCCGGGGACGTTGCTGATGATGATGTTGAACTGCGGCGGCACGTATTGGACGAAGCCGGGCACGGCGGCGAACGCGAGCGGCGCGAAGTTGGCGGCGCCCAGTGCGAGGGCCTGCAACGGCCGGAGGCCCCGCACCACCGACTTGCTGTGCCGGGCCGAGTCGACGAGTTTGTCGAGGCGCCGCTCGGCGTCGGGTTCGTCGGTCGCGAGGCTCACCAGGATCGCCGTCACCGAGTTGCCGTCGTCGTCCCCGTCGGTGTGCAGCGACACCGGCAGTGCGGCGATGAGCGGTGCGTCGGGCAGCGCGTCCTGGTCGATGAGGTACGCGCGCAGGGCCCCCGAACACATCGCGACGACGACGTCGTTGAGGGTGATCCCGCGGGCGTCGGCCACGGCCCGGAGCCGGTCGAGTTCCCACCTCTGCGACGCGAAGCGACGGGCGCTGCCGATGGCGACGTCGAGGATGGTCCGCGGCGCACGTCCCAGCGGTGCGACGAAGTCGGGATCCCGCAGACCGGCGACCGCCACCTTCGCCGCGGCGGGTCCGAGACCCGCGACCTGGCCCGCCACATTCGCCAGACCCGACACCCGGCTGCGCAGGCTCGGTGCGGGTTGGGGGCGACGAGGCCGGGCGAGCGCCGGATCCCAGGGCGCGGTGCCCGAGCGGTCGTCGGGGTCCTCGGACAGCGTGCGCTGCAGGAGGCGCAGCGCCGAGACGCCGTCGACCAGCGAGTGGTGGATCTTGGTGTACAGCGCCACCCGGTCGTCTTCGAGGCCCTCGATGACGTGCACCTCCCACATCGGGCGGAACCGATCCATCAGCGACCCGTGGTTGAGGGAGACGTAGCGCAGCAGTTCGCGGACACGGCCCGGGCGGGGAAGGACGGTGCGGCGCACGTGGTAGTCGAAGTCGATGTCGTCGTCGAAAGACCAGGCCACGTTGCCCAACAGGGTGACCGGGGATGCCGGACGCTTGCGGAAGAGGGGGTGCACCTCGGTGCAGCCGCAGAACGCCTCGATGATCTCCTCGGCGAGCTCACTCGACGACTGACCCGCCCGCGGCACGAACAACTGGAGGCCGCCCACGTGCATGGGCTGCTCCCGGGTCTCGGCCAGCAAGAACATCGACGAGGTGACCGGCATATACGGCATTCGCACCATCACTTTCACACCGCGGATTGGTGCGCACAGGCTGAACGCGACCGAGTCTCCCAAGTATCACGGGGTGGCCGCCGCGTCCGGGGTGGAATGGTCATGTTCGCCGACCGTCGGATCTAGGTTGGAGGCGTGAGGTCAGGGGCTCGTCTCGTGGTGGCTGCGGTGATCGTGCTCGTCGAGCTCTGGATCACCGTGGCCGCGACGTGGATGTACGTCACGTCGGCGGGCAGGATCGACGACGCCGACACCTTGCCGTCGCGGCCGACTCTTCTCGTGCTGGGCTCCCTGGTCTACGACGACGGCACCCCCGGCGACTATGTGCGGGGGCGGCTCGACACCGCTCTCGAGTTGTACCGAACCGGTCAGGTGGCGCGGATCATCAACTCCGGCAACGGCTCCGAGGAGGCCGGGAACGAGCCTGCGGTGATGCGCCGGTATCTCGAGGCGCACGGGGTGGCTTCGGCGTCGATCGTCGACGACCCGTCCGGCCTCGACACCGCGTCGAGTTGTCGGCGGGCCCGGCGGGTGTTCGGTGCGCGCGAGGTGGTCGTCGTGACCCAGGGCTTCCACCTGCGTCGGGCGATCGCACTGTGCCGGGACCAGGGTGTCGACGCCCGTGGTGTCGCGGCCCGATGTGATTGTCCTGCATGGACTCTCGCTCGAAACCATGTGCGGGAGACGGTGTTCGCCGGCCCCCGCGCGTTGTTGACCGCGGTCGGTTGACCCTTCGTGGCTCGTCGCTTGCGCTCCTCGCACCTCAGGGACCGGAGATCACCACCAGCGCAGCGATCCTGCCCCGTTCCCTGAGGTGCGAGCGGAGCGAGCCTCGAAGGGCCCTGCTCACCACCAGCGCAGCGACCGCTGGAGGTCGGCCTCGACGGCGGGGATGAGGCTGCGGACGAACGTGGCCGACAGGTGGTGGAAGTCGTGCCACACGAGGATGTTCCCGACGACCGCCGGGCAGTACTCGTCGTCGCACATGGCGTCGGTGTAGTCGAGGAAGGACATGTTGGGGAATTCCCCGGTGAGCTTCGCCGCGGGATCGGTCGGCGCCATCGCCTGATCGCGGGGGACTCCGCACACCGAGGGCTTGCGCCCGCTGGCCAGACACTCCGGCGGCTTGAGCTGGCCTGTCGCCCAGGGGTTGTCGCGGACTGCGACGACGCGCTGGCCGCGGTCGCGGAACTGGGCGAAGATCTCCTCGTAGTCCTTGGGGACGTAGTCACCGTCGCCCGACTCGACAGGGCGCGTGCTGTTGGTGAACACCACGTCGGGCTTGTCGACGGCGAGGCGTTCCATCACTCGCCGAGACCAGTCGTTGCACTGGTAGTACTTCTGACCGAACCACGTGAAGACGTGTTCGGTGGTGAGCGCGCATCCCACCTTGAGATAGGTGGTGACGCGGAAGTGGTGGCGTTTGCCGATGTCGTTGAGCGCGGTGATCCACTGCTCGGCATGCGATCCGCCGACCAGGGCGATGGTGCGGGGGGCATTGACATCTCCGTAGTACCCGACCTTGATGGACGGGTCCTTCCAGCCGCTGATGATCGAGTCGTAGGACGTGATGGGCCAGTCCATGTCGACGACGTCGGGGCTGGGCTCGGCGACGACCTTGGGTACGGGCGCTCCGTCGAGGAAAGCTCGTGCTCCCGGATACAGGCGCGGGTCGAGGTGCTCGGTGTCGAGGGTGGCGTTGGCGGCGTCACGCTGCCAGGTGACGGCGGCCGCGCCGGCGGCGACGCTGATGACCAGCAGGACGGCGAGCAGCGCGCGGCGGTACCCGCGTGTGTCCGGCAGGGCCGACCGGCCGGAGCCCGTCGGCGCCCGCTTCGGCGAACCGGATCGCAACGGAGCTTCGACGAATCGGGTCGTCAGCCAGGCGAGCAGCACCGACACGGCCAGGATGGCGGTGCCCTCGAGCCACGAGACGTCGTCC
Organism: Gordonia sp. 'Campus'; assembly: GCF_022206305.1. Classification (GTDB taxonomy): domain Bacteria; phylum Actinomycetota; class Actinomycetes; order Mycobacteriales; family Mycobacteriaceae; genus Gordonia. The sequence goes on along the minus strand of NZ_JAKOIW010000001.1, from coordinate 415,359 downwards.
TGATAGCGCCATGCCAGGTAGAAGATGAGCAGCGGCCAGTGCCACAGGTACAGCGCGTAGGCGATCGAACCGAGCCACACCAGACGCGGGTGGGCGAGGCCGCGGCTGACACCCGACCGGATCGACGCCTGACCGGGCGCCTGATCGGCAGGTGCCGTCTGCGACGAGCCGACCCAGATCAGCACGAGCGTCGCACCGACCGGGACGAGAGCCCACGCCGCCGGATACTCCTGGACGCCCGCGATCCACCACCCGCAGGTGACGATCAACCCGAGGGCCACGATGCCCAGCACGTCGCGCATCCACCGGGCCAGCGGGATCCGCGGCATCCACACGGCGAGGAGGCCGCCGACGAGCGGCTCCCACAGTCGGGCGACGGTGTCGTAGTAGGTGAAGGGCTGGTTGATCCCGTGGCGGTGGTTGGCCCACGCGAACGACCCGAGTGCGACGACGGCCAGCGAGGCGCCGACGACGCCGCGCACCACCTTGGGGTCGGCGAAGTAGGCGAAGCGTCGTCCGAGCGCTCGCAGCAGGCCGCCCAGAGCGAGCGCGCACAGCAGTGTGAGGACGAAGAACTGCCCCTGCATCGACATCGACCACAGGTGCTGCATCGGGCTGTTGGCGGAATCGGCGGCCGCGTAGTCCTGCGACTCGAACGCCAGGTGCCAGTTCTGGTAGTACAGGGCGCTCGCCTGCAACTCGGCTCCGAGCGGCCCCCACCGCGTCGTCGGCATGATCAGTGCGATCAGGGCGGCGGTGGCCGCCAGCACCAGCAGCAGCGCGGGCAGGAGTCGCCGCACGAGCCGCCAGAACCGCGGCCACGGGTTGATCGCCGCTCGCCAGCTGGACGTCGCAGGCTGCGTGGCGAGGACGTGCTTGAGCAACGACGCGACGAAGAAGTACCCCGACAACGTCAGGAAGACGTCGACGCCGCCGGACACGCGACCGAACCAGACGTGGAACACCGCGACCAGTGCGATCGCGACACCTCGGAGACCGTCTAGGTCGAGCCGGTAACCGGACGTGTTGCCGGTCGCGGCGTCCTCGTTGGGTGTTGCGACGGGTGTCGCATCGGTCAGGGGCGTACGCACAGAGGGCGATGGTACTTGCCCGCACCTGAGTGTTGGCTGGCACGAGTGGGGTGTCGGCGCACCTCACAGCAGACTCGTAGGAAGGCGCGAACGCCTCGTCAGCGCACGGCCCACGTCGTACGATCCGACGCATGCTGCTCTTGTCGATGGGTGTATCGGTCGACGGCTTCATCGCCGACCGCGACGGCGACTTCACCTGGACCGTCCCCGACGACGGGCTGTTCGCTTTCCACACCGAGCGGGTGGCCGACCTCGGCGCCTTTGTGTGCGGTCGACGACTGTACGAGACGATGCTGGTGTGGGAGACCGACCCACGCATGCGCGAGGACGAGGCCGACGCGGCCTTCGCCGACATCTGGTCGGCACTGCCCAAGGTCGTGTTCAGCCGGACCCTGACATCGGTCGAGGGCAATGCCCGGCTGGCGCAGCGCCCGCTGGCCGAGGAACTCGCCGCGACCATGGACTCGACGGACTCCGATGTCGAGATCGGCGGTGCGGACCTGGCCGGGCAGGCCATCGAATCCGGTGTCGTCGACGAGTTCCGCATCTTTCGCTACCCGATCGTCGTCGGCGGCGGTAAGCCGTTCTTCCCGCCGGTGACCCGATCGATCTCCCTCGAACTCGCCGAGACGCGCACGTTCGGTCAGGTGCTCTACGAGCGGTACCGCCGGGCGCACGACCAGGCGTAGCCGGCGAGACACTCCCCATTCGTTCTCGGTGCGTCTAAACCTTCAGCCGCATCGATCCCCCCGGCACCCTGTCGATCAGCCAATTCACGCCGACTTCAGGGGAGTTTCCACATGACAGCACGACGATCGGTCGCGATCATCGGGGCCGGGCTGGCCGGGACCAGCGCGGCTCTCGGCTTTCTCGACGCCGGTTTCGACGTCACGCTCCACAGCGACCGCGATCGGGAATCGCTGCGCGACGAGGTGCCGCCCACCGGCGTCGGCGTCTTGTTCGGCAAGTCCCGCGAATGGGACGCGGAGATCATCGAAGATCTCTACGAGGTCGGCAACACGACAGGTATCAGTGCGCGCCTGTACTCCGGCAGCGGTGACGAGCGTGCCCGGGTCCTCGAGTTCAACCCCGACTACGGCTATGTGGCCCAGGCTGTTGACCTGCGTCTGAAGGCCGACGATCGGCTGGGACGGTTCCTGGACCGCGGGGGTCGGTTCGAGGTCGGCGGGGTCGACACCGACCGGCTCGATTCGATCGCCGCCGACGCCGACCTCACCCTCGTCGCGACCGGCAAGGGCGGGCTCTCGGCGCTGTTCCCGGTCGACGAGTCACGCACCCACTACCGGGAGCCGCAGCGCCGGCTGCTGCAGGTGACGTTGACCGGCGTGGACCACGGCCCCGACTCGTTCGCCTACCGCAGCAGCGCCGGCGGTGGGCACTCGTTGTTCAACCTCGACGCCGAGAACGGTGAGATCTTCGTCGGGCCGTTCCTGCACAAGGATGCAGGGCCGACGTGGTCGTTCATCGTCTTCGCCAAGCCGGACGGAGCATGGGCGGCCCGCATCGATGACGTCCACGACGCCGCGTCGGCGCGGCAGACGATCTCCGCGATCTTCGCCGAGTTCTTCCCCGAGGACGCACCCGTCATCGATCGTCTGCAGGTCATCGAATCCGATCCGGTCTCGTGGCTCAAGGGTGCGGTCACCCCGACCGTGCGGCGAGCCGTGGCGACGACGGCCGGCGGTCATCCCGTCGCGGCCATAGGTGATACGGCGATCGCCGTCGATCCCGTTGCGGGCCAGGGTGCGCAGGGCACGCTCATCCAGGTCGCCGAACTCGTGAAGGCCGCGCGGGACCACGACGGCGAGTTCACCGCCGAGTGGCTGTCCGCGGAGTTCGAGAAGCACTGGGAGCGGCGCGGACGAGCCGCGGTCGAGGTCACCCGCCTCTACCTCGGGGACCCCGATTACGCCACGCACCTGGAGTTGTCGTTTCCGGCGGCCGCCGTCAGTCCCCCCATCGCCTCGGCATTGTTCGGACTGCTCTCCGAGCCGAATCCGTTGCTCGGTCTGCGGACCCGTGAGGATGTCGAGGGCTTCATCTCTGCGGTGGCCGGTGAACCGCACGATCGGGTCCTCGCCCGCTTCGCGCCGGCCGGACGGTTCAGCGCCGCCACCCCGGAGACCGTGAGCGCCTGACGATCCGACCGACGATCGACTGACGACGAGCGGCACCCCGCGCCCCCTCGGTGAGGCGACGGGGTGCCGCCTCATGTGACACCCCACACAGAGGTGCCACCCCCGATGTGATACGAACAACAGCGTCGTTCGAGTCGGCGTCGGAGGGGGCTCAAGTGAAGTCGGGATGGACGTTGGCCGACGCGCCGCCGCAGACCGGTCGGGTTGCGGTGGTGACGGGCGCGAATTCGGGAATCGGCCGCGAGATCGCGCTGGGGATGGCGACGCTCGGAGCGTGTGTCGTCCTCGCATGCCGCAACCCCGAGACCTCCGCGGAGGCCCGTGACGACATCGTCGCCGAGGTCCCGGGTGCCGAGGTGGAGATCGTCGACCTCGACCTGGCGAGCCTGGAATCAGTCCGAGCGGCTGCCGCGGAGATCCGGCGCCGACATGCGAGTATCGACCTGCTGGTGAACAACGCCGGGGTCATGCGTGCGCGTCGTGAACTCACACCCGATGGCTTCGAGATGGATTTCGGCACAAACTATCTCGGTCACTACGCGCTGACCGGACTGCTGATGGACCACCTCCTCGCGGCCGACGCCGCGCGGGTCGTCACCGTCGGCAGCCACGCCCACCGGGCAGGCAACATCGACTTCTCCGACATCGCGATGGATCGGACGTTCAGCAGCGCGGCCGCCTACTCGCGGGCGAAGCTCGCCCAGATGCTGTTCGCGCTCGAACTCGACCGTCGGATGAGAAGGGCCGGCGTGTCCGCGATCTCGCTCGCCGCGCACCCCGGTGGGACGCGGACCGGGGTGATGCGCGAGCAGAGCAGGTTCCTCCAGTGGGCGTACCACGCGTCGTCGCTGCGGTGGCTCACCGACCGGTTCATCATGGACCCGCCCGACGGCGCGCTGTCCGTGCTGCGCGCAGCCACCGATCCCAAGGCCCAGGGCGGTGAATATTACGGTCCCGTCGGCGGTTTCGGGCTCGCAGGCCCCCCGGTGTTGGTCGAACCGTCGGCGAAGGCCAAGGACGCCGACGTCGCCGCACGCCTGTGGGACATCGGGGCCGAGTTGACCGGCGTCGGCATCGACCTCGGGTGACCGTCAGATCGCGAACCGCCCCGCGAACGACCGCAACGGTAGGTCCGCACTCGTCACTATGCCCGGTGCCGCCGCGACGACGGATCGGATCGAGTTGAGGGCAGGCAGGCCGGTGACGGTCATCCCGATGGACGCGAAGTTCTCCGGCTTGGAGAGGTCGAAACCCCTGCGCGGGAAGATCATGTGCTTGGAGTAGATGTTCGGGTCGCCGGTGACCTGGGTGATGTAGCAGGCCTGGATGTTCCACGACGGATCGGTGTGCGGCGTCATCTGCCACTCGAGGTGGGATTCGACGCGGGCGACGCCGTCGACCATGCCCTGGTACTTGATGTAGCTGCCGCCGAGTGAACCCTCGGGCAATTGGTACCACCCGAGGTCGACGTCCTTGGTGCATGCGCCGAGCTCGTAGGAGAACGCCACCTCGTCGAGTTCGAGATCGAAGGCGTCGGCCATCAGGTACACCGAATCCGCGAAGACCGCCGTGTACTTGTACAGCGAATCCGGGATGCTCGGATCATCCACGGGCAGGCCGTATCCGACTGCCTTCCACGTGTCGACGGAGTGGTGGCAGGAGACGTCGACCGACTCGGTGACGGTGACGTTCTCGATGTCGGCGACGTCGGCGGTGTGCACGATCCCCAGGATCTGCGCGAGACCGGGATTCATGCCGGTGCCGTAGAAGGTGGCGTCGCCCTTCGCGCACGCCGCCGCGATGATGTCGCTGACCTTTCGTCCCGACGGATGGGGGTGGTTGGTGTCGCGGTGGAAGCCGGTGATCCAGTCGGCGGTGGTCACGACGTTGATGCCGGCCTCGAGAACCGCGACGTAGAGGTCCTCGTCGGGGAACACGCCGTGGAACGTCACCACGTCCGGACGCGCGGCGATGATCTCGTCGACCGTGCCGGTGGCGGTCACCCCGATCGGGTCGAGACCGACGATCTCACCGGCGTCGCGGCCGATCTTGTCGGCCGTGTAGCAGTGCAGGCCGACGAGTTCGAGGTCGGGGTGGGACCGGATACGGCCGATCATCTCGGTACCCAGATTGCCCGTGGCGACCTGGAAGACGCGGATCCGGTCGGTGGTGGTCATGCGAGATCCTTTCGGAGGGTGGTGATGTCAGGGTCGAGCGGCGGCGGCGCGCAGCGCGTCGAGCTCGGAGCGGCGGACGCGGACGTACTCGTCTCCGGCCCCGTCGCGCGACGAGGGATCCACCGCACCGGTCTCGGGGCGGGTCGGATCCGATTCGGCCGGGCCGCCGTCGGGGTAGAACTGGCGAGCCCACTTGCGCAGCGCGGTGAAACCCTCGAATTCTCTGCGGGACAGTGCTGGTGGGTCGCTGTAGCGCTGGTGCGCCCAGATGTCGATGTCGGCCGCGAACTGCTCGATCACGAGGTCGGCCATCGTCGTGCCGTAGCGGGTGATGGCGCCGCTCTCCTCGCCGGGTTTGCGGCCGATCCACACGGTGAACCGGACGTCGGAGGTGTGTTCGTCGACCGGCGTGACCGCGGGCATCGTGCGGTTGTCGACCATGCCCCAGCTCTTGGTCACCGAGCAACCGAGCCCGGCATTGATGGATTCGACTCCGCTGGTGGCACTCTCGAGTGTCGCGCCCTCGTCGAAGGCGATCGTGAAGTCGACGTGCGAAACCGGGCCCCCGAAATCGTGACGGGTGAATTCCGGCATGAACGGCGTCTTGTGCACGAAGATGAAGTGGGCGAAGTCGACGCCGTTCTCCATGATGTACTGCGGATGGATCTCGAGTCCGGGGCGGAACAGGGTGGCGGCGGGCACCGGTGGGTAATAGTCGGCAGCGGTTCGCTCGTCGTCGAAGTCGGCGAAGATGTCCGGGACGTCGAAGTGGGGCGGCCGACCGTCCACGTCGTGCCAGATCCACACCGCTTCATTGCGTTCGACGACCGGATAGCTCCGAATCCGACGGCCTTTGTTGGGGTGCTTCTCGTAGGGGATGCACACGTTGCGGCCCTCCCGATTCCACTCCCAACCGTGGAAGGGGCACACCAGGTTCTCGCCCTCGACGTGTCCGCCATGGCCGAGGTGCGCACCCAGATGTTCGCAGTAGGCGTCGAAGACGGACAGATGCCCGGACCGGGACCGCCACGCCACCATCTCCCGACCGAAGTACTTCATGGTGTGCACCACACCGACCGGGATCTCCGAGCACCATGCGACCTGGAACCACCCGGTGGGGGTCATCGACAGCGGCGTTCTCGCCATGCCGCAACGGTAGGCCCCTCAGGTCAGGAATGCAAGAGGGTTCTGTGAAAAGTAGAAGGTGCTGGTCAGCTCGCCGTTTCAGCCAGTTCGGGCACGACGGCGGAGTCGGGTTCGACGGACGCCGTCTGCATGACCCGATGGATCTCCGCGTTGAAGTCCTCGACAGCCTCGATGTTCGACGCGTGCCCGGTGTCCAGCACGACGAGGCTGTCGAGGTGGCCCCGCACCGACAGCGAGTGTGCAATCCGTTGCGTCATCGCGTGAGGCAGCAGGAGATCGTGGCGACCACCGATCACCGTGGTGGGGACGGAGATCGCCTCGGCGCCGACCGGCCCCAAGGCCAACTGGACGAGGGCGACCGCGGCCTTCGCGCGTGACGACGGCGTGCATGACCGCGTCATGGCGAGGAGGAACGCGGCGTGGTCGATGGTCGCCGAACGGCCGTTGAGGATGCGATGCCGGATGATGCTCCGCGTGAAGCGATCTCCCGGGAAGGGGACGGGGAGCGACAAAGCCATCTGGACGAGCCAGAGCGGGGCCTTGATCGGCCCGTTGAGCAATGGCAGCACCCGGCTCTCGGTGGCGATCCCGCCCCACGTGGTGTTGGCGAGAACCATGGCCGCCGCCCGTGCCTCGGCCTGGGTGCGGTGCCGATGGGCCCATGCCTGCAGGGTGATGCCGCCCATGCTGTGACCGACGAACACGGCTTTGCCGGTGGCCGGCATGGTCTGCGACACGACCGCGTACAGGTCGTCGGCGAGCACGTCAGTGTCGAACTTACGTCTGCCCCAGGTGCTGTCCCCGTGTCCGCGCTGGTCGTAGGCGATCACGTGATAGCGGTCGGCAAGCGCGTTGATCTGCGGATTCCAGTACTCGATGCAACAGGACCAGCCGTGCACGAGGACCAGAACGGGAGCCCCGGCAGGGCCATGGTGGTGCACCCGCAAGCGGGCGCCGTCGTCGGTGACCGCCCAGGAGACGCGGTCGGGATCGGGCGAGTTGAACAGCGAGTCGACGTACTCGCGGCGTCGGAGACGCCGACGCGCCTCGGCCGGCCGCAAACCGGAAAGTGCCTGTCGAGCAGCGCCGATGCCACCGGGTCCGGTCATGTCGTCTCCCTCGATCCGTCCGTGACACCAGTCACAGCAGAAGCTCAATGATACAAACAGTCAACGTTTGTTCCACGTCTTAGGGGTCACGATTTGCGACATATGTCGGTTTGCCGCGTCGCCCCGTCTGCGGTGGTCACCATGTGATCGGGTGCATAACCGAGGGACGCCGGGCCAAAACCTCTCGCCGGTCAGCGCAACAGCGATCACCTTGACTACCATCGGCGATCATGCCTCCCGCAGACCGGCGCGCCGCCGATGACGGAGCGGCGGCAGGAGGCCGCCGCGCGAATCGTCGTGGTCAGGCCACGCGTGACGCGATGCTCGACGCAGCACTCGTGTCGCTCGCCTCCGGCGACCCGGCGTCGGTCTCGGGCAATCGGATCGCCAAGGACATCGGCGCCACCTGGGGGGCGATCAAGTACCAGTTCGACGACATCGACGGTCTGTGGGCTGCGGTGCTGCACCGCACAGCCGAACATCGCGGGGACCTCCCGGTGAGCGTGAAACCCGACGCGCCTCTAGGTCAGCGGGTGGAGGCCATCGTCGACCTCATGTACGAGGGGCTCACCTCACCGGAGTCGCGGGCGATCGAGACGTTACGGGCAGCTCTACCTCGCGACCCCGACGAACTCCGACGCCTCTTCCCGAAGACGGCGGACGAGTTCGCGTCATGGGGGCCGTCGTGGATCGACTCGTGTCAGCGCGCCTTCGCCGACCTCGACGTCGATCCCGAGCGCGTTCGCGAGGTCGCCGCGTTCCTGCCCGGTGCGATGCGTGGTCTCGTGTCCGAGAAGCAACTCGGCAGTTTCCAGGATCAGCAACTGGCGCGGCGCGGCCTCGCCCGCGCGATCGTCGCGCTTCTCGCCGGCTAACCGGTCTCGTCCGGGTCGTCCTCGCCCTCGGGTCCGGCCGACGAAACCCCCCCCGGTTTGGCCGGTCAGGGGCCCGGGTAGACCGGTGGCGGTCGACGCCCTGCGCGCATGGCGTGAAGCCCCGGAGAGGAATGTTGTCGGCGATGGCACGAAAGCTGCGAGAACCCATGCACGAGCAGAACGACACCCAGTCCCCGCCCCCGTCGCTCGCACGGGCCGGCGTCCGCGACACGGCCCGCATCCTCGGCGGGGTGCTCGCCCCGGTGGTCGCCGAAGGTGTTGTGGCGCGCCGGAAGTCGACGGTCCGCCTCGGCGGGCGGCTCGACACCCACGGTCGAGCGGCCCGGATCCTGAACGACCTGCGGACGACATACGACGCCGACGCCGTACGGCTGACCTTTCCGCGCCCGATGATCGTGGCGCTGCGCCCGCCTGCGGTGACCGCAACCCTGATGGGCACGCCGGACCCGACCCGTTCACGCCGGCGTCGAAGGAGAAGGTCGCCGCGTTGTCACGGTTCCAGCCGACCGGGGTGCTGATCTCCGACGATCGGCACCGCACCGCGCGCCGTGAACTGAACGAGCTGGCGCTGGAATCGACGCAGGACGTGCACTCGCTGCATCAGCGGTGCGCGGACATCATCGAGTCCGAGGTGGCCGAACTCCTCGCGAACGGTGCCGCCGACGGCCTGTCCTGGGACACCTATGCGGTCGCCCATTGGCGCATGGTGCGTCGCTTCGTGTTCGGCGACCCGGCCAGAGACGACGAAGAGCTGACCGACGTGCTGACGGTGCTGCGCCGCGACGCGAACTGGGCATACGCCTTCCCGCGCCGATCCGCGACCTACGACAACTTCCGTCGTCGGCTGGACCATCTGTCGACGACGGCACCCCGGGACTCGCTGGCCGCGGTGGTGCGAGATGCGATCGACAAGCCGGGCTCCCTCGATCCGATCGGGCAGATCCCGCACTGGCTGTTCGCCTTCGACGCCGTGGCGGTCGCGATCCACCGGGCACTGGCGCTACTGGCAGCTCATCCCGACTCGGCGGCAAGGGCGCGGGCGGAGGTCGCGGCCGCGACCATCACCGAGGTGCGTGCGCTGCCGACCCTGCGCGCGACGATGCTCGAGTCGCTGCGGCTGTGGCCGACGACGCTCGCCATCCTCCGGGAGGCGACGCGCGATGTCCGGTGGACGGGTGGCGTCGTGCCCGCCGGCGCCACGACGGTGGTGATCGGCGAGTTCTTCCAACGCGACGACGACGCGATGGACTTCGCCCAGCGGTTCACACCCGACGTCTGGACAGACGGACGAGCCCGTGACCTCGCGGGCGTCGTCCCGTTCAGCGACGGCCCTGGTGAATGTCCGGGACGAAACCTGGTGCTGATGTTCGGTACGGCAGTGCTGGCCGCGGTCTGCCGGTCGTTCGACCTCGACGACAACGTGCTGTCACCGCGAGTGCGTCGCGGCAGCCTCGACATGCCGCACGCGCTCGACCATTTCGACCTTCGGGTCGGCCTGACCCCGCACAACGAGGATTGACGCGAGCGGCTGCTGGGTAAGAACACCGAACCGCTGAGCACGGTTCGACACCCGTCGCGTCAGGTCCGAGAAGTGGATCGGCGCGGTCGCGGACCCTGGTGCTCGGCGGTGAGCTGTGTTTATGGCGCGAAGGGAGACGACCGATGAGGTCTCGTTGCAGGACGACACGTGATCACGACGAGATCCGCGAGTGGGTGACCTCGCACGACGGTGTTCCGGCACGTGTGCGCGACATCCCCAGCGTTGGTCGATCGGGGATGCTGCGGATCGATTTCGCCCAGCGCAACGGTCACGTCGACCTCGAACACATCAGCTGGGACGAGTGGTTCCGCAGCTTCGAGCACGCCGAACTCGCACTGGTCTACGAAGCGGAGAAGTCCGGCGCGTGCACCTTCGCGAAGGTAGTGCCCGCACCGGACTTCTGATCCGGATCGTCTAATCGACGGGTACTAGACCCGCTGCGCGGCGTACCGCGCGCCTTCGAGTGTCATGCCGTTGACCGAATACAGCACGTGCAGGGCGTTGGGGCCGCCGACCGGTGCACCGTCGCAGATGGTGTCACCCGCGATGCAGTAGCGGATGGTCCTGCTCCGGTACGGTGCCGCCACCTTGATCGGGGGCGCGCCGATGTCGTCGATGAAGCGGTCCGACGGTGCGCCGTAGAGCACGATCGCCGACACGTTGCGTGCGAGATCCGCCGGGAGAGGCGGGGGAACGAACCGGTCGTACGCGGCGTAGCGCGCCGGGAGATCGAGTCCGGCGTGCACGGCGTAACCCGCCACGACGGCGCCCTGGGAGTAGCCGCCGAGGACGACCTTGGTTCCCGGGCAGTTCTTGGCCAGGTACTTGACGCGGTTCTGCGTCGCGCGGACACCGTCGGCGACGGTTCGCGCGAACTTCATCCGGTTGTTGAACTGGTCGCTGGCCGGGTAGGGCACCGCATACGACGCCACGGACTTGCCGGGGAGCTGCGAGCGGACGGCCTCGACGAAGGAGAGCCCGGTCAGGCCCATCGGAGGTGCTGCCTCCACGGTGCCGCGGGCGAACACCACCTCGACATCGGAGCAGGGTGCAGCCTGCGCCGCGGGAGTCCCGGTGACGACCGCCCCCGTGATCGCAGACACCAGACAGAGGACGGAGACGCTCAACCGTTTGATCACTCGGCCCATGGTAGAGATCACATCTGACAAGCGTAAGAAGTTCATCATCACAAAGATCGAGCGAGTCCAGGGCCATCCGGGAGCCCGTCTCCAACGAAGGACCCCGATGAGCAAGCGCAAGTTTCTGTACGATCACGTGACTCGCCGGGCTGAACCGGCGGCATCGAAGTAAAGGTTGAATGCCGGTGGACGCAGACGTTCATTTCAAGATCGCGGAACTGGTACGGCAGATGCACGCCGTTCCCGAGACCACCGATGACTCCACCGGCGAGGTCCTCTCGTCCATCACGGCCGGAGCGGTCGAGTACGTTCCCGGCGCGCAGCATGCGGGCGTCCTCCTGGTCGACCAGAAGAAACACTTCGACACCCTCGCGCCCACCAGCCCGGTGATGAACGAGGTGGACCAGATCCAGAAGGAGACGGGCGAGGGACCGTGCCTGCAGGCGGCCTGGGACCACCACATCGTGCTGATGAACGACATCCGGTCCGACCCGCGATTCCCGCGGTTCTCCTCGCGCGTCATCGACGAGTCGCCGGTGCGGGCGAGCCTGTCGTTCAAGCTGTTCACCGACCAGGGGACGATGGGTGCCCTCAACGTCTTCGCCGACCACACCGACGCATTCGACGAGGAGTCGCAGGAGATCGGTCTGCTGTTCGCGACCCACGCGGCGCTGGCCCTGCGTTCGGCTCGGCAGCAGCAACACTTCCGGAGCGCCTTGGCGAGCCGGGACATCATCGGTCAGGCCAAGGGCATGATCATGTACCGCTTCCGCATCGACGCGGTACAGGCTTTCGCGCTCCTCAAGCGGTTGTCCCAGGACACGAACACTCCGCTGGCCAAGGTCGCCGAACAGCTCGTGGAGAAGGAACTGGCCGAGCCGGTCGAGGCGGCGAACGGGTCGTCGCCCTGACGCGACGCTCCCCGTCGACCGTGCGTCTCTTTCCGTCGACCGTGCGTCTCTTTCCGTCGACCGTGCGTCTGTTCTCGTCGACTGTGCGTCTCTTTTCGCCGACTGTGCGCGGGACAGCACCCGGCCGCCACTAGGTTGGGCACATGCGAAGTCGTCACATCAGTGTGGTCATCAACGCCGAACCCGGGGACGTCTACGACTTCGTGGCCGACCCCGACAACCTCCCCCGCTGGGCCGCGGGACTGGCGAAGTCGGAGGTGACGCGCCGGGGTGACGAATTGCTCGTGGAGTCCCCCATGGGCACCGTCACCGTCCGGTTCGTCCCGCGGAACACACTGGGCGTCGTCGACCACGAGGTCGTGCTCCCCACCGGCGACACCGTGCTCAACCCGCTCCGGGTGCTCGCACATCCCGAAGGCGCGGAGGTGATCTTCACCGTCCGGCAACTGGCCATGTCCGACGACGAGTTCGACCGCGACACCCAGATGGTGGAGAAGGATCTCGCGCAACTCAAGTCTCTGCTGGAGGCAGACGGTTCGGTGTAGGGCCCTCGCGGGGCCGCGTCACTTTCGCTGCAGGGTGAAGTCCGGAGACTGCGCTCCCCGCAGCGCTTCCCACTCGACCGGGCTGACGCCGAGTGCGTCGAGCAGATACGCGGCGACGGCGTCGGCCACCAGGGCGACCCTGGCCGGGTCCTCATCTGTGGTCTCCTTCACCGCCTCGCCTGCGATGCCGCCGAGGGTGTGCTCCCCGTCCGGAATCCACATCAGGTCCGTCGCGCCCGGGCCCAGGTGAAAGGCATCGGTCAGCCACTCGGGCCCACGTGTCGACAGGGCCGAATCGTCTTTGCCGCCGGCGATGACAAGGACCGGGGTCCTCATGGTCGAGAAATCGGGACGCATGAACGGTAGGTGTTGTTGCGCAAATTCGCTCAGGCTGTCACCGGTCCCCGCCGTCGCGAGCAGAGCGCCCGCTCGGACGGCGGGGTGTGCGAGGTCCTCGCCGACGACGCCGTCGGGCCCCACCACACGAGCGCCGAGGAGTGCGCCGACGGTCTGACCTCCCCACGAGTGGCCCACCGCGCCAAGTAGATCGATCTCGACGCGGGAGCGGATGTCCCCACCTGCGCCGATCAGGATCTCGTCGAGATGGTCGATCACCGCGTGCGCGTCCTGCACCCGCGTGCGCCAGATCGACGCGAACCGGGGGTCGTCCAACCCGATTCCGTGGCGTCGGGAATCCGGGTGCGTCGGTTGGACGACGACGAAGCCCGATGCAGCCCAACGATCGACGAGCGGCTCGTATCCGTCCATCGACCACGCGTTTCCGTGGGAGAACACGATGACCGGGAGGTGCTCGCCGGTGACCGGGGCGGTGACCTTCACCGCCAGCGGGAACGGCCGGTGCGGGGTGGGGACGGGAATGGGCTTGACGGCGACGATCTGACGGGCGAGTGATTCCGTGGGCATGGAGTTCCTTCGAGAGGGTCGGTACGAGGTATCGTTGGCGGAACGATGTTCCGCCAAACTAGCGGAACAATGTTCCGCGAGCAAGGGGTGGACGGTGTCCGACGGAAAAACCGCACGTCAGGTACAGGCCGAGCGAAGTCGCACGGCACTTCTCGAGGCGGCGGCCGCGGCCTTCGTCGACGTGGGTGTGCAGGCCCCGGTGCGCGACATCGCCACGCGCGCGGGCGTCGGAGTCGGAACTGTGTACCGGCACTTCCCGACCCGAGCGGAACTGGTCACCGCGGTGTACCGACACCAGGTCGACGAGTGTGCGACCCTGGCGAAAACGCTCCTGGCCGAGCAGATCTCACCGCGCGCCGCGCTGTGCCGGTGGACGTCGGCCTTCACCGACTTCCTCGTGACCAAACACGGACTGAGTGATGCGCTCAGCTCCGACGATCCGAGCCTGGCGGACCTCCACGCGCTCATCTTCGACACCCTCGTGCCCGCGTTCGCCTCGCTGCTCGAGCCGGCCCAGGCCACTGGGGAGGTCAGCGAGGACATCACCGCGCTGACCTTCCTGCGTGCGATCGGCAATCTGTGCATCGTCGGCCCCGGATACACCGACGCCGATGCCAGGGCGATGGTCGGTCTGTTGTTGATCGGTTCCGGTGCATCGTCGGCAGAACTCGAGAACGCCCGGCGATGAGAACGGGCCCGCGTCGAAGTCAGCCTTGATGACGGAACGCGACTTCGAGGAGACCCCATGACGATGCGCCGCCTGTTCTTCGTCCACGGCGCGGGCGGTTACGTCGACGACGGCCCGCTCGCCGAGGCATTGTCCGCCGCACTCGGCGCGAGGCTGGACATGCCGCAGTTCTCCGACGACGACATGTCGATCGAGGCGTGGGCGCGGCCGATCCGAGAGCACCTCGCCGGGCTGGGCGCCGACGACTTCGTCGTCGCGCATTCGTTCGGGGCGACGGTGCTGGTGCACGTCCTCGCCGAAGCCGCGGCTTCGAGGCCGAGATCTGCTGTCCTGCTCGCGATGCCGAACTGGGGTCCCGACGGCTGGGATGTTCCGCAGTACGTGTTCGCCGGTTCGCGCCAGAGCCCGGCCGCTGAGGTGCGAGGAGCGAAAGCCACGAGCCGCGGAGGGCTCTCCCTTCACCACTGCGTCGACGACGACGTGGTGCCCGTCGAACACCTGGATCTCAACACGGCGCTCCTGCCGTCGGCGACGGTGCATCGTCACCCGGTGGGCGGTCACCAGTTCGACGGGCTCGCCGAGGTCGTCGCCGCCGACATTCGTGTCACCGATGTGGTTGCGCGCGAGCGGGGTGGCCCCGACCCTGGGTAGGAACATGACCCGAGGCGGAGGGCCCAGATGGACGAGAACCGATGACCGACCCCAGCTCGGCCGACACCGAGTCCCGCGGGGTGCCGGCCGCGTCACCGGCGGGCCGATGGCTGATCGTGGCCGCGGTCCTCGGTTCGGGTGTGGCGTTCATCGACGGCACCGTCGTGAACGTCGCGCTGCCGGCGATCGCGCGTGACCTCGACACCGGCCTGCGCGGCCAGCAGTGGGTCCTCGACGGGTACCTGTTGACGCTGAGCGCGTTGTTGCTGCTGGGCGGGGTGGCCGGTGACCGCTACGGCCGCCGCCTGGTCTTCGTCGGTGGTCTGGCCGTGTTCGCGGTGGCGACGGTCGCGTGCGGACTCGCGCCGACCGTCGAACTCCTGGTGATCGCCCGGATCGTCCAGGGCGTCGCGGCTGCGGCCGTGGTGCCGGGAAGCCTCGCACTGATCAACGCCGAGATCCGGCCCTCCGATCGAGGTGCTGCCGTCGGACTGTGGGCCGGGATGTCCGGCGCGACCACCGCTCTCGGGCCGTTCATCGGCGGGTGGCTCGTCGACGCCGCGTCGTGGCGCTGGACATTTCTGCTGAGTGTGCCGCTGGCGCTGGGCGCGTTGTGGATCGCGCTGCGTCACGTTCCCGACTCGCGGGGTGCGCCGGCGGACGGCTCGCTCGATGTCGCGGGCGCGGTGGCGATGACCGTTGGACTCGCGGGTGTGATCTACGCGTTGATCGAGGGGCCGTCGAGCGGTTGGACGCTGGTGCCCGTGATCGCCGGGCTGGCCGGGGTCGCATCGCTGGCCGGTTTCATCGTCCTCGAGTCGAGAGTGCGCTCGCCGCTGCTGCCGCTCCGGCTGTTCAGATCGTCGCAGTTCACCGGCGCCAACCTCACGACGCTGCTCGTCTACTCGGCGCTCGGCGGTGCGCTGTTCCTGCTCGCCCTGCAACTGCAGCAGAGCCTCGGCTATTCGGCGTTCGAGGCGGGCGCGGCGATGTTCCCGAGCACGTTCATCATGTTGTTCGGATCGCCGCTGGTGGGAAGGCTGGCTCAGCGGACGGGCCCGCGGCTGCCGATGACCGTCGGTCCGCTCATCGCGGCGGGAGGGTTCGCGCTGATGTCGCGTGTCGAACCCGGGGCGGGATACATCGACGCGGTGCTGCCCGGGGTGCTGCTGTTCGGTCTCGGCATGACCGTCACCGTCGCGCCGTTGACGGCGGCAGCGTTGGCCGCGGTCGACGACGAGCTCGCCGGTACCGCGTCGGGCGTCAACAACGCGGTCGCGCGGCTGGCCGGCCTGCTCGCGGTGGCGGTGCTTCCGGCAGTGGCCGGGATCGACGCCGGACCCGGCGACCCGCTGGGGAACGGATTCCAGACCGCGATGTACCTGTGCGCCGCATGCTGTGCGGTCGGCGGACTGGTGGCGGCGTGCACCATCCGGTCGAGTACCGACGTGGCGCCGCAGGTGCGGGCGGGCGTGGACGCCGCGTGTCAGGACGCGGCGACCCGGACAGGTTGATCGCGGCGTTCGCCGGTGCCGGCTGCGATGGCCCAGATCACGAGGAGCGGCTGGAAGAACAGTCGCGTCAGCCGTTTCTGGTCGGTGTCGAGCCCGAAGGCGTCGATGTGCTCCACGTACTGGTTGATGTTGCCGGGGAAGATGGCGACGAAGAACGCCGCGACGATCCACGACACCACCTTGCGGTGGCGCGGCAGCGCGATCAGGGCTGCGCCCAAGGCGATCTCGAGGCCGCCCGAGGCCAGCACCACGAAGTCCTTGCTGAACGGCACCCAGTCGGGGACCTGCGCCTGGAACTCCTCACGCTGCGCGGTCAGATGACCCACACCGGCGATCGCCAGGATGGCGCCGAGCGCGATGCGGGCGATGGCCCGGCCCAGCGGCTGACGAGTGGTCGTGGGGGTCAGGATCGACATGCAGGGCTCCTCGGTAGACAGTTGTGCGCTGTAACGCCTTTCGTTGCGGCCGTCATTCCCGATTGCCGAGAGGCGCGAACTGCTGCGCGAAGATCGGTGCGGCTCGTTTTCTGGCACAGAAGTACTTACTTGTGATTGAGTGTTGTGACTGCGGCCACTCGGCCGGGGTAGCTCTTCAGTACGCAGGGGACCGCCATGACACTCGACACCGCACCGTCTCACCACTTCTCCGCCTCGTGGCTGCAGTCGGTGTCACACGCGCTCCGAGGTGCGGCCGGCGTCGTGGTCACCACGGCGGCGTTCTTCGTCGCCGTCGCGGTCCTGGTCGTCGCGCAGATCGTCGTCGTTGCCACCCGCGCCGCGGTCGACCTGACCTGAGATTGGCGCGCCCGGGGGCCGCGCACACCGTCGGAGCGACCGGTCAGGAATAGAGAAGCGTCGGGGCGGGTCGGCGTCCTAGCGTCGAAGCATGACGAACATCAACGCACTCACACTCGAAGTTTCCGACATCGCGACGGCACAGGCGTTCTACGACAATGCTTTCGGACTCGGCGACCGGTTGCGCTTCCGCGCCGGACACTCGCCGACGTCGGGCTTCCGCGGTTTCGTGATCTCTCTGGTGGTCGCCGACCCGACGGTCGCCGACTCCTTCCTGCAACCGGCGATTCAGGCCGGCGCCACTGTGCTCAAACCCGCCAAGAAGTCTTTCTGGGGGTACGGCGGTGTGGTTCAGGCGCCCGACGGCACGATCTGGAAGGTCGCCAGTTCATCGAAGAAGCCGAGCGGCGCGCCTGAGCGCAAGGTCGACGATCTGGTCCTGCTGCTCGGGGTCGACGACGTCGCGGTGACCAAAGAGTTCTACGTGAGCCGCGGACTCACCGTGGCCAAGAGCTTCGGCCGGAAGTACGTCGAGTTCGAGAGTGAGCTGAATGCAGTCAACGCCGACTCGATCAAGCTGGCGCTCTACGGGCGGAAGGCCGCGGCCAAGGACGCGGGCGTCCGGCCGGACGGTTCGGGTTCCCATCGGCTGGTGATCGGCGGCGACGCCGGGGAGCTGACCGATCCGGATGGGTTCGAGTGGGCCGCTGCGACCCGTTCGCTCCTGGCATAAATCACTCGGGAACAAGATTCCTGCCACCTGGGTTGAGTCGATCAGACTTAACTCTGGAGGTTTCATGTCACAGACATATTCACTGCCGGTTCTCTTCGTTCCCGACGTCGTCGTGCTGCCCGGCATGGTCGTGCCCATCCCGCTCGACGATGCAGCGCAGGCCACGGTCGACGCCGCCCGGGCGAGCGAGTCCGGAAGACTGCTGGTCGCCCCGCGCCTGGACGACCGGTATCCCACCTACGGCGTCATCGCGTCGATCGTGCAGGTCGGGCGCATCCCGGGCGGGGGCCTCGCCGCCGTCGTCAAGGGTGAGCAGCGTGCGCAGATCGGCACCGGGACACCTGGTCACGGAGCGGCGCTCTGGGTCGAGGTGACCGAGGCCGAGTCCGCGGACATCACCGACGAGGACCGCGAACTCGCGGCCGAGTACAAGAAGCTCGTACTGGCCATGCTGCAGCGCCGCGAGGCCTGGCAGCTCATCGACGCCGTCAACAAGATGAGCGACCCGTCGGACCTGGCCGACACCTCGGGCTACGCGTCATGGCTGACCGACGAGCAGAAGCGCGAGTTGCTCGAGACGCCGGTGACCGCGGCGCGGTTGCGCCTGCTCATCGAATGGACCGGTGACCACCTCGCCGAGTCCGAGGTGACCGAGAAGATCGCCGAGGACGTCCGTGCCGGGATGGACAAGCAGCAGAAGGAATTCCTGCTGCGCCAGCAACTCGCCGCCATCCGCAAGGAACTCGGCGAGGACGAGCCCGAGGGCGCCGACGACTACCGCGGCCGCGTCGAAGAGGCCGACCTGCCGGAGAAGGTGCGCGAAGCCGCGCTCCGCGAGGTGGGCAAGCTCGAACGCGCCAGCGACCAGTCGCCGGAGACCGGATGGATCCGCACCTGGCTCGACACCGTCCTCGACCTGCCGTGGAACACACGCACCGAGGACTCGACGGACGTGAAGGGCGCGCGCGAGATCCTCGACGCCGACCATCACGGACTCGACGACGTGAAGGACCGCATCGTCGAGTACCTGGCGGTGCGTGCCCGCCGCGCCGAACGAGGCCTGCAGGTCGTGGGCGGACGCGGGTCGGGTGCCGTCATGGTGCTCGCCGGCCCTCCCGGCGTCGGCAAGACGTCGCTCGGTGAGAGCGTCGCCCGGGCGCTGGGCCGCAAGTTCGTGCGCGTCGCCCTGGGTGGTGTGCGCGACGAGTCGGAGATCCGCGGTCACCGTCGAACCTACGTCGGCGCGCTGCCCGGCCGGATCGTGCGGGCCATCGGCGAAGCGGGATCGATGAACCCCGTTGTGCTGCTGGACGAGATCGACAAGGTGGGCTCGGACTACCGGGGCGACCCGGCCGCGGCGCTGCTCGAGGTCCTCGACCCCGCGCAGAACCACACCTTCCGCGATCACTACCTCGATCTCGACCTCGACCTGTCCGACGTGCTGTTCCTCGCGACCGCCAACGTCATCGAGAACATCCCGTCGGCCCTGCTCGACCGTATGGAACTCGTCACCCTCGACGGGTATACCGAGGACGACAAGGTCGCCATCGCCCGCGACTACCTGCTGCCTCGGCAGGCCGAGCGCGCGGCGCTGACCCCCGACGAGGTGACCGTCACCGATGCGGCACTACGCGAGATCGCGGCCAACTACACCCGCGAGCCCGGTGTGCGACAGTTCGAACGGCTGCTGGCCAAGGCGCTCCGCAAGGCGGCGACCAACCTCGCGGTCGAATCGGGAGACGGGGACAAGAAGAGCGGTCCGGTCACGATCGACGAGTCCGATCTTCGCGACTACCTCGGCCGGCCCCGGTTCACCCCGGAGTCCGAGGAACGGACCGCCGTCCCCGGCGTCGCAACAGGTCTCGCGGTCACGGGTATGGGCGGCGACGTCCTGTTCATCGAGGTCAACGCCACCGAGGGGGAGCCCGGTCTCAAGCTGACCGGTCAGCTCGGCGACGTGATGAAGGAGTCGGCGCAGATCGCACTGTCGTACGTGCGGGCGCACGCCGAGCAACTCGGCGTCGACCCGAAGGCGCTCGACAAGACCATCCACGTGCACGTTCCGGCCGGAGCCGTGCCGAAGGACGGGCCGAGCGCCGGCGTCACCATGGTCACCGCGCTGGTGTCGATGGCGACGGGACGTCAGGTGCGCAGCGATGTCGGGATGACGGGCGAGGTCACGCTCAACGGGCGTGTCCTACCGATCGGTGGGGTCAAGCAGAAACTGCTTGCCGCGCAACGCAACGGGCTGAAGACCATCTTCATCCCGCAGCGCAACGAGCCCGACCTCGACGATGTGCCGGCCGAGGTGCTCGACGCCCTCGACGTGCGGCCGATGACGGATGTCTCCGAGATCGTTGCGCAGGCGCTGGAGCCGGCCGTCGGCGAGCAGGTCAGCGCGGCCTGACGGCAGGCGGTGTCAGTCAACACCCCGGCGGGTGCGTGGACCACCACGTTTCGCCGGGGTGTTGTCGTTTGTCAGAACGGTGGCGGGTCGTCGTCTCCTGTTGGCAGCTGATGGTGGGCTGCTTCGGTCCGGGCCCGTCGATTCTTGTCGCGCTGTGTCTTGTTGCGGGCGCGTTCTTCTCGCCGCTTCGCGTGTTTCGCGGCGGTTCGTTCGGTGATCGTGCGTGGTGGTCGGCCGTGGTGGTCGGGCACGATGATGCGCGGTGTCGGTGGTGCTTTCGCGGCCTGCTCGAACCGGATACGACGCAGGTTCGGGAAGAGGTCCTCGAGGGTTTCGGCCTCGCCGGGAATGACAAACCCTTCCGGCGTCACATATTCGGTGACCAGACGGCCCTCGTCGTCGCGGTACTGTACGTCGGTCCAGTCACCGTGCGTCTTGTGCAGATGACCGGCACGGCATTTGGCGTTAAGATTCTCACTCGAGGTCGCACCGCCGCGGGTCGGCCGGGCGTGATCGTACTCGGCGACGTGGTCGACGTCGGCGGTGAATGCCGAACGCGTGCAACCGGGTTCCGTGCAATACCCATCCCGTACCCGCACGAACTCGGCACACGCACTGGTCGGCCGGTACGGGTCACCGGGCAATGCGCCCGGGAACACGATCACACTCTCGACATCCTGCCGTGGTGCGGCGGCATTCGCTGTCCACGCGCTCTCACCATCGGCGGCGACGCGGGTGGGTGGTGTACGCACCGGGGTGATCGGCCTGATCGTCGCGTCAGGCCGCTCGGCGAGATCGCGCACATGCTCATCGCAGATCACTCCGTGGCCGTCAACCCAGCCGGGCCCGGACCCGCCGGCCAGGGTGGCGGCGTCGGTCACGACATGGATCACGATCTCGGTACCGGTCGTGGTACCGGCGGCCGGGTCAGGAGGTGTTGCGGTGCAGTCGGCCTGACCGCACGCGCACGTGAACGCCGTTCGGGTGAGCAACGCGTACATGGCATCGGAGTTGCGTTGGCTGCGGTTGCGGCCATCCCGCTCACACACCGACGCGGCCAGCGCGCGCACCGACGCCTGGGACGCGCGGATGTTCTCGGCGGCCATGACCGCGGTGATCTCACCGGTCCCGTCGCCGTGGTTCTCGGTCCACACGCCACGGTTGTCCAGCGCCTCGCGGCGCCGTTCGCGGACCGCGTCGGCGTCGTGGCCGAAGACCAGACGGTCGATCATGTCGCGCACACCAGCAGTCGACCACGACCCTGCCCGGTTACGCAGCAGGTCGGCGATGGATGCGTCGAGGACCTCGATGATCCGACGACTGTCGGGGTCGGCGGGGTCGAGGACGTGGTCATCGGCCACCAGATGGGTGCGGCCGATGATCTCTCGGATCTGGTGCGGCCCGATGATGCCGTCGCGCAACGTCTCCAACACCCGCGGCAACCGGTCCCGAAGACACAACGCCTCGTCGACCAGCACCCCGGCGCGGTAGCGGCTGATCCCTGCCTCCCGCGACACCCGGGCGACCATGTCACCGAAACCATCAGAGATGTAGCTGTTGCCAACCGGCTTCAACAACCGGTCGCACAGCACCAGGATCGTCTGATAGCGGCACCACGCCAGATACGACTCCCCGGCACGGATCGATCCCAGGCGTTGCATGTGGGCGGCGGTATCGGCATCGGCCGGGCGGGCAGCATCGACCCCGGCGAGGAACTCGCCCGGCAGATCGGTCCATGCCCCCACAGTGACCCCCACGACGTTGCAACCCGATCGAATCGACCGGTCCAACTGATACTTCCAAGGTAGACCCGACCACCGACAAGAATGCTCGGTCGATCCGCTACGTGAGCCCGACGGTACGGGCGGCCCTCTCCGACAACAGATACAGCGCATAGGCGCAGTACGCCACGATCGCCGCGGGGAGAATCCACAGGGCGGCGACGGCCGCAACGAGACTCGCCGCCCACTGCCGTCCCCAGAGCGGTGCGGCGACGAAGATCATCAACAGAGCGAGGACGAGCGAGACCGACGGCGACGACACAGGCCACGGCCAACCGAACAGCAGCGCCCCGCTCGAACCGACCGCCGCGCCGATCCCGACGACGCTCAGCAGCAACCACACGACGACACTGAGGCGGCGCGCTCCGCCGGCGACCCACCGCGTGCGGAGTGCCACCGCCGACCACATGATCCACCGCTTGAGCCACGGAACCCCGGACGCCCGCATCATCTCGCGGAAGAACCGGTCGGACAGGGTGTCACTCCCGAGCGCACCGGAATTGGCGGTGCCGGTGATGAGTTCGTCGTGAATCAGGGCCGCCAGGGAATGCAGGCCGTAAGGGTTCTCGAACCAACGCAGAAACCGGGGGATCGAGGCGAGGTCGGTCGGGTTGTCCTCGCGGGGAAGGAACGTGCGGGCGGTGTCGACCGCCCTGAGCGCCTCGGCCTTCGTCGTGCCCCGATCGACCAGCTGCTCGACGAGGTACTCCTCGATGGCGGGGTGTGAGAACCGGAACGCGTTGCGCACGACGAACTGTCGTTCATCGACCTGCGCGATCTCCACCTCACCGCGTCCGCTCGGGTCGTCGACGACGAAGCCCGACGCGGGAGCCACCAGCCAGGGCACCCATCGCGAATCGCTCGGCGTGATTCCGTTCATCACCACCTCCGCGTCGAAGGGATGCATCGACGGTAGCCCCGATACAGTCGTCGGGACGGCCGAACGAGGAATGGGACGTCCTCCGAGGTGGCTTAGGGCCGGCTCGTCGCCTGATCAACCAGCGGTGGTGTGTCAGCCGCCGGTCACGGCATCGGTGTAGAACGCCATCCGTTCCCGCAGCGCATGCGGGTAGATGCCGAATTCCTCGGGGGTGTAGCGGTGCTTCCCGTGGCCGTTGTGCGGTTGCTGTGCGTTGTGCTCGGCAAGCATCCCGGCCACATCGGGCGGGTCGATTCCCGCGGCGGCATAGACCCGCTCGACGGTCTGTTCCGGGCGCGCCACCAGGTCGGTGTACTCGATGTCGACGATGGTCGCCGTCGCTGCCACAACCGACGACCGGAACTCCAGCGCCCTCCGAAACCACAACTCCGACTGCTCGATCTGGAACCGGCCGACATCGGGTCCGTCGACCTCGTCGCTGTAGGTCGACCGATACGTCGCGAACAGGCTGGCTCCCGATGCCACGGTCTCCACGATGTCGCGGTGTAGATGCACGATGCAGACACCGAGGTAGGTCGTGGCGAGGTGGGCGAGCTCTGGGGTGTGCGCGGGGGCTTTGAGCAGCCAGCGTCGGTCGGAGTCGTCGTCGAGGATCTGCAACATGTGCCGGTGGGCCGTGTACTCGTCGGCGAAGTCCTGGGTGGCCAGCCACTGCGCGTAGGAGTCGAGGCGCATCGTCGAGCCGAATCCCCAGTTGCGCATGGCCGTCCCCATGCCGAGGACGCATTCCTCGGGGAGCAGCGGACCGGAGTCGTGGACGGCCGCCATGGACGGATTGAGCAGGTGGAGCGGATTGGGTTGCTTCGCTTGCTCTTCGACGAACTGCTCACGCTCGGTCGGTGTCATACGTGCCGCCCGCCACGGTGCATACAGTTCCAGCGGTCGCGGTGCCCGCAGGCGGGGATCGTGGGCGAGGAGCCGGAAGAGGAACGTCGTCCCGGTGCGCCATCCACCGATGATCACAATCGGTGGTGCGAGGGACCGTTGTGCCACTGCGGGATCGGCGCGCAGCGTCTTGTCGAAGATCGCTCGCGCGCGCAGCCTTCCGACAGCCGCGTCCTGGGCGTGGCGAATCCCCACCGCGTTCAGCCGACCGTCGGCTTCGGCCGACTCCAGATATCGCTCCAGGCCCGGCCGCCACTCGGCGGGGTCGCCCAGTCCGTCGACGCCGTGCTCGCCGATGGCGCGCTCGATGAGTCGATCTGCCGTGTCGACCCCGAGTCGGTACCGGTCGGGATCGGCCGCGCGGTCGGCCTCGGCTGCCGCGTAGATCCTCTGCGCGGTCTCGGTCCGTTCCGGCGGTACCCACTGTGTCATCGGTCATCTCGCAATTCGTCGAGCCCGGCGACCCGGGTTGAGGGGAGTGCGGGGGTGTCGACGGGTTGCAGAAATCGCATCACGACGATGCCGAATTCTCTGCCTTCGGTGTCGATCCAGTCCGCGGAACCCGGATTCTGGGTGGTCGGATTCTGGGCGGCAACAACGAAACGGTATCGACCGTCGATGACGGTTGCCGTGCCGCCGGTGTAGGAGACGGGCCGGTACCGGAAGTCGAGTGAGTTCAGGAACCGGCTGTAGGCAAGGATGTTCCAGTATCGGCAGTCGACCACGTCCCCCTCGATCACCAGCGCCTGCCCGGGTTCGAGCTGCCAGCCGCCGCGCACGTAGTGGATGCTCGGTTCGGTGAACACCGCGCCGCCCGACATCTCGGACCAGTGCCGCATCGTGTTCGGCGGTTCGTGGTCGTCCTTGGTGGACACCTCGAAGATCGTCGGCAACATCGACGTCATGGTGCCGAGCGTGCCCAGCTGGGAACAGAACTTCGCCGGGTCGAGCGGAGGCGGTGTCGGTGGTTCGGCGAGCGGTTCGATGGCGCATCGTCCCGCCTCGCCGCGGGAGACGTCGTCGTGGAAGAAGCGGACCCAGATCACCGAGGACTTATCGGGCAGGTCGAGATGGTCTGCGCCGCTGTCGATCCCGGCGTCATTGCCGACGACGATCTCGAACGAACCGTCGTCGTCGAAGCTGATGGTGTCGCTGTCGATCCGGGCGGTCGACTCCGAACTGATGCCGCCTGAACCGGTACCACCGGTGCGTCGATAGGCGGTGATCGAGACGTACACGGCGTCGCCGCGATTTCCGCGTATTCGGTACGACCGATCGCTTCGCACATCGGCGACCCAGTAGCGGAAATCCGGGTTGTCCATCAAGAACTTGTGGCGCCAGCCGTTGAACGACACCAATTCGGGACGCTCCCGGTCGACGTCGAAGCGGGACAACTGATTCGACAATCCGCGGATGAGGGCGCGATAACCATCGGCCTGTTCGAGCGGGCTGAGGCCGGCCGTGTCCGAGGCGAGCTTGTCGCCAGCGGCCCGGAGCGCATCGACGAGACGGTTCCACGCCTCGACCTCGGGTCGCGAGGGGTCGCTCATGAGAGCCGGATCCGGTCGTCGTGCTTGTAGTGCGGGCCGATGTCGTCGATGAGCACTCCCGGCTCGGCGGCCACGACCGCGGGGATCGAGTCGAGCACCGCTCGCACGGATGCCGTGGTGATCGGATTCGTGTGGCCCGCACCGACACCGAACTCCATCTGGGTGCGGATCTCGGCCGGCTCGCCGCTCACGACGAGCGTGTAGGCGATCGGACTGGTGAACCCGCCGAAAGGGAGGTCGTCGCCGCGGTAGACGACGTCCGCGGCGGCGAGGTACCAGCATTCCTCGTTGGTGAAGAAGTGGTGATCGCCGAGATATCCACGGTGGGTCAGGTGCAGGGCAGCCGCGGTTCCCTTCTTGATCGAGGTCTTGCCGACCTGGGAGTCCGCGGCGGCGGGAAGACCACGCAACGACGTCTCGACGCGGACCTCGGAGCTGTCCGAACCGTAGAGCGCGTGGGCGACATTGCCGGTGAGGTCGCCGTAGTAGAGGTCACCTCCGCGGGCGATCGGCGAATCCGGGCTCAGGGAATCGAGGTCGGCGCCGAAGCCCAGTGCTCCCAGACCGCCCCACATCGACCCCGCGCTGGTGAAGTCGACGGCTTCGACCGACCGGACGTGACTGACCGATGACATCGCCTTGGCCATCGTCATCGCCAGCCGTTCGACGATGAAGGTGGGATGGACGCCGGTGCCGTGCAGCGTCGCACCGCCCGCCCGGCACGCTTCGAGCAGCTGCTGCGGCGACTTGCGGAACTGGCTCATCCAGTTCGGCATCGACACGTTGTGATAGGCCGCGGTTGCGACGACGTTCTTGCCCGATGCGAGCAGGTCGACGACGTCGTCGTCGAGGCCCTTCAACACAGCGGCCGGCGCGGGGGTGACCACGACACAGTCGACGTCGAGTGCCTTGATCGCGTCGCGATCGGTGGTGGCCGGAACCCCGATGGGGTCGGTGCGCACCAGTTCGCCGATGTCGCGGCCGTCCTTCTTCGGGTTGCGGACGAGCGCACCCACCACCTCGAAGGCGGGATCGGCGACCGCGGCGCGGATCACGGCGCCGCCGACCTCACCGGGGCCCCACACGGCGATCCGAAGTGGGCGTTCCGGCCCGGCGGCGTCGGGAAGCGGCGGGCGTGGCGTCATCGGCCGTCCTCGGGTCTGGAGGGGTGCCGTGGAACGGCCGCCCTAAGTGGAATCGCGTGGTTCCTGTTGAAATCTGCCGTGCCCGGCGTGGGGTGTCAAGCCTCGGGGGTCGCTCTGCAGCCATCGGATGATCCGTATGACGTCGGGTCCGGAATCCGAGCACAAAGTCATACGCGTCGTCGCGCATGTCCGGCGGAGGGCGGGTCGGCGGTGCACTTGCCAGCCCTCGAGTGCGAAACCGGGGGATTCGGCGACGACTATCGATCGCTGGTTGAAGACTCAGTCGGGTTCAGACCTCGGTCGCGGTGGTGGGGGCGGCCTGGCCTCGTGGGGCTAGTTGTAGGGGCCCTCGTGCCAAGTTCCGTTCCTGCAGGTGTAGGTAATTCCGCTGTTTTCGCTGTAGCGGGTCGTCCCCTCGACGCAACTTTCGGTGTCTGGTGCTGGAGCTACTGCTGGAGGTTCTGGCGCTGGTGCTCGGTTCGTCGGGGTGGTGGTCGGAGGGGCCGTGGTCGGAGGGGCGGGATCGGGCGGTGGCGATGCCGCAGGCGTCTGGGGATTCCAAACTCGAATCAGAGCGAATCCGCCCGCTCCGTGAGCAGGGTGCACGTCGCGACGGGCACTCTGTGGCCCGGCAACTCCGACCTCCCGCCTACCGCGACCCCTGAGCGAGGTGTGCTCAACTTTTTTCGATGATCCGGGAACAATCCCCGGACGCCCCCCGTTACACACTTCGAGAAACCTGAGTGACGAGGACTCAAGTCGGTTTGACTCGGACCCGCTTTTTCAGTAGGACATGAGTCGGACGCACTGAAGTCCGGTCCCGCAGGCTTCGGACATCAACCCCGGTCCGGTCGTTCCGGTCGAGCCGCGGGAACCAGAACTCGGGTGCACACCCACAAACTAGGAGGAAGCCAAACATGTCTCGTGCTGTTGGAATCGACCTCGGCACCACCAACTCGGTGGTGGCGGTGCTCGAAGGCGGCGAAGCCGCTGTCATCGCCAACGCCGAGGGCGCCCGGACCACGCCGTCCGTGGTCGCGTTCGCGCGTAACGGCGAGGTGCTGGTCGGTCAGCCCGCAAAGAACCAGGCGGTCACCAACGTCGACCGCACCATCCGCTCCGTCAAGCGCCACATGGGCGAAGGCGACTGGACCGTCGAGATCGACGACAAGAAGTACACCCCGCAGGAGATCAGCGCGCGCACGCTCATGAAGCTGAAGCGCGACGCCGAGTCGTACCTGGGTGAGGACGTCACCGACGCCGTCATCACGGTCCCCGCGTACTTCAACGACTCGCAGCGTCAGGCCACCAAGGAAGCCGGTCAGATCGCCGGCCTCAACGTGCTCCGCATCGTCAACGAGCCCACTGCGGCCGCTCTGGCCTACGGACTGGACAAGGGCGAGAAGGAACAGACCATCCTGGTCTTCGACCTCGGTGGCGGTACCTTCGACGTCTCGCTGCTGGAGATCGGCGACGGCGTCGTGGAGGTCCGCGCGACCTCCGGTGACAACCACCTCGGTGGTGACGACTGGGATCAGCGTGTCGTCGACTGGCTCGTGGAGAAGTTCAAGAGCCAGAACGGCATCGACCTGACCAAGGACAAGATGGCTCTGCAGCGTCTCCGTGAGGCCGCCGAGAAGGCGAAGATCGAACTCTCGAGCTCGCAGAGCACCTCGATCAACCTGCCCTACATCACCGTCGACGCCGACAAGAACCCGCTGTTCCTCGACGAGCAGCTCTCGCGCAGCGAGTTCCAGAAGATCACCTCTGATCTGCTGGAGCGCACCCGCGCACCGTTCCAGGCCGTCATCAAGGATGCGGGCATCTCCGTCGGCGACATCGACCACGTCGTGCTCGTCGGTGGTTCGACCCGTATGCCGGCCGTCACCGACCTGGTCAAGGAACTGACCGGTGGCCGCGAGCCCAACAAGGGCGTCAACCCGGACGAGGTCGTCGCCGTCGGCGCCGCACTGCAGGCCGGTGTGCTCCGCGGTGAGGTCAAGGACGTGCTGCTCCTCGACGTGACCCCGCTGTCGCTCGGTATCGAGACCAAGGGCGGCGTGATGCACAAGCTGATCGAGCGCAACACCACAATCCCGACCAAGCGGTCGGAGACCTACACCACGGCCGAGGACAACCAGCCGTCGGTGCAGATCCAGGTCTATCAGGGTGAGCGCGAGATCGCGTCGCACAACAAGCTGCTCGGCAGCTTCGAGCTCGGTGGCATCGCCCCTGCGCCGCAGGGAGTCCCGCAGATCGAGGTGACCTTCGACATCGACGCCAACGGCATCGTGCACGTCACCGCGAAGGACAAGGGCACCGGCAAGGAGAACTCGATCCGCATCCAGGACGGTTCCGGCCTGAGCAAGGACGAGATCGACCGCATGATCAAGGACGCCGAGGCCCACGCCGACGAGGACCGCAAGCGCCGCGAGGAGGCCGAGACCCGCAACCAGGCGGAATCGCTCGTCCACCAGACCGAGAAGTTCCTCAAGGAGAACGAGGACAAGGTCCCCGCGGAGCTCAAGGACAAGGTCGAGGCAGCTGTTGCCGGAGCGCAGGAAGCGCTGAAGGGCAACGACTCCGCCGCCATCAAGTCCGCGATCGAGAAGCTGTCGGAGGAGTCCCAGGCCCTCGGCCAGGCGATCTACGCCAACGCCGCCGCGGAAACCCCCGACGGTGAGGCAACCGGCGCCGACAGCGATCCCGATGTCGTCGACGCCGAGGTCGTCGACGAGACCGACTCGAAGGAGAACAAGTGACCGCAGGATCCCATTCGGCGAATGGGTCCGGCGAAGAGCCGGTGACGGTGACCGACCGTCGTCGCATCGATCCGGAAACCGGTGAGGTGCGCGACGAGCCGGCCGCCGGCCCCGGCCCGGCAGACGCCGACCCGATCGCCGACGAGTCACAGGTGGATGGACAGCAGGCGGATGGACAGCAGGCGGGCGGCGCAGCCGACGAACCTGATGCCCGCGTCGCCGAACTGACCGCCGACCTGCAGCGAGAACGCGCGCAGTTCGCCAACTTCCGGCGGCGGGCCGCCGAGGAGAAGCAGGGATCTGTCGCCTACGGCAAGCAGATCCTGATCGACAAGCTGCTCCCGATCATCGACGACCTCGACCGTGCCCGCGAGCACGGCGATCTCGAGAGCGGACCGCTGCGCGCGGTCGCCGACAAGCTGACCGGCGTGCTGGCGGCCGAGGGGCTCATCGCCTTCGGCGCGGCCGGCGACGAGTTCGATCCCGAACTCCACGAAGCCGTGCAGCATGACGGAACCGGTGAGCGTCCGGTCATCGGATCGGTGTACCGATGCGGGTATCGACTGGGCGAGAAGGTGATCCGCACCGCCATGGTGACGGTCACCGATCCCGACCCCGCCGCCGACCCGACCGGTGCACAATAGAGCGACCGTCGCAGACCGACCACCGATCCCTGAGGTGCGAGGAGCGTGAGCGACGAGCCACGAAGGGGCGGGCGACCGTGCCCTTCGTGGCTCGCTCCGCTCGCACCTCAGGGGGCGGGTGTGAGCCCTACGAACGCACAACACGAACTTTCATCCAGACAACAGAACTCAAAGGAGGTGACGTCTGGTGGCACCACAACGTGAGTGGTTAGAACACGACTTCTACAAGGACCTGGGCGTTGCTTCTGACGCTTCGGCTGAAGAGATCAAGAAGGCCTATCGCAAGCTCGCTCGCGAGCTGCACCCGGACGCCAACCCGGGTGACGCCGCGGCCGAAGAACGCTTCAAGCGGGTGTCCGAAGCCCACAGCGTGCTCGGCGATCCCGAGAAGCGCAAAGAATACGACGAGACGCGAGCCATGTTCGCCGGCGGACGATTCCGCGGCGGCGGCAACGGCTTTCCGGGCGGATTCCCCGGCGGTGGCACGACCTACACGACCGGCGGCAACGACTTCGACCTCGGCGACCTGTTCGGCGGGGCGCAGACGAGCGGCGGTGGCGGCGGATTCGGCGACATCTTCGACGGACTCTTCAACCGCGGTGGCGGAACACAGCGCACCTCGACGGCGAGTCGTCCTCGCCGCGGCAAGGACCTCGAGACCGAGACGACCCTGTCCTTCAAGGACGCGGCGCTCGGGACCACGGTTCCGCTGCGGGTGACCAGCCCGTCGCCCTGCACGACCTGTCACGGTTCCGGCGCCAAGCCGGGCACCAGTCCTCGGGTCTGCGCCAACTGCAACGGTTCCGGCTTCGTCAGCCGCAACCAGGGGGCCTTCGGATTCAGCGAGCCGTGCCAGGACTGCCAGGGCACCGGCTCACGCATCGACGACCCCTGCACCGACTGCGACGGCAGCGGCGTGAAGGTCCGCGCCCGCACCATCAACGTCCGCATCCCGGCCGGAGTCGAAGACGGACAACGCATCCGACTCGCCGGACAGGGTGAGGCCGGTCGACGCGGTGCGCCCTCGGGTGACCTCTACGTCGTCGTCCATGTCACGCCCTCCAAGCAGTTCACCCGCAGCGGCAACGACCTGCGTGTCCAGTTGCCGGTGCGGATCTCCGAACTCGTTCTCGGGGCGACGGTCTCGGTCCCGACGCTCGAGGGTTCGGTCGGGGTCAAGATCCCGGCGAACACCACCGACGGACGGACCCTGCGCGTGCGCGGCCGTGGCGTCCCGAAGCGATCCGGGGGTGCGGGCGACTTGCTCGTCACCGTCAAGGTCGCGGTGCCCGACAAGCTCGACGACGCCGCGGTCGAGGCCATGCGCGCCTACGACCAGGCCGAGCGCGCCAGCGGTTTCGACCCGAGAGCGAACTGGGGTAGATGAGTCATGGCCGGCCAGCAGAACTTCGACGCCGACAGCGCGACATTCATGATCTCGGTGGCCGCCGAGCTCGCCGGCATGCACGCCCAGACCCTGCGGACCTATGACCGACTCGGTCTGGTCACCCCCCAGCGGACGAGCGGAGGCGGACGCCGCTACTCGTCCCGCGACGTCGAACTCCTGCGTGAGATCCAGCGTCTCTCGCAGGAGGAGGGCGTCAACCTCGCCGGCATCAAACGCATCATCGATCTCAGCAACCAGGTCGAGGCGCTGCAGCATCGCGTCCGCGAACTGACCGACGAGGTCCAGACACAGGCGGCCCGGGCCCGCCGGGGCGGCGAGCTCGTCCCGGTGCCGCGCACCAACGCGCTCGTCGTGTGGCAGCCGCGCCGCAAGCGCTCTGCCGACTGAGCACCCGACCTCGCCGGGCCCGACACATGATCGGGCCCGGCGTCGTGGTGTCCGGTGCAGTGGTGTCCGGTGCTGGGGTTGTCTGGTGCAGTTGTGACGCGAGCCCGCGGACGTGCGTAACGTTGACCCCATGGCCTCCGAACCCGTCACCACCGTCGACTCCGGTCCGCACAAGGTCTCCCGGCGGGTCGTCGTCAACGCCCCGGCCGGCGAGGTCTTCGCACTCGTCGCCGATCCGCACCGCCATCCCGAGCTCGACGGTTCGGGCACGGTGCGCGACACCCCGGTGGAGGGGCCCGAGACTTTGACCCGCGGCGCGCGGTTCAGCGTCGGGATGAAGCAGTACGGGGTGCCCTACAAGATCACCTCGACGGCCACCGACGTCGAGACCGACCGCGTCGTCGAATGGCAGCATCCGTTCGGCCATCGCTGGCGCTGGGACCTCGAGGCCATCTCACCGACCACCACCGCGGTCACCGAGACCTTCGACTACTCGACCCTGCGCGTCCCGAAGGTCATCGAACTCATCGGGTACGACAAGAAGAACGGCAAGGGGATCGAGGGAACTCTCCGCGCGCTCGCGGCCCGTTTCGCCTGAGCGCGTCCGCCCGATGGACTCCGCCGCAGACAATCCGTCTCCCGTGCCCGCCGATCCCGGCGATCCCGCAGACCCCGGACACCCCGGCGATCCCTCCGATCCCGTCGTGGTCCTCGGCGTCGTCGCCGCGCCCGGACAGGCCATCGGACTCGCCCGCAAACTCGTCGAGGCGAACCTTGCCGATCACGTCCAGACGACGTTCCCCGGAGCTCGATGGCAAGTCGAACTCGTCGAGGCCGCGGTGGTGCAACCCCCGGCCGGTGACGCCGAGATCGTCGATGCCACTCGGGATCTCATGCTCGATCACGAGTGGGACCTCGTCGTCTGCATGACCGACCTCCCGTTGCACGTCGGTCGACGTCCCGTCGTGGCGCACGCCAACGCGGTGCACGGCGTCGCGGTCCTCTCGGTACCCGCACTCGGGGCCACCGGAGTCCGGCAACGGACACGCGGGATCATCACCGGACTCGTCGGGCAGCTGCTCGGGGCCGACGCCGATGACCTGCGCGAGCACCAGAAGTCTCCGTCACGGTCCGCGCTGCGGCATCGGGTGCGTCAGCTCGGTACCGACGTCGACGACGACGGCACCGCATTCACCGCGCGAGTACTCACGGGCAATCTCCGCCTCCTCACCGGCATGGTCCGCGCCAACCGTCCCTGGCGGCTCGCCCTGGGCCTCACGCGCGCACTCACCGGCGCGATAGCCGCCGGCGTCTTCGCACTCGTGACCGCCGACATCTGGCTGCTCGCGGACACTTTCGGCGGCATCCGGCTCACCGGCGTGGCCCTGGGTTCGATCATCGCCATCACCGCGACCCTGATCATCGGTGCCAACCTGTGGGAGCGGGGCGGTTCGCGGCAGACCAGAGAACAGGTGGCACTGTTCAACATCACCACGGTGATCACCGTGGTCCTCGGCGTCGCGGCCTTCTACGCGGCGCTCTTCGTCCTGGCCGCGCTGGGCGCCCTCTGCCTGGTGGTCCCGCAGGTGTTCAGCGAGACTCTCGGACACCCTGCCGGTTTCACCGACTACCTCGAGGTCGCCTGGCTGACGTGTTCGCTCGCGACGGTGGGCGGAGCGCTGGGCGCCGGTCTCGAGACCGACGAGTCGGTTCGCGACGCGGCCTACACGCAGCATCCGGCCGACCCGATCTGAGCGGGCGCGCTCAGCCGATCCGAGTGCCCCGGCCCGCAAACCGGCAGCTAGGCTAGCGGGTCAGAACGCCGAAGCAGCTCGGCGACGGGGAGGTTGACCATGTCCGAGGTACCCGGGAACGGTGCGATGCCGGGTTTCGTGGTCCTCGGTATATCCGTAGTCGACGACCAGATCAGCTCGGTGGTCCGCGACGC
The DNA here is from genome assembly GCF_022206305.1 of Gordonia sp. 'Campus'. GTDB lineage: Bacteria > Actinomycetota > Actinomycetes > Mycobacteriales > Mycobacteriaceae > Gordonia. The sequence continues at coordinate 381,485 of NZ_JAKOIW010000001.1, read as the reverse complement.
CGACGGTCATGTGCTGGCCAGCAATCTCGTCGACCTGCCCGATCCGTCGGCCGCCGGCGCAGAGGCCGCGATCATCGAACTCGTCGAGTCGGTCCCGGTGGAAGTCGACCGGATCGGCATCTCCGCATCCCGTGAGGACGTCCGCAAGCACCTCGCCCACGCGTTCGCCGCCGGAACGGGGGCGTCCTGGTTCGACAAGGTCCTCGTCACCGGTTACGCCTCGGCGCTGGCCGAGATCGCCTGCACACATTCGACGCGGGGTGGCGTCGTCGCCGTCGTCGACCTCGACCGGGACGCCGCGCCGGCGACGGGTACCACGCTGGCGACCATCGACACCGCGTCGGGCGCCGTCCTGGGCACCGCCGACTTCGCGCCCGGGCAGGTCTCGCCGGTCACCGACCCCGAGGGCGCGACCCGTCTGGCAGCCGCCGTCACCACCCTGCCCCGGGGTCGCGACATCACCTCGGTGATCGTCGTCGGACCGGGTGCGCAGCTGCCCGGCATCGCGCCTGCTTTCGAGTACGCGGCGCAGCGTCCCGTGACCGTCGCCGACAATCCGTCCCTGGCCTCGGCGCTCGGTGCGGCCGACGCCGCCGTCGTGGCACTCGCAGCACCGGCCGCTCCGGCGCGGACGACGACCGGCCGGCGCTGGTGGTTCGTGGGTGCGGCGATCGGCGCGGCGGTCTTCCTCGCGGCGATCGGGATGACACTCATCCTGACCGCCGAGGCCACCTCGGCCGAACCCGCTCCCATCACGATCACCGAGACGCCGGCTGCGGTGACCCAGACCGAGCAGGCCACGGTGACCGAGACCGAGACCAGCACCGATGTCCGGACGACGACCGTCACGAGTACCCCTCGTCCCGTCACCCGGACCACGACGGTGACCGAGTCGGCGCCCGAGACGCTCACCGTGACCGAGACCGAGACGGTCACCAGCACGCTGACGGGTGGCCAGCCGAGTCTCGAGGTGCCCTGATCAGAAGACCGGGTCGTGCTGGATACGGCTGGCCCGCACCCCCGCGATGATGAGCGAACGTCGCGTCGCCTCGATCATCTGCGGTGACCCGGCGATCAGCACCTGATGGTCGTCCCACTGGCCGCTGCGCGTGACCACGTCGGCGAGTGTGCCGATCTGGTGGTCGACGCCGAGTTCTGCCGGTGTCGCGACGGCGGTGATCCACCAGGGATCGTTCTCCTCCTGCGTCACCGCGGTCACCCGCAACCACGGATTGGTCGACGCGATCCGGCGCAGCACCGTGAGGTCGTAGAGCTCCCCGGGATATCGCATGCCGTAGAAGATGTGTGTCTCGGGCGAGTCGGCGCGTTTCGACATCTCGATCAGCAGGGCGCGCAGTGGTGCGAGGCCGGTCCCGCCCGCGATCATCAACACCTTGGTGCCCTGGTCGGGCCTGTTCTGGTCGATGTGCAGCGTGCCGTGACCCTGGGCGAGGGTCCACACGTCACCCACGCGGGTCTCGCCGACGATGGCCGTGCTCACCGTCCCGCGAGGCACTGCCCGTACATGGAACTCGAGTTCACCCGCCGGATTGGGCGGGATGGCGGGGGAGAGGTTGCGCCACTGCTTGGGCCACTGGGGGATGTGGACCTCGAGGTACTGGCCCGCGTTGAAGGTCAGTGGCGCGTGGGCGAGCAGACGCACGACCGCGAGATCCCGGGTGATGCGGTACTTCTCGACGACCTCGGCCGTCCAGCGTGCGGGATGGGTGGCGCTCTCGGCGGCACCCCGCATCACCCCGGTCACCAGCATCATCGCCTGCGAGATGGTCTGTTCGGTCTCGGCGTCCCAGTAGCCCTCCATGAGGGCGGCGAACTCACCCATCAGCGCGGCGTACATGACGTGATAGTGCTCGGGCTCGACCCCGAACTTGCGATGATCGCGGCCGAGTTGCGCGAGGAACTCCACGAGTTCGGCGTGACCGGACTCGGCCGGGATGGCTTCGAGGACGTGATCGATCACCCGATGGAACGCGACTCGCTGAGCGGCCATCGACACCCCGAACAGATCACGCAGATCGGGATCGATCGCGAACATCCGGGTGTAGACATCGGTGACGAATCGGTCGGGGTGCCGGTTCACCGCCGTTCGCAGCTGATGCAGTGCATGGCGTGAGTGAGTCGCCATCGTGAGAAAAGTTCACCTCCGTCGACGCCCGGTCCCCCGCCCGGTTCAAGAGACCCACACTAACCCTTCGGGGCGGCCGGATTCAGGATCCGGCATCGGATGTCGGACACTGATCCGGTGTGGCAAGGTACGGGGATGACGTCCCTCGATGGTGTCCTCACGGGCATCGTTGATGCGCATGTGCAGCACTGGAACCCGCGTCGAACCCCGTGGGCGGCCACTCGCGCGTCGCGGCTGTACGGATTCGTCCCCACTTTGGGCGACCGTGTGTTCCCACTGATCGTCTCCCGCGCGGACCGGGAGTACGTGCTGACGCCGCGCACGGTCGCCCGGCCCTACGAGCCGCGGCAGTACGCGACCGATGCGGCACTCGTCCCGACAGTGGCCGGGGCTCCGATCGACACCGTCGTGCACGTGGAGTCCCACTGGCGCAAGGCCGTCACCGACGATGCCGAGCCGCCCGTCGACAGCACTGCGGTCGAGGAGACCCGCTACCTGGAGAGCCTGCCGTTCGGTCGGGCCGGGACTCCTCGGCTGGGTGCGGTCATCGCCCACGGGGATCCGCGGACACGTGATTTCGCGACCATGCTCGACGAGCAGTTCGGCGCGTCCTCGCGGTTCCGCGGGATCCGGATCGTCGCCTCCCGGCATCCCGATCCGCGGGTGCGCGACGGCGGGGACACCGACAACCTGTTGTCGTCGACGGCCTTCCTCGAGGGCTTCGCCGAACTGGCGAGCCGCGACCTCGTCTTCGAGGCGTCGGTGTACTCGCACCAGCTCTACGACGTCATCCTCCTGGCGCGCGAGTACCCGACCACGACGATCGTTCTCGACCACTTCGGTATCCCGGCAGGCGTGTTCGGGCCGGTCGGATTGCGAACCGGGGCGACCGCAGCGGCGCGTGCGGACATCTGGCGATTGTGGCGTGAACGCATGACGACGCTGGCGACTCATCGCAATGTGGTGGTCAAGCTGTCGGGGCTCGCGATGCCGATCCTCGGTTACGGCCACGAACGCTGGGGCAACATCGGCGGGCAGGCGACGCTGGCAGAGATGATCGGCCCCTTCGTCGAGCACGTCGTCACGCATTTCGGCTCCGATCGCATCATGTTCGGATCGAACTATCCGATCGACCGGCCCAACGCGGCGATCGACGTACTCGTCGGTGCGCTCGTCGACTGTGCCTCCCAGTGGGGTTCGGACGCGCTGCGGAACATATTCCGCGACACCGCGACCCGGATCTACTCGATCGACGGGGCAGAGGTCTGACCGGTCACCGCGACCGTTTCCACCACGGCGACGATCGTGCCGGTTCGGGGACGGGTACGTCCCGCATGAGCCGGGCGAGGATGTGGACGAGTGCCGTGCAGGACGGGTAGCGATCCTCGGGTGCTTTGGCCAGCGCCTTGGCGAAGATCGAGTTCACCGCCGACGGCAACCATGGTCGACGCCGGGTCAGGCGCGGCGGGTCGTCGTTGATGTGCGCCTGGGTGATCGCGAACGCGGTGGTGCGGGGGTAGGGCGGTGCGCCGGTGAGGAGTTCGACGAGGGTGCAGGCGAAGGCGTAGAAATCCGTTGCCGGAGAGAGCTTGTGCGCCTGGAGCAATTCGGGGGAGGCGTATCCGATGGAGCCCTGCACCCGGCCGTTGCGGGCCAGCGGCCTTGTGTCGTCCAGGAATTGGGCGATGCCGAAGTCGGTGAGGTAACCGTCCACCCGCGCTCCGCCCGGCGTGTCCGACAACAAGATGTTCGCCGGCTTGACGTCGCGGTGCAGGATCTCCTGGCCGTGCGCGAAGTCGAGGGCGTCGGCGATCTGCGCGGCGACCCGCAGGATGGTCTCGATGTCGGGTTCGTCGCCGTCGCCGGGGATGAGGGCGGTGGCGGCCGGGCCCGCGACGTACTGCATGGTCAGGTACATCGACGGCAGATGCCGGGGACCGCGGGAGTGCCGCGGTACCGGTATCTCGCCGTGGGAAAGCATGCGGACGATGTGCGGGTGGTCGAGGACCGACGCGATATCGAACTCGCGCTCGAAGCGCTCCCGGACCCGTGCGTGGTCGGACGCGTTGGGGTGGAGCACCTTCAGCGCAACCGGCTCGCCGCACGGTCCGTGAGTACCAGGATCGACGGGGGCGTCGGGGCCGCCGGTGCGATGGGCCCGGAACACGTCCGCGCTCGCCCCGCCACCGAGGAACTCGTCGATGGTGAAGCCGGCCACGCCTTCGCCAACCTCGAACATGGTGTCAGCGTAGAGGTGGCGCGGCCTCGTTCAGGACGTCGGCGTCAACCGGAAGATGGGGAACCGGCGTCCCTCGGCGGTCTCGGTGTACTTGAGGAACTGCTCGGAGGCATCGATGAACTTCTGCCACGAAGCCTCCCAATGGTCCCCGTCGATCTCCGACACCTGCGTGTCGTGACGTGCCACACCGTTCTCGGCGGGCGCCTCGACCGCGACCGACTCGGGGTGGGCCCGCAGGTTGTGTACCCAGGCCGGCGCCTTCGGTGAGCCGGCATAGGAACCGATGACGAGCCAGCTGCCGTCGTCGGGCAGCGCGAACAGCGGACTGATCCGCGGTTCTCCCGACTTGGCGCCCACGGTGTGCAGGAGGACCAGGTTCTTGCCGAAACCGGCGGTGTCCACATGACCGCCGTTGGAGCGGAACTCGTTGATGACCGTCGCGTTGAAATCGTTCACGGCGTCCATTGTTGCGGCAGCGGGCCGCACAGGCCATGTGTCAAAGTGAAACCCCGGTCACGGGCCCGGCGAATACTCTGAACAGATGAGTGCCGACACGCGTTCGCTCGCCGCTTCTCTACCCGACGGCATGGTGGTCACCGACCCCGACATCCTCGCGGGTTACCGCCAGGACAGGGCAGCCGATCCATCGGCCGGCACCCCCCTCGCTCTCGTCCGTCCGACGACGACGGGCGAGGTGCAGAGCACTGTTCGATGGTGCGCGGCCAACGGGATACCGATCATCACCCGCGGAGCGGGCACGAGCCTCTCCGGCGGTTCGACGGCGGTCGACGGCGCGATCATGCTCTCCACCGAGAAGATGCGCGACATCGCGGTCGACTCGGCGACACGGACCGCGGTGGTCCAACCGGGGCTGTTCAATTCCGAGGTCAAGGCTGCCGCCGCGGCTCACGGTCTCTGGTATCCGCCCGACCCCTCCTCGTTCGAGATCTGCTCGATCGGAGGCAATGTCGCGACCAACGCGGGCGGACTGTGCTGCGTCAAGTACGGGGTGACCACCGATTATGTGCTGGGTCTGGAGGTGGTGCTGGCCGACGGTCGCGCGGTACGCGTCGGCGGCAAGCAACTGAAGGACTCGGCCGGGCTGCCGTTGACGAAACTCTTCGTCGGCAGCGAGGGCCTGCTCGGCATCATCACCGAGGTCACGCTGCGGCTGCTGCCCCCGCAGGGTCCGGCGAGCACCGTCGTCGGGGTGTTCGCATCGGTGCACGAAGCCAGTGAGGCCGTCCTCGCGGTGACCGCCGAGATCCGACCGGCGATGCTCGAGTTCATGGACTCGGTGGCCATCAACGCCGTCGAGGACCTGATGCGCATGGGTCTCGACCGGGAAGCCGGTGCGCTGCTCGTCGCCCAGTCCGACATCCCGGGAGCTGCCGGCGCGGCCGAGGTGGAGTTCATCCGGCAGGCGTTCGAGGACAACGGCGCCGGGGAGGTCTTCGCCACCGAGGATCCCGTCGAGGGTGAGGCGTTCACCGCCGCACGACGCGCGGCGATCCCGGCCGTGGAGAAACTGGGGTCGTTGCTGCTCGAAGACGTCGGGGTGCCCCTGCCCTCGCTGCCGGACCTGATCGACGGCGTCGCGAAGATCGCCGCGGACAACCAGGTGATGATCTCGGTGATCGCGCATGCCGGCGACGGCAACACGCACCCGCTCATCGTCTTCGATCCGGCCGACGCCGACGAGTCCGCGCGTGCGCAGGTGGCGTTCGGTCAGATCATGGATCTGGCGATCGAGCTGGGCGGCACGATCACCGGCGAGCACGGCGTGGGTCGCCTCAAGAAGGGCTGGTTGCCCGATCAGGTGGGGCCGGACGTCATGGAACTGACCGCGCTCATCAAGAAGGCTCTCGACCCGGACGGTCTGCTGAACCCGGGCGTGCTCCTGTAGGCCCTGTCCGGGGACCCGCCGAACCCTCGGGCCCGGCGATTACGTAGGTGCCGCGGCCCGCGGCCTTGGCGTCGAACAGGGCGGTGTCCGCGACCGCGAACTCGCGCTGGATGAGTGCGGTCGCGTCGGCCTCGGACAGGCTGCCGCCGGGCGACGTGCCGACGGCGATGCCGAGGCTGATGGTCGCGATGGGCCGGCCGTCGGCCTCGATGGGTTGTGCCCGGATGCGTTCGGCCAGTGCGCGCACGCCGGTCTCGTCGTGGCGGACCGCGATGGCGAACTCGTCGCCCCCGAGGCGCCCGACGATGGCATCGTCGTCCACCGCCGACTGCAGGATCTCCGCTACCCGCTGGAGCACGGTGTCGCCGACCGCGTGGCCGTGCTCGTCGTTGATGTTCTTGAACCGGTCGACATCCGCCGCGATGAGGGCGAAACGGGGGGTCGGGTTGCGTCGGACCATCGTGGTCGTGGCGTAGATGAAACCGCGTCGATTGAGTAGACCCGTGAGGGAGTCCGTATTGGCCATGATGAGTTGGTGTTTCAGCGATCGCTGGAAATCCGAGGTGTAACTGCGGTGCAGTGTGGTGGTGCCGTTGGTCACCACCAGCAGGGCCAGAGTGGCAAAGAGAACGTTCGGAAAGGGTCCGCCCTCCGCCCAGGCGACGCCGCCGAGGACGCAGACCACAATGCTCGAGTAGATCATGTGCGCGTAGGCGACCTGGCTTTGGACGAAATGCGCCACGTACGAGCCGACAACGGCGAAAATGGTTGCGAGGAACTGCGCCAGGATCACGTCGGTGATGGCGATGACGGCGACGGTCAGGACGGTGTCGGCGTAGACGACGAACGCGGTGTTGAATCCCTTGATGGAGGACTGCTTGGTCCACCAGATCACTCCCAGGTGAACCCGGCTCACTGCGAAAGCCATGGGAACGGTGGTGGCGACGGCGATTCCGAGGGCGATCGAACGTGGCATCGAGCCCTGGGTGCCGCTCGGCGTGAAGAGCGCGATCGCACCGAGCATCCCGCAGATGACGACGAGGACGACGATGGTGTAGCGGACGTGCCGTTCACGCATCCGCACCTGGTTGAGCACATGATCGGCGTCGTCGTACAAGTGACGATGTGCGGTGATCTCCGACGACGCAGGGGCGTGGCGAAGTGCCCGGAAACGAGCGGTTCGTCGCGCGTCGTCGCTGTCTGGGTTCACGATCGCTACATCCTCTTCTTGCCCGTGTCACGCCGTGACCACAGTCGGTGAGAACCGGACCGTCAGAACGGCAATACAGGCATAACGGAGTCTAGAGGACGATTAACGATCGTTTCATACCGATATCCACAGGATGACCCGTCAGTGGAAAAGGTGTAAGAATCGGCAGAATCGCCGTCGAGTTTCGCATTGAGACGGTCGTGCCAAATGTCTGATCGGTCGGCTCCTGCTGAGGTCCTCCCGTCCCCTCCGCGGGGGGACCTCAGCAGGCAGTCCGAATGCGATTTGGCATTTGGTGACGCGGCCTCGCAAAAACCAGCATATTAGCTCGATGGTCAACCTACAATCACATCAATCTGGATAACTGACAGGAGATGGTTGATGAACGGTCCTGGGGACCCTGGACTACGAGATATCGACCTTCGACGACTCCGAATGTTCGTGGTGGTGATGGAGGCACCGAGCCTGCGTGTCGCCGCGGATGACCTGTTCATCAGCCAACAAGCGCTTTCGTCGGCCATTCGTGAACTGGAACGTCACCTCGGCGTCGAACTGTTCTCCCGTTCTCGCCGAAGTCTCACGCCGACCCCGGCCGGGGAGGCGCTCTACCGCGGCGCCGTGCCGTTGCTGGCCGGTGGTGAGCAACTCGCCACGCAGGTCAGAAGGGTCGATGCCGGCGCACCGGCCCCGTTCGTCATCGGACATGCGCCCGACCTCGCGCCCTCGGAGGTGTTCCGGATCATCGAGCCGGTGGTGCTGGCCGACTCGACGGTGCCGATCACGGTCCGCCCCGTCTTCGCCGAGCTCATCCGCGACGAACTGCTGTCAGGGGCGATCGACATGGCCCTCGGTCGAGGAGTGGCCGCGCCGCCGGACATGGCGACGACCATCGCCACACAGCACGAGCTGCGTCTCGCGGTCCGGGCTGATCATCCGCTCGCCGAGCACGACCGGGTCGACATGGCGGACCTGGCCGACTACGACATCGTGGTGTGGGGCCCGGAGCACGAGTACGAGTACACCGACATGCTCGTCGGCATGTGTCGGCGCGCGGGCTTCGAGCCGCGGATCATCCTGTCGACCCTGCTGGGAACCCCGCCGCACACCGCGGTGATCGCCCACCCCAAGGCGTGCGCGTTCGTGACCAACGAACCCGGTTGGATCTACGTCAACCGAATCCGGATCGTCGAATTCAACGACCCGCCCTTCGCGCCGGTTCGCGCGATGTGGTTGCCGAACACCTCGTCGACGCTGCGACGTCAGATCCTCGCGGCGGCCGAGAACTCGCTCTGACCGTACAGCGCCGGCCCTACGAGTCGTGTCGCCATCGCCCCGGACACCGCAGGGTCGGTTCGGCTGCTTGCTCGTTTCGTCTCAGTGCCGATCGAGGATGGCGGCGAGGTCGGCGCCGGTGGGGAGAGCGCCGTACTCGAGGCTGCGATCGGGACCGAGGCGGGCGGCGACGAAGGCGTCGACAACGGCGGGCGGGCTGTGGCGCACCAGCAGTGACGCCTGGAGTGCGAGGGCCATGGCCTCGACGGTGGACCGCGCCCGGCGCTGGGCGTCGGCGGGCGCGAGGCGAGAGAGCTCGCCGAGCTGGTCGCGCAACCGGTCGAGGTGGGTGTCCAGGGTTCGGTTCGCCCCGCGCGCCAGGGCGAGCTCGGCGTCGAAGGCCGCGATCGACTCGGGTTCGCGGGTCATCGCCCGCAGGACGTCGAGCGCGATGACGTTGCCCGAGCCCTCCCACACCGCCATCACCGGTTGCTCGCGGTAGCGCATCGCGAGCGGGAAGTCCTCGGTGTACCCGTTGCCGCCCAAGCACTCCAGAGCCTCGTAGGCGTGATGGGGCCCGCGTTTGCAGATCCAGTATTTCGCCACCGCGGTCGCCAGCCGGCGGAAGGCCCGCTCCTGGGGGTCGGCGTCCTCGTCGTGGGCGCGCGCCAGGCGGATGGCGGTGGTGGTCGCGGCTTCGGACTCCAGTGCGAGGTCGGCCAGGACGGCGGTCATCGCGGGTTGATCGGCCAATGTCGCGCCGAATGCGCTGCGGTGTCGCGCATGCCAGACCGCCTCGGCCACGGCCTGGCGCATGCCCGCCGTCGAGCCGAGGACGCAGTCGAGTCGGGTCTGCGCGACCATCTCGATGATGGTGCGGACGCCGCGGCCGGGTTCGCCCACCATGATCGCCACCGTGCCGTCCAGCTCGATCTCACTCGACGCATTGGACTTGTTGCCCAGCTTGTCCTTCAAGCGCTGGATGCGGAAGACGTTGCGGGTTCCGTCGGGCAGGATGCGTGGGAGCAGGAAGCACGAGAGTCCCTCGCCCGCGGGGCCCTGTGCCTGTGCGAGAACGAGGAAGGCATCCGACATCGGGGCCGAGCAGAACCACTTGTGGCCGGTCAACAGGTATTCCGCGCCCGGGCCGCCGGCGCCGGCGGGCACCGCGACGGTCGTGTTGGCGCGGACGTCGGAACCGCCCTGCTTCTCGGTCATCGACATGCCGAAGATGGCCGACTCCTTGCCTGCGGACAGGTCGGGGGAGTAGCTGCGCGACAACGCCTTCGGCACCCACTGGGCCGCGACGTCGGGTTGGAGTTCGAGGGACGGGATGACTGCGTGCGTCATGGACACCGGGCACGCGTGACCCGGTTCGATCTGGCCGAAGAGCATGAACGCCGCGGCCCGCACCACATGAGAACCCGGCCGTGGATCCGCCCAGCACCGGGTGTGGGACCCGTGGGCGATCGACGCGGAGATGATGCGGTGGTACGACGGGTGGTACTCCACCTCGTCGATACGGTTGCCCCATCGGTCGAAAGTGCGCAGGGTCGGGGTGATGGCGTTCGCCAGATATGCGTCGTGCTTGAAGGATTCGCTGCCGACGAGAGTGCCGATGTCGCGGAGTTCGGCATCGCCCCAGCCTGCGTCGTGGCGGGCGACGGCCTCTTGCAGGACGGTGTCGAGTTCGTACTCGTTCACCTCGACGCGTGGCGCCGCCTGGTTGACCACCTCGTGGGTGAGATGTGGTTGCGGCCGGACGGAATTCGCGGACCGGGTCATCGTGCCTCCTGTGGCTTGCCCTGCAACGGACTGTCCAGGACCTCGTCGGGAATCTGGAGATTGGTGAAGACGACGGCGACCGCGTCTTCGAGTCGATAGCCGAAATCGGCTCCGGTGGCGGCCTTCTGGACCGCAAGTCCGAAGATTGCCGACCAGAACGCCCGCGCCTCGACATCGATTCCGGCGCGGAGCTGCCATCCCGTGCGGACGAGGGTGGACAGCAGCGCCTGCTCACCGCGCTCGTGGAGGACGGTGAGGGTATCGGTGATGAGGGGGCGCAGGTCGGTACGTCGTGACACGAGAAGCAGTGCGGTGGTGAACAATTCGACGTCCCGCGCGCAGGGACCGAGCAGTGTCCCGACCAGGGTGTTGGTGTAGTCGCGGACGGTCTCGGCGTCGGCCGCCGCCTCCTCGGCGCGCCGGCCGGCACGTAGCACGCCGGCACTCGCCACCTCGACGAACAGTTGCTCTTTGGAGCCGAAGTAGTACGTCACCTGATTCGGGTAGGCGTCGGCGCGGCTGCAGATCTGCGCCACGGACGCTGACTCACCGTTCTCGGCGAACACCTCGGCGGCCGCCCGGAGCAGGGACCTGCGCGTGGCCTTCCCGGCCTCGCGGGTGGCGCGTCCTGTCGTCGGCATGGGTGTCCTCGTCGTTGTCAGTGTTTGTGTTTGTGTTTGTGTTTGTATGACAAACAATAAAGTGTCGAGTACGCGTGGACAAGAGTTCGACGGCCTGGTCGCGGACTCAGTCGTCGGCGAGTGTGCTGACCTGAACCGATGCGACCTCGAAGATCCGGGGGTAGCCGACTGGCGACTCGGAGATTGCACGATCGGGGAAGTCGAAGATGCTCAGCATCAGCTGCATCGGGTAGTCGATGGTTTGCCGAACTTCTTTGATGACCCGACCGTCCATCGTGAACACCAGGTGGTCCGGTTCCCAGTCGACGGCGTACCGATGGAGCTCCGCGAGGTCGTCATCGCCCATGTCGACGACCGAGAAGTCGTCGACGATGCGCGGATCGCGGTGCGGATGTACGCCGACCCCGAGCGTCCACGGCTCGCCAGGCCGTGGACCGAAGATCTCGGCGACACAGATCTCGCCGGCCTCCTCCCGTCGTGTCTCCGTTCCGAGGAGCCAGAACGCCACCATCGACGCCGGGTCGCGAATCGCTCTCATGTCCACCTCGAAGCGACCGTGCCGCTGCGCGAAGAGGGTCTCCGACGGGCGGTGGGTGACGACGGTGAGCCCGTCCCGGTGGGCATGCTGACCGACCGCGCTGCCGACCTCACCGGCGTGGTGTCCGGTCTGCAGGCTCGAGACGCGCATTCCCGATTCCGACGGCCGCCAGGCGGGCTGGTCCTCGTCGATGCACAGCCGGGACCGGCCTCCGGCCGCGGTCCACCGAGCCGCGGAGTTCGCCGGTCTCGTCCAATGCGGGAGATAGTCGGCGATCCACGTCCGGCTGTCGAAACCCTCGCCGGTGAAGTCGTCGCGCAGGCTGATCATCGAACTCCTCCTCGCGCGGGACCGTTCGTGCACTCGGTCGCGTACGAGGCGTGTCGTTCCATGGCGGTACAGTACATCGACTTTCGGCGTGTTCCGCGTAGTGTGTGCTGGTCGGCAGGCGCATGAGCAAAGGCGAGATGACATGGAAACAACAAGTGCGGCAGACACACTCCGTCGGTGGGCACTCGACGAAGAGCTGAAGTCCCGGGTCATGGCCGACGCCGAGCTCGCCGAGTGCGCGCGGCGAGTCGCCGATCGGTATACGGCGGGAGAAGATGTCGAATCCGCGATCCGCGCCGGAAGGCGCGCGGTGGAGCGCGGGCACAGGGTGAGCATCGAGTACACAGGCGAGAGCGTCCGCGACGCCGCCGAGGCGACCGCGGCCACCGATGTCTTCGTCTCGGTCGCCGAACACATCGGTCGGACCGGGTTGCCGTCGACGGTGTCCGGAGACCTGTCGCACATCGGACTTCTCGTGTCCGGGGACCTGGTGCGGGACAACGGTTCCCGACTGGCAGAGGCGTGCGCCGCGGTCGACTCCGTGTTCATGATCTCCGCCGAGGGATCCGATCGGACCGATCAGGTTCTCGAGGTCTACGACTGGCTGGCGCATCGCTTCGGCAACGTGGGAATCACCCTGCAGGCCAGGCTCCATCGCTCGGAGCAGGACATGGACCGACTGCTCGCCGCCGGTGGCCGCATCAGGCTCGTCAAAGGTGCGTTCCTGGAGGCCGAGTCGGACGCGCTGGCACGGGAGGACCCCGAGCTGCCGAAGCGCTTCGAACGACTGGCGCGCCGCATCGTCGAGGCCGGCGGCTCGCTCACTCTCGCGACGCACGACGAGGCGCTGGTGTCGCACGTCCTCGGGTCGGTCGGCGCCGCCGAGTCCGTCGAGGTCGAGATGCTGATGGGTCTGGGTACCGACCTGCTCGACCGGTTGGCGACAGACGGGCTCGCCACCCGCGAATACTGCATCTTCGGCTCGGAATGGTGGTTGTACGTGCTCAACCGCATCGCCGAGGACCCGACCCGGGTGTTCCAGGCGCTCGTCGATCTGGGGCGTGGGCCGATCAGCCCGCCGGCCAGCGTTCCGTGATGAGCTCGACCATCTGATCGACCCATGCGTCGTCGAGCGCGGCGTCGCTGCGGATGAGGATGCGGAAGATCGCGGTGCCCGCGACGACCTCCGCCAGCATGGGCAACCGGTCGTCGTCGCGGCGTTCCTGGCCGAAGCGGGACTCGAAGGCGGTGAGGTCGCCGGCCAACCGGGCGATCATCTGACTGTGCACGTCGGGTGATGCGACGGTGTCGGCGATCAGGCCGGGGAGGGCCACCCGCACCTCGGGTCGGTTGAACATCGCCCGGACGATCTCGACGAGGGCGCGGATATCCTGCTGCACGTCCCCGGAACCGGTTGGCGGGGCGAGGGTCTCGGCGGACAGCACAGCCTCGTGCACGAGTTCGGCCTTGCCCGACCACCGCCGGTAGATGGCGGCCGTCGTCGTGCCGGCACGGGCGGCGATCGCCGACAGGGACAGGGCGGGGTAACCGGTCTCGAGAATCAGTTCGCGGGTGGCCGCGATGATCGCGGCGTCGATCCGTCCGTCGCGTGGCCGCCCGGGCGCCGACGACGTCGACCTCTTGTTTTCCCTCTGGCCATCTGCTGTCATGAGTTCCATCGTAGTTCCAATACAGTGTGCATCGTATTAGAGGAGTGTCCGTGGAACTGAGTCCACTCGACGAGTACCCGATCCATCAGACGTCGGCCCCGGTCACCTGGCCCGCGACGTCGGACCGGAACTTCTACGACCGCTCGTATTTCAACGTGCTCGACCGCGAGGGCCGGTTCATGGCACTGACCGGCATCGGCTACTACCCCCGGCTCGGGGTGAAGGACGCCTACTTCGTGGTGCGTCGGGGGGACACACAGACCGCGGTGCACTTGAGCGACGCCATCGACGACGACCGGCTCCACCAGAACGTCAACGGGTACCGTCTCGACGTCGTCGAACCACTGCAGGAGATGCACCTGACCCTCGCGGAAACCGAGGGTGTCGCCGCCGATCTCACGTGGCGGGGGCTGTTCCCGGCGGCACTGGAGAAGCCCCACGACATGCTGACCGAACGTCGGGTCACATTGGAGGCGTGTCGGTTTGCCCAGGTCGGGTCATGGGAGGGGTGGATCGACATCGACGGCGAGCGCTTGACCGTCGATCACGACAGCAGTGTGGCGAGTCGGGATCGGTCCTGGGGCATCAGGCCGGTGGGCGAGGCCGAACCCGCGGGACGGCCCGACACCTCCTTCCGCGGGATGTGGTGGCTCTACCTCCCCCTGGCCTTCGAGGACTTCCAGTTGTTCCTGATCCTGCAAGAGGATCCGGACGGCCATCGCAGCCTGTACGACTGCACGCGTCGCTGGCGGGACGGCCGTGTGGAGCAGCTCGACGGTGTGCGGGTCACCATCCACTACACGTCCGGCACCAGGATTCCCCACGGCGCACACGTCGAGTTCCTGAATCGCGCCGGTGATCGGATCGAGCTCGACGTCGAGTCGAAGTTGTTCGCCCCCATCGCCTTCGGATCCGGTTACGGTGGCGACACCTCGTGGGCGCACGGCACCTGGAAGGAGGGCGCGTTCGCCGAACGCGTCACCTTCGACCTGACCGACGACGAGGTCATGGCCCGTGCCCCGTTCAGTCTCATCGACCATGTCGGGTCGGCCGTGTGCACCGAGCCCGACGGCACCGTCCGACGAGGCGCCGGCCTGTTCGAGCACGGTGTGATCGGCCCGCACCATCCGTCGGGCTTCTCCGACTGGACCGACGTGGCGAAGTAGGCGCGCGATGAAGATCATGACGGCGTTGTTCAACCCGACCGATGCGGTGGAACGCGCACAGCTCCTGCAGGAGGCGGGCGCATCGGGGGTGTTCACCTTCGAGGGGCCGCACGACGTGTTCTCCCCGCTCGTGCTCGCATCGTCGGTCACGGGCCTGGACATCATGTCCAACGTCGCGATCGCGTTCCCGCGCAACCCGATCCAGCTCGCGCACCAGGCCAACGACCTGCAACTGCTCAGCGAGGGACGATTCATCCTGGGTCTGGGCACTCAGGTCCGCGCTCAGATCGAGAAGCGCTACGGCGCCGAGTTCGACCGTCCGGTCGAGCGGATGAAGGAGATGGTCGGCGCACTGCGCGCGATCTTTGCGACGTGGAACTCCGGCGAGCGCTTGGACTTTCGTGGCGAGTACTACCGGCACACGCTCATGACGCCGACCTTCGTCCCGGGGCCGAACCCGTACGGTCCGCCGCCGATCTATCTGGGCGCGTTGGGGCCTCGGCTCACCCGGGCCACCGCCGAGGTCGCCGACGGCCTGCTGGTGATGCCGTTCGGGACCAAGCGGTTCCTGCACGAGACGACGCTGCCCGCCGTACGCGACGGTCTCGCGGCGGCCGGCCGGTCCGAGGACGATTTCGAGGTGGTGCCCGAGATCATCGTCTCAGTCGGCTCGGATCTCGACGATGACCACGCCTCGACGCGGATGTTGTTGGCGTTCTACGGCTCCACTCCGGCGTACCGGCCGGTGCTGGAAGCGCACGGCTGGGGGGATCTGCAACCGGAGCTCAACACGATGTCCAAGCAGGGTCGGTGGCAGGAGATGGCCGGCCTCATCGACGACGAGATGCTGCACACGATCGCGGCGTGTGGAACACCCAAGGAGGTCGCTGCGCACATCCGCGACCGGGTCGACGGTGTGTCGGAACGGATCTGCCTCTATCAGCCGGGTCCCATCGCCGTGGATGCGCTCGCCGAGATCGTCGACGCGCTCGGCGGCTCCAGATGACGCAGGAGATCGACGTGACGCCGAGCGTCGTCGAGTTCGACGACATCACCGACGACCGCTACGGGGGCAAGGCGGCCGGGCTGGCCGAGTTGCGTTGTCTTGGACTACCGGTCCCGACGGGGTTCGTCATCGCCGATGCGTCTGTAGACGGGGCTCTCGACGACGTGACGGCCCGGTTCGGCCACATGATGGCCGCGGGTACGACTCCGGTCGCCGTCCGGTCCTCGGCCGTGGGGGAGGACGGGGACGACCAGTCCTTCGCCGGTCAATACGACACGGTGCTGGGCGTCGATTCCGTCGACGCCTTCACCGATGCTGTCCGTCGGTGCGCGGCCTCGGTGCATTCCCGTCGTGCCTCGGCCTACAGCGGAGACGCAGCGCCGACCATGCACGTGGTCGTCCAGCGGATGGTCGACGCACGCGCCGCAGGCGTGGTGTTCACCGCGGATCCGACGTCGGGGCGCCGCGATCTGATGGTCATCGACGCCGTCGCGGGACTGGGGGAGGCACTCGTCGACGGGTCCGCCGCCCCCGACCACATTGTCCTCGACGCCGACGGCACGGCCTTGGTGCACGAATCTGTTGCCGCGCCGGTGTTGTCGCCGGATGAGATCGCACAGGTCCGCGCGGGGGCCCAGCGCACCGCGCAGCACTGGGGTCGACCGATGGACCTCGAGTGGGCCATCGACGAGGCCGGCGAACTGTGGTGGTTGCAGGCACGGCCGATCACCACGCTGCCGGGCGATCTCAACGAGATGGACTCGCCGCCGGCCGGTGTCGACCACGTGTACACCCGATGCAACATCGGCGAGATGATGCCCGGCGCCTTCTGTCCCCTGACCGCGTCGGTCTCCGGCTTCGCGATCGACTATGCGATGCAGATGGTGCAGGTGGTCGCGAGGGCGCAGGAGAGGTACGAGAAGCCCTGGCTCCAGGTCGGTTACTTCTACGGGCACATGTTCCTGAATCTCACCGAGGGCACGGCGCTGAGCTCGGGCATCATCGGCAACTCGCTCGAACAGTTCTCCATGTCGATCTGCGGCCGGGTGATCGACGAGCTGACACCGAAGCCGGCACAGCCCTTCCGACGTAAGCTCGGCAACACGATCCGGCTCACGTCACATGCCCTGTCGGTGGGCCCGGCCATCCGGCGACTGCCCGCCGAGATCGAGGCCTTCCCGGTGCCGACGAGCCGCGATCCGCGGGTTGTGCTGCAGCAGTTGGAGACCGGTGTCGAGCAGTACTGCGATGTGACGTTGACCCATGTGCGCTCGTCGTCGCGCGCCGCGGTGGCGGCCAACGTCCTGGAGAGTGTCCTGGTGCGCCAGGCGGTGAAAGACGGACGCACCGAGGAGGACGGCAAGGCGCAGGCCGCGCGGCTCATGGCCGGTGCGTCGGAAGTCGAGAGCGCCATGATGCTCGCGGAACTCGACGCGGTCGTCCACACCATCGCGGCCGACCCCGCGGTTGCCCGGGAATTCCTCGCTGCAGCACCGGATGACGCGGTCATCGACCTGCGGTCGGCCTCCGGCGACGCCGGTCGCGCGTTGCGGCATTTCCTCGAACGGCACGGTCACCGCGGGTACCGCGAACTGTGCATGCGCGACCCGTCCTGGGCCGACGACCCCGGCGGCCTGGGCGCGATGATGCAGGTGATGGTGCGGTCGGCGCTCGACCCCGTCGCTAGGATTCCGGCCCCGGCCGCCGTCGACGAGACGCCGCCGGCCGCGATCCGGCTTCTCGCCCGCCTGACGCAGGGCGGCGCACGCGGTCGCGAGGAGACGAAGTCCCGAATGGCGCTGATGGCTCATGCGCTCAAGCGCGGTTACCGGCATCTCGGTGAGGTGTTGGCCGAGACCGGACGACTGCCGGACGCCGACCTCGTCTTCTTCTTCGACCGCGCCGAGCTGCAGCGTCTCGTCGACGCCGCCTCCACCGAAGCAACCGGCCTGGTGCAGAGCGCGCGGCAGCGTCGAGAAGCCTTGTCGTTCCAGGACTCTCTCGAGTTCGAGGATGTGTCGGTGGGACGACCGTTCCCGCTCGTCGCCGCCCCGCGACGCGGTGCCACCGACGGTCGGATCGTCGGGCGTCCCGCGAGCCGCGGCACCGTCGAAGGTGTGGTGCGAGTGGCGAAGTCGATCGTCGAGGCGCGCGACGTCCAGCGTGGCGAGATCCTGGTCGCGCCCGTCACCGATGTCGGCTGGACCCCGTACTTCACCGTCATCGGTGCGCTGGTCACCGACATCGGCAGTTCGGTGTCCCACGGCGCGGTCGTCGCCCGCGAGTACGGCCTGCCGTGCGTCGTGAACACCCTGGTGGGCACCCGCGTGCTGCGGACCGGCGACTGGGTGCGGGTCGACGGTGATCACGGGATCGTCGAGCGGATCGGACCGGGCTGAGGCCGGCTCAACCGTCGACGACGTCGGCGTAGAGGTCGCGAAGGTCGCGTTTGAGGATCTTGCCGCTGGGGTTCTTGGGCAGTGACTCGGCGGCGATCACGAACTTCGGGATCTTGTACGGAGCGAGTCGATCCCGGCAGTACTGGATGATCTCTGACGATTCGACGGTTCGCCCGGCAGCGGGGATGACGACTGCGGCAACCGCTTCGACCCAATGCGGGTGCGGGACTCCGATGACAGCCGCCTCGTGCACGGCGGGGTGGGAGAACAGCACCTCCTCGACCTCGCGGCTCGACACGTTCTCGCCGCCGGTCTTGATCATGTCCTTCTGCCGATCGACCACCCACAGGTAGCCGTCGTCGTCGAAGTAGCCGAGATCGCCGCTGTGGAACCATCCTCCGCGGAACGACTCGGCGGTCTTCTCGGGCAGGTTGAGGTACCCGACGGTGACCTGCGGACTGCGATGCACGATCTCCCCGACACTGCCGGTCGGCACAACAGCACCGTCGGAATCGACGATCCGCGTCTCGACGTTCAGCGCGGGACGGCCGGCGGAACCCCCGCGCGTGGCCTGGTCGTCGGGCGCCAGGACCGTGGCGAGGGACCCCATCTCGGTCTGGCCGTAGAAGTTTCGCAGCCGGAGGTCGGGCAGGCTGGCGCTCAGCTCGCGCAGCACCTCGACGGGAAGCGCCGACGCCCCGTAGTAACCCTTCCGCAGCGACGACAGCGCCACCGGGTCGAAGTCGGGGGAGCGCAGCAACGAGATCCACACGGTGGGTGGACAGAAGAGTTTGGTCGCTCGTTCCCGCGCGACCGTCCGCAACAGCGTCGTGGCCTCCGGACGGTCGAGGATGATGCTCGTGGCGCCGAGCATGATGTCGGTGATGAGGAAGTTGTCCAGCTGGGCGCAGTGGTAGAGCGGGAGCGAGTGCACCTCGATGTCATCGTCGCTCATGCCGCCCGACACCACACAACTCATGTACTGCCACATCAGCGTTCGGCTCGTGTGCATCGCGCCTTTGGGCCGGGACTCGGTACCGGAGGTGTACATGATGCGGATGACATCGTCGTCGGCGATGCGGACGTCGGGTAATGCGCCGGCTGGCTCGCTCAGCCAGTCGTCGATGGACGGCCAGCGGGTGACGGAACCGTCGGGGCCGAGTGGGATCGACCGGCGCACGGTCACCGGTGCCGCCGATGCGGCGATCGCGGCGTCGGCGGTGGGCACGAGCGAGTCCTCGACGATCAGGCCGGCGGCCTCGCAGTCGTCGAGGATGTACGCGATCTCCGGCGCGGTCAGCATGAAGTTGATCGGAACCGACACCACCCCGATCCGGGCAGCGGCGAAGACGACCACGGGGAACTGCCAGCAGTTGTGCGACAGGATGCCGAGGGTCTGTCCCTGTCGCAGGCCGGCGGCATGCAACGCGCCGGCGACCCGGTCGACGGCCTCGTCGAACTCGCGAAAGGTCAGCCGGGTGTCGCGGTGGATGACGGCCGGCTTGTCAGGCGTTCGGGCCGCCGACCGACGTGGGATGTCACCGAGCGAGTGGGACCGGGCCACGGTCATGAGGCCGGCCATGAGGTCGGTCGGGAGGGGAGAAGTCGTCATGGTCAGGTATCTCTCGATCCGGTGAAATCGTGCGACCCGAGCCGGTGGCAGTGGGCCGATGGGTACTGTTCGTAGCTATGCGCGGTAGTTCTCAGCCGGGCGCCCGACGAAGTCCTGGCGCCGAGTCGGTGGCGCCTCGCGGGGGATGGCAGGACCTGTTGTCGCGTCGACAGATGCTCGGGGTCCTGGCCGTGCTCGAGCAGTGCGAGCACACGGCCGGCGGCCAGCAGTTCAAAGAAGGCCTGGTCGAGGCCATTTCCACGTACTTCGGGGTTCGTGACGTGACGTTTTTCCACGGCCGGACCTACAGCGAGATCTTCGACGATCCGGCACCGCTGCTGACCGGCGCCGCGGCCCCGCTGCTGCGGGACTACCGTGAACGCTGGCGCGACAAGGACATCTTCGCGCTGCCGCGGGCCCGGCGGGTTCTCACCGCGGAGGGCTTCGCCACTCTCGAGGAGCTGTCCCGCCTGCCGGTTCCGCAGCGCTCGTACGTCGTGGACTATCTGCACCCCAACGACATGGACACCGCCTCGGCCCTTCACCTGCCACTCTCCGACGGCGAGGCTCTCATCGGGATGTTCGACCGCGTCCGCGAGTGGGACGAGTCGGACATGCTCGCGATGCGCATTCTCGCGCGGCAGCTGCGCGCGCGGACCGCGACGGTGTCCGCGGCGCACGAGCCCGTCGATCCATTGGCGGCACTCACGCCGCGACAGCTGGAGGTTGCCGAACTCGTCAGCGACGGGCTGAGCAACGCCGAGATCGCCCAGCGACTGTCGCTGTCGGAGCTGTCGGTGAAGAAGTACATGAGCCGCATCTTCGAGGCCGCCGGACTGCGCAACCGGGCCGAACTCGCGACCACCGTGCTGCGTTCTCGGCGACAGGCGCGCTGAGCGGGTCTTCCAGTCACGACGTCGGGGTGTACGCGATCACGGTCAGACCGTTCGGCGAGCGGAGGGGGACCCGGGTCTCATGACCTCCCACCGACCTCTCACCGACATGCCACCCCAGCGAGCGAGCGACCTCGATCGTCGCCGCCAGGTCGGGGGTCCGCGCGAGGAGTGACCACGCCGGCCCGTCCGTCTCGTCGGAGACGCTCAACGCATCCCAGGCCGCCCAGGCGGAACCGTCGGAGAACTTCGGTGATCCCAGGACCGCTTGGACGTCACCGGCGACACCGGCCCACCGGTCGGTCGCGTGCATCACCGTCACCCGCTCGAACAGCGAGCCGAATCCGATGGTCTCCGTGGTCTTCTCGTCAGACATTCAGACCACCGCCGTTGTCGTCGTCGACACCGACTGCGCCAGCCGGTGACCGAGCCGATCGCGCTTGGTGGCGAGGTATCCGGCGTTGTCCGCGGTGGCCTCGATCTCGAGTCCGACTGTCTCGACGACCTCGACACCCTCGGAGGCCAACCCGTCGACCTTGGCCGGGTTGTTGGTCAGCAACCGGACGCGTCGGATTCCGAGGTCTGTCAGCACCGCCGCGGCGTCCCGATAGTCGCGTTTGTCGATGGGCTGGCCGAGGCGCAGGTTCGCATCGACGGTGTCGACGCCGTCGAGGTCCTGGAGTCGGTAGGCGGCGATCTTGGCCGCGAGACCGATGCCGCGACCCTCGTGGCCGCCGACGTACACCACGACCCCGGAGCCGGCGTCCGCGACGTGCTGGAGTGCGGCTCGCAGCTGGGCGCCGCAGTCGCAGCGCCGCGACCCGAGCGTGTCGCCGGTGAGGCATTCGCTGTGGATGCGAACGAGTGGTTCGCCCTGTGCTGGGTTGCCGTACACGAGGGCGAGATGTTCGGCGCCATTGGATGATCGGTAGACGGTGGCCTCGAAGACGCCGTGATCGGTCGGCAGGGCGCAGGTCGCGCCCCGTTCCACCGACGAGCCCGCCCGGCGATGGGCCACGAGGTCGGCGATGGAGATGACCTCGAGTCCGTGATGCGCGGCGAAGTCGCGGACGTCTGCCCGCCCGAGCATGGCGCGCCGGTCCGGGCTGACGAGTTCACAGATCAGGCCGGCGGGTTCGAGGCCGGCTTCGGTGCACAGGTCGACCGCGGCCTCGGTGTGCCCGCGACGTTCGAGTACCCCACCTGCCCTGGCGCGCAACGGCATCACGTGCCCCGGGCGCGTGAGGTCTGTCGGGCCGACGTCCGGATCGGCGAGGGTGCGGATCGTCCGTGCCCGATCGGCCGCGCTGATGCCGGTCGTGACACCGACGGCCGCGTCGACACTCACGGTGAAAGCCGTGCCGAGGGGGTCGGTCGGATCGTCCACCATCGGAGGCAGTTCGAGCTCGGCCAGACGGTCCGCGGTCATCGCCACGCAGAGGAAGCCGGAGGCGTGTTCGAGAAAGAAGGCGATGTCGTCGACGTCGGCGAACTGAGCGGGCATCACGAGGTCGGCTTCGTTCTCACGGTCGGCGTCGTCGACGACGATGACCGGACGGCCGAGGCGGAGCTGATCGACGCACCTCTCGACCGCGGAACGGGCCGTACGCCGCTGGTCGTCGGGGCTCATCGGTGAGCTCGCAATCCGTGGAAGACCGATCGATGAAAGATCAACGGGTCGTTGGTGGTCGGCACTCCCAGTGCGTCGACCCGTCCGACGACGAGATCGTGATCACCGATGGGCCGGTGGTCGTCGATGGTGCACTCGATCCACGCGTGCGCACCGGCCAGTCGGGGCGAGCCGTTGGCGGATCGGGTCCAGTCCACGCCGGCGAACTTGTCCGCACCGCTGCGCGCAAATGTACGGGCCAGGAGGTGTTGGTCCTCGGCGAGGACGTTCGCGCAGAAGGCGCCGTTCGACACGACCGAGGGCAGCGTCGTCGAGGTGTTGCCCGCGAAGAAGCCGACGAGCGGTGGCTCCATCGAGATGGACGTGAAGGAGCCGACGGTCATCCCGACGGGTGAGCCGTCCGGCCTGGCCGAGGTGATGACCACGACGCCGGAACCGAAGTGCGCGAGCACCTCCCGGTATCGATCGCGGACCGAGTCCGCGTCGGCGGCGTACACGGACGCCCCGGCGTCGGCGGTATGACTGGGGTTCAATGGATTTCCTTCCGATGCGGCCCCGGCGGGTGCGTCCTGCCGCGCACCCGCCGAGACCTGGAGGATCAGACTCAGACGGCCTTGGTGGCCAACTCGTCGAGGGCGGCCGCATAGATGCCCTCGATGGCCGTGGCGAGTTCGGCTTCCACCTCGGCGGATTCGGCGCCGAACTGCGCGGACCAGCGGACCGAGCAGGCGTCGTCGCCGGCTGCGGTCACCGAGACGGTCGAGCGGTAGTGCTCGAGCGGTAGCGGACCGTCGATGTACTCGTAGGAGTAGGTGCGTGCCTCTTCGTCGAAGGCGACGATGCGTTCGCGCGCCGGTGCTCCGTCGGTGAAGACCACGTGGCGGACATCGCCGTCCATCCGGGATTCGCCGATGGCCGGAATCCAGGCCGAGACACCGCCGGTGTCACCGATCCACGACCACACGTCCGTCGCGGACAACGGGAAGTCCTTGGTCACCTCGATGCTCGCCATGTCACACCCGTCCCAGCTCGGCTTCGTACTTCTTGGTCATGTGCTCGACGGCCTTCACGTGTTCGGCTGCCTGACCTTCGCGGACAGCTTGGGCCCGGGCTGCGGCGTCGATCATCGGTTGCGCCTGGCCCTGGAAATACGGCATGACGTCCTGCGCGAACAGTTCGTAGGAACGACGGGTGGCCTGCGGGTTCGCCCAGTCGTGGCCCTGGATCAGCAGGGTGCCGAAACCGCCGGACTGGTCGATCAGACGCTGCACCTGCGCACGCGCTTCGTCGGCGGTGCCGATGACACCGATGCCGGAGGTGTTGATGAAGTCGATCATCTCGTGCTTGTTGGTCCCGCGGACGTCCATCTGTGGGAAGGCCGCCACGTGCTGCAGGTAGTTGAACCAGTACTCGATGCCGTGCTCGACATCCTTGTAGGCCTGCTCCTTGGTCTCGGCGATGTGGAAGGGGCCGACGAGTCGCCAGGTCGAGCGGTCCACCTCGTCGCTGCGTCCGGCCTGCGCGGCGAACTCTTCGAGCAGGCCCCAATGATGTTGCAGTGCACTGAAACCGTCCGCCGTCAACGTAGCGGCGATCGACAGCAGGCCGATGCCGTACTTGCCGGCGAGGCGCGCGCCGGTGGGCGACGCGATCGCGGCGACCACGACGTCGAACAGCGGATCCGAGTAGGGGGCCATCTGGATCTTCGCGTCGAACAGTTCGTGGGTGCGGGTCTTGGCCGTCACCGTCTCGCCGCGGAGCAGACGCATGATGATGTCGGTGTTCTCCGCGAGCAGTTCCCGGGTGTCGATCTGGGAGAGGCCGAGCATCGCGGCGTCGGTGGGGAGCGATCCCGGGCCGAGGCCGAACAGGGCGCGGCCCCGGGTCAGGTGGTCGAGCATGATCATGCGCTCGGCCGCCCACAGCGGGTTGTGGTACGAGACCGAGGTGACGCCCGTGCCGAGTTTGATGCGGCTGGTGCGTTCGCCCGCGGCGGCGATCATGATCTCCGGCGATGCGTAGATCTCGGCACCCGCGGAGTGATGCTCGCCGAACCAGGCCTCGTCGTATCCCAATTGCTCGAGGTACTGGACGAATTCGAGATCGCGCTGCAGCAGCAGCGTCGGGTTCTGTCCCGGCTCGTGGATCGGGGCGAGGAACGTGCCGAACTTCAGTCTGGTCATCGGAACTCCTGTGTGACGTGAGAGGTACACCTCAGAAGCTATGACTCACAACACAGCGAGATAAGTCCGCGAAAGTAGACAATCCCCCTGCCGACGTGAGGTCGGCAGGGGAACTGTTCTGACATGGGTCGCTGAGCGACCGGTTCCGCTGAGGCTCAGTTCTCGAACGTCAACGGGGTGGTGGCGGAGGGGCCCTGACGATAGTGGCTCATCGTCGCGGTCTGCCAGCGTCCGTTGAACTCGGGGATCGGAAGCGGGAACCAGTAACTCGAGTCGAGCCACATCTGTCCGAGGAGCGGAACCGGTTGGCGGGAGATATCGGTCCACTTACCGGTCGGCGCGTTGTCGAAGGTGCCGACCTGCTTGCCGTCGACGTAGAACTCGACCTGCTTGCCGCCGAGCTTCACCGCATAGTCGTGCTGCTTGTCGAGAATGTTCATGGGCAGCAAACGAGCCTGAGGGACAAGGGTTCCCGATTTCTTGACCATCATGAAGAAACCCTTGGGAAAGTCCTGTCCGAGCGCATGGGCGATCGGCGCGGTGAGCGTGCTCGCCTGACCGACCAGCCCGGCGGACCCGTTGTACATGAACCAGGCGATCTCGAGGCCCAGGGGATCGATCGACCGGTTGGAGACGCCCCACCCGGTGGTTCCGTTCCAGGATTTGATCTGCTCGGTGCCGCCCACGCGCATCGTCATCGTCTGACCCGGCTCGAACACCGGCTTCGCGAGGATCTCCGCGTTGTTGTACGGGAACAAGCCCTCGACGGTCGGCGGCACCTTGAAGGTGACTCCGTTCGGTCCGTAGGAGGTCTTGCTGTACCCGACGTTCGTGTTGCACCAGTCGGTGGGCGCGGTGGCGAACTTCTCGTCGATCGGCCGGGTCGGCTGTGGGTCTCCCGTGCCGATGTAGCCGGCGAACGCCCGGCCGTTCAGCACGGCGCAATTCGACGTGCCGTCGTCGCGGCCGGGAAGCTGGATGTTCGGGTCGGCCACCGCGGTGCCCACGCCTGTCCATGTCAGCACTGCGGCCAGCGCGGCGGCGGCGAGCGCTCTGCCTCGGGTCATCTGTTCCTCCTCGTAACGCGGACTGAAACAGATATCTGATACCACATGTAGTCAGAAACGGGCCCGTTCCGGCCGAGCGCCAAAACGCCCAAAGCGGACGAGTGGAACCGGGCGATCGCCCCTTGACCGGCAGGTACCCCAGGTCGAGAAACGATTCGTGATAATCGTCTCAATGGCACGTGGGTGGGCCGCCGGGCCCGACTGCGTGAGTACGAGAGCCGGGCGGCTCAGTCGGCGGCGGTCGGGTAGGCGTCGAGCATGAGACCGGCGACCGCGCCGAGGGCTTCGGTCCAGGCTGAGGTCATCTCGTCGATCCACTCCGCGCCGCCGTGCTCGGCCATCGTCGCGATGAGCGCACCGGCGACCCAGCCGTACATCTCGGGCGTCACCCCGAGATCATTGTGCCGGCGTCCCAGTGCGCCGAGTGTGCGTCCCAGCCAGTCGGCGTCGTCGAGATGGTCGAGGACGGCGGCGATGGCCTGTTGCAGCATCGTGGCCTGCGGTCGTAGGTCGGCGCCGAACATCGGCCGGACCTCCGGATGTTCATCGAACAGTCGGTCGTAGAAGTCGAGCATCAACTTCTGCTCGTCGTCGATGACCAGGGACAGGCTGTCTTGCAACACTTCTGGGTTCAACATGGTGGGGCTGCACCTCGTCGAGGTCGTACGATGTGGCAATGAAACAGTTTGTGTATCGTTGTAACATCTACACCACGTGGGAGCTGCCGGAAGCAGAATGACCGGACTCAGATCTGAAGCTCTCACTTCGCCGTCGCACGTATCGGCGAACCTCGTCCACTTCATGCCGGGTGCGCGGACGCACTGGCACCGGCATCCGCTGAGCCAGACGGTCTTCGTCACCGAGGGGATCGGGCTGTGGCAGCGCCGCGGTGGGCCTGTCGAGGTTATCCGACCCGGTGAGCGCGTGCTCTTCGGAGCAGGCGAGGAACACTGGCACGGCGCCGCCCCGGCGCCCCTGATGGTCCACTTTGCCATAAACGAGGCCGACGACCAGACGACGCGGTCGAGTGGCTGCAACCGGTGACCGACGAGCAGTATGGCCAGGCACTCTAGATCTGACTCCGCCCGGGCCGTCCGGGGCAATCCCCGTACCGGGTCGGTGCTGGCGGTTGCTCGCCTCGTCGTGACCGCGCCACTCCGGCCCGAGCAGGCGACCACATCGGAAATCGCAGTCTCGATCGACGCCTCGGATCGAGGCTCGATCGGCTATCTCGCAGGCGTATCGGTGAGTCCAAGGAATCGCTCGGCGTTGCCGCGCTTAATGAGTTCCCGCGAGGCCTCGTCCAGGAAGTCGCTCGTGCGGACGACCTCTCCCACCGGCCGCTCCCCGAGCGGGTAGGGGTAGTCGCTACCCACCATCACCCGGTCCGATCCGACCGTGTCGACGAGCAGGCGCAGCGCGCGGTCGTCGAACACAACGGAGTCCACGTAGAAGCGGCCGAGGTAGTGCGACGGCGGCATCGCGGAGGTGCCGATGAGGTCGTTGCGGCGGTGCCAGGCATTCTCCATTCGGCCGAGCCAGAACGCGAACGATCCCCCGCCGTGGGCGAAGGCGATCTTCAGCCGATCGTCAATACGGTCGAAGACGCCACCCAGGATCAACGCCAGGATCGACAGGTGCGTCTCTGCGGGCATGGCGGTCAGCCACTGCGCCATCCAGCGATTGAGTCGGGGCGACGAGTCCATGTCCCAAGGATGGACGAATACCGGAACGTCCATCGACGCGCAGTGTTGCAAGAACGTCACCACCCCTTCGCTGTCGAGGTCTCGATCGCCGACGTGGTTGCCAATCTCGACTCCACGGTGCCCATTGGCGATGCAACGCTCGACTTCACGGCAAGCAGCGTCAGGGTCTTGTAATGGCACTTGGCAGAACGGAATCAGCCGCTCCGGGGCGGGGGCCACGATGTCGAGCGCGAGATCGTTGAAGACACGTGCGATCCGTTCGGCCTGCGCGCCGGCGCGACCGTAATTGAAGAATGCCGGTGTGGGTGAGACAACCTGGGTCCGGACGCCGTCGGAATCCATGTCCCGCAGTCGGATGCCTGCATCCCAGGCGTCGGACTGAATGCGTCGGAACTCGTTCGAACCCATCATTATCACGGCTTCAGCCTCGGTCTCGATCCGCAGCCACGGCGCATCGCGCCCCGCATCGGCGGTCAGGTCCGGCCAGCCCTTGGGAACATAGTGGGTGTGGACGTCGATGGTGCCGCTCACGTCAGCCCTTCCCGGGATGCAGGGCCCCGCAGTTGTCACAGGTGCGAGCCTGTTCGTCCTCGTAGAACTGAACGAAGACCGGTGGCAGGTCGGCGACGATATTGCGCACCTGCAGCTCGATCTCGTGGATCAAGTGATTGCAGTCGAGGCAGTACCACTGGAACTTCTCCAGGGTGCCCTCACGACGCACGCGTTCGATGACAAGGCCGATCGAGTCGGCGGTCGGGCGTTGCGGTGAATGCGGAATGTTGCCGGGCAGCAGCCAGGTCTCGCCTTCGCGGATATGCACGCGCTCCGGTCCGTCCGCGGTCATGACGTCCACGTAGATACTGCCCTCGAGCTGGTAGAACCACTCCTCGTACGGGTCGAGATGATAGTCGGTGCGCTGATTTGGACCGCCGACCACCTGGACGACGAAGTCGTCGCCCAAGGCCATCGTCTGGTTGTTCACCGGCGGTGCGAGCAGGTGTTTGTTCTCGGCGATCCACTTCTGGAAGTCGATGACGGGCGGGATGGCGTTCATGAGTGATCCTTCAGGTTGAGGGCGGTACGGCGATGAGGGGGCAGGTAGGCGACACCCTGGATCTCGATCAGTAGATGCGGATGCGGAAGTTGGTGTACCGCAACGGTGGTCCGGGTCGGACCGGTTTCGTCGAACACCTCGGCGTACACCTCGTTGTAGCCGCCGAAGTCGTTCATCGACACGAGATAGGAGGTGACCTGCACGAGATCGCTCAGATCCGCACCGACCTCGACGAGGATCGATCGGATGTTGTCGATGACCGCTCGCGTCTGTGCTCGGATGTCGAGATTCGTCGTTCCCATCTCGTCGACCTCGACACCGTCGAACGTATTGTCCGGTCGACGGGAGCTCGTTCCGGAGACATAGACGAAGTCGCCCGCGACCTTCAGATGTGGGAATCGTCCGCGTGGGATCGCGAGTTGCTCGAGGACCCGGGCGGCGGCGTCGTGGCTCATGAGCTGACTTCGGCGGTGACGCTGCCGAGGCCGTCGATGTCGCATCGTGCGGCGCCCGCCGCCAACGGGATTGCCGCGGTGGCGGCGCCGGCGAGCACCACATCGCCCGCGCGCAACGGAATTCGGCGACGGCGACACACGTCGAGAAGTGCGTGGAGAGCGTTGACCGGATCGTCGAGAATCGCGGCGGTGGAACCGTCAACGGACTGCCCGCCCGCCTCGAGTCGCACCGAGAGATCGCCGACGGAACGCATCGACTGCCACGGGCCGATCACGAAAGCGGCTGCGGACGTGTTGTCGGCGACCACGTCGGTGTAGGTGAACCGGAAGTCACGGTAGCGGGAGTCGATGATCTCCATCGCCGGAGCGACGGCGTCGACGCAGGTTTCGACGTCGACACCTGGGTCGTCGAGATCGATGTCCTGCATCAGGCGGTACGCGACCTCGGGTTCGATCTTGGGGTGAATGAACCGGCTCAGATCGAATCGACCGCCGTTGTCGACGCGCATAGCGTCGGTGAGCCGGCCGACGATCACGTCGGAAACACCCATCTGAGCCATCTTGGCCTTGCTGGTGAACCCGAGCTTGACGCCCACGAGCGTCTGCCCACGGTCGAGTTGCCGGCCGACCAGCGCTTCCTGGACGCGGTACGCGTCGTCGATGTGGACCTCGACATCGTCTGCGAGACTCGGAGTGTCGAGTACCTGCAGCTGTGCCTCGTCCAATCGCGCGGCAAGGGTGTCTATCTCCTTGCGGGTCAGTGACTTCGCTTCCATTGTTCCTCTTTTCCCGGGAGTTATAGGGCCACGCACACGTTGGTGGGCTCGGTATAGAAGTGCAACGACGACTCGCCGCCCTCCCTGCCGATTCCGGACAACCCGACGCCACCGAATGGAGATCGCAGTTCGCGCGTGAACCAAGTGTTGACCCAGGAGATTCCGACGTTCATCTTCTGTGCGACGCGGTGTCCGCGTCGCAGGTCGTTGGTCCACACCGACGCGGCCAGCCCGTACTGGGTGTCGTTGGCGAGCGCGATCGCCTCCGCTTCCGTGTCGAACGGCACCAATGCGGCGACCGGCCCGAAGATCTCTTCACGCAGAACCGGGTCCTCGTTGGTCAGTCCCGTCCACAGCGTCGGCTCCACCCACGAGCCGGACTCGAAATCCTGACCCAGGTCCGGAATTCCGCCCCCGGTCAAGACTTTGGCGCCCGACTGCTCGGCGAGCTCGAAATAGCGCATTACCTTGTCGCGGTGCCCCTGCGAGATCAGTGGTCCGGTGGTGACGTCGGGATCGGCGGGGTTGCCCAGACGCAGTCGCTCGGCACGCTCGACGAGCCCGACAGCGACGTCGTCGAAGATGGAACGGTGGACGTACACCCTTTCGGTACACAGACACACCTGGCCCGTGTTGGCGAAGACGGACCTGGTGAGTCCGGTGAGTGCTTCGTCGAGGTCGACGTCATCGAACACGATCGCGGCATTCTTCCCCCCGAGCTCGAACGACACCGGACGTACACGGGGCGCAACGGTTTTCATCACATGAGAGCCGGTCGCGGACGAACCGGTGAAGGTGACACCGTCGATTCCCGGATGTGTCGTGAGGTACTCGCCGGCGGAGTTGCCACCGAAGCCGTGCACCACGTTGTACACGCCGGCGGGCAGTCCCACCTCGGCGAGGACCTCCGCGAGCAGAGTGGCAGTCGCGGGCGTCTCCTCGCTTGGCTTGACCACCACGGCATTACCGCACGCGAGTGCGGGCGCCACCTTCCAGGTCAGCAGGAGCAGTGGCAGGTTCCACGGCACGATCACCGCGACCGCGCCGAGCGGTTTGCGGACCGCATAGTTGAGCGCCTGCCGACCGCCGGCAAGGTCGGTCATGAACGACTCCTGGCCGGCGGCGGCTGCGACATCGGCGAACGTCCTGAAGTTGGTCAGCGCTCGAGCCACGTCGAGTTCTCGTGCCTGGGTGATCGGCTTACCGGTGTCGGCCATCTCGGCGGCGACGAACTCCT
The DNA here is from genome assembly GCF_022206305.1 of Gordonia sp. 'Campus'. Lineage (GTDB taxonomy): Bacteria > Actinomycetota > Actinomycetes > Mycobacteriales > Mycobacteriaceae > Gordonia. The sequence goes on along the minus strand of NZ_JAKOIW010000001.1, from coordinate 350,564 downwards.
CGAAGCGCTGCTCGATGCGATCCGCGGCGCGGCGCAACAGCGCGGAGCGTTCGCGCACCGGCGTGTCGGCCCAGCCGTTGTCAAGGGCCCGACGGGCGGCGTTCACGGCGCGATCGACCAGCGCCTGGTCGGCCTCGTGGACCTGGCCGAGCGTCCGTCCGGTCGCAGGGTCGACCTGATCGAATCCACGCCGCGGATCGGGATCGACGAAGGCTCCGTCGACGAAGTTGCGGATCCAGCCGTCGGGGGTTGAAGTCATGGATCAATGGTCGGGCCCCCGGCTATACCAAACAAATGCCTATATCGGAGCCAGCCATGTCCATACGGACATAAGGTTCGTCGGCTCGATCCGATCTCGTGCGCTACTTGAGGTCGAGGTGCAATCCCGATAGCTCGGATTCGATCGCCTCGACCTCGTCGAGGAGGTGCGACACGAACAAGTCGGCGCTCTCGCTCAGGGCTGACTCTGCCGAGTGAATGAGAGCGATTGCGCGGGGGAGGGTATCGAGCTCCACGGGGAGCATGCGCAGCTCGGGATCGTTCGTTCCGACCAGCACCGGCAGGGGGGCCAGTGAATCGGTGGCGTGCAGAATCGCCCGGATCGTGAGGATTGACGTGCACTCGATGACATTCGTGGGGACCCAAGATCCGGTCTCACCGAATGACCCACCGAATCGGCTTGCCACCGCGGTCGGAGGCGGCAGCACCCAGGGGAATGACGCCAGAGACTCGGGCTCGAGGCCGTCGCCCGTGAAGGCGGGATGTCCAACCCTTGCCATGATGCGGATGGGCTCGTCGTACAGATGCCGCTGGGTGATGTGGTGGGGGTTCCCGTCAGTCATCCGCCCGATCAGGACGTCGAGCTTGTGGTGCGCCAGCAACTCGAGCAAGGTCTCGTCGGTGCCCTCGACCACCGACACCTTGAGACCAGGGTGCGCGGCCTTCAGCGACACCAGGGTGCGTGGGAGGAGAACATACGACCCGGTCATGTTCGTGCCCACCCGGATCGGTCGCGTTCCGCTCTGTTGGAGGTGATCGATGTTCTCGGCCAGACGTTCCATGCTGGTCAGGATCATCTCGGCGTGTTCAAGCAGCAAGGTGCCATAGGGCGTCGGGGTGACCCCGCGCGTGCTGCGGTCGAACAGCCGCACTCCCAGAATCTCTTCTGCCTCACGTAAACCCCGGGTCACCACAGGCTGGGTCACATACAGATCCGCAGCAGCGCCGACGATTGTTCCATTGTTCGCGATTGCCGTGATCAGTTGTAGATGACGGAGTTTGAAGCCGCCGTCGAGGAGGTGTTTCAGCCGACGTTCCATGGCGAGAGCATAGCCAGAGCCTGGCGTGATAGCCATATGGGCATAGTGCGTGCAAGAAGGGCATTATGTGGATCAGCCCACAAACTGAAGTATCTAGGGCATGCCCGAACTACTCCCGTCCGCCCTCGGTCTGTCAGAGGGGTTGAGAGACAACACGATCAGCGTCGTGGACCTCACCGCCCCCCTGTCGGACCGGACTCCGGTTCTGCCACTTCCCGATGGCATGGAGCCGATTCCGCGATTCTCTCTCGAGGAGCTTGCACGCTATGACGAGAGGGGTGAGACGTCCTACCAGAACGCCATCCACACCGGCGAACACGTGGGGACTCACTTCGACGCTCCGTGTCACTGGGTCACCGGCCGTGATCTCGCCGATGTCTCGCGTGTTCCGGCTTCTCACCTGATCGGTCCTTTCGTCGTCATCGACAAGTCGAAGGAGGTTGTCGACGACCCTGACTTCCTGCTCGGTGTCGATGACGTACTGGATTGGGAACGGAGCTACGGCCCCTTGCCCGAAGGTGGTTGGCTGCTCTACCGAACAGGCTGGGACCGCCGAGCCGCTGACGAAGTGCAATTCATCAACGCTGACGGCGATGGTCCTCACACGCCCGGCATCTCGGTGGAGTGCGCCGAATGGTTGGCGACACAGAGCCCAATCAGGGGCATCGGAGTGGAAACCGTCGGTATCGACGCCGGCCAAGCATACGCCTTCGACCCACCCTTCCCGTGTCACCACCACCTGCTCGGCGCCGGCAAGTACGGCGTCACGCAGCTACGAAATCTCGATTCACTCCCCGCCGCCGGTGGAGTGCTGGTCGTCGCGCCGCTGAAGATCGTCGGCGGGTCAGGTAGCCCCGCCCGAGTGCTGGCGCTCGTGAAAACACCCACCGAGCTCGAAAAGGGAGATTGATCATGTACGTTCGCGAAGCTATCGGTCGAGCGTTGTACGAGCTCGGTGTCCGGGTGGCGTTCGGTGTCGTCGGTAGCGGCAACTTCCACTATACGAACGCACTCGTTGGAGCCGGCGCCCGCTTCGTCGCGGCACGTCATGAGGGCGGCGCAGCGGTCATGGCAGACGCCCACGCCCGGATGAGCGAGCAGGTGACCGTGCTCTCGCTGCATCAAGGGTGCGGCTACACCAACGCGTTGACCGGCATAGTCGAGGCCGCGAAGAGCCAGAGCCCGCTGCTCGTCCTGACCGCCGAAGCCACCGATCCGAAGTCGAACTTCTACATCGACCAGGAATCGATCGCCCGCGGCTGCGGAGCAGTGGCGCTCCGAATCCGATCTGCGGAGACAGCTGTTTCCGATCTGACTCACGCGTACAACATCTGCGCGATGCAGAAGCGCACGGTGGTGCTCAACATCCCCATCGATGTCCAGGACTGTGTACTGACCGGGTCCGTCTCGGTTCCGCACCCGATCACCAGGATGGCTCCCCGGCCTCAGCGAACCGATGTGGAAGAACTCGCGGCACTGCTCAAGCAGGCACAGAGGCCTGTGTTCGTCGTTGGACGTGGTGCCCGTGGGGGTCCTGCGAAACGCACCCTCATCGAACTCGCAGAACGATGCGGAGCCCTGCTGGCGACATCTGCCGTCGCCCGAGGGATGTTCGAAGGGGAGCCGTGGAGTATCGACGTGGCCGGAGGGTTCTCGACGCCACTTGCCGCTGAGCTCATCACAAACGCCGACCTCATCGTCGGCTGGGGATGCACACTGAACATGTGGACCATGCGGCACGGCCGCTTGATCGGCGACAGCGCGAAGGTTGTCCAGGTCGACATCGACCAGAGCGCCCTCGGGCGGCATCGCCCGGTCGATCTCGGTGTGTGGGCCGGCGTGGCGGAAACCGCCGCCGACGTCTCGGCTCTGCTTGCCGAGGCGCGGGTCGAGAGGACCGGCTACCGGACCAGCGGGACTCTGCGACGAATTCAGACCGAAGGTCGATGGCACCAGGTCCCGTTCGAAGACGAGAGCACAGACGAGCGTATCGATCCCCGGCTGATGAGTGCACAGCTGAATCGAATGCTGCCGCGCTCGCGGGTCCTGTCGGTGGATTCCGGGAACTTCCTCGGCTACCCGAGCATGTTTCTCGACGTACCCGACGAGTACGGATTCTGCTTCACCCAGGCATTTCAATCCGTTGGCCTCGGCCTCGCCACCGCGATCGGCGCCGCGATCGCTCAACCCGACCGTGTTCCGATCGCAGCCTGCGGCGACGGTGGCTTCTTGATGGGTATCAGCGAACTCGAGACGGCAGCCCGACTGAACCTCCCCATGCTCGTCATCGTCTACAACGACGCGCAGTACGGGGCGGAAGCCCACCACTTCGGAGCACACGTAGACCTCGACGCGGTGACCTTCCCAGAGACGGACATCGCTGCCCTCGCTCGTGGCTTCGGCTGTGAGACCGTCACCGTCAGGTGCCTCGACGATCTACTCCCGATCAAGTCCTGGCTCGACCAACCCAATCGTCCGATGGTCCTGGACGCCAAGATCGTCTCGGACGAAGGGGCATGGTGGCTTGTCGAAGCATTCGGTCACTGACTCACAGTCCCAACGAGATCCCGACGCCGGTATCACTGGCCCGCTGATACGCCCTCAATCATGATTCTCGCAATATAGGAAACGGATTCCTGCCATGTCCAATCAATCTGTAGAAAGCCGAACGCGTAAGGCGGCCACCGCGAGCCTGATCGGCAGCGCCCTCGAGTGGTACGACTTCTTTCTGTACGGAACCGCCGCAGCCCTCGTCTTCGGGCCACTCTTCTTCACCGGAGACGATTCCCTCGTTGGAACACTCGCCGCATTCGGAACGTTCGCCATAGGCTTCGTCGCACGGCCCTTCGGTGGAGTCATCTTCGGGCACTTCGGTGACCGCGTCGGACGAAAGTCAATGCTCGTCATCACACTCATGATGATGGGCGTCTGTACTGCGCTCATCGGTCTACTCCCCACACATGCCCAGATCGGCGTCTGGGCGCCGATTCTCCTCGTGATTCTGCGTGTGATTCAGGGAATCGCGGTGGGCGGGGAATGGGGTGGCGCAGTACTCTTGATCAGCGAGAATGCTCCACCGAGCCGGCGCGGATTCTTTTCCGCCTTCAGCCAGGTGGGCGTCACGTTGGGCTTCATCCTGTCGTCGTCAGTGTTTGCCCTGGTCAACCTGCTCCCCGAAGACGAGTTTCTCTCCTGGGGTTGGCGAATACCGTTCCTTCTGGGACTGGTTCTCATGATCGCCGGCCTGGTGATCCGCATGAAGGTCCAGGAAACCCCGGTTTTCGAGGAGCTCCAGGCGGAGGACAACCGGGTTCGCTTCCCCGCACTCGAAGCGATCAAGACGCAGCGGCGATCAATCCTGGTCACCGTAGGCGCGCGCATGGCCGAGAACGGCGGTTCGTACATCTTCGCGGTGTTCTCCCTCGCCTACGGAGTCCACATCGGTGTGGGTAGCGGGGTGATTCTGACCGCGATCATCGTCGCCAACATCCTGGAGACATTCACCATGGTCGGGTTCGCGGCACTGTCTGATCGGATAGGTCGACGCCCGGTTTATCTCATCGGCGCCGTCGGGGTGATCATCTGGGCCGCACCGTTTTTCCTTCTGATCAACACACAGAACACGGCGCTCATCTGGCTCGCGATCATCATCGCCATCAGCATCTGCCACAGTGCGATGATCGGTACTCAGCCGAGCTTCTTCAGCGAACTGTTCACCGGAAAGGTCCGCTACAGCGGATTGTCGATAGGTCATGAAGTCGCCGCGATCTTTGCCGGCGGTGTCGCGCCGCTGATCGCCACAGGCCTGCTTGCCTGGTCCGGGACGTACTGGCCCATCGCGGTGTACCTGGCCCTCTTCGGCGTCCTCAGCACCGTCGCCGTGCTCAAGGCTCCCGAAACCAAGGGCATCGACTCGCTTTCGGGGATGCCGCCTGCTGCTCCGGATTCCCGTTCGCTGGACGAGATCGGCGAGCCGGTATGACCGGGCACAGCGCAGTCATCGCCAGCGCAGTCGAGGTGCCGTATACCCGACACCCAGAGGGAGTCGAGACCACAGAGCGTCTGCTGACCAGTGCTGTTCGGCAGGCGGTCGAGAAGGCCGGCCTTGCTCTCGAAGACGTTGATGGGCTCGGGGTATCGAGCTTCACGCTCAAACCCGACCACGCTGTCGACCTGGCCCTTCGCAGCGGCCTGGCTCTCCGCTGGATCATGGAGGACACCAACGGCGGAGCCAGCGGCGTGAACATGCTTCAGCATGCCGTGCGTGCAATCGAGGCCGGAGACGCGGAAACCATTGTCCTGGTTGCCGGCGATCGCATGACCGCGTCGGACTTCAAGTCAGTAGTCGACGAATACAACGCCATCACCCGGGACTATGTCACTCCGTTGGGAATGGGCGGACCGAACGCCATGTTCGCGATGCTCACGCAACGCCACATGCGTCGACATGGCCTCGACGATAAGGCGTACGGAGCGGTGGCTGTTGCCCAGAGACATTGGGCGACAATGAATCCAGGTGCCGTCTACCGGACGCCGATGAGTATGGACGACTATCTCACCTCGCCCGTCATCGCGTCGCCCCTGCGTCGGTTCGACTGCGTTCCGCCGGTCACGGGTGCAGACGCCATCGTGATCACGAGACAGGACCACATGCAGGACGGAAGTCCGGCGGTTCGCGTCAGTGCCATCGGCGGTTCTGTGAACTGGGACGGACATGAAGGCGATGGACTTCGTACCGGCCTGTGCCGAGTCGCCCCAGAACTGTGGAACCGCGCAGGTCTGCGTCCTGCCGATATCGATGTGATCAGCGTCTACGACGACTATCCGGTCATGGTGTTGATCCAGTTGGAGGACATGGGTTTCGTCCCCACCGGGAGTTTGTTCGACATCACCGATCGCCTCCTCCACGATCGATGGCCGGTCAACACCTCGGGCGGTCAACTGTCCGCGGGGCAGGCGGGGTCAGCGGCGGGAATGCATGGGCTCGTCGAAGCCGTCATCCAGTTGCGTGGCGAAGCCGGCGAGCGCCAGGTTCCCGGCGCACGCACCGCCGCCGTCAGCGGTTACGGCATGGTCACCTATCGCTACGGATCCTGCGCGAACCTTGCGATTCTCGAAAGGGTTTGACATGGGCATCACGATGCAGAGCTGCACGAGGTGCGGAAGAGCGTCCTTCCCTCCACGTAGCCTCTGCCCTCATTGCCGCAGTGGCGATTTCGAACCCCTGACTGCCTACCGAGGTGTCATCGAAGAAATCTCTGTTCAGCGCGGCACACCCGCAGTCACCTTCGCGTCGATACGTACCGACCTGGGTCCGACAGTTGTTGCGAAAGTCGTCGGCGAGGGCGGGGTCCCCGGGTCCGAAATCGACTTGGCATCACCAGAAACGCAGACAACCGGCGGGCCGGTCGCGGTGATACCGCAGCCCTCCGCCAAGGAGCAATGAACAAATGCAGAGCACCGTTGACCGCATCGCACCGCTTCGCGGTCTTCCCTTGAAGGATTGCACCATTCCAGCCCTGCTGACACGTCAGGCAGAGCTGTACAGCGACAAGACACTGTTGAAGATGGGGGAATCCGCACTTACCTACGCCGAGGTTCGCGACCTGGCCGCCGCGACTGCAGCGATGTTGCAAGCGAACGGGATAAGTCGCGGGGACAAGGTCGCGACACTGTCGCAGAATCGGCTCGAATTGCTTCAGACCATCCTCGGGTGCGCCTGGATCGGTGCAGTCGCCGTGCCACTGAACGCCGCGTTGCAGGGAACCCAGCTACACCATGCGCTGGAGAACTCGAACTCCCGGATTCTGGTCATCGAGCCAGAACTCCTCAACCGCCTGGAGTCGGTTCCGGTCCCGCCCGATCTCGAGCAGGTCTGGTTGCTGGATTCAGCCGCCACAGCTGTGGCGGGTTACGACGTGCGCACCTTCCCAGAGCTCTCCGGGACCGTCCCGCCCTGCTCGGTGTCGCCGGGTGATACGGCGGCGCTGCTCTACACCTCTGGAACCACGGGCGTGTCAAAAGGTGTGTGCTGCCCCCACGCCCAGTTCTATTGGTGGGGGATCACCGTCTCCGAGCAGCTCTGCATCTCCGATGAGGACACGTTGTTCACGGTTTTGCCGCTGTTCCACACCAATGCCCTCAACGCCTTCTTCCAAACTCTCGTCGCCGGGGCAACGATCGTCGTAGGACGTCGATTCTCCGCGCGGCGGTTCTGGTCGGAGCTGTCCGACTCGGACGCCACGGTCACTTATCTGCTTGGGGCGATGATCAACATTCTCTGGTCCCGCGAGCCTCAGTCGAGGGATCGGGAGCACAACGTGAACCGCGCGCTGTCACCGGCAACTCCGGCGGGTCTGGCCGACCCGTTCTTCGATCGGTTCGGCATCCGACTCGTCGACGGCTTCGGTTCGACAGAGACCAACTCGGTCCTGACCTCCGCGCCGGACATGCCTCGACCCGGCTACATCGGCCAGGTCCAGCCCGACTTCGAAGCGGTCGTGGTGGATGAGCACGACTCTCCAGTACCGGACGGCACACCAGGGGAGCTTCTGCTCCGCCCACGCGTCCCATATGCGTTTGCCACCGGCTACCACGGCATGTCCGACAAGACAACGGAAACATGGCGGAACCTGTGGTTCCACACCGGTGATCGCGTCGTCCGGGAGCCGGACGGCTGGTTCCGGTTCGTCGACCGCATGAAGGACGTGATCCGTCGGCGGGGGGAGAACATCTCGTCCTTCGAAGTCGAGCAGGCAATCGGACTACACCCTGCCGTCGAATCGGTGGCAGCGTATCCGGTGCCATCTGAGATGGCCGAGGACGAGGTCATGGTGTCGGTTGTTCCCAAGGCCGGCGCAATCCTCACCCCTCGCGAGATCGTCGACCACTGCCATGGCCGTCTGGCGAAGTTCGCCGTTCCCCGTTTTGTCGACATCGTCGAGACGCTGCCGACCACCGAGAACGGGAAGATCCGCAAAGTTCTCCTCCGAGAACGCGGAAAGACGGCGACGACGTGGGATCGCGACGCGGAAAGTTGATAAGAACCGGCTGCCGATTCAACCCTCGAGCCGTTGAGCACCCGATGACATGGAAGACGACGTGAGTAAAATTCTGAGAACCTCTGACCCTTCTGTGAGAAGGGCTGCGGAAGCACTACAGTCTGCGGCCGCGCGCCGGTCGCCGTGCCTGCCTGTTCGTGCCCTGATCGGTGTCGACGATCCCGACGTTGCATATGCGGTTCAGCAGCGGGTCGTCGCTGCTCGTGTGGACGCAGGTGCGCGCATTGTCGGACGCAAGATCGGCCTCACCGCGCCGGTGGTCCAGAAACAACTCGGCGTGGACCAGCCGGACTTCGGAATTCTCCTCGACGACATGAGTTGTGCGGCGGGTGCCGTCGTGGCGCTCGACTGTCTCCTGCAACCGAAGGTAGAGGCCGAGATCGGATTCGTTCTTGCCGAGGATCTCGCGGAGGGCGACTTGTCCTATGAACAGGTACACGGCGCGGTGGCATATGCCGTGGCAGCTCTGGAGATCGTGGACAGCCGAATCGCCGGGTGGGACATCACGTTCGCCGACACGGTTGCTGACAACGCATCGAGCGGTCTGTTCGTGTTGGGCGACGAACGACGCACACTCGGCGAGTTCGAGCCGCAGTCAGTGAATATGACGATGTCGGTCGACGGCGATGTCGTCTCGACGGGCACGGGTGCCGACTGTCTCGGGGATCCTCTCAACGCTCTGCGTTGGCTCGCAGTCACCGCTCGAGACTTCGGCCAACCGCTGCAGGCCGGTCAAGTCGTGCTCTCCGGTGCGCTGGGACCGATGGTGCCGGTCGCCGGGCCCTGCCATGTTCGCGCCGACATCAGTGGTCTCGGCTCGGTATCAACCACATTCGTGAAGGAGCTGGTGAGATGAGCACCACGAAAGATGCGACCGTCGCTGTCATCGGCTCGGGCAACATCGGTACCGACCTCATGATCAAAGTCATCAGGCTTTCGGAGAATCTGCAGATGGGAGCGATGGTCGGTATCGATCCTGCATCCGACGGACTCGCTCGCGCACAGCGTCTCGGGGTGCCGACGACGTCCGGAGGAGTGCGCGGACTCATCGATCTGCCGAACTTCTCCGACGTCGACATCGTCTTCGATGCGACGTCCGCCGGAGCCCACCGGCTCAACGCCGAGTTGCTCGCTCCCTTCGGCAAGCGGCTGATCGATCTGACGCCCGCTGCGATCGGTCCGTTCGTCGTTCCGGCGGTCAACCTCGACCAACACCGGCAGTCCGACAACGTGAACATGGTGACATGCGGCGGCCAAGCGACGATCCCGATCGTCGCCGCTGTGTCCGCGATTGCCCCGGTGTCCTACGCCGAAATCGTCGCGTCGATCGCCTCCAAGTCAGCTGGGCCGGGCACCCGCGCGAACATCGACGAGTTCACCGAAACCACGTCGAGCGCAATCGAATCGGTCGGAGGGGCCCGGCGCGGCAAGGCAATCATCGTCCTGAATCCCGCTGATCCACCGTTGATCATGCGAGACACCGTGTTTTGTCTCGCAGAACTCTCGGGCCCCGACCACGAGCGGGCAGTGATCGAGTCGGTGCACGCGATGGTCGACAAGGTGGCTGTCTACGTGCCGGGGTACCGGCTCAAGCAGGACGTGCAGATCACCGAGATCCCGGCCGACCAGCCCGTCCACACTCTGCTGCCTGCCGATGCGCCGCGGCCTACGCACCAGGTCAGCGTGTTCCTCGAAGTCGAGGGAGCCGCACACTACCTACCTGCTTATGCAGGCAATCTCGACATCATGACCTCTGCGGCGGTGCAATTCGCCGAAACCATCGCGGTTGACCTGGCGATGACCGAAGCCAAGGGAACTCTGCGATGACCACACAACTGTTCATTCAGGACGTGACGCTCCGTGACGGCATGCATGCACTGCGGCACCGGATCACACCGGAGAACGTCGGCATCATCGTCGCCGCACTCGATGCCGCCGGGGTCGACGGCATTGAAGTCGCCCATGGCGACGGACTGGCCGGCGGCAGCCTCAACTACGGCCCGGGAAGCAACACCGACTGGGAGTGGCTCGAGGCCGCCGCCGACAACCTCACCCATGCTCGTCTGACGACGCTTCTACTCCCGGGCATCGGCACAATTGACGAACTCCGCCAGGCATACTCCCTAGGCGTCCGGTCAGTACGGGTCGCGACCCACTGCACCGAGGCCGATGTCTCCGCCCAGCACATCTCCACCGCCCGCGAACTCGGCATGGACGTCTCCGGCTTCCTGATGATGAGCCACATGACCGACCCCGGAGAACTCGCGCGCCAGGCCAAACTGATGGAAAGCTATGGAGCACACTGTGTTTACGTCACCGACTCCGGGGGCAAGCTGACCATGGACGGTACCCGCGAGCGTGTCCGCGCCTACCGCGAGACTCTCGACCCAGCCACTGAGATCGGAATCCACGCGCACGAGAATCTCTCGCTGTCGGTGGCCAATTCGGTGATCGCTGTCGAAGCCGGGGCAACCCGGGTCGATGCATCGTTGGCCGGACACGGAGCCGGCGCAGGTAACTGCCCCATCGAACCGTTCATCGCCGTCGCCGACCTGCACGACTGGAAACACAACACCAACCTGTTCGCCCTACAAGACGCCGCAGATGACATCGTGCGCCCACTGCAGGACCGTCCAGTACGAGTCGACCGCGAAACCCTCACCCTGGGTTACGCCGGGGTCTACTCCTCGTTCCTGCGCCACGCCGAAACCGCCTCGGAGCGTTACGGCATCGACGTGCGCACCATCCTGCTCGAAGTGGGACGACGAGGACTGGTCGGTGGTCAAGAAGACCTCATCGTCGACATCGCACTCGACCTGCAGAACCGCGTTGCCGTCGGCAACTGACACCCCGCCCTGTGGCGCCACTGTCTCCCACAGAATCGCTCGAAGGCCGACGGGTCTCGCTAGATCGGGTCGCCGGGAATACGGTGCAGGCTTATCTGGCAGTGGAATAGATCATCGGCGCGGTGTAGCGCTCGGGGCCGATGCGATGTATCCGGGGTGTGGCTTCAGTCGAACTCGATCGTGACCGGGCCCTTCGGAGTCGCCTGGCAGGTCAGCATGTATCCGTCGTCGATGTCTTCGGGTTCCAGCGCGATGCCGTTGCCGTGGTCGACGTCGCCGGCGGTCAGTCGGGCCACACACGACCCGCAGTCGCCTTCCCGGCAGGAATACGGTGCGTCGACGTCGGCGGCGAGCAGTGCGTCGAGCAGCACGGTGTCCGTGCCGCAGCGGACCGTGTGCACGTCGCCGTCGATGTGCACGGTGAGCTCGTGGGCGCCACCCTCGTCGTCGTGCGTCGCGAGGGTGAACGGGTCGCCGGTCAGCGACAGGTATCTCTCCACGTGGACCGCCTCGTGGTGCAGGCCGCGCCCGCGGAGGGTGTGCTCGACGAGGTCCATGAAGGGTGCGGGGCCGCAGATGAAGGCTTCGCAGTCCTCGGTGGCGGCAACCACGTCGCCGATCGCGGCCGCGGTGGGTAGACCCCGGTCGGCCTCCAGCCAGTGATGCACCACCAACCGTCCGGGATGACGCTCGGCCAGCTCGTCGATCGCGTCGGCGAAGATCGTCGACTCGCGGTCGCGGTTGGCGTAGAACAGGGTCACCGTCGTGTCGTGGGATTCGAGGGCCGAACGCAGGATCGACATCACCGGCGTCACACCGCTGCCGGCCGCGAACAGGTACAGCGGGTGCGCCCAGGAGTGCGGCGTGAAGACCCCCGACGGTGGGATGACGTGCAGGGTCAGGCCTGGTTCGGCGTTGTCGCACAACCAGTTCGATCCGTAGCCGTCTCGGGTTCGCTTGACGGTGATCGCCGGGGCGGCGTCGACCCCGGGAGCGGTCGACAGCGAATAGCTGCGCGCGACGGAGCCGGTCCGATCGCTCGGGATGCGCACGGTGATGAATTGCCCGGGCCGATAGTCGGTCTCCGCGGGGAAATCCAACACGATCGTGCGTGCCTCGGACGTCTCGTCGCGGACCGCGGTGACGGTGACGTCCACCCCGAGGGTGCGCTCGACGGTCGAGGCGGCGGAGCGGGTCATGCCGTGGTCCTGGAGGTGAGCGGGAGAACCCGGTACCAGAGTTCGCCGAGCGCGGTCCCGAGTGCCTCGAGGCGCTCGCGCCGCGGTGTGCTGGCCGGCAGGCCGACGTGGATGTAGGCCATCTGTTCGGTGGCGCAACCCAGGGTCTCGGCGAGCAGCTCGGTGTCGCAGGCCTCGATGGTGCCGTTGGCGACGAGACGATCGAGCCAGCGTTCGGTGCGCCGCACGAAGTCGCCGCGCAGATTGAGCCAGAGCTGCTGGAATCCCCGGTTCTCGCTGGCCGCCGCCGCCTCACGGAGCAGCCGCAGCATATGGCGGCTGCGGGCATAGGCCTGCAGATACGTGGTGTTGACCTCGATCAGCGACTGCAACTCGCCCTGGGCGCGATCGGGACGCAGTCGTGCGTTCGCCAGTTCGAGCAGAGACGGTCGGAGCGCGGCGAGGAAGATGTCGTCGAGGCTGACGAAGTGGCGATAGAAGTTGCCCTGGGAGATCTCGGCCCGGTGCGTGATGTCGGAGATCCGGGTCCGGGTGTACCCGTACTCGGTGAAGCACTCCGTGGCGGCCTTGACCAGTTTGTCGCGCGTCTGCTCGCCGCGTTTGTTCGCGCGTTTGGCCGGAGCCGCGGTGTGGTCGAGCAGACCGGCCGCGGAGTAGGCCGCGTCGATCCCGTCGTGCGCACGTGCGTCCGGTCCGGTGTCGGTGCTCATCAGGCCCCCTGCAGAGTTCGTCCGGCGATCAGCTCGGCCAGTGGGTGTTCGGGTGACAGTGCGTCGGGCAGATACGACAGCAACTCCTCGAGGTGGTCGTCGACGGACTCCTCGGCACTGAGAGCGTCACCGGCGTAGACCTTTCCGGTCGACCCGTCGACGGTGACCGTCTGCCCGGCGAGGGTGCCGGTCAGTCCCGTGCCGCAGCCGACCACGCAGGGCACCCCGATCTCACGGCAGACCAGGGCGGCGTGGGACGTCGTGCCACCGACCTCGGTGACGACCGCCACGGAGTCGAACATCGCGGGTACGTCGGCCGGCGACGTCGAGGGACGGACGAGGACGACGTGCTCGCCGCGGGCCGCAGCAGCACAGGCCTCGTCGGTGTCGGTGTAGACGACGCCGACCGCGGCCCCGGGGCCGGCGCCCGTGCCGGAGGCGAGCACGTCGGCGGCCACATCGGCCGAGTTGTTCTGCGACAACGACTTCGCCTGCTCGGCGCTGATTCGCGCGACGGCGTCGTCCCGGCTGATGAGTCCCTCGCGGACGAGGTCGACGGCGATGCGGACCGCAGCTCGCGCGGAGCGCTTCCCCGAGCGGCACTGCAGCATGTACAACTCGCCGCTCTCGACCGTGAACTCGATGTCCACGAGATCGCGGTGTTCGTTCTCGAGGGTCTTCGCGATGGTGGCGAGTTCGGCGTGCAGGTGGGGCGCGTGGGCCCGGAACGAGTCGATGGTCTCGGGGTTGCGCTCTCCGGAGACGACGTCTTCGCCCTGTGCCCGGGCGAGCCATTCGCCGAACAGCTCGGGGGCGCCGGTGGCCGGGTCGCGGCTAAACACCACACCGGTCCCGGACTGATCGTCGCGGTTGCCGAACACCATGGCCTGCACGGTCACCGCGGTGCCGCCGCCCTCGCCCAGACCGTGGTGACGCCGATAGGCGGCGACGCGTTCGTTGCTCCACGAATGGAACACCGCACCGATGGCATCGCGCAGTTGGTCGTACGGATCGGCGGGCGGTGTGGCCGCGGCGTCGCCGAGCACGATCTCGCCGTAGCCGGCGCAGAACCGCTCCCAGGTGTCGCGCGCCCAGTCGGGGTCGCCCGTGGCCTCGCCGAGCTGGGTGACCAGCTCGCGGGTGAGACCGAGGTTGAGCACGGTGTCCATCATTCCGGGCATGCTCTGGGCAGCTCCCGAACGCACCGAGACGAGTAGCGGGAACGGTCCGGCACCGAAGGCTTTCCCGGTCTGTTGCTCCAGGACGCGCAGCTGGGTGAGGACGCCGTCCCAGACGTGTGCGGGGAGCTGACCGCCGGCTTCGGCGAACTGGGCGCAGACGGGTGTGGTGAGGGCGAAGGCGGGCGGGACCGGCAACCCCAGCGACCGCATGCGGTTGACGCTGTAGGCCTTGCCGCCGAGCAGTTCCCGATCGGCCGGCGCGGTTCCGTCCAGGGCGAGGACAGCAGGTGTGGTCATGAGTGGTCCTTTCACTCGGCGATGTCGACCCGGCTACGGGGTCGGGACAGGGGAAGGGGGATGGCTGTGGCGCGCAGTGCGGTGAGTCCGCCCTCGACGGGTACGTCGATGCCGTTGACCCAGGCGGCGTCCGGGCCGAGCAGGAAGTCGATCACCGACGCCGACTCGGTCGCCGTGCCGTGGCGGCCGACCATCGACGCCGATCGTGCGATGGCCTCGGCGCCCATCGACTGTTCGAAGTCGGACAGGATCGGGGTCTCGGTGGGGCCCGGGCTGACCGACAGGGCTCGAATTCCCCGGGGCTGCAGCGACGCCGAGAGCGCGACGGTCCAGTCGACGACCGCACGCTTGGAGGTGTCGTACGCCGCGGGCCCGTCGATCTGCACTCGGGACAGCCAGGCGCGTAGCTCTTCTCGATCTCGTACGGCGAGCAGGCCGGCGATGTCGTCGTGTGCCAGTGTGTTCCGGTGCGCCGCGATCGAGGCGACGTTCACGACGGCGCCGCCCGCGGACATCCGCTCGAGTGCCCGAAACGTCAGTGCGCGCAGACCCAGGGTGTTGACCGCCAGGACCGTCTCCGCCGGAGCGGTGCCCGGGACCCCGGCGACGTTGGCCAGGGCGTCGAGGTGCTCGGGGAGATCCACTGCTGCAACCGCTTCCAGATCGGAGAGGTCGGTGAGAATCGAGTGGGCACGGTCATCCGGGCAGGGGACGATGTCGACGGCGATGACCCGCGTGCCGGGTTCACGGTCGAGGAGCCGCTGCACCAGGGCGAGTCCGATGCCCGAGGCGGCGCCGGTGACGACCATGGTGCGCGCGGCGGTTGTCGAACGGGTCATGCCATCACCGCCTGGATCTCGGTGAACTCGGCGATGCCCGCAGCGCCCAGCTCACGCCCGTAACCGGAGTTCTTGAGCCCGCCGAAGGGTACGGCCGGCCGTTCGCGGGTTCGTACGCCGTTGACCTTGACCTGACCGACGTCGAGCCGGGCCGCGACCTGGAGTGCATGGTCCCGGTCGGCGGACCACACCTCGGCCGACAGACCGTACTGGCTGTCATTGGCCAGCGTGATCGCCTCGGCGACGTCGCGGTAGTACTGCGCCACCAGGACCGGGCCGAAGATCTCCTCGCGGACCGCCGCGGCGGTGGGGTCGAGATCGCCGAAGACGATCGGGGAGACGAAGGAACGGGAGTCGCCGATGTCGAGACGCTCTCCGGCGCCGGCGATCACCCGGGCGCCGACCTGGCGTGTCTCATCGATGCGATCGAGCACTCGTTGCGCGTGCGCCGCGGAGGCGAGCGGACCGTGAGTGGTGTCCGGCGCGGTCGGGTCACCGAACACGAACCGTCCGAGTGCGGCGTCGATCAGGGCCTCGATGCGGTCGGCGGAGGCGGCGGGCACCACGAGCCTCGTGGTGGCGTTGCACGCCTGGCCGGAATTGACCAACCCGGATGCCAGGATTCGCGGCACCACGGCGTCGAGGTCGGCGTCGGGTAGGACGACGGCGGGCGATTTGCCGCCGAGTTCGAGGGTGGTGCGTGCCAGCGACTCCGCGGCCGCCGCCGCGACAGCCTTTCCCCCGTGGACACTGCCGGTGAACGACACGTGGGCGATGTCCGGGTGCGCGGCGAGAGCCTGGCCGGTGATCGGTCCGGTGCCGTTGACGATGGCGAAGGCACCCGCGGGGAGGCCCGCGTCGATGAAGCACCCGCGGACGAGGGCGGCGTCGAACGGGGTTGCCTCGGCGGGTTTGAGCACGACGGTGCAACCCGCGGCGAGTGCGGCCGCGACCTTCGCGATGATCTGATGCACCGGCATG
Source organism: Gordonia sp. 'Campus' (assembly GCF_022206305.1). Lineage (GTDB taxonomy): Bacteria > Actinomycetota > Actinomycetes > Mycobacteriales > Mycobacteriaceae > Gordonia. The sequence continues at coordinate 334,131 of NZ_JAKOIW010000001.1, read as the reverse complement.
TTCCACGGGGTGATCGCCGCCACGACACCGCCCGCCACGCGGCGCACGATCGCCCCGTCGGCGACCTGCTCCCACGGGAAGCTCTCGGTCGCGTCCGCAGTCGCGCGCAGCACGGTCGCCGGCAGCGCCTGCTGTGTCGCGGTGGCCAGTGTGGTGGGCATACCCATTTCGGCGGTCACCAGCGCCGCGATCCGGTCGCCGCGTCGATCGATGAGATCGGCGGTCGCCCGCAGGACGGCGGCTCGCTGGGCCGGCGGCGTCTGTGCCCATGCGGGCAGCGCGTTCGCCGCGGCGGCGACCGCTTCGTCGACGACGTCTTTCCCGGCTTCGCGGGTCGCACCGATCTCCCGATCGGTGAAGGGGTTGATCACCGGGATCGGAGCGCCGTCAACGAGTTCCCGGTCTCCGATCAGGGCGGCCGGGCCGGTCCCGAGACCGGTGGTCTCGGTCAGTTCGCCGACCGCGCTCATCGAGCGGCCTCGATCCGGACCGGCAAGGTCTTGATACCGCGGAAGAAGTTGCTCTGCAATCGGTTCGGCGTGTCCAGGACGGTGATGCCCAGTCCCCGCTCGATGATGCGGGTGAAGAACAACCGTGCTTCGAGACGGGCGAGGTTCGAGCCGAGGCAGGCATGCGCGCCCCATCCGAAGCCGACATGTTCGTTGGGGAACCGGTTGCCGATGAACGTCTCCGGGTCGTCGAAGGCGCGTTCGTCGCGGTTGGCCGAGCAGAACCACATCACGACCTTGTCGCCCTCGCGGATCGTCTTGCCGTGCATCTCGATGTCGCGGGTGGCGGTGCGGCGCATGGACAGGACAGGCGAGACCCAGCGGACCATCTCTTCGACCACCACCCGGATCTTGGCGGGGTTCGCTCGCATGAAGTCCCACCACTGCGGATTCTCGGCCAGGGCGTTGACGCCGCCGGACAGCAGATTGCGGGTCGTCTCGTTACCGGCGACCATCAGGATCAGGTAGTAGGCGTCGAGGTACCCACGTGACAGGGGTACGCCGTCGAGCTCGGCCGCGGTCAGGACGCTGATCAGATCGTCGGCGGGGCATTCGCGGCGTAGCTTCTCCAGTCCGCGGAAGTAGTCGAAGACCTCGTCGCGCGCTCGCACCGCGGTTTCCGGACCCTCGGAGTAGTCGGGGTCCTCGCTGGCCATCTGGTTGGTCCACCGCAACAGGTTCGGGCAGTCCTCGAGCGGCGCACCGAGCAACCGCCCGATCATGACCAGCGGGAGCTGCGCGGCGATGGAGGCGACGAAGTCGATGTCGCCGGCGCCGGCGTGGGTGTCGAGCAGCTCGTCGATGACCGCGGCGATGTCGCCTTCGAGCGACTTGAGCTTCACCGGCCGCACATGCGGGGTGACGATTCCGCGCAGTCTGCCGTGCTCGGGCGGATCGACGTGGTGGATGCTGCGAGCGCCCTCGCCCTCCGCGCGTCGGCTGGCGATCTGCGTGCCCTGCGTGACGGTGAAGTCGTCGGCGTTGGAGGCCACGGCCTTGACGTCCTCGTAGCGGGTCACCGACCAGAAACCCGGCCCGTCGGGTTCGGTGTTCCAGTGCAACGGGTCCTCGGTGCGCAACCGCGCGAACACGTCATGATCGACACCGGCCGCGAACGGGCGGAGATCCATCAGATCGATGTCGTCAGCGATGGTCATGTCTTCTCCAATGGACTCTCGTTTGTGACTGCACTTTCACTAAACCATAGTCTATGGTGTGTTGTGAACCACAACGGTACAAAAGTCCGAGATTGCCTACCTGCAACGACCGGCCGCTGAGGGTCGACCCGGCAATGCGACTCATGATTCGCAAACAGGAGTGATGTGTACCCACCGTCCACTGCGCGCACCCGCCCCGACGCCATCGCCTATGTGATGGCGGGGTCGGGGGAGCGCATCACTTACGCCGAGCTCGATCGTCGATCGAATCGGCTGGCCCGATTCTGGCAGTCCCGTGGCGTCGGCCCGGGCGACTCGGTGGTGCTGGTCATGGAGAACAGCCTGGCCTGGCCGGTGGCGGTGGCCGCCGGGATGCGCAGCGGTCTGTACGTGACACCGGTGAACTGGCATCTCAAGCCGACCGAGCTCGCCGCACTCATCCAAGAGGACCGCCCGGCCGCGATAGTCACCAGTACGGCGCTCGCCGACCGGGTCGTCGCCGCGGTCGACGACTCGGTCGACGGCTCGGGACGGGACCAGACCGTGATCGTGTGCGCCGACGGCCCGGCGGACGGGTGTGTCGCCCTGGCCGACGCGCTCGCCGGCCAGTTGTCCGAGCCCCTTGAGCGTGAGTTGCTCGGTGCTCGAGTGCTCTACAGCGGCGGGACGACCGGACGGCCGAAGCGGTTCGCTCAACCGCTGCTCGGCGTGCATCCCGCGGACGCACCGCGCCGGCACTCGGGCCTCGTCGACGAACTCGGCGTCGGAGCCGACTCGGTCCTGCTGTCACCCGCCCCGAACTATCACGCGGCGCCGTTCACCTTCCAGCTGATCACGCTGGCGGCCGGCGGCACCGTCGTGTGCATGGAGAAGTTCGACGCCGCGGGGGCGATGCGAGCGATCACCGAATACGGTGTGACGCACTCGCAGTGGGTGCCGACCATGCTGATCCGCCTGTTGAACCTGCCCGACCGGGAGACGATCGCGCTCTCCCCGCGGCATCGGGTGGCGTTCACCTCGGGCGCCCCGTGTCCGCCGCATGTCAAAGAAGCGATCTTCGAATGGTGGGGCCCGGTCCTGCACGAGTACTACGGAGCATCCGAGGGGTACGGGCACACCTACATCTCGCCGACGGACGCGCGGTCGCATCCGGGGTCGGTGGGTCGACCGCTGGGTACCGCACGGGTGCACATCACCGACTCCGCGGGCGCGGACGTCGATCCCGGCGTCGAGGGCACGGTCTGTTTCGAGGCGGCCGGCGGACCCGACCGGCCGGCCGACGCCGCACGGCCGGTGTTGAAGCAGATGGGCGACATCGGATATCTCGACGACGACGGATTCCTCTACCTCGTCGGCCGTCGAGGTTTCATGATCATCTCCGGCGGGGTCAACATCTATCCCGAGGAGATCGAATCGGCTTTGCTGGCTCACCCGGCGGTCTCCGACGTGGCGGTGGTCGGCGTGCCGGACGCCGAGTTCGGCGAGTCGGTCAAGGCGGTCGTCGAGGTGCGCCCCGGCGCGTCGGTGAGCGAAGACGACCTGATCGCCCATGCGCGCGAACACCTGGCGCACTTCAAGGCGCCCCGGTCGGTCGAGTTCACCACCGACCTACCGCGCCTGCCCACCGGCAAACTCGACAAACGGCGGCTGGTCGACCGGTTCGCCACACCCGGGGCCGATGCCGGTCGGTCGAGCGGATCGTCCGCGACACAGGGAGATCCGACGATGCCCACAGATCCATCCCAGCAAGGAGAACGAGTATGACGACCGAGACCTCCACCGCACACTTCGACGTGCTGCATGCCCTCAAGGTGAAGGGGCTCGCAACAGACGACACCCTGACCGCGCTGACGGGCCACGACGCGGACGCCCTGGCCGTGACCATCGAACAGCTGGCGGACGCCGGGTTCGTGATGCGTCGCGAGGGCGGCCGGATCTCGGGCACGATGATCACCCCGGCCGGGAAAGCCGAGTACGAGCGACTGTCCTCGGAACTCACGCTGAGTGAGTCAGAACGTGCCGCGGTGGACACGTTCCACGAGGGCTTCGGCTCGATCAACGGGGACTTCAAGAAGGTGTGCGCGTCGTGGCAGATTCGCCCGGACGAGACCCCCAACGATCACGCGGATGCCGACTACGACGCATCCGTCGTCGCCGAACTCGACCGAATCCACCACCGGATCGCGCAGGCGCTCGACGAGGTCGGCGCCGAGCTCCCGCGACTCGGTCGCTACCGGAGTCGGCTCTCGGCGGCCCTGGAGAAGGTGCACGGCGGTGACACCGCCGCATTCGCGCGCCCGATGTACGACAGCTACCACGACATCTGGATGGAACTCCACCAGGATCTGCTGCTGACCTCGGGTCACCAGCGTGGCGCGGGTGACGAGTAGGGACTGACGGGTCACCAGGTGGCTTCGACACGGCTCCTCGCTTCGCTCGTCACCGGCTCAACCAGCGGGAATGGTCGCACCCCCGCTGGTCGAGCAGCGTCGACCGAGCGCAGCGAGGCCGCCGCGCCCGTCGAGGCCACCATCGGAGTCAGCGCAGTTGCGCCAGCCCGAACACGTCGTCCCGTGACATCGCCTGTCGCAGTGCGGTATCGGCGTCCGCCAGGGAGTCGTTGTCCGCGTCGACTCCGCTCAACCCGGACACCGAGACGTACCCGTCCGCGACCGCCGCACTGTCGGTTCCCTCGCGGAACCGGCCGCCGCGCCGCTCGTCGCGATTGATCAGCAGGCCGCCCTCGGTACGGGACAACCGCAAGGTGAACATGCTCCGGTTCGCCAGAGGTGTCACCCGGATACCGCGCAGATCGGGGAAGTCGACGTCGGGGACGTTGACGTTCAATGTCATCGGGGTGGTGGGGAAGTCGGACATCCATCCGACGACGCGCTCGGCCACCGCTGCCGCGGTGTCGTAGCGGTGGTCTGGGGCGAACCCGCAGCTGACCGCGATACCGCTGACTCCGGCCACGCGCGCGGCCAGCACTGCGCCCACGGTGCTCGAGAACAGGATCGACCGCCCGGTGTTGTGGCCCTCGTTGATCCCGCTGACGACGAGTTCGGGCGGCGGCCCGAAGGCTCCGGCGCAGAACGCCACCACGGTCAGCGCCGGCGGACAGTCGAGAGCGAAGACCGGGGTGTCGCCGAGCTCGGGGATGCGGTGCTCGGTCGTGGTGATCAGCGCACCGTCCTCGATCGTGCCGAGAGAACTCCCGCTCCCGCTCCGCTCGGAGCTCGGCGCGCCGACGACCACGTCGTGGTCGGCGGAGATCAGCGCGGTGGCCACCGCGATCAACCCATCGGCGTCGTAACCGTCGTCGTTGGTGACCAGCACACGCATCCGAACTCTCCTCCCGGCAGCCCGTCCAGTACCGCGCAGCCTGGATGAATAGTGACTCACTCATCACATATCTGTCCAGCCGCACCCGCGTGGCGGAGATAAAGAGCGTGGACAGAACCGTGAGTCTGCGACTCGAGTGGTTGACAACGTGAGTGGGATCACAGAATAATGTGACTCAGCGTTCGCTAACCACCGATGTGTGGTTGCGAGATGCAGAAGCGGGCCGAGGGACTCGGCCGCTCGCTCATGACCAACTGGAAGGACGCCCGGACATGACCGCCTGGCCGATCTCGAACGAGACCTCGAAACTGTTCCCGCTGTACTCTCGCGCCAACGTCGGCGAGATCTTCCCGGACCCGATCACCCCGTTGAACGCCTCCCTCGGGTTCCAGCACACGCTGGAACCCGGATGGCGCGACGCGTTCGTGGCATGCGGCGTATGGGACGACGACCTGTACGACGACGCGGTGGCGTTCAACATCCTCCCGGCGTTCGGCAGCTACCTCTACATCAACATGTCGTTGATGCGGCTGTTCGGCGTGCGGGTGCCCGGCATGAGTGCCGAGGCCGTCGACCTGCAGTACTTCGGGGACATGCCCGGCATCCCGAGTTACGAGAGCGAGAAACGCGACTTCGACGAAAACGCCGAGTACGAGGCGAAAGCCGGTGCCTGGCTCAATGAGCAGGTGCTCGGCGCCACCGACCTCGCCGCCTACGACACCGATCGCGTCGAGGTCGACGAGATCCGTCGCAGTCGGCCTGATCTGACCCAGTTGTCCGACAGTGAGCTCGTCGAGCGGATGAACTCGTTCGAGACCCTGCTCCGCCGGCTCTTCAAACATCACATCGAGGCCAGCCTGAAGTGCGGCGTCGGACTCGGTGCCATCGCGCAGCTCGCCGAGGCGGTCGGCAAACCGGAGCAGGCACTCACCCTGGTGGCCGGGCTGGGCAACGTCGACTCCGCAGGCCCCTCGCTGCGGATGTGGGAATTGAGCCGTCAGGCGCAGCATCCCGATGTCTCAGCGCTGTTCGATGCCGGCACCAAGGGGCTCTACGCCAAGCTCAAGGCCTCGGAGTCGCAGGCGGTCGGCGCGTTCGCCGCGCAGTTGGATGCGTTCCTCGCCGACTGGGACTTCCGTGGACCTGCCGAGTGGGAGATCCGCGCGATCACATGGGGTGTCGACCCCGACCTCGCCCTGGCGACCATCGAGACGATGCGCGACGTTCCGGATGGGGAAGCGCCGGAGGCCAAGTCGGCGCAGCGAGCCGCCCAGCGCGACGCCGCCGCGGCGGCGATCCGTGAGATGCTCGCCGGCGACGCCGAGACCGCAGGTCAATTCGAGGCGGTGCTCAATGCGTCGGCTCTGTGGATGCGCGGCCGGGAACGCGGCCGCACCACGGCCGCGATGCTGATCCACGAATTGCGCTTGCCCGCACTCGAACTCGGCCGTCGATTCGCGGACCGGGGTGCGATCGACTCGCCGCGTCAGATCTTCATGCTCTTCGCCGACGAGCTGGCGGGGTTCCTCGACGATCCGGCGTCGTACCGCGACACTCTCGTCGAACGCGAGAAGGGGTACCTGGACCTGTTCGACCGCACGCCGCCGTTCGTCGTCGACGGCACCCCTGCGCCGATCTCCGAGTGGCCGCTGCGCTCGGAGTCGACCGTCGCCGCCGCATCCGCCGGTGACACCATCACCGGAGTTCCCGCATGCGGCGGTGTCGCACGCGGCCGGGCGCGGGTGCTGACCGAGGCCTCGGACCCGTCGGCACTGGAACCGGGTGACATTCTCATCGCGCCGATCACCGACCCGTCGTGGACGCCGCTGTTCGTCACCGCAGCCGCGGTCGTCGTGGACGTGGGCGCACCCTTCTCGCACGCCGCGATCGTGAGCCGCGAACTCGGCATCCCGTGCGTGGTGTCGGCCACCGAGGCGACTCGACGCATCACCGACGGCGCGACCGTCGAAGTCGACGGGACCGCAGGCACCGTCACCCTCATCTGAAGTCCCATCTCGCCATCCGACTCGGCCGGCCCCGAGAGAGCCAATCCCCTCGGGGCCGGCCGCTCCACCCGTGCGCAACCGAGGAGAGCGATGCACGCCTCTGATATCTGTCCCACCTGGCTCGACACCGTGCTCACCACCACCGGGACGAAGGACGGCACGGTGGCGATCACCGAGTTCGCCACCAGCCCCATCGGAACCGGACAGGTCGCGGACAGCATCCGGACGACCGTGAGCTACTCCGCACCCACGTCAGCCCCGTCGTCGTTCGTCATCAAGGTCACCTCCGACAAGGAACAGAGCCGCGCGGCCGGTCGCAGTGAGCTGAACTACCTGCGCGAGGTGCGGTTCTATCAAGACATCGCACCCAACCTGCAGGTGCGCGTCCCGCGTTGCCATCACGCTGAGATCGACTCCAACAACACTGAATTCGCACTTGTCCTGGAGGATCTGACCCCGGCCCGGCCGGGTAACCAGCTGGCCGGGTGCACTGTCGGCGAGGTGCGGCTCGCGGTCGAGCAGGCGGCCGGAATCCACGGACCCTACTGGGCATCGGCGCAACTCGCCGGTACGTCGTGGCTCGACATCTCCGACACCTACTGGGCACGCTTCACCGAGATGATGCCCGAATGGTGGGCCGGTTTCGTGGACCGGTACCGAACCCGGTTGTCCGCGGCCGACATCGAACTCGGAACGGCGTTCACCGAGCGCATCGCCGACTACTACACCGCACTGCGTACGATGCCGTTCACCATCCAGCACGGCGACTACCGGCCGGACAACGTCCTGTTCGACGCGGCCGGCGGTGACGTGCCCCTCGCCGTTCTCGACTGGCAGACGGTCATCTTCGCGCCCGGGGTCGTCGATGTCGCCTATTTCATCGGCGGCGCGTTGGATCCGGCGACCCGCCGGGCATCCGAAGGCGAGTTGCTAGAGCACTACCACCGATGCCTCGTCGAGCACGGCGTCACGGATTACTCACTGGCCGAGCTGGTGCAGGACTATCCGGTCGGCACCTTCCAGAACCTGGTGATCGGCGTCGCCGCCGCGATGCTCGTCGCGCGATCCGATCGGGGTGACGACCTGTTCACGGCCATGGTGACCAACTCGCTGGCGCACGCCCGCGACCACAATGCGCTCGCGCGGATCGCCGCGCTGAGCGGGCAAGGGGCGGTTCATGTCTGACACGGTCATCCGCGAGCATCGACCGCGGACCGGCGCTCCTGCGATCGGAACCGACCGACTGGGCTTCTACACGCTCGGCGGGCACGTCGACGACCCCCGAGAGATGTTGGGCGAGCTCGCGCACGCTGAGCGTCTCGGCCTCGGGCAGGCATTCATCTCCGAACGGCTCAACGTCAAGGAGGCGTGTGCCCTGTCCGGGGCGGCCGGAGCCGTCACCGATCGCATCGGGATCACCACCGCGGCAACCAACATCAACACCCGCCACCCGGCGATCGCCGCGGCCTTCGCGACCACCATGCATCGCCTCACCCGTGGTCGCTTCACCCTCGGCGTCGGCCGCGGTCTGCGTCCCCAGATCGCTGGGCTCGGACTCGCGCACACGACCACCGCACAACTCGAAGAGTTCGCTCATCTGATGCGCAGACTGTGGCGTGGTGAGACCGTGACCGATTACGACGGGGCGCTCGGCAGGTTCCCGGCGATCAAACTCGACCCCGGTTTCGACGAGGACATCAAGCTGGCCACCACGGCCTTCGGGCCCGAGACCCTCGCCATGGCCGGTCGCGCCTACGACCTCGTCGTGCTGCATACGTTCTTCTCCGACGAGACCACGGCCAGGGTCGTACGCACCGTCAAGGACGCCGCGGCCGCGGCCGGACGCGACCCCGACTCGGTCGAGGTGTGGTCGTGCTATGCCACCGTCACCGACGAGCTCGACGAACAGGTCATCCTGAAGAAGACGGTCGGCCGGATCGCCACCTACCTCCAGGTCTACGGGGATCTTCTGGTGTCGACCAACCGGTGGGATAGAGCCGCGCTGAACAGGTTCCGGGAGTCCGAGGTGGTGCGCGAGCTACCGGGATGGGCCGATGCCGTCGGGGACACCGCCACGTTCGAACGTCTCCGCGACGTGATCCCCGCCGAGTGGCTCGACTGCGCGGCCATGGGGACGCCACGGCATTGCGCAGAGAGAGTGCGGGCGCAGTTCGACCTGGGGGTCGACGGCGTGATCATGCACGGCGCGACACCCACCGAGCTCGACAGCACGGTCTCCGAATTCGTCGCTCTCGGCAGTTGACCGACAGAATCCATCAGAAAGTCATCACATGAGCACTGGCGCAGTACGACTCGTCGAACGCTACGTCTACGAACTGTACAACGACGAGCAGATCGACCTGGTCGACGAGATCTGCGGCGACCCGATGACACGCCACGGGGCGGGCAGTATCCGGTCACTCAGCCGACGCGAGCAACGAGAGCGCATCGTCGCCGACCTCGCCGCGCATCAGCCGAAGTTCACCGTGGTCACACTCGTCGGCGACGAGATGTTCGCGTCCCTCACCTGGAACGCCGAACGTCTCACGACGGGCGAGCGTCTCTGCGGCATCGAGATCTTCAAAGTCCACGACGGTGTCATCACCGATGTGTGGAATCCCGACTACCTCGAAGGATCCTGGTCATGACGCTGACAACGCCGAAGCTCATCGACACCACCGACGACATCACCGCAGCCTGGATGGAGGAAGTCCTCTGCCACGCCGGCCACGACACGTCGATCGCGGCGATCACGATCGAGCCGATCGGCGCGGGCAATGTCAGCGACACCGTACGGGTGAGTGTCGCCTATGCCAGGACGTCTCCCGGAGCGCCCGATGCGGTCGTGGTCAAGCTGAAACCCCGTGACCCTGATGTACACGCGCACGGATTGCGCAGTGGTGCATACCATCGCGAGATCGGCGCGTATGTCGACATCTCCGCGCGGAACGCCTGCCGGATCCCACTGAAGTACTGGGTGGCCGGAGACGAGACCACGATCAATCTGGTGATGGAGGACCTGAGTACGAGTGCCGTTGCGGGAAACCAGGTTCAGGGCGCGACCGTCGAGGACGCGACAGCGGTGCTGACCGAACTCGCGAATGTGCACTCGGAGTTCCATCCGATGGACACCGCCACCGCGCCGGCATGGATGATCCGGCTGAGCGATGTCTGCGACTACTGGTCCGACGCGGCCGAACGCGGGGCGGGGCAGGCACTCACCCGGTTCGCCGATGACCTTCCCGACAACCATCTCGAGGCGATCCGTCAGGCGATCGAGCTCGTCCGGGTGTGGCACCTGGTCCCGCAGGAGCACCTCACCTTCACCCATGGTGATCCCCGCGTGGACAACGTGTTGTTCGACTCGGTCGGAGACGTCCGACGCGCGGTCTTGATCGACTGGCAGGTCACCGGCCTCCGCAATCCCATGTACGACGTCGGGTACTTCATGTCGGGCAGTGTCGACGTCGAGGATCGTCGAGCGCACGAGCGCCGGCTGATCACCCACTACGCGGAGACCTTCGCGCAGAAGTCGACCGGCTACGACGAGACGACAGCGCTGAGGGACTACCGCGTGCAGCTGCTCAGCGGCCTGTTCATCACCCTGGCCGCGATCGACGTGCTCCCCGACAACGAGACGGTCAACACCCTCATCCTCGCGTTGCTGCGGCGGAACTGCGCCGCTGTGGTCGATTGGGACTCGGTGGCACAGGTGCGTGCCCTGGCGGCGGGGTCGGCGTAGGCGCACGCCGCGCCCCTGCGGCTTCGGTGTTGGCCTCGGCCGCCGACAGGAGTGAGGATGGCGTCATGACTGTGCCGGTGGTTGATCTGTCCACGGCCGACGACGCGCCGGAGGAATTCGCGGTGGCACTGCGCGAGGCTGGGCACACCTCGGGCTTCTTCTATCTGGTCGGGCATGGCGTCGGCGTCGACCGTCAGGCGGAGGTTCTGTCGACGGCGCGTGAGTTCTTCGCTCTGCCCGACGCCGACAAGAACGAGATCAGTCAATTGCAGAGCGCGCAGTTTCGCGGCTATTCACGGCTCGGTGGCGAGCTGACGAACGGGCAGGTCGACTGGCGTGAGCAGATCGATATCGGCCCGGAGCGCGCCGTCATCGATGGAGCGCAGGGGTATTGGCATCTGCAGGGCCCCAATCTGTGGCCCACGTCGATCCCGGGATTCCGGGAAATCTTCGACGACTGGAGTGCCGCGCTGTCGGCTGTGGGTCTTCGGCTGCTGCGTCACTGGGCGTCGTCGCTGGGAGCCGAACCGACGGTGTTCGACGATGCCTTCGCGCATCGGCCCGCGACCTTGATGAAGGTGGTGCGGTATCCCGGCACCGCGAACAGAAGCCAGGGGGTCGGCGCACACAAGGATTCGGGCGTGTTGACTCTCCTGCTGGTCGAGCCCGACTCGGCGGGCCTCCAGGTGGAGCTGACGCCTGGACAGTGGGTGGACGTGCCGCCGATGGATGGCGCGTTCATCGTCAACATCGGGGAGCTGCTGGAGGTCGCCACCGGCGGTTACCTGCGGGCCACCCGGCATCGGGTCCAGGCCCCCGCGCCCGGCACCGATCGCGTGTCCATCCCGTTCTTTCTCAATCCGGCCCTGGACGCGGTGGTTCCGATCATCGACCTGCCGCCCGACCTCGCGCGCCGGTCGCGCGGCGTCGAGACCGATCCCGACAACCCCATCTTCGCCACCTACGGCGAGAACGCCTGGAAGTCGCGTACGCGTGCTCATCCCGATGTCGCGGAACTGCATCACGGCATCCCGGCTCCCCAGCGGGGCTCCTCGTAGGGAGCATGCGAAAACCCGCTCTCCCGGCGTCCGGAACAGGTGCTTCCGGCCACCTTCCGACGCGCCGTACTCGCGCGTAGCGATTTGACTCGTAAGAATCACACCGTCGAACCACCCCGCGCGTCCCGGATCGCCACTGAGCTGGGTCGCCGCGCTGTACCGTACCTGCGGACCTTCAGCCGCACGACGACGACGTGAATGGAGTCGGTGTTGTTTTCTCGTATCGCCATCGTGAACCGAGGTGAAGCCGCGATGCGGCTCATCCACGCCGTTCGGGGCCTGTCGGAGGAGACCCGGCAACCCATCGAGGTCATCGCACTGCACACCGACGTGGATCGAAACGCCACGTTCGTGCGCGAGGCGGACGTCGCCTACGACCTCGGGCCCGCGGCATCGCGTCCCTACCTGAACATGAAGGTGCTCGAGCACGCTCTGCTCGAGACCGGTGCCGACGCGGCGTGGGTCGGCTGGGGCTTCGTGGCCGAGGACCCGCTGTTCGCCGAACTGTGCGACCGGATCGGCGTCACCTTCGTCGGGCCGTCGGCCGAGGCGATGCGCAAGCTCGGCGACAAGATCGGCGCCAAGCTGATCGCCGAAGAGGTGGGCGTCCCCGTGGCGGCGTGGAGCCGCGGCGGTGTGGACACCCTCGACGAGGCGGTGGCCGCGGCAGCCGAGATCGGCTACCCGTTGATGCTGAAGGCGACCGCGGGCGGTGGCGGCCGCGGCATCCGGAAGGTCACCAGCGACGCCGATCTCCGCGACGCCTACACCCGCACCCGCGAGGAGGCCGAGCGCGCCTTCGGCAGCGGCGTGGTGTTCCTGGAACGTCTCGTGACCGGCGCGCGTCACGTCGAGGTCCAGGTCATCGCCGACGGTCAGGGCACGGCCTGGGCGCTGGGCGTGCGTGACTGCTCGGTCCAACGCCGCAACCAGAAGATCATCGAGGAATCGGCGTCGCCGGTCCTCCCCGCGGACCGGGTCGCCGAGCTCAAGGCCTCGGCGGAGCGGCTCGCCGTCGCCGTGGGTTACCGGGGCGCGGCCACCGTCGAGTTCCTCTACCACCCGGGCGAGAATCTCCTCGCGTTTCTCGAGGTCAACACCCGTTTGCAGGTGGAGCACCCGATCACCGAGGCGACCACCGGCTTCGACCTGGTGCGCGCGCAGCTGCACGTCGCCTCCGGCGGACGGCTCGAGGGTGCGGCACCGAGCGAGCGCGGACACGCCATCGAAGCCCGCCTCAACGCCGAGGATCCCGACCGCGACTTCGCGCCCGCACCCGGTCGCATCGACCTGCTCGAGCTGCCCGCGGGACCGGGTATCCGCGTCGACACCGGTGTGAGCGAGGGCGACACCATCCCCGCCGACTTCGACTCGATGATCGCCAAGATCATCGCCTACGGCCGCGATCGCGACGAGGCGCTCGGCCGTCTGCGCCGGGCCATCCGCGAGACCCGCGTCATCATCGCCGGCGGCGCGACCAACAAGAGCTTCGTGCTCGAACTGCTCGACCAGCCCCAGGTCATCGACGGCAGCGCGGACACCGGCTGGATCGACCGCGTGCGCGCCGAGGGCGGCCTCGTCGCCAACCGGCACTCGGCGATCGCTCTCATCGCCGCCGCGATCGACGCCTACGAGGAAGAGGAACTCGTCGAACGGCAGCGCCTGATGTCGACGGCCTCCGGTGGTCGCCCGCAGGTGCAGCACGAGAGCGGGCGCCCGCTCGACCTCAAGCTGCGCGGCGTCGCCTACCGCGTGCGTGTCGCCGCCATCGGTGCTCATCGCTTCCGGGTCGTCATCGAGGCGCCGGGGGAGACCCGCACCGCCGACGTCGACCTGGAGCGTTTCGACGACCACGCCGCGCAGCTCGTGGTGAACCGGGTCCGCTACCGCCTGCTCACCGACACCCATGGACCGATCCACCTCGTCGACGTCGACGGGGTCACCCACCGCGTCAGTCGCGACGAGGGCGGTGTGGTGCGCTCGCCCGCACCCGCGCTCGTCGTCGCCACACCCATCCAGGCCGGCGACGAGGTCGAGGCCGGCGCTCCCATCCTGGTGCTCGAGAGCATGAAGATGGAGACCGTGCTGCGTGCCCCGGTGCGCTCGCGCGTCAAGGAGTGCGCCGTGTCGGTCGGCACGCAGGTCGAGACCGGCGCGACCCTGATGCGGCTGGAGCCGCTGGCCGATGAGGGAGACGAGGTCGAAGAGGAAGTCGGTGCGACCGTCGACCTCGAACTGCCGGAGGAGCCGCAGGTCGACCCGACCGAGCGGACCACCCGTAGCCAGGAGGATCTCCGCAGCCAGCTGCTCGGCTACGACGTGGACCCGAACCACCGGACACGACTGCTCGACGAATACCTGTCCGTCCGCCGTGCCGCCATCGACAGCGGACGTCGACCGCTGGCCGACGAACTCGAACTCGTGACGGTGTTCGCCGACCTCGCCGAGTTGAGCCAGAACCGGCCGTCGAGCCACGAGGTCGGCGTCGAGCACGTGCACAGCGCACGGGAGAACTTCCACACCTACCTGCAGAGTCTCGACGTCGAACGCGACGGACTGCCCGCGGCGTTCCACGATCAGCTGGGTCGCGCACTCGGCCACTACGGCGTCACCGAACTCGAGCGCACCCCCGAGCTCGAAGCCGCCGTCTTCCGGATCTTCCTCGCGCTGCAGAACCCGAACGACTCCGCCTCGGTGATCAGCGCGTTGCTGCTCGAATGGCTCGACGAGCCGACCCCGCGAGACGAACTGCGCGAGGCGGTGGGCACCGCCCTCGACCGCCTCGTCGCCGCGACCCAGGTCCGCTTCCCGGCCGTCTCCGACCTCGCGCGCGGCGTCATCTACGCCTGGTACGGACAGCCGCTGCTGCTGCGCGACCGCGCACGCGTGTACAGCAACGTGCGCAAGCAGCTGAAGTATCTCGACGAGAATCCCGACGCCGCCGACCGTACGAGCCGCATCGACGACATGGTGCGCAGCACCGAGCCGCTCGTCCGGCTGCTCGGCCAGCGCATCGAGCGGCACGCCGACAACACGGTCATGCTCGAGGTGTTGACCCGGCGCTACTACGGCAACCGTGGTCTCTCCGACATCCGGATTCGTGAGGCCGGCGGTGCGACCTTCGTGGTCGCCGAGCGCGACGCCGGCAACATCGCCTCTGCCGCAGTCGGATTCGACGCACTGCCCGCTGCCATCGGCGGTCTGGCCGAACTCGCCCGCGACACTGCGGCGATCGACGCCGACATCTACCTGGCGTGGGAGCAGCAGCCCGACGACTTCGACGTCCTCGCCGGCACCCTGCACGACATCGTCGCGACGAGTTCGCTGCCGCCCCAGGTGCACCGCATCACCCTCACCGTCGCGGGCAGCGCCGACGCGCGGATGCATCACCACGTCACGTTCCGTCCGTCGGCGACCGGTATGGCCGAGGAGCGTCTGATTCGTGGGCTGCACCCCTACATCGCGCAGCGCATGCAGATGGAGCGCCTGCGCAAGTTCGACCTCACCCGGCTCCCTTCGTCGGACGACGAAGAGGTGTACCTGTTCCGCTGTGTGGCGCGGGAGAACTCGTCGGACGAACGCCTCGTCGCCTTCGCCCAGGTGCGCGATCTGACGGCGCTTCGCGAACAGGACGGCAGGTTGCTGACGCTGCCGACCGCGGAGGCCGCCCTCGCGTCGTGCGTCGACTCGATCCGTCGTGCGCAGCGCGGACTCCGGACGCTGTCGGGCGCCAACCGGATCGTCATGTACGTGTGGCCGCCGATCGATGTCGACGCCGGGGTCCTCGATCTCATCGCCGACCACATCCGCGGTACCACCCAGGGTGTCGCGCTCGAAGAGGTCCAGCTCATCGCGCGTCGCCGGGACCGCGACACCGGTGAGCTGAGCAAGGTCTCGGTCCACTTCTCGGTCAACGCGACCGGCGGTTTCGACGTCCGCGTCACCGAGCCGTCCGACGAGCCGATCGAGCCGGTCGACGAGTACCGCCAGAAGGTGCTGCGGGCGGCCAAGCGCAACACGGTCTACCCCTACGAGCTCGCCGCGATCCTGGGCGAGTTCACCGAGTACGACCTCGACGCCGAACAGCGTCTGGTGCAGGTCGACCGTCCCAAGGGGCGCAACTCGGCCGCGATCGTCGCCGGTGTGGTCACCACGCCCACCGAGAAGTACCCGCGGGGCGTGACCCGCGTGGTCCTACTCGGCGACCCGACCAAATCGCTGGGCGCACTTGCGGAGCCGGAGTGCAGCCGGCTGGTCGCCGCACTCGACCTCGCCGAGCAGATGCAGGTCCCACTCGAGTGGTACGCACTGTCCTCGGGTGCACGGATCTCCATGGACTCCGGTACGGAGAATATGGACTGGATCGCCCTGGCGCTGAAGCGAATCGTCGAGTTCACGCAGGCCGGCGGTGAGATCAACATCGTCGTGGCCGGTATCAACGTCGGCGGGCAGCCGTACTGGAACGCCGAGGCGACGATGCTGATGCACACCAAGGGCATCCTGGTGATGACGCCGGAGTCGGCGATGGTGCTCACCGGCAAGCAGTCGCTGGACTTCTCCGGCGGTGTGTCGGCCGAGGACAACTTCGGTATCGGCGGTTACGACCGCGTCATGGGCCCCAACGGCCAGGCGCAGTACTGGGCGCCGAATCTCGGTGCGGCACGGGATCTCCTGATGGCCCACTACGAGCACACCTATGTGTTGCCGGGTGAGCAGACACCGCGCCGCGCGATCACCAGCGACCCCGTGGACCGCGACATCTCCGACTACCCGCACGTCCTCGCGGGCAGCGATTTCACCACCGTCGGTCAGATCTTCTCGGCGGCCTCCAACCCGGATCGCAAGAAGCCGTTCGACATCCGCACGGTGATCCGCGCCGTCGCCGACCAGGACCACCCGGTGCTCGAGCGTTGGGCGGGAATGGCCGACGCGGAGACCGCGGTGGTGTGCGACCTGCACATGGGCGGAATCCCGGTGTGCCTGTTGGGTATCGAGTCGCGCGAGGTGCCGCGACGGGGGTACACACCCACCGACGGCCCCGACACCTACACCGCCGGAACCCTGTTCCCGCAGTCGTCGAAGAAGGCGGCCCGCGCGATCAACGTGGCCAGCGGCAACCGGCCGCTGGTGGTGCTCGCGAACCTGTCCGGGTTCGACGGGTCGCCGGAGTCGCTGCGCAAACTCCAGCTGGAGTACGGCGCGGAGATTGGTCGTGCGATCGTCAATTTCGAGGGCCCCATCGTGTTCTGCGTGATCTCGCGCTACCACGGCGGCGCGTTCGTGGTCTTCTCGAAGGCCTTGAACCCCAACATGACCGTGCTCGCGATCGACGGTTCGTTCGCCTCCGTCCTGGGTGGTGCGCCCGCGGCCGCGGTGGTGTTCGCCGGTGACGTCGCCAAGCGAGTCGGCGCCGACGCCCGCGTGCGTGAACTGGAAGCGGAGACCGCCCAGGCCACCGGCCCGGACCGTTCACGGCTCAACGCCGAACTGGCCGACCTACGCCAGTCGGTGCGCGCGGAGAAGATCAGCGAGATCGCCGCGGAGTTCGACGCCGTGCACAGCATCCGCCGCGCCGTCGAGGTCGGTTCCGTCGATGCGGTCATCCAGGCCGACGAGCTGCGGCCCCAGATCATCGGCGCGATCGAGAAGTCGCCGGCGTGGGGCAGGCAGGATTCCGAGGTGGTCAGCTCGTAGCTTGCGCTCCTCGCACCTCAGGGGGCGGAGGGGCCGCGCTCGGCGATCTCCTTGATGGCGGCCAGGGTGGCCGGGATACCGGAAAGCGCGGCCTCGCGGCGCTGTTCGAGTTGCCGCGATGCGTCGTCGCCGAAGCGTTCGGCGAACAGGTCGAACCCCGCGGGCTGCACGGCCCACGACTCGGTCAGCGTCGTCCCGTCGCCGTCGGGTGCGATCGTGTACGACCACCGCACCGCGTTCTCGTTGACCATCCACGAGAACTCGCGGGGCTCGTCGGCGGCGACGACCCGGGAACGGGTTTCCCACACTCGCTCGGGGGTCTCGTTGCGGCCGTGGAAGTAGGCGCCGACCTCGGGGCCGGTCGCCGGTTCCGCCCACCAGCACGCCTTGCAGATCAGACTCCACTCACCGGTGCGACCGATGTCGGTCACAAGGTCCCACACCTGCTGGGGTGTGACGTCGATGTGGATGGACTCGGAGTGGGTGAATCGAGCATCACGGTCGGTGTCACTGATCGTCATGGGTCCCTTCCTGCGGTCGCGTACCACCATCCTAGGGACGATGACGCTCGGCAGCGTTGGCCCGATAGCGGGATGGGCTGACTCCGAACGTGCGGCTGAACGCGCGGCTGAAGTGCGACGCATCGCGGAACCCGACCTGCGCGCAGATGTCGGCGACACAGAGATCGGTCTGCGCGAGAAGCGCGCGGGCCCGGTCGAGCCGTCGGGCGTACAGCCAGGCCCGAGGCGTCGTGCCGGTGGTGCTGAACAGCTTGTGGACGTATCGCATCGACATCCCGACCTCGGCGGCCACCAGCGCGATGGTGTGGTCGGGATCGTGCAGGTGATCGGCCATCGCGTTCTGGACCGCGCGGAGGTCGGCGGCATGTATCCGGTCGGTCGCGGTGCGGTGTGAGATCTGCTCGGTCACCGCGCCGGCGACCATGTCCAACACCGCGCTCGCCACCGTGCCGGACGACGACACGGAGATTCCTTGGACCTGGGCCGCGACGTCGACGAGGAAGCTCGACACGAGTCGTCCGATACCGGAATCGACCGCGATGGCCCGGCCCGTCGCGTCGTCGATGACGTCGTACGTCGCCCGCGCGGCCAGTTGTCCACGAGGCGCACGCACAACGATCTGCTCGAACTCGGTGGCGCCGCTGACGACGAAAGGTGCTGTGGCGTCGATGATCCCGAAGGCGCCGTGTTGCAACAGTCCGGTGTGTTCGCCCTGCGAGATCGTGGCGGCGCCCTGGGTGATGAGGCACAGCAGATAGTCGTCGGCCGGATCGGATTCGATCATCGCAGGCGTGCGGACGACGGTGTGCGGATCGGCGCGGACCACGCTCACCGAGAGGCTTCCGACGGGGCGCGCGACGATCTGAGCGGTGAACGGGCGACGGTCCTGGGGCCAGTCGATGTCCATCTCGCAGAAGGTGGCGTCGAGCGCCTCCGCCCACCGGACTCGACCCTCGGCGCTCGCGAGTTCGCGGGTGCTGAGTTCCACGGATCCCGCTGTGCACGCGGAGTCATCCATCGGTGCATTCGCAGTCATTCTCTCCCCTCACCTCCACCCATAGTGTTCCAGATCACAAGACATTGCCACGGTGGCCGGCGGCATGACCGAACGAACCGGCTCCCGACAACCGATATCCGGAACGACAACGGAGAGTCACCATGACCGCAGTCCAGCCCTCGCACGAGGTCACCCCGAAGTTCGTCGAAGAGATCACGATGGCCGAACTCGAGGCCGATCCGTACCCGTTCTACGAGCGGCTGCGGAAGGAGGCGCCGGTGGCGTTCGTGCCCTCCCTCGGGATGTACATCGTCTCGACCCGCGAGCTGTGCATGCAGATCGCGAAGGATTCGGACAACTGGCCTGCGGTGATCTCCCCGGCGGGCGGCCGCACGTTCGGTCACGGGGCGCTGCTCAACACGAACGGTCCCGAGCATCGCGATCTGCGCGACATGGTCGAGCCGCATCTGCAGCCGTCGGCCGTCGACAACTACATCGACGACCTGGTCCGGCCGTACGCCCGCGAACTGCTCGAGCGGATCGAGGACAACGGCTCGGCCGACATCGTCGCCGAGTACTGCGAACCGGTCAGTGTCCGGGCCCTCGGCGATCTGCTCGGCCTGAGCGACGTGAGCACCGACAAGCTGCGGGAGTGGTTCCACAAGCTCAGCGTCTCGTTCACGAATTCCGCGATGACGCCCGACGGCGAGTTCGCCAACCCCGACGGCTTCGTCCCCGGCGACGAGGCAAAGGCCGAGATCATCGCGCACGTCGACCCCAAGATCGACGAGTGGATCGTCAACCCCGACCACAGCGCGATCTCGCATTGGCTGCACGATGGGATGCCCGAGGGGCAGACGCGCAGCCGCGACGTCATCTACCCCAACCTCTACGTGTTCCTGCTCGGCGCGATGCAGGAGCCGGGTCATGCGATGGCCACCACACTGGCCGGCCTGTTCAGCCGGCCGGATCAGCTGGAGCGGGTCGTCGACGACCCGGGCCTCATCCCGCGGGCGGTCGGTGAGGGCATGCGGTGGGTCGCCCCGATCTGGTCGGCGGCCGCGAAGATCGCCACCGACGAGGTCGTGGTCGGTGGAGTGACGATCCCGCAGAACTCCGTGGTGATGCTGTCCTACGGTTCGGCGAATCAGGATGAGAATGCCTACGACGCCCCGACCGCGTACGACCTCGACCGCGCGGTGATCCCGAACATGACCTTCGGCGGTGGTGTCCACGCCTGCGCCGGAACCTATTTCGCGAACAACGTGGTCCGTATCGCGCTCGAGGAGCTTTTGGAGACGATCCCCAACATCGAGCGCGACACCGACCACGAGGTCGACTTCTGGGGCTGGGGTTTCCGTGGCCCCAAGGAACTCCATGTCAAGTGGGAGGTCTGAGGCGTGAACACCACACATCGGGTTCGTATCCAGGGCTCGGACACGCCGCTCGACGTGGCCGCCGATCAGTCGGTCCTCGATGCGGTGCTGCGCGCCGGGGAGTGGCTGCCGCACTCCTGCACCCAGGGGACCTGCGGTACCTGCAAGCTCCGAGTGCTCGACGGCGAAGTGGCGCACAATGACTCACCCGACTACACGCTGACGCCGGCCGAACGGTGTGCCGGGTTGGCGCTGGGTTGCATGGCCACGCCGTGCTCGGACCTGGTCGTCGAACCGCTGGGCGCCGCAGTCGACGACGGAGGGCCCCGACATCCGCTGCGCGACCACGACGGCACCGTCGTCGTCCTGGACGACATCGCCACCGACACGCGCCGGCTCGTCGTCGAACTGGACGAGCCGATGACGTTCAACGCGGGCCAGTATGCGGAGCTGGTGATCCCCGGTACCGGTGTGGGGCGTCAGTACTCGATGGCCAACCCGCCGTCGGAGTCGAAGCTCCTGGAGTTCCACGTCAAGCGCACCGTCGGTGGAAGAGCAACGGAGGGTTGGATCTTTGGTTCGCTGACGGTGGGGGAGCGGGTAGAACTCCGCGGACCGCTCGGCCAGTTCCACCTCGTCCGCGAGCAGGCCGAGCCGGCGATCCTCATCGGCGGCGGTACCGGACTCGCCCCCCTGAAGTCCATCACCCGCCACGTGCTGGACCACGGCCTGGTACCCGAGCTGTACCTGTACCACGGTGGCCGACGACGGGACGACCTCTACGACGTCGAGTTCTTCCGCGAACTCGAGGCCGGGTACGACAACTTCCACTACCGGCCGGCCCTCAGCGAGGAGCAGTGGGACGGCGCCACCGGGATGGTCACCGACGTCGTCGTCGAGGACTTCCGCAGCTGTAAAGGGCTGAGCGCCTATCTCTGTGGCCCGCCGGCCATGATCGAGGCCGGCGTCCGGGCGCTGAAACGTCGCCGGATGGCGCCCCGTCTCATCTTCCGTGAGGAATTCACCGTGGCGGCCCCCGTGGCGACCACCGCGGCATCGTGACATCTCGATCGAATCCGAAAGGCAAGTCATGTACCGACTCACCGTGATCTACGGACATCCGCTCGACCCGGAGGCCTTCGACCGGCACTACGAGAACGAGCATGCCGAACTGGTCCGCCGTATACCCGGACTGCGCCGGTTCGCCGCGGGCAAGTGCGACTCCCTCGACGGCACCGAGCCCGCCTCGTACTCGGTGGCCGAGCTGTACTTCGACTCGAAAGACGCACTTGCCCAGGCCCTCGGATCGCCTGAGGGGCAGGCCGCGGCCGGCGATGTCGCCAACTTCGCCACCGGTGGGGCGACCCTGCTGTTCAGCGACGAGTCGACGGTGGGGCCCTGACGTGGCCGCGCTGCAGACCGTCCAGAAAATCGGCCCGGTCCTGGATCTGTTCACCGTCGAACGTCCCGAGTGGGGTGTGTCGGAGGTCGCCGGCGAACTGGGCGTCCCCCGGTCGAGCGCGCACGCGCTGCTGGCCTCGCTGGTCGACATCGGCCTGCTGCAGTGTCGCGCCCGCGGCCGCTACCGTATCGGCTGGCGCGTCGTCGAACTGAACCAGGCGCTGCAGGGCACGGTCGACGTCAAGTCCTGTGCTGCCCCGATCCTGCAGGCGCTCTCGGAGAAGTTCGGCGAGACAACCCATCTCGCCGTCATGGAACGCTATCGGGTGATCTACGTCGACAAGGTTTTGGGAAACCACGTCATCAACGTGTCCGGCGCCCGGATCGGCGCCCAGCTCGATGCGCATTGCAGCGCGGTCGGCAAAGTGCTCCTCGCGCACTGCGATCCGGCTCAGCTGGCTCGCAACCTGACCGACAAGCAGCTCCGGCGGTACACGTCCTCGACCCTGACCGACCCGGACGAACTGGCCGCGGAACTGAAGGGTGTGCTGCGCCGGGGCTGCGCCTTCGACCTGGCCGAAGCGGTTCCCGACGTGCATTGCGTCGCGGCGCCGATCCGCGACGAGATGGGGGTCGTCGTGGCGGCGATGTCGATCACCGCGCCCGCGACGAGATTCATCCCGGCACAACACGAATTCCGGCGTGCGGTGATCGCGGCCGCCGCCGACGCGTCCCGCGCGCTGAACTCCTCGTCCGGCGACGTGTCCACGCCCATCCGTCTGCCCGAGCGCGAGGTCTCCGTCCTGCACGCGGTCGCGGGATGACCCCGCGGTCACCGTTCCTCAGCCCAGAAAGATCATGCCTTCCATGACCGACCATGCCGACCTCGTGCGCGACGCCGCCGATGCGTTGCTCGACGCCTATCGAGACCACGCCCCGATCGAACCCCTGGCCGGGCGGTTCGCGGACCACCCGCTGTCGACCGCCTATGAGATCGCCCTCGCCCAGGTTCAGGACTGGGAGAAGCAGGGTGACGTGGTGAAAGGGCACAAGGTGGGGCTGGCCTCCCGTGCCATCCAACGGCAGATGGGTGTCGACCAGCCGGACTTCGGGCACCTCACGGCGAGCATGTTCCACCTCGAGCACGCCCCGATCCCGGCGGGCACGTTCATCCAACCGCGCATCGAGCCGGAGGTCGCCTTCGTCCTCGCGAGGCCACTACGCGGACCGGGGGTCACGGTCGCCGAGGCGGCCGCGGCCGTCGACTTCGTGCTCCCCGCACTGGAGATCGTGGACTCCCGCATCCGCGACTGGAAGATCGGCATCTTCGACACCATCGCCGACAACGCGTCATCGGGCGGGGTCATCCTGGGCGGGCGGCCGGTGCCGCTCGTCGACGTCGACCTGCGGATGGCCGGCTGCAACCTGCACGTGAACGGCGAACTCGTCCACACCGGCGCCGGTGGCGCGGTGCTCGGATCGCCGATCAACGCCCTGGTCTGGCTGGCCAACACGGTCGGGCCCCTCGGCGTCACCCTCGAACCCGGCCATGTGGTGCTGCCCGGCTCGATGACCGCGGCGGTGCCGGTCGGGCCGGGGGACACCGTGGTCGCCACCATCGCCGGCGTCGGCAGCGTCACCGCGGTGCTGGGCGCGTGAGTGCTCGTGTTCTCGAATCATCAGGAGAAGAAGTGACAGACAACGGAATCGACGACTGGAGTGCGGTTCGGGTGGCCGGCTCGTTGCTCGCCGCGGAGCGCTCGCGGACGGCGCGAACCTCCATCCAGCACGAGTGGCCGGGGCTGAGCCTCGACGTCGCCTACGCCGCCCAGGACATCGCGCTCGCCGACCGCCGCTCGCGCGGGGAGACCGTGACCGGGATCAAGCTGGGCCTGACCTCGCGGGCCAAGCAGAAGCAGATGGGCGTCGACGAGCCCTCGGTCGCGTGGCTGACCGATGCCATGGTGCTGCCCGCCGGCTTGCCGGTCCCACGTGAGCGCCTGATCCATCCGCGCGCCGAACCGGAGATCGCCTTCGTGCTCGGGCGTTCCCTGGCCGGTCCCGGTGTCACCGCGGCCATGGCACTCGCCGCGGTCGATCATGCGATGGCCGCGATCGAGATCATCGACAGTCGCTACTCGGGATTCAAGTTCACCCTCGCGGATGCGGTGGCCGACAACAACTCCTCCGGCGTCTACGTGACCGGTCCGGTCATCCGCGATGTCGCGGACGTGGACTTCGGACTCGAGGCGTGCCTGCTCGAGGTCGACGGTGACATCGTCGCCACCGCGACGGGATCAGCAGTGCTCGGACATCCCGCGGAGGCATTGGCATTCGCGGCCAACACCTTCGGTGCGCGGGGCATCACCCTGGAGGCGGGGTGGGTCGTCCTCACCGGGGGTATGACGGACGCTGTGCCGGTGGAGCCGGGTAGCCGGGTCGCGGCTCACTTCACCACGCTCGGTTCGATCACGGTCGCGGGAGGGTGAGATGCCGTTCATCGACGTGACCATCGCCCAGGGGCGTTCGCCCGACGAGGTGCGCGCACTCATGCGCGAGCTGACGGCGGCCGCCCATCGTGCGATCGGCGCCCCGGTCGCGAACATCCGCGTCTGTGTCCGCGAGGTCCCGCCCACCCACTGGTCGGCGGGCGACGTCACCGTCGCCGAGCGTCAGGCGACGATCTCGGAATCGTGAGGTGCGGGAGGTCTTCTCGCGCTCTCTCCGCCGCCTGCCCCGAGAGAAGCGATTCTCTCTGCTCCTGGATCTGGAAGAAGCGACCTGAAGTGCTTCCTGAGGTGCGAGGAGCGCAAGCGACGGGTGTCTCCCGCTCCCTGAGGGTGCGGGGAGCGCAACCGACGAGCCTCGAAGGGTCTGCCGAACCCCTCCACCGACTGATGAACCTCACCTGGACCGATGGACTTCGATCGAAGTTCATCGGTCGAGTTCGAGTTCATCGGTCGGAGCCGGATGCGTTGTAGTGACTCTCTGGACTGGCGGACGAAGTGCCTCCTACCTCCGGTAGTGACCCGTCTCCAAGCAGGCCGATGCTCCCGTGTGACTGGTGGGGTTTCTGTCCACCACAGTCCACCACGGTTCACCGCTGGGGCGTGGGTGACATATATTGTAAGGCAGTGTTTTTCGATGATGGTCGGCTGTGGAGAAAGGTCGTCGTCGAACGTAATTGCGAGTACCTTGGTGTCATGGCTTCAATCACCGAACTACGCGACACCCTCGTCTCCCTGCCATCACCACCCGACGACGGGAGCGGTCGCGCCGTGTTCGAGCGTCTCGACGAACTGCGGGTCGTGCGCAACGTGCTCGACCATCAGATCGCCGTCCACATAGCGCTTCTCGACGCCTACGGTGCGGCTGCGCGCGCAGGGTCGACCACCCGGTCGTGGCTGATCGAGATGGGAATGCCCCCGGCGGTCGCCTGCCGTGGTGTGCGGATCGCCGGCGGGCTGGCGTCGTTGCCGAAACTCGCTGATTGTGCCGCTGACGGGTATCTGTCTGCCGAGTGCGTGGATGCGGTGGTCCGCGGTATCGCCTCCATCGACAAACGTTCACCCGCTGGGCTTTCCGACGACGACCGCCAGGTGTTCGAGACCAAACTGCTCACCCAGGTGTTCTCCGGCGCCACACCCGCTGAGATCAACGACCACGCCCGGAGTATGGCAGTCCGGGTCGCAGCCACTGACCCGGACGCGGTCGCGGCGGGTGATGACGCGTCGTTGAACTCTGTGCACGCCCGGGTGACCGAGGAAGGCAGGGTCGCGATCACCGCAGATGTGACCGCGGTGATCGGCGAGAAATTCTTGTCGATGATCGACGAACGCTCGTGCCCGCGTCCCGAACCCGACGGGGCCGAGGATCGGCGCAGTGTCGGGGAGCGTCGCGCCGAAGGGCTGGAGCTACTGCTCGATCAAGCGGCGATCGGTGCGGCGATGACCGCCGCCGGCGCACCCCGCACCCAGGTGTTGGTGACGATCCCCGCTGATGGCGCTGATCCGGCGCGGTTGCCGTGGGTGGGGGCGGTGACGGAGTCGACAGCCCGGCGACTGTCGTGTGACGGCGGGGTCGCTGAGATCGTCCTCGACGCCGAAGGGGTGCCGTTGCAGATGGGCACCACGAAACGATTGTTCCCACATCATCTGCGGCAAGCCATCATCGTTCGCGACCAGTGCTGTGTGAAATGTGGTGCCCCCGCGGCGCATACCCAAGTCCACCACCTCGTGCACTGGGCCGATGGCGGGCCGACCGATCTGGACAACGGGTGCCTGCTGTGCCAGCGCTGTCATACCCAGGTGCATCACCACGGGTGGCAAGTGGTGATGGGTCCCGACCGGCACCCGTGGTTGACCCCGCCGGTCGACATCGACCCCCGTCGCCTACCCCGACCGGCCTACAACCGGCGCACCATGCGACTTGACGACGCCCTCGTTTAGTCGCCCCCAAGACAAACCCCAGACCCTCCGGCGCCGACCCGACGCCACTCGACCTTTGACAACTCCACAGTGTGACACGCGCCATGACCACCGAGATCATGTGGCGAAAGACGGTAGATAGCACGAAGATTCGCTCCAGATCTCGGCAGGCGCGGTTGACGGTCCTTCGAGGATCGTCGCTTGCGCTCCTCGCACCTCAGGGTCCAGTGGGTGTGTGGTTTTTTCGGACTGGGGAGCAGGGGCTCGCCACGTGCACCTCGAGGACCAGCAGTTTCGCGGCTCTGTCGGTTCAGGGAGCAGTAGGGTGGGCAGCGCGCAACGAGATCTCGCTTGTCCGAACGTCACTCGCGGGTACGCCACCGATGCCCCAGTTCTCCGGCGACACCTCCACGATTCGGCCACGGACTGCGGACCGGTCGACCCCGAGGTGCTCGACGAGCAGGTCGGTGAAGGCCGCGAGCAGCTCCGAACGCTGGCGGGCAGGCCGGCCGGCGAGCACGATCGCGGTGAAGTACGGTGCGATCGCGCCGCCGTCGGCGACGAGCTGCCCGCCGACGGCGAGGTCGGTCGGGTCGTACTGCACGACGAAGGTGCGTACCCGCTCGGTCGGTGAGTCGAGAATGCGGGAGTAGGCCGCACTCGCGGCGGTCAACAGCGCGGCGCGCTGCTCGGTGGACGCGCTGCCGATGGGGATGTGGAAGTGTGCAACCGGCACGTCGGCTCCGTTCGAAAGTGCCCGCGTCCGTTCCGGACCCGGCTATTGGATACCGTGGCGGGTTCCGCCGTCGGCGTTGAGGACGCTGCCGTGCAGCACGGCGGCCTGGGGCTCGAGCAATATCTCGACGAGCCAGGCGATCTCGTCCAGCGTCGGCAGGCGGCCCAGCGAGGTCTTGGCCGTGTACCTGTCCCAGATCTCCTGCGCCGCAGCACCGGTCTCGCGCGATTCGGTGTCGACGAAGGCGCGGAGCCGAGGGGTGTCGATCGGCCCGGGCGCAATGGTGTGCACGGTGACTCCTCGGGGTCCGTACAACGCACCGATCTGTCGCATCAGATTGAACAGTGCGGCGTTGGCCGTACCCGGGCCCGCGTCGAGGGGGCCCGGCTCGAGTCCGAGTGAACCCGCGATCGCGACGAACCGCGAACCGTCGGCGAGGTGGTCGCGGACCGCTCGCAGCAGCCGGACGGTTCCGGCCACCTTGATGTTGGCGGCGGTGGCCAGCAGCGACGGTTCGATCGCGTCGGCGGAGCCGCGGACCGGGAGACCGGCCGCGAACACCGCGAGTCGTACGGGCCCGTCGAGGCAGGCGCGGATCGCGTCCACGGACCAGTCCTCGGCGATGTCGGCGGCGCACGGGACGATCAGTTCGTCTGTCGCCGCCAGCTGTTCGAGTTCCTCGGCACGGCGCCCCACCGCGAGAACCCTCATCCCGCGCGCCACCAGGCGTCGCGTGAACACGGTTCCCATCGCGCCGGTCGCGCCGACGACCACGCATGTCTCGGCTGTGGACACGGGCCCTACTTCCGGATGCGCAGGGTCACCGCGCGGGGTTCGGTGAAGAACTCGCGGGAGTACTGGCCACCCTCGCGGCCCAGGCCGCTGATGCCCTCACCGCCGAAGGGCAGCCGGAGATCGCGCTCGAAGAACGTGTTGATCCAGACCGTGCCGGCCTTCCAGCGTGCGGCCATCCGATGCGCCCGGTCGAGATTCTGCGTGAACAGGATGCCCGCCAAGCCGTAAGGGGAATCGTTGGTGATGCGCAGGGCTTCCTCCTCGGTGTCGAAACCCAGAACCGTCTCGATCGGACCGAAGATCTCCTCTCGTGCCGTGCGGGAGTCGTTGGTCAGACCAGTGATGACGGTCGGCGGATAGTAGAAGCCGCCTGCCCGGTCCGGATCCGTGAGACGCTCACCACCGGTGATGATCTTGCCGCCTTCGTCCTGCGCGAGTTCGACGTAGCTGTGCACCTTGTCGAGGTGTCGCTGCTCGATGAGCGGGCCCATGAACGTCGCGGAGTCCTTGGGATCTCCGACCACGAGTTTCCGAGCTTCCTCGGCGAAGCGATCCACGAACTCCTCCCGGATCGAGTTCTGCACCAGCAGACGCGAACCCGACAGGCAGACCTGTCCGTTGCCGCCGAAGATGGCCCGGAGCGACATGGGTACGGCGACGTCGAGATCGGCGTCGGCGAACACGATGTTGGCTGATTTGCCACCCATCTCGGCCGAGACCGGCGTGTGGTTCGCCGCGGCCGCCTGCAAGATCTTCACACCGGTGGCGCTCGATCCGGTGAAGGTGATGCGGTCGACGCGTGGATCGGAGGTCAGCGGTCCGGCGACGGCCTCACCCCCGAAACCGTGCACGACGTTGAGCACACCGGGCGGCAGGCCCGCCTCGAGTGCGATCTGCGCGAAGCGGTTGGCGGTCAACGGTGTCTGTGGTGCCGGTTTGAGGACCACGGTGTTGCCGAAGGCCAGAGCAGGCGCGATCTTCCATGTCGCCAGCATCAGCGGCGCGTTCCACGGACTGATCGCCGACACGACCCCGGCGGGCGGATAGAGGACGTAGGACAGCAGGTCGCCGTCCGGGTAGGCCTCGTTCGCGGCCATCGAGACGTAGTCGGCGAAGAAGCGCAGATTGTGGGCCACCCGCGGGATCTCGGCGTGCAACGACTGAGTGATCGTCTTGCCGCCGTCACGTGTTTCGAGCTGTGCCAGCTCCTCCCGGTGCTCGTCGACGGCGTCGGCGACCGCATGCAGGATCGCCGCGCGTTCCTTGGGCGACATCTGCGGCCACGGCCCGTCGTCGAAAGCGGCGCGGGCAGAATCGATCGCCGCGACGCCGTCGTCGGCGGTACCGCGCGCCACCCGGGCGAGCAACGCGCCGTCGTGCGGGTCGCGTGACTCGAACGTCGCGCCGTCCGAGGCCGTGCGCCACTCGTCCCCGATGAGGTGTCGAATCTCGGCGGTGTTCTGATCGGTACCGGAAAGGGTCATTGCGTCACACCTCCGCCGCGACCGGCGTCTCGTAGGTGCGGCCCGCCAGTTCGGAGGCCACATCGATGATCATGTCTTCCTGGCCGCCGATCACGCCGCGCCGGCCGAGTTCGAGCAGGATGTCCCGGGCGGGGACGCCGAACTTCTTCGCGGCGCGCTTGGTGGGGTGGAAGAACGTGGAATACACACCCGCGTAACCGAGCAGGAGCGCGGTCTCGTCGACGATCTGCGGCTCGGTCATCAGCGGGGCCACGACGTTCTCGGCGGTGTCGATCAGCGGGTACAGCTCGACGCCGGTGTCCCATCCCGCGCGTTCGAATGCTGCGGCGAGGACCTCGGTCTGGGCGTTGCCTGCACTCGCGCCCAGTCCACGCAGCGAGCCGTCGATGTAGGTGGCGCCGTTCTCCGCCGCGGTGAGCGCGTTGGCGATCCCGACACCGAGGTTGTTGTGTGCGTGGAAGCCGATGTCCGCGGAGATCGCCTCGCGCAGTGCCGCGACCCGCTCGCCGGCCTGCTGCGGGACGAGCGCACCTGCGGAGTCGACGACGTACACGACGTCGGCGCCGTAGGAGTCGAGCTTCGCTGCCTGCTCGGCGAGTGCGTCGGGTTCGAGTTTGTGGCTCATCATGAGGAATGTCATGACCTCAAGCCCGTTCTCCTTGGCCCACTCGACGGGTTGCTGGCCGCAGTCTGCCTCGGTGCAGTGGACGGCGACGCGGACCGTCGAGATGCCGGCGTCCACCGCCGCCTGCAGCTCGTTCAGGGTCGCGATACCCGGCACGTAGAGGACCGCGATGTCGGCGTTGTCCACCGCGTCGACGGCGGCGCGCACGTATTCGGGGTCGGTGGCCGCGGCGAAGCCGTACTGGACCGACGACGCGCCGAGGCCGATGCCATGTGCCACCTCGATCGTCGGGACGCCTGCCCGGTCGAGGCCGGAAGCGATGTCGGCGACGTCGCGCGTGGTGAACCGGTGCGAGACGCTCGACATGCCGTCACGCAGCGTCGTGTCGACGAGGGTGACCGAACGGGGCCCGTGGGCCGGGGACTGACTGGTCATCGCAGTGCTCCTGTCTGGAGTGTCGTTGTCACGGCCTTCTCCTGCGCCATCACCTCGGCGACCTGGACGGCGGCGGCGGTGATGATGTCGAGATTGCCTGCGTAGGTGGGCAAGAAGTCGCCCGCTCCGACGACCTCGAGCATCACGGTCACGAGATCACCGTCGACGTCGACGAGTTTGAGGGTGTAACCGGGGACGTAGCGCTGGACCTCGGTGACGATGTCGACCACGGCGCGTTCGATGGCCGCGGGATCCGGGTTGCGCACTTTCGCATATACCGTGTCGCGCATGTTCATCGGCGGTTCGGCCGGGTTGATCACCGAGATCGCCTTGGCACGGTCCGCTCCCGCGACCTGTGCCAGTGCGCGCCCCGTCTTCTCGCTGAATTCACTGAGATTCTGCCGGGTGCCCGGGCCCGCGCTCGCCGACGCGATGGCCGCGACGATCTCACCGTAGGTGGCGTCGGCGGCCTGGTTGATCGCATAGAGGATCGGGATCGTGGCCTGCCCGGCGCAGCTCACCATGTTCACGTTGGGCGCGTTCACGTGTTCGCGGAGGTTGACCGCCGGGACGACGTAAGGGCCGACCGATGCGGGCGTCAGATCGATCGCGGTGATCCCCGCGTCGGCGTAGCGCGGAGCGACCGCGGCGTGCACCTTGGCCGACGTGGCCTCGAAGACGAGATCGGGAGGCGACGACTGCTGCAGCAACCGGTCCACGCCCTCGGCCGACGCCTCGAGTCCTTCCTCGCGCGCCCGGCTCAAACCCTCACTGGCGAAGTCGATCCCGACCATGTGGACCGGTTCGACGTACTCGGACCGCAGCAGTTTGTACATCAGGTCCGTCCCGATGTTGCCCGATCCCACAATGGCGGCGGTCAACCGGCTCATCGCATGTCTCCTTAGCTCGTCGCGCACGCTCGGTCTCCGATGCCGGCGGCGTGCTCGACTCCGAACGCTATGGAGCAGGGGCGGTCTGCGGGGCCGGGACCGGGCAGTCCGAATGCGGAGTCAATCGGCAGTGCCGTTGTTCGGATATCCCGAACGTCGGTGACGGCAGTCACATCTCGTCGCCATGCTGAGGCCCATCAGCCAGTAGCCACCGAGATCCGGTGTCGCACGATCCACAGGAGAACCGATGACCGAGAACGCCGCACGCTTCGATGTCGCGCACCTGGCGCGAGCTGAACTGTTGAGCCCCAAGCCGCAGGAAACCCTCGACTTCTTCACCCGATTCCTGGGCATGTACGTGACCCGGAGCGAAGGCCAGTCCGTCTACCTGCGGGCGTACGAGGACCCCTATCCCTGGAGTCTGAAGATCACCGAGTCTCGCGAACCGGGCATGGGTCATGCCGGTCTGCGGACCAGCTCCCCGGAGGCGCTCGAACGTCGCGCCGCCTCGCTGCAGGGTGCGAACATCGAGACCTCCTGGCACGAGGACGAATTCGGTTACGGAAAGACCTTGGCGTACAAGACCGCAGACGGTCATGACTTCGCACTGGTCTGGGAGGCCGAAAAGTACGTCGCGCCACCGGAACTGCAGAGCAAGATCCTCACCCGGCCGTCGAAGAAACCGTTGCAGGGGATCCCGGTCAAGCGCATCGACCACCTCAACCTGATGGCCTCGGACGTCACCGCCGTCAAGACCGAGTTCGAACGCCACCTCGGGTTCCGA
Organism: Gordonia sp. 'Campus'; assembly: GCF_022206305.1. Taxonomy (GTDB): domain Bacteria; phylum Actinomycetota; class Actinomycetes; order Mycobacteriales; family Mycobacteriaceae; genus Gordonia. The sequence goes on along the minus strand of NZ_JAKOIW010000001.1, from coordinate 302,152 downwards.
ACCACCGAGCGCGTCGTCGACGGTGATGTCGAGATCGGCGCCTGGATGAGCTCGAACATCCTCGGACACGAGGTCGCGTGCATGCGTGACATGACCGGCGGACGCGGCAAGCTCCATCACGTCGCCTTCTACTACGGCACGGGCCAGCACAACATCGACGCCGTGGAGATGTTCCGCGAGTACGACATACGCATCGAAGCCGGACCGGACCGGCACGGGATCACCCAGGGACAGTTCCTCTACGTGTTCGAACCGGGTGGCAACCGCATCGAGTTGTTCGGCGAGTCCGGGTACCTGCATCTCGATCCGTCGGCCGAGACGAAGACCTGGCAGATGTCCGACATCGACACCGGCCTTGCCATCGGCGGCGCGAAGCTGCCGTGGGAGACCTACTTCACCTACGGCACGCCCAGCCCGCTGCCGCTCGAGGAGCACATCACGGCCTTCGCCGACTTCGGGCCGGGTGCACCCGCGCCAGAGGTCGAGGCGGCCGCCGACATCCTCCCTGACGAGATCGAGCGCTCCCGCGCGGTGGCCGACGCACCGGTCTGACCCGCTCCGCCATTCCACTTCGAACTGCAAAAATCGCACTGAACAGGGCCGTCGTCCACCTGGTGGGCGACGGCCCGGTTGCGTATCCGAACACAGTCTGCGAGGGCGGGACCAAATCCGGGCCTCGTGGCGTTGTGCACGGTGACGCCCTCCGAGGCGCCGTCGATCGACGGATGCCGGGGGCGTCGGCAGGAGGAGAACGTGAGCAACACCTACCGCAAGACCCCCGAGGCGTTGGACCGCCTCACCGACGTCCAGTACCGCGTCACCCAGCGTGACGGCACGGAGCGCGCCTTCGACAACGAGTACTGGGACAACCACGAGCCCGGCATCTACGTTGACGTCGTGTCGGGGCAGCCCCTGTTCTCGTCGACCGACAAGTTCGACAGCGGAACCGGGTGGCCGAGCTTCACCCGGCCCATCGATCCCGACGCCGTGGCGACGAAGGTCGATCGGAGCCTGTTCATGCGGCGGATCGAGGTGCGGTCCGCCGGGGCAGACAGCCACCTCGGACACCTCTTCGACGACGGGCCCCGCGCCGCCGGTGGTCAGCGCTACTGCATGAACTCGGCATCGCTGCGGTTCATCCCGGCCGGCGAGCTCGAGGCCGAGGGATATGGCGAGTACGCCGACCTGTTCACCGACAACCACGCCACCACCACCGACATCCAGGAGGAGAACGCATGACGACCGACACCGGCCAGATCACCGTCCGTCCCGGCACCGAGACCGCCGTCCTTGCGGGCGGGTGCTTCTGGGGCATGGAAGACCTGATCCGCAAGCAGCCCGGCGTCCTCGACACCCGGGTCGGCTACACCGGCGGACAGAACGACCACGCCACCTACCGCAACCACCCCGGTCATGCGGAGGCGGTGGAGATCGTCTTCGACCCCACGCAGACGACGTACCGCGACATCCTGGCGTTCTTCTTCCAGATCCACGATCCGACGACGCGTGACCGGCAGGGCAACGACGTCGGCACGAGCTATCGCTCGGCGATCTTCCCGGTGACACCGGAGCAGGAGCAGGTAGCCCGGAACACCATCGCCGACGTCGACGCCTCGGGTCTGTGGCCGGGCAGGGCGGTCACGACGATCGAGGAGTTGGGCCCGTTCTGGCAGGCCGAGCCGGAGCATCAGGACTACCTGCTCAACTTCCCGAACGGTTACACCTGCCACTTCCCGCGATCGGGTTGGGTGTTGCCGAAGCGGGATGCGGCGTCCGCGAGCTGAGGACTTCGGCTCGATGACGGTTTCCGGCCCCGGCGGTTCCCCAGCCGGGGCCGGTCGTCGTGTGGCGGCTGCAGGCCGGGTGCCCATCGGCGGTACGTTGACGACATCTCGGGCGTGGGGCGACCGTGCGCCCGGGAGTTGTCAGCGCCTCCGAAGGGATCGGTCCGGATCATGTCGAAACTTCTCGTCGTCGGCGCCGTCAACGTCGATCTCGTCGTCGAGACCGACCGCCTACCGGGTCCCGGTGAGACGGTCGTCGGCCCGACCGTGACACGCCACGGTGGCGGCAAGGGTGCGAACGCCGCGGTCGCCGCAGCGCGTTCGGGCGCCCACGTACGGTATTGCGGCGCAGTGGGTTCCGACGACATGGGCAAGAGCGCGCTGACGGAGCTCCGGGACGAGGGCGTCGATGTCACCGACGTGGCCGTGCTCGACGAGGTGTCCACCGGGATGGCGCTGATCGTCGTCGACCCCCGCGGAGAGAACCAGATCGCGGTGGGTGCCGGTGCGAACGGCGTACTGGACGCGGACGTCGTACGCACGGCGGTTCGCCGCGCGGCAGGCTGGGCGGGCTGCGTGCTCGTCAGCACTGAGATCCCGGCCGACGCCGTCGCCGCGGCTGTGGAAACCGCGGTCGCACATGGCATCCGGTGCGTCGTCAATCCTGCCCCGGTGTTGTCGTCGATGACCGGACTCGTGTCGTCCGCGCCGATTCTCACGCCCAACTCGTCGGAACTCCGAATCCTGCACGGGATGCTGGCCGACGGTCCGGACGGCGCGGAGTCGTCGGCGGAAACACAGGTGATCGAGGTGGCCGCCCGCACCGGGGCGCCGGTGATCGTGACCCTGGGTGCCGACGGCGTTCTGATCGCCGATCCCCGGTCCGACCCGGTCACCCCATCCGACCTGGTCACCCTGCCCGCCGGGCGGGTCGATCAGGTGGTCGACACAACCGGTGCGGGCGACACCTTCAACGGTGTGTTCGCCGCCGCGCTCGCCGGGGGTTCGACGGTCGTCGACGCCGCGAGCCGGGGTGTGGTGGCGGCGTCGCTGTCCGTCGCGGCGATCGGTGCCCGGACCGGGATGCCGCGCGACGAGGAGATCCGTCGCGCGCTGTGACACGGCCGACAGCATCGGCCCGCCTCCGAGCAGTGGTGGTCAGCGGGTCGCGGGTTTCGGCCGCTTCATGAAGCGGCTGTGGTCGGCGCTGGGGACGAAGTAGTCGCCCTGCCCACCGGCGCGCAACAGCGGACGCGCGCCCGCGGTGTCGAACGTCTGGTCCTCACCCAGGAGGTCGGTCGAGATGTGGATCTTGACCACCTCGCCCAGGACCATCCACGTGTCGACCGGCTCCCCGGCGGCCGTGCGCAGACGGAACGACTCGCTCACCCGGCACTCGAAGCTCACCGGGCTCTCGGCGACGCGGGGCGCCGTCACGAGATCGGAGGCCAACGGGGTGAGCCCCGCGACCTCGAACTCGTCCTCACCGGCCGGCACCGCCGCCGACGTGGCGTTCATCTCCTCGCCGAGATCGTCGGTGGCGAGGTTCCACACGAATTCGCCCGACGACGTGGAGTTGGCGACGGTGTCCTTGTAACCGACGCTCGCGAACCCGACGATCGGCGGCGTGTAGTTGAACAGGTTGAAGAAGCTGTAGGGCGCCAGGTTGCGAACCCCGTCGGCGGACACCGTGGAGATCCAGCCGATGGGTCGCGGCGCGACGATCGCGTTCACCGGGTCGTGCGCCAGCCGGTGTCCCTGCAGGGGTTCATACGAGTGGTAGGTCGTCACGGTGTCCTCCAGTGCACAGGGTCCTCCAGCGGCGGTCGCTCGGGTCGATCGCCACCGTACGTGGGCGCCCGTCCGGACCGGAGCCTGCGTAGGGTGAGATGCGACCGACCTCTGCGTACACCGACGATCGGGGACGATGTGACGCTCTCATCCGACGCTGACCTGCGGACTTTCGCCAACATCCGGGATCTCGGCGGTCTGCCGGTCGCCGGTGGCGGCGTCACCGCGCACAACGTGCTGATTCGTAGTGACGCACCCTATCCCGACGACGAGGACCCGGCCGGACTGCCCTGGCCGCCGGCGACCGTCGTCGACCTCCGCGACCCCACCGAGCTCGGCAGCATGGCCGTCACCTGGCCACCGGACGTCCGGGTCGTCCATCGGCAGGTGTCCTCCGGTGCCCGCGTGGACCGGCTCGCCGACACGGCTCTCGTCGACATCTACACGGCGATGATGCGGACGGGCGGCCACCGGTTGACCGCCGCCCTCGACGAGTTCGATGCCACCGGCGCGACTCTGGTGCACTGCGCGGCGGGCAAGGACCGGACGGGCGTCATCGTGGCCATCGCCCTGCTCCTCGCCGGCGTCGACGAGCAATCCGTCATCGACGACTATCATCGAACCGAAGACGGGATCGCGGGTGTCTTCGCCCGGCTGCGCCATCGCAAGCGGATTCCGGTGGGCACCACCATGGACGCGCCGATCCTGCGGACGCCGCGCGAGGCGATCGAACTCGTCATCGACGATGTCACGGGTGCGCCCGGCGGGGCCTGGGGTTGGTTCGAGGCCAACGGCGGCGACGTCGCCCACTTCCAGCGGTGGGTCGGACGTTTCGCGCCCGGGTCGGCCCATGTCTGACGGCAGTGCCGTAGAAGTGGCCGGGTTCGAGCCCGAGGTCGTGGCGGCGGTACTCGCGCACATGAACGACGACCACGCCGATGATTCGCTGCTGATCTGCCGCGTGCTGGGTGGGCGCCCGGATGCGACCGCGGCAACCATGACCGGATTCGACCACACCGCAGCGACTTTCGACGTCACCGTCCCCGAGGGGGTCGTCGGTGTGCGACTGACCTGGGATCGGCCGGTCCGCGATCGCGCCGACGTCCGCGTGGCGGTGGTCGCGATGTTCCGTGCGGCGCAGGAGCGTTCGGGCCAGGGCACTTCCTGACCCGAGGACGCGCGACTCAGCGTGTCCGAGGAGACGTCGGCGCCACGAACGGCCATAGTGACCGTATGTGGAAGCAACTCGCCGGGTTCGCCGCGTTCGGTGCGGTGGTCGCCGCGCTGGGTGCGGCCCTGTCCCTGGGCGGTCAGGATTCGTCCGGCGGACCCGACATCTGGATGGCCTGGGGGCCCGGATCCGCTGAGCGGATGCCACCCGAGCCGGACGACCTGATCATCACCGCAGCGGTGGGCGGCGCCGTCGTCGGCGTGCTGGTGGCCGGCGTGCTCTGGGCTGTGGGTGTTCGACTGCAGGAACGAGACGGAATCCACCTCGGCCGGGTCGTCGCGGCGGGGCTGATCGGCGTCGTGGTGGGCGTGGCACCCGCGGCGATCCTGCTGGCCGACGCGTTCGCCGGTGACTCCGGCGATGGCTACCCCGTGCTGGTGGTCTACGCCGTCAGCGGTGTGTTCGGGTACTTGCTGGTGCTCGCCGGGATCTCCGGGATACTGCGGATCACCGGGGACCCCCACACCAGGGCGACCGTGGTCGCGACGGCTGTCGCCCTGCCTGTGGGAGCCGTCCTCGCCACCGTCACAGGTCTGGGTGTGGGCGCCTGGTTCGATCACACGAACACCGTGCCGGCCTGGGTCGCGACGATCCTCCTCGTCGTGATGATCCTCGGTGCGACGTTCGGGTTCGCCCGCGCGTGGGCGATGCGACGACGGGCCGAACCCGTGGCTCTCTGACGACTCGTCCGGTGTCCAGAGTGCGGGGTGAGTGCGGAAAGCGGCACTCAGCCCGCACTCTGCGTTCTACGTGCTTCCGCGAACCACGAGTTCCACCGGTAACCGGTGCGAGTCGACCTCGCGACCGGCGGTGAGGTCGAGCAGGCCGCGGACGGCGACCTCGCCGATCTCGCGGGCGGGGGAGCGGACCGTCGACAACGGGACGGGCAACTGGGCGGCGATCGGGATGTCGTTGTAGCCGATGAGTGCGAGGTCCTCGGGAACCCGGAGTCCGAGGTCGCGGGCGACACCGAGGACGCCGACGGCGATCGTGTCCGACACCGCGAAGATCGCGCGCGGCCGGTCGGGCGAGTCGAGCAGGACACGACCGGCGGCGGTACCGCCGTCGACCTCGAAGGTCGAGGTGACCACCCGGTTGTCCGGCAGCGGGACTCCGGCTCGGGTGGTCTCGGCGCGGAAACCGGCGAGCCGGTCGGTGGCCGTCGTCGCATGATCGGGGCCGGCGATGACGGCGAGATCGGTGTACCCGCGATCGAGGAGGTGGCCGGCGGCGAGCGTTCCGCCCCGGAGGTCGTCACCGCCGACGAAGGGCAGTCCCGCCTCCGCGTGCCTGGTGAGCGCCAGCAATGGCAGGTTGCCGACACGCAGGGATTCTATGAACTCCCGGCCGGGCCGGTGCAGACCGCTCAGGAGCAAGCCGTCGACCTGTCTGCCGACGAGCAGTTCGATGGCCCGACGCTGGGCCTCGGGTTCGTCGGGCGGGCTCGACAGCAGCACGGAGTACCCGGCTCGGCTCGCCGCCTGCTCGATGCCCCGATAGGTCGTCGCGACGACACCGTCGGTCAGACGGGTCATGACGACGCCGATCGTGGTGGTCCGTCGCGTGCGCAGACTGGCCGCCCAGAGGTTGCGCTGATAGCCCAGTTCGTCGGCGACCTCGCGGACCCGCAGCGCCGATGCGGACCAACCGTCGGCGGGCTCGGTCTGCCGCAGAACGCGCGACGCGGTCGACACGTGGACGCCCGCGCGCTGCGCGATCTCCTTGAGCGTCGGCGCGCGCCGGCCATCGACCACCGTTGTTCCTCCCGCGTCCCGTGGTGAGCCGACCGGAGTCGGCGTGCAGGCCGGGCGTTGACGCTCGGCGAATGAGCACCTACGTTAGTGCATGCAATCGTTCTTGCAAACGTTCTCGACATCTCGTCGCGACAGCCTGCATCACGGCTTACCCGGAGGTCCCGATGTCCCGCACCAGCACGTTGCCCCAGCTCTTCGCCCTGGACTCGCTGCTCGACGCCGATGAGATCGCGATCCGTGACACCGTGCGCAGCTTCGCCGACTCACGCCTGCGTCCACACATCGGTGACTGGTTCGAGGACGCGAAACTGCCGGTCCGCGAGATCGCCGCGGAGCTCGGGGGATTGGGCGCGCTGGGAATGCACCTCGAGGGTTATGGGTGCCCCGGCACGAGTGCGACGGCGTATGGCCTGGCCTGCCTCGAACTCGAGGCCGTCGACTCCGGAATCCGGAGCCTGGTGTCGGTGCAGGGCTCCCTCGCGATGTTCTCGATCCACCACTGGGGTTCGGAGGAGCAGAAGAACGAATGGCTGCCGCGGATGGCCGCGGGCGAGGCGATCGGGTGTTTCGGCCTGACCGAGCCGGACTTCGGGTCCAACCCGTCCGGCATGCGCACCCAAGCCAAGCGCGACGGCGATGACTGGGTCCTCAACGGCTCCAAGATGTGGATCACCAACGGGTCGGTCGCCGATGTCGCCGTCGTGTGGGCGCAGACCGACCTCGCCGACAGCCCGTCCGGAATCCGCGGGTTCGTGGTGCCCACGGACACTCCAGGCTTCTCCGCGCCCGAGATCCACAAGAAGATGTCGCTGCGCGCCTCGGTGACCTCCGAGTTGGTGTTCGACGATGTGCGGCTGCCCGCGTCGGCGATGCTCCCGAAGGCCGAAGGTCTGCGCGGGCCGCTGACCGCGCTCGGGGAAGCCCGCTTCGGCATCATCTTCGGTGCCATCGGCGCTGCGCGCGACTGTCTCGAGACCGCCATCGCCTATGCCCAGACCCGCGAGGTCTTCGACAAGCCACTCGCGGGGTACCAGATCACCCAGACCAAGATCGCCGACATGGCGCTGGAGGTCGGGAAGGGCCACTTGCTGGCCTACCATCTCGGCCGCCTGAAGGACCGGGGTGAGATCACGCCGGAGCAGGTCAGCACGGGCAAGCTCAACAGCACCCGCGAAGCGATCAAGATCGCTCGGGAATGTCGAACCATCCTGGGCGCCAACGGCATCACGCTCGAGTATCCGGTGATCCGGCACGCCAACAACCTCGAATCGGTCCTCACCTACGAGGGCACCTCCGAGGTGCATCAGCTCACCATCGGACGCGCGCTCACGGGGTCGGCAGCCTTCCGGTGACGCCGGTCGGGACGGGCATCGCACCACATGTGAGAACCGGCATGCAGGTTTTCGCGACGTAGATGCGCCGCACCGTCTCGGACTCCCACAGTGCGGCGGTGAGTGGTCTACGTTGAGGGTTCGTGCCGAAGAAGTCGGCAGACGCCATGTCCGGCTTGCTCCGATGGAGCTCGGGCGCCGGAAGGAGTTCGACATGGACAACGCGGCCGAGGGCAATGTCCACCCGCGTGATGTTGCCCAACGCGACGTTCACCTGCGCATCGCCGAACTCGCACGGGAACTGCGCAATGACGTCGATGACGAACAGGTGGCGAAGGCGGTCGTCGAGGGAGCCCTCGCGGACATCCCGGGCGTGCAGTACGCGGGACTCACGGTGGCCAGGGATCGGCGCACCATCGAATCCTTCGGCTCGACACACGAATACGCCGACCTGCACGACCGGATTCAGAGTGAATTGCGCGAAGGGCCCTGTATCTCAGCCGCTCTCACGGATCGCATCGTGCGCGTCGACGACCTCGAGAAGGAACAGAGGTGGCCGGAATATCGTGTCCGGGCCCTGGCGGAGACCCCGATCCGATCGGTCCTGTCGTTCCAGCTGTTCGCCGATTCGACGACGATCGGTGCGCTGAATCTCTTCGCGGACGAGCCGAATACGTTCGATGTCCACGCCGAGGAGGTGGGGGTGGTGTTCGCCACCCACGCTGCCCTCGCCTGGAACTCGGTCCAGAAGGACAAGCAGTTTCACAGTGCGCTGGCGAACCGCGACATCATCGGGCAGGCCAAGGGCATGCTCATGGAGCGTTTCGCGATCGACGCCGTCGGGGCGTTCGACCTGATGAAGCGGTTGTCGCAGGACTCGAACACGAAGCTCGTCGAGATCGCCCGCCAGATCACCTCGAAACGGTGACCTCGCGGGCGCGATACTCGGGAGGGCGTGACACCCGGCCTGTCAGGCGATGGTGAACTCCATTGTGCTGGGCCCGGTGTCGCCCTGGGTGAGGGCCCGACCGGCGTCCTCGATGACGTCGAAAACCCGTACGTAGGGCGCCATCCCGCAGATCTCGAGCGGCCGGGTGACGCTGCGGCCGCCGACCAGCACGACCGGGATTCCCTGCTTGCCGGCGTCGTCGACGAAGGAGCGCAGGAGCACCAGGCCGACGGTGCCGAAGAAGTTCAGTCCGGAGAAATCCAAGACGATGCCGTCGACCGGCCCGCGGAGCACGCGATCGAGCGCGGCGACGAAGTCGGCGGCCGAGTCACGGTCGACGCTTCCCGAGAACCCCTGTACGCAGTAGGAATTCGGGGAGACGAGGCGCGGACGTGCTTCCGGTGTGGCTTCGGCGGTCGGTTCGAATGCGGAGCGAAATGAGGTCGAAGAAGTGAGACCCATGATGTTCTCGTTTCAGTGGAGTGCGTTGGTCAGCTGGTCGATCACGTCGATCGAGAGCCAGATACCGGGCGAATCCGCCTCGTGTATCCCCAAGTTCACGATCTCCTGGTGTATTGGACCGTGATGTGGCGTAAGCAGAGGGGCCCTGGACGCCTCAAAGCTTCGAACGCAGCTTCTACCTGAACCGCACATCTCACCCTACGGGCCGGTTGGCGGCCAAACAAGGCCGGGGGTATCTCGTGACAAACGACTCTAGAGTGTTACCCGGCCGTGATCTGGGCCCTGATGTGGGCCGACGTGCGGTGGGTGGACGTTCTGCGGTGACCATGGTTGGCTTGTGTCAGATATGCGTCGAATCCGTTGCGCATGTCCCACGTCTGGATGCGGCATCGGTGTCTGCGCATCGTTCTGAGCGATCTTCTGTGTCTGGTGGTGAGAATGGCTTCGGGTGACCGTGGCGAGCACGACGATTACAGCGACGTGCTCCCTGCGCTGCGAGCCATGCACGGAGAATCCGACGAGGCCCGGCGCGCGCAGTTGCGCGACAAGGTCATCGCCCGGTGCCTACCGCTCGCCGACCACGTCGCACGCCGGTTCTCCGAACGCGGGGAACCCATCGACGACCTGCGCCAGGTGGCGCGCATCGGGCTGATGCACGCGGTCGACCGATTCGACGTCGAGCGCGGGAACAACTTCCTCGCCTTCGCGGTACCCACCGTCATGGGTGAGGTGAAGCGGTACTTCCGTGACAGCACGTGGTCCATCCGCGTGCCGCGACGGGCGCAGGAGGCCTCGCTGAACATCGCGAAGGCCAGTGAGGAGCTGCTGCAGTCCCTCGGCCGGTCGCCGCGTCCGAGCGAGATCGCCCAGCACCTCGGACTCCCGGTATCGGAGGTCATCGAAGGGATGGTCGCCAGGTCGGCGTACACGGCGAGTTCGATCGACGCCGAAGCCGGCTCGTCGACCGACGGCTGGACTCTGGCCGACACTCTCGGCGACGAGGACGAACGCCTCGACATGGTCGAGGAATTCGTCACGCTCCAACCCGCGCTGGAACGTCTCACCGAACGCGAGCGAACGATTCTCACCCTGCGCTTCTTCCGCTCGATGTCACAGAGCGAGATCGCCAAGCAGGTCGGTATCTCGCAGATGCATGTCTCGCGACTCCTCACCCGGATCCTCGAGACCCTGCGGGCCGAGGTCGTGGTGGAGGAAACCGATGACGATGAGTCAACCGACCACATCGACATCGGTCCCGGCTTCCGGGCTTGAGGATCATGGAGGTTCGACACCCCGTCAGGGCTTGAGGATGACCTTGACGGTGCCGTCGGCCTTGCGCTGGAACTTGTCATAGGCCTCGGGTGCCTCGTCGAGGGGCAGCTCGTGTGTCGCGAAGGTGTCGACGCCCAGCGGGTCGTCGTCGGTGAGCAACGGCATGATGTCGTCGACCCACCGCTTCACGTTCGCCTGTCCCATGTGGAGGCGAATCTGCTTGTCGAACATGGTGAGCATGGGCATCGGATCGGCCGCGCCGCCGTACACGCCGGACAACGAGATGGTGCCGCCGCGCTTGACGATGTCGATCGCGGAGTAGAGGGCCCCGAGTCGGTCCGTGCCCGCCTCGGACATCGCCTTGCGTGCGATGGCGTCGGGCAGGAAGCCGACGATCGTCTGCATCGCCTTGTTGATGGGTGAACCGTGCGCCTCCATCCCCACGGCGTCGATGACCGAGTCGGTGCCCAGACCGCCGGTGAGGTCGCGGATGGCGTCGCCCACGTCGTCGACCTCGTCGAAGTTCACCGTCTCGATACCGCGGGCCTCGGCGCGCGCGAGCCGTTCCGGTACCCGGTCGACGCCGATCACGCGGGCGCCCTGGTGAGCTGCGATGCGCGCGGCCATGTCGCCGATGGGGCCGAGTCCGAGCACGGTGACGGTCCCGCCGCGCGGGATCTCGGCGTAGGCGACCGCCTGCCATGCCGTGGGCAGGACATCCGAGAGATAGACGTAGCGCGAATCAGGGTTCCCCAGAGGAACTTTGATGTGGGTGAACTGTGCTTGCGGCACGCGGAGATACTCTGCCTGGCCACCTGGTACAGAACCGTAGAGCTGCGAATATCCGAAGAGAGCGGCGCCGGTGCCCTGCTCGGTGACCCGGGTGGTCTCGCACTGGGTCATCAGGCCTTCATGACAGAAAAGGCATGAGCCGCAGGAGATCTGGAAGGGGATGACCACCCGGTCACCCACCCGCAGGTCGCCGGCCTCCTTGCCGACCTCTTCGACGATGCCCATCGGTTCGTGGCCGAGGATGTCTCCGGCCTGCATGAACGGGCCGAGGACCTCATAGAGGTGCAGATCCGACCCGCAGATGTTGGTCGAGGTCACCTTGATGATCGCATCGGTGGGCTCGATGATCTTGGGGTCGGGCACGGTGTCGACGGATACGTGGCGTTTGCCCTGCCAGGTCACTGCGCGCATGTCTCAGGCCTTCTTCTCGTCGGTGGAGTGGGTGCCGGTTGGGTGGCTGTCGTCGCGCAGATCTTCCTTGCGCTCGTTCCGGGCTCGCTCGTGCTTGCCGGTGTGGTTGACGGGGAAGTCGTGGAAACGTTCCTCGTAGCGTTCGGCCTCCTCAGCGGTGGTCTCGGGCTGGATCGGGTCCTGGTGGGCTCGGTCCCCGTCGCGAGCGGCCCGCCGCCGCAACAGAACTCGGCTGCCGATCAGCAGGCCGATGGCGGCTGCACCCGCGAGGACCGCGCCGATGGCGAGCCAGACGGTCGCGTCGCGGTCGCCTGCGCCTGCGGCGATGGCGAGGCCGGCCAGGATGAGCATGAGTCCGAGGCAGACGAACCCCAGGAGGCCGACGGCTTTCAAGCCGCGGGACTTTCGTGCGGGTCGTCGGGCGATCGCCTCCCGCGAGGCGACTTCACGTTCGGGTGTCAGATCTGGCATGGGGTACTCCCTGTCCTGTCTGTTACTCGTTGTGAGGGAGCACGCCATGCGGGTGCGCCCGTCGATGTGTCGGGGGTTTACCGCGACAGGCCGGGGGTCAAACGTCGTCTCCCTCGGACGAGCGACGAAAATGGGACGTAACGAGATGTGCATCTCACGCCCGAGATCAGCAGGTCTGCGCTCTGCTAACGTTGCGGCACGTGTATCGGGGGCACGATCAGGGCGGCGCACATTCGGAGGCCGCGTTTGGACGACGGCAGCGCGGGGCACTCATGACCAGACCGGTGAACATTCACACCAATCAACGGATGAAGAAGACTCATTTGATGACCGACTCCGACGCCGTTTCCCAGCTCTCGACCGAAGGTGGCACCCCCACGGTTCTGCGGGTGCCTGCGGAGACCGACCGTCTGGCACTGGTTCGCGCGCTCGTCGAGACCGCTCTGTACATCGACGACTGGGCGCTCGACGATGTGATCGACGCCAAGGTGGCACTCGACGAGGTCTGTTCGCAGATCATCTCCGCCGCCGCGGACGGCTCCTGCATCGAGATCACTCTGCACGTGTCCGCCAACGGGGTCCTCGGCGAAGTCCGGGGAGAACTGGTCCAGGGCGTGTCGATCAACGAATCGACCTTTGGATGGCGAATCGTGCAGACCGTCACCGACACCCACACGATCACCTACGACGAACCGCGACCGGGTACCGGTACGCGTCAGGTCGCGATCCGGTTCTCGAAGTTCCGACGCTGACCCCCGCCGGTGCGGCGCCACTCGTCGGTGGCGGCGTCGTACACGGCCAGGCCACGCTCCGCGAAGGCGGCTAGCCACCCCTCCATCGGCCAGACACCCCAGCGCCGGTGGAACACCCGGGCATTGGCGAGGATGTCGTCGAGATGCTCGACCGGAGGGTTGGACACCGGGTGATGTTGATGGAATGCGTGCGCTCCACCCACCCAAGCGATACGAAAGCCGTTGTGCTGCGCGGACATCGCGAAGTCGGTGTCCTCCCCGCCATATCCGCGGTAGCCGGTGTGGAATCCGCCGAGCGACGCCCAGTCCGTGGTGGTGATCGCGAAGGACAGCGACCAGAACAGCATCATCTCCGACGAGAGCTGCGTCTGACCCTGACCGGGTGCGGGCCGAGCCGGATGGGGGTCGACGAACCGGTGCAGCTCCCGCGAATCGAAGACCAACTGATCCCGGGGTAGATAGGTGACCGGCCCGCAGTAGAGCAGGCGTAGGTCTTCGGTGGCCACCGCCGACCGGATATATCGTTCCAGCAGGGTCGGTCCTGGTATGCAGTCGACGTCGAGGAAGACGAGCATCGACGCCCCGGCCTCGACGGCGGCGGCAGCCCCCGCATTGCGGGCCTCGGCGAGTTGCAGGACCCCGGGAGAATCGCCGCTGAAGGGGAGCACCCGCACCGGGTGGTCCGCCGCGACCGCGGCGACATCGGGATCATCCATGGCCACGACGATGTGCACATCGGGCCGGACGGTGGAGTGTGCGAACGCCTCGAGTTGTCGGCGCAGATGGCGGTGGCGTCCGGATGCGATCGTGATCACCGCGACCCGCTCGGACCCGGTGGTCATCGGTGCGCCACCGACTCGATCGCGCGGGCGGCCCGCTCGGCCGCGCCCGCGGTCCGCCATCGAGACCAGTCGGGCGTCGAGGCGGGGGCCGAGTCCACGATCGACCGCCACGTGTCGGTGTCGGGCCACGATGCGGTGACCGTGGCCAACTCGGACCGGGAGAGGGTGTCGGCAGTGGTGCGCTGTTCGGCGAACGGGCGGTCCTCGGGGAGCACGACCACCGGCCGACCTGCGGCGGCGGCATCGGCGACACTGCCCTGGCCGGCGCCGATGACGGTGACGCCGGCGCTGCACAGGAACGGCCACGGATCGTCGACCCAGGTCCCGAAAGCCGGGCCGAGGGCCACGACGTCGAGATCGGGCAGGTCGTCGGCCAGCCTGGCTGCGGGATGCGTTCCGCCCGCGTCCCCGCCCCCGGCGCCGGTGAGCACGAGGACGTCGGCGGCGAACGTCTGATGCGAGACGGCGGGTCGGCCGTCGAACCGCGAGATGCCGCCGGTGAACACGGTTTTCGAGAGATGCTCGGTGAGCCAGCCGGGCCGGTAGAGCTCGGCCGGCCAGGGCGCGATGATCGCGTCCGCGGCCCGGTAGGCGAGCTGGTGCGGCAGGTCGTCGCGTACCCCGGGCATCGCCATCACGATGACCGGTACGCCCAGCAACCGCAGGAACAGGGTGACCTCCACCGAGACGTCGACGACGACGGCGGCCGGACGACGCTCGGCGACGAAGTGCGCCAGTTGCGCCATCCGGGTGCGGAGTCCGGCGTCATGCCGTGGCGCCCAGTGCAGGAGTCCGGCGGCGTCGACGTCGCGGGGGTTCGGATCGGCGTCGTCACGGTCGAGTTCGACGACCTCCGCGAACGCCGGATCCGACAGCTGTGCGCTGGTCAGTGCGACCACGTCGGTGTCGATGTGCGCGGCGATCGCGGTGGCGCGCGAGCAGTGTCCGCGGCCCTGGTGGTGGACGTAGTATCCGATCACGCCGGGACCCCCTGGCCGCGCGCTCCCCAGGGGAACCGGTCGGCGACGAGGTCGGCGTAGATGTGGGTGTACCGGTCGATCATCGCGGTGTCCGAGCAATGTCCCTCGGCTCGACGGCGCGCCAGCGAGCGGTCGAGTGTGAACGCGAGCTCGGCGGCTTCGGCGAGCGCGTCGACGTCTCCCGGGGGAACCAGCACGCCGGCGTCGTCGCCGACGATCTCCGGGATGCCACCGCGCGCGAACGAGGCCACCGGCGTTCCGCACGCCAGCGATTCGGCGACCACGAGTCCGTACGGTTCGTCCCACACGGGGGTGACCAGGGTGACACCGCACGAGCCGACGAGCCTGGCGAGGTCGTGCTGATGCAGGTGACCCTCGTACCGAACCATCTCGCCGAGGAACGGCGCGATCTGCTGCTCGAAGTAGTCCGCGTCGCTGATCGGGCCGGCCAGCCGGAGACGTCGCCCGGCGCGACGGGCCGCCTCGATCGCGAGATGGGCGCCCTTCTCGGCGACGAAGCGGCCGAACCACACCAGGTCGTCCCCGCCCGGCCCGACGGGCCACCGTTCGAGCTGGACGCCGTTGTGCACGACCGGGACCTCGCCCAGCACGTGCGACCACGAACGCGCGGTGTGCTGACTGACCGCGACGCATCGCGTGGCCGGCGCGAGCGTCAGTGCCGACTCCAGCCACGGCGTGGGTGGCGTGTGCAGCGTGGTCACCATCGGGGTCTCCACCGCCGGGCCCATCGCCACCGGGAGGTAGTGCAGGCTGTGGTTGTGGATGACGTCGAAGTCGCCGGGATTGCGGGTGAACGACAACATCAGGGACAGGTAGGCGTGGTGATCGTGCATCACCTCGAGCGACGGCATCGACACGTCGGACTGTGCCGCCGCCGACGGCTCGAACATCTCCCCGCGCAATCGATCCGAGTCGACCGGCAGGTCGCTGCCCGCCCCGGCGAACAGGGTGATCTCGTGACCGGCGAGCGTCAGCGCGCGCGTGAGATGCCACACGTGGGCTTCGAGCCCACCGGCGAACGGCTGCGCGATCGGGTGACGGCTCGACGCGACGATGGCGATCCTCAGCGTGTCACGCATTCAGGGCTCGGGAGTAGAGAGCCGCGTGCTGTTCGGCCAAGAAAATCCGTTGCTCGCGTCGGTCGGGCCACGTAGCCGCCGCCGGGCGCGCCGAATACGCCTGTGCCAGTGCCTGCTTCAACGAGTCAGCGTCGAACCGGTCCTCGCCGAAGTCATAGGTGAAACAGTCCTGCTGCTCGGCGTAGAAACCGCAGCTCGGCGCGATGACCGTGGTGCCCAGGTCGTGACAGGCCTCGAGCCAACCCGAGTGAGTGCCGAAGCGGTAGGGGAGCACCGACACCGACAGCCCGCTCAGGTAGTCCCACAACTGATCGTCGGAGTAGTAGTCGTGCACCAGAACGCGGGCATAGGGGTGGCGGGACAACGCCAGGGCCGTGGTGCCGAAGTCGGGGTTGTACCAATGGTTACCGGGGACGAACACCTCGTCGTGGAGGTTGATCTGGATGGTCATGTCCGGATAGTCGGCCGCTGCCTCGAGCAGGGTCATGATGACCGGGAGCGGGTCCGTGTTGGCGCGCAGGCTCTTCGCGTGGACGCCGACGACGAACTCATCGGACTGCGGCTCGCGCGGCGCGAACCTGGCCGGGGGTACGACGTGGGGGTGGGGCAGCACCGTCGCCTCGCGGTGCCAGCGCGCTGAGATCTGCTGCGCCGCACCGGGGGTCAGGGTGATCACCTCATCGGCCGCGGGCACCAGGATGTCGAGTACCTCGTCGTGGCTGCCCGGGTCCGGATGATGCGGATTGCGCAGGTCGTGCAGCGTGTAGACGAGCGGCTTGTGGTGCCGGTCGAGTTCGTCCACCACTGCGGCCATCTGGGCCGGATCGAGCGCGTCGAAGCCGAAGTGGATGTGGAAGACATCGAACTCGTTGTGGTGGTCGGCGATCCATGCCGGGTCGAGCATCGCCGGCGGCCACCACCGGCCGGGCACCGTGGTGCCGTCGGCCGGAACCGGGTCGGGTAGGCGGACCACCGAGACCGGGCCGGAGTCGAGGGTGCTGACCGAACTGTTCAGGGGAGACAGGTGCTGGATGTACACGTGGGACCGCGGTACCGAGGCGACCCTGATCCGAGCGGGCTCCGCCGACATGCTCCCACGGGCGGGTTTCAGCGCGCCGAAGCCCGACGTCAACACCGACGTCGTACCGGGCAGGTCTGCCGACGTCGTACTGGGCAGGGTCGCCGACGACGCCATCGGCTCGAGGGTGGCCGCACCGCTGGGCTGCCCGAAATCCCGTCCGCTCACTCTTCCATCCATTCACTCCGAGGCCCTGCACGGCTGGGTACTCAACCTGGGCTGCGCGATCGCGGCCAGATGGCCGCGGGCGACCGCCGATTTACGACGCGGTCACTCGGATGTGAATACCCCGGCGGGGAGTCGGCAAAACCAGCCCGACGGAAGGGTGAAGAACGTTCAGTTGTCGTTCTGGTGCGCGTTGAGGAGCAGGTGGTCGAACGACTGGCGCACCGGATCCGGGAGCATCACGTGCTTGTGCACCCCGGTGACGATGCTGCGGGCGAGCTCGTTGACCTTCACGTTCGCGGTCTGTGAGCGCCACCGCATCACCTCGAAAGCGCGATCGGCGCTCACGCCGTAGGCCATCGAGATCATTCCCTTGGCCTGCTCGATCACGCCCTGGTGTTCCCGGAAACGCGCGACGTGCTCGTCGACGCGGTCCTTCACCGCCTTCTCCTCGATCGCGGTCAGGTCGAGGTAGAAGCCCTCCGCGCCGATCACCTCGCCCGACTCGTCGAGGAGCTGCTGGGAGACGACGGCGACGTGACGGATCTCGCCTGCAGTGTCGATGATGCGATGGCGGCTCGAGAACGGGATACGCCTGCTGAGCATGGTCGAGAGCAGTTGCTCGAAGGACTGGCGGTCGTCGGGATGCTTGTGCCCGGCGATCAACTCGGTGGTCGGCGTGACCTCACCGGGCCGGTAGCCGTGCATCTCGGCCACCTCGTCTGACCACTCCCACTCTTCGGTGTCGAAAAGGAAACGAAAACTGCCGACATGATTGATGCGCGACTCGCCGGCGGTGTGATCGTTGGCGTCTGTCACCCTCACCCCTCAAACCACAAACTCAACAGGATGCCAGCGGTCTCGGGCGAAAAATGAGTTTACCTGGCACGCAGTCGGTGTGGGAATCGGCCCGGTCACGGGGCTGTCGTACCCTTCGCGGCCGTCGTTTCGGCTGCGAATCCGACGGGTAAGCGGCCCGGGGTCCGGCAGTGCTCGGCGCGTCCGGCAACCGATGGGTGACGTACGACGTGACCGGTGCCACGAGACCGGGAACCGGCCCCGACACGACACAGGAGGCACACATGAGCACACACGATGCGGGCGGCGACGCGGCAGCGGCGACCGAGGGGATCAATCCCGACCTGACAGTGACGGCGGGCTTCGAGGACCTCGACGAGGATCGCCTCGGCAAGGACCCCCTGGAGGAGGGTATGGACCCGCCCGAGGACTGGTCGGCCAGTGATCGGACGGGGACCACTGCCCGCGAACAGCGCGAAGGCGAGACGCTCGATGAGAAGCTCGATCAGGAAGTGCCCGACGAGCATCCCTGAGCGGCGACCAGCGCGACGGTGCGTCCGGATGTTTCCGGGCGCACCGGCGCGGGCACTCGGCGGCCATGAGTGATGACAACTCCGTGCACGAGCCGAAGACCATTCCTTACCCGGGTGAGACCGAGGACATGCCCGATCGTCCCCGTGACGAGATGCGCGACTACCGCGGCCGTGAACTGTTGACCGGGAAGACCGCGCTCATCACCGGAGGCGACTCCGGGATCGGCCGCGCGGTGGCGGTCGCCTTCGCAAAAGAGGGCGCCGACGTCGCGATCGCGTACCTCGAGGAGGACAACGACGCCCGCCACACCGTCGAACTCATCGAGGCGGAGGGACGCCAGGCGCGTCCCTACCGCGGCGACCTCGCCGATCCGGCGCACTGCACCGACATCGTCAAGCGGACCGTCGACGAGCTCGGCGCCCTGAACATCCTGGTGAACAACGTCGCGTACCAGAATCCCGTCGACGACTTCCTGGAGCTGACGCCCGAGCAGTGGCGCCGCACCTTCGACGTCAACATCGACAGCTTCTTCCACACCAGCCGGGCCGCCGTCCCGCACCTCACCGGCGGCGGGGCGATCATCAACACGTCGTCGATCAACGGGCTCCGGGGCAACGACAGCCTCATCGACTACTCGGCGACCAAGGGCGCGGTGCTCGCCCTCACCTACTCGCTGGCGCAGGCACTCATGGAGCGCAAGATCCGCGTCAACTGTGTTGCGCCCGGGCCGGTCTGGACACCCCTGATCCCTGCCACGATGCCTGCCGAGGCGGTCAAGGACTTCGGTGCGCAGGCGCCGATGGGCCGCGCGGCGCAGCCCGACGAGATCGCACCGTCGTACGTGTTCTTCGCGGCCGAGCAACTGTCGTCGTACTACACCGGCGAAGTTCTGGCGCCGATCGGCGGTGAGACGCTACCCGGCTGAGCCGAGCGCGTCCGATCGGTCTCGGCTCAGGGGACGGGCAGCGGCGCCAGGCTGTTCCCGCGCGGCAGCGATCCGCAATTGCTCTGTGTGGGAGCACCGGCGAAGCGTTCCGTCAGGTACTGGAGGGCGAGCGGCTCGAACGGCAGGAACGCTTCCTGGTGCGTCAGTCCGTTCAGCTGCCGGTAGGTGATGTCGACGCCGCGCGAGCAGTACTGGTTCGCGAGTCCGATGACGTCCCCGGTGATCATCAGGGTGTCACCGATCGCGTTGTAGTGACCGACCGCGAGGAGCATCTTGGTCTTCGGGGTGCCTGATCGGCCCATGATGTTGTCGTTGATTGCGCGCACCACCTGCGGCACGTCGAGCAACCCGGTGTACGGGGGCTTGACCATGTCCGCGCTGGTGAGTCCCGCGTACTTCGACGCGAACTCGGAGATGCACTCGTCACTGACCGCCTGGGCGACCTGGCGCCCGCGGGCGGAGAGGAATTTCGAGG
This sequence comes from Gordonia sp. 'Campus', assembly GCF_022206305.1. Taxonomy (GTDB): domain Bacteria; phylum Actinomycetota; class Actinomycetes; order Mycobacteriales; family Mycobacteriaceae; genus Gordonia. The sequence continues at coordinate 282,234 of NZ_JAKOIW010000001.1, read as the reverse complement.
TGTCGAGCCGGTAGGTGCGCTGGTAGGCGACCACCAGCGCCGGGATCACGCCGGCCCACTTCGCACTGCCGTTGATGTACGGGAGGTTGTGGGCCAGGTCGACGGGGAGTCCGCCGGCCGCCGCACCCACGATGTTGAGCTCGGGTGCGTACCTCGGTGCGACCTCGGCGCCGAACTGGGTGGGGATCGAGCCGCCGGAGTAGCCGACGAGCCCGACCGGCGTCGAACGGGGCAGACGCAGAAAGCCCTGCGCGGCACGGACTCCGTCGAGAGCCGCATAGCCCGACTGGCGGCCGATGGTCCACTGCAACTTCTCGCCCTCGTAGTCGGGGACGACGACGGTGTACCCCGCGGCGAGGTAGCCCGCGATGACGCCCTGCTCTGCGGTGGCGGTGCCGTTGGTGTAGCCACCGCTGAGGGTGTAGGAGGGGTCGCATTGCGAACCGAGCGCGTCGTAGGCCATGTGGTACGAGACCAGGCGTGTGGGGCCGGGGGTCAGCGGACGCAGGACGGTGGCGACGGTCACCACGCCCTTCCCGAACTGATCGGTGGTCCGGTAGAGCACCTGAGACCCGGTGATGGGCGTGTTCAGGGTCGGGGTGCGGAACACCATCGGCCTGCTGCGGAGCACCGTGCCCGGCGCGACGCCATCGAGTGAACCGTCGTAGCTGTAGAACGGGTCGGCCGACGGCAACGGGGAACCGGGGCCGGGCGCCGCATGAGCTCCCGATGCTCCGACAACCGATCCCAGGACCAGGCTCACAGCCAGTCCGATGACCCCCAACACGCTGAAGCTACTTGTACGCACCCCGAACGACATGGCTCATCTAAACATCGATCGTGCTGGTGCGGGCAGCTTCCCCACCGGTGAAGTGGGCAAGCCCGCAGGAGTGGGCGCCGAAACATGGGATGTTAGGTTGTTTGGCATGGCCGGACAGATCACCCCACCGCGTCGGACCAGCGAGCTCGTCGTGCAGCGGATGCAGGAGCTGATCGCCGACGGCACCTGGCCGCTCGGCGAGCGGATTCCCCCCGAACCCGAGCTGGTTGCGCAGTTCGGGGTGGGGCGGAACACCATCCGCGAGGCCGCCCGGGCGCTGGAGCACGCCGGCATGTTGGAGCCGCGTCGCGGCGACGGGACCTATGTCCGTGGTCGGAGCCCGCTCGCCGGAGCCATCGCACGCACCTCCGCCCCGTCGGAGGTGCGTGACCTCCTCGAGGTACGTCGGGCGTTGGAGAGCGAGGCCGCGGCCGGTGCGGCGGGTCGCGCCGACGAAGGCGATGTGGAGCGCCTGCGCACGCTGCTGTCACGCTCCGAGCGTGCTCTGGCGGACGGCGACCTGGATCGATACTCCAAGGCAGACATCGCCTTTCATGCCGAAATCGTCGTCGCGTCGCACAACGCGCTGCTCCTCGAGATGTACGACGGGATCGCGGAGGTCATCGCCCGAACCCACCCGTCGGTGCTGCGACGTCCGCTGGCCGAGCAGACCCACCCGCGTGGGCATCGCGACGTCGTCGACGCGATCGAACGCGGCGACGCCGGTGCGGCGCGCGCAGCCGTGTACGCCTACGTCGATTTCACCGAGGTGCCGGGATGACGGTGCGTGTGCGGCCGGCGAACGAGCGCACTGCCTTCGGCGTGATCGTCACCGCGGCCGGCATCATGCTGGTGGCCGCGAACCTACGCCCGGCGGTGGTCGCGGTCGGACCGTTGATCGGCACGATCTCGGCCGACGAAGGTTTCAGCAGCGCGGTGGCGGGGCTGTTGACCGCTTTGCCGGTGCTCTTCTTCGGGATCTCGGCGGTCGTCGCACCCCGCCTGGCCAACCGGTTCGGCATCGAACGGGTCATCTTCGGCGCGATGATCGTCCTGGTCGCCGGAATCGTCGTGCGGCTGGTACCCGCCCCCGTGGCGCTGTTCGTCGGATCCGCGGTGATCGGCGCGGCCATCGGTACGTGCAATGTCGTCCTGCCCGCCCTGATCAAGCGGGACTTCGCGCATCGGTCGGGGCTGATGACGGGCCTGTACTCGATGACGCTGTCGGCCGGTGCCGCGGTGGCCTCCGGGGTGAGTGTGCCGATCAGCAATGCGCTGGGCGGCAACTGGCGTCTCGCGCTCGCATCGTGGGCTCTGCTCGCAGTGGTCGCCATGGTCGTCTGGGTTCCGCAGCTCGCGTCGGTGCACCGGGTGACGTCGACCGCGCCCACGTCGTCGCTGCTGAAGAACCCGATCGCCTGGGCGATCACGGTCTTCATGGGCACCCAGTCGCTGATCTTCTACACCGTCGTGGCGTGGTTGCCGCAGTACCTTGTCGACGGCGGGATGACGCCCGTCCGTGCGGGGGCGGTGCTCGCGTCCGCGCAGGTCGTCGCCCTGATCATGTCGCTGGTCGCCCCGATCGTGGCGGGTCGCTTCGCTGATCAGCGGGCAGTCACCCTGGTGGTCCTCGCCGTGTGTGCCGCCGGTTTCGTCGGCCTGCTCGCCACCGATGTGTGGCCGGGCTTCTGGGCAGCCTGCGTGATGGTGGGCCCGGGTGCGTCGATCAGCCTGGCCCTGCTCTTCATGGTGTTGCGCAGTTCCGGGGCGAAGCAGACGGGGCAGGTGTCGGGGATGGCGCAGTCGGTCGGTTACCTGGCCGCGGCGGTCGGTCCGATCCTGATCGGCGGCATCCACGACGTGACCGGCTCGTGGACCATCGCCATGGCGGTGCTCGGCCTCGTGCTGATCCCGCAGGCGCTGTCGGTTCTGGGCGCCGGTCGAGACGTCAAGATGACGGGCTGAACCCCGACACCGGTCAGCGCTGACCGCTATCGTGTGGCGCATGCATTGCGTGGTCGTGGGTGGGGGACTCGCCGGTCTGGCGTCGGCGGTATGGCTTTCGGAAGCAGGGCAGCGCGTCACTCTGCTCGAACGGCGGGGCTCGCTGGGTGGTCGGACCATCTCGATGCCGCTGCCCGCCGTCGACGACGTGCCCGACAACGGTCAGCACGTGTTCGCCAGCGGTTACGAGCACCTCATGCGCTACCTCGAGAGTGTCGGCACCCGCGACCACGTGGCCTTTCCCGGCCACATGACGATGCGGATGCCCGGTGGCGCGACGCGCAGGTCGGCGTTCGGTGGCATCACCGGCCTGCGTGCCGCCCTCGGTGATCTCCCCGGCGTCACCGGTCTGGACCGGCTGCGTACCGCCCGCGCGCAGGTCAGGTTGATACGCCAGGCATTTCGCCAGCCGGAATGGCTCGACGACATCACCGCCGACGAATGGTTCCGGCGGATCGGCCTGCCACAGTCCGCGCGGGATGCGCTGTGGGACGGCATCGTCATCGGACTCACCGGCGACAAGCCCGACATCTCCTCGGCCAAGGTGCCGGCCGACCTGCTCGTCACCGGAGCGCGCCGGGCACGCGAGACGAGGACCCCGATCTCGATCGGATACCCCACCGTCGACCTCGACACGCTGTTCATCGACGGCGCCGAGAAGCGTTTCGCGGACGCGGGTGTGGAGGTCCGGCACCGCGCGGTGGTGTCCTCGATCGACGTCGACGGCGGGAAGGTCGCGGGCGTGACCCTTGCCGACGGCGAGAAGATCGCGGCCGACGCGGTGATCTGCGCAGTTCCGGTGTGGAGTGTGAAGGGTCTGCTCGATCAGGTCCCCGGACACGAGGCGATCTACCGGGCCGTCGAGAACCTGACCCCGGTCCCCATCGTCAGTGTGAACCTCTACCTCGACCGCTCCATCGGCATGGAGGACTGGGGCGAGATCCTCCATGGTGGCGAGGGAGTGCTCGAGCAGGTCTGGGACCGGCAGCGCATGCACGGACGCGAACCGCGCGACAACCACTTCTATTCGACGACGGTCTCGGCGTCCTACGACCTCATCGGCAAGACGAATGCCGAGATCACCGACATCCAGATGGGCATGCTGCGCAAGTACTATCCGGAGGCCGCCGAGGCGGAGGTCGTTCACAGCCACGTGGTGCGGATGCCGAAATCGACCTTCGCGCAACGGCCCGGAACGGCCGGGCTCCGCCCGCAACAGCGCACCGCGGTGGACGGTCTCGCACTGGCCGGGGACTGGACCCGGACCGACTGGACCACCACGATGGAGGGCGCGTGTCAGAGCGCGGCGCGCGCGGTCGAGGTGGTGCTGGAGTTCGCCGGCCATCGCGCGCAGGGCACGCTGTAGGTCATGACGACATCTGCTTCCGCCTTCCACGTCGGCGGACCCGAAGTGATGCTGCGGATCGGTGCGGTCTCCGTCTCCGCCGACCGTGGAGAGGCGCGCACGGAAGCAGGCCCCTGGCTCGCCGATCCCGCGGCGGGGGTGAGCCGAGGGGCGCTGGCCGTCGCGTGCGACGACGTCACCGGTTACCTGGTCGCCGCGGGCAGCCCACCGGGTCGTTGGCCGGTGTCGCTGGGCATCCGGATGGACTTTCTCGCAGACCCACCTCTCGACGGATCGTCGCTGCATGTCACGGGTGAGCTCGTCGGGCGCGATGATCGCGGCGCGATGACCAGGGGAGCAGTCGCCGATGCGACGGGACGGACGATCGCCACCGTCATCCAGCGTTCGCATCTGATCGACGCACCACGGACCCCGGGACCGCACGCGTCGCCGCGAATCCTCGACGTCCCGGACGGGCCCGTCCGGGATCAGCTCGGGCTGGTCGAGACCGCCCCGGGTGTGCTCACCATGAGTCCGACGCTGTTGTCCGCCAACGGGATGGGCAGCGTGCACGGCGGAATCCTGATCTGCGCCGCCGAACTCGCGGCCGCGTCGGGTGTCGGCGCCGACGGGGACCTGCGGACGACGAGTGTCGACATCACCTACGTCCGCCCGTGCGACGCCGCGCAGACCGCGACGTTCGCCACCGAGGTCACCCACCGTGGCCGCTCGCTGTCGGTCGTACGCGTGGTGGCCGCCAACCAGGGTGGCAAGCCCGCAGCGATCGCCACGGTTGTGCTGCAGCACATCTGACCCCTCGGCAACCGGCATACCTGCATGGTTGCGGGAGACCATTCACCCCTGGCAGGCTGCACACATACGGACGTCCGGCGGATGCGCAGACGCCGCGCCGACCGCGGACGCCGTCCCATCGCGAACGGTCGCGCGTGTGACGTTCGCGCACAACACAATCACCTTGCCTGTCGCCGGGGCAACGACTGCTCCGTGAGCGGCCTGCCGGATGAGGGAAAGGATCATCGAGATCGTGGCAACTCACACAGCAACGCGAACTCCAGAGGCCGGACACCTCGCGAACACGAGTGTCGACGTCTACCGCACCCGCCTCGCGGAACGCAGTCAGATCGAGCCGCGCCCGCACAACACGGTGTGGGGGAGCATGGACAACCCCGGTCCGCTGTCGTCGCCGGAACTGCGCAGCTACGCTGACCGTGGATACCACACGGAGCGAAACGTTCTCGCGGCTGCCGACATCGACGCATGTCTGCGTGAGGTTGCATCGATCACCGAGAGACTCGGCGACGACGAGCGGGTCATCCGTGAAAAGTCCAGCGGGGACGTACGATCGCTGTTCGCGGTACATCAGCTCAGTGAGGTCATCGCCGAGATCTGTTCGCGCGAGTCGATCGCAGGCGTCGCTCGCCAGATCCTCGACGACGACGTGACCATCCATCAGAGCCGCATCAACCTGAAACCCGGTTTCGCGGGCGGGCCGTTCTACTGGCACTCCGACTTCGAGACCTGGCACGCCGAAGACGGGATGCCGGCCCCGCGCGCTCTGAGTGTGTCCCTGGCGCTCACGCCCAACTTCTCGACCAACGGCCCGTTGATGATCATCCCCGGCTCGCACCGGCGCTTCGTGAGCTGCGTGGGTTCGACGCCCGACGGCTACCATCACGAATCGCTGACCTCATACCGTCCGCCGTTCGGCACCCCCGAGGAGGAGGACGTGGCGGTCCTCGCCGACGAACTCGGTATCGACACGATCACCGGGCCGGCAGGTTCTGCGCTCTACTTCGACTCGAACTGTCTGCACGCTTCCGCCGGCAACATCACGCCATACCCACGCAGCAATCTGTTCGTCGTGTTCAACGCAGCGTCCAACGCCCTGCGCGAACCCTTCGGCGGAACGTCCCCGCGGCCGGACCACCTGGCGCACAGGTGATACCGCTCCCTGAGGTGCGAGCGCAGCGAGCCACCTTGTTCCCGCTCCCTGAGGTGCGAGCGCAGCGAGCCACGAAGGGTCGGCCCGGGCTCAGAAGCCGTCCGAGGACCCCAACTCGGGAGCCGGCCCGGCGAAGTAGTGCTCGCCGTCGAAGATGGCGGGGAGCCCGGCGGCGAGATAGGTGCCGATTCCGGGCTGCTCCAGTTCGGTGAACAGAGGATTGCGTTCGAGCACACCGGATTCGACGACCCCGCCGAAGGTTCGGTAGCGCTCGGACAGGACCGAGGCCTGGTCCAGCGCCGCCTCGACCTCGGCGCTGGTGTGACGGGCGAACCACGCCGCGAACAGCGGTGTCAGCACCCCGCGATGGGTGTAGCGGTCGTCTTCGCGGGTGAAGTCGGCACCCAGCGCCTGTTCGACGGCGGCGATGGCGTCCCCGGTGCCGGTCATCGACACCAGGTCGCGGAAGTGGCGCGGGGTCAGCGCCACCAGCATGAAGCGCCCACCGTCGGCGGCGACGAAATCCGTTCCGTACGTGCCGTAGACATCGTTGCCCGTCGCGGGCCGGGACCCCACGCCCAGCTGGGGTTCGGTGAGGTAGCCGAGTGTTCCGGCGATGGCCAGTGCGGTGTCCTCGAGCGGTAGCGTGATCTGCGCGCCCGCACCCGTCAGATCGCGGCGTCGTACCGCGGCCGTGATGGCCAGTGCCGCATAGAGTCCGCACGCGACATCCCAGGCAGGCAGGGCGTGGTTGACCACGCCGGCGTAGTCGGTGGGGCCGGTGATCGACGGGAATCCGAGGGCGGCGTTCACGGTGTAGTCGACGCCGGGTGTCCCGTCGGTCCGGCCGAGGAGCTCGAGGGTGATCACGTCGGATCGCTTGCCGGACAGGATCTCGTGACTCATCCACGCTCGACCGGCGGCGTTGGTGACGAGGATGCCGCCACCGGGTCCGCTGTCGGTGACCAGATCCTGGACCACCTTCTGTCCGGCCGGGTCACGGAAGTCGACGGTCACCGACTTCTTGCCGCGGTTGAGGCCCGTCCAGTAGATCGAGTTGCCGTCGTCGGTGACCGGCCACCGGTTGATGTCGGCCGCACCACCCAGCGGGTCGACGCGGATGACCTCGGCGCCGAGCTGCGCGAGAGTCAGACCGCACAGCGGCGATGCGACGAAGCTGGACACCTCCACGACGCGCAATCCATCGAGGGGGCGGGGGTTGGTACTCATCTGCCGATGGCTCCTCGGTCCGGAACAGATAGGGATACAGGGATTGCGGGGTGAGTCACGCCATCAGGACGTGATAGCGCCAGTCGAGGACGTCGCGGTCGCGACCGTCCGTCTCGTGCGCGACGACAGTCGATCGCAGCTGCAGGATGCCGCCGCCACCGGGCAGAGGGGTGGCTTCTTCCACGTGGATGAGCGAACTCAGGGTGTCGCCTTCACGGACGGGCCCGGTGTGATCGCAGGACTCCCACGACAACACGGTCACGATGTTCGGCAACGCCCGGTTCGCCTGCGAGAGTGCGAGTCCGATCGTGTGGCCGCCGTAGACCAGGCGGCCGCCCGCGGATCTGCCGGCCACTCGCTCGTCGTGGTGGGTGGCGGCGATGTTCAGCGACAGGCGTGCGAGCTCGGGCGCGCTCGAGACCACATCGGCGCTGGACCGGAAGACACGTCCGGCGAGATGCGGTGAAAAATGTTGCCCGCGAACCGAAGATCGGTAGGTGTCGAGATCCCAGTCCGGTGTCGCGGGGTGAGGGTCGACGCCCGGGCCGATGGCACTGAGGTCATCGGTGTGCACCGTCCGGTCCGGAGCGGCGGTGGCCGACAGCGGCAGCATCGCGCAGCGGTGGAAGTCGAGCACGGTCTCGCCGCGTTGATCGGTGGTGAGCATGTGCAGCGCGGCGAGTCCGGTCGGCGCACGGCCGGGCTTGGGTGTGTTCTCGCGAAGTCCCACGACCTCGGTCACCGTGGAGAGCGTGTCGCCGATCCGCGGATGACGCAGGAACCGCAGCCCTCGGTAGAAGAGGTTCGCCTTCACATGATGGGTGGCCAACGTCGACTGCCCGATCGCCACATCGGTGACGAGGCCCGGGTGGGCGAGAGTGTCTGCGCCCGTGACCCGCTGGCATAGGTGCGCATCGAGGGACAGGCGCAGACGGTCGCCCAGGATCGATTGATGTGCGGCGGCCAGGCCCGAGGTCAGCGTGACCGACGGTGCGTCGTCGAAGACCTGGCCGTGGGCGAGTTCGTCGAAGTGGGGTCCGCCCACCGCGATCGGGTCAGTCATCGGCGCCGCTCTTGGCCAGGATGCGACGCGCGGAGACGGCCAGGGCCTCGTCGAGCATGCGGCCGTCGAGTTCGGCCGCACCGGCGCCCGCGGCGGCGGCGTTCTCGAGCGCAGCGAGTACCCGCCGTGCGTCGTCGACGGCGGCGTCGTCCGGGGTGAAGATCTCGATGGCAGTTGCCAACTGAGCCGGGTGGATGACCCAGGTGCCGTCGAATCCGAGATCGCGTACCCAACGCTTGGCGTCGCGGAATGCGTCGTCGTCGGCGATGGTCAGGTGTGGGCCGTCGATGACGTCGACGCCGGCGGCGCGGGCGGCGAGGAGCACCGAATCCTGTACGACGTGCCAGGTCTGCATGGGTAGGCCGGCGGACCGGCCCAGGGAGGCGGCGAGGTCGGCGTATCCGATCAACACGGCGTCGAGGCGGTCGGTGGCCGCGCAGATCGTGCCGGCGTCGCGGATGCCGCGCGGGGTTTCCAACAACGCCTGCAGGCGAACCGGAGAACCGCCCAACCGACGATCGGCGGCCTCGAGGTCGGCGGGCGAATCGGCCTTGGGTACGACGACGGTGCTCAGATGCTGCATCTGAGCGCATGCGGCGAGGTCCGCGGCCGCCCACTCGGTGTCGATGGCGTTGATACGCAACGAGATCGCACGGTCGGCGCCGAACTCGGCGACCAGATCGGCCGCGGCCGCACGGGCCGAGTCCTTGTTCGCCGGGGTCACCGCGTCCTCGAGGTCCAGCACGACCTCGTCGGCGATCGAACCCAGCGCCTTGCGTGCCTTGCGGTCGTCGGAGGCGGGCGCGACCAGGACGCCCCGTCTTCTCTGCACAGTCGCTCCCAGCGTCGGTGGTGTCACATTCGTGTGTGTTGTCGAAATGTGCGGCCAAATGTGGCGCTCCTCGGTTGTAGCAGACGTCCGCGTCGTAAGGGAAGTGTTGACAAGGCTGACGCGCGCCTCACAAAATGGCCGTACAAATCAGCCGAACCGTTCCGCAGATCGTAGGTGTATCCGTACATGAGCACGCTCACCGCCGAAGAATCGTTCCTGGTCGAGACCGTTCGGTCGTTCGTCGACCGGGAGGTCAAGCCCTCCGTGCAGGAGGTGGAGCACGCCAACTCCTACCCGGAGAAGTGGATCGAGCAGATGAAGCAGATCGGGATCTACGGTCTGGCCGTGCCCGAGGAGTTCGGCGGCTCGCCGGTCTCGATGCCCTGTTATGCGCACGTCACCCAGGAGTTGGCGCGCGGCTGGATGAGTCTGGCCGGGGCGATGGGCGGGCACACCGTCGTCGCGAAACTCCTCACGCTGTTCGGCACCGAGGCGCAGAAGCAGCAGTACCTGCCGAGGATGGCGACGGGTGAGATGCGGGCGACGATGGCGCTGACCGAGCCGGGCGGGGGATCGGATCTGCAGGCGATGGCGACGGTCGCGAAAGTCGACGGAGACGATCTGGTCATCAGTGGGTCGAAAACGTGGATCAGCAACGCCCGACGCTCGGGACTGATCGCGCTGCTCTGCAAAACCGACCCGGCCGCCACTCCGCGCCACCGCGGGATCTCGATCGTCCTCGTCGAACACGGACCCGGGCTGACGGTGTCGCGCGACCTACCGAAACTGGGTTACAAGGGAGTCGAGAGCTGCGAGCTGTCCTTCGACGGTTACCGCACACCGGCGTCATCGATCCTGGGGGCCCAGCCCGGCAAGGGATTCGGGCAGATGATGAAGGGGCTGGAGACGGGGCGCATCCAGGTCGCCTGCCGTGCTCTCGGTGTCGCGACGGCCGCGCTCGAGGACTCGCTGGCCTACGCGCAGCAGCGGGAGTCCTTCGGCCAGCCGATCTGGAAGCACCAGTCGATCGGCAACTACCTCGCCGACATGGCCACCAAACTGACCGCGGCCCGCCAGCTGACCTGGCATGCGGCCGAACAGTACGACAAGGGTGAGCGGTGCGACATGGAGGCGGGTATGGCGAAGCTCTATGCCTCCGAGGTCGCCATGGAGATCGCCTTGAATGCCGTGCGCATCCACGGCGGGTACGGGTACTCCACCGAGTTCGACGTCGAGCGGTACTTCCGGGACGCGCCGCTGATGATCGTCGGGGAGGGCACCAACGAGATCCAGCGCAACGTCATCGCGGCGCAGCTCGTCTCCCGCGGTGGTATCTGAGCCGGAGCGATTTGTGCCCCAAGGGTACTCGCGGCACGAATGAAAGGGTGGATCGATGAGTGAGGCGGGGCAGTCCGAGCCGGCGTACAAGACGCTGGCCGCCGAACTGCGCTCCCACATCGCGGCGGGCCGATACGCCGGCGGCGTCCGGCTGCCCACCGAATCCGAACTGTCCCAGGAATACGGCCTCAGCCGCCAGACGGTTCGCCGCGCGTTCCTGGAACTCGTGACCGAGGGGTCGGTGTATCGCGTACCCGGGCGAGGGACGTTCGCGACGGACAATGCGGGACAGTATCTGCGTCAGCTGGGTTCGATCGAGGACCTCATGAACCTGTCCACCGACACCGCGATGCAGGTTCTGGAATCACCCGCCCGCCGAGTCGATCTCGACGCGGCCGGGCGGTTGCGCCTCGACACCGACGTCGTGTGGCGGATCGTCTTCCAACGATTCCACGACGGTGTGCCGTTCGTCGTCACGACGGTGTCGTGGCCGGAATCGGTGGCACGCTTGGTGATCGACGCCCCCGAGGTCGAGGCGGGCGCGGTGAGCGACCACACGATGATCGGGCTCCTCGAACCCCACCTGGTCCATCCCATCGAGGAATGCGCCCAATCGATCACCGCCACGACCGCCGACGCGGAGACCGCGGCACGCCTCGGCTGCCAGGTGGGGCACACGGTGTTGCGGGTCGACCGGTTGTACACCGACTCCCGGGGCCGTGCCGTCGAACTCGCGATCAGCTACTTCCTACCCGAGCACTACACCTATCGGGTCACCCTGCGCCGCACCGGGGATGCGCGTTCGGGATGAAAGGCCGTCGCCTGCCCCTGAGGTGCTTTGCTCGCACCTCAGAGGGCAGGAGACGATCGATCAGCTCCGGGCCGGAAGCGGTTGCTCCTCGGGAACATTCGACGCGGCGCGTCGGGTGGGGATGGTGAGGGTGATGGCCATGCCGACGAACGCGGCGGCCGCGGCGACCAGGAAGCACCAGGTGAACGTCGACTCGTCGGGCACCTCGGTGCCGCCGAGTGAGATGGTGGCACTCGCCAGGATCAGGGCCATGACGGCAGACGCGATGGTGGTGCCCAGTGATCGCATCAGGCCGTTGAGCCCCACTGCCGCACCGGCTTCGGTCGCCGGAACGGACCCCATGATGAGTGTCGGCATCGCCGCGTAGCCGACGCCCACGCCGATGGCGCAGACGATCGACGCCAGCATGAGCTTCCATGCCGCGTCCATGAGGAAGAACGCCAGGAGGTAGCCGCATCCGAGGATCGCCGCACCGATGGCGAGAGTGATCTTGGCTCCGATGCGGTTGATCAGGATGCCCGAGACGGGCGCGAAGATCATCATCATCAGGCCGCCGGGTGCCATCCACAGGCCGGCGGCCAGCAGGGACTGCCCCAGGCCGTAACCGGTGGCCTCGGGTAGACGGAGGAGCATGGGCAGGACGATCGACTGCGCCATCATGCCGAAGCCGATGGCCGCGGCGGCGATGTTCGTCAGCAGGACCGCGGGGCGTGCGGTGGTGCGCAGATCGACCAGCGGTTCCCGTTGACGGAGTTCGAAGATGCCCCAGACGAGAAGCACGGCGATCCCGCCCAGTCCGAGACCGAGGGTGCGACCCGACGTCCATCCCCAGTCGTTGGCCTTGGACACCGCGATCAGAAAGGCGGAGAGTCCCGCGGCCAGTCCGATGGCACCGGGGATGTCGATACGGCCACCCGCGGCGTCGTTCACGCGGGGCACCAACACCAGGACCGCGATGCTCACGAGGACGCCCAGACCGGTCGCGACGTAGAACAGGGCGTGCCAGTCCCAGGTCTGCACGATCCATGCCGCCAGGGGCAGGCCGATCGCACCGCCGACGCCGAGCGTCGCGCTCATGGCGGCCACGGCCATCGACGTGATGCGGGGCGGGGTGATCTCGCGGATCAGGCTCATGCCGACCGGGATGAAGCCCATCGCCAGCCCCTGCACACCGCGGCCGATGATGAGCGGGACGAGCGTATCGCCCAGCGCGCAGATCAGCGAGCCGAGCGTCAGCAGCGCCGCGCTGACGAACAGGACGCGCTGTTTGCCGAACATGTCGCCGAGCCGGCCGGCGATCGGCATGGCGACGGCTGCGGCGAGCAGGGTCGCGGTGATGATCCATGACGCGTTGCCGATGGACGTGTCCAGCAGTCGTGGCAGGTCGGGCTGGATCGGGATGATCAACGTCTGCATCAACGATGCGACGAGTCCGCCGAAGCAGAGCACAACCACACTGCCGACGGCGCCGGCGGGCGCCTTGTCGACGGCGTCGGCCGCTTCGCCGTTCAGCTCGGATGCGGTACCGCGTATTGGGCTCATGGAGAGACCTCCTTCGAGGTATGCAGCATACATATGTAACGTACACATGCAAATCGGACAGTAGATTGTCCACGTCGACGGATGGAGGAGTGATGTCGGAGGATCCCGCTCCGGGGAACCGCGCCTCGGGGGATCACGCCCCGTGGCAGTCGCCGGTGCACCGTGACCTGGCGCAGGAACTGCTGCGGATGTCGCGGCGCCGCAGCCTCGTCCATCCCGGTGTCGGCCTGGAACGGTCGGCGTTCGCCATCCTGTGGGTGCTGTCCGACGGCAGGCCGCGCACCCTGCGAGAGCTGACCGTCGAACTGGGTCTCGAGCAATCCACCGTCAACCGCCAGGTCAATGCGGCGATCAAGCACGGTTACGTGGAGCGGTTCGAGGTGGAGGATTCGCTGTCGAAGATGATCCGTCCCACCGAGGCGGGCAGCGAGGCGTTCCGCCGGGACGGTCTTCTTCGCGCCGAACGACTCGAGCAGGTCTTCGCCGACCTCGATCCCGGTACCCCGCAGGCACTGCTACACGAACTCCGGGCGTTCAACGATGCCTATGAACGGACCCAGCACCGCCATGGGACCGCCGAGGAGCCGGCGGACCGGAAGCACGGTCTGGGGTGAACGCGCCCGGGACGTTCGCGGTGACCGGATCCGCATCGGGCATGGGTGCGGCGGTGGCGGAATCGCTGCGGGCCGAGGGCCACCGGGTCATCGGCATCGACCAGCGGGACGCCGAGGTGGTCGCGGATCTCTCGACGCCGCAGGGGCGTCGGGCAGCCGCGGCGGAGGTGCTCGAGATGGCGTCGGGTGCCCTCGACGGTGCGGTGCTCGCCGCGGGGATGGGACCCGCTGCGGGACTCGAACGAAAGATCCTCGAGGTCAACGTCTTCGGGGTCACCGACCTCCTGACCGCCTGGCGTCCTGCGCTCGCCGCCGCGGAAGAGGCGAAAGTCGTTGTTTTCGGCTCCAATTCGACGACGGTCACGCCGCTGGTTCCGAAGTCCGCGATCCGGCGCCTGCTCGACGGAGATGCCGAGGGTGCGACCCGGGTGATCCGCAGACGCCGCGGAGTCACCGGCCCGGTCGCCTACGCGGCGTCGAAGATCGCGGTCACCCACTGGTGTCGGCTGCACGGCACGACGCCCGAGTGGGCAGGTGTAGGCGTCCGGGTCAACGTGATCGCGCCGGGCCCCGTCATGACGCCGTTGTTGCGATCGCAGCTCGATGGTCCGCAGGCCGGGCGCGTCGAGTCGTTCCCGGTTCCCGTGCGCGAGTTCGGAACTCCGGAACAACTGGCATCGTGGGTTCTGCTGATGCTGTCGCCGGCAGCCGACTTCATGTCGGGCACGGTGGTCACCGTCGACGGCGGGACCGATGCCCTGATGCGCCCCCGGGACTGGCCTGCGCCGCTTCCGTTGCGCGGCATGCCCAGATTGCTGTGGATGATGTATCGCGCCCCGAAGAACGGCCAGGTGGCCGAGTACTAGCCCGGAGGGTGGTCTACAAACCCGCCCGCTCGAGTGCCTCGTCGAATTCCTCCGAGGCCTGCTTCTCGCTCTTGCCGTCGGCGAGGGCCTGCCGGTAGACGGCGAAGAGTTCGGCGCCGTGTTCGGAGTACTTGCGCGTCCAGCGTTCGCTGTCGACCCGCCAGTAGCCGATGACGTCGTAGCACCGGCGGTCCCAGCGCAGGTCGGCCCCGCGGAGATGTTTGCGCACGGCGCGCGATTCGGCGGCCTCACCGGCGAACCAGCAGTAGCCGCCCGCGGTGGGGATGGACAGTTCGCGAACGGTCTCGGCCAGTCGGCTGGGGGTGCGCGCGTTGCCGCCGATGACGGGAATGAGTTCGACGCCGCGGTCGGGCAGGTAGGACAGTTCGGTCGGGGCCGGGACCTCGACGATCGCGGTCACGCCGTCGGTCGACGGCAACTCGTCGAGGATGCGGGCCAACGCGGGGAGGCCGGCGAGGTCGGCGGCGAGGATGAGCCGCTCGGTGTCCGCGGGCGGGGCGTACCAGCTACGCGCATGGGTCATGACCACCTCGTCGCCGGGTTGTGCGCCCTGCGCCCACAGCGTCGCCGGGCCGGCTGCGTGGATGACGAAGTCGACGAGCATCGTGCCCCCGGCGTGGTCGACGGCGCGGATCGAGTAGTTACGACCGTCGGGAAGGGGGTCGGCGTCGTAGTACGCCCACGTGCCGTCGCGGCACTCCATGTCCGGCGCGCTCCGCTGACCCGGCAGCGGGAAGTAGATCCCGACCGCCTCGTCGGGCGCCCCCGGGAGGCCGAGGCCCGGGAGGTCGGCGACTTCGAAGGCGACGCGACGCAGGTTGGGCGTCAGGTCGGCGACGTGCTGTACGCGTGCTCTGGAATAGCCCATGAGGTAACCCTAACCTCACTGTGGTGGAGGCGGCCACAGGGTGGACCGTCGTTACTAGGATATGCAACCATCGAAGGAAACGTGCCGGTGCCACTGCACCGGTGCCCGGTCGGTGGAAAGAGGGTTCGGCGTGTCGCAGTCATCTGTCTCCCCAGCAGGAGCTCCCGGGGCTTCGGCCTCGTCGGTGTTGGCGGAGGAGAACGGTTCCGCGCGGTCGCTGATCCTGAACCGGCCGAAGTCCATCAACGCGATCGATCACGAGATGGTCCTGGAGATGGCGCGACGACTCGACACGTGGGGTGTCGACGAGACCGTGAAGGCGGTCGTCGTGGCCGGCGCCGGTGAACGCGGACTGTGTGCGGGCGGCGACATCGTCGCGATCCACCGCGACGCGGCTGCGCTCAGCGGGAACCCGGAGTCCACCGACGTCGACGCCGAGCAGTCCCCGTCGGCGAAATTCTGGTTCGACGAGTACCGCCTCAACGAGTCGATCTCGACCTACCCCAAGCCGTACGTCGCGATCATGGACGGCATCGTGATGGGCGGCGGGGTGGGGATCTCGGCCCACGGCAACGTTCGCATCGTCACCGACCGCACCAAGCTCGCCATGCCCGAGGTCGGCATCGGCTTCGTGCCGGATGTCGGTGGGACGCATCTGCTCTCGCGCGTGCCGGACGGGCTCGGAACCTATGCGGGTCTGACCGCGGGTCACCTGCGCGGCGCCGACGCCATCGCGATGGGCCTCGCAGACCACTTCGTGCCCGCCGAGTCGCTGCCCGCCTTCATCGCGGCGATCGGCGAAGCGGGAGTCGATGCGGCGGTCGACCGGTACGCCGTCGACGCGCCGCCTTCGGAGCTCTCGGATCAGCGCGAGTGGATCGCCGGCGCCTTCGCCGCCCCGACCGTCGCCGAGATCGTCGACCGTTGCCGGGCAGTCGGGTCGCCCGAGGCGGTCAAGACCGCCGACACCATCGCCGCCAAGAGCCCGACCGCCCTCGCGGTCACCCTGCGCTCCTTGCGGGAAGCCGCCGACGACGCGAGTCTGGCCGACACCCTGGTCCGCGAGTACCGGGTCTCGCTGCGCTGCCTGCTTCACCCCGACATGGCCGAGGGCATCCGCGCCCAGGTCATCGACAAGGACCGCAACCCGAAGTGGGCGGACTTCTCCGAGGACGCCGTCGACGCGTTCTTCGCCCCGCTCCCGCACGATCTGACCTTCGCGAACGCCCCCGCGGCAGGCTGATCCCGGGGCAGGGTGGTCGGCAGGCACCCCGCGGTGTGACCATGTCTGTCGAGCACCATCGAGTTCGTCGGTCATCCCAGACCCGCATCACCGAAACCGAAAGAGGTAGCACGTGACCGAGTACCAGACCATCCTCGTCGAGACCAGCGGCCGCGTCGGCATCATCACGCTGAACCGACCCAAGGCCCTCAACGCCCTGAACTCCGAGCTCATGAACGAGGTCGTCGGCGCCGTCAAGGACTTCGACGTCGACGCCGGGATCGGAGCGATCGTGATCACCGGGTCGGAGAAGGCGTTCGCCGCGGGTGCCGACATCAAGGAGATGTCGTCGAAGACCTACGCCGACGTCGTGAACGAGCAGTTCTTCGGTGCCTGGGACGAGCTCTCTCGCGCGCGCACGCCGATCATCGCCGCCGTCACCGGGTACGCGCTCGGCGGCGGATGTGAGCTCGCGATGCTGTGCGACACCATCATCGCCGGCGACAACGCCGTCTTCGGTCAGCCCGAGATCAACCTCGGCGTCATCCCCGGTATCGGCGGCTCTCAGCGGCTCACCCGCGCCGTCGGCAAGGCCAAGGCGATGGACATGGTCCTCACCGGCCGCCAGATGAAGGTCGACGAGGCCGAGCGCATGGGTCTGGTCTCCCGCGTCGTCCCGAAGGAAGACTGCCGCGCCACCGCCCTCGAGGTCGCCGAGCTCATCGCGTCGAAGTCGCTGATCGCCTCCGCGCTGGCCAAGGACGCGGTGAACCGTGCGTTCGAGTCGAGCCTCGTCGAGGGCGTGCGCGCCGAACGTGCCCTGTTCTACTCGACCTTCGCCACCGACGACCAGACCGAGGGCATGGCCGCTTTCGTCGAGAAGCGCGACCCGAACTTCACCCACCGCTGATCCGAAACATCTCCACACCCACCCTTTTTCGGTATTTTCACCCCCCTCCGGTGGGTGGATCTGCCGAAAACGGGTGGGTGTGCGGCGTTCACGACAGGGTGCGCAACACCGCCAGGGCCCGGTCGACGAGCGGGGTCCGGCGCCCGTCGGGGAAAGCGACGGCCAGTTCGACCTCCTCGTCGATCTCGAGCGGCCGGTAGACGACGCCCGGCACCCCGAGCGCCGAGGTGGGTTCGGGGACCAGCGCGACCCCCACCCCGGCGGCGACGAGTGTCACGAGCGTCGACGTCTCCTCGACCTCGTGCCGGATGCGGGGGACGAATCCCGCGCGTCCGGCGGCGGCCGACAGAACCCCGTGCATGATCGACTTCCCGCCGCCCGCGTGCACGATGAAGTCGTCGCCGGCCAGCAGTGCGAGGTCCACGGTCGCGGCCGGTGCGCCGTGGGCGAGCGGATGGTCGTGGGGCAGCGCCACGATGAGGCGGTCGCTGCGGATCGCCTCGACATGCAGTCCGGTGGTGTCGATCGGCATGCGCAGCAGGGCGAGGTCGATGTCGCCGGCCCCGAGCGCGGCGATCTGGGCGGGTGCCAGCATCTCGCCACGAACGTTGACGTCCACATCCGGTAGCTCGTCGCTCAACGCGCGCACCAGCGCGGGTAGCAGCGAGTAGGTGGCCGAGCCGACGCACCCGATCGCAAGGGTGCCCGAGCGTCCGTCGGCGATCCGCTGTGCCTGCCGACCCGCGGCGTCGACCGAGTCCAGGATCGCAACCGCCCGGCGCAGATAGTCCTCGCCTGCGGGCGTGAGCTCGACGCGTCGCGTGGATCGGACCAGCAGACCGACGCCGAGCTCGTCCTCGAGTTGGCGGATCTGCTGGGACAGCGGCGGTTGCGCCATGTGCAGCCGCCGCGCGGCGCGTCCGAAGTGCAGTTCCTCGGCCACGGCGCGGAAGTACCGCAGGTGACGCAACTCCATGGCGTGAGTCTACTGATATGCATGGGATATCAAACGTCGACTTATGGATACTTCTCAATATGGACCAGGGTTCCTACCCTGGGTCCATGGCTTCTTCCGGTAGCGATGCGTCGACCGACATCGTCATCTGTTCTCCAGTGCGTACGCCCGTGGGTCGTATGGGTGGAGTTCTCTCGACGGTGCCCGTGACCCGGCTGGCGACCGACCTGTTGCGGACGCTGACCGAGCGCACCGGTCTCGGAGAAGGAGACATCGACGACGTCATCCTCGGCCAGGGGTACGCCGGCGGCGAGTCGCCGGCGCTCGGTCGGATCGCCGCCCTCGACGCCGGCCTGGGTGTCGGGGTCCCCGGTATGCAGATCGACCGCCGCTGTGGTTCGGGCCTGCAGGCGATCCTGACCGGTGCCTCCGCCGTCGCGACGGGAGGTGCGCGTCTCGTCGTCGCCGGTGGCGCCGAGTCGATGTCGAACGTCGAGCATTACGCCCTCGGCTTGCGGTCGGGCATCAAGCAGGGTGGTGTCGAGTTGATGGATCGTCTGGATCGCGGTCGTCTGACGGCCGGCGGTGAGACGCACCCCGTCCCCGGCGGGATGATCGAGACCGCCGAGAATCTGCGCGCGACCTATCGGATCACTCGGGATGAACAGGACGAGTTGGCGGCTCGCTCGCATCGCCGCGCCATCGCCGCCCAGGAGGAGGGCCGGTTCTCCGACGAACTGGTGCCCGTCACCATCCCGGGCCGACGCGGCCGCCCCGACACCGTCGTCGACCGCGACGAGCATCCGCGATCCGATGCGTCCGTCGAATCCCTTGGCGCACTTCGTCCCATCCGACTCAAGACCGACGCCGAGTCGACGGTCACGGCCGGAAACGCGTCAGGCCAGAACGACGGCGCGGCCATGGCCGTGGTCACCACGCGCGCCGAGGCCGAGCGCCGCGGGCTCGAACCTCAGCTCGCGCTGCGTTCCTGGGCGGTCACCGGGTGCGAGCCCGAGGTCATGGGCATCGGCCCGGTCGGTGCCACCGCCGCTGCCCTCGACCGCGCCGGCTTGACGCTGGATGAGATCGACCTCATCGAACTCAACGAAGCCTTCGCCGCCCAGGTGCTCGCCTGCCTCGCGGAGTGGAAGGTCGACCCGACCGACGAACGGCTCAACCCCAACGGGTCCGGCATCTCGCTGGGTCATCCCATCGGTGCGACGGGTGCCCGCATCCTCGCCACCGCGGCGTACGAAGCGCGCCGACGCGACGCCCGGTACGTCCTGGAGACGATGTGTATCGGTGGCGGACAAGGCCTCGCCGCGATCTTCGAGGCGACGCGATGAGCGCGCAGGTCCACGCCGTCGTCACGGGGCGTCCTGACGGGCCGGCCGTCGTATTGTCCAACTCGCTGGGGTCGACGCATCGGATGTGGGACGCCCAGATCGCCGCGCTCGACGAGCGATTCCGCGTCGTGCGCTACGACACCCGAGGGCACGGGGATTCGCCTGTGCCACCAGGGCCGTACGCGATCGACGAGCTGGCCGACGACGTCATCGCGCTGCTGGACCGCCTCGACATCGAACGCGCACACCTCGTCGGGCTCTCGCTCGGCGGGATGACCATGATGCGCGTCGCCGCACGGAATCCCGAACGTGTGAACCGGTTGGCCCTGCTGTGCACCGCCGCGTACCTGCCGCCGGCACAGGGCTGGATCGACCGTGCCGCGCTGGTGCGCGCCGACGGCACCTCGGCGGTCGCCGCGGCCGTGGTCCAGCGGTGGTTCACGCCCGGATACCTCGCCGCGAACACCGAAGCGCGACAGGGGTACGAGGCCATGGTCGCCGCCACTCCCGCCGAGGGATACGCGGCATGCTGCGAGGCGATCGCCGCGATGGATCAGCGGGCCGAGCTGTCGTCGATCACCGCGTCGACCCTGGCGATCGCCGGCGCCGACGACCCGGCAACCCCGCCGGATCTGTTGCGCGACATCGTCGATGCCGTGCCTCATGGGCGCCTGCTGGTGGTCCCGGACTCCGCGCACCTCGCCAACGCCGAGCAAGCCGACACCATCACACCCGCACTTCTCGAACACCTGGAGCAGCAATGAGCACTCGTGACAGTGCCGCCACGACGACGGTCGTCGACCGTCCCGGCGGCCCGATCAAACTCGCGGCGTCGGCGACCGAGGCGGTCGCCGACATCCCCGACGGCGCGAGCATCGCGGTCGGCGGCTTCGGGCTGGCCGGGATCCCCGGCTTCCTGATCGACGCGCTCCTCGAGCAGGGTGCGGCGAATCTGACCATCGTCTCCAACAACTGCGGAGCCGACGGCGCGGGCCTCGGACTGCTGCTGGAGGGCCGTCGCATCGACCGGGTCGTCGCGTCCTACATCGGGGAGAACAAGGAGTTCGGGCGCCAGTTCCTGTCCGGCGAGGTCACCGTCGAACTCACCCCGCAGGGCACGTTGGCCGAACGCATGCGGGCCGGCGGAAGTGGGATCGGCGCGTTCTTCACCCCCACCGGCGTCGGCACGCTCGTCGCCGAGGGCGGACTTCCCTGGCGCTACCACTCCGACGGCACCATCGCGGAGGCGTCGCCGCCCAAGGAGGTGCGGACCTTCCACGGTCGGGAGATGGTTCTCGAGGAGTCGATCGTCACCGACTACGCACTCATCCGGGCCGCGGTCGTCGATACCGACGGCAATTGTCGATTCCATGCTGCGGCACGCAATTTCAACCCGCCGGCGGCGATGGCCGGGCGCATCACGATCGTCGAGGCAGAGAAGGTGGTCGAGGTCGGCGAGCTCGGACCCGACGAGATCCATCTGCCCGGCATCTTCGTGCAGCGGATCGTCGCACTCGCCCCGGAGCAGGTCGCGCGCAAGGGAATCGAGAAGCGCACCGTCCGTGAACGTCCCACCGCGTCGCCGTCAGCCTAGGAGAGTCGACATGACCTGGACCCGTACCGAGATGGCCGCCCGCGCCGCCCGTGAACTCACCCCCGGCGACTACGTCAACCTGGGAATCGGGCTGCCCACCATGATTCCCGACCTCATGCCCGACAACTCCGGTGTCCACCTGCACGCCGAGAACGGCATCCTCGGCGTCGGACCGTTTCCCTACGACGACGAGGTCGACCCCGACCTCATCAACGCGGGCAAGCAGACCGTGTCGGTGCTACCCGGGGCGTCGTACTTCGATTCGGCGACGAGCTTCGCGATGATCCGCGGCGGCCACGTCGACGTCGCGGTCCTCGGTGGCATGCAGGTCGCGATGAACGGCGACCTGGCCAACTGGATGGTGCCGGGGGCCCTCGTGAAGGGCATCGGTGGCGCCATGGACCTGGTCAACGGCGCAGGCCGGGTCATCGTGCTGATGGACCACGTCACCAAGAAGGGCGAGCCCAAGCTGCTCGAGGGTTGCGCGCTGCCGCTGACCGGCCGCGGTGTGGTGAGTCGCGTGATCACCGACCTCGGTGTGTTCGACATCGCCGGAACAGGTTTCGACGTCGTCGAGTTCGCGCCGGGTATCGACCTGAGGCTCGTCGAGGAGAAGACCGGAGCGCCCGTGGTCGACCGGACACTGACACAGGCGGCCCCGGCAGGCGTGTAGACCATCTCAGCTTCGGCAATCGATCACCATTTCCGTTCACGCGCACACGATTTCGGTGAGCGGTAACGGATTCGGTGAGCGGTGCCGCCGTCCTGCTCGTCAGCCAACACCGCCGGATACGTGCCCGCCGATTGATCGACGCCATCGATCAATCGGCACAAATTGAGTCTTTGTGATGTATGGATCGACGCTCTACCGTGAGACGTGTCCGCGGTCACAGCCGCGGTGTCGATCGGTACGAGACGAGGCAGGTCATGGAGCTACGGCACTTGCGGTACTTCACCGCCGTGGCCGATACCTGCCACTTCGGGCAGGCGGCCGAGTCGTTGCACGTGGCGCAGCCCGCGCTGTCGTACGCCATCCGCCAGCTCGAAGCCGAACTCGACGTCACGCTGTTCACGCGCACCACCCGGCAGGTGTCGCTCACCCCGGCAGGGCAGTACCTCAGGGTCCAGGCCGAACGAATCCTCGCCGGGGTCGACGAAGCGACCGACGGTGTGCGTCGGATCGCCGCCGGCCGCAGCGGCGTCGTCCGCCTCGGCCTCACCGGTATCGCGGCCTTCTCTCATCTCCCGCGCATCGCACGGGTCGTCAAACGGGAACTGCCCGACGTGGATCTCCGCATCCAGTCCGACATGCTCACCCCCGGACAGAGCGATGCCCTGCGTGCCGGGGCCCTCGATCTCGGAGTGCTGCGTCCGCCGGCGATCGGCGAGGACATCGAGACGAAGGTGATCGACGTCGAACCCCTCGTACTGGCGGTCTCCGTCGATCACCGGCTCGCCGTCGAACCGGTCGTCGCCGTCGCCGACCTCCGCAACGAACCGTTCGTGATGTACGACAGCCAGGACTCCGCCGTGAACGACGCCGCGATGCGAGCGTGTCGCACAGCGGGATTCGTGCCGCACCGCGCACACCAGGCGCCCGGCACGGCGGTTCTGCTGGCGCTTGTCGCCGCCGGACTCGGTGTCTCTCTCCTCCCGGCCTCGGTACGTTCGCTCCCGCTCGACGGGCTGGTGGTGCGCGACCTCGCCGACGCCGACACCGTCGAGCTGGCACTCGCCTGGAAGTCAGACACCACCGACCCCGTCGTCGCCGCCGTCGCCGATGTCATCGCCGCCGCGTTCGCCGCCGACCTCGGACACGCCGGCCCCGCCGGTGCCCGTTCCTTCAGCGCCCCGTCGGGTGCTCGATCCGGAGAAGACCTATGAAGATCACTCGGGTGGAAGCGATTCCGTTCTCGATCCCTTACGCCAAGCCGCTGAAGTTCGCGTCGGGCGAGGTGTATGCCGCCGACCACGTGCTGGTGCGGGTGCACACCGATGCGGGTGTGGTCGGCGTCGCCGAGGCGCCACCACGTCCCTTCACCTACGGAGAGACCCAGGACGGCATCATCGCCGTGATCGAGGGCATCTTCGCGCCCGCGGTCGTCGGCCTCACCCTGCTGGAACGCGAGGTGGTCGCCGCCCGGATGGCCCGGACGGTCGGCAACCCGGCCGCGAAATCAGCTGTGGACATGGCGATCTGGGACGCGTTGGGCAAGGTGCTGGGACTGCCGGTCGGCGACCTGCTAGGCGGTTTCACCGATCGGATGCGGGTCAGCCACATGCTCGGTTTCGCCGAACCGGCCGTGATGGTCGCCGAGGCCGAGAAGATGGTGGACACCTACGGGATCCGCACGTTCAAGGTGAAAGTCGGTCGCCATCCGTTCACCCTCGACACCGCGGTCGTCCGCGCACTGCGCGAGCGTTTCGCCGACGAGGTCGAGCTGTATGTCGACGGCAATCGCGGCTGGACGGCAGCCGAGTCGGCGCGCGCCATGAAAGACATGGCCGACCTCGATCTGCTGTTCGCCGAAGAGCTCTGCGACGCAGCCGATGTACTCGGACGACGCTGGCTCGTCGAACATCTCGACGTACCGTTCATCGCCGACGAGTCGGTGCCCACACCGGCCGACGTCACCCGAGAGATCCTCGGTCGCTCGGCGACCGCCATCAGCATCAAGACGGCGCGTTCGGGTTTCACCACCTCGCGTCGGACGCACCACCTCGCGGAGGGTCTCGGCGTCCCGGTCGTCATGGGCAACCAGATCGACGGCCAGATCGGGACCGCCTGCACTCTCGCCTTCGGCAGCGCCTTCGAGCTGACCTCGCGCTACGCGGGCGAACTGTCGAACTTCCTCGACATGAGCGACGACCTGCTGACCGAGCCGCTGCAGATCCGCGACGGCCACCTGCACCGGTCGACCGCGCCGGGCATCGGCTTCGAGGTCGACCCGGAGAAGCTCGAGAAGTATCGCACCGACAACTGAAAGCACGACCCCACAACACGTCTCGTGGCAGCCCCACGAACTCGAAGTAGCAAGGAGAAGCACATGACCACCACCGAGCATCCCCAGGAAGTCGCCACCGCCGCCGCGTCCGGCGCCTCCGCGACCGAGCGCTTCCATGCGGACAAGTCTCCGTTCGAGGCCGTCAAGGACACCCCGCCCGAGCGTGTGTCGTTGTTGATCAACGATGTCCTCGCGGGCGTGCACGAGACCATTCGCAAGCACAAGGTCACCTACGACGAGTACAACGCGCTCAAGGCGTGGCTCATCAACGTCGGCGAGGACGGCGAGTGGCCGCTGTTCCTCGACGTGTGGGTCGAGCACGTCGTCGAAGACGTTGCGACCGAACACCGCCAGGGCAACAAGGGCAGCATCGAAGGTCCGTACTACGTGCCGAACGCTCCGGAACTGGGCGCCAAGGGCACAGTCCCGATGCGCGACGACGAGCCCGGAGATCCGCTGGTGTGGACCGGTCAGGTCCGGTCCTGTGACGGCTCCGCCCTCGCCGGCGCCACCGTCGAGCTGTGGCACGCCGACGACGACGGCTTCTACTCACAGTTCGCGCCGGGCATCCCGGAGTGGAACCTGCGCGGCACCTTCACCGTCGACGACGACGGCCGGTTCGAGATCACCACCATCCGACCCGCGCCGTACATGATCCCGACCGACGGCTCGTGCGGAAAGATGATCTCGGCTGCCGGCTGGCATCCGTGGCGTCCCGCGCACCTGCACCTCAAGGTGACGGCGCCCGGCCACGAGCAGCTCACCGCGCAGCTGTACTTCCCGGGCGACCCGCACAACGACGACGACGTCGCCAGCGCGGTCAAGCCCGAACTCGTGCTCGACCCGCAGTCCGACGGCAAGGGTGGATACACGGTCTCCTACGACTTCGTGCTCGACCCGGAGAAGTGATGCTGTTCCACGTGCGAATGGACGTCGCCATTCCCGACGACCTCGACCCCGACGTGCGGGCCGACACCGTCGCGCGGGAGAAGGCGTACTCCCAGGATCTACAGCGCGCAGGCAAGTGGCCGCACATCTGGCGGATCGTCGGCGAGTATTCCAACTACTCGATCTTCGACGTCGAGTCGAACGACGAACTGCACACCCTGCTGTCCGGTCTGCCGCTGTTTCCGTACATGCAGATCAAGGTCACCCCGCTGGCGACCCATCCGTCGGACGTCAACGGCTGACGGTCCGTCTGCCCGCTCACCAAATCCGTTCCCGCTCACCGAAAAAAGGTGATCGGGAACGGATTTTGTGCGCGAAACATCAGGGGGCAGCGGGCGCCGATCGCAGCGTGAGGATCGTGATCTCGGGCGGCGTGAGAACGCGGACCGGCGGGCCCCACGCGCCGGCGCCACGGGTGGTGTACACAACGGTGTCGCCGATCTGGTCGAGCCCGGTGATCGTCGGCTGCTGGGCCCGCACCAGGTAGCGGATGGGCCAGAGCTGGCCACCGTGCGTGTGCCCCGACAGCTGCAGGTCGACGCCGAGATCGGAGGCCTCCACCGCCTGCTTGGGCTGATGGGCGAGCAGCAGGGTGAAGTCCTCCGAGGACGATCCGGCCAGGGCCGCCGGCAGGTCCGGCTCGTACGGTTCCGGGGCGGTGGCGTCGTAGATGCCGGCGAGTGTGATGGTTGCGCCGTCGACCTCGATGGGGACCCGCGAGTTACGCAGCGTGCGCACGCCGAGTTCCTCCCAGACGTCGAGCCACCGGCCGCCGTCGTCGGCGTAGTACTCGTGGTTTCCGCTGACGCCGAACACACCTAGCGGTGCCTGCAGGTCCGCAAGGGGTTCCAGCGTGTCGCGGACGTTCGGGATCGTGCCATCGGTCAGGTCGCCGACGAGGACGACGAGATCGGGCTTCTGCTCGTTGACGTCGTCGACGACGCGCTGGGTGAACGACGCGTCGCGGGCCGGACCGACGTGGAGGTCGGAGATCACCGCGATGCGCGTCCCGTCGAACTGCTGCGGCAGATTCGCGAAGGTGGCGTCGACGTCGACGACCTGGGGGCGAGACGCTTCGTACACGCCATAACCGGTGACGCCGAGCGCGACGACCACGACCGCTGCGGTCGCGACCCGGAGCTTGCCGAGTCGACGGGCCGCGAACGCCGGGGTGTCCTGCACACCCGACCGGCGTCGTCGGATCGACCGGACGATGTGTGCGGCAAACGAGACGAGGCCGACCACCGCGAGGCCCAGGAACAGGTAGAAGACGGCGGCGAGCCAGATCAGCCCGAAGGTGCCGATCGGTCGCGCCCACGACGGATCGAGCACACGCCCGGTGGCGAAGCCGATGAGGGCGAGCGCCCACAGGATGACCAGTGCGACGTCGGCGATGATCGACCAGGGGCGTGGCATCGCGGTCGCGCGCACGATGCGACGGTGCAACCAGAAGGTGATGAGTCCGAAGACGACGGCAGGAAACAACGCCACGGATGGACTCCTGGGGTGTTGACGACAGGGCGGCGGATGGCCGTGGCCCCGTTACGGGCGGATTGCCCCAATTCTGCCACCGGTGGGCGTTGGTACCCTCGCCGCCATGGCCGAGGTCCTCATCACCCCGCTCGAGCTCGCTGAGATGCTGCTGTCCACTCCACCGGTCCTGTTGGACGTGCGTTGGCAGTTGGGCGACTTCGACGGCCGGGGTGCCTACCGCGACGGTCACATCCCCGGCGCGGTCTACGTCGACCTCGACTCCGAGCTGGCGGCTCCGCCTTCGGGACCGGTCGGCGGCCGGCACCCGCTGCCTGCCATCGCCGATCTCCAGGGCGCGGCCCGGCGGTGGGGGATCGACGACGGCGTCCCGGTGGTGGTCTACGACGACTCCGGCAATCTCGCGGCCGCGCGCGCCTGGTGGCTGCTGCGCTGGGCCGGTGTCGCCGATGTGCGGCTCCTCGACGGCGGTCTCGCGGCGTGGCGTGCCGAAGGTCTGCGGACGACGACGGGGGACGGCGGTCGGCCGCGGACCGGCAGCGTGAGCCTCACCGCCGGACACCTGCCGGTCGCGACGATCGACGACGTCGCGGCCGAGCCGGAACACCTGCTCGACGCCCGTGCCGCCGAACGCTACCGCGGCGACGTCGAACCGGTCGACCCGCGTGCGGGTCACATCCCCGGTGCTGTCAGCGTCCCGACGGCGGACAACGTAGACGCCTCCGGCCGTTTCCATCCGGCCGACGATCTACGGCGGCGCTTCGACGATCTGGGTCTCGTCCCCGGCGCCGGCGACGTGGTGGTCTATTGCGGGTCCGGGATCAATGCGGCCCATCAGATCGCCGCGCTCGCGATCGCCGGTGTCGAGGCGACCCTGTTCCCGGGCTCGTTCTCCCAGTGGTCGTCGGACCCGGCTCGACCGGTCGTCGAGGGCCCTCAACCGTGAGGGATCGCCCGGGCCCATAGACACGTTGTCGACCAATCGTGCCAAGCGGGCCCGTGGGAACCAGGAGAAATGGTGAGATCGGGATGACCGACACACCACACCTGGAGTCGCCATGAGTATCGCCCTGACCGAAGACCACGTCGAACTCGGTTCGGTGGTACGGGATCTCGCCGTCGAACGCAAGGTTCGGGCAGAGGCCCGTGGCCTCCTCGACGCACCCGAGGAGCGCCGGCCGACCTTCTGGCAGGAGATCGCCGACCTCGGATGGCTCGGCCTGCACATCGGCGAGGACTTCGGCGGTTCGGGCTACGGCATCGCCGAACTCGTCGTCGCCGCCGAGGAACTCGGCCGTGCGGTGGCACCGGGCCCCTTCCTTCCGACCGTGATCGCCTCGGCGATCCTCGACCATGCAGCCGACGACGTGAAGACCCGGTGGCTACCGCGGCTCGTCGACGGGACCACCACCGCCGGTGTCGGTCTCGCACCGGGAGTCGCGGCCGACGGCGACACCGTCACCGGCGAGGTCGAGGCGGTCCTGAGTGCTCCGCTGGCGGATCTGCTGGTCCTGATCGCCGACGACGACGTGCTCCTGGTCGAGTCGTCGGCGGCCGGGGTGAGCCTCGAACTGCGCGGCGACCTCGATCCGACGCGTCGGTCGGCCGGGGTGTCGCTGTCGGGCGCCGGTGTCGTCCGGGTGCCCGGCCTCGGTCGCATCGCGCTGGCACTCACCCGCACCCTCGTGGCGGCCGAAGCGGTCGGCGGGGCCGGCGACGCGCTCGACGCGGCCGTGGAGTACGCGAAGGTGCGCGAGCAGTTCGGCCGGACCATCGGCTCATTCCAGGCCGTCAAGCATCACTGCGCCAACATGCTCGTCGGCGCCGAAGCCGCGACCGCGGTGGTCTGGGACGCGGCCCGGGCCGCGGACGAAGGGTCCGATGCCTTCGAGCTTGTTGCGGCTTCGGCTGCGGCACTGGCACTTCCGGCCTACGTCACCAATGCCGAGCTGAACATCCAGGTGCACGGCGGAATCGGGTTCACCTGGGAGCACGACGCGCACCTGCACCTGCGTCGCGCCACCGTCCTGCAGGCGTTCTTCGGTGGACAGCAGCCCGCGCGAGACGTGTTCGAGCGTTCGGCGGCCGGGATCGTCCGTGCCAACAGCCTCGATCTACCGCCCGAGGCCGAAGAACTCCGGACCAGGGTGCGTGCCGACATCGCCGAGATCGCAGCCGCCGACGATCCCGGCGCGCAACGAGAGAAGCTGATCGAGACCGGGTACGTGATGCCCCACTGGCCGACCCCCTGGGGTCGTGCGGCCGATTCGGTGGAACAGCTCGTCATCGAGGAGGAGATGGCCGCGGCCGGTGTGAAACGGCCCGACTACAGCATCACCGGGTGGGTCATCCTCACGCTCATCCAGCACGGGACGCAGGATCAGATCGACCGGTTCGTACGTGCGGCACTGCTCGGCGACGAGGTGTGGTGCCAGTTGTTCTCCGAGCCCGGCGCAGGCTCCGACGCGGCCGCGGTCAAGACCCGCGCTGTGCGTGTCGACGGCGGGTGGATGATCAACGGGCAGAAGGTGTGGACCAGCGGCGCACACCTGTGCAAGCGAGGGCTGGCGACGGTGCGCACCGACCCCGAGGCGCCCAAGCACAAGGGCATCACCGCCGTGATCCTCGACATGTCGGCACCGGGTGTGCAGGTGCGTCCGCTGCGTCAGATCACCGGTGGCTCGGAATTCAACGAGGTGTTCTTCACCGATGTCTTCGTGCCGGATGCCGATGTCGTCGGCACCCCCAACGACGGCTGGACCGTCGCGCGCGCGACCCTTGGCAACGAGCGCGTCAGCATCGGCGGCGGAACCCCGGGCAGCGAGGGGGCGGTGGCGCAGATGGTCGCGCTCACCGAGCGGAACGGCCACCGGGTCGAAGGGATCTCGGCCAAGGTGGGCGAGTTCCTGGCGGTCGAGGACGCCCTACGGCTGCTGAACCTCCGGCGCGCGGCCAGGTCGGTCGTGGGAGCCGCACCCGGCCCCGAGGGCAACGTCACGAAACTGCTTCTGGCGGAACATCTCAGCGATCGCGCTCACCTCACCGCCGAGCTACTGGGGCCCGCGATCGCCTTTACGTCCGGCCCCGGCAAGCTGGCCGGACTCCTGGTGCTCGGTGCGCGCGGGATGTCGATCGCGGGCGGCACATCGGAGATCACCCGCAACCAGATAGCCGAACGCATACTCGGACTGCCCCGCGACCCGCTCAACCGCTGACGGCTGGTCTGTCCCTGAGGTGCCGCTCTGCTGTGGGTACCTGAGGTGCGAGCCAACGGGCCTGTGCGACCCCTGAGGTGCGAGCCAACGGGCCTGTGCGACCCCTGAGGTGCGAGCCAACGGGCCTGTGTCGACCCCTGAGGTGCGAGCCAACGGGCTTGTGTCGACCCCTGAGGTGCGAGCGAAGCGAGCCTCGAAGGGCATTCACCGCCGTCCGGGTGGGGGATCGCCTGCCGGGCGTAATGCCCACGAGGGAACCCAGTGCGTGACCTTCTCCTGCCGGTCCTTGGAGGTGATCGTGTAGGTGACCTTGCCGTACCAGGCGCCCCATTCGTCGCGCCCCCATTCGGTCAGTACGCCCAGGTGAACCGACCTGATCTGCAGGCCGTCGGGATGATATTCGCCGGTGAAGTGGGGTGCGTTGGGGTAGAGCGCGCCGAGGTCGATGAGCACGGCCTTGTGGCCGACGCGAACGAACGCCGGCCGGTGTGGTTGGCCGTTGTCCCCGCCAATCCACTTCATGCCCACCCGGACAGTTTCGCACGTGTGTTCGAGCGATGTCACCTTCGGTCGGCGAGTCGACGGGGGCTCGCGCGAGTGGGCCCGGCCGTCGGTCAGCCGGCGCCCGACCGTTCGCCGACGGTATGAACGACGACGACCTCGGGGTCCCAGGGGACCAACTCGTCGACCGTCGTCTGGAGCTCGCCGACCGGCGGTAGGTCTTGCGGAGCGAGCACGCTGACGGTCACCGTGCTGCCGGTCCACGACACCCCGGTGACCTCGGACGTGTCGTTCCCGGTGGATTCCAGCCAGGACTCCGCCGCCGTCGCGATCTGCCGGGACCACAGTGACGAGAGCGAGTTCGCGACCATCGGGACGGTGACGACGACGAGGGCGACGGCCAGTACGGCGTACGCCCGGCGCCGCGGGGTCCTCGGATGGTCCGCGCCGACGAGTTCGGCGGCCTCCCGGCCGTAGCCCGCGATCGTCAGCACGACCAGGCTGGTGATGATCATCGCGACCACGTTCGACGCGAACAGTACGAAGGCGCCCAAGGCGAGCGACGGCGCGCCCGATCCGAGGCAGACCCCGACGACCCCGAGCGGCGGCACCAGGGAGATGGCGATGGCCACACCGGGCAACACGTCACCGACGTCGCGACGTGTGATGGCGACCGCGCCGGCCATGCCGGTGGCCAGGGCGGCAAGAAGGTCGACGAGCGTCGGCGATGTCCGGCCCAGGACCTGCGAATTGGCGAGCACGTTGGTCGGGTTGGGGAGCAGCTGCGCGAACACGACGCCGAGGATCGTCACCAGGACCACCCCGGCGAGCACGTAACCGAGGCTTGCAAGCACGAGTCGTCCACGGCCGGTGACGATTCCGAGTCCGATGCCGAGGATCGGGGTCGACAACGGTGCGACGATCATCGCGCCGATGACCGTCGCCGTGCTGTCGGCGACGACGCCCGACACCGCGATGATCCCGGACAGGGTGAGCATCAGCCAGAAGGCGCTGCGTTTGGCGTTGCGGTCGCCGATGGAGAAGTCGAGACGTTCGTCGATCTCATTTAGAGTGCGACGCTGTGAATCGGGGATGAGGGAGAGCGTCATCGGGGCCCCTTCGTCTCGAGGTTCTCCGAAAATACCCCGGCGCGGTCCGCTGTCCGGCGGGTTTGGGCCGGGCATGTGGGCCGGTCGGGCAGCTGGATCGAAAAGAATCGGGGACCGGGTCCGGGCCCGGCGGCATCGCGGTGTTACACCTACGCCTAGGCCATGTTGCGGGTGGGGTTTCTGTTCACCGCGGTTCACTGAGGTTCACTGCTGATGTGTGAGTGATTTACGTTGATGGGCAACGGTATTCGGGGCGGATTTGGTTGTGGAGAAACCTCGTCGTCGAACATATTTGCGAGTACCTTGGTGTCATGCCCTCGCTCACCGAACTGCGTGACACCCTCATTTCTCTGCAGCCGCCGCCCGACGATCGGACTGGTCGCCTGGTGTTCGACCGTCTCGACGAATTACGCGTACTGCGCAACGTTCTCGATTCCCAGATCGCGGTACACGCAGCTCGTTTGGACGAGTCGGGCGCGCCGGCACGTGCGGGTTCGACGACGCGGAACGCGTTGATCGAGATGGGGTTTGCCCCGGCGGCCGCGCACCGCTACATGCGGATCGCCGGTGGGGTGGTGTCGTTACCGAAGCTCGCCGACTGTGCGGCGGAAGGCTATCTGGCCGCGGAGTGTGTGGATGCGGTGGTACGCGGGGTCGGACTGATCGACAAACGCACTGCAGCACCGCTTTCCGACGACGAACGGAGTGTGTTCGAGACCGAGTTGTTGACGCAGGCGTTCTCCGGTGCCACCCCGGCCGAGATCGACGCCCATGCCCGCTCGATTGCGGTCGGTGTGGCCGACGCCGACCCGCACGCGGTCGCGGCGGCTGACGATGCGTCGTTGAACACCCTGCACCTGCGGGTGACCGAAGAGGGGCGGGTGGCGATCAGCGCGGAGGTGACGGCGGTGATCGGGGAGAAGTTTATGTCGATGATCGACGAACGGTCCGGTCCGCGCCCGGAACCCGATGGTGCCGAGGACCGCCGCAGTGTCGGGCAACGCCGGGCGGACGGGTTGGAGGTGTTGTTGGATCAGGCGGCGCTCGGTGCGGCGATGACCACCGCGGGAGCGCCGCGCACTCAGGTGTTGGTCACGGTTGCCGCTGATGGTGTCGATCCGGCGCGGTTGCCGTGGCTGGGGGCGGTGTCGGCGTCGACGGCACGACGCTTGTCGTGTGACGGCGGGGTGGCTGAGATCGTCCTCGACGCCGAAGGGGTGCCGCTACGGATGGGCACCACGAAACGACTGTTCCCCCATCATCTGCGGCAAGCGATCATCGTGCGGGATGTGTGTTGTGTGAAATGTGGTGCCCCCGCGGCGCATACCCAGGTGCACCACATCGTGCACTGGGTTGATGGTGGGCCGACCGATCTGGACAACGGATGTCTGTTGTGTCAGCGGTGTCATACCCAGGTGCATCACCACGGCTGGGAGGTGGTGATGGGTCCCGACCGGCATCCGTGGCTGATCCCACCGGCCGACATCGACCCCCGGCGTGTACCCCGGCCGGCCTACAACCGGCGCACCATGCGACTCGACGACGCCCTGGTGTAACCGCTCCCGCCCACAGATCCTCCGGCGTCGACACCGGCGCCCTACGACCTTTGACAACTCCACAGTGTGTACCAGAGCCCGCCCACCCGGGTTTCGTAGCGAAAGATGGTGTATAGCACCTGTTTTCGCTACGAAATCCCGGCGGGGTCCGGCACCTCGGACGAGGGTGTCCGCCGGAACCGGGCAACAGCGCCTACGTTGGGACACATGACACCCACGCGTATCTCCGGTCCGATCACCTGGCTCGCCGTGTTCCTCGCCGTGGCGCAGGTGCTCGCACCCATAGTCCCGTTCTCCGGCCTCGGTGCATCGCCGAACGAATCGACGACCGATCTGCTCATCACCCCGGCGGGCTGGACGTTCTCGATCTGGAGCCTCATCTACCTGCTGTCGATCGTGTTCGCCGTCGCCGTGGCGTGGAAGGGGGCCACCGGGACCGGCAGTCCGCGACGATTGCTCATCGACCTCGAAGTCGCGTTCGCCGGTGCGGCGGTGTGGATTCTGATGTCGGCCGCGGAGTGGACGTGGGCGACACCGATCGTGCTGACGGTCATGACGGTCGCTCTGCTCGACGCTGCCCGGATCGCCGCCGGCCCGGCCGACGCCTCGGTGTCGCGATGGCTGAGGGTCCTGACCCGGGTCCTCGTCGGTGTCTACGCGGCATGGGCGACCGCCGCGGTGTTCCAGAATTGGGCCGCGGCGATCGGCGCCGACCTCGCGGACCCGCGGTCCCTGGGATGGCAGCTCGCTGTCCTGGTCACGTGTGCCGTGGTCGGGCTCGCGGTCACCGCAGCTGTCGGGTCGGTGCTCGTCGCCTACCCGCTCACGCTGATCTGGGCGTTCGTCGGGATCATCGCGACCGCTCAGGGCGTGACGACGGCCGTCGTGGGGGTCGCGGTCGGGACCATCGTGGCGCTGGTCGTCACCACGACGGCAGTGACGGTACTGCGGCGACGGGCGAGTGCGCCGACTCCTGCCGCGGCACGATAGGACGGAACCGATACCGCGAGTGGTGGACCATCACCGACCGCACCGACCGCACCGACCCGCCGACCGCGGACCACGCCGACCCGCCGGCCGCGGACCACACCGACCGCCCGACTACACCGACTGCTGGTCGTCGACCCTCCTGCGGTCCTGACCGCGATGCGTCGGGACGACCGGATGAATCCCGGACTGCGCCGCCGAGGCGATCATCCGTTCGGTGAGTTCGGAATCGGCCTGCGCGCGCCGGGGATCGGCGACATCGCGATGCCACGCCGTCCGTCCGCCCACGACGACCTCGCGGAGGTTCCGCAGTCCGCACCCCAGGACGTACGTCGCGATCGGGTCCCAGACGGGGCCGAGGTGGGGCGAGCGAGGATCGACGATGAGCAGGTCCGCGAATTTGCCGACTTCGAGGGAGCCCACCCGGTCGGCGACTCCGATGGCCGACGCCGACCCCAGCGTGTGCAACGCGAGCACATCGGCGGGTGTCAGCAGGGCCGCATCGCTGTGTCTGCCACGCTGCAGGAACAGTCCCGTGCGCATGTTCTCGAAGGGGTCGGACACATCGGTGCACGACTGATCGTCGACGCCCATCCCCACGGTGACCGAATCCCGTAGCAGGCGCGGCACGTCGGCGATTCCGGAACCGAGCCGCCCGTTCGACATCGGCTGCCAGACCACGGCGGACCCGGTGTCGCGCACCCTCGTGACCATCTCGTCGGTCGGGTGGACGAAGTGACCGAATGCGAAGCCGGGTCCCAGGACACCCGCGGCGTCATACCAGTCGAACTTCGACTGCTGTATCTCGATCTGCTCGGCGGTCTCGACGAAGTGCGCCTGATTGGTGATGCCGTACCGGTCCATCAGGGCGCGTTCGCGCTCGGCGGTCGCCGGGGTCGACGACCACTGCACCGCGCCGTAGACCGAACCGCCGAGATCGAAAGCAGGATCGACGGTGTCGAGGTGGGCCATCACGGCGTCGAACCCGGCGAAGGCGGCGTCCTCGCCGAGCTGCTCGTCGTCGAGCCGCACACTGGTGACGAAACGGATGCCCGCCGCGGCCAGTCCGTCGACCTGCGCGTTGACGAACTCCGCGGGGTGGACACGGGCGGCCTTGAGGACCGACTCCTCGTAGTCGAAGAGGGCGATCACCCGCGACTGGGTGAAGTTGTACACCGACGTGATACCCGACGACAGGTGATCGAGCCCGCCGGCCAGCGTCATCCAGTACAGGTCCTCGGCCTCGGCGCCGAGCAGCATCGTGCTGTTGAGGGTCACCCACTCGTAGAGCGGGCTGCTCGCTGCGACGCCCCGCATCCCGCCGGTGTAGATGTGACTGTGCGCGGACACGAAACCCGGTGCGAGAAAACAGCCGTCGAGGTCGTGGCGCGGTTGCGGAGCGTCGACAGGCGGCGTGCCCTCGCCCATGCCGGAGATCCGGCCGTCGTCGTCGACCGTCAACCACCCCCAGAACCAGGGAGTCTCACCGGCCACCGGCAGGATGAGTGCGTTGTGATAGGTCCCGCTCATCCGGGTAGTACCTCCGATTTCCAGTCGTCTGCCGTGCGCACGAACCGAACCCGCTGCGACGGGCCGTCGGGGTCCCCGCGCCAGAAGGTCAGCTCCCGCAACGCGATCCCGAATCCGGTCCATGTGGCCGGCGCGTCCAGGTGTGGGTGGGTCTCGTCGAATCGCGCCCAGCGTCGTCGCCGCTCGCCGGCCGACAGCCCGACGAGTTGCTCGTCGTTCAGCCAGGCGAGCAGCTGCAGGTAGCGGCTGCGTCGAGAATACGTCTGCCGGAGAGCATCATCGGGCGCACGGTGAACGTCACCGTGGGCGACGAGCTGACGTCCGACTTCGGGCCACGCGATGGCAATCGACGCGCGGGGACGGTCCGCCAGTTCGGCGACCTTCGACGACCGGGTGTCGGTGTGGAAGTAGACCGCGGTGTCGTCGGCTTCGCTGAGGAGGACGTGCCGCACCCGTGGGTAACCGTCACGCCCGCAGGTGGCCAGCGCCATCAGCGGTGGCGGGTCGTCGGGGCCGGGCAGCCACCTGCGCAGCAGCGTCATGGGGTCGATGCTCAGCTGATCGTCGGTGTCGCAATCGGATCCGAAGCGGGTGCCGCTGGTGATCACCGGCGGACCCGTCCGGGATCGAAGACGGCGATCTCCGGAAGCGCGGCCACCAGCGCGTCGACTCGCTCGTCGAAGAGGCCGGCCCCGATGTCGGCGTCGGCACCGGTGGGATCGCCGATGACCCCCGACTCGGCGAAATCGGTGGACAGCCAACCGAACCGAACCGGCCCCGCGAATCCGACGAGGGAGGCGTCGGCGACCCCGTCGGCCACCGCCGCCACCGCCTGATCCATGTGGACGAGGTCCGGCCGCAGATGCAACATCATCGACGTCTCGGCCCAGCCCGCGTGGATGCCGAGGCCCCGCTCGGTGGGGCCGGGGTGTGCCGGTCCGGAGGAGAAGAACGTCTGCAGGTCGAAGCGGCGCCGCAACTCTCGGGCGGCGACCTCGATGAGGGCCGAGTTGCCGCCGTGCGCGTTGACGAACAGCAACCGTCGAGCGGGTGTCTGTGCGAGGGAGGCACCGATGTCGACGATGGTCTCGAACAGGGTCGAGGCACGCAACCACACCGTGCCCGGTAGTCGGGCGTGTTCGTCGGACTTGGTGTACCCCAGCGACGGCAACAGCCAGACATCCTGTCCGGCAGCCGCTCCGCGCTCCACGACGGCGGCCGCCACCGCTTCGGCGACGATGAGGTCGGTGGCCAGGGGCAGGTGCGGTCCGTGTGGCTCGATCGCGCCCGTGGGCAGGACGAGGATCGAGTCACGCGAGAGCGCGGTGTCGATCTGCGCGGTGGTGAGCTCGGCGTAGCGGCGATTCACCTGGCGCTCGGGCGCGGTCACATCCACCGGCCCGGATTGAGCAGTCCCCGGGGATCGGTTCGCTGCGCCAGCGCGTGCACCCGGTCGGCGTCGAGATCGACGTACCACTGGTGCGGCGAGTGCACCCCCACGCCGAGTTCCTCGAGTGCGGCGACGCCGTCGATCACCTGCGCGGGGTTGCGATAGATCCCGTTGAGCATCCCGAACATCATCTGGTGGCCGACCTCGAGGTGGAGCATCCCTCCTTCGTACACCTGCTCCACCTCCTCGAGCCGGTGGACGAGCGCATCACCGCGGACCTCCATGTGAAACCATCTGCCGGGCTGGGCTTTCTGCAACCACCACGTCGGATGGTTGTAGGAGAGGGTCGACAGTTTCACCGTCTCGGCGATGCCCTCGCGGACGGCCTCGATGCGCCCGCCGGACGCGACCAGAAGGTCCGTCGCCTCGTCGAGCGCACGCGCGTCGACGATGCCCCGCACACTCGCCCGACCGCGGACCAGCGCCGGGTCGTCGGGCAGCGCGGCGGTGACGACCGCCCCGTCCGCAGACAGCAATCGAGGCTTCGGTTCGATCGCCGCGAGGTCGAACGCGGCGTCGAACGCCTCCCGCTGAGAGCCGAAACTCGCATAGACACAGCGCCATTGCTGCAGCGGTTCGACGCGGACCGACGCGCTCACGATGATGCCGGCGACACCGTAGGTGTGGACGAACGGCTGGGCGTCGTCGCCGTCGAGATGGACGATCTCGGCGTCCTGCGTCGCGTACACCACGTCGAGCGCGTCGACGAACCCCTGGTGGTTGCGGCCGTGCACGATCGTGCCGGTACCGGCCGACCCGCCGCCCAGGAACCCGCCGAGGGTGGACTGCACCGTGGACGGGTACATCCACAGTTGACTGTCCCGGCCCCAGGCGGCCTGTTCCAGATTGATCATGCGTGCGCCGGCCTGTGCGGTCACGGAACGTTCGGTGACACTCTGGATCTCGGTCAGCGAGGTCATGTCGAGCACGAGCCCGCCGAAGCGCGGTATCACCTGTCCGTAGTTCCCGGTGCCCTTGCCCCTGGTGGTGATCGGTACGCCGCGGGCGACCGCGGCTCGCACGATGTCCGGCACGACGTCGGCCGTACGGGGATAACACACCAGATCGGGGGTGCCGAGGTCCTGCGCGGACAGGATCGGGCTCATTCCGGAGCCGTCGCGTGCGGCCCGATCCAGGGCCCGCGGCAGCGAGGTGACGCCGCGGGGCCCGAGGATCGCGAGCAGATCGTCGGCGAGAGCATCGACGTCGTCGGGACCGAAGTCCGGCCGGCCCTCGTCGGTGGCGACCGCGACAACCGGGGCGGTCATGACGGCAGGCCCACCGAGGTGTCGATGAAACGGTTGGTCGCGATGGCGTCGGGGGTGAGGCCGGCGGCCGCGGGAGTTCCCTGTTCGGTGAAGATCGGGCCGGTCACCTCGAGAACCCTTGCGACCCGCTCGGTGTCGAAATCGCCGATGGTCGCGTTGGGGCCGTTGCCCACCAGCTTCAGGTCGGCCATCGTCTGCCGTGCGTAGTCGGCATTGCGCTGGGAGTAGACCCACCCGGTGTCGTACTGCTCGACGGCATCGAGGATGACCTTGTCCGCGGTCTCGGGTGAGGCCATGTAGTCGACGGCGGCGCGTTGCAGGACCGGTACTAGTTGCTCGAGGCACGCCGAGTTCTTCTCCAGGTCGGCCGATCGCACCGACATCGCGGACTTGTATGTCGGGAATCCGACGTCGTGCACGAGCTGGTACTTCACCGGCTTCTTCCAGCCCTCGACCTCCTCCTTATACAGCTGGGGTTCAGAACTGGCATAACCCTGCTGGGCGGTCTTGCCGCCGTCGGTGACGAAGTTGGCCGGTGTGCCGTCGTAGCTGCCGTCGACCTGGCCCGGTGCCAGGATGCCCGCGCCGGTGAGGTAGTCCATGTACGTCGATCCCTCGAAGTACAGGACGCGGGCGTTCACCGGCTTCAGATCCGCGATGCCCTGGGCCTGCGGATACGTCGCGGGGTCCCACATGATCATCTGCGGGCTGATGTCCAGGGGGGCCATCACGCCGGTGGTCGGGTTGGATTCGGAGTTCTGGATCGCCTGATCGGTGTCGACGTAGCCGAGCAGGATGTCCGGATCCGAGTACATCTGGGAGGTCACGGACTGGAAGCCGATCGCCGGGCCGCCCGCGCGGATCTCGACGTCGACGCCCGTGTACGAGCCGCGGTCGAACAGCGGGCCGACGACGCGTTTGCCGCCCGCGCTGATGGCCGGGTCGGGACCGAGCAACTGGTACAGGTGCCCGTGCTCGGCCTCAGGGTTCCAGTCGGTCTGGATGACGACCTTCTCCGGGCAGGCGGCGCTCAGGTCGACCGGGCCGATGCTGCCCGAGTATCCCGACGATTCGGTGCTCTCACCGGAGCCGCAGGCAGCGGTGAAGGCCAGGGCTGCGGCGACCGCCGCGACGCCGGTGGTCCTGCTCAGTCGGCGCCAGACATGTGTGTTCATCGGTCCTCTTCTGTATCGGTGGTTTCGGGCGGGCGCCCGGGAGCCGGGCGTCCATGGGATGAGAGTTCGAGTCTTCGAAGTCGGTTGTGCGGGTGTGGAGCTCGGCCGTGCACTCTCAGTGCTGATACCACCGGCCGACGACGCGGTTGCCGAGCCAGCCGAAGAACCAGAACACGGTGACGCCCAGGAGCGAGGCGAGCACGATCGAGGCGAACAACTCCTCGGCCTGCAGACGCGACCGGTAGTTGTCGATGAGGATGCCGATTCCGGGATTTCCCTGTTTGAAGAAGAAGTCACCGACGATCGCGCCGACCACGGACAGTCCCGCCGAGATCCGCAGACCGGCGAAGATGGCCGGCATGGCGGCGGGGAACTCCAGTTTGCGCAGCACGGTGAACCGGCTCGGGTGGTGCAGGGCGAACAGGTCGCGCATCTGACGGTCGACCGATCGCAGGCCGAACAGGGTGTTGGAGACGATGGGGAACAGCGAGATCAATACGCAGACGAACACGCGTGCGCTGAAACCGAATCCGAACCAGAAGCCGACCAGGGGGACGAGCGCGAGGATCGGGACGCATTGCAGTACCACCGCATAGGGGAACAGCGCGTTCTCCATGAGCCGTGACTGTGACATGACCACGGCCCACACGACGCCGATCACGGCGGCGATCACCAATCCGGTCAGGGCGACGGTCGCCGTCCGGCCCAGCGCCTCCCACATGTCCTGTGCCGCATCGCCGAGGAGTCCGTCCGTGACCACCTTGTGCGGCGGGGGCATCAGGAACCGGCGGCCGGGATCGAGGACGGCGTAGCTCACGAGGTACCAGAGGCCGAGGACGAGGGCCAAGACCACCAGGGGACCACCGACTCCGCTGGCCCGGGAACGCGAACGCCTGCGCCGCCGGGTGCGCGCGGCGACGGTCAGTTCGGTGGTGGATCCGGTGTTCGCCGGCGCGTCGGAACCGGCCCGCGCGGGCCTGGTGGTCGTGACGCCGGTGGCGGGGTCGGTGTCCGGACTGGTCATGAATGTGCCTCTCGGAGTGCGCGGGAGATCCGGCCCGCGATGGCGCCGAATTCCGGCTCGAACCGCAGATCGGGGGAGCGGGGGTACTCGAACGGGACCTCGATCTCGTCGACGATCGTTCCGGGCCGGCCCGACATCACGAGGACTCGCGTGGAGAGGAAGGCGGCCTCGGCCACCGAATGCGTGATGAACAGGCCGGCGAATCGTTTGACGGCGAACAGCTCCGTCAGATCGGTGCCGAGCCGCTCGCGCGTCAGTTCGTCGAGTGCGGCGAACGGCTCGTCGAACAGGAACAGATCCGGGTCGAGGGTCAGCGACCGTGCGAGCGACACCCGCATGCGCATACCACCGGAGAGCATGTGCGGCAGGTGTTTCTCGAATCCGTCGAGGCCGACTGTCGTCAGGGCGGCCCGGACTCGTTCGCGCCGTTCCGACTTCGGGGTGCCGTCGAGTTCACCGAGAAGTGCCACGTTGTCGGCGACGGACCGCCACGGCAGCAGGGTGGCGTCCTGGAACACATAGCCGATGCGGTCGGCCCCGCTCTGCATGTACCCGCCGGTGATGGTCTCCAGACCCGACGCCAGCCGCAGCAAGGTCGACTTGCCGCAACCCGAAGGGCCTACGACGCTGACGAATTCGCCCTCGCGGACGCTGAGGCTGACGTCGTGCAGGGCGTCGGTTCCGTCCGGGTACGTCAGATCCACGTGTTCGAAGCCGACGAGCGGGTGACCGAGTGCGGGCCGGGGGGCCGCTGTTGAGGAACTCATCATCTCTCCATGCCGACGAGGGACGGGAACGGGCTTGCGGGCGAGGGGGCCTCGGACTCGGTGACTCCGGGCAGGGTGATCTCGGGGAACGCGGTCCAGGTGGTGGTCTGCGTGCGAGCGACCGGACAGCCGTTGACGATGACGACCCGATCGGCCGGAGCGGTGGCGATCACGTCGACGGGGTCGGTCCCGCGCACCGCGAGGAGATCGGCGCGGGCGCCGACGACAGGGCCGGCGGGTTCCAGCCCGAGGACAGCACGCGCCTCGTCGGTGACGAGGGACAGGGCGGTGGCGGGCTGTTGATGCGCGGCGGTGACCAGCAAGGCGGCCGTCTCCAGCGGGTCGGCGCGACCGACGGGGTTGAACGGGTCGCGGATGTTGTCGGCCCCGCCGGCGACTCGGACGCCGTGATCGCGGAGGACGTCGATCGGGGCGATCCCGCGACGGCCTGCGGATTGCCCCTGCCGGCCCTGCAGGTACAGGTTCGTGACGGGCAGGGCGATGACCGAGACCCCCGCTCGCGCCAGCGCGGCCGCCACGCGTTGCAGATCAGGGCCGGGCAGTGTGTCGAGGCGGCAGCAGTGCCCGGCGGTACGGATGCGATCGGAGGGCCAGTCGGTGACCCGTTCGGCGAAGGCGTCGATCGTGAGGTGGTCACCGTCGAGGAACTCGTCGACGTGCAGGTCGACACCGAGTCCCCGCGCGTCGGCCAGATCGAGTAGGCGGGTGAGCTCGGCCCGGGGGTCGTCGGCGATGTGCGGTGCGCCGCCGAGGAGGTCGGCACCGGTGTCGAGCGCGGCCTCGATGTGGTCTGTCGGAGTGAGTGGACTGGCCAGGACGGTGACCTGCATGTCCATCAGACCTTGGAGCGAGTCCCGGACGTCGACGAGGGTCCGCACCGCGCGGAGGGGATCGTCGTGGGTGAGGATGTCGGCGTGCGTTCGGACCGCGGTGATCCCGTTGCGCAGCATGGCGGAGGTCGCCTGTAGCGCCCGGGTGCGGAACGACTCCGCGGTGAGGCGGACGCTACCCGCCCGCCATGTGGCGATCGCGTCGGCGAGGTCGCCGATGGGCGGTGACAGCTCGTTCCAGGACAGGGCCTTGTCCAGGTGGGCATGAGGCTCCGCCGCGGGTGGAAGGAGAACATGCCCGCGCAGGTCCAGCCAGCCGGGGCGCCGGAGCGAGCGGTCGTCGGCCGGGCTGATCGACGAGACTCTCCGGACACCCACCGGGTCGGTCGACACGTGGATGTCCACGACCGATCCGTCGGGCAGCGAGCCGGTGACACCCGGTACGGGGGTGTCCGGATCCGGGGCTGTCTGCAATGGCTGCATCACATGAACTCCGTTGCGGGACTGGAAGGATGCGCATCGGTGCGCGGTGATTGCGGGTCCGCCGTGGCTGGGTCGGCGAAGATCGAGCGTTTCGTGATACTTGTTGACCACGTCAACAAGACCGAATATAGGAATGCGCTGTTGCCGCGACGTTAACCAGAGTCGCGAGCATGTAACCATCGGCGCGGATCGTTGAGGGGATCGACGAGGAGGAGGTGAGGCGGGTATGGCCCTGGACGAGCCGGACCTCGCTCAGGTGTCGCTGGGTGCGGAGATCCGACGCCGCCGCAAGCAGCACGGCCTCACCCTCACGAATCTGGCTGCCCAGGCGGGGATCTCGCATCCGTTCCTGTCCCAGCTTGAGCGGGGTTACGCGCGACCGAGCATGACGACGCTGGAACGGATCGCCCGCGCGCTGGACACGACGCAGGTGAGTCTGATGCTGGCGGCCGATCCCGTGCAGGTCACGGCCACCCCGACGTCGGCGCCCGCAGGCGTCGGCGTGGTCCCGGCGGGTGGCGGTGCGATTCTCCCGCAGGCGGGCGACGATGCCGGCTACGCGCGGCTGCTCGTTCGCGGGGACGCCGCGTTCTTCCCGCAGGAGCAGGTCCTGAACCGACGCGAACACCGGGAGTACTTCCAGCACGAGCAGGACGAGTGGGTACACGTGGTCCGCGGCGAGATCGAGGTCGACTTCGGCGACGGCAGTCTCGTCGAATTGCGCACGGGCGACAGTCTTTACTACGCTGGCGGCATTCCTCACCGCTGGCGGCTGATCGGTCCCGAGTCGGCGCATCTGATCGTCGTGCAGGCCTCGTCGTCGTAGACAGTCGGAGACGACCGCGTGGATGAGGTGCTGTGGTCCCTGTGGCTGGG
The DNA here is from genome assembly GCF_022206305.1 of Gordonia sp. 'Campus'. Lineage (GTDB taxonomy): Bacteria > Actinomycetota > Actinomycetes > Mycobacteriales > Mycobacteriaceae > Gordonia. The sequence continues at coordinate 238,654 of NZ_JAKOIW010000001.1, read as the reverse complement.
AACCCGGCGGAGATCGTCCCCTGACCGAGGAGATCTCCGATGACACTGTCGTCGAGCAGTATTCAGGATCCGATCCGTGCCCGAGTCGTCGCGCGACGCCACCTCGCCGCGCACATCGACGAGTTCGTGTTGGGCCCGTCGGCCGAATTCCCGCTCCCTGCGTGGACCCCCGGATCGCACATCGACCTCCATACCCCGACCGGGCTCGTCCGGCAGTACTCGCTCTGCCCGTCGCCCGGCGAGACCGGCCGCTACCGGATCGCGGTGGAGCGGCGTACCGACAGCCGGGGTGGGTCGCGGTCCACGCACGACGACCTGTCCGAAGGGATGGAAGTGCGGATCGGGCCGCCGCGCAACCACTTCGCGTTGACCCGCGCGTTGTCGTACGTCTTCGTCGCCGGTGGAATCGGGATCACTCCGCTTGTCAGCCTTGCGGCAGAGGCCGATCGGGCGGGACGGCCGTGGCGTCTGATCTATGTCGGGCGTTCGCGCGAGGAGATGGCGTTCGCCGATGAGCTCGAGGGGCGGCACCCCGGGCTCGTGACGATCTACGAATCGAGCCGTACCGGCCGGCCGGATCTCACAGCGGAATTGTCCGGCCTCGCGAGGGGAACCGCTGTCTACGCGTGCGGGCCACCGTCGATGCTCGACGCGGTGGAGGACGCGTGCGGTCCACAGCCCGCTGTCGACGCGTTCACCGAGAGATTCACCGCCGCAACGACGGAGATGGCCCATGACACGGAGTTCGAACTGTCGCTGGCATTGTCCGGGGTGACCGTCACGGTTCCGCCGGATCGCACCATTCTGGACGTACTCGGCGTGAGCGGTGTGGTGGCACCGGCATCCTGCCGGGAGGGGATCTGCGGAACCTGCGAGACCGGGGTGGTCAGTGGGGAGGTCGATCACCGCGACTCGATCCTCTCGCCGGAAGAACGGGCGGAGAACGAGTCGATGATGATCTGTGTGTCCCGCTGCACCAGTGGGCGATTGGTCCTCGAGCTGTGACCGGGGCGGAATCATGAGCTCGGTGGTGTTGTCCGGCGCCGCGGCGGTCCTGCGTGACGCGTCGACGGTGACCTACGATCGGGTGGTCGTCGACGGTGGGACGATCGTGGCGGCGCCGAGTGGCTCGGGACACGAATCGGCGGGCGGCGCCGAGATCGTCGACGTGTCCGGCTGTGTCGTCACGCCGGGCCTCGTCAACGCGCACCACCATCTGTTGCAGAGCGCGTTCCGGTCGCGGCCTGACACCCGGTCGGTTCCGATGCGGGACTGGCTCGCTCGGATGTCGCAGCGTTACAGCATGATCGGAGTCGATCCCGAGCTGACCGCGGCCGCGGCGTCGGTGGCGCTCGCCGAATCACTCCTGTGTGGGGTGACCACGGTGGCCGACCACCATCTGACGTGGCCTCGAGATCAGGACCCGGTGACGCTGGCGGGTGCGACGATCGGTGCCGCGCGTCGGGTGGGTGCGCGGCTGGTGTTCGTGCGGGGAACCGCCCGGGACGATCCGGACACCGCCGCACGATCGGTGTCGGACATCCACGACACCCACCTGCCCGATGCGCGAAACGGCGTGACATCCGACGGCATGACCCAGCTGGCGGTGGGCCCGTCGGGTGTCCACGCGGACGGCCCGGAGACGTTCGCCGCCCTGGCGGAGGTGGCCGGCAGTCTGGGTCTGCGTCGCCGGACCCAGGCCAACGAGAAGATCGACGTCGAGATCGCGGCCGAACGCTACGGGCGCCGTCCACTCGACCTGCTCGACGAGTGGGGATGGCTCGGCGAGGACGTCACCGTTGCCCACCTCTGCGACGTCACCGACGACGAGATCGCCCTATTCGCCCGATCGGGGGCGACCGCGACCCACGCGCCGGGATGCGATGTACCGATGGGGTGGGGCGTCGCCCGCGTCGCCGCACTGACGGCGGCCGGCGTGTGTGTCGGTTTGGGGACGAGCGGCGGTGGGAGCAACGACGCCGGGCATCTGCTCGCGGATGCGCGCCTGGCCGTTCAGGTCTCGGGACTCATCGGCGAACCGGTCACGGCCGCGACGAGTCTCGCGATGGCGACCGGAGGGTCTGCGGCCGGGCTCGGTCGACCCGAGCTGGGACACCTGCGGCCGGGAGCGGCCGCCGACCTCTGCGTGTGGGAGTGTGCGGACGTCTTCGACGCAGGGGTCGCCGACCCGGTGGACGGCCTGCTCTGGGCCGGACCGGGCCGACGGCCCCGCGACGTGATGGTAGGCGGCCGGTGGGTGGTTCGCGACGGCGTGCTCGTCACCGCCGAATCCCGAACGGTGGCCGCCGAACTCAGCAGTCTCCTCGAACGGCGGGAGGGTCGCTGAGGCGGCGCCCTTGCCCTTCGTAGCTCGTCGCTCTCGCTCCTCCCACCTCAGGGGGCACCTCAGGGGGCGAGGGGGGCTGTCGCCCGGAACCTCAGGGAGCGGTGGTCGCACACGGCGGCGCCGGGGCGTCCTCGGAGAGCGGCTTGTTGAGGGGCATCAGGTAGAGGACGTCGAGGACGACCGGGGTGGTCCCGAGGTTGGTGCCCTCGTGGGTGTTCACCTTGCCGCCAGGCTCCTGGATGATGTCGCCGGTCCGGTAGACGACCGGCTTGCAGTCGGAGCCGGGATGGGTGAGCGTGCCCTGGCGGACCAGGCCGTAGAGCGGGCCGTCGTGATAATGCCAGCCGGTCGTGCCGCCGGGCGCGATGGTGATCTCGCGGACCTCTACGTGCACGCCGTCGGGCACGAAGGGCAGCAGATCCGCCGGGATGTCCGCCTTGCCCAGGCTGACCGCTGAGATGCCGGAGGACGGGGTGGCATCGGCCGTCGCCGGGGACATCGCCACGGGGGTGAGCAGGGCGGCGGCCGCGGCAAGCGACGCGACCGCGGTACGCATGGAGGGGGTGATCCTACGCAGGAGGGGTGTCATCGTCCGACCGTACGTCGGGCCGACCCGGGACATAACCGATTCGTCCGATTCGGCTGTGGCAGAGAACTGGACGGTTGACCCGTTCGGTTCTGGGTACTTCGCGGTGTGCCTACGATGGCGGAGCCGGAGTCGTCGGGCCGGCCCGAACGAGGGAGTCCGTGATGTCTCGGTTGTCGAGATTCGTCGCCGGGGGCGTTGCCGTCCTGTGCGCGGTCCTTGGTGTCTCCGTCGAGGCGGTGCCGTCCGCGGGCAGCGCGACGGCCGACACCCTCGACGGTGTCGGCTACGCGAGGGCGAGCGCCGCGGCGCCGTATCGGGAGACCTGGGTGTCGCCACGGAACCTCGTCGTGTCGGTGTGGTCCCGATCCATGCAGACCCAGATCCCAGCCCTGGTGCAGACGCCCGCGAACCGCAATCAGGGCGCGCCGGTGATGTACCTGCTCAGTGGGTCCTCCGGCGGGGAGGACAACGACGACTGGACGCACGCGACCGATGCCAATGCGTTCTACGCGAACAAGAACGTGTGGACCGTGACCCCGATCGGCGGGGCCGCGAGCTACTACGCCGACTGGCGCCGCGTCGACCCGGCGGCGAACTTCCGGTTCGGTGTGAAGACGCCCCGTCCGCTGCGGTGGGAGACGTTCCTGACCTCAGAGCTGCCCGCGGCCTTCGAGACCGCGCACGGTGGCCGTACCGGTCCCGGACGGTCCCGCGGAATCGCCGGGATATCGATGGCGGGCAACGCCGTCCTCCGGATCGCCGAGAACCACCCGGGCTTCTACCGGGCGGTCGGCGCCTACTCGGGATGCGCGGACACCGCGTCGCCCACCGGACAACTGCTCCTGCGCAACGTCGTCTTCGTCCCCGCACTGGCCGACGCGAGCAACATGTACGGCCCTCCCGGGGACCCACAGTGGGCGGCGAAGGACCCGATCATCAACGCGTACAAGCTGGCCCGGCGCACGCCCGCGCTCTGGATCAGTGCGGGCACCGGCCTGCCGGGCGCACATGACAACCTCTCCGACCGTCGTATCGCGGGCAATGTCGGCGAACTCGCCGAGCAGGTCACGGCAGGCGGCTTCGCCGAAGCGGCGGCTCGATCCTGCACCGTCACCATGGCGAACCGCCTCGCCGCGTTGCGGATTCCGGCCGTCGTGCGGTTCCCGCCCGTCGGTACCCACTCCTGGGGTTATTGGGAGGATCAGATGCATCAGTCGTGGCCCATGTTCGCCCGCGCGCTCGGGGCGTGACGCTGCCGGAGGTGTACTGCGGACGACGGTCGTCGTCGCCCGCCGGACCTCGCGTTTCAGCGTCCGTTCAACTCGCCGGACCTACGGTCGGGACGTGATCTCCGGGCACGGCTCCACCCGACGATGTCGAGGGGGTGATCGGCGATGACCGTCACCCGCCGCGGCCTGTGGCTGTCACAACTCCTGCACCCCGAGGTGTCGCACGTCGTCGCATTCGGCTTGAGCCTGCGCGGCCGTCTGGACGCCGACCGACTGCTCCACACGGCCGGCGCGGTGCTCGACCACGTCGGGTGGTGCGACGTACGTCTGAGCCCGGATCGCTCGCCGGCCGACGGGCACCCTCATCCCCTGCAACCAGCCGACTCCGGACTGGACCCGGTGGAATGCGTGGACCTGTCCGCGTGCGCCGACCCGGCGGCCGAGAGCGAGTCGCGTGCGCAGCGTTTCCTCGACGACCCCGCAGGCGCCGACCTCGGACTGCCGCTGTTCCGCAGCGAACTGCACGCTCTCGCTCCTGACTCCCACCGGTGGATCGTGCGGGTACATCACGTGCTCACCGACGGCGCCGGCGTCCTGCGGGTGATGGCGCACATCGCCGCTGTCTACGCGGGTACCGCGCGGCCCGACGAGATGCCTCTCGCCGACGACCTCGAACTCGAGGCCGAAGAGGAGAAGTATCGCGACTCGCGACGCCGAGGGACCGACGAACAACACTGGGCGCGACGACTGGACGGCCTCGAACCATCCCTGCTGGCCGGTTCCGTCCCGCTCACGTCGTCGATCACGCGCGTCACCGAAACCCTGACCAGTCCGCGCACCGCATCCTCGGCCGAGTTCGTCGCCGCGTTCTCGGGTCTGTGCGCCCGGTTCCTCGACACCCCGGACGTGGTACTGAGCCTTCCGGTCGCGGCACGTACCTCGGCGGCCCGTCTACGGGCGGTGCAACCGGTCTCGAACGTCGTGCCGTTGCGCCTCGACGGAATCGGGGACCGCGACGCCGGGCAGGCGCTCGCCGAGGTGTCGACGGCCCTGGTCGACGCTCTGCGCCATCAGCGTTTTCCTCGCGAGGACATGCTGCGAAATCGCAACGCGATCAACGGTTTCGGGGCGGTGGTCAACCTCTTGCCGGGTTTCGATCCGCCCGCTGTCGACGGCTTGCACTGGGGACTCGAGGTCATGCGAACCGGACCGATCTCCGACGTCGCGGTGACCCTGCACCCCGCCGACCAGAACGGTCGCCGGGCGGTGACCTGGGAAGCCCCGGCCGCCGTCGTCGACACCGATGCGCTGGCCACCCTCGCCCGGCGCTTCGACCGGCACCTCACCGCCACCCTGATCGAACTGGACGGCGGCCCGCGGATTCCCGACGATTCGGTGTTCGTCGACGGCGAGTGGGAGCGCTTCCGGTGCCGGAGCGGGCCACCGGCGCCGCCCTTCACGCCGACGGTGAGCCACCTCGAGGACCACTGGTCGTCGGACCCGGACGCCGTCGCGATCATCGACGGTGAGGTGTCAGTGTCCCGTCGGGAGTTCGCGCGCCGGGTGGATCGCGGGACCCGGTTGCTCGTGGAGGCCGGAGTCGGCGCGGGCGACCGGGTGGCGGTGTCCATCGAGCGGTCGGTGACTTCCGTCGTCGCGTTCTGGTCGGTGCTGTGCGCGGGCGGCGTATGGGTTCCGGTCGGCGACCCGTTTGCACCGGAGGCGCGAACGCGGGATCTGCTCGATCGTTCCGGCGCCAAGGTCGGATTGTGTGTGCCGGGCACCCCGCGACCGGGCTCGATCCGGTGGCTCGACCTCGAGCACGACGCCCCCGAGCACGACGCCCCCGAGCCCGACGACCCCGGATCCCCGGTCGCCGATCGGCGGCCGGGACTGGAACGCGGACCCGACGATGCCGCCTACCTGCTGTTCACGTCGGGCTCCACCGGAACCCCCAAAGGCGTGGTCATGCCCCACCGCGGCCTGCCCGCCCTGATCGCGGAGATCCAACAGACGTACGCGCTGGCGCCCGGGTCTCGCATCCTGCACGCGTCGTCCCCGACCTTCGACACCGGGATCGTCGAGATGCTGTGCGGGGTCGTCTGTGGGGCGACCGTCGTCGTCGCGCCGCGGTCGGCTCCCGGTGGTGATGCTCTCGCACACCTGATCCGGCGGCATCGCGTCAGTCACCTCATCGTCACGCCGTCGGTCCTCGACACCCTGCCCGTGGATCTCGCCGACGACCTGGTGCAGGTGATCATCGGTGGCGAACCGCCGTCGCCGCGGGTGGTCGACCGCTGGTCGGGTCGCGTCCGACTGCGAAACGCGTACGGACCCACCGAGACCCGGTGCAGTATCAACATCTCCGCACCGCTGTCCCCGGGCGGGGCGATCACCGTGGGCCCGCCGATGGTCGGGGTCGACGAGGCGGTCCTGGATCGCTTGGGCCGGCCACAGCCTCCCGGGGCGCTCGGCACGCTCCACTGTGCGGGACCGCAGTTGGCCGACGGTTATCTCGACGACCCGGCGTCCACGGCGGAGGCCTTCGTGCAGAGCACGTTCTCGGCCGACGCGGTGATGTACCGGACCGGCGACCTGGCCGAGTGGACCGAGGACGGCGAGATCCGACTGCTCGGACGGCGCGACGGTCAGATCACGCTGCGGGGATTGCGCATCGAACTCGCCGAGATCGACGCCGCGCTGGGGCGATGCACCGGCGTGCGGAGTTGCGCGACGATCCTGCGTGAGTTGCCGTCGGGCCGTACCGCGCTGGTGTCATTCGTCGTGCCGCAGGGCACCGGAACGGACGTCGACGCGCCCGGGCTGCGTCGCGCGGTCGCCGAAGTACTGCCGTCGTACATGGTCCCGGCGCTCATCGTCGGCATCGACGCGCTGCCCCGCACCGGCAACGGCAAGCTCGACGTCGGAAAGCTGGCGGACCATCCGCTCCCCGGTCGCCGGTCGGTCCGCGGACCCGTCGGCTCGCACGAGACCCTGCTGGTGCGGGTCGTGGGCGAGGCGCTGGGCACTGATGAGGTGGATCTGTTCGCCGGCTTCCTGGAGCAGGGCGGCGACTCCCTGGCGGTCATGCGGGTCGTCGGCTTGCTCACGGCGGCAGGGCATTCCGAGATCGGTCCCGATGACGTGCTCACCGCACCCGACCTGGAGGCACTGGCGGAGCGGATGGTCGAGCCGGTGCGTCCGGGCACCACCGTACGGCGACCGACAGCACCGGACGACGACCGTCCGCTCACGTCCGCGGAGCGGACGGTCGAACGCGCGCCCGGTCACGCGCACGGGCAGTTGGTCCGCGTCGGATGGGTCCCGCCCGAGGCCGGGCGACCCACCGCAACCGAATTACGAGAGTTGCTCTGCGCGTTGGTGGATCGGCACCCCGCCCTGCGATCGATCTATCCGGACACCCCCTGCGGGCCGGTGCAGCGGGCACTGGCCGGGGGTGCCGACGCTGCGGTCTCCGTTGCCGTGCAGGTGGTGTCGGACCGAGACCTGAACCCGGGGCGCGAGATGCTGCGCGCACACGCCGAGCACATGTCGGCGTCGCTCGATGTCCGGGTGGCTCCGCCGTTCTGCGTGCGCATCCTGTCCGACGCCGACGGCGGTGTGGTGGCCGCGGTCGCGGTGTTCCATCACATCGCCGTCGACGGTCACTCGCTCGGAACACTGGCCCGGGAGGCGGACCTGATCGCACGCGGAGTGGATGTTCCGGTGCTGCACTCCATCTCGCCGCCCGCACAACACGCCGACGATGACGTCGACGGCAGGTCGTGGCAGAAACTGCTGGGCATGCCGCCCGCGGAGGCCTTCACGCTGGACGGGTTGGACCCCGTCTCGTGCGCACAGTCCACGGCGATTCGTCGCCGGGCTCTCGTCGACGCCGACGTCTACACACGGTTCCATGCCGAAGCGTCCGAGCAGGGCATGACCCCGTTCGAGGCATTCGGGAGATCGGTGTCCGAGGCGCTCGCGCGGCTGACCGGACAAGACCGGATGATGGCGGCCACCGCGGCGTCCCAGCGCCCGGCGGGTGCTGACGACACCGTGGGGGACTTCGTGATCTCTGCGATGACGCCGCTCGACGCCCGAGAGGATGCGCGCGACTCGGTGGCGCGGACCCGCCGGTGCATCGCCGCCGCGAACGCGCCCATGGAAGACGTGCTGGACGCACTGGGACGCCCGGTCGTCGACGGTCGCCTCTTCCCGGTTCCGGTTCTCCTGGGCTGGACCCCGACGATCATCCGACCGAGCGCGGGCGGTCACCTGTACGTGTTCCCGCCGCCGATCACGCGATGGATGCTGCAGGTCGAGGGTTCGCCGACCGCGCAGGGGGAGTTGCAGGTCCTGGTGACCGGCGCGGCCTCCGCGCTGGAGGAGTCGCGGGTCGAGCAGGTCCTTGCCGAGGTGATCGCGTGCGTGCGCCGGGTGTGAGACCCGCGGTGCCCGACGGCCGGGCAGAGTGCGGGATTCGTACTGGAAACCGTCACGAATTCCGCACTGTGCACCGTCACCGGGTGTGAGTGCTGAACGCAGAACACCCCGCGGGCAGCGCGCCCGCGGGGTGTTCTGTGTTGCGAAGGCGAGAGATCAGGCCAGATCGAACCGATCGTTGTTCGACACCTTCACCCATGCCTTGACGAAGTCGTTGACGAACCGCTCCGCCGAATCATCCTGCGCGTACACCTCGGACAGCGCGCGCAGCTGCGAGTGCGAGCCGAACACGAGGTCGCTGGCGGTCGCCGTCCACTTGGTGTCACCGGTCGTGCGATCGGTGCCCTCGTAGACGTTTTCGTCCGTACCCGACTTCCACTCGGTGCCCATGTCGACCACGTTGCGGAAGAAGTCGTTGGTCAGCGCGCCGGGGCGATCGGTGAACACACCGTGCTTCGTACCGCCGTAGTTGACGTCGAGCACGCGGAGTCCGCCGACCAGCACTGTCAGCTCGGGAGCGGTGAGGTCGAGCATGTAAGCCCGATCGAGCAGGAGTGACTCCAGCGGAGTCTTCTCGCCGTCCTTGCTGTAGTTGCGGAAACCGTCGGCGCGCGGCTCGAGAACCTCGAACGAGTCGACGTCGGTGCTCTCCTGGGAGGCGTCGGTGCGACCGGGGGTGAAGGGCACGGTGACCGGGAATCCGCCTGCCTCGGCGGCCTTCTCGATTGCCGCGGCGCCACCGAGGATGATGAGGTCGGCCAGCGACACCTTCTTGCCACCAGATGCCGAGTCGTTGAAGTCCTTCTGCACCTGCTCGAGAACGGGCAGGACCTTGGCGAGTTCGCCCGGCTCGTTGATCTCCCAGTTCTTCTGCGGCTCGAGGCGGATGCGGGCGCCGTTGGCCCCGCCGCGCTTGTCGGTGCTGCGGAAGCTCGCCGCGGAGGCCCAAGCCGTCTTGATCAGCTGGGTCTGCGACAGTGAGTCGAGCAAAGTGCTCTTGAGAGAAGCGATGTCGGCGTCGTCGATCAGTTCGTGGTCGACGGCGGGCACCGGGTCCTGCCAGATCTGCGGCTCGGGAACCCACGGGCCGAGGTAGCGGCTGACCGGTCCCATGTCGCGGTGGAGCAGCTTGTACCAGGCCTTCGCGAAGGCCTCGGCGAGCTCCTCGGGATGGTCGAGCCAGCGGCGGGTGATGTCGGCGTAGATCGGCGACTCACGCAGCGCGACATCGGTGACCAGCATCGTCGGCGCACGCCCGGGACCACCGAACGGGTCGGGGATGGTGCCCGCGCCCGCCCCGTCCTTGGCGACGTACTGCCAGGCGCCCGCGGGACTCTTCGTCAGCTCCCACTCGTAGCCGTACAGGTTCTGGAGGAAGCCGTTGCCCCACTGGGTGGGCGTCGAGGTCCAGACCACCTCGAGGCCACTGGTGATGGTGTCCTCGGCCTTTCCCTTGCCGTAACCCGACTTCCAGCCCAGGCCCTGCTGCTCGATCGGCGCGCCTTCGGGCTCGGGTCCGATGAGGTCGGCGTTGCCGGCACCGTGGGTCTTGCCGAAGCTGTGACCGCCGATGATGAGCGCCGCGGTCTCCTCGTCGTTCATCGCCATGCGACTGAAGGTCTCGCGGATGTCCTCGGCTGCGGCGATCGGGTCCGGCTTACCCTCGGGGCCTTCGGGATTGACGTAGATGAGGCCCATGGTGGTGGCGCCGAGGGGCTTCGCGAGCTCCCGCTCACCCGAGTACCGCTTGTCGGTACCGAGCCAGGCATCCTCCGGTCCCCAGAAGACCTCCTCGGGCTCCCAGATGTCCTCGCGACCGAAGCCGAATCCAAAGGTCTTGAAGCCCATGGATTCCAGCGCCACGTTGCCGGCGAAGACGAGGAGGTCGGCCCACGAGAGCTTGGTGCCGTACTTCTGCTTGATGGGCCACAGCAGGCGGCGGGCCTTGTCGAGGTTCGCGTTGTCCGGCCAGCTGTTCAGCGGTGCGAAGCGCTGTGCGCCCTGACCGCCGCCGCCACGGCCGTCGAAGATGCGGTAGGTGCCGGCGGCGTGCCAGCTCATGCGGATGAACAGACCGCCGTAGTGGCCGTAGTCGGCGGGCCACCAGTCCTGCGAGGTGGTCATGAGCGAGACGAGGTCGGCCTTGAGGGCCTCGACATCGAGCTTCGCGAACTCCGCCGAGTAGTCGAAATCCTCACCGAGGGGATTGGAGAGCGAGGAGTGTGCGTGCAGGATCGACAGGTCGATCTGCTCGGGCCACCAGTCCTTGTTGGTCAGCGGCGCATGAGCTTTCGGCTCCGGCGACGAGATGACCGGGTTCTCGCTCTCGCTGTTGCTACGGGTCTGCTCGTCGGAATTGGGCGGACGGCTGTCGGAGGTCACGACATTCCTTTCGATGGTGGAACCAGCGGGCTGTCGATCACGGGAGTGATCGGGTCGGGGTGGTCAGGTGGGGGCCGAGCTGACGCATTCGGGGCAGAGACCCCAGTAGATGACCTCGGCTTCGTCGAGCACGAATCCGTGGTCTTCGGAGGGGACCAGACAGGGGGCTTCCCCGATGGCGCAATCCACGTCGGCGATCGCGCCGCAGACGCGGCAGACGACGTGATGGTGGTTGTCTCCGGTGCGAAACTCGTAGCGGGACACCGAACCCGACGGTTGAATGCGGCGGATGAGGCCACGTTCGGTCAGGGCGTGCAGCACGTCGTAGACAGCCTGACGTGACACATTCGGCAGAGTCTCACGAACCGCGTTGTAGATGGTGTCGGTGTCGGCGTGCGGTAGTCCGTCGACGGCGTGCATCACCGTCACCCTGGGCTGGGTGACGCGGAGTCGTGCCGCCCGGAGCTGCTGGGCGTAGTCCGAAGTGGATGTCACGTGGACCACCATAGGGGCGCTTCGCCCGCCGCGCAGCCTTTTTCTGGAATTGATCCAAATTTGTGTCGAGCCACACGCTCGATGGGAAGAAAGACAACAAGGGCCGCCATCCGGATGGGATGGCGGCCCTCGTGACGGAGCGATCAGCTGTCGATGCCGACCAGATCCTTCGCGAGCTCAGCGAATCGGATCTCGATTGCGGAGACGACGCGCTGGCGATTCTTGTGGGCCTCCTCGTACGCGAGGGTGACGCGCAGGTCGGCAGGCTTGTCGAGCTGCTTCACCTCGGCAACGGCATCACCGACGTTGAGATCGACATAGCCCTGGATCGGCAGATCCTCGGCCTCGACGGTCCCGGTGATCTCGCGCAACTGGTGCAGAGCATCGGCCGCGCCGTCGGCGCCGCTGTCCCGGGCGCTGTCCTCGACGGCCTCGAGAGCGGCATCGCGGCCCGCGGCAACCGTCTTCGACACGGCGGCGCTGGCATTGCTCACGGCGTCACCGGCCCGCGACGCGGTCTCGGTCGCTTCGTCGACCGCGCGGCCGAACCTGCTGCGGATGGTGTCGACGGGATCGGGCAGCTGACGGGCGAACTCCGCGGTCCGGTCGAGTGCCCACGATGCGCCCAGCGCGGGTGCGGTCAGGGCCCGCGCGGCGAGGCCGCTGGCCCACTGCGACGGTCCACGACGTAGTGCGGCCGGACCGCCCAGGGCCTCTTCGGCGAGGACGGTGGTGAGCCAGTGCACGGTGGCCGTGTGGGCGTCGATGAGGCGGTCGGCCAGCGTGACCAGCGCCTGGTCTTCCTGGCCGGTGGCCAGTGCCTTGAGATAGGTGGCCCGGGCGACGAGGCGCTGTTCCAGCGCGAGGTCGTCGAGAAGCGCTTCGTCGAGCGGCTGTGTCTGCTCGGCCAGGGTCTTGGCGACAGCGCCGACACGCCCCAGTACGGGGCGGATCACGTCGACGAGTCCGCCGCGTTCGCGTAGCGCGTTCTCGATGGTCAGCGCACGGTCACGTGCATTCTTGGCGTTCTCGGCGAGCTCCTTGCGGATCGCCTCGGTGCGTGCCTGCGCCTGTCGCGTCTCGGCGATCTGGATCTCGGTGTGCGTGAGTGCGAGGATCGCGCGAAGTTGCTGGTGGACGGTGGTGGTGGAAACAGTCATCGGATTTCTTGCTCCCCTCTTCTCCGACGTTGATTGGTTACACCCCGAGTGTTGCCAGGAAATGCGGGTATGTAACACCCTTCCGGCGATTGGTCGTCGGAGCGACGCCAAACTTGCTGGCGCCGTGGGTCTCTCGACGTATGTGAGGCGAGTCACAGTGAGGTTCGGCGGCGGCTGGTCATGCCTGGATAAAGAGATTTGACCGCCAGGGGCCTGGCTTTGGGCGTCGGCAGGACATCCGAGCTGCCGAAGGGCTCGGACCCCGCCGGCTCGGTCAGGTTTCGCCTGGTCGGTGAGGGGTACCTCGGCGCGATGGACGTCGCGGACGGTGCAGGTTCCCCCATGCGCCGTTCGTCGCGCCGTTCGACGTCCGTCGGGTCTGATGTGACGATCGATCGGCTCGCTGCCCATCTCGGTACGGGTGTCGTCGGTGATCCCTGGTCCGGGGCGTCGATCGTGCACGACCTCGATGACGATTCGCGGACCATCCGCCCCGGGGATGCCTACTTCGCGATCCCCGGCAGCCGGTGGCATGGGCTCGACTTCGAGCACGCGGTGGCCGACGCGGGTGCCGTCCTCGTGATCAGTGACCGGCCGTCGGCGGTCCTGCCGACGATCGTCGTCGACGACCCCCGTCGGACGATGGGGCCGCTGGCCTCCTGGTTCCACGGGGAGCCGTCGCACGATGTGCGCGTCTTCGGGGTCACGGGTACCAACGGCAAGACCAGCACCACCCACTTCATCGACGCCGGCCTCACCGCCGCGGGGGAATCCACCGGACTCATCTCGGGATCACGTATCCGCGGCCCGGGGTACGACATCGTGCCGACGCGAACGACCCCGGAGGCCCCGATGCTCCAGCGCACCCTGGCATCGTTTCGCCGGCACGGGGTGAGTGCGTGCGCGATGGAGGTCTCGTCGCACGCGGTGGACCAGCACCGTGTCGACGGCACGGCCTTCCGGGTGATGGCCTTCACCAATCTGTCCGACGACCATCTCGACTATCACGGGTCGATGGAGGCGTACTTCGCCACCAAGGCGGCGATGTTCACCGCAGATCGCACGCAGATCGCGGTGGTCGACGTCGATGACGGGTGGGGTGTGCGGCTGGCGGCGGAGACCGCCGTGGACACGTGGACCTGCTCGGTCGCGGACCCCGCGGCAGACGTGGTCGCCGAGAATCTCCGGCTCGGACCGCTCGGCACGGCGTTCACCGCGCGCACACCGCACGGCAGCGTCGGACTCGATCTGCAGGTGCTGGGCCCACACCAGGTGGGCAATGCGCTGGTCGCGCTGGCGTGCGCAGCGGCCGACGGCGTCGACCTCGCCGCGGCTGCCGAGGGTATCTCGTCGGTGACCGGTATCGGCGGCCGCTGCGAACCGGTACACGCCGGTCAGCCCTTCCGGGCGATCGTCGACTACATGCACAACACCGCGGGCCAGCACGCCATGCTCCCGTATCTGAGGTCGCTGGGCGGGGGCCGCCTGATCGTGGTGGTCGGCGCCACGGGAGGGCGTGACCCCGGCAAGCGCGTGCCACTCGGCCACGTCGCCGCGGCCCATGCCGACGTCGTCATCGTCACCGATGAGAGCCCTGAAGACGAGGACCCTGCCGCCATCAGGGCAGAGGTTCTCCGGGGAGTGCGGGAGAACGGCACCGCCACGGTCATCGAACAACCGGATCGCCACGACGCGTTCGCCCTGGCGGCGTCCATGGCCGGTGACGACGACGTCGTGGTGGTCACCGGCCGCGGGAGCGACACGTTTCGACGCTACGGCGCGGAGTCGTCGTTCTTCGACGACCACACCGAACTCAAACGAGCGATCATCGAGACCCGAGGCCGCCGCCGGTGAACACCTCGGCGCGTGCGGCCGCGGCTGCATCGAGTTCGCGCTGATACAGAATGCCGTACGTGAATCCGTTCTCGCCGTCGCGGACTCCGGCGCCGGCGCCGAGTTCGCGGAGGGTCCGCGCCGCGACGGCGGCGTCCTGATGTTCGCCGAGCACGGTCTGGATGTGCTTGTAGCGCTTGACCTGTCCGCGACCGGCGGACTTCTCTACGACCGGGGCGGCGAGCTCACCCGCATAGCGGGCTCGTTTCGCCGCCTTGCGCGCCCGGTGCAGGTCTTCCTCGTCCCCGCTGGACAAAGCCTGCGACAATCGCGTGTCTGCCTTGCGCGCGGCGCGGGTGGCGATGCGGCGCAGATCTTTTCGTCCGACGCGCGCGGCCGCGAGCGGCACCGACTCGATCCACCCGGACAGTGTCGCGAGCAATCGCCGGTAGCGGTCGGAGGTCATGACCTCGGTGACGGCGCGACGATGCCGATGCTGCTGGGCGGACAGTTCCTCGTCGATGCGCGCCGCCACCGGGCCGAGCACCAACTCGTCGGGAAGCTCGGCCACGGCCGAGGCGAACCGGGCCCGGAGGACCTCGCGATCGCGAACCTCGCCGAGTTCACCCGCGAACCATCGCAGCTCCCCGTCGAGTTCCGGGAGACCCTTCGGCTCGAGCAGGCGTCCGCACGTCCGCAGCGTGCTGCGCAGCCGCCGGATCGCCACGCGAACGGCGTGCACCGGATTCTCCCCGCGGCGAAGCGCGACGTCGCCGGCAAAGATCTCGGCGATCTGCTCGTGGACGTAGGCGACGAGGGCGTCGCGCGACGGTGAGGGCGTCGGGCCGACCTGTGATCCGTCGTGTCCGATGGCCCGTGCGAACGTCGACGACGCGGCGGCGGGACGGGCCCCCGCGCCGACGAGGCGTTTGCGGACGTTCTTCGGAACCCGTCCGGCTCCCGGGGTCACACTGATCTCGCGCCACGACGTGGCGGTGGCGACCGGCCCGGTGGCCGTGGCGCTCATGGCGTCGTCGACCACCTCGTACCGGAGGCCGCCCGCCTGATCGAGGTAGCGGTGTCGGGTGCGGCGCGTATGGACGATGGCCGCGACTCGGAGGGGGTTGCCGAGGCGTAATCCCCACAGGGCTTGGTCGATCTCCGGGGGTACGGGTGTCGACGACGCGTCGACACGTTCGACGGGCCGCTCGCCGGAACCCGGCAGGGTGATCCGCCAGCCGGGTGCCTGGCCTTCGCCGTCGGCATAGACCACGGTGACCCCGTGCGCGAGCAGGTCACGGTCCTCGGTGTCGTAGTAGGTGTCGGTGAAGTCGGTGGACTCGATCTCGACGTCGGCGGTCTGATCGCCGAACTCCGGGATCGCGGCATCCAGTCCGAAATCCCAGGTGTTCTCGCGTGTGGTGTCGGTGTGCACGGTCACTCCTCGGTCCGCTCGCTCACGTTCGCTGACCTCAGGAGGGTGTCCGAATCGGACACGGGTCAAACGTGCGGCACGTTCGCGCGGGCGCGGTCACACACGGTGGTAGGTCCCGTCCTCGAGGTACATGACCTGCCCGTGTCGCTGCAGCCGTGCGAGATGCAGCTCGGCGGTCCGCTGCTCCACGGCGTCGACGAACGGCAACGCCACGTGGGGCCGGTACACCAGTCGATGCGCCACGATGTCCGCGATCCCGTGCGGCTGCGCGAGGAAGGCCAGCAGTCGTTCGTCGCGCCGGTGGATCACGCCCTCGTAGGCATCGAGCCGACCCCGGAAGTCTTCTGCCCCGGTGACGACGCCCTTCTGGTGGAAGGTCCCGTACCAGCGGGCGTCGATGTCCCGTACCCGCGCGATCGAGGCGAGGTAGTCGTCGACGCTGCTGCCGACGTCGCCGTACATGGGCCCGAACGAGGTGAGGTCGATGTCGGCGAGGTAGAGGAAGCCCGTCGGCTCGACCAACAGGCCGCAGTGCCCGGCGGTGTGACCGGGGAGATGCACGACGGTGGCGGTGACGTCGCCGAGGTCGAACACATGCCCGTCGTCCACCGACCGTGCTTCGGGGAAACCGTCGGGGAGTCCGAAGGTGTCGCCCATGTCGGCGTCGACCGCCGCCCGTTGCTCGTCGGTCAGTCCATAGTTGTCCAGCAACACCTGCAGCGACCGGACGCCGGCGACATCGGCGGAATGGGCGTACTTGTCCGCGGAGAAGTGTCGGAGGCCGGCGATGTGGTCCTCGTGGGCATGGCTGATCATGACCGCATCCGGCCGCACCGGGTCGTGGTCGACCTCCAGCGACGGATCCATCACCAGGGTGCCTTCCGAGCCGTGCACGACGACGGTGTTGCCGTACGGAAACGCCCCGCCGTGCGCCGAGGCGAGCACGGTCACCTGGTCGTAGCGGGTCTCGACGAAGCCGGGCGCGATGGTCACGTCGTAGCCGTACCCCGGCATGTCGCCGGCTGTCAACGCGACCGGGACGCGTCGTCCTCCGGGGATTCGGTCGCGGCCCGCAGCCACAGCGGGAGGATCAGCCAGGCGACGGAGAACGCCAGAAGTGTGCACACGCCGGCGATCACCGACGCCACCGGCCCGGCGGTCGCACCGAACACGACGGTGACCGCCCCCGACAGCGCGAGACCGAGGAGCGCGAGGCCGGCGAAGGCCATGTAGTGAGCCTGGTTGACGACCATCGCGAGCTGGTGCTGCCGGAACAGCGCCCGATGCAGGGCGACCGGTGCGGCCAGGAGAATCGCCGCCCCCACCGCGCACGAGACGGTGACGAGGTAGACGACGCGGAGTGCGCCGCCCAGTTCCTCGAATCCGTCGTGGAACGGCAGGGTCAGGAGGAATCCGGTGAGTATCTGCACGCCGGTCTGCACCACGCGCAGTTCCTGCAGGAGTGAGTTCCAGTTGCGGTCCAGCCGTTGGGTTTGCGTCTCGTCCCGCTGCGCACGATTCCATGCGGCGTCGTCGGCGCCGGACTCGGTGCGATCGGTGTCGGTCGGACTGGCCACCAGCTCATCGTCGCAGCGTCTGGTCTCGTCCAGCGGTCATCTCGGGTCTCGAAGCGGTCACTTCCCGGCTCGCAGTGAGTACCGGATCGGTAGGTGCTTGAGTCCGCCGACGAAGACCGTGGCGGCGAGCTCTGGGTCGCCCGCCAGCTCGATCGAGTCCAGGCGCGGGATCAATTCGGTGAACAGGCTCTTCATCTCCATACGCGCCAAGGCCGCGCCGAGGCAGAAGTGCACGCCGTACCCGAACGCCAGGTGCTGGTTCGGAAACCGGCCAACATCGAACGTGAAGGGATCGTCGAAGACCTCGTCGTCCCGATTCGCCGATGTGTATGCGAGATAGACCGATTCGCCTTTCGCGATGGGCACGCCGCGCACGGTCGTGTCCTCGGCGGCTGTGCGCATGAACTCCTTGACCGGGGTCGTCCAGCGGATCATCTCCTCCACGGCGGTGCCGATGAGTTCGGGTTCGCGGCGTAGCCGGTCGAGCTCCCCGGGGTTCTCGATCAGCGCGCGCAGCCCGCCGGAGATGGCGTCCTTGGTGGTGTCGTGACCCGCGCTGGCCACGATGACGTAGTACGACGCGGTGTCGACGTCGGAGAGGGGTTCACCGTCGACGGTGCCGTTGGCGATCGCCGAGGCCAGATCGTCGGTCGGATTCTCGCGGCGGGATGCCGTCAGTTTGCTGAAGTAGTCGAAGAAGTCCAGCAGCGTCGCCATCCGCTCTTCGAGCGTTGTGCCACGCCGGTATTCGGCGTCATCCGCGCCGAACATCTCCTGGGTGAGCTTGTGCATCCGGGAGTAGTCGGCCTCGGGGAGGCCGAGCAGTGACAGGATCACCGAGAGCGGGAAATGGACCGCGATGTCCTCGACGAAGTCGCATTCCGGGCCGATCTCCACCATCTTGTCGACGTAACTCTTGGCGAGCTCGTCGACGCGGGTCTGGAGGTTGCGCAGGGCCTTCGGACGGAACCAGTCGGCACCGATGGCCCGCACCTTGCGGTGGTGGGGATCGTCCATGTGGATCAGCGTGCGCAGTCCGGCACCCGAATCCAGTTGTGCCTTGGCCACGTCGTCGGCCGCGGCGGTCGTGAGCACCGGCCGCGGTGCGCTCAGCCAGAGCTTGTTGTCCCGTTCGATGTCCAGAACGTCGGCGTGTTTGGTGATGGCGTAGAACGGGCGGTAGGGCCCGTGGTCGACGCGTGCCACCGGGTTGTGCCGGCGGAGATGAGCCATCGCCGCGTGCAGGCGCGGCTCGTCGGCGTAGGCCGTCGCGTCGGCGAAGATGGTGGCGGCGTCGTCTGCCGTGCTCGTGCTCACCTTGCTTGTCGTCACCGGGTGCATCCTTCGGTTGAGGGTGATTCTGGATCCGAGTGTCCGATATCGGGGTGTTCCAGTTGGCCGGAATCGCGAACACGATCGAATGTGCCCCGCCCATCCGGGAGGAGGCAGGCGACGAATGGCCGCCATGAGCACCCCGACCGAATCCGGCGAGGAATCGACTCCGACTTCCCGATGCGACGGCGCGACGACCGCCGACTCAGCGGGCGACTACCTGCCGATCGCCGACCACGGTGTCATCGGTGATCTGCGGACCGCGGCCGTCGTGGGAGTGGATGGGCGGATCGACTGGTTCTGCTGTCCGCGGTTCGACTCACCGAGCGTCTTCGGCTCGTTGCTCGATGCCCGACGAGGCGGCGCCTGGACGGTGGAACCGGTGGACGGCGACGTCACCACGCGTCAGTTCTATCTGCCCGACTCCAACGTGCTCGTCACCCGCTACCTGAGCGAGGACGGCGTCGCCGAGGTGCAGGACCTGATGCCGATCGCGAGACCGCACGACCCCGACCACCGGACCCGGATCATCCGACGGATCTCGTGTGTCCGGGGTTCCGTCCGGTTCCGCGTGACGATCGCGCCGCGGTTCGACTACGGCCGTGAGGCACACAAGCTGGTCGTCGAGGACGGGCGTCGGGTTCGCTTCGAGACCGACGGCCTGGTGCTGCATCTCGTCTCCACGGTCGATCTCGACACGATGGACGACCGGGACGCGCAGGCCGATTTCACCGTCGAAACCGGCGAGTGCGTCACGTTCGTCCTCGCGCCGGATCCCATCGAAGACGAGCTGCTCGACCACGACAGTTCGCCCGCCGTTGTCGCCGCGACGGTCGCCTTCTGGCAGGACTGGGTGTCGAGGTCGTCGTACACCGGCCGGTGGCGGGAGATGGTGCATCGGTCCGCTCTCACACTCAAACTGCTGACGCACGAACCTTCCGGGGCGGTGGTGTCCGCGGTCACCGCCGCGCTTCCCGAGGAGATCGGTGGCGAACGGAACTGGGACTACCGCTACGTGTGGATCCGCGATGCGGCGTTCACGCTGTACGCCCTGCTTCGATTGGGTTTCACCGACGAAGCCGGTGCGTTCATGGACTGGCTGACCTGCCGGTTCGACGACGGTGCCGACGAGCCGGGAGATCTGGGGCCGCTGCGGTTGATGTACACCCTGGACGGGGAATTGCCGCCGGCCGAGACCGAGCTCGACCATTGGGAGGGGTACCGGCAGACCTCGCCGGTGCTGATCGGCAACGCCGCCGCCGACCAACTTCAACTCGACATCTACGGCGAGCTCATCGACTCGGTGTACCTGTACAACAAGTACGGCCCCGGGATCTCCTACGGGTCGTGGACGCATCTGTGCACGGTGGCCGGGTGGCTCGCCGACAACTGGGATCGCCCGGACCAGAGCATCTGGGAGGTGCGCAGCAAGCCGCAGGACTACGTCTACTCGCGCGTGATGTCGTGGGTGGCCCTCGAGCGGATGATCCGGATGAGCCGGCAGCGCGGACTACCCGGTGACGTCGCCGGTTGGATGAAAGCCCGCGACGACATCTTCGTGCAGATCATGGAGCGGGGCTGGAACGACGACGTGGGGGCGTTCGTCCAGACCCTCGACTCCGACCGTCTGGACGCGGCGCTGTTGTTGATCCCGGCCGTGAAGTTGTTGTCGCCCACCGATGAGCGCTTCGTCCGCACCCTCGAGCGGATCGAGGAAGAACTCGTGAGTGACTCCCTGGTGTTCCGGTACGACACCGACGGCGGACACGACGGCCTCGATGGAGCCGAGGGGACGTTCTCGCTGTGCTCGTTCTGGTACGTCGAGGCGCTCACCCGGACCGGTCGCCTGGGCGACGCGCGTCTCGCTCTGGAGAAGATGTTCACCCACGCCAATCATCTCGGCCTCTACGCCGAGCAGGTCGGTCTCACCGGCGAGCAACTCGGCAACATGCCGCAGGCGTTCACGCATCTCGCCCTGATCAGCGCGGCCATCAATCTCGATCGGCGCCTGGGGGAGTAGTTACCGGATCATCCCAGGGCTGCGTCAGATCCAGCCGGACCCGCCGCAGAGGTCGCCGGCGGCGGCGGGGCCGGTCGATCCGGCCGCATACGGTTGCGGCGCAGGCGGATTGTCCAACACCGGCGCGGCCACCTCCCACACGTGGGCGAGGCCGTCGGGCCGGGTGAACAGCGACCGGTCACCGCGCAGCACGTCGACGATGAGCCGCGCGTACGGCGACAGGCCGTCGGCCACCTCGTCGAGCTGCTCGGTCATGTGCGCGACGGAGAGGTCGGTGCCCGAACCCGGTTCCTTGACCGTGACGGCCAGATCGATGGCGCCGTCGCCGGCCAGGTCGAAGGTCAGCACGGTGCCGTCCTTCGGGGTGTCGGTCAGCGGACCGTCGGTGGGGGCTCGGAACACGAGGCTGAGTCGTTGCGAGCTGTGGTCGAGCATCTTGCCGGTCCGGAGCAGGAACGGGACGCCGTGCCAGCGGTCGGTGTCGACCCACAGGCGCACGGCTGCGAACGTCTCGGTGGTGGAGTCCTCGGGGATGCCCTCGGTCTCGCGGTAACCGTCGTACTGGCCGTAGACCACCTCGGCGGGGTCGAGCGGACGGAAGGCCGCGATGACCGACTCCCGCGCGTCGAGCAGGTCGTCGGCGCCGAGCGACGCCGGAGGTTCCATCGCGACTTCGGCTGCCACCTGGAACAGGTGCGTGACGATCATGTCCAGGAATGCCCCGGTGGCGTCGTAGAACGCGGCGCGGTCGGCGATGTCGAGGGTTTCGGGGACGTCGATCTGGACCTCGGCCACGTGTTCGCGGTTCCACACCCCGGCGAACAGTCCGTTGGCGAAACGCAGGACGTGCAGGTTCTGCGTGCTCTCCTTCCCCAGGAAGTGGTCGATCCGGTAGATCTGCTTCTCGTCGAGGGATTCGTGCACCGCTTCATCGAGGGCCCGGAAACCGTCGGGAGACGTCCCGAACGGCTTCTCGTAGACGACCCGCGAACCCTTCGCGAGACCATGCGCGGCAATGGCTTTCGTGTAGTCGATGAAGGTGGTCGGCGGCAGGGCCAGGTAGTGGACCAATTGAGCGGTGTCCCCGACGGCGCCGCGGGCGGCGTCGATCACCTCCAGCAGACGGCCGGGGTCGTCCGCGGTGAACCCGCCGCCGGCGAACCGGATGGTCTCGGCGAACGACTTCCACTCGTCCGACGAGCCCGACCCGTCCGCACCGAACTCCTCGATCGCATCCTTGACGTGCTGCCGGAACTCGTCGTCGGTGCGGTCGCCCCGCCCGTTGCCGATGAGCTGCCACCCGCGGGGGAGCAGGTCGCGGCGGTGGAGTTCGTACAGCGACGGCAGGACCATCCGCTTGGCGAGGTCGCCGGTCGACCCGAAGAGTACGAAGATCACTGCTGAGTCCGCGTCAGAATCGGACGGTGTCGCGTTCTCCGGTGCGGAGCTGTCTGCGGTCATGCATCAATAGTGCCCACCGGAGTGGCGAAGTACAGACATCCGCCGGCCGCGGGTCATCGGTGCCAAGATCGAGGTCCCTCGGCGACGGGCTTAGAAGTGGCGCAGATCACATATTCGATAGACATGAGCGGAATGGACTCAACTCTGTTGGCGTTGTAGACCGCGTATGGCTCATACTTGAGCCTGTTGGACTAAAGAGAAAGGTGCACGCGAGTGGACAGCTTCAACCCGACCACCAAGACGCAGCAAGCATTGAGTTCTGCTGTGCAGGCGGCGGCCAGTGCTGGAAACCCCGACGTGCGACCGGCCCACATCCTGGTGGCGTTGCTCGATCAGTCCGACGGCATCGCGTCGCCACTGCTGAAGGCAGTGGGCGTGGACCCGTCGAGCGTTCGTGCGCAGGCCCAGGGATTGGTCGATCGCATGCCGACGGTGTCCGGCGCCAGCTCGACGCCTCAACTATCCCGCGAATCGATCGCGGCCGTCACCGCCGCCCAGCAGCTGGCCGGTGAACTCGACGACGAGTACGTCTCTACCGAGCACGTCGTCGTCGGTCTGGCTACCGGCGACTCCGATGTCGCCAAATTGCTGCACAACCTCGGTGC
The DNA here is from genome assembly GCF_022206305.1 of Gordonia sp. 'Campus'. GTDB lineage: Bacteria > Actinomycetota > Actinomycetes > Mycobacteriales > Mycobacteriaceae > Gordonia. The sequence continues at coordinate 215,743 of NZ_JAKOIW010000001.1, read as the reverse complement.
GACGCCGCAGGCCCTGCGCGAGGCGTTCGTCGCCGTGCGCGGCAGCGCGCGGGTCACTTCCGAGGATCCCGAATCGACCTACCAGGCTCTCGAGAAGTACTCGACCGACCTGACCGCGGCCGCCCGCGAGGGCAAGCTCGACCCGGTCATCGGCCGCGACACCGAGATTCGTCGCGTCGTGCAGGTGCTCAGCCGACGGACCAAGAACAACCCGGTCCTCATCGGTGAGCCCGGCGTCGGCAAGACCGCGATCGTCGAGGGCCTCGCCCAGCGCATCGTCGCCGGCGATGTGCCGGAGTCGCTGCGCGGCAAGACCGTCGTCTCCCTCGACATGGGGTCGATGGTCGCCGGTGCCAAGTACCGCGGCGAGTTCGAGGAACGCCTCAAGGCCGTGCTCGACGAGATCAAGGAGTCGGCCGGACAGGTCATCACCTTCATCGACGAGTTGCACACGATCGTGGGTGCCGGTGCGACAGGCGATTCCGCGATGGACGCGGGCAACATGATCAAGCCGATGCTCGCCCGTGGTGAGCTGCGGCTGGTCGGTGCCACGACCCTCGAGGAGTATCGCAAGTACATCGAGAAGGACGCCGCTCTCGAGCGTCGTTTCCAGCAGGTGTACGTCGGCGAGCCGTCGGTCGAAGACGCCATCGGCATCCTCCGCGGCCTCAAGGACCGATACGAGGTGCACCACGGCGTGCGCATCACCGACTCCGCTCTGGTGGCTGCCGCAACGCTTTCCGACCGCTACATCACCTCGCGCTTCCTGCCCGACAAGGCCATCGACCTCGTCGACGAGGCGGCGTCGCGGTTGCGGATGGAGATCGACTCGCGCCCCGTCGAGATCGACGAGGTCGAGCGGATCGTCCGCCGGCTCGAGGTCGAAGAGGTCGCCCTGGAGAAGGAGACCGACGCGGCGTCGAAGGAGCGGCTCGAGAAGCTGCGCGCCGAGCTGGCCGACCAGAAGGAGAAGCTCAACGAGCTCTCCGCCCGGTGGCAGTCGGAGAAGACCGCCATCGACGCGGTCCGTGACCTCAAGGAGGAGCTGGAACGGCTTCGCGGCGAGGCAGATCGGGCCGAGCGTGACGGTGACCTCGGACGTGCTGCCGAGCTGCGGTACGGCAAGATCCCCGGACTGGAGAAGGAACTCGAGGCCGCGATCGAGAAGACCGGCACCGATCCGTCTCAGGACGTGATGCTGCAGGAGGAGGTCGGACCCGACGACGTGGCCCAGGTCGTGTCGGCGTGGACCGGAATCCCGGCCGGACGGATGCTCGAGGGTGAGACCGCCAAGCTGCTGCGCATGGAAGACGAACTGGGACACCGGGTCATCGGCCAGAAGGACGCGGTGCAGGCGGTGTCCGACGCGGTGCGCCGTGCACGCGCCGGCGTCGCCGACCCGAACCGGCCGCTCGGCTCGTTCATGTTCCTCGGCCCCACCGGTGTCGGCAAGACCGAGCTCGCCAAAGCGCTCGCCGAGTTCTTGTTCGACGACGAGCGGGCGATGGTCCGCATCGACATGAGCGAGTACGGCGAGAAGCACAGCGTCGCACGGCTCGTCGGTGCCCCGCCCGGTTACGTCGGGTACGAGGCCGGCGGACAGCTGACCGAGGCAGTGCGGCGTCGTCCGTACACGGTGGTCCTGTTCGACGAGATCGAGAAGGCCCACCCGGACGTATTCGACGTGCTGCTGCAGGTGCTGGACGAAGGTCGCCTGACCGACGGCCAGGGCCGGACGGTGGACTTCCGCAACACCATCCTGATCCTCACCTCGAACCTCGGTGCGGGTGGCGACAAGGACCAGGTCATGATGGCGGTGCGGTCGGCGTTCAAGCCGGAGTTCATCAACCGTCTCGACGATGTGGTGATCTTCGATGCCCTGAGCCCGGAGGAACTGGTGTCGATCGTCGACATCCAGCTCGGCCAGCTCAAGAAGCGCCTTGCACAGCGTCGCCTCGACCTCGAGGTGTCCCTCAAGGCCAAGGAATGGCTGGGCGCACGCGGATTCGACCCGCTGTACGGTGCGCGCCCGCTGCGCCGGTTGGTGCAGCAGGCCATCGGTGACCAGCTCGCCAAGCAACTGCTCGCCGGAGACATCCGCGACGGTGACGTGGTGCCGGTCAACGTCAGTGCCGACGGAGAGTCGTTGGTGCTCGGCTGATCTCAGCTCGACACAGTTCATCGCAAGACAGAGTTCATGGCAAGACAAGGGACCCATCCTTCGGGATGGGTCCCTTTGTCGTTGTGCATGGTTCAGAGGGTGGCGAGTAGCTCCGTGAGCTGTGCTTCGACGAGGGAGGGTCGGGGTGGGGGTTGTCCAGGTCGCGGTGGTCGGACGTCGATGACGTGGCTGATGTTCAAGCGCAGGTCATCTGGGCGTGCGTCATGGCCGGACGGTGGTGGTGGTCCGTGGATCTCGTCGCGCACTGTGTTCAGATGTTCTGCGAACCGTCGGGGTATGTCGGGTCGGCGGTTGATGTGTTCGGGGTTGGGTGGCGCTCCCGGTTCGGTGTTGAGTCGCCAGACGCAGCGGCCTTCGTCGGGTCCGGACCGTTCGATGCGGGTGGTGTACTGGCCGGGCTGGTCGCCGACCATCCGGTTGTGCCGCGGACAGGCCGGGGCGAGGTCGTCGATGTCGGTGAGACCGCCTTTAGCCCAATCTTTCTGGGCGTGGTGGAGTTCGACGTGGGTGGCGGGCTGGTCGCAGCCAGGCGCGGAACAGACTTCCCCGTCGGGGCGGGCGAATGAGGCGAGGCGTTGCCCGCGGGTGGCGAGGCGTTTGCCACGCCCGAAGTGCAGCGGAACGGTGGTGTGATCTTTGAAGATCGCCAACCAGGGTTGGATCTCGCCGGCGAGGGCGATGAGGTTGGGGATGGGTAGCAGGGTTCCGGTGGCGGTGGTGGCGAGCCCGGCTTCGCGGATGAGGTCACCGAGGTCGGCTTTGATGATGAGTTGCACGGGCAGGCCGCGGTGCGACTTGCCGAGCAGTCCGTCTTCGAGCACCGCTTTCAGGAGGGCGTTGAGGGCGTCGTGGTTGATCTGGGCGGGCGTGCGGTCGTCGCGGTCGGCTGCTGCGGCCAGGGTGTCGGGGTCGGCGTCGTCGACTGACCCGGTGGGCGAGTCTGGGTCGTTGGGGTTGTTCATGCCAGGTTTGGCCCAGACGGTGAGCAACATGGTCACGCGGGCGGTCAGTTCGGGGGTGAGGGTGGCTGTCATCTTGGCGGTGCCGTCGGCGCGTTGGCGGTTGACCCACAGGTTGCGGCGCCGTTTGCGGTCGGAGTCGTCGGTCAGGGTGCCGTCGGGGTCGAGGTGGGCGAGGAGCCGCGCGCCGAGTTGGGTGATGTCGGCGGGGGTGTGGTCGGTGGCGATCTCGGCCATTTGTCGTTCGGCGGCGACTTTCACGTCGTGGTCGACGGCCGGTGGGATGCGGTCGAGGACGTCGAGGGTGGCCTGGACGTGGGCGGTGCCGACGGTTCCTTGCGCGAATGCCTCGGCGAGACGGGGGTGTTCGGGTTCAAGGATTTCGCCGCCGAGGCTGGTGCGGTGGGCGGTGGCGTCCATGTGCTTGCGGCGTCGCATCGGATTGGAGACGCGTAGCCGATGGGTCATGAACTGCATGAGGGTTCGGCAGCCGGTCTTGCGGGGGAGGTCGCGGGCTTCGACCTGGTCGATCTGCCGGTCGCCGGCAACGGTCAACCGTGCGATGGCACGTTCGGTATCGGCTGCCACATCCGCCAACTCGGCATCGGTACACGGCGACAGGTCCACGGACTGCAGTTCGTCGAGGATGCGGTGGAGATCGGCCACCACTTCGACCGCACGTGGAGGCGGCACGTCGGTGCCGTCGTTGCGTTGAGTATCGGTCATGACGGTCACCTCCCCCGAGAACCGTTGCTGCGAATGTATGTTCGAGTGTACACCAATGTGAAAACTAGGCAAGGTCAAAAATGCTGCTGTGCAATGCTATTCGGCGACAGCATGTTGTCGGTGCCGTGTGATAGGGGCTCGGGCGGGTGGCGTTCTTCTGTGACTCGCGCTTCGATCTGACCGGGGTGTTTCGCCGGCCAGAGATCAGCGCACGACCTCGCGGTGCCCGGCGTCGATCCGGCGGGTCCACCTGCGGGAGTCCAGGTGCTCGAGCAGTGGGATCACCACGCGCCGAGTGGTTCCCAGCGCCTGACGGGCGGCGCTGGTGGTGAACGGCTGATCGAGCGAGGCGAGGATGCGCATCGCCAGTGCCGGGGCGGTGGGTAGCAGTACGACCCCGTCGCCCAACCGGAGCACTCGGTCGGCGCGCTCGGCCGCGGCCAGTTCCCTGGCGCCCAGTCCCAGTGCGGAGAGGTCGTCGGCTTCGGGAGCGCGGAACGGATGGTCGGAGAGACGTCGCTCCAAGGCGCGGAGCGCGTCCTCGGCGTCCCCGAGGGAGGGGGTGTGGCCGGGCACCGACAGGTGGCCGTCGGATGACGTGAGTCCCGCCTCGGCGACGACGGCGTCCAGCAACGCGGAATCCGGCAGACCCAACAGTGCGGGCGCTCCCGCCGCGGACATGCCCGCGGACAACGGGTCCCGCTCGTGCAGCTCGACAACAGCGGTGTGTAGTCGTCCGGCCCAGGCCGCGAGTGACGCCTCGGCGACCCACCATCCGTCGATCGCACGGACGCCCCGCGGCGCGGGGTCCACGTCGTCGACGAGACCGAGTCGTGCCAGATCGGCGACGCGCACCGCGCCCCGTCGCATGACCTCCTCGGCAGCTCCCGCGCCGTCGGTCATGGCCGCCAGGATTGCCGCTCGACGTACGGCGTCACCCCGGCGAGTCAGTGGCGGCGGATCGGGGTGCAGGACAACGCCACCGCCGACGATCCGCTGCCCGGGATCGCGCAGGACCACCCGGTCTCCTGTCGACAGCGGGAGGGCGTGGGAGAGCGTGAGGCGGCAATGGTCGGGGTCGAGCGGTCGTACGCGCACCGGTACCGCGGCCGTGCCGATGTGGGCGATCAGGTGCTCGGGGACCTCGGCGAACGGCGTACCGCTCGCGCGTCGTATGTCGATGAGGTCGGACGCGTGCCAGGCGACCGGAGTCACGAGCGCGTCACCGCGCGCGACGTCGTCGACACCGGCACCGCGGAGGTTGACCGCGACCCGGCTGACCGGACCCGCCGTCGTGAGAGTCGCGCCCTCGCTCTGCAATCCGCGGACATCGACCCGGCGTTCGCCGTGGAGGGTATGCAGGTCCAGGGTGTCGCCGACCGAGATGGTTCCCGACGCCAGGGTGCCCGTGACGACCGTACCGGCCCCGGTGCGGGTGAACACCCGGTCGATCCAGAACCGGACACGACCGGAGGTCGGTGGCGAAGGTGATTGCGCGAGAACATCGTCGAGGGTCGTGCGCAACTCGTCGATGCCGGAGTGGTCGATCGCGGACACCGCCACCGCGGGAACATGGGCAAGACCGGTGTCGCCCAGCCGGTGTCGTGCTTCGTCGATCACCTCGCGGATCCGATCGGCCGACGCCCGGTCGGCGCGGGTGACGACCAGCAGTCCGGATTCGATGCCGAGTGCGGCGACGGCGTCGCGGTGGTCGTCGGACTGGGCACGCCACCCCTCGTCGGCGGCCACGACGAACAGGACGACCGGCGCAGGCCCCAGCCCGGCCAACATGTTCGGGATGAACCGCTCATGACCGGGGACGTCGACGAAAGCCACATCGGCGCCGGAAGGCAGTGTCGTCCAGGCGAAACCCAGGTCGATGGTCAGGCCGCGGCGTCGTTCCTCCTCCCACCGGTCCGGTTCGATGCCGGTCAACGCCCGTACCAAGGTGGACTTGCCGTGGTCCACGTGTCCGGCGGTGGCGACCACGTACTTCATGAGCTGCACTTCATCAGCCGTGCTTCACGATTCGGGATTCACAGTTCGTCCAGGGCCTGGACGATCGCGGCGACGAGTCGCGGATCGTCGGCCTCGGGGACGCACCGCACGTCGACGAGACACGCGTCGTCGTGGACGCGGGGCAGCACGGCGGGATCGCCGAGGCGGAGGCGTTCGGCCGCGGCGACCGGGAGCCGCACCGCCCACCCTGGTAGCGGAACGCCGGGTGCGCCACCGCCACCTACCCGCCCGTCGTGTGCGACAACCGGGAAACCGACTGCGACACCCAGGGACTCGGTGCGTGCACGAAGCTTCTCAGGGTCGGCGTGGAGGTACTCCCAGACCGGAGGCCGTGGCCCGCCGACGGTCGCCTCCATGGCGGCGAGTGCGAGCTTGTCCGCGCGAACCGCCCGTGCCAGAGGGTGTTTCGCCAATCGCTGCACGAGCGCTAAGTCGCCGAGGAGAAGTCCGGCCTGCGGACCGCCCAGGAGCTTGTCGCCGCTCGCGATCACCAGATCGGCCCCGGATTCCAGTGTCGTCGTCGCGTCCGGCTCGTCGGGCAGCAGCGGGTCTGGTCGCAGGAGTCCGCTGCCGATGTCGGCGACGACGGGCACGTCGTGCGCCCGGCCGAGGTCGCGCAACTCCGCCAGCGAGGTGTCGCTGGTGAAACCCTCCACGCGGAAGTTGCTGGGGTGGACTTTGAGGATGGCACCGACGTCGTCCGAGGCGAGGGCGTCGGCGTAATCGCGTGCGTGGGTCCGGTTGGTCGTACCGACCTCGTGCAGCCGTGCGCCGGTCGACGCGATCAGCTCGGTGAGCCGGAAGCCGGCACCGATCTCGATCATCTCGCCACGGCTGATCACCACCGCCCGGCCGGCGGCCAGCGCGGTCGTCGCCAGCACCAGCGCGGCGGCACCGTTGTTGACCATCAACGCATCTCCGGCGGCGGGACAGGCGCGCACGAGCGCCGCGCGGGTGGCCGCCCCGCGCTTCGACCGCGTCCCGGTCCGGAGATCCAGTTCCACATCCACGTAGCCTGATGCAGCGACGACGGCTTCGAGTGCGGTGGGGGAGAGTGGCGCCCGACCCAGATTGGTGTGCACGACGACGCCGGTGGCGTTCAGCACCGGACGTGCCGAGGACGCGCGGTGACCGGAGAGTGCGTCGACGACCGCCTGCTCGACCTCGTCGGGCGACAGTTCACCGCGCCGCGCGGCTTCCTGTGCGGCGCGGATGGTGTCGCGAACGGTCTCGTCGCCCAGTCGCTTTCGGGCGTCGATCGCGGCGGGCAGTGTCAGCAGGGCGTCGGTGCGTGGAATCCGGCGACGCGGGTCGGTGACGGGGGGCTTCGACACGGCTCCTCGCTTCGCTCGTCACCGGCTCAGCCGGCGGTGGGTGGCTCTCGCCCTGCTCGTCACCGGCTCAGCCGGCGGTGGGTGGCTCTCGCCCTGCTCGTCACCGGCTCAGCCGGCGGTGGGTGGCGGAGGCGGACGGGAATCGAACCCGCCAGACCGAGATACTCGACCTCACCGGTTTTGAAGACCGGGGAGCCCACCAGGACCCATACGCCTCCTTGCGCCGTCCAACGTATCCGACGGCGAGAACCGTCAGTCCTGCTGGTGCGGCCAGTTCCCCTGGGTGATCAGCTCCTCGAAGTGGCGGATCAGCTTCGGATTGAGATCCTCCTCGACCGCTCGTCGAAAATCGCCGTCCCACTTCGCAAACCAGTCCTCGTCCCGCTTCATCAAGAAGATGGGCCAGCCGTGGGTGATGTCGAGCTCGTCGCCATACAGGTCGGTGGAACCGTCCTCCCGCATGTACCAGTAGTCGTGACCCGACTCCCAGAACGCCTGTAGCTCGTCCGCGGTGACGTAGTACTCGCCGTCTGCCTGCCTCATGTGCCCGATGGTAGCGATCCGCGGTCGGGGACACGTCTGATTGCGTGAGGGCTACCCTCGGCACGGTGACTGTGCGTGATGATGCTCCCGTCCGACTCACCGGCTACGCCCACGGTGGTGGATGTGCATGCAAGATCCCGCCGGGCGAGCTCGAGCAGGCGGTAGCCGGGCTGACCGGCCAGGTCGGCGACGACATCATCGTCGGGCTCGACGCCGGGGACGACGCCGCGGCCGTGCGCGTCCGTGACGACCTCGCGGTGCTCTCCACCGCCGACTTCTTCACGCCAGTCGTCGACGATCCCTACGACTGGGGCCGCATCGCCGCCGCGAACGCGCTGTCCGACATCTACGCGATGGGCGGTACCCCCGTCGTCGCGATCAACCTGGTCGGCTGGCCACGAGGTGTCCTGCCGATGGAGTTGATGACCGAGGTGCTGCGCGGGGGTCTCGACGTCGGGGCGTCGGCGGGCTGCCCGGTCATCGGCGGGCACACCATCGACGACCCGGAACCCAAGTACGGCATGGCGGTGACGGGTGTCGCCCACCCCGACCGGTTGCTGCGCAATGACGCCGCCGAGGCTGGCCTGCCGATCACCCTCACCAAACCGATCGGCGTCGGGCTGCTGAACAACCGGCACAAGCAGACCGGCGAGGTGTTCGACGAGGCGGTCGCCCTGATGACGACGCTCAATCGCGACGCATCGACGGCCGCGGTCGCAGCCGGTGCCCGCGCGGCGACCGACGTCACCGGTTTCGGTTTGCTCGGTCACCTCCACAAGTTGTGCCGCGCGTCCGGCGTCGGCGCGGTGCTCGACCGCAGCGCGGTACCCGCGGTGGGCGGCGCGGCCGAGGCCCTGCGCGACGGGTTCGTGTCCGGCGGAACCCGCCGCAACCTCGACTGGGTGCGCCCGCACCTGACCCTCGGTGCCGCAATCACCGACGACGACCTGCTGTTCCTGGCCGACGCCCAGACATCGGGCGGGCTCCTGGTGGTCGGTGAGGTACCGGGCTATCCGGTGATCGGGGAGACGGTGGCCGGCTCCGGGATCACGGTGGGCTGACCCTTCGTGGCTCGTCGCTTGCGCTCCTCGCACCTCAGGGAGCGTGGGGGCTCGTCGCTTGCGCTCCTCGCACCTCAGGGAGCAGGAGGCGCGTCGCTTGCGCTCCTCGCACCTCGGGGAGCTGGGGCTCGGTGCTCTGCGCACCTCAGGGAGCTGGGTCTCGGTGCTCTGCGCACGTCAGGGAGCAGGAGGCGCCCCACATTCAGGGGGCGGGCGGCCCGGTGGTGATGGAGTCGTCGGTGATCCCGGCGGCGCGACGGGCCGCGAGGCGCCGTTTCTGCGGTTCGATGGTGTAGCGCGGGTTCTTCGCGGATTCGATCCCGGCGTCGAAGACGCCGAAACGTGTACACGCCGACGCGGCGAGCAACGCCAGTCCCGACGCGACGGCCAGCGGCCGGGACCGGCTGCTGAGGAGGGCGCCGACGCCGCCGGCCACGGCCAGTCGCTCACTCCACCGCAGCAGCTTTCCGGCGGTACCGTCGTGCATCGGTTCGGTCGTCACCGGGTCCATCCGGTGTTCCATGAGTCGCATCGCGGTGAGGTCGCCGATCACGCCGATGGCGGCCAGGGTGCGCGCCGGGGCCGCCTGGCGCGTGGGCGTGGTGACCAGTGCCAGCCCGCTCGACGCCAGGCTCGCCGAACTGACGAACACGAACGGCAGGTCGCGGTGCATGGCGTTCCAGGTCGGCACGGCGGTGTCGGAGAGCAGCACCGCGGTGTAGACCGCGAGCGGCGGTCCCGCGAGACCCGCCGCCAGTCCGGCGGGGGCCTCGACGGCGCGAAGCACCGGACGTAGCGGCCCCAACGGGAGACGTGCCCCGGTCATCCGGTCGATCTCGCCGACCGCGGCCACGCCGAGCGCACCGCTGAACGCCGACAGGATCCACGAGCCGACGCTCATCGGCGAGGTCACCTTGAACGTCCGCAGCATGTTGTAGAACCGGTCGGGGCGGCCCAGATCGGCGACGAGTGCGATCGCGCCCAGACCCACCGCGCCCAGACCGCCGAGACGGGCGTTGCGGCGCAACACATCGCGTCCCGTGAGCTGTGCGCCGGCGGCGAGTACACCGGAGCCGCCGGCGACACCGCCCAGGAACAGGTAGGCGGCGACCTTCTCGTCCCAGGGCGGCGGTTTGACCACCGGATGTCCGTAGTACGAAGTGAATTCGGCGTCGGGCACCATCGACATCTCTCGGTTGCCGTCGCCCTGCCCGAAATTCTTGCGTTGCTTGCGTTCTCCGCCACGGCCGAACCCCCGCCCGCGCCGCCGGGGCGGCTCCGGGGGGCGGAACGAATCGAACTCCGACGAGGTCATCGGCCGCCCCGCAGGAACGAGAGTGCAGCGGCGGCGAGCATCCCGGCCGCGGCGATCCCGGCGCGTTTGTACATGGCCGGCAGGTCGGCGGTGCACACCCGCGGGTCCGGCGGCAGCCCGTAGACCTCCGGTTCGTCGAGCAGCAAGAACACCGAACCCGTGCCTCCCACACCGTCATTCGGGTTGGCGCCGTACAGCCGCGCCTCGGTCATGCCCTGATCGTGCAGCGCCCGCACCCGGGCGTGGGCGTCGTCGACCAGGTCGTCGTGGTCGCCGTACTTGATCGACGTGGTCGGGCAGGTCTTGGCGCACGCGGGCGTCTCGTCGTCGACCAGGCGGTCGTAGCAGAGCGTGCACTTCTGTGCGACACCGCGTTTGGGCACCTCGGGCTGTTCACCTTTGCGCTCTCCGGAACGCGTCGTCGGGGCCGCGGTGCCGTCGGCGCGACGTTCGACGACGCCGAACGGACATCCGGCGACGCATGTTCCGCAGCCGTTGCAGACGTCGTCCTGGATCACCACGGTGCCGAACTCGGTGCGGAACAGCGCGCCGGTCGGGCAGACGTCGAGGCACCCCGCATGGGTGCAGTGCTTACAGACATCCGACGACATCAGCCAGCGGAACTCGGGGGTGTCCGGGGGGCCTCCGGTGGTACCGACCGGTTGATCGGCACCACCGGACCCCTCGGGTTCGGGCATGGCGGGCATCCCGAGACCGACCAGCATGCGGCCCGATTCGCGGGCCTCGGCGATGCGGTCGGAGTTCTGTTCGATGAAGGCGACGTGACGCCAGGTGCTCGCACCGAGGGCGACGGTGTTGTCGTACGACATCCCGGTCAGCGCCAGGTCGCCGTCGCGCGGGTTGGAGTTCCATTCCTTGCAGGCCACCTCACAGGCCTTGCAACCGATGCAGATCGACGTGTCGGTGAAGAACCCTTTTCGTGATTCGTGCGTGGCCCAGTGCGCGTCGACACTGGGGTCGGAGGGTCCGGACAGCTGCCCCATCTACTCGTCCACCTTCCCGGTGATGTGCTGATTGTCTGTCTCGACCGTGACCCCGGCTCGCTCCTGGTAGGCGCGCACCAGGTCGAGCAGTGCCCGACCCTGCGGCCGGCGGCCGGCGACGACGTCGCACGAACCGACCTTGGATTCCTGGATCTGGACGTTCGGATCCAGTGTGACCCCGATGAGGTCGTTCGCGGCGTCACCGCTGACCACCGCGTCGGAACCGACGCCCCAGTGGTAAGGGAGACCGACCTGATGTACCTGCCGGCCGTTGATCGTCAGCGGCATCATGCGGTCGGTCACCAGCACGCGTGCCTCGATCGCGCCGCGCGGCGAGACGATCGTGGCCCAGCCCTCGTTTGTCAGGCCGCGCTCGGCGGCCAGCTCGGGCGAGATCTCGCAGAACATCTCCGGTTGCAGCTCCGAGAGGTATGGCGACCACCGGCTCATGCCGCCGGCGGTGTGATGCTCGGTGAGGCGGTACGTGGTGAACACGAACGGATACACCTCGGAGCCCGGGGCATCGCCGCTCGGCGCGTCGAGGTTGTCCACGCGGGGGAACAGGACCCGCGCGGGCGACTGCTGTTGCGGATACAGCGTATTGACCACGGGCGATTCCTGCGGCTCGTAGTGCGTCGGGAGCGGGCCGTCGACCAATCCGCGCGGGGCGTAGAGCCAGCCCTTGCCGTCGGCCTGCATGACGAACGGATCGTCGCCGCACAGGGCTTCGACGCCCCCGACCGAGGGGTCGGGCCGGGCGTCGGGTGCGAGGTCGACGGGGAAGTCGGGTACGTCGGGACCGACCCATCGACCGGCGTCGGCGTCCCATTCCATATACCGCTTGCGTTCGCTCCACGGCCGGCCGTCGGGGTCGGCCGATGCGCGGTTGTAGAGGATTCGACGATCCGCGGGCCACACCCAGCCCCACTCGTGTTGGGTGACACCGCCACCGCCCTGCGGGACCCGGCGGGCGGCGGAGTTCGACGGCCCGTCGGTGTCGGAGCCCGTGTAGACGCCGGTGTAGATCCAGCAGCCGCCCGCGGTCGAGCCGTCGCGTCGCATCTGGGTGTAGGACGTGAGGTTCTTGCCTGCGTCGGGACCGGTCACGTGGTAGCCGTTGATCTCCGACAGCACCGCCTCGGGATCGGGGTTGCCGTGCTGGTCGAGGGGATAGTCCCAGGTGATGTCCAGCAGCGGACGGTCGCGATCGTCGGTCGACCCGGCGAGACGTTCGCGGATGCGCCGTCCGAGCTCGTAGAAGAAGTCCATCTCGCTCTGGCACTGGCCCGGTGGCTCGACGGCTTGGTGACGCCACTGGACCATGCGCTGGGTCTGGGTGAACGAGCCGGCCTTCTCGACATGCGTGGCCGCGGGCAGAAAGAACACCTCGGTGGCGATGTCCTCGGTGCGTAGCTCGCCGGACTCGATCTCCGGTCCGTCCTTCCACCAGGTGGCCGTCTCGATCATGTTGAGATCGCGGACGACGAGCCACTTGAGGTGCGACATCGCCATCCGCGCCTGGCGGCCGTTGGCCGAACCCACTGCGGGGTTCTGACCGAGGACGAAGTAACCGTCGACCTTGTCGGCGAGCATGTCGACGGTCGTCTGGAAGGTGCCCGCCGGGCCGGTGAGTCGCGGCAGATAGTCGTAACACCAGTCGTTCTCGGCGGTCGCGGCGTCGCCGAACCACGCCTTGAGGAGACTCACGGTGTAGTCCTCGGCGTTGGCCCAGAAACCCTTCTCGGCCTTCGAGGTGATGGCGTCGATGTACTCGTCGAAGCTGTCGTGCTTGCCTGCCGAGGGCATCGGTAGATAACCGGGCAACAGGTTGAACAGGGTGGGGATGTCCGTGGAACCCTGGATGCTCGCGTGGCCGCGGAGCGCCATGATCCCGCCGCCCGGGCGACCGATGTTGCCGAGCAGCAGCTGCAGAACCGATGCGGCACGGATGAACTGGGCACCGAAGGTGTGCTGGGTCCATCCAGTCGCATACCCGAAGCAGGTGGTGCGCTCGCGTCCGGAGTTGTCGGTGACGGCCCGGGCGAGATAGTCGAAGTCGCGTACCGAGATGCCACACATGTCGCGCACCATCTCGGGGGTGTAGCGCGAGTAGTGGCGCTTGACGATCTGGAACACGCTGCGCGGATGTTCGAGCGAGTCGTCGCGCACCGTGGCGCCGTGCTCGAGCGGCGGTCCACCGGATCCGTGTTCGTGGCCGACGGCGCGGTCCTTGACGGGAGGTCCGTCGTCGGGGTGTCCGGGCGACTCGACCTTGCCGTCCTCGCCGCCTCCACCGTCGTCGGACTGGGCGGCCGGTTCCTCGTATGCCCAACTGGAGGCGTCGTATTCGCCGGTCTCGGTGTCGAAACCGGAGAAGAGGCCGTCGAGGTCCTCGGTGTCGCGGAAGTCCTCCGAGACCAGGGTCGCCGCATTGGTGTAGGCGACGACGTACTCGCGGAAGTACTTCTCGTGCGTGATGGCGTAGTTGATCAGCGCGCCGAGCAGGACGACGTCAGAACCGGCACGGATCGAGATGTGCTTGTCCGCCACCGCGGAGGTGCGGGTGAAGCGCGGGTCGACATGGATGACCCTTGCGCCCTTGGCTTTCGCCTCCGACACCCACTGGAAACCCACCGGGTGCGCCTCGGCCATGTTGCCGCCCATGAGGACGATACAATCGGCGTTGGCCATGTCCTGCAGTGATTGCGTTGCGCCGCCGCGTCCGAACGAGGCCCCCAGACCGGGAACCGTGGCGGAGTGTCATATACGTGCTTGGTTCTCGATCTGGATCGCACCCGCGGCGGTGAACAGCTTTTTGATCAGGTAGTTCTCTTCGTTGTCGAGGGTGGCGCCACCGAGCGAGGCGATGCCCATCGTGCGCCGGAGCAACCGACCCTCGTCGTCGGTGTCCTGCCATCCGCGGCGCCTGGCTTCGAGGAAACGGTCGGCGATCATGTCGATCGCGGTGTCGCGGTCGAGGTCTTGCCACTCCGTCGCATACGGGGCGCGGTAGCGGATCGCGGTCTGCCGCATCGGGTTGTTGACCAGCTGCTCGCTCGACGCCCCCTTGGGGCAGAGGCGGCCGCGCGAGATCGGTGAGTCGGGATCACCCTCGATCTGGACGACCTTCTTGTCCTTCACGTACACCTTTTGTCCGCAACCGACCGCACAGAACGGGCACACGCTCTGGACCACGCGGTCCGCGGTGGCGGTGCGCGGTTCGATGCCGCGTGTCTTCGCCGACGTGACCGCCGGTCCGCGTCCGAAGACGTCGCCCGACCGCAGCTGGCGGAACACCGGCCATTCGAGGGGGCTGAAGGCTGGCACGGGTTCGAGTCTAGACCTCTTCGCTCACTGCGCCAGCGCGACGCCGATGTCGCGAGCGGTGGACCGCCCGAGATCGACGAGGAACGGGATGCGTTCTGGGCTCATGAGTTCGGTTGCCCCACGGATGCCCAACGCGAAGCGCACCTCCTGGTCGTCGGATGCGGGGAAGATCGGGAGCCCGATGGTGCGGTGGCCCGGGCTCAGCTCCTCGTCGTTGAAGCCATATCCCCGTTCGCGGGTGAGGGTCAGTTCCTTGGCGAGTTCGTCTGCGGTCCGCACGGCGCGGTCGGTGCCGTCGAGGTAGGGGAGACGTTCGAGCTCGTCCTGACCGACATTCGAGAAGGCGAGCAGCGCCTTGCCGAGTGCGGAGGCGTGCAGCGGGAGCAGGACGCCCTGGAGTGCATGCCCCTCCGCTTCGCGCCAGCGGCTGGTACCCAGCAGCACCACCTCGTTGCCGTATCGCATCGCGACCGAGGCCGATGCGCCGGTGGTGGCCGCGAGCCGTTCCAGGTGCGGTTCGGTGAGGTAGATCCGGTGCTGGCGGTAGGCGATCTGGCCGTACTGCGCCAACGCGCCGCCGAGGCGGTATCTGCTGCCCTCCGCGGTCTTCTCGAGAAAGCCGGCGTCGACCAACGCGGTCAGCAGCCGGTGCGTCGTGCTGAGGGCGAGGCCCTGTGCGCGTGCCACATCCGTGACGCCGAGCTCGTCCCCGCCGCGAAAACAGCCGAGAACGGCGAGCGCCCTCGACACGGTCTGCACACCAGAACCCGCCATCGCCTCCGTGCCTCCCGATTAGAAATCGGCCTGATTCAGTGCCTGGCCACTTTCCACTATTCGGAAGATACTCCTCGCGGAGTGAGCCGTCGAGATCAGGATCAGCGCGGTTCGAGCTCGGCAGTTCAGCAATCAGGGCAATCGCGAGATCGACGAGGAGACGTGTGACCGACGAGAGTGGAGCGGGCTGGTTGCGACGGCTCTGGCAGTGGGTCCGCCCGTACCGCGGGCGGGTGTCGGTGGCGCTCGTGCTCGCGGTGGTGGGGCAGGGATTGCTGGCGCTGGTGCCGCTGGTCCAACAGATCATCGTCGACGACGTCCTGCTCGACCCGACGCAGTCCCTTGCGTTCTGGATCGCGATCCTGTGTTCCATCGGCGTGCTGAGCTTCGTCTCCCACGCGCTGCGCCGCTACATCGGCAGCCGGTGCGCCGTCGACGTGCAGCACGATCTGCGGGTTGCGGTCCACCGTCACCTGCACGCGCTCGATGCGCGACGCCGCGCGGAACTCGCTGCGGGCGACGTCATCTCGCGGGGCACGTCGGATCTCAACCTGATCCAGATGTTCCTCTCGCAGGTGCCGCTGTTCGTCGCCAACCTGACGTTGCTCGCGGTCGGGCTGATCGTGATGTTCACGCTGTCCCCGCCGCTGTTCGTGGTCGTGGCGACCAGCGTCCCGGTCCTGTTCTGGGTCACCCGCCGGCTCCGCCGCGAACTGTATCCCGCGTCGTTCGGCGATCAGGTGTTGCTGGGCCAGGTGGCCGCGGCGGTCGACGAGGAGATCGCCGGGGTCGAACTGATCCGGGCGTTCGGTCAGGAGTCGACGCGGCTGGATCGGTTCCGCGCCCGCGCGACCCGCCTGTTCTCCTCGCGGCTGCGCAGTGCGCGGATCTCGGCGCGCTGGAGCGCGGCGATGGTCGCGATCCCCGTCTTCACCCAGCTCGGCGTCCTGGTGGTCGGCGGTTGGCTAGCCATGAACGAGCACGTCTCGGTGGGTGTCTTCCTCGCATTCGCCTCCTACGTGCTGCAATTCGCGCCTCCGGCGCGGCTGCTCGCGGCGATGGTGACGACGATGCAGCTGGCTCGGTCGGGGGCGCGCCGGATGTTCGCGCTGTTGGACACCGTGCCGGCCGTGGACCACACCGGTCCGGATCTCCCGTCGCCGGGCGGGACGATCGAGGTGACCGATGTCGACCTGGCGCTCGGCGGCCACCCCGTCCTGCGTGGTGTGACCACCTCGATCGCCCCGGGCAGCCGGGTCGCGATCATCGGTCCGTCCGGCGCGGGCAAGACGACCTTCGGCGCACTCATCGCCCGCCAGTTCGATCCCGATCGGGGAACGGTGCGGATCGGCGGCACCGACCTGCGCGCCGTGTCGCCACGGTCGGTGCGGTCGGCGGTGATGATGGTGTTCGACGAGAGCCTGCTGTTCTCCGGCACCCTCCGCGACAACATCGCGATGGGGTCCCCGGCCGACGACGCGGGAATCGCCGCTGCTGCCCGCGCCGCCGCGGCCGATGAGTTCATCGAGCGGCTGCCCGCGGGTTACGACACCGTGGTCGGGCCGGGCGGGATCTCGTTGTCGGGCGGTCAACGCCAGAGGATTGCGCTCGCCCGCGCCTTCTTCGCCGACCCGGCGGTCCTGATCCTCGACGACACGACGTCGGCGCTCGACCCGACGACCGAGCGGACGGTGTTGGCGGGCCTGGAAGGGCTGATGGTCGGCCGGACCACGATCCTGATCGCGCGCCGGCCGGCGACGACCGAACTCGCCGACCAGGTCATCGTCCTCGAGGCAGGTCGCATCACGCACGACGGTCCGCCGTCGGAGGTGCTCGCCGACCCGCGCGTCGCGGAGCTCCTGGCCGGCGGCGCGGTCCGGGGCGCGACCAGGCCTCACGAAGGGCAGGCGATCCCGAGTGCGGAGAGCTGGCCGGAAGTCGACGAGGCCGGCGCCGACCCGGTGGTCCGGGCCCGGTTGGGTCTCGACGCCGACGAGAGCGGCAAGCAGGTCCAGCAGGTGGACTCGCACCTGCGCGAGGCGCTCCTGGCGCTCCCGCCGCTGACCGAGGTGCCCGCACCCGGCGACGACCGTCCGCCGCCGAGGTCGGCGCGCACCAGGGTCTTCGGACTGACCGGTTCCCTGCGGCCGTTCTGGTGGCCCGTCGCGCTGTGCGTCGTCCTGGTCATCGTCGACGCGGCGACGACGCTGGCCGTCCCGGCCCTCTTCCGCCACGCCATCGACGAGGGTGTCTCGGTGGACGCGACGACCGTGTTCTGGGTGACCAGCGCGATCGTCCTGGTGATCGCGCTGGTGTCCTGGCTGAACTCGTGGGTGCTGGCGCTGCGGGCGTCGCGGGTCTTCGAGCGGGTGCTCTTCGCGCTGCGGCTCCGGCTGTTCGGGCACCTGCAGCGACTGCGCATCGACTATTTCGACGGGCGGCAGTCGGGCCGCATCGTCACCCGGCTGACCAGCGATGTGGACGCGGTCGGGCAGCTGATGACGCAGGGCATGGTCAACGCGATCGTCAACGTGTGCACGTGTGCCGGCATCCTGGCGGTGCTGGCCCTGCTCGACATCCGGCTTGCGGCCGCGATGCTCGTCACCATCCCGTTGCTCGCGGTGGGGTCGTGGGTCTTCGTCCGAGGCTCGAATCGGGCCTACCTGCAGGCACGTTCACGCATCGCGACCGTCACCGCGCTGCTCTCCGAACACCTCGGGCGGGTGCGGGTCACCCAGGCGCACAACGCCGAGGAGTGGGCGACGGGGGCCTTCGACGGGCACTCGCGACGTTACCGCGACGCGCGCCGCCGTTCGATGCTCTACATCTCGGTGTTCTTCCCCTTCCTGAACCTGCTCGCGGTGGTGGCCAAGGCGCTCATCCTGATCGTCGGCGCGCATCTCATGGACGCGGGCACGCTCACCACCGGTGTGCTGGTCGCCGCGCTCCTCTACGTCGATCTGTTCTTCACCCCGCTCCAACAGTTGTCGATCGTGCTCGACCTCTGGATTCAGGCTCGGGTCGGCACTCAGCGGATGCGCGGCTTCCTCGACACCCCTGTCGACACATCCGCCGACGCGGACGTGCGGCCGGAGGCGACCGGAACAGCCGGACCAAGCGGCGCGGCAGTCGAATTCGACGGGGTGGTGTTCGGTTACTCGTCGACGACGCGGACGCGGGGTCGTCCTGCGCTCGACGGGCTGGACCTGGCCATCCCCGACGGCGAGACCGCGGCCGTGGTCGGCACGACCGGCGCGGGCAAGAGCACCGTGATGAAGCTGCTGTTGCGGTTCCACTCGCCCGACCGCGGCGTCGTCCGAGTCGGCGGCGTCGACCTGCGTGATCCCGGCTCACCGCGCACCCGGCCGGGAATCGCCTATGTGCCCCAGGATCCCTACCTCTTCGCCGGGACGGTCGCCTCCAACATCGCGTTCGGGCGTCCCGACGCCGGGCAGGCGGAGATCGAGCGCGCGGCGAGGTCGGTCGGCGCGCACGAGAGCATCGCGGCCCTTCCGCTCGGCTACCAGACGCCGGTCGGGCCGGGCCGGGCCACCCTGTCTGCGGGACAGCAGCAACTGATCTGTCTCGCGCGCGCCGAACTCGTCGAGCCGGACCTGCTGATCCTCGACGAGGCGACCTCCGACATCGATCCGGGTACCGAAGCCCAGGTGCTCGCCGCGCTGCAAGCCGTCGCGCGCAGCCGCACAACGGTTCTCGTGGCGCACCGACTCACCACCGCCGCGTGGGCGGACCGGGTCGTCGTGATGCGCGACGGCCGGGCCGTCCAGGTCGGGCGCCATGCCGATCTGGTGTCGAGGCCGGGTCCGTACCGCGATCTGTGGGAGAGCTACGCGCCGGCTGACCCAGCCTTCGGCGAAGTTGTCAAGCTTTCCAACTGATGGAAACGCAGAGGTGTGCGCGGCGTCCCCGTCCACATAACGTCTGCGGTAGCCCAGTCCTCGTGTTCGCCTGAACACGGTCTCCACCTGTCGAACAGGAGCCCTTCATGCCCGGAACCCCACGATTTCGCCTCGCCGCCGCCGCGGTCGCAGCGGCAGCGTTGTTCACCGTCGCCACCGGGTGTGCGTCGGGCGACTCGGACGGCGGCGCCGGTGGTGGTCACTACGTGCTCAAGGTGACCGACCCGGGCAACGCCGGGCCACTGGCTGTCGGCAAACGTGACGGGACCTTCGACGAGGCGCTGGCGCCGCTGGGGGCGAAGATCGAGTGGGTCAAGTCGACACCGGGCTTCTCGTCGAACCTCAAGTTGTTCAACACCGGCCAGCTCGATGTGTCCGGTGGGGCCTACAGCCCGGTGGTCGGAGCGCTGTCCAAGAACGTCGGCGTCAAGATCATCGCCGTGGCCGACCCGGCCGGCAAGGACCAGAACGGCATCCTCGTCACCAAGGACTCCGGGGTCACCGATGTCGCCGGCCTCGTCGGCAAGCGGATCGCGGTCAACCCGGCGGGCAAGGGTGAGTACATCACGCTGAAGGCGTTGCAGCAGGCGGGTATTCCGTTCGACAAGGTCGAGCGGGTGCCCCTGCAGCAGGCCGAGGCCGGGTCGGCGTTCTCCACCGGTCAGGTCGACGCGTGGGCGTCCTTCAACCAGCCCTACCAGGAGGCGAAGGCTGCCGGCGGGGTCGAGATCGCCTCCGAGGAGAGCATCGGTTCGGTCGACAACACCATCGTCGCCTTCCGGACCGAGGTGCTCGAAGAGCGGCCCGACGTCGCCGACGTGTACTTGAAGACGTTGCAGCAGTTGACCGATCAGCAGCGGGCGAATCCCGACGACTACGAGAACGTCTTCGAGAAGGCGGGTCCTCGGGCGCTCAGCGGCGACCGGCTCACCCGCGCCCTCGCCCTCGGCGCCGACGCGTCGACTCCGCGTTACCCCACGGCGGAAGACGGTGAGGACCTCGAATCGGTGTCGGCACTGTTCGTCGAAGCCGGCGTGATCCCGAAGCCGGTCACCGCCGAGGACATCTTCTTCGATCTGCCCGCACAGTTGCAGAAGTACGAGAGCGGACAGAAGTGACCTCGGCAACGGTGAACCGGACCGCGGCGGGAGGCGCTGCGTCGCAGCCGGTGTCGCAGATCGGTCTGGAGACCCCGCGGATTCGGAGGCAACGCAACCGGCCCCTCTGGCTCTCGCTGCCTCTGCGGTTCCTCGTGCCCGGGGTGATCGTTGCAGTGTGGTGGATCGGTACCGCCACGGGAGCCATCTCGCCGGCGGTACTCGCCTCGCCCGGAGCGGTGTTCGACGCGTTCGTCGAGCTGTTCCGTACCGGCCAGCTCGTCGACTTCGCGCTGGCGTCGCTGGAACGAGCCGCCCTCGGTGTGGGTCTCGGCGTCGGTGCCGGTCTCGTCCTCGGTGTGCTCGCCGGCCTGTACACGCTGGGGGAGGAACTCATCGACTCGACGATGCAGATCAACCGGGCCATCCCGTTCCTCGCACTGGTGCCCCTGTTCATCGCCTGGTTCGGCATCGACAACACCTTCAAGGTGCTGCTGATAGCCGTCGCCACGGTGTCGCCGATGTACGCCTACAGTTACCTCGGGGTTCGCAACGTCGACCGCAAGATGATCGAGGCAGCACAGGGTTTCGGACTCACCGGCGGCCGTCTGATCCTCGGCGTGATCATTCCGGCGGCGCTGCCGGGAATCCTGATGGCACTGCGGATCTGCCTGTCGATCTCGATCACCGGACTGATCGCCGCCGAGCAGGTCGGCACCCGTGAGGGGATCGGTTATCTGGTGCGTCTGGCGCAGGACTACAACCGCACCGACTACATGATCCTGTGTGTGGTGCTGTACGCCATCCTCGGACTGGTCTTCGACCTGATCGTCCGCATCCTCGAGACGTACTCGATGCCGTGGCGGGCGGGGGTGACCGTCCGATGAGCCCGGAGGCTCCGCTGCCCCCACTCCTGGATCGCCGGCCGACGCAGGTCACCGCGCGCGAACGTCGTGCGGGCCAGCCGGTTGCTGTCTCGCTGACCGGCGTGACCAAGACCTTTGGTCCGAAGACCGTGCTGCACTCGGTCGACCTGACCATCAGGCGCGGCGAGTTCGTGGTGCTGCTCGGCCCATCGGGTACCGGGAAGACGACGCTGCTGCGGCTGCTGACCGGCCTCGAAGAGCCCGACTCCGGCGAGATCCTCGTGCCCGCCGCACGCACGACCGTGTACCAGGAGCCGCGGCTGGTGCCCTCGAAGCGGACGCTGGCCAACGTGACCATCGGCCAGCGAGGCGGTAAGGCCACGAAGGACCGCGGCCGGGCCGCGCTGGCGGAGGTCAACCTGGCGGACAAGGCGGAGGCCTGGCCGTCGACACTGTCTGGCGGTGAGGCACAGCGGGTCGCGTTGGCGCGGGCACTCGTCCGCGAACCGGAACTGCTGCTGCTCGACGAACCGTTCGCGGCACTCGACGCCCTCACCCGGCTCCAGATGCAGGACCTGGTCGGCGATCTGGTGGCCCGACACCAGCCCGCGGTGCTTCTCGTGACCCACGATGTCGACGAGGCGGTCCGGCTGGCCGACCGCGTGATCATCCTGTCGCACGGCACCTTCGGCGTCGACGAGGACATCGACCTGCCCCGCCCGCGTGACCGCTCCGACCCCGAATCGCTCCGCTACCGGGCCGAGTTCCTCCGTGAGCTCGGCGTCGGCCGCATACATCCCGACACCGAGAGTTGAGGAACATCATGTCCATCGACAGCGCGACACCCATTGACACCGCAGCGGCACCGGCGACCTCTCCCGACACCGACACCGTCTGGTACACCCGGTGCCCGGTCCCCACCGCGAGCGGTCTGGCGAACAGCCTGGGCTGGCTCGGTGAGCCGGCATCGGCTGCGGGCCTGGGATTCTCGATCCTCCAGGACGCGGGCGCCGAACTCGCTCCCCGCCACTTCGATCATCAGCTGTCGGGCCTGATCCGCGAAGGCGGCAACGTGCCGGCGATCGTCGCCCGCGCCTCGGGTTCGCCGACACGTCTGATCGGACTGACCTGGATCGACGAGTCGCAGTCGATTCTGGTGGGACCCGACTCCGACATCGACGATGCGGCCGGGCTCCGTGGCAAACGAGTTGGCATTCCCGCGTGGGCGGTCGACCAGGCACGCAGCTTTCCGCGCGCGATGTCGTTGCACGGCTTCGCCTCCGCGCTGGCACTCGCCGGACTCTCGTTCGGCGACGTGATCGTCGTCGAGACGGCCGGCAACTGGGAACCGCGCGTACGCACGGAGGAGGCGGCCCGCTTGCGATCGGTGCCGTCCGGTTTCCCGGAACTGCTCAACGGTGACGTCGACGCCATCTACGTGAAGGGTGCCCGGGCCGCCGAGGCCGCCGCCGAGCACGGTCTGCGGGTCCTCGTCGATCTCGATTCGACCGAGTCGAGGCGGTCGCGGGTCAACAACGGTACGCCGCGGCCGATCACCGTCCACGAGTCGCTCCTGCAGGATCATCCCGAGGTTGTCGTCGGTTTCCTCGCCGCCAGCCTCCGTGCGGCGGACTGGGCGGCCGGAAACCTCGGAACGGTCCGTGAAGTGCTTGCGCAGGAGACGTTCTCGGGGCCAGAAGGCGTCGTGGCGGCGTACGGCGACGGCTTCCACACCTCGCTACACCCATCGCTCTCCGAGGAGCGGCTGGATCTGCTGGGAGTCCAGAAGCGCTTCCTCTACACCTATGGTTTCCTGCCGGCCGACTTCGACATCGAGAGCTGGGTCGACGTCGAGCCGCTGCGGCGTGCGCGCGCCGAGATCGGTGGGGCCACCCCCATCTCAGAGCTCTCCGGAGAAGCGTGATGGTCGCCTTCGAATGGGAGGTGCCGACTCGCGGCGACAGCAGGCACGTCGGCTCCGTCGGAAGGCACCGCGGTGGCTGGGCGCCCTCGCCCGGGTCCGCGGTGGCCACCGACCTCCGAGCGGGTGGCCGGTGGGATCCGTTCGATCCGACGGAGCAGGTGATCACCGCCATCGACACGGCTGGTTACGACACGGTGATCGCCCCGTACGACCCCGCCGGAGAGGAATCGTGGATCCTGGCGGGTATCGCGTTGCGACGCACACGACATGCGCGCGTCGCCGTCGAATTCCATCCCGGTTTCGGGACGCCCGTCTACGCGGCGAAGGTGTCGGCGACCCTGCAGCGGAACTTCGATGACCGGCTGCAGTGGCAGGTGCGCGTGGTGACCGACGCCGCGGACAACCGGGCTCGCGGAGATCGACTGACGGAAACCGCGCGCTACCGCCGGGCGGACGAATTCCTGACCGTGGCGAAAGGGGTGTGGGACGGGGCCGGAGCCCGTGAGGGTGGTTTCGACGGTGGCGAGTTCAACCACGCGGGCGAGTTCTACGAGGTCATCGACGGCGGGCTCGACCGGTCGGTGTACGGTCATCGATTCCCGACCGTCCGCCTGACCGGGGAGAGCGACGACGCGCTCGCGCTGTCGGCCAAGCACGGCGACATCCATCTGTTCGAGTTGTCCTCGACCGGCGCGGCACCCGCGATCGGACCGCTCTCCGAACGGGCTGCCGCACTCGGACGGACCGTCCAGGCGGGCCTCTACCTACCGGTGATCGCACGCGCGACGAAAGACGAGGCGGTGCAACGCCTGCGCCGTCAATGGCGGGACGCCTACGGCGCGGACGCCGACATCCGCGCGGAGGATCTCTGGGTCGACGACCTCACGTTCGCCGGGTTCGACCGGATCGGCCACCGGCACCCGATCGGTCTGGTCGGCTCGTATGACGAGGTCGCGCAACGGATCGTCGCACTGTCCGAGCAGGGTTTCGAGCGGTTCGTCCTGTCCGGCATACCGAACATCGAGGAACTCAATCGCAACACCGAGCACCTCCTCTTCCGGGCGGACGAACGAAACCGCGTCTTGTCCTGACCGTTCCCTGACCGACCCGTTTCCTCCATCGACGAGCGGAGACCCATGACCATCGACTTCTACTGGCGGATAGGCATGGGTGGCGACCATGCCACCCTGCGCACGCCGCGCCGGCTCAACCGGGGCGACTGGCGCGGCGTCCAGCCGGGCAACCTGACGCCGGCGATCCGTGCGGGAGAACGTGACTCCTACAGCTACATCGACCACATGGCGGCCGTGGCCAAGGCCTCGGAGAGCGCCGGCTTCGTCGGCGGGTTGCTCCCGTCGTTCCCCGGGACCGACGATCCGTGGGCGGCTGCTGCGGCGCTGGCCCGAGAGACCAGCACGTACCGGTTCATGGTCGCGTTCCAGCCGGGGTTCCTGCATCCGCTGCAGGCCGCCCGGATGTCGGCCGGTCTGCAGCGCGCGACCGGAGGACGCCTCGTCTACAACATCATCAGCGGGGGCGGCGGCCCGGCGCAGCTGTGGTGGGGTGACAAGGTCGCCCACGACGACCGCTATCGCCGGACCAGCGAATTCCTCGACGTCCTCAAGGGAGTGTGGGGGAGTGAGCCGTTCGACTACGACGGCGACTTCTTCTCCACGGAGGGTGCGGTGCTGCCACCACAACTCGCCGAGACACCGTTTCCGGAGATCTACTTCTCCGGGTCGTCCGGCGCCGCGGTCAACGCCGCGGGCAGCCACGCCGATTACTACCTGTCCTGGCTCGAACCCTTCGCGGATCTGCGTGCCAAGTTCGACGGGGTGCGCGAGCACGCGGCGCGGCTGGGACGGCGTCCGCGGTTCGCGGTCCGCATCGACGTGCTCGCCCGGCACACCGCCGAGGCGGCGTGGGCGGAGATCGCCGAGGGTTGGCAGCACGTCGACCGCGCGGCGGCGAACCGCCAGGCGCAGGGCGACTCCGTCGGCGCAGGCCGGATCAAGGGCTGGGTGCCCGAGAACATCACCCACTATTCCGATCTCGAGGTCCAGCCCAACGTGTGGTGCGGATTCAGCCTGATGCGCGGCGGCCCGGCGTTCGGGTTGGTCGGCAGCTATGAGCAGGTCGCCGAACGACTCGACGAGCTGATCGATCTCGGCGTCGACGCCTTCATCCTGGCGGGCAACCCCCATCTCGAAGAGGCCTATCGAGTGGGTGAGGAGGTCCTCCCGCTCCTGGGACGATCGCGGCTCGGCCGTGCCGAGAACACCGCCGGTTCCGCGTTGGGCGTGGCCTGAGCAGCGGCGCTTTCTCTATCACGCCATCGTCGAAGACAGACAACCCATTTCATCGCAAGGAGAGACATGACCACCGTAGAAACCGGCCTCGACCGCGAGGTCGCCGAATTCGTCGCCGAGGCGACTGAGCACGCACAGAAGGCGTTCGACGTCTTCCGGACCACCGGGACGGTGTCGGCGAACGGCACCGCCAACTTCGTCGAACGCGTACCCGGCCGTGAGATCGCTGTCGCGCTGAACGACCCGGGCCCTTGGGCCGACGACCTGACCGTGCACCCCGTGGTCGCGACCTTCGACGGGGAGATCCTGTCCGGTTCGGGCGCAGCGGGTTTCGTGACGTCCTACGCACCGGTGTTCCGGGCCCACCAGGACATCACGACCGTCGTGCACATCCACACGCCATGGCTGGGTGCCTGGGCGCAGACCCACCGAACCCTCCCGATCCGGTATGCGGCCTCGCAACGGCTCACGCTGTCCCGGGAGATCAAGCCGCACATCAACCGCCACCAGCCGGCGTCGGAGTTCATCCTCGACCGGCTTCAGGAGGATCCGCACCTCGCCGCGATCTTCGAAGCCAACGGCGGGTCCAACGTGATCGGCCGTCGGGGACTGCTCGACACCGCGAAGTTCATCGTCCTGCTGGAGGAGGGCGCCCAGTTCCAGGCGATCGCCGAAGGACTCGGTGGATCCGCGGAGTTCCACCCCACCAACCTCGAGGTGCAGTGGAAGCGCAGCGGTCTGCTGCCCGAGGCACGCGAACGCGGTCTCATCCCCGAACTCTGAACCGCCCACACCACCCCACACTGAGGAGAGACAATGACCGTTCGAGTCGGCTACTTCCCGCACAACAATTCCCTGTTCGTGCTCCGTCACCGGGGCATCCTCGAGAAGCGCATCGACGTCGAGTGGGTGGACCTGCGGAGTCTGCCCGCGTCGCCGGATCCCGACCCGACGTCCGGTCTGCCCACCCTGCACTCGGATTGGCTGTTCACCGAGGGCGGATACGACTTCATCGGCACGGGTTTCACGCCGCCGATCACCGGCCTGGCGCAGGAGCGCGACCTGGTCTACGTCGGAGTGTCCGGACCGCGTACCGAGAACGGGCGTCTCGTCGTGAAGGCAGACTCGGACATCGACTCGGTGACCGCGCTGAAGGGCAAGCGGGTGGGCATCGCCCACGGTTCGTGGCAGACGACCCTGCTGCTGTTCGCGCTCGACTCGGTCGGATTGACCTGGCGCGACATCATTCCCGTCAACACCTCGGTCACCGACGGCGCCGACTCTTTCCGCAATGGTGAGATCGACGCCTGGGTCGGCGCCTACCCCGGCCTGGCCGCCGTCGAACGCGACCTCGAACTCCGGACCTTGATCGACACCGAAGGCCTGTTCAGTCACCCGTCGCTGTGGTTCACGCGACGCGACTTCGCCGAACAGCATTCCGAGGAACTGGCCGCCATCGTCGACGCGCTCCGTGAGTCGGATCAGTGGATCGTCGACCATCCCCGCGAGGCCGCCGAGTATTTCGTCCGTGACGTCGTCGATCGCGGTGGGGACGCCAGTCTCGACGCCTGGGAGGCCGCCATCCGCAACCGGCCGTTCGGAATCGGGCCCGTCACGGAGGACTTCCTCGACGAGCAGCAGCGTGCCGCCGACCTCCTCCACGCGAACGGTCTGCTCCCGCGACCGGTGCGGGTGCGCGATGCTGTTCTCCCCTCGGCCGAGGCGGTCGTCACCGCGTCGTGACGGGCGTCAGTGCTGCGCGGCCGTGACATCCGTGCCGCGCGGAACGAGCACGAAGACGGCCGCGGCGACGGCGACGAGCGTGAGCCCGCCGATCAGGCTCGTCTCCTGCATGGCGTCGGTGAACGCGGTCGCCGCACGCTCCGCGAGGCCCGGCGCACCGGCCGCCTCGGCGAGACCCATGGCGGCACCGAGGGATTCGGCGGCTGCGTCGGTCGCCTCGGCCGGCACGCCGGGGATCGGTTCGGCCGTCAGCGTGGACCGGTACAGAATCGACGCGACACTTCCGAGGATGGCGACGCCGAGCACGTTGCCGAGGTCGTACGCGGTCTCCTCCAGGGCGGCGGCGTTGCCCGCCTTGGCATCCGGTGTACCGGCCATGATCATCGCCGACGCGATCGCCAGCGAGCCGATGCCGAAGCCGACGAGGACCTGGGCGATGGCTACCGTGCCGTAACCGAGTCCGTCGGAACCGAGCGACATCAGCGCCATGCCGACACCGGCGATGCCGATGCCGCCGGCCACGACGGCACGCGCGCCGATCAGGCGGGACAGCGGGGCGGCGATCATCGAGGACACGATCGCCGCTCCCGCCACCGGCAGCAACCGGATGCCGGCCGCGATCGGGGAGTGGCCCTCGACCAGCTGGAGCCATTGCGCCAGCAGCAGCAGTGCTGCTGCCAGGCCGAACATCGAACCGAGCGCGGCCAGGACACCGGCGCTGAACGGCCGGCTGCGGAAGAGGGAGACGTCGAGGAGCGGTTCGGTGCGACGCAGGCAGCGTCGCACGAACAGGGTCAGGACGAGGATCGCGCCGAGCAGGGCCAACCAGGCCGCCGGTGCGAGGAGGCTCTCCTCCTTGGCGAACCGCTTGATCGCCCAGACCAGCGCCACCATGCCGACGATCGACATCAGGGCACCGAGGGCGTCCCACCGGCCCGGCTGCGGGTGCTTCGACTCCGGCAGGATCACCAGGGCGGCGGCGATGGCGACGACCATCAGCGGGACGTTGACGAGAAACGCGGCCCGCCATGAGAAGTACTCGAGCAGAACGCCGCCGACGATTGGTCCGACGGCCGCGCCGAGACCTGAGACCGCGGCCCACAGTCCGAGTGCGGTGGCGCGCTCGGCCGGGTCGGTGAAGATGCTGCGCAGCAGCGACAGCGTGGTCGGCATGATCATGGCGCCGCCGACCCCCAGCAGCACCCGCACCGCGATGACCGCCTCGGGCGAGTCGGCCAGCAGGACCAGCGCCGAGGCGCCCCCGAACATCGCGAAACCGGTGACCAGCATCCGCTTTCGGCCCCACCGGTCGGCGAGTGAGCTCATGGACAGCAGCAGGCCGGCCAGGACGAGAGAGTAGGCGTCGATGATCCACAACTGCTGATCGGCGGTCGGGCGGAGGTCGCCCGCCAGGTCTGGGAGTGCGACGTTGAGGATCGTCAGGTCGACGGTGATCACCAGCAGACTGGCCGACAGCACCGCGGCCGACGCCCACCGGCGCCGGAAGGACAGGCCCGGCTGCGCAGCGCCCGTCGCGTTCGATGAGTGCTGGGTCATGGTCGTCTCCGGTTCGGTGCCGTCGGTGAAGAAGTGCGCGGTGAAGAAGTGCGCGGTGAAGAAGTGCCCGGTGAGGAAGTGCCCGGTGAGGAAGTGCCCGGTGAGGCAAGTGAGGTCAGGGAGGTGAGGGTGGCGGTCAGGTCGCCGACGGACACCGGTGTCCCGTACAGGAGTGCATGCATCGCCACCCCGTCGGTGTAGGCGGCGATCGCGCGGGCGGCGGTGGACCCCACATGGGGCGCGAGCATCTGGATGAGTCCGTCGGGCCAGCGAACCGCGAGGGGTCGGAGTGAGGGATCGATGACCGCCGCCGACACGAGTGCGAGGTCGGCGCGCATCAGGCGCTCGTCGGACATGTAGTCGTGCAGCGCCTCGGCGAAGACCACCGCCGACGGGCCGTGCTGCTCGAGCGTGTCGGCCACTTCCGCCAGACCCGAGTCGATGTCGTCGGCGAGGTGGGCGAGGGCAGCCCCGCGCAGATCCTCGAGCGTGGCGAAGTACTGCGTCGTCGAGCCGAGCGGCACACCGGCTCGCCGGGCCACCAGGCGATGCGTCAGACCGTCCGAACCCACCTCGGTGATCAGGGTGGCTGCGGCCTCGATGATCGTGCGACGACGCTCCTCGGGATCCCGGCGGCGGCGAGGTGGGGCCTCGGTCATCACGGGCGGTGTCCTCTCCATCTTGATGTACGTATGTACATGTACAAAAGTACACTACTGCCTGTCCGGTTTCCGGTCCGAATGCTGGCATCATGCGACCATGACGCGACGGCCCCCCGACGACGCGACCGAGCCCGCCCGCGCGATGCGCCGAATCGATGCTGTCGAGTTGCCGCGGACGGCACTCGACACCTTCCTCTCCTCGTCGGCGTTCGCAGAGATGCTCGACCCCGATGATGAGCGGACGGCGTCGCGAAGCGCGGCGGCGCGTCGGGCGGAGATCTCCGACGTGCTACGTGCGGTCGATCGCTTCGCGGGCCGTCGGTTCGTCGACCGGGAGCGTGCCGGCGAGGTCGTCTTCGGCGGGGTCACCGGAGGAGGGCTCGGGGTGCGACCGTCGGTCGTCGACGAGGTGCTCGCCCTCCTGCGGCCGGTCGCGGTTCCGGCGCCCGGTCCGCCGAAACCGATTCCTCACGAAGCGAAGTCGGTCCTCGGTAGCTACGTGTATGCGCTCGTCGACCCGCGGGACGCGTCGGTGTTCCACGTGGGCGTGGGTCGCGGTGATCGCGTGTACCGCTACGCGGCCGCCGCAGTGGCCGGGGTGGTGCCCGACCCGGCGGACATCGTCGGCGACGACGAGCCGGCACACGTCGCGGCCGCGATCGAGGACCATGTCCGCGACATCGACGCCGACGGCTTCGGCGTCGAGCACTGGATTCTGCGATACGACGTGAAAACCATCGAAACGAGCGAGTCGCAGGCACTTTCGCTGCATGGCGCCGCACTCGACGGCGTCATGCTGGCGGGGGCGGAACCACACGCGACGGGGCACGACGCGACGCACACCGAAAAGCCCTGGCCTGTCGAAGAACTGGTCCTGCGATACGCGGCACCGGTGTCCCCGCCGCTGCCCGAGCCGTGCGTGCTGGTGAAGGTCGACGCGGCGGCCCGCAGCGACGCCACCGCCGACGTCATCTACGAACACGCCCGGAGCGCCTGGCGCGCGGGCCCGCACCGGACCGTGCCGGACCTGCCCGTCCTCGTCTTCGCCGACGATCTCGTCCGCGCGGTCCATCGCGTCGACTACTGGGAGTCCTTTCGCGACTCCGAGGGCAACCTGGACCCGAAGCGCTGGGTGTACACCGGGAGACCCGACCCGGAGCTGGAGGCTCGATACGTCGGCACCAGTCTGCGCGAGGTCCGCGGAGAGCGCGGCGGCAAGTGGAATCCGTCCGGGTGGCACCCCTACGGACCGGTGCCCTGACCCGGCCCTCGTCCGATGGAACAAAACGCCTTCGCCGTCCGAGCTGGGCGCGAGTGGTCTGGTAGAACTCGCGGCATCGTCCGTCGACAGGAAGCGACCGCATGTCATCAGCTCGCCGCACGACACCAGACCGCCGCACCGCGCTGATCACGGGCGCATCCGCCGGGATCGGCAAGACCTTCGCATCGCATCTCGCCGCACAGGGATACGACCTCCTGCTGGTCGCCCGCCGAGCCGAACGGCTCGACGAGTTGTCCGCACAACTGCACGGCGACCACGGCATCCGGTGTGATGTGTTCGCGGGCGACCTGTCCGATCCCGCGACCCCGGCGGGGATCATGGAGCGGGCCGAGGAACTGGGGCTGGGGATCGATGTACTGATCAACAACGCCGGGATGTCGTTGAGCACCAAGTTCGCCGAGACGCCGTGGGAGGAGGTGGGAGGTCAGCTGCAACTCATGCTGACCTCACTGACCGAACTGTCCCATCGGGTGACCCCGGGGATGAAGGAGCGCGGGTGGGGGCGGATCGTGAACCTGTCGTCCATCACCGCTCTGCTGCCTCCCGCGGAGGGCCTGCTCTACACCGCCATCAAGTCGTACGTGCTGCTGATGTCGCAATCTCTCGACATGGAACTGAAGCCGCACGGGATCCACGTGACGGCCCTGTGTCCCGGATTCACCAGAAGCGAGTTCCACGATGCGATGGGCGCCGAGACCCGCAAGACCGCCGATCGACTGCCTGGAGTCCTGTGGCAAGAACCGGAGGACGTCGTGCGCGAAGGGTGGAACGCGGTGATGAAAGGCGACGCGGTGTGCGTGACGGGCAAGGTGAACAAGCTGGCCACCGCGGCCGCGCGGCCGATTCCGCCGGGTGTCCAGTACTTCCTCGGCCGGACGCTGAACCCGTTCAAATAGGCTGGCGCACACTACTTCTTGAGGCGTCGGCTTCCGCCGTGCCAGTCCTCCTCGACGCCCGTCTCGTCATCGGTCACGCCGAAGGCACGCAGCTGCGGCTTCTCCCGCAGGCTGCGCTTGAGCTCGGCGAAGCCAGGGAAGCTCGCCAACCCGATCACGTGGTCCCACAAGGTGATCGCCTCGTCGTCGCCGGGTAGCCGGCTGATCACTGGCCCGAAGAACGCAACGCCTTCGGGCGGTCGGAAGTGGATGATCGGCGTACCCACGTCGCGGCCGGTCAACGTGAGGGCCTCGTCGGTCTCGGCCTGGATCTCCGCGTCGTAGCCGGTGTCGTCGAGGGCGGCGAGGTGGCTCGCCGGCACATCCAGTTCGCTGAGCACCGGCCTCAGGAAGTCCTCGGTGCCGCGGAAGTCGGTGGCGTCGACCGTGTAGGAACCGGTGTGCGCGTCGAAGATCCGGGTTCCGAGGGCCTCGTAGAGCTGGCCGATAGCGGCGCGTCCGTGCTCGCGGCGGATGCTCGCCGCCACCCGCAGGAGTCTGAGCCCGGCGGTGTGCCCGGCCTCGTACTCGGGTGGGAAGTGGGCGTCGTAGTCGATGTGCGCGTTCAGCAGTCGCAGTGAGATGAACCGCCAGTCGACTGCGTAGTCACGACGGGCCTGAACCTTGCGTACCCATTTGCTCGTCATCCAGGCGAACGGACAGACGGGGTCGAAGTAGAAGTTGACGTCGGCGGTGTCCGTGTCCATGGCTCCCGACGGTATACCTGTCACACAGAAGTGGCGAGAGGCGCCGCAACCGGCACCTCTCGCCACATGGGAGCGGGTGATCTAGCCCTGTGCGGCTGCCAGCGCCTCGTTGAACGTCGAACTCGGACGCATGACGGCGGCGGTCTTGTCCCAGTCGGGGTAGTAGTAGCCGCCGATGTCGACCTGCTCACCCTGCACGGAGTTGAGCTCTTCGACGATCTTGTCCTCGTTGGCGGCGAGGGTCTCGGCCAGCGAGGCGAAGTGCTTCGCGAGATCGGAGTCCTCGGTCTGGGCGGCGAGTTCCTGCGCCCAGTAGAGCGCCAGGTAGAACTGGCTTCCGCGGTTGTCGAGTTCGCCGGTCTTGCGCGACGGCCCCTTGTCGTTCTCGAGGAGCTTGCCGGTGGCGGTGTCGAGGGCCTTCGCCAGGATGACGGCACGCTTGTCGTCGAACTTCTTGCCCACGTCCTCCAGGCTCACCGCGAGCGCGAGGAACTCGCCGAGCGAATCCCAGCGGAGGTGGTTCTCCTCGATGAGCTGCTTGACGTGCTTGGGTGCCGAGCCGCCCGCGCCGGTCTCGTAGAGGCCGCCGCCGGCCATCAGCGGGACGATGGACAGCATCTTGGCGCTGGTGCCGAGCTCCAGGATCGGGAACAGGTCGGTCAGGTAGTCGCGCAGGATGTTGCCCGTGGCCGAGATGGTGTCGAGGCCGCGGACGACGCGCTCGAGGGTGTACCGCATCGCGCGTACCTGCGACATGATCTGGATGTCGAGGCCCTCGGTGTCGTGCTCGGGCAGGTACTTGTGGACCTTCTTGATCAGCTCGTTCTCGTGCGGGCGGTACGGGTCCAGCCAGAACAGCACCGGCATCCCGGAATCACGGCAGCGGTTGACGGCCAGCTTGATCCAGTCCTGGATCGGGGCGTCCTTGACGATGCACAGACGCCAGATGTCGCCCTCTTCGACGGTCTGGGTCAGCAGGACCTCGCCGGTCTCCAGATCGGTGATGTTGGCGGTGCCGCCCGCGGGGACCTCGAAGGTCTTGTCGTGCGAGCCGTACTCCTCGGCCTTCTGCGCCATCAGGCCGACGTTGGGGACGGTGCCCATCGTGGTGGGGTCGAACTGCCCGTTGGTCTTACAGAAGTTGATCATCTCCTGGTAGATGCGGGAGAAGGTCGACTCCGGGTTGACGGCCTTGGTGTCCTTGAGGCGGCCGTCGGCGCCGTACATCTTGCCGCCGGCGCGGATCATGGCCGGCATCGAGGCGTCGACGATGACGTCGCTGGGGGAGTGGAAGTTGGTGATGCCGCGCGCCGAATCGACCATCGCCAGCTCGGGACGATGCTCGTGGCACTTGTGCAGGTCGTCGATGATCTCCTCGCGCTGCGCGCTGGGGAGGGACTCGATCTTGCTGTACAGATCGGAGAGGCCGTTGTTGACGTTCACGCCCAGCTCGTCGAACAGGTCGCCGTGCTTCTCGAACGCATCCTTGTAGAAGACCTTGACGGCGTGACCGAAGACGATCGGGTGGCTGACGCGCATCATCGTCGCCTTGACGTGGAGCGAGAACATCACGCCGGTCTTGTAGGCGTCCTCGATCTGCTCCTCGTAGAACTTGATGAGGGCCTTCTTGCTCATGAACATGCTGTCGATGACGTCGCCGTCGGTCAGCGACACCTCGGGCTTGAGGACGAGGGTCTCGCCGGAGTCGGTGAGGAGCTCCATCTTGACCTTGCGGTCGCCCTCCACGGTCATCGACTTCTCGCCGTGGTAGAAATCCCCCTCGCGCATGTGGGCGACGTGGGTGCGCGACGCCATCGACCACTCGCCCATGCTGTGCGGGTGCTTCCGGGCGTACTCCTTGACCGCCCGGGGTGCGCGGCGATCCGAATTTCCTTCGCGCAGAACGGGATTGACCGCGCTACCCAGGCACTTGGTGTACCGGTCGCGAATCTCGCGCTCCTCGTCGGTCTTGGGGTTGCCCGGGAAATCGGGGAGGTCGTAACCCTTCTCCTGCAATTCCTTGATGGCGGCGAGGAGCTGGGGGACGGATGCGCTGATGTTCGGGAGCTTGATGATGTTGGTGTCGGAGGCCTGGGTGAGCTTGCCGAGTTCACCGAGGTTGTCGGTGACCTTCTGGTCGTCGGGCAGGAGGTCGGAGAATTCGGCGAGGATGCGAGCCGCGACCGAGATGTCACTGGTCTCGACGGTGATCCCGGCCGCCCCGGCGAACGTTCGCACCACCGGCAGGAACGCGTGAGTGGCGAGCATGGGTGCCTCGTCGGTCAGCGTATAGATGATGGTCGGCTGTTCGGCACTCATGCGATGTGTTCTCGATTCTGTCTTGGGTTCGACTCTGCTGCGACCTTGTGGGTCCGGTTTTACCGATATCACGCCGGGGATGGACTCGGGTGACATCTCCCCATTGATTTTGCCTGTCCGGCCGCAGCGACGGGAGACGTGGTGGGTGGATTCGACTCGAACACGAGGTGGTAACACCTGTGACCTGGACGAGGTCACATTTTTGATGTGGCCGACGCCACACCCGCGTGCGGCGCCTGCAGACATGAGTCGACCCCGCTCCGGCGGTGGTCTATCGCCGGGCGGGGTCGTGTGGAGAGCGAGTGTGGTGCGGGGTCAGGCGGCGCGACCGGGCACGGTCTGGCGGAGTCGGATGAGGCCGTCGCGGATGCGCGACTTGACGGTGGGCAGCGCGATCCCGAGGTGCTCGGACACCTCGCGGTAGGTGAGACCGTGGAAGTAGGCCAGCTCGATGGCCTGGCGCTGCAGTGGGGTGAGGGTCTCGAGTCCGGTGTGGATGAGGCGAGCGATCTCGCGACGTTCGACCGATTCGCTGACCTCGTCGATCTCGCGTCCGGTGTCTGCGATGCCGTAGGCGACGGTGCGCCGGGTGGCGGCCGACTCCGAGCGGACACGATCGACCGCCCGGCGGTGCGCCAGGGTCAGAATCCAGGACAGGGCCGACCCGGACTCCGGCTTGTATGTGTCGGCGTTACGCCAGACGGCCAAGAAGGTCTCCTGCGTGGCCTCTTCGCTGTAACCGGGATCGCGCAGTACCCGCAGGGTCATGCCGTAGACACGGTCGCAGGTGGCGTCGTAGAACTGGGCGAAGGCGTCCATGTCGCCGGTCGCCACGCGGGCAAGGAGTGTGCTCAGATCGGCGTCGTTCATGATGAAACTCCTTGCCGCGATGGCGGTTGTCCGGTGCTCGGGCTGTCGTCGGTGTCGGTGCCGACGGAGTCGTCGATGCGATGTGTACAACGCTAAGCTGCCTGACCTTCTCCTCCATCATCCACAGGCACAACGGGATGGTTTCGCAATCCTCATGTCACGATTTCATAACGGGCCGAATGGGGTCACCGTTCTGCGCCTCACCCGGACGGCTTGTGTCATGCGCGCCGGGTAGCGTCCTCGCGACGGAAGGAATGCCCATGGCCGACGACACGATCACGATCGGTGACGGACGACCACGCTGCCTGTGGGCGGCTCGAGAGCCCGAGACCACGTATCACGACACCGAGTGGGGTTTCCCGGTGGTCGGCGACGACGCGCTCTTCGAACGCGTCTGCCTGGAAGGATTCCAGTCCGGTCTGAGCTGGCGCACCATCCTGATGAAGCGCGACAACTTCCGGGCCGCGTTCGCCGGTTTCGAGATCGACCGGGTCGCCCGTTTCGGCGACGCCGATGTCACCCGCCTGCTCGGCGACGCCGGGATCATCCGGCATCGCGGGAAGATCGAGGCATCGATCAACAACGCGAGACGTGCCGTCGAACTGATCGAGGAGCATGGGTCGATGGAGTCGTACTTCTGGGGCTATGCGCCGAAACGGGACCACGTGCCGGGCTCGATGACCACCTCGCCGGAGTCGGCCTTGCTGTCGAAAGAACTGAAGAAGCGCGGCTGGCGGTTCGTCGGTCCGACGACGATGTTCGCACTCATGCAGGCGACCGGGATGGTCAACGACCACGCATACGGCTGCGTCATCCGCGAGAAGGTGGACGCCGCGCACCGAGGGGCGGCCCGCGCCTGATCGTAGGCAACCGTACGCATCGCCTGATGCCCGTAACATTGCCGCATGACCTCGAACAATGCGTCGACCTTCGGCGAGGCGGGAACCGCCAAGTACGTGAACCTGACGACGTACCGCAAGAACGGCGCCGCGGTGACGTCGCCGCTGTGGGCCGCGCTTGACGGAGACCGTCTGGTGATGTGGACGGTGGCCGATTCGTGGAAGGTGAAGCGGCTGCGACGTGATCCGCGCGTGGTCGTCCAGGCCTGTGATGTCCGGGGCCACAAGAACTTCGGCGCACCCGTCAGCGGAACCGCCGAGGTGCTCGACGCGGCGGACAGCGGTCGCGTCAAGAAGGCGATCGCCGACAAGTACGGACTCCTCGGCAAGATCACCATCCTCGGCAGCAGGTTGCGTCGGGGCGCGCACGGCAGCGTGGGGATCGTCATCACGCCCGCGGTCTGATCGGCGCCGGTCCGCGGGTCACGCGGGCCCGGTGACAACGCGACGTCAATACCGGCCCGGTCCGCGTATGGATCGCGTTAAGAAACTCTCTCGCTCGCACTCCGGGGCGTGATCCTTCGGTGTGCCCACTGAACGGTGGGCGCACCGATGCGTTCGAGAGAGTGAGAAATCGTGGCGGATCTGCTGTACGTGCTGCTCGCCATCGCGGGGTTCACCCTGTGTGTGCTGGCAGTGCGGGCCGTCGATGTGAGGACCAGGAAGTGACCGCCGACGGGGTGGTCAACGTCGTACTGCTGGCGCTCGCGGCCGCGACCGTGGTGTTCCTGCTGGTCGCGCTGGTGTTCCCGGAGAGGTTCTGACCGGATGAACACAACTCTCGCGGGACTGGCTCAACTCGGCGCACTGGTCGCGATACTCGCCGTCGCCTACGTGCCGCTCGGCGACCACATGGCACGTGTCTACAACGGTGAACGAGACCTGTGGGTCGAACGCGTCCTCTACCGAATGGCGCGGGTGGACCCCCGCCGACAGCAGACCTGGGTCGGGTATGCGCTTGCGGTGCTGGGCTTCTCGCTGGTGTCCTTCATCGTCCTCTTCCTGTGGCAACGTCTCCAGGGCGTCCTGCCCTGGTCCGACGGCAAACCGGGCGTGGCGCCGTCGATGGCCTTCAACACCGCGATCTCCTTCGTCAGCAACACCAACTGGCAGTCCTTCTCGCCCGAGGTGGTCATGAGCAACCTGACCCAGATGGTCGGGCTCGCCGTGCAGAACTTCGTCTCGGCGGCGGTGGGGATGGCGGTCGCGATCGCGGTGATTCGCGGGATCGTCAACCGGCGGGCGAACGGCGAGATCGGCAATTTCTGGGTCGACCTCGTGCGGGGTGTGACCCGAATCCTGTTGCCGCTCAGTCTCGTGGTGGCCACGTTGCTCATCACTCAGGGCGTCGTGCAGTCGTGGCGCACCGGGTTCGACTGGACCACGCTCGACGGAGCCGATGCCCGCAGCATGGTCGGGCCGTTCGCCTCGCAGGAGGCCATCAAGGAACTCGGCACCAATGGGGGCGGGACGCTGTCGGCGAACTCCGCGCACCCCTTCTCCAATCCCACGCCCTTCTCCAACCTGCTCGAGATCGTCGCGCTGCTGCTGATCCCCGTCTGCCTCACGCGGACGTACGGCACGCTGGTCGCCGACCGGCGTCAAGGACTGACGCTGCTGGGTGTCATGGCCGCGATCTGGTCGATTCTGCTCACCCTGGTGTGGACCTTCGAAAGTCGGACCGGCGGGATCGCTTCCGAGGCAGCCGGCGCCATGATGGAGGGCAAGGAGGTGCGACTGGGGATTCCGGGTTCGGTGCTGTTCGCGGTGTCGACGACCGGCACCTCGACCGGCGCGGTGAACTCCGCCCACGACAGCTTCTCGGCCGGCGGTGGCGGCGTACTCCTCTGGAACATGCTCCTCGGCGAGGTCGCTCCCGGCGGTGTCGGCTCGGGACTCTACGGAATACTCGTTCTGGCCATCATCACCGTCTTCATCGGCGGACTGCTCGTCGGTCGGTCACCCACCTTCCTCGGCAAGCGCATCGGTCAGCACGAGATCACCGTCGCGGCACTGTATGTACTGGTGATGCCGTCGCTCGTCCTTGCCGGCACCGGGATCTCGGTGATCCTCGGCTCGACGACGACGGCACAGGGCAACAGCGGCGATCCCGGGTCGCCAGGAGCGATCCACGGTTTCGGCGAGGTGCTCTACGCCTACGCGTCGGCCGCGAACAACAACGGCAGCGCATTCGGCGGTCTCACGGTCACCAGCGACTGGTTCCAGGCTTCGCTGGGAGTCGCGATGCTCCTCGGGAGATTCCTGCCGATCGTGCTCGTGCTCGCGCTGGCCGGCCTGCTCGCCCGCCAAACCCCGCGCGGTATCGGTGGATCGGCGACCGCGGGAGGCGACGGCGCCGCCATCGGTGAGCCCGCCGGGGTCGCGGTGCACACGGCGTCGACGGCGGTGCTGACCGCGCCCGCCGACGCCGAGCAGGACTCACGGTCCGCACTGCCGACCCACGGATTCCTCTACGGATCCCTTCTCGCGGCGACGATCCTGCTCGTCGCCGGACTCACCTTCTTCCCGGCGATGGCGCTGGGACCGATCGCCGAGGCACTGCTGTGACCACACAACTGACCGAATCCGACCGATCCGGTCCCGGGCGATCCGGGACCTCTACGCTCTCAACCCTTCCGGACTCCGAGCCCGCGCTGGTGTCGCGGGGCGCCTTCGACCTCCGCTCCCTCGTGACCTCGATGCCGCTGGCGTTGCGCAAACTCACCCCGCGTGACCAGGCCCGCAACCCGGTCATGTTCGTCGTCTTCGTCGGTGCCGTCGTCACCACCGTGCTCGCGGTCGTGCGCCCGTCGTGGTTCAGCTGGACGGTCGCTGCGTGGCTGTGGTTCACCGTGGTCTTCGCCAATCTCGCCGAGGCCGTGGCGGAGGGTCGAGGCCGCGCGCAGGCCGACAGTCTGCGAAAGGTCAAGCGCGACACGATGGCCCGACGCCTCGTCGACGGCGACGACACGCTGGGGCTCGGGAACCTCGAGGAGGTCGCGGGCAGTGAACTGACCATCGGTGACCTTGTCGTCGTCGAGGCCGGTGAGGTCATCGCCGGCGACGGGGATGTGGTCGACGGTATCGCGACCGTCGACGAATCGGCGATCACCGGTGAATCCGCGCCCGTGGTGCGCGAATCGGGAGGTGACCGGTCGGCGGTCACCGGCGGGACCGTCGTCCTCTCCGACCGCATCGTCGTCCGGATCACCACGTCGCCCGGTGAGACCTTCGTCGACCGGATGATCGCCCTGGTCGAAGGCGCGGCGCGCAAGAAGACGCCGAACGAGATCGCCCTCGACATCCTGCTGACCAGCCTGACGGTGATCTTCCTGCTCACGGTCGTCGCCGTCGGCCCGATGCAGGAGTACGCCGGCCAGTCGCCCGACCCGATCAAGCTGATCGCGCTGCTGGTCTGCCTCATCCCCACGACGATCGGAGCCCTGCTGAGCTCGATCGGCATCGCCGGGATGGACCGATTGGTGCAGCGCAACGTCCTGGCCATGTCGGGCCGGGCCGTCGAGGCGGCGGGCGACATCGACACCCTGCTCATGGACAAGACCGGCACGATCACCTATGGCAACCGCCGGGCCACCGAATTGCATGCGGCGCCGGGGATCCCGATCGACGAGATGGCCCGGGTGGCCCACCGGTGCAGTCTGGCCGATGGCACCCCGGAGGGACGCAGCATCGTCGAACTGTGCGAATCCGCCTACGGGGTGATGCGGGACGACGGTGCCGGCCCGAACCGAACCGGCCCGGATCGAACGGGCTCGAACCGAACGGGCTCGGGGACGACGACGACCGACTCGATCGTCCCGTTCACCGCCCAGACCCGCATGAGCGGTGTGGATCTGCAGACCCCCGCCGTGCTTCTCGAGTACCGCAAGGGCGCCGCCGATGCCGTGACCACATGGGTCGTGGCCGGCGCCGGAGCTGTGGGGGACGCGGTGACCGCAGACGTCGAACGCATCTCCGCCGCGGGCGGGACACCGTTGGTGGTCGGCGTCCGAGAGGACGTGCGGCCGGCGCGGGTGCTCGGTGTGATCGCCCTGTCGGACGTGGTGAAACCAGGCATGGCGCAACGTTTTGCCCAGTTGCGGGCGATGGGCATCCGTACGGTGATGGTCACCGGTGACAATCCGCTCACCGCCCGGGCCATCGCCGCCGAGGCCGGTGTCGATGATTACGTCGCCGAGGCCACGCCCGAGCAGAAGTTGGCCCTGATCAGGTCCGAGCAGGCGTCGGGTCGGCTCGTCGCGATGACGGGGGACGGCACCAACGATGCCCCGGCACTCGCCCAGGCCGATGTGGGTCTGGCGATGAACACCGGTACGTCGGCCGCCAAGGAGGCCGGCAACATGGTGGACCTCGACTCGGACCCGACGAAGCTCATCGAGGTGGTCGGCATCGGCAAGCAACTGCTGATCACCCGCGGTGCGCTGACGACGTTCTCGCTCGCCAACGATCTCGCCAAGTACTTCGCGATCCTGCCCGCCATGTTCACGGCCGTCTACCCACAGCTTGACGCCTTGAACATCATGGGTCTGCATTCCGCGCAGTCGGCGATCGTGTCCGCGGTGATCTTCAACGCGCTGATCATCGTCGCGCTCATCCCGCTCTCGCTGCGCGGGGTGCGCTATCGGCCCAGCTCGGCGTCGAAGTTGTTGGGCCGCAACCTACTCGTGTACGGGGTCGGCGGCGTGATCACGCCGTTCATCGGCATCTGGCTGATCGACCTCGTCGTTCGTTTCGTTCCGGGAATGGGATGACCACCATGAACACTCTCCTGGCCGGTCTCTTCCGGCAATGCGTCGCCGCCCTCGGAATGGTCGTCGGACTGACGATGCTCCTCGGACTCGCCTATCCCGCTGCGGTGTGGGCGATCTCGCGGGTGAACACGTCCGGGGCCGAGGGTTCGCAGATCGTCGACGCGGCGGGCTGCCGGATGGGCTCCGCGCTGATCGGCCTCGACCCGCAGGTCGGGCCCGGTGCTCCGGACCCGTATCTGCACGCGCGGGTGCTCGGCGCCGCGGACGAGCCGATGGCCGCCGGCGATCCTTCCGCTTCGGCGGCGAGCAACCAGGGCCCCAACAGTGAGATCCTGCGCACCAACGTCGAGGCCAGGCGGACACTCATCGCGGCGCGTGAGGGCGTGCCGGCCGCCGCGGTCCCCGCCGACGCCGTGACCGGGTCGGGGTCGGGGCTCGACCCGCACATCAGTCCCGAGTACGCCGAACTGCAGGTCGCTCGGCTCGCGCGGGAGAATCGTCGGTCCCCCGAGGACATCAGGGCCGTCATCGACGCACACACGGAGGGTCGGCAGTGGGGTTTCCTGGGGCAGCCGCGGGTCAACGTGCTCGAGGTGAACCTGGCCCTGGGGCACGCGCCGCCCGTCTGTGGCGCGTCGTGACCGGGGATAGAATCGGCCGATGACCTCAGCGGCGGACCCGGCGGCAGCGAGGGTCCCGACGCAGGCGGCCGCGGACGCGCACTCCGAGGGACGCGGCAGGCTCCGTGTCTTCCTCGGCTGTGCGCCCGGCGTGGGCAAGACCTACGAGATGCTGGCTCAGGCCCGGTCTCTCGTCGACGAGGGTGTCGACGTGGTGGTGGCGGTCGTCGAATCCCACGGCCGGGTCGCCACGGCGGCGCTCGTCGAAGGTCTCGAGGTGATCCCGCGGGTACATCGGCCGTACCGCGGGACACCGCTGGAGGAGATGGACGTCGACGCCGTACTGGCCCGCCGGCCGCAGGTCGCGCTGGTGGACGAGCTCGCCCACACGAATGCCCCCGGGTCGCGGAACACCAAGCGATGGATGGACATCGGAGATCTTCTCGATGCAGGCATCGACGTCTACTCGACGATCAACGTCCAGCACCTCGCCGGCCTGAACGACGTCGTCGCGCAGATCACGGGCGTCGTGCAACGCGAGACCGTCCCCGACGACGTGGTGCGCGGCGCCGACCAGATCGAACTCGTCGACATCGACCCGCAGGCACTCCGCCGCCGCCTGTCGGCGGGCAAGGTCTATCCGGACGGTCGGGTCGACGGTGCCCTGCGGAATTACTTCCGACAGGGCAATCTCACGGCACTGCGCGAGCTCGCCCTCCTGTGGCTGGCCGACCAGGTGGACGACAAGCTCGCCGATTACCGTGCGGCGCATGGCATCACCGACACCTGGGAGGCGCGGGAACGGGTTGTCGTCGCGGTGACCGGCGGCGCCGAGTCGCCCACCCTGCTGCGCCGGGCCGGCCGCATCGCCTCGCGGTCCAGCGCGGAGCTGTTGGCCGTGCACGTGGTCCGAGGCGACGGATTGACCGGCGCGGGTGTCGACCTCGCCGCGCTCAAAGAGCTCGCCGCCGGCGTCGGCGCCCGCATCCACACCGTCGTCGGTGACGACATCCCCGCCACCCTGCTCGAATTCGCCCGCGGGGTCAACGCCACGCAGCTCGTCGTCGGGACCTCGCGCCGTCCCCGGTGGAAACGCATCTTCGACGAGGGTGTCGGAGCAACAGTGGTCAGTCAGAGCGGTCGCATCGACGTCCACATGGTGACCCACGACGAGCGGAAACGCCGGTCGCGCCTCGACATCCGGAACACCCGCTTCCACCGTCCACTCAGCTGGGTGTTCGCGGTCCTGGTGCCGCTCGCCGTGACGGGCGTGCTGCGGATGCTCGACCCGTGGCTCGGCTTTGCCAGTGAGTCGGCGCTGTTCTTCGTGTCGGTCCTCGCGGTGTCGATGCTCGGCGGTATCGCACCGGCCGCGTTGTCGGCCGTGGTCTCCGGTCTGCTGCTGAACTACTTCTTCACCGACCCGCGCTTCACGTTCACGATCAGTCAGCCCGACAACCTGATCACCATCCTGGTGTTGCTGTTGATCGCGGTCGCCGTTGCGGCACTGGTCGATTCGGCCACCGTGCGTCGTGCGGAGGCGCAGGACGCGACCCGTGAGGCGGAGTTGCTCGCGCTGTTCTCCAGTGTGGTGCTCGGCGGCGCCGACGTTCCGGGGCTGCTCGAACGGTTACGCGAGACCTACGACCAGACGGCGGTGTCGGTGGTACGGCGCATCGCGCGGTCCGCCCGACGGGTGGAGGCCGCCGTCGGCGAGCACCCTCCGACGGGACCCGACGACGCCGACACCGTGTGCGTCGTGCCGGGGGACGAATTCGAGTTGCTGTTGCGCGGCCCGAAACTCGGTGCACGAGACCGGCGGGTGCTGGCGGCGGTGGCCGGCCAGGCGGCGAGTGCGGTGCAGCGTCATGCGCTCGAGGCGGAGGCGGCCTCCGCCGAGGCGCTCGCGCGGACCGACGAATTGCGTCGCGCGCTGCTCTCGGCGGTGAGTCACGATCTCCGGACACCCCTAGCCGCCGCGAAGGCCGCCGTGTCCAGCCTGCGCAGCGACGACGTGACGTTCAGCCCGGAGGACACCGCGGAACTCCTGGCGACCGTCGACGAGTCGGTCGATCATCTCGCGGCGCTGGTCGGCAACCTGCTGGACTCGTC
This sequence comes from Gordonia sp. 'Campus', assembly GCF_022206305.1. Taxonomy (GTDB): domain Bacteria; phylum Actinomycetota; class Actinomycetes; order Mycobacteriales; family Mycobacteriaceae; genus Gordonia. Next base: position 171,905 of record NZ_JAKOIW010000001.1, on the reverse strand, counting down.
GCGTCTCGCGGCCGGGGCGGTGCGGCCGCAGTTGCAGCGGACATTCCTTCCGGAAGTGGTGCACCGGGCCGCTGCCGAGGTGTATCGATACGGAACGGAGGCGGGGCCCGCCTTCGACCTGGGTCACGCCTGGGCGTTCACCGATGCCGGTCTCCTCGAACGTGCGCTGGCGAACCTCATCGACAACGCGCGCCGCCACGGCGGCGGCGAGGTCGGGATCGTGGCACGCCTGACCGCCGGCGATCCGCCACGGTGCGTGATCCGCGTCGTCGATCACGGGCCGGGCCTGCCCGAGACTGGCCGGGAGCAGGTGTTCGCAGCGTTCCATCAGGGTGGCGACACGAGCGGGGCGTCGTCCGGCGTCGGGCTGGGATTGTCGGTGGCGCAAGGCTTCGTCTCGGCGATCGGAGGGGTCCTCACCGTGGAGGACACCCCGGGCGGCGGTGTCACCATGGTCGTCGACCTGCCCGCGACCGATGATGCCGAGACGCCTGGCGACTCGCGGCCGCCCGGAGCCACTGTGGCGCACCCTGATCCGGGAGAAGCGCGATGACTGCCGAGAAGACCCGGGTCCTCGTCGTCGACGATGAGCCACAACTGCTGCGCGCGTTGCGGATCAACCTGAACGCCCGAGGTTTCGCCGTCACCACCGCGGCCACGGGTGCGGCGGCGCTCACGGCGGCGGCGCGGATCAACCCGCATGTCGTGGTCCTCGATCTCGGCCTGCCGGACATCGACGGACTCACGGTGCTCGAAGGGTTGCGGGGCTGGACGACGGTGCCGGTCATCGTCCTGTCTGCGCGCAGCGACGCGGCGGACAAGGTCGTGGCCCTCGATTCCGGCGCCGACGACTACGTGACCAAACCGTTCGGGATGGAGGAGTTCCTGGCGCGGTTGCGGGCGGCGCTGCGTCGCGGGGCGGTGACCGGTGGGGCGTCGGAGTCACCGGTCGTCGACGCCGGTGCGTTCGCCGTCGACCTCGCCGCCAAGCAGGTGACGCGCGACGAGTCACCCGTCCACCTCACCCCCACCGAGTGGGGAATTCTCGAGATGCTCGTGCGGCACGAGGGAAAGCTGGTGTCGCAGAAGGACATCCTGGCATCCGTGTGGGGACCGGGTTACGACGGGCAGAGCAACTACCTCCGTGTCTACCTCGCGAGTCTGCGCCGCAAGCTGGAAGACGACCCCGCCCATCCCCGGCATCTCCTCACCGAAGCCGGCATGGGTTACCGCTTCGTCCGATCGGGCAGCGCGTCGGCAGGTGCCGGATCGTGAACGCGCGCAGATGATCATCGATGCGGACATCCCCGCCGGCCTGGCCGCACAGGCGGCGCTCGGACCGGCCTGGCAGGAGTGGCTGCGCCGACTCCCCGTCACCGCGTCGGCACTGCTCACCGAGTGGGAACTACGACGCGACGGTTCGGACGTGTGGCACGGGTTCGAGTCGATGGTGGTCCCGGTGGTCGACCGGGGCGGACAGCGCGGGGTCCTCAAGCTCGCCTTCGACGGTGACGACGAAGGTGCCCAGGAAGCGCTCGGACTGCAGCACTGGCACGGGCGGGGTGCGGTGCGCCTGGTGCGCGCGGACCCGCGCAGGCGGGCGCTGCTCCTCGAGCGTCTGGAACGGCGGGACCTGACGACCGTCGACGACGACGAGGCCTGCACGGTGGTCGCCGGACTCTACGGTGTGCTGCACATCCCGGCGCCGGGGCGCCTGACTCGCCTCACCACGCACCTTCAGGGATGGCTGGCCGGGCTGGCCGCCATGCCCCGTGATGCTCCGGTGCCGAGGCGGTTCGTCGAGCAGGCGTTGTCCCTGGGCCGGGACTTCGTGTCGGACACCGACGGCCGGGGCGTCATCGTGCACGGCGACCTGCACCACGAGAACGTCCTCGCCGGTCCCGACGGGGACTGGGTCGCCATCGACCCCAGTCCGATGTCGGGCGACCGGCACTACGAGCTCGCGCCGATGCTGTGGAACCGCCTCGGCCCGAGGGATTCCGATGTGCGCGAGCAGATCCGCCGACGCTTCTACACGATCGTCGACGCAGCCGGATTCGACCCGGATCGCGCCCGGGACTGGGTCATCGTGCGGATGATCCTCAACGCGCACTGGGCGATCGAGGATGCCGAACGGGCCTCGCGGCCTCTTCGTCCGTCCGACCGGGAATGGATCACGACGTGCATCACGGTCGCGAAAGCGGTCATCGACTGAGGTGCGCTGGCCGAAGAGGGGTCGCATGCGACCTCAGTCCGTCGACGCGACCTCGATCGATGTCGCTCCGACGACATGAAGTCGCGTGCGACTCCGGCCCGGGATGCCACGTCACCTGGGACCGGTTCGATCGAGGCGGGTGGGCCTCTGGCTGCCGGTGGTTGTCACGGCTACGGCGCCACAGGTAGATTGTCAACAATCCAACAATCGCCGGTGCGGCGGCGCGCCGATGAAACACCGCCTTGCGCGAGTCTTTCACGGTAAGAAAGAGGGGATGACGGTGACGATGAACGTGGCAGACGGCGCGGCGGGTCCGGAGGATCCGGGCTCTGCTCGAACCGTCGTTCGCCAGGGAAAACAGGGTCCGCCGCCGCGGCGCCGAGTGCTGTCGCCACTGGTGCAGGAATCGACACCGGCGATCATCGCGCGTAAGTTGCACGATGCGATAGCCAACGGGGACTTCCCACCCGGCTCACAGCTGACCGAGTCGGGGCTGGCTGCCGACCTCGGCGTCAGTCGCGGCCCGCTCCGGGAGGCCATGCAACGGCTCACCGCGGAGGGGTTGCTCGTGAGCCACCGCAATCGCGGGCTGTTCGTCGTGTCGATGGACGACGACGACATCCGCGACATGTACGTCGCGAGGACCGCGGTGGAGCGCGCCGCTGTGCAGCAGGTGATCTCGCACCGTGAGCAGGAGGCGGTGGATGCACTCGTCGACGCCGTCGAGGTCATGCGCGAGTTCATCGACGAGCCGAACGGCGCTGGGATGGCGGAGGCCGACATGGCCTTTCACCAGACACTGGTGGAATATGCCGGAAGTCAACGGCTTTCGCGTCTGCACGAGACGATCCTCGTGGAGACGCGAATGTGCCTGCGAGCCATGCGGGGAACATACTCCTCGGGAAAGGACCGGATCGACGAACACCAGGCGTTGGTGGACGCCATCGCCGCGGGAGATGCCGCGGCTGCTGATGCTCTGATGATCGAGCACATGGCCGACGGGTTGCGCCGCCTGGTCGGTGACGACGAGAACGCCGACCGGCAGGTGGCCAGGGGCTGATCACCTGCGGCCGGCAGTCGCGTAGGGCCGAGAATCGTGCCGTACGTGCGCATCACGAATCCACCGAGTTCCACCACCAGTGGCCCCACGACTCAGGAAGCGCAGATGAGCGACACGACAGCAGCAGACACGTATGAGCAGCTCGCACCGGACCCGGACTCCCCAGAGGGCAAGAAGATTCTTCGCAAGGCCATCGGCGCCTCCGCGATCGGCAACGCGACCGAGTGGTACGACTACGGTGTCTACGCCGCCGCGTCGGTCTACCTGACCCAGGCATTCTTTCCGGGGGACCTCGGAACCATCGGCACCATGCTCGGTTTCGCCGTCTCCTTCGTACTGCGTCCGCTCGGCGGCATGGTCTGGGGACCGATCGGTGACCGCATCGGGCGCAAGTCGGTCCTGGCGATGACCATCCTGCTCATCTCCGGTGCGACGGCCCTGATCGGTCTGCTGCCGACGCACGCGTCGATCGGTGTGTGGGCCCCGATCCTGCTCATCCTGCTCCGCGTCATCCAGGGCTTCTCGACCGGTGGCGAATACGGCGGCGCCGCAACGTTCATGGCCGAATACGCGCCGGACAACAAGCGCGGCAAATACGGCTCGTTCCTCGAGTTCGGCACCCTGGCGGGCTTCTGCGGTGGCACCCTGTTCGTCCTGCTCCTGCAACTGCTGCTCACCGACTCGCAGATGGACCAGTGGGGTTGGCGCATCCCGTTCCTGTTCGCGCTGCCGATGGGTCTCATCGGCCTCTACCTGCGGTCGCAGATGGAAGACACCCCCGTCTTCCAGGAACTCGAGCAGGACAACGAGATCAAGGGGTCTGCCTGGACCCGCTTCAAGGACCTCTTGATCAACTACCGGCGCCCGATCCTCACGATGTTCGGCCTGGTCATCGCGCTCAACGTCGCCAACTACACGCTGCTGGCCTACCAGCCCACCTACCTGCAGAACACGATCGGCCTCTCCGAGACTTCGGCGAGCACCGTCAATCTCGTCGGTCAGCTGGTCATGATGCTGCTGATCCCGTTCTTCGGATGGTGGTCGGATTCGACGGGCCGTAAACCGATGTGGTGGGGTTCGCTGATCGGGCTGTTCGTCCTCGCCCTGCCGCTCTACTGGTTGATGGGTCAGGGATTCGTCTGGGCGATCGTGGCTTTCGTCGTCCTGGGTGTGCTGTACATCCCGCAGCTGGCCACCATCTCGGCGACCTTCCCGGCGATGTTCCCGACCCAGGTCCGCTATGCCGGGTTCGCGATCTCCTACAACGTCGCGACCGCCGCCTTCGGCGGTACGGCCCCGCTGGTCAACGACGCCGTGGTCGAGAAGACCGAGTGGTCTCTGTTCCCGGCGATGTACATGATGGGTGCCTGCGCCATCGGCATGGTGGCACTGCTCTTCCTGAAGGAGACCGCGGGAGGTTCGATCCGCGGTACCGGGATCCCCACCCGCGAGAACGACTTCAGCTCGTTGCAGGGGCAGAAGGTCGGTTCGTGAGGGTTTCGACGAGCTCAACCGGCCGGTGGAGCTGAACCGGCTGGACGTGGCTGAACCCGCTCGGGTAGGGCTCAGTCGACGTGGCGGAGAAGGCGCAACGCGGCGAGGGTGTAGGCCCTCGCCGCGGTGACGAGATCGGCGATCGCGACCGACTCGTCGGGCTGATGGGCATCGGTGTTGATGTTGCCCGGGCCCAGCACGATAGATGGGATGCCGAGGTCGCGACTGACGAATCCACCGTCGCAGGCCGCGGTCCAGCCTCCGACCGAGGTGGCGGCACCCGCGTGCGTGACCGCTTCGACGGCCGCGGTCACCAGCGGATGGTCGGCGGCAGTGGCGAATCCAGGCATCTCCATCGTCACCCGGATGTCGACCGAGATCCCGTCGGTGTCGATACCCCTGTCGCCGATCGTCTTCCGGAGCTCGACGGCGATGACGTTCGGGTCCTCGTCGGGCATCAGACGTCGGTCGATGCCGAGCGAGCACGTGGGCGCGACCACCGAGATCCCCTGTCCGCCCGAGATGGTCCCGACGTTCCACGTCCCGTGGCCGAGTAGCTCGTCGGGATTCTCCGCCAAATGTTCACCGTCGACGCGGATGATGTCCACGATCGCCGCGGCAGCGTCGATCGCGCTGCGCCCGTCGGCAGGTCGGCCGGAATGCGCGGCGCGACCCGTCACGTCGATCTCGATGTACGAGGCGCCCCGGCAACCGCGTACCACTTGCAGATCGGTGGGTTCGGCGACGATACAGCCGAGGAAGTCGTGATCCCGGGGGCGGGCGACGAAGTCGCGTACCCCGGTGCCATGTTCCTCTTCGTCGACGGTGCACACGAGGCGCACCGGCCCCGTCGGTGCCACACCGAACTCGCCCGCTCGCGACAGTGCGCTCATGGCTGCGACGACGGCAGCGAGTCCGCCCTTCATGTCGGTGGAGCCGCGCCCGTAGATGCGGCCGTCGCGGATGTGCGCCGTGTACGGGTCGGCTGTCCAGTTGGGGCCCGCCGGGACCACGTCGGAATGTCCGAGGAACATCAGGCCCGGCCCGGGTCCGGCGGCGAGAGTCGCGGCAAGATTCGGTCGCCCGGGTGCCGCCTCGGTGATGGACACCGCCAATCCCTGTTCGCGACAGGCTTTCTCGAGAACGGCGACCGCTGCTTCCTCGGTGCCGCCGGGATTCTCGCTCGGCGCCTCGACCAGGGCGGAGGTGAGCGCGACGATGGCGGCCTCGTCGATGAGGTCGAGGACGGCCATCTCGGTTGCGGTCAGCTCGTGTGCTGTCTGTTCGAGTTCGGGGTCACCACTCACCGTGCCATCTTCTCAAGACTCGCGGTGAGGCGTCGGACACCCTCGTCGATCCGTTCAGGGGTGCTCGAGGCGAAGCACAACCGCATGGAGTTGCGGAACCGGCCGCCCGGTGACAGCGCCGGGCCAGGGATGAACGCCACGCCGTCGGCCAGGGCGACCTCGAACAGTTCCCGGGTGTCGATCTCGGCGAACTCGTCGCGCAGCGTCACCCAGAGGAAGAACCCTCCTTCGGGATTCGTCGTCACCACCCGGTCGCCGAGGTGGCGGGCGACGGCGTCGAGCATCGCGTCCTTGCGCTCGCGGTACAGGGTGCGGATTCCGGCGAGGTGGTCCTCGAGACCGCCGCGGGCGATGTACTCGGCGACGATGTGCTGATTGGGCACATTGGTGCAGGTGTCCATGGCCTGCTTGCCGTTGATGAGCAACTGACGCAGGGAGGGGTCGGCATCGACCCAGCCCACCCGCCAACCGGGCGCGAGGATCTTGGAGAAGGTACGCACCGAGAAGACGAGGGGATCGCCGGGACTCAACGTCTGGAACGTCGGGATGTCGGTGCCGGCGAAGCGCAGCAGCCCGTACGGATCGTCGTCGATGATGACAGAACCCCACGTGTGGGCCAGGCGGAGCAGCTCGCGGCGTCGTTCCTCCGACATCGTCACGCCGGACGGGTTCTGGAAGGTGGGGATCGTGTAGATCGCCTTGGGCGTCTGGTGGGTGTGCGCGACGAGGTCCTCGAGCTGATCGACCTGCATCCCGTCGTCGTCGACGGGAACCTCGAGGAGTCGGGCCCCGTACGACAACGCCGTCGCACTGCCGTTGGTGTAGGTGGGGGATTCGACGATCACGAGATCACCGGGGTCGATGAAGAGCTTGCAGGCGAGATCGAGGCCCTGCATGCCGCCGGTGGTGATCACCAGACGATCGTGCGACGACGGGTCCGGTGTGGTCGCCAGGTAATCGACGAGCAGCTGGAGCAGCCGTGGTTCACCCTCGGTCGCGCCGTAGGTGAACGACGTGTGGTCGAGGATCTCGCCGGCGATCTGGCGGAACTCGTCGGCCGGGACCGCCTCGTCGGCCGGTGAACCCATCGCGAAGCGCACGATGTCGTGCGACTGGGCGGCCAACAACGACGTCGACGAGTCGATCATCGAACCGACCAGGTCCTTCGCCCGGCCCGCCAACGGCAGAGTGGGCGCGGAATGCCGTGCGTCGTAAATGGTTTCGGTTGTGGTCACTTTCTTCACCTCGTCTCGTCGCCCTTCGTGGCTCGTCGCTTGCGCTCCTCGCACCTCAGGGATCGGGTTGTGCTTGCGCTCCTCGCACCTCAGGGATCAGGTTGTCTCGTTCACTTCCGGATCAGCTCCCTGGGGAAGTCGGTGAACGTCTCCACCCCGGTGGGGCTGACGCGCACGGACTCCGAGAGCTCGAAACCGTAGTTGTCCATCCACATGCCGCACACGATGTGGAAGGTCATGTTGGTCTCCAGGACGGACTCGTCCTCGGTGCGGATGCTGATGGTGCGTTCACCCCAGTCGGGCGGGTACCCGATACCGATGGAATAGCCCAGCCGCGAGGGCTTTTCGAGGCCGTACTTGGCGAGAGTCCAGTTCCACGTGGACGCCAGCTCGCGTGTCGCCACGCCCGGCTTGATCGCATCGAGGACGTTGTCGAGGCCCTCGGCGGTTGCCTTGGCCACGTAGTCGAGATCTTTCGAGACGGTGCCCAGGGACACGGTCCGCGCCAACGGGCAGTGGTAGCGGCTGTGCGCGCCGGTCAACTCGATCACCACCGCCTCGTTCTCGACGAATGTGCCCTGGTTCCAGGTCAGATGCGGGGTGTCGGCGGCGGCCCCGGTCGGCAGCATCGGGACGATCGCCGGGTAGTCACCGCCGTACTCCGGCGTGCCGGTGATCTGGGCCTGCGAGATCGCCGCCGCCGCATCGCATTGCCGCACGCCGATGTCGATGGTGTCGATCGCGGCCCGCATCGCCTCCGAGCACACCATGCCGGCCTGGCGCATCAACTGCACCTCGGCGTCGGACTTCACCGACCGCACCCAGTTCACGAGTTCGAAGTTGTCGACCAGCTTCCACTCCGGGATGGCGTTGAACAGCGCCCGATAGGCCTTGGGGGAGAAGAAGTGCGAATCCATCTCGAGGCCGACCGATCCCGCTTTCGACGCCGGTGCGATGAGATGGCGTTGGCGCAGCGACCAGGCGACCCAGTCGAACGGATGCAGGTGCGGACGGTGCACGTAGCTCTCCGGGTACCCGACGATCTGCTCGGGGGGCAACCACGTGGTGCGGTGCGCTCCATGAGCATCCATCTCGCGCGCGTAGAACACCATCTCACCGTCGATGGGCACGAACAACATCTGCGGCGTGTAGAACGACCACGCGTTGTACCCGATGAGATAGAAGATGTTGGCCGGGTCGGTGACGATGATCGCCGACAACCCCTGGCGGTCCATGAGTTCGCGGACGCGGACCAGGCGCTGTGCGTACTCGCTGTCGGTGAACAGCTGAGCACCGAGGTACATGCTTGTCGCTCCTTACATCTCGGCCTTCACATGCGGGCGATGCGCCGTTCGGACGGGCGCGAGGATCAGCGGATGACGGGAGAGGCGGTGTACTTCATGTCGAGGAACTCCTCGATGCCCACGCGTCCGCCCTCGCGTCCGAGCCCGGACTCCTTCACACCGCCGAACGGAGCGGCAGGATTGGACACGATGCCGGTGTTGACCCCGACCATACCGGTTTCCAGCGCAGCCGCCAGGCGAGCGCAACGGTCGACATCGCGACTGAACAGGTAGCCGACCAGCCCCCACGGCGTGTCGTTGGCCAGTGCGATGACCTCGTCGTCGGCGGCGGGATCCGTGGGCGCATCGGCGTTCCCGAACGGGACGATCGCGGCGACGGGGCCGAAGATCTCGGTGCGCATGAGGTCGGCGTCGAGTGAGACCCCACGCAGAACGGTCGGCGGGTAGTAGTAGCCGGGGCCGTCGGGGGTGTCGCCCCCGCAGCAGACCGTCGCGCCCTTGGCCACCGCGTCGTCGACCAACGAGGCGACCTTCGCGACGGCCCGGGGTTCGACGAGCGGACCCACCTGGGTTCCGTCGTGAGCACCGTCGCCGACCTGCAGCGCAGCCATTCTCGTGGTGAATGCGTCGGTGAACTCGTCGATCACGCTGCGATGCACGAAGATCAGGTTCGCCGCGGTACACGCCTGGCCCATGTTGCGCATCTTGGCCACCATCAGACCGTCGACGGCCCTGGCGATGTCGGCGTCGGCGCACACGATGAACGGTGCATTGCCGCCGAGCTCCATCGAGGTGCGCATGACCGTCCCGGCCGCCTGTCGCAACAGCGTCTTGCCGACCGCGGTCGACCCGGTGAAACTGACCTTCCGGGCCAGCCCGCTCTCCATCCATTCGGTGACGACGGTCGCCGGGTCGCTCGTCGTGACGACGTTGAGCACGCCCGCGGGAAGGCCGGCCTCGACGAGGATGTCGGCGAGCAGGAGCGTGGTGAGGGGGGTGAGTTCGGCGGGCTTGAGCACCATCGTGCAACCCGCCGCGACGGCCGGTCCGATCTTGCGGGTCGCCATGGCCAGTGGGAAGTTCCAGGGGGTGATGAGGATGCACGGGCCGACCGGTTGTCTGCTGACGACGATGCGATGGCCGCCGTCGCCGGTGGTGGTGGAGTCGCCGCCGATCCGCACCGCCTCCTCGGCGAACCACCGGAAGAACTCCGCGCCGTAGGCGACCTCACCCTTGGCCTCGACCAACGGTTTACCCATCTCGGCGGTCATCACCGAGGCGATCTCGTCGACGCGGCTCATGATGAGTTGGTGTGCGCGGTAGAGGATCTCGCTGCGGCTGCGCGGTGAGGTCGCCGCCCACCCGGACTGATGCGCGGCCGCCGACTCGATGGCGCGACGGGCGTCGGCGGCGTCGGCATCGGCAACCTGGGCGAGCAACTCCCCGGTGGCCGGGTTCACCACGTCGAAGTGATTGCCGTCGACGGGCGGACTCCACTCCCCGTCGATGAACAGGTCGGTGCGGACGCGCGAGACGGCATCCGGGACGGTGTGCGGGGCGATGGCCGTCATGAGCGATCTCCTGACTCGTGGTGCGGGTGGGCGTCGGTGGCAGGGTCGAGCAACTCCGCGAGGTGGAGACCGCGGATGTCGCGGGCGCGGGCGAGGGCGTCGTCGACGGTGGCGAGGTGTTCGACGGCCATCGCGCAACTGAACCCATCGGTGACGACTGTCCGACGCGGGGCGTCGCGCAGGGCGGGGGCGAGACCGTTCTCGGCCACGGCCATGGACACCTCGTAATGGCCCTTCTCGAAGCCGAAATTACCGGCGACGCCGCAGCACCCGTCTGCGGTGTGCACGGTGACCCCGAGTGCATCGAGGGCGGCGGCGCCCACCCGGGCGCCGAACACCGCGTACTCGTGGCAGTGGGTCTGCAACGTCACCTCGTCGGGCAGGGGTGGTGGTCGCCAACCCGCGTCGAGCAGCGTGGGCACGTGGGCGGCGAAACTTCGCACACGTGCCGCGACGCGGCGTGCGGCCTCGGTCGGAACCAGTTCTGGCAGGTCCTTCGCCAGCGCCGCGGCACAACTGGGTTCGACCACCACGATCGGTCGTTCCGTCCCGTCGTCGAGGTCGGCGACGGTGCGCCGCAATACCTTCCGGGCACGGTCCAGCTGTCCCGTCGAGATCCACGTGAGACCGCAACAGTTGTCGGACGCACAGCCGACGGAATCGGACGCACGGTCGACGGGATCGGACGCACGGTCGACGGAATCGGACGCACGGTCGACGGGATCGGGCGCACGGTCGACGGGATCGGCGGCGTCGAGGACCCGGGCGGCCGCGGCGGCGACCTGAGGCCGGAACGCCCGCGTGAACGAGTCGACGAACAGGATCACCGTCGAGTCGGCGGACACGGGGACGAGGCCGTCCAGATGGCGTCGGCGGGCGCGTCGCGTCGCGAATGCGGGCATCGATCGACGCGGGTCGATACCGCCCAATCGTGCGGCCACGACGCCCAACCGGGACCCGAGGGTGCGGTTGATCAGCGGCGCCGCGACACCGGCCGCCGACAGCCAGGCGGGCATCCATCCGAGGGAGTAGTGCGACAACGGTCGTAGCCGGCGTCGGTAATGATGGCTCAGGAACTCCGACTTGTACGTGGCCATGTCGACGCCGGTGGGGCAGTCGGTCGAACACGCCTTGCACGACAGGCACAACTCCAGAGCCTCGGCGACATCGGTGGACCGCCATCCCTCGTCGACGCTCGGCGCGGTGCGGACCATGTCCTGCAGCACGCGGGCCCGGCCGCGGGTGGAGTCCTTCTCGTCGCGCGTGGCCTTGTAGCTCGGGCACATCACCCCGCCGGAGTCCGCGCGGCACCGGCCCACCCCGATGCACCCCTGCACCGCGTGGACGAACGGGTCGAGCACCGGGAGTTCGGGTCTGCCGGGTTCCGGAGTCGGCTGAATACCACCCCGGAAATCCGCCCTCGGCGGCGGCGTCGACGCCGATATGTCGTCGGCACCTGTCTCTGGGGCGGATTTCAGGGGCAGCTTTCGGGACATGCGGCGCCGGACCCGCGCCGCGATCGACGCCGATCCCCGCTCTGCGGGCTCCGGCGAGCCGTCGCCGAGCGCGAACAGAGTCGGCCAGGTGCGTGCCGGAATGCCGGCCAGCGCCAGGTTCGCGGTGATCGGCGCCGGGTCGACTATGCTGCCCGGATTGAGGGTTCCCTTCGGATCCCAGATCGTCTTGAACCGGGCGAACGCCGCCATCATCGGCGGCGAGTACATGAGGGGGAGCAGGGCCGACCGGGCGCGCCCGTCGCCGTGCTCGCCGGACAGCGATCCGCCATGGCGGACGACGAGTTCGGCTGCGTCGGTGCAGAAGTGCTCCATCACCGCGCGGCCCTCGGCGGACCGGAGGTCGAAGGTGATCCGGACATGCATGCAGCCGGCACCGAAGTGTCCGTACAGGACGCCGGTCAACGCATGACGGTCGAGGAGGTCGGTGAAGTCGTCGAGGTAGTCGGCGAGTCGCTCGGGTGCGACGGCCGCGTCCTCCCATCCGGGCCACGACTCGTAACCGCCACCGATGCTCTCGTCGTCGGGATCGGCCAGCCGCGACGACAATCCGGCCCCGTCCTCCCGTACGCGCCACAGCGCTGTGCGTCGTATCGGGTCGTCGACGACGGTGGCATCGATCATGCGTCCCTGGGTCCGGAGATGATCGAGGAGGCGCTTGGCGGTGGCGGGCACGTCGGATTCCGATTGTGCGGCAGCACTTTCCTCGTCGACATCGATGAACAGCCATGCCGCTCCGTCGGGGAGCCCGGCGACCGCGTCCCGGCCGCGTCGAGCCGCCATGGTGGCCACGATCCTGCGGTCGATGCCCTCGACGGCCGACGGCGCGAACGGCAGGATGGCCGGCACGTCGCGGGCGGCGTCGGACGGGGAGTGGTAGCCGACGCACAGCAGCAGTTGCGACGCGGCGACCGTCACGAGACGGACTCTCGCCGAGACGACGATCGCGCAGGTGCCCTCGCTGCCCACCAGCGCGCGAGCGACGTCGAACCCGTTCTCCGGCAGTAGCGTCGACAAATGGTATCCCGACACCTGTCGGGGGATGGTTTCCAGCTGGGTTCGGAAGATCGACAGGTTCGACGCTGCCAGGTCGGTGAGTGCCGTCGAGATCTCGGCGGCCCGGGCGGCGGCCGCGGCGTCGTCGGGATCGGTGGCGCGCAATCCGTTGCGTGTGGCCGTGAGGAGCAACCCCTCGGCGGTGACGAGGTGCAACTCGACGACGTGATCGCTCATCCGGCCGTGGCGAACCGAATGATTGCCGCACGCGTCGTTGCCGATGGCTCCGCCGAGCGTCGCACGCGAGGCCGACGACGGATCGGGCGCGAAGGTGAGGCGGCCGCCGGTGGCCGCACGGGCCTGGGCGGCGAGTGAGGTCAGGACGACGCCCGAACCGGCCACGGCCGTGGCGGTGCCGGCGTCGACGCTCAGGACGCGGTCGAGGTGACGGGAGAGGTCGATCACCACTCCCGGGCCGATCGCGTTGCCGCCCATGGACGTTCCGCCGCCCCGCGCGATCACGGGGAGGTCGTGCTCATGACACCAGCCGGCCACCGCGGCGACCTCCCGCGCGGTGCGCGGAAAGGTCACCGCCAGTGGCGGGATGCGGTAGTTGGAAGCGTCGTAGGAGTATTCGGCGAGCCGGCGCGTCGATGCGTCGGCGTCGACGCCGAGTTCGGCGAGTTCGGTTGCAATGTCCACCGGCACCACGGCTAAGCCAATGCAGCGGCGAGCGCGGCACCGAACCGGGCGACGCCGAGATCGATCTCCTCGGCGGTGACGACGAGAGCTGGGATGAGGCGCACGACGTTCGCCGCCGGGCCGCAGGTGAGGGTCAGCAGGCCGTGGGTGGTGGTGGCCTGCTGCACGGCGACCGCGGCGGCCGCGTCGGGAGCGGAGTTCCCGGCGGCGTCGGTGGTGACGAACTCGATGCCGGCCATGAGGCCGAGTCCGCGGATGTCGCCGACCCGGGGATGGGCGGCGCACACCTCACGCAACCCGGCGAGCAACTGTTCCCCGCGCACGCGCGCGTTCTCGACGAGCCCTTCGGATTCGATCACGTCGAGGGTCGCGATCGCGGCGGCCGCCGCCACGGCATTACCGCCGTAGGTACCGCCCTGAGAACCGGGCCAGGCCTTGCTCATCAGTTCCGTCGATGCGGCGATCGCCGAGATCGGGAATCCGGACGCAAGCCCCTTGGCGGTGATCAGGATGTCGGGGGTCAGGCCGTCGGCGTGCTGGTGTCCCCAGAATCTCCCGGTGCGGCCGAACCCTGCCTGCACCTCGTCGAGGATCAGCAGGATGTCGTGGCGGGCCGCGCGTTCGGCCAGGCCGTGGAGAAAGCGGGGTGGTGTGGGGAGGTAGCCGCCGTCGCCGAGTACGGGTTCGATCAGGAATGCCGCTGTGTCGTTCGGCGCGACACGCGACTGCAGCAGATAGTCGAGCTCGCGGAGCGCGAAGTCGACCGCGGTGTCGGTGTCCCAGCCGTAGCGATAGGCGTAGGGGAAGGGTGCCATGTGCACGCCGCTCATGAGGGGCGAGAAGCCGGCCGAGAAGCGGGTTCCCGCGGTGGTGAGGCTCGCCGCGGCGACCGTGCGACCGTGGAATCCGCCTTGGAACACGATGACGTTGGGTCGTGCGGTGGCCATCCGGGCGAGGCGCACCGCGGCCTCGACGGCTTCCGAGCCGGAGTTGGCGTAGAACACCGAGTCGAGGCCGACGGGCAGGACGGCGCCGAGACGCTCGGTCAGCTCGAGCAGAGGCGTGTGCATCACGGTGGTGTACTGCGCGTGGATCACCTTCGCGCACTGCGCCTGTGCGGCGGCCACGACGTGCGGGTGGCAGTGTCCGGTGCTGGTGACGCCGATCCCGGTGGTGAAGTCGAGGTAGTCGCGACCGTCGGTCCCGCGGATCCACGAACCCTGCGCGTGGTCGACGACGACCGGGGTCGCCTGTTTGAGGACGGGGCTGAGCGAGGCGGTCTGGACGGTGCGTGCCGGGGAGTCAACGCTGGCGGTCATGGGTACACGGTGACGCTCGATCGTACGATTGTCAACAATTAGACATGGCCGCTGGTGCGGCCGTCCGCAGGCTCGTTGTCCAGGGTGTGCAGGGTGTCCAGGGCGGCGGCGAGATCCTGCAGCGCATCCAGGCATCGCTGCCACCGGTCCGTCCCCATGATCTCGGCCAGGCGGTCGGCGGCGGCCCGGTGACCGGGGTTGATCGCCCGGACCGCGGTCAGGCCCGCCGCCGTCGGTGCCACGAGTTTGGCTCGTCGGTGTGCGGGATTCTCGCGGTACTCGGCGAGCCCGTCGGCCACCAGCACGTCGGCGGTGCGCTGCACGCTCTGGCGGGTGATACCCATCGCGCGCGCGATCCCCGCAACGGGCAGGGGTTCACGCAGAACCGCGCCGAGTACCTGCCAGCGGGTCGCGGTGAGGCCCGCGGGTTCGGCAAGCCCTTCGGCGAGGGCGAGGAACTGTCCGTTCAGACGAAAGGTCGTCAGCGCCGACGCCGACAAGAGCTCCTGCGGGTCGGTCACTGCTCGTCGGCCAGTGCGTAGAAGCCGCTCGGATCCTGCTGTCCGTACAGCTGGTACCAGGCGTCGAGGACCGGCGGGGTGTAGACGCCGAGCAGTGCGAAGACCTCGCGCGCGAAGTCGACGGGGGCGATCGCCGCCGCGGTGATGATGCCGCGGTCGGTGACCGCCGGGGCATCGACATAGTGTTCGGCACCGGCATAGCCGGTCGGCGTCAACTGCTCCGGTGCGTTGCTCGTGTGACGACGGTCGTCGAGCAGGCCGGCCCGCGCCAGGCCCATCGTCGCGCCGCAGATGCCGGCGACCGGGACCTCCGCAGCGGTCCAGCGGCGCGCGGCGTCGACGAACGCGTCGTTGCGCTCCCAGATCTGTGCACCCGGCAGCACGAGCATGGTGCTGTCTTGCGGGTCGACCTCGTCGAGCGTCGTCTCCGGAACCATCGTGACGCCGCCGATGGTCCGGATCGGGTCTCGCGTGGCACCGACGGTCACGATCCGGAACGAGCCGGGCTCGTGCTGATAGTCGGGATTGTTGATGCCGGCCGCGACGTACCCGAACTCCCAGTCGGCGAGGGTGGGGTACAGCCCCAGGTGGACGGTCTTCATGGTCGTCTCCTTCCGAACTGCATTGACAGCAGCCTGTCAAAAAAGCAGGATGCTGTCAATGGGTCCGGGACCGATCAGCCCCGGAGGCGCTGCCCGAACGCTCGCCCGGCGGCAGCCGGTGCGGTCTCGCGAATGACCATCAGGCAGCACAGGCTGATGGCCATCAGCACTGCCGCGTAGACCCCGACCGGGATGACGCTGCCCGTCGCGCTGACGATTCGGTTGGCGATCATCGGTGCCAGGCCGCCGCCGAGCACCGCGCCCATCTGGAAGCCGATGCCGATACCGCTGTAGCGCTGTGTGATCGGGAAGAGTTCGGCGAAGGTCGTCAGCATGGGTCCGTACACGAACCCGGTGAGCGCGAAGCCGATGGAGATGACCGTGATGCATGCCGCGAGCGACCCGGATGCGGTGACCCAGAACAGGATCGGGGCGAAGACGAGCGAACTGATCATCCCGAAGGCGATGACCGGTTTGCGGCCCAGACGGTCGGAGAGATGACTGCCGAGCACGACGGTCGCCGCGTGACATGCCAGTGCCAGGGTGCTGCCGAAGACGACCGGCGAACGGTCGAAGCCGCGGCCGGGATCGGTTTCGGTGAGGAACGACAGCATGAACGTGAACAACAGGAACGCATAACAGTTCTGGCCCACGTTGATGCCCGCCGCCAGTGCCACTCGACGCCAGTTCTGGCGCAGGACCGAGAACGTCCGCGGTGAGGACTCCGCCGACTGCTGGGATCGGACGAAGTCCGGCGTCTCGCTGACGCGACTGCGCGTCCACACGCCGATCGCCAGGACGACGCCGCCGATCAGGAACGGGATACGCCAACCCCAGGCGAGGACCTGCTCCATCGGCATCAGGAGGACGAGGGCGAAAGACAGGTTGGCGAGAATGCCGCCGACCGGCGAGCCGAGGGTGACGAAACAGCCGTACAGACCACGACGGTGCGCGGGCGCGTGTTCGGCGGCCAGCAGTGCGGCGCCGCCGATCTCGCCGCCCCGGGATATGCCGTGCACCATGCGCAGGAAGATCAGGATGATCGGCGCCACGATCCCGATGGCCTGGTAGTCGGGCAGCACGCCCATCGCCAGCGTCGACCCGCCCATGAGGAGGAAGGCCGCGGTCAAGGCCTTGCGCCGTCCGATCCGGTCGCCGAAGTGTCCGAAGATCACCGCGCCGATGGGTGCCATCACGAAACCCACTGCGAAGGTGGCGAACCCGAGGAAGGTGCCGAACCAGGGATCGTCTACGTTGAAGAAGATCTTGTTGAAGACCAGTGCTGTCGCGGTGCCGTAGATCGCGAAGTCGTAGAACTCCATGATCGTGCCGACGCCGGAGGCCACGGCCACGCGGGCGGTCCGCTCTCGCCGGGGTTGCGGGGACCCCGAACCGGGGTCCGTCGGGACGGAACTGTCGAGTGTTACCACGGATCACTCCTCATCGGTGGGCGAACGGGATCGGCGATCCGTCGTTCGGTGGGCTGTACTCGTGGATAAGTCGATTGTGTCGGACTCACCGTGGGTGGAAATAGGGAAAAGCTTTACTGCGCCGCGTCATTGGCGGCGTCGATCGCGCAACCGGCGGGATGCCGGTCACGGACGGTTCGACGGGGCGACTCGGTTCAGTCGGTGGTGGCGAACTCCTCATGACGACCGAGACGGCCCAGGGCGTCGAGAACGCGCGCGAAGTCCGCGATCCGTTGTGCCCGATAGTCGTCGACGGTGTCGGCGTCGAACTCGTAAAAGCCTGCGCCGTCGGAGATCCCGCGGCGCCCGGAGTTCATGTTCGCCTCGACGAGGGGTGCGGGTGCGAACCTCTCGCCGAGTTCGTGGCTCAGGTAGTTCGATGCGTGGAAGAGGGTGTCGCAACCACCCCAGTCGATGAACTCCAGGAGACCGAGAACCGCGAAGCGCGAGCCGAATCCGATGCGGACGGCGGTGTCGATGTCCTCGGCGCTCGCCACGCCCTCGGCCACCATTCGCGCGGCCTCGTTCATCACCAGCGACTGGAGCCGGGGCACGATGTACCCGGGCGACGGGGCGCACACCACGGGCACCTTGCCGACCGCGAGCAGCAACTCACGGGTGGCGTCGACGGCCCCGCGACTCGTGGCCGTACCGGCCGCCATCTCGACGAGCGGCATGAGGTCGGCGGGGTTGAGCCAGTGCGCGTTGAGGAAACGCGCCGGCGCCGACAACGCGCCTGCGAGGTCGTCGACCAGGAAGCTCGACGTGGTCGATGCGATGGGGACGGTGTCGCCGACCATGGCCTCGATCCACGTCAGCGCGTCACGTTTGACCTCTGCGACCTCCGGCACGGCCTCGAAGACGAGATCCGCGTCGGCCATCGGGGTGAGGGCGTCGACCTCGCCGACGACCGTCACCAGTGCGGCGACGCCCTCGAGGTCCTCGACCGTCACGAGACCGAGTGTCACCTTGTGCGCGAGGGCCGCTCGGATCGACGCACGTACTCCCTCGAGGTAGGCCGCGGAGTCGGCGCCGCGATCGCGGAGATCGACCACGGTGACCGACACGTTCCCGAAGGCCAGGGCGGCCGCGATGCCCTGCCCCATCCGTCCGGCACCCACGACGGCCACATGCCGCCTCGTCACTGGACGAACCCCTCGGTGAGAAAGGCGCGCATGCCGTCGCGGTCGAGCCGGTCGAGACCCAGGCCTTCCAGGGTGCGTTCGCCCGAGCCCGCCGGGCGGCCGGTGACCGCGCCGGCGATGGCGAGCAGACCGTCGGCGACCGGCGCCGGGACCGATGCCCAGCGCGCGACGGAACTCAACAGGGCGAGCCCCACCTCGACGTCCTCGGTCATGTACCGGTGGGTCCGCAGGTCGATGTGCTCGCGCCAGTCGCCGCTGTCGGTGAGCTTCTCGTGCGCGGCGTTGCCGTACATCCACTCGTCGCCGTCGGCGGTGTAGTGGTCGGCCAGGGGGAAGTGCGGTGCGTCGTACCCCAGGGCCTCGCGGATCGCGACGCGCTCGGCGTCGAGGGCGGACGTGACGCGACGAATGGATTCCTGGGTGCCCTCGTTGTGGATGTCCCACGACGGAAAGTGCTCCAGCGGTCCGGCATTCATCAGGATCAGGGGCGGGTGGATGATCGGGCCCGCGTTCATCAGGGCGCCGCTGAGCGCGTCCTCGATCCGTTCGACGGCGGGGTAGACCTCGCTCAGCGTGGCGAGGGCGCGTTCGGTGTGCCGGGCCGGGAAGACGCCGGTGGGCAGGCGCGTCGCGTAACCGCTCACCACCACCCGGGTGTCGCCGTGCTTGCGGGCGAGGTAGGGCAGGGTGCCGGTCTCGGCGAACGCCACGTCGGCAGGATTTCCGGCCTCGCGGACCGCGGCGGCGAACACGACGGAGCCGAAGCTGCCCGGCGGGAGGTAGACGATCTGGCCGTCGCGCAGGTGCGGGGCGAGCACGCGGGCGAGCGAATCGTGCGCGAACGCGGGAACCGGCGCGACGATCACATCGGCGTTCGACACCGCCTCGGCGAGGTCGGTGGTGATCGCGATCCCGTCTGCGTCACCCACCCCGACCGAACGGCGGCCCCGGTGGTCGTCGATCTCGAGCACACCACCGTCGATCAGCGGAGAGAACGCCGCCGCGTCCCGCCGCCACCACGTGACGTGATGATCCTTCTCGCTCAGCTCCGCGGCCGCGGCATATGAACCGTGACCTCCTCCGATGACGCAGACCTTCACGGACCGTCCTCCTGAACTCGGGCCGCTCTAGGCGACCGTTGGGTGTTGGGAGGAAACGTAAGAGCGGGGCAGTGGACTGTCCCGGCGACTTCCGATAGCGAAAAAATTCCGCCGCGTGATGCAGGATTGTTGCGTGCCGGACGACCTCGATTATCAGATCGTTCACGCTCTGCAGGTCGCCCCGCGGGCGCCGTGGGGCGTGGTCGGCGACGTCGTGGGGGTCAGCGCCGCGACCGCCGCACGCCGATGGGAACGGCTCGTCGACAGCGGACTCGCCTGGATCGTGACCTATCCCGGGGCCGCCTACCTCAACACCCGGTGCAGCGCCTTCGTCGAGGTGCAGGCCTCCGCGCGACGCGAGGCACTCGTCGAACGTCTGTCGATGGACCGTTCGGTCGCGACGATCCAGCGGACCGCCGGGGACGGCGATCTGCTGCTGACCGTCATGGTGCCCGACCTCGGTTTCCTCGGCGACTGGGTCCAGCGCCTCGCCGAGACCGATGGCGTCGCCCGGACCCGGACCCGCGTGGTGATGCGTGTCTTCGGGGAGAGCGAACGCTGGCGGGTGCGCACTCTGACCGACGCGGAGGAATCGGTTCTCGCCGAACACCGGCCGGTGCACCGCACCCCGATGCACGACCCCGACGACATGGACCTGCGGCTGATCGCCGCGCTGGCGCAGGACGGCCGGAGATCGGCGGTCGATCTGGCGGCCGCCAGCGGTCTGAGCGCCCCGACGGTCCGCCGCCGGCTCGGTGCCCTCGTCGCCGAGCGGGTCTTGTCCATCCGTTGCGAGGTGGCGCATGTGATCAGTGGATGGCCGGTGACCGCCAACGTGTGGGCGCGGGCGTCGTCGAGGTCGATCTCGGCACTGGTCGACGCGCTGGACGACCTGCCGCAGGTGCGGGTCTGCTGCGAGGTCACCGGTACGGCGAACATCCTCATGGGGGTCTGGTTGCACACCATCGGCGAACTCTCCGAATTCGAACAGCAACTCGAGAGCAGGGTGCCGGGACTGGTCGTCGTGGACCGTTCGGTGACCCTCGAGACACCCAAGCGTCTCGGATCCTTGCTGGACCGGACGGGGCGTCGCACCGGCTCGGTCCCGGTGGTGCTGTGAGATGACCACGTCGACGACGCTGCGTTTCGCCCTGCTGATCACGGCCGCCTGCGGATTCCTGGACAGCTACACGTTCCTGTCGCGCGGTGGGGTCTTCGCGAACGCCCAGACCGGCAACGTCATCCTCCTCGCCCTCAACCTGTCTGAGCGCCAGTGGTATCAGGCGTCCGGTCACCTGTGGCCGATCCTCGCCTTCCTCGTGGGCGTCGTGCTGGCGGTACACGTCAAGGCGGGCCGGTTCGATCGTCTGCTCGTCTACCCGATCCGCGTCACGATGGCGCTGCAGGTCGCGATCCTCGTCGTCATCGGCTTCGTACCCACCTCGGTCCCGCACTTCTACGTCACGATCCCCATCGCGTTCATCACGGCGATGCAGATCGAGTTGTTCCGCAACATCGGGGATCTGAACTACATCGCGGTGGCGACGACCGGCAACCTCATGCGGCTCGTCGAGGCCGGGTACGGGGTGGCGGTCGATCGCTCATCGGATTCCCGCCGGGCGCTCACGGTGTACGCGCGCGTGGTCGGGGCATTCGCCGGCGGCGCGCTCATCGGGGCCATCTGCACGCAGGTGATGGGTGGCCACGCCGCCTGGGTTCCGGCCGGCTTCCTCGCGGTGACCCTGCTGCTGTTCGTCCTCGACGAACGGACCGGCCCGTCACCTACGGTGGGGGCATGACCGCACATTCGCCTGTGGTCGCGCTGCTGTATTCGCGCGACAATCCGCCACCCGACAACCTGGCCGCGATCGAAGAGCTCGCGTCGGTGCGGCTCTGCACCGCAGATGATCTCGGCGACGCGCTGCCGGGTGCGGACGCACTGGTGCTGTGGGACTTCTTTTCTCGGGCACTGGCCGACAACTGGGACGCGGTGACCGAGTCCCTGCGCTGGATCCACGTGTGCGCCGCGGGCGTCGATGCGCTGCTCTTCGACGACCTGCGGTCATCGGACATCGTCGTGACCAATGCCCACGGTGTCTTCGACCGGCCCATCGCCGAATTCGTGCTGGCGTCGATCCTCGCCCACCACAAGCGTTTACACGAGTCGATGACGATACAGCGCGAACATCGGTGGTACCGGCGGGAGACCGTCGTGACCCATCGCACCTCCGCACTGGTCATCGGGACCGGCGGCATCGGCCGGGCCACGGCGAGACTTCTTCGCGCCGTGGGAATCCGGGTGGTCGGGGCCGGGCGGACCGCCCGAACCGCCGATCCCGATTTCGGACACGTGGTCTCGACCGCCGAACTCGCCGACCACGTCGGGGCGTTCGACACCGTCGTCGCCATCGCGCCGCTCACCGAGCAGACCTCCGGGATGATCGACGCACGCGTGCTCGCCGCGATGAAGCCGGGAGCTCATCTCGTCAACGTCGGCCGCGGCGAGCTCGTCGACGAGTCGGCGCTGACCGAGGCACTACGGTCCGGCCATCTCGGCGCGGCGTCGCTCGACGTGTTCGTCACCGAACCGCTGCCGACCCACAGCGAACTCTGGGACCTTCCGAACGTCGCGATCTCCGCGCACATGAGCGGCGATGCGGACGGGTGGCGTGAGGCTCTGGCCGACCAGGTCCTCGACAACCTCCGCCGGTACACCGAGGCCGGGTCCGAGCCGCTCGCGGACGCGCTGGTCAACGTCGTGGACAAGGAACGCGGCTACGTCCGGGGACGCGGATGACATCGCCCCGGGCCCGCCGATAGTAGGCTGTAGCGCGATGACCACCGTCTATTTCCTGATCGCCGCCGTGGCGCTGCTCGGCGCGGGCGTCCTGTTGTGGCTCGACCGGCAGCGGTCGAGTGTCGCGCGGCACCAGCGCGCGGTCTGGGGCGACGAACACGAGTTCAAGTTCCGCGAGTCGGACACCAAGCTGCGCAAGGTCTTCCGCCGGGCGACGATGAACGTCGGCGACCACATCCAGGTCCGCGACGTGGCCTACGGGCACTACGCCGGGGTCGAGGCCGTGGTCTTCGACCTCGCCGAGACCGCGACCGTGATCGCCGTCCGCCGGTCCTCGCCGTCGACCGTCGTCGTCGACCTCCGGCACGAGGACGTCCTCGCCCCGGCCGAGGACGACGTGGAACTGCTCGGCGCGATGGGTCCGCGCGTCATGTTCTCCAACAACCTCGAGGTGGCCCGCCGCGTCTGCGACCGCCGCATGGTCGCGCTCGCCAACAAGGCACCCGCGTTCGTCGAGGTGATGTGGAACGAGGGCAACTGGGCCCTCGGTTCGATGCCGGTCACCAATGACCCGGCCACGCTCAACACCGGTCTCGAGGTGGTCCGCCGCTTCGCCGACCTGCTCCGCGTGTTGCCGCCGGTGCGTGAGCCGGAGGACTCGCCCGATCCGCGCGACCCGCACGGTCCGACCCGCGCCGAACTGGCCGACGAGAAGACCGAGTCCTTGCGGGACAAGCGTCGGCGTCAGGCATCACCGGGCGAGGGCGGTGCCCCCTCGCCGAGGACGAGCTCGGCTCCGGCCTCGACACGCAAGCCTCCGAGCGCCTCGTCGTCGAGTGCGTCGACGCCGGGACCGGCCTCGCCGTCGACGGGTGGTCGCGGGATGTCGCCGATGCCGATCCGCGGGTCGGGAACGCGCAAGCCTGCTTCCGACCCCGCGAGTCCTGCTGATGCCGCGCCGCGTCGCGACCCGGGTGAGCGTCCGAACCGCCACCGCAGCTGACCCTGCCCGACGCCGTATCGCGTTGCCTCGCATAGATTCCGGCACGAACGATCGAGAGAGAGTTGCCATGTCCTCGTCCGCCCCGGTTTCCGGCGGGACACCGCCCGAGGTCGACCCGGCCGCCCGGTCGCGTCTGGCCGAACTCGTCCGCGAACTCGCCGTGGTGCACGGCAGGGTCACGCTGTCGTCGGGGAGAGAGGCCGACTACTACGTCGACCTGCGCCGGGCGACCCTGCATCACGAGGCGTCGCGTCTGATCGGACGTCTGATGCGGCAGCTGACCGCGGACTGGGACTACGCGGCCGCGGGCGGACTCACCCTGGGGGCCGACCCGGTCGCGACGTCGATCATGCACGCGGACGGACGGGACATCGACGCCTTCGTGGTCCGCAAGTCGGCGAAGACCTACGGCATGCAGCGGCAGATCGAGGGCCCCGACATCGTGGGACGAAACGTCCTGGTGGTCGAGGACACGAGCACCACCGGCGGGTCCCCGTCGACGGCGGTCGAGGCCGTTCGGTCGATCGGCGGCACCGTGGTCGGCGTGGCGACCGTCGTCGATCGTGCGACCGGCGCCGACGACGTGATCACCGCACTCGGCGTGCCCTACCGCTCACTGCTCACCCTGAGCGACCTCGAACTCGCCTGAACACCGATCGTGAGCGAGAACGATCAGCCCGACTCCCCAGAGCCTTCAGACTCCGATGACGGGGGACCGGGTCCCACCGAGTGGTTGACGGGCCCGCCCGTGGGTGTCGGGCCCTGGGCCGTCGAACATCCCGGCGAGCCCGCCCCCGACGACCCGCATCTCGACCGTGAACTCCTCGATCAGGGCGACACCCGCAACGTCGTCGACGCCTATCGCTACTGGTCGCGGGAGGCGATCGTGGCCGACATCGACGCCCGTCGGCACCCGGTGCACGTCGCGATCGAGAACTTCGCCCACGACGCCAACATCGGGACCGTCGTGCGCACCGCGAACGCGTTCGCCGTGGCTGCCGTCCACATCGTCGGCCGGCGCCGCTGGAACCGTCGCGGGGCGATGGTGACCGACCGCTACCAGCATCTGATGCACCACGAGACGGTGGCGGACCTCATCGCATGGGCGCGGGTGGAGGGGCTGACGGTCGTGGCGGTCGACAACACTCCCGGCGCGGTGCCCCTCGAGACGGCCGACCTGCCGCGCGAATGCGTACTGCTGTTCGGGCAGGAGGGTCCGGGTGTCAGCGACGACGCCCAGCGTTCCGCCGACCTCACCGTGTCGATCGCGCAGTTCGGGTCGACCCGCAGCATCAACGCGGGTGTGGCGGCCGGGATCGCGATGCACGCGTGGATCCGCCGGCACGCGGATCTCGACGCCGCGTGGTGAGGGTTTCGACCGCGCGCGGTGCCGGCTCGACCGACTAGTTCTCGGCGGCGGAGTTGTTCGCCTCGTCCGAGCGCGGTAGCGGCTTCTCCTCGACGGGCTTCTTGCGTGAGCGCAGGATGCGCTTGCCGATCTCGGCGATGATCGGCAGCACCGACACCAGCACGATGCCGATGAAGATGTAGTCGATGTTGTCGCGGATGAAGGAGATCTGGCCGAGGAAGTAGCCGAGTAGCGTCACCCCCGCGCCCCAGGCGACGGCGCCGATGGCGTTGTAGGCCAGGAAGATCGGGTAGCGCATGTTGGCGGCACCCGCGACCAGCGGCGCATACGTGCGCACGATGGGTACGAACCGGGCCAGGATGATCGTCACCGGACCGTGCTTCTCGAAGAACTCGTGCGCTTCCTCGATGTAGACCTGCTTGAGCACCTTCGCGTTGGGCGTGAACAGCGAGTACCCGAGCTTCTTGCCGATCCAGTACCCCACCTGATCGCCGAGGAATGCGGCGATGGGGATCAGGACGAGAAGGACCCACAGCGGGGCGAACGGCTCGATCTCCGCAGACTTGGCCGCCACGATCAGACCCGCGGTGAACAGCAACGAGTCGCCGGGGAGCAGCGGGAACAGCAGACCCGACTCGATGAACACGACCAACAACAGACCGGCCAGCATCCACGTGCCGAACGAGTTGAGCAGGTTCACCGGATCCAGGAATCCCGGCAGGAGCGCCAGGTTGGTGGTCGTGGTGGCAAGCGCGGAGTCGATCACGGGGACCCAGAGTACCTGCGCGTGTGTCGAGGACAGAATCTCGCGGCTCGATGACGAGCGTTTTCCAGCAGGTCCGGGCACGAATGGTGGGCGCACCGCGCGATGTGGCACCTGCCATACTGAGGGGAGTCCGGCCGCGGGAAGTCCGGCTGCTCGCCACCGAAGCATCACTCGAGGCGAGAGAACCCGAACACCAGAGCACATCCACACCCTGGAGGATTCGTCGATGCCCATTGCAACCCCGGAGCAGTACGCCGAGATGTTCGACAAGGCGAAGAAGGGTGGTTACGCGTTCCCCGCGATCAACTGCACCTCGTCGTCGACGATCAACGCCGCGATCAAGGGTTTCGCCGACGCCGGCAGTGACGGGATCATCCAGTTCTCGACCGGTGGCGCCGAGTTCGGTTCGGGTCTGGGCGTCAAGGACATGGTGACCGGAGCGGTCGCGCTCGCCGAGTTCGCGCACGTCGTCGCCGAGAAGTACGACGTCCTGATCGGCCTGCACACCGACCACTGCCCCAAGGACAAGCTGGACACCTACGTGCGCCCGCTGCTGCAGATCTCGCAGGAGCGCGTCGACGCCGGCCGCAACCCGCTGTTCCAGTCGCACATGTGGGACGGCAGCGCCGTGCCGCTCGACGAGAACCTCGAGATCGCGAAGGAACTGCTGGCCAAGGCGGGCTCGGCCAACATCATCCTGGAGATCGAGATCGGCGTCGTCGGCGGCGAGGAGGACGGCGTCGAGAACGAGATCAACGACAAGCTGTTCACCACCCCCGAGGACTTCGAGAAGACCATCGAGGCGCTCGGCGCCAGCGACTCGGGCAACCGCTACCTGCTGGCCGCCACCTTCGGCAACGTCCACGGCGTCTACAAGCCGGGCAACGTGAAGCTGCGTCCCGACGTGCTCAACACCGGCCAGGAGGTCGCCGCCAAGAAGCTCGGCCTCGGTGACGGCGCCAAGCCGTTCGACTTCGTCTTCCACGGGGGTTCGGGCTCGCTGAAGAGCGAGATCGACGAGGCGCTGAGCTACGGTGTCGTGAAGATGAACGTCGACACCGACACCCAGTACGCCTACACCCGCCCGGTCGCCGGCCACATGTTCGGCAACTACGACGGTGTGCTGAAGGTCGACGGCGACGTGGGCAACAAGAAGGTCTACGACCCGCGCAGCTGGTCGAAGAAGGCCGAGACGAGCATGAGCGAGCGCGTCGTCGAGGCGTGCAACGACCTCAAGTCGAACGGCAAGTCCCTCTCCGCCTGATCCCTCTGCGCCTGATTTTTTATCTGACTTCTGCCCGCATCCCCCGGGATGCGGGCAGAAGTGCGTTCTGGACGCCGACGCCGATCAGTTCCGGCCGTGACCGGTGCGCGGGGTGCGTGTGGCCGGACGCTCACCGCGCGTCAGCGGCGGGATGTGCTCCACCGCGCCGGCGACCGTCGCGACCGCCCCGCTCGCCGTCCGGGCCGCGCCCGACCAGCCATGACCACCGCGCGCGACGGTGTCGAGCCGGTCACGCGTGCGGTCGAGGACGCTCAGCGGGGCCGCTGCCAGCACGTTGCCGGGAGGCCGCCGGGCGACCACCGGGTGCGGGCGGGTCGGTGCCGTCGACCGGACGGCCTGCCAGTAGGTGCCCAGCCGGAGGAGTTCCTCCGGCGACACGGCGTCCTGCAGACGTGGCAGGAGGACGTCTTCCTCGTCGCGAACGTCGTCGCGGAGCAGTCGGACGATCTCGGCGAACATCTCGTGATGTTCGGGAGAGTCGACGTCGAGTGTCTCCAGCGAGGTGAACAACTCGTTGATCGCCTGATGTTCCTTCTCGATCTGCAGGGTCAACTGCTCGCCGTCGGCCAGACGGCGCCGGATGGCGGGCCACAGCACCGCCTCTTCGGCGAACGCGTGCGGGAACACGAGCCGGCACAACTCGTTGAGCACAGCCGCGCGTTCGCGGCCGGCGGAGCGCTCGGCAGCGGCGATGAGACGGTCGAGCTGGACGTGGTCCCGCTTCTGGCGGCTGAGCACGCTCTTGGGTCCGCCGAGCTCCTGCTCGGTCTGGTCGGCCAGTGAACGCGGCATGAGACATCACTCCCGGACTGTTCGCGACGACCACGGCGGTTCGGCATCTCGTGGCCGACTCGTGCCGGTTGTCTCGACATCCCGTGGTGAGAGCGGGTGTACCCGTGCGTCGACCCGCGAAACCGGCGCTCAGGTGGTGACGAGTCCCACGACGACGGCGACCGCGAGGGCGAGCATCACGAGTGCCGCGATCACCACCGCCGGGTCGGTGCGCGATGCGGTGTGGGGACGCGACCGTGTGCCCGGTCGGATGCGGGTGGTTCGGATGTCAGGGGTTCGGAGGTCAGCGGTCCGGGCCCGGCGCTCGACGGGTGGGCCGCCGCGGGCAGCCGAGTCGTCGGCGACGACCGGTCGGGCCGGCGGCGTGAAGTAGCGGGGCGTCGGCTGCGGTGCTGCAGCAGGAGGTACAGGGTACGAGGGACGCGCGAATTGTCGCGTGGCCTCGGGGGAGTGCGGCGTGCCCCATCCGTGACCGTTGGTCACGTGGGGTTGCACACCTTCCAGTTGTCCCCATCGCGTTGCAGATTGAGGGTGACCATCTGCGGCTCATCCGGAGTGTTGGTATGCACCGCGATCACCTCGACGACGGCCTGTTCACCGCCCTCGACGACGCGAACCGCGTTGATTCCCTGGGTCTGGACGAGTTCGTTGCGGGCACGTTGGGCTTCGAACGTCTTCTGATAGGCCGCGTCGTCGAAGTCGCTGTAGAAGGCGTTGAGCTCCCCGCACGTCACCGACCGCAGGGTGCCGAGATCGCCTTCGTAGAGAGCGGTCGTGTAATCCATGGCGATGGTTGCCGCCTCGTCGGCGGGGGCGGGGGCCTGCAGGCTGTTGTAGGCGAAGATGCCACCGATCACCGCCACGACCGCCACGACGAGCGCGGCGCACGCGATCAGCACACCCTTTCCACGCTTCTTCTTCTGCTTCGTCGGGCCGGACCCCGGGATGACCTTCGGTTCGTGCGCGGTGGTCGTCCACTCGCCGGTCGACGGTGCTGCCACCGCCGGTTCGGGAGTGGTGTCGGTACGGTCGTCGGTCGTCGAATGCGCCGTCGAGCCGGCGGCTGCGGCGGCTCCCGCAGCCGGGATCACCGCTGTCGCGGCATCGGAGTCCTCGGCGGAGTCTTCATCGGCAGAGCCTTCATCAACAGAGTCCGCATCAACAGAGTCCGCATCAACGGAGTCCGCGTCTTCAGAGTCCGCGTGGGCCGGGTCCGCGTCCGTCGAGGCATCAGTCGATGCGGGGATGGCGACGGTGGGGGCCTCTTCGTCGGCTGCCGCGTCCTCGATCTCGACGGGGTCCTCGACCTCGTCAGAGTCCTCGGTGGCGTCCTCGACCTGGGCCACCGCGATCGTCTCGGTGTCGTCCGCAGGAGTGGCGTCGGTACCGGACTCGTCGGCGTCGGTGGCGTCCGTCGGTTCGGGCCCTGCGTCGGACTCGGCGGGAGTGTCCACCTCGCCGGCCGACGGACTCGCGTCCGCATCCTCTGCCACGTCGGTGCTGTCGGCATCCGCCGCTTCGGCATCCAACGCTTCGGCGTCGTCCGCCGGGACGTCCGGGGTGTCGTCTGCCTGCGCGTCCGTGGTGTCGTCTGCATCGTCGGCGGATTCGCCCGTGGCACGTGCCGATTCGTCGACCGCGGCGTCCTCGGAGGCGTCCGGAGCGGTCGCGGCCGCCACGGCGGCGGCACCTGCGGCGGCCACACCCGCGCCGACCGCGGTACCGGCTGCGGAGTCGTCGTCGGGGAGTTGTTCGTCGGCAACATGGTCGGCGGGGACCGGGCCCTCGGTGTCGGCGGCCTCCCCGTCCTCGGTGTCGGGCTCCTCGCCCGGGGTGTCGGCGTCGACGGGGGTCGTGGTGTCGGCGGACTCCGGCGCCTCGCTCGTCGGATCGATGTCGTCGAGGTCTTCGAGGTCGCCGGTGTCGGGAAGGTCCGACCGCTGGATCACCGTGGTCTTCGAGTCGCTGGGTCCGAGACGTGCCTTGCGCGGCGAGGCGTCGGCGTCCCCGCTGTCCGTACCCCCGCCCGTGTCGTCCGCGCTGTCCGCCGGTGAGTCGTCCGCGCCCAGCGGGTCGATGTCGTCGAGATCGTCGAGGTCGTCGGCCGACGGCAGGTTGGCACGGTTGATCACCTGGGTGGCGCCGTCGATCCCGCGTCCGCCCCTGGGCTTCGGCGGTGCGGACTCGGGTGGCGCGGGCTGCTTCGCGGCACCGACCGCCGTGGACGCGTTCTCGGTCGCCTCGTTCTCGACGGCCTTGTCCCCGGTGGTGTTCTTCTCGGTGGAATCGTCCACAGCTGGCTCGTGGCCCTCTCTGCTGGTGCTGGGTGACACGGTGTTCGGCGGGACAGCGCCGGGTGAAGCACTGCCGGCCGAAGCACTGCCGCGGCTCGCGTCCGCGCCCGTCCGGCGAGCACGGCGATCCTCACGGACCTGTTTCAGCGTCGACAGTGCTTTGGTGACAGCAGTTCTCGGCCCCTGAGATCGCGACATCGACTGATCACCCCGCATTCCGCGCGTCGCATGACTTCGGTCCGGCCGCCAGATGCCCGGGCAGCAGGACCGATTGCGCCATTCACCCTAGCGAATGCCCCGACAATCCAGCACTAGGGCGTTTGATCGAACGGGCGTCCGGCACCGGCGCGATGCTTGAATGGAGGACATGACGTCTTTCGGAGATCTCCTCGGCCCGCAACCGGTACTGCTCACCGGCGACGACGACGCCGAATCGGACCTGCTCAACGGGGCTGCCCCGGCCGACGTCGCGGCGGCCCACCCGACCGCCTCGATCGCCTGGGCCCACCTCGCCGAAGCGGCCCTCGGGTCGGCGAGCCCGGTAACTGCCGGCGACGTGGACGCGGGCGCGGTGATCGCCGCATACGCGTACGCGCGGACCGGCTACCACCGCGGGCTCGATCAGTTGCGCCGCCACGGCTGGAAGGGTTTCGGCCCGGTGCCGTGGAGCCACGAACCCAACCGCGGCTTTCTCCGCTGTGTCGGGGCGCTGGCACGTGCGGCCCAGCTGATCGGCGAGGAGGACGAGTATCTTCGCTGCCTGGACCTTCTCAACGACAGTGACCCCCGCGCAGCAGCCGAGCTCGGCCTGGCGTGACCGGAACCGGACACCGGGGCACCTCCCGATGACGTCCGTCCGATGAGCGGGCTCGCGAACCCGTCCTACCCGCGCCGGGTGTTCAACTCCCTCCCGCCGCAGCTCAAGCGTCGGTTTCGGCGGTTGCACGTCTCGCTTGTCCCGATCGTGCAGTGCGCGCTGGCCGCCGGGGTGTCGTGGTGGATCGCGGTCGAGATCTTCATCCACCCGGACCCGTTCTTCGCGCCCATCGCCGCGGTCATCTCACTGGGTCTGTCCCTGGGCCAGCGGTGGCGCCGTGCGGTGGAACTCGTCGGCGGTGTCGCGATCGGCATCCTCGTCGGCGATCTGTTCATCAGCCTCGTCGGCGAAGGTGCCTGGCAGATCATGATCGTGGTCGCGCTCGCGATGACGGTCGCGGTGTTCCTCGACGACGGGCCGCTGATCCCGATGCAGGCCGCGTCGTCTGCCGCACTGGTGGCCACGTTGTTGCCGCCGGGCGGTGTGGCCGGCTTCCACCGCGCCCTCGACGCCCTGATCGGTGGACTCGTCGGCATCCTCGTGGGTGCGTTGCTGCCGGTCAATCCGGCCAGCCGGGCGCGCCGGGACGCCGCGGGCGTGCTCGCGACGATCCGCGATGCCGCGCGCCTGTTGTCCTCGGGGCTGCGCGACCACGACGAGGACAGGGTCGCCGCCGCGCTGGAGTCCGGTCGGGGGACCCAGGCCGCGATCAACAAGATGCACTCGGACATGACCGGTGGACGCGAGGTCACCCGGATCTCGCCGCTGTACTGGGGATCGCGGATGCGGTTGGACCGACTCTCGGCGACCGCCGACCCGATCGACAACGCGGTACGCAACTTCCGGATCATCGCGCGGCGTGCGCTGGCGATCTCACAGCGGGGGGAGGAGGTTCAGCCGGCCCTCGTCGAGATCATCGACGATCTCGCCGGCGCTTTCGAGGTCCTCCGCGCCATGATGATGGCCGACCCGGGAGAAGAACCTGACCAGGCGGACGCGGCCCGGGTCATCCGCAGCATCGTCCGCAAGGCGCGCGCCGATCTGGTCGCCCACAGTGACCTGTCCGAGGCGGCCCTGCTCGCCGAGATCCGATCCCTGCTCGTCGACCTGCTGATGATCGCGGGTCTCCGGCGGTCATCAGCGCTGGCCACACTGAGGAGCTGACCCCGCGGTTGCCACATATGCGAATTCCTGCATATATTGACCGGCATCATGGGGCACTCACATTCGCACTCCCACACCCCCGGCCCGACGGCCGGCGGGCAGCGACGCCTGTGGCCGATGGTGGTGGCGGTAGGCCTCATCGGCGGATACTTCGTCGTCGAACTCGTCACCGGCATCCTGGTGAACTCACTGGCACTGATCGCCGATGCCGGACACATGCTCACCGACGTCGTGGCACTGGTCATGGGCCTGATCGCTCTCCTGCTGGGGCGCCACGGTCGGATCACCGACACCCGTAGCTTCGGATGGCATCGCGCGGAGGTGTTCACCGCGGTCGCGAACGCGGTGCTGCTGATGGGGGTCGCGGTCTTCGTCCTCTACGAGGCGGTCGAGCGGATCGGAAACGACCCACAGGTGCCCGGCCTCACGCTCATCGTCGTGGCGCTCGTGGGGCTCGCGGTCAACATCGGCGTGATGTTCCTGCTGCGTGCCGATGCCAAGGAATCGATCGCGGTGCGCGGGGCGTACCTCGAGGTGCTCGCCGACGCGGTCGGGAGCGTGGGGGTGCTCATCGCCGGTATCGTCGCCATGACGACCGGCTGGGGCTATGCCGACATCGTCGTCGCCGTGCTCATCGCCCTGTGGGTGGTGCCGCGTGCGGTCCGGCTGGCCGTCGACGCACTACGCATCCTCAACCAGCAGGCGCCGGCACATGTCGACGTCGAGGCGCTGCGCGCCGATCTCGCCGAGATACCCACCGTCGACGATGTCCACGACCTCCACGTCTGGACGCTGACCACCGGCATGGACGTGGCCACCGTGCACCTCGGCAGCGCCCAGCCCAACGCCGAGGTCCTCCCCGCGGCGCAGGCGGTGCTCGCGCGGCACGGGCTCGAGCACGCCACCGTCCAGGTCGACCCCGACGACGGACAACGACGTTGTCGGGACGAGTTGACCTGGTGAGATCGGATAGTCCTCCGCAGAGTGCGGGATGAGTGTCGGTTTCCGACACTCATCCCGCACTCTGGATTTCGGCAACGCTCCGCATCGGATGGCCGCCACCGCAACCGTTTCGCCCCTTTTCGTTCAGGCTGATTCGTAGTCGCCGGCCCGCTGCCGGCCGCCGATACCGTGTCCCGGTCATGGCTACTTCCCTGGATGTCTCTCCCGCAGCGACCACCTCGACAGCGAACGAGACCGATGCCGAACGCCGTAGGCGTCTGCGTACGGTCGTCGCCGCGAGCCTGCTGGGCACCACCGTCGAGTGGTACGACTTCTTCCTCTACGCGACCGCGGCGAGTCTGGTGTTCAACCAGCTGTTCTTCCCCGACCAGAGTTCGTTCGTCGGCACGCTGCTGTCCTTCGCGACATTCGCGGTGGGGTTCGTGGTGCGTCCGATCGGCGGAATCGTGTTCGGACACATCGGCGATCGCATCGGCCGCAAACGCACCCTCGCCATCACGATGGTGATGATGGGCGTCGCCACCGCTCTGATGGGTGTGCTGCCGACGGCGGCGTCGGTCGGTGTGCTCGCCCCGATCCTCCTGCTGCTCCTGCGCATCGTGCAGGGCTTCGCGCTGGGCGGGGAGTGGGCCGGTGCGGTCCTGTTGTCGGTCGAACACAGCCCGGACGGCAAGCGCGGTCTCTTCGGCAGCATCCCGCAGATCGGACTGGCGCTGGGTCTCGCCCTGGGCACCGGTGTGTTCGCCCTGCTGCAGACGGTGCTCGACGAGGACGCCTTCCTCACCTACGGCTGGCGCGTCGCCTTCCTGGTGAGCATCGTGCTGGTGGTCATCGGTTTCGTGGTGCGGCTCAAGGTCGACGAGACGCCCGCCTTCGCCGAGGTCGCCGAACTCGCGAAGAAGTCCACTGCGCCGCTGCGCGACGTCGTGCTCCCGCCGAACACCCGCAACACCGTCCTGGGACTGCTCGCCCGGTGGGGCGAGGGGTCGGCGTTCAACACGTGGGGTGTCTTCGCGATCGCCTATGCGACGAGCGAACTCGACATGGAGAAGGTGCCGGTCCTGGTGGCCGTGACCATCGCGTCGCTCGTGATGGCCGCGCTGCTGCCGTTCTCCGGGCTGCTCACCGACCGGTACGGCGCCAAACGCATCTATCTCATCGGGATCGCCGCGTACGGAATCGCCGTCTATCCGGTCTTTCTGCTGTTCGGGACCTCGAACCTGCTCTGGTTCACCGCTGGACTGGTCGTCGTCTTCGGCGTGATCCACGCGCTGTTCTACGGCGCGCAGGGCACTCTGTTCGCCGGCTTGTATCCGACGCAGGTCCGCTACACCGGACTGTCGGTGGTCTATCAGTTCTCCGGGATCTACGCGTCCGGACTGACGCCGCTGATCCTGACCGCGTTGATCGGCGCCGCGAGCGGCTCCCCGTGGTTCGCAGCCGGGTACCTCGTGTCCACCGCGGTCATCAGCGTCATCGCGACGACCCTCATCCGCCGCGACGACCTGCACCTCACGACGGGCCAGGAGGCTCGGAAGGTCGCCTGACCTGCCGGATTTCGTAGCGACAATGCGCGCTATATGCGCATTGTCGCTACGGATTGCGGGTCAGGGGCGTACGAGCAGCAGATCGGTGACATGGCGGTAGAACGTGGACCGCTTCAGGACGCGCGGATTCACCACGCCGTCACGTTCGACGACGATGTTGGTTCCGCCGGTCTGGCAGGCGCGTCCGGCGAACCACTTGCCCGGCAACAACATCCGCTCGACCTGGGCCCGCAGTCCCGGTGCGGCGAGCGTGGGTTCGATGAGGATCGAACGGACCTCCCCGTCGAACAGGCGCTCGTTGTCGACGTAGGTCTCGCCGTGCAGCTTCGCGCCCTCGGCGCCCAGGTGACGGGCACTGCCGACGACGACGGTCGCGGCGTCGTCGCGGATGAGCGGGACCGCGACCGCGGTGCCGTGCTCGGCCAACTCGCGAGCGGCCGGTCCGTGGGGCAGCCGGTAGCGCCGGGTCGCCGGCGTGGCCTCGGCGGACACGTACGCGACCTCGACATCGAGACGGTCGGCGAGCATGAGCGCCGCCACGACCTGGGCCAGGTAGATGTCGTTCTCGTGTGCGACGGTCGGTGCGAATCGTTCGGCGACGCGCGGCTCGACGACGATCCGGGTGATGCCGGGGTCGGTCAGGACCTCGGTGACGGCGGCGCGGACGGCCTTCTTGTCGTCGGCGCGACCGGTTTGGGGAAGGAGGGCAATCGGCACGCGGATAGCGTATCCACCGCGTCGACACAGTAGTGTTGGTCAGGTTTGGTCCCAAGCGCGCCGCACAAAGGAGCACCTGTCATGGCCGCGATCGTGCTTATCGGAGCCCAGTGGGGCGACGAGGGCAAAGGCAAAGCGACTGACCTCCTCGGAGGCCGGATCAACTGGGTTGTCCGCTATCAGGGCGGCAACAACGCCGGGCACACCGTCGTACTCCCGAGTGGTGAGACCTTCGCACTGCACCTCATCCCGTCGGGCATCCTGACCCCGGGCGTGCAGAACGTGATCGGCAACGGCGTTGTCGTCGACCCGGGCGTGCTCCTCACCGAGCTCGGCGGTCTCGAAGAGCGTGACGTCGACACCTCGGGCCTGCTCATCTCGGCCGACGCCCACCTGTTGATGCCGTACCACGTCGCGATCGACAAGGTCACCGAGCGCTTCCTGGGCAACAAGAAGATCGGCACCACCGGCCGCGGGATCGGCCCCTGCTATCAGGACAAGATCGCCCGCGTCGGCGTCCGGGTCGCCGACGTCCTCGACGAGAAGATCCTGACGCAGAAGGTCGAGGCGGCACTCGAACTCAAGAACCAGATCCTGGTCAAGATCTACAACCGCAAGGCACTCGACCCGGCGCAGGTCGTCGACGAGGTCCTCGGACAGGCCGAAGGCTTCAAACACCGCATCTCCGACACCCGCCTGCTGCTGAACCAGGCCCTCGAGCGTGGTGAGACGGTGCTGCTGGAGGGTTCGCAGGGCACGCTGCTCGACGTCGATCACGGCACCTACCCGTACGTGACGTCGTCGAACCCGACCGCAGGCGGCGCCGCCGTCGGCGCAGGCATCGGGCCCAACAAGATCACCACCGTCCTGGGCATCCTGAAGGCGTACACGACGCGTGTCGGTTCGGGACCGTTCCCCACCGAGCTCTTCGACGAGTGGGGCGCCTACCTGGCCAAGACCGGCGGCGAGGTGGGCGTGACCACCGGCCGCGCCCGCCGCTGCGGCTGGTTCGATGCCGTCATCGCCCGCTATGCGACGCGGGTCAACGGCATCACCGATTACTTCCTCACCAAGCTCGACGTGCTCTCGAGCCTCGACACCGTCCCCATCTGCGTGGCCTACGAGGTCGACGGGGAGCGCGTCGAGGACATGCCGATGACGCAGACCGGTTTCCACCACGCGAAGCCGATCTACGAGGAGATGCCCGGCTGGTGGGAGGACATCTCCCAGTGCAAGACCTTCGAGGAACTCCCGCAGAACGCGCAGAACTACATCCTGCGGCTCGAGGAACTCTCCGGCGCGCACATCTCCTGCGTCGGCGTCGGCCCGGGACGCGACCAGACGATCGTGCGC
Organism: Gordonia sp. 'Campus'; assembly: GCF_022206305.1. GTDB lineage: Bacteria > Actinomycetota > Actinomycetes > Mycobacteriales > Mycobacteriaceae > Gordonia. The sequence goes on along the minus strand of NZ_JAKOIW010000001.1, from coordinate 135,484 downwards.
CGCGAGATCGTCTGACCGACACCCGGCACGGACGGCCGGGCTGCCCCGGCGCCCGCCTTGCGAAGCTCGTCCCGATTCCGACGACGCGGCGTGATTAGCTAGTGCCCATGCGTGCGAAGCGGGGGAGCCGCGACTACGGGTCGATCCTGCTCGGCTCTGTCGGCGAGAGCACGTTCAAGCAGCGGGTACGCATCCAGACGTTGCTCACCGCGTCGATCGTGGTGGCCAACCTCTTCGGTGCGGTGGTGGCGGTCGCGCTCACCGCGGTCGGCATCCCGCAGCCCACGGTGTTCAGCGCCGAACTGTGGTGGGTCAACTTCATCGTCGTGCCCGTGTACATCACGGTGGCTTTCGTGGTGGGTATCGGCTGGGGTACCTACGTGGGGGTGCGGGACCTGCGCTGGGCGATCCGCGACGTCCCGCCCACCAAACGCGACGCCCGGCGCACGATGCGGTTGCCGTGGCGGTTGTCGCTCGTCCAGGGATTCCTGTGGGGCGTCGCCACCGTGATGCTCACGATCATGTACGGGATCGTCGACGCCCAGCTGATCCCCAAGACGTTGTTCGTGGTGAGCCTGAGCGGTGTCGTCGTGGTCGCGATCTCCTACCTCTTCATCGACTTCACCCTGCGTCCCGTTGCGGCCGAACTGATCTCGGCCGGACATCGGCGACGCAAGCGCACCGGTGTGCGGGCGCGATCGGTGATGTCGTGGATCGTCGGCTCGGCGATCCCCATCATCGGCATCCTGCTGGTGCTGGCGTTCGGCCTCGCCCGCGACGAGACGTCGAAGCTGGATCTGTTCGTCGGGGCCACGGTGCTGGGGGTCACCGCCTTGTTCACCGGGTTGCTGCTGACGCTGCTGTCGAGCATGAGCGTCACCGCACCCATCCGCAGTGTCCGGGCCGGGATGAATCGCGTGAGCGACGGCGACCTCGAGAACGCCGACCTCGTCGTCTACGACGGCACCGAACTCGGTGACCTGCAGGTGGGGTTCAACTCGATGGTCGCCGGACTCCGTGAGCGGGAGAAGATCCGGGATCTCTTCGGCCGGCACGTGGGTCATGAGGTCGCCGAGGCCGCGCTGTCGTCCAGTCCGGAACTCGGAGGCACCGAACGTCTCGCCGCCACCCTGTTCGTCGACGTCATCGGCTCGACGACGCTGGCGGCGCAACGCAGTCCCACCGAGGTCGTGGAGATCCTCAACAAGTTCTTCGCGGTGATCGTGCGGGCGGTGGAGGAACGAGACGGTCTGGTCAACAAGTTCGAGGGCGATGCGGTGCTCGCGATCTTCGGTGCACCCATCGACCTCGACGACGCGGCAGCCAACGCACTCGCGGCCGCGCGGGCCATCGCCCGCGATCTCGCCGAGGAGGTCCCCGACCTCTCGGCGGGGATCGGGGTCAGTTACGGCTCGGTGGTGGCCGGCAACGTCGGGGCCATCGAGCGGTTCGAGTACACGGTCATCGGTGACCCGGTCAACGAGAGCGCCCGCCTGTCGGAACTGGCCAAGCGTGACCCGCGGCGTCCGCTCGCCTCCGGCCGCGCGGTGGCCGCTGCCGGGCAGACCGAGGCCGACCGCTGGGAGAAGCAGGAGACCACCTCGCTGCGCGGCCGGACCGAGGAGACGATCGTGCACGCCGCGATCGTCGGGCCGGACGGGGCCGGGTCGAGGGACAGGGCTGGGACGCGGGACAAATCCGGCAGCGAGGACAAGGCCGGAAGCGAGGACAAGGCCGGAAGCGAGGACAGGGCCGGGTCTGGAGACGAGTCCGAGTCGGGGGACCGAGCCCGGACCGAGACCGGCGCCGACGACCGCGATCCCGTGCCGATCAGGCGATCGCGTCCTCGGAACTGATCAGCCGCCCGTCCGGTCCGACGATGCTGAGACCCAGCCCGTCGAACACCGAGTACCGGTAGCCGTTGTTGTACGCGACGTAGTAGTAGCGGCCGCTGCCGTTCTCCTGCACATGTACCTCGGACACCGGGATACAGAGCGTGTTCCCCGAACTGCGGGCGACGCCGCGGTACTCGAGGGTGCCGTCGGCGCGCCATTGGCAGATGGTCGCCGCCGACCGTGCGGTCACGACGGAGGTGAGAGTGCGCTGGGCGGCATCGCACGACGGTGCGCCGGGCGCCGCGGTGGCGGTCGAGGTGCCGACGGAGAGCGCGCCGGCGGCGAGGGCGAGGGAGGCGCCGGCCGTGGCCAGGCGGGTGAGTGTCGTTGTCATGGACACCGAAGGTAGGGCCGGACTTCCGGACGCGGAATGGGCAGAACTCCCCGGGTTCGTTCGGGTGGAGGACCCTTCGTGGCTCGCTGCGCTCGCACCTCAGGGAACTAGACGTCGCGGTCGCCCTGCCCCTCGGCGAAGTCGAGGCGCCGCAAGGCCGTTCGCAGGACCTCGTCGTCGATGCGTCCGGCGTCGCGCTCCTCGATGAACACCGCCCGCTGGATCTGCAGGATCTCGGTGCGGAGACGCGCGCCGGCCGAGGTCGGGCTCTCGCCGAGGTCCTCGGGACCCCGGCCCAGTTCCTCCCACGCGACGTTGCGCTGCGTGGTGATCCACTTGCGCAGCATCACCACCTGCAGACGGCGCGGGTCGTCGTCGTCGAGCTCGGCCGCGAACTCCTCGAGCCGGCGTTCGGACTCACGGGAGGCGCGGTCCTGCGCCGCCGCGTAGGCGAGGCGGTCCTGCGCCACCTCGTCGCCGCTCACGCCGAGGTAGCGGATGACCCACGGCAGCGTCGTCCCCTGGATCAACAGCGTGCCGACGACGACGACGAAGGTGAGGAACAGGATCTCCGCGCGCGCCGGGAACGGTTCGTGCGCATCGGTGTACACCGGGATCGCGAAGGCGGCGGCCAGCGACACCACACCGCGCATACCGGCCCACGAGACCACGAAGACCGATGCCGGACTGGGCCTGGGCTCGCGCTCCCGGATGCGCCGCGACAGAAACCGCGGCAGGTAGGTCGCGGGGAACACCCAGACGATGCGGACCGCGATGGTGGCGGCCAGGACCGCGGCGGCGTCGATGCCGACCTGCACCCACGACTCGTTCTCGACGCCGTCGATGAGCATGGGCAACTGCAGGCCGATGAGCAGGAACACGAACGACTCGAGGATCGTGTCGATGGATTTGCGGACCGCATCGTCCTGGAGTCGCGTCGCATAGCCCAGCCGGACCGAACGGTGCCCGAGGAACAGTCCGGCCGCGACGACGGCGATGACGCCCGATCCGTGGAACTGCTCAGCCGCGTAGTAGGTGGCGAACGGGACGAGGATGCCGATGGCCGTCTCCATCGGCGGATCGGTCAGCCAGATCCGCACCCACGAGACCACCACACCGACCAGGAGGCCGACGACCAGCCCGCCGAGTGCCGCGACCGCGAACGTCAGGACCCCTTCCCCCGCGGTGGCGGTGGCACCCACCGCGGCGGCCAGCGCGATGCGGAACGCGGTCAGTGCGGTGGCGTCGTTGAGCAGGCTCTCCCCGCCGAGAAGCGTCATCATCCGCCGCGGCAGGCCGAGTCGTCGACCGATCGCCTGCGCCGACACCGCGTCGGGCGGCGCGACGACGGCGCCGAGCACGAGCGCCGCGGCCAGCGGGAGGTTGGGGACCACCAGGTAGGCGACGTACCCGACGACGAGCGTGGTCACGAGCGGGAGTCCCACTGCCAGGAACCCGATCGCCCGCCAGTTCGCCCGGAACGCCTGATACGAACTCTCCTGGGCCGCCGAGTAGAGCAGCGGCGGCAGGATGAGGAACAGGACCAGTTCCGGTTCGAGGGCCACCGAGGGCAGTTCGGGAATCCATCCGATGGCCAACCCCACCGTGACCAGCACCAGCGGTGACGACAGCTCGTACCGACGACACAGTGCGGCGATCAGCACAGCCAGAACTGCGATCAGCAGTAGCGATGCGCCCATTGCAGCGACTTTAATCGCGCCCGCTCGGTCGTTCCTGCTCGGTGGATAATGACGAGCATGAAGATCTTTCGCCGAGGGTCGTCGGCCGGTCGGGCGGAGTCCGGCCCCGCGTCGGATGCCGGCCCCGGACCGGGCATCGACTCATCCGCCGGGGCGCGATGCGCCGAACTCGGCGCCTTCGACTTCTCCCCGGCCGATGATCCGGTCTCGGCCTCGGGCGACGAGCGCAGCTGCGAGGACTGCGTGGCGATCGGGGAGGCGCACTGGGCGCACCTCCGAAAGTGTCTGACGTGCGGGCACATCGGTTGCTGCGACTCGAGTCCGCGTCGCCACGCGACCGCCCATTTTCACGACGCCGCCCATCCCGTCATGCGATCGGCCGAGCCCGGCGAGGTCTGGCGTTGGTGCTACGTGCACTCGGTGATGGGATGAGCGCGCACCGCGTACCGGTGTGGTGCCCACCGCGCCCGACCGCGTCGGGATGTGTGCTGACGGCAAGTAGGATTTGAGGATGACGTCGAACAGCGAGAGCGCGATCAGCGCAGACCAGCCGGCGCCGACGATCGGTCCGCCGGACGTCATCGGCACGCCCCTGAGTCCCACCGCCACCAAGGTGATGGTCCTGGGTGCGGGTGAGCTGGGCAAAGAGGTCATCATCGCGTTCCAGCGGCTCGGTGTCGAGGTGATCGCCGTCGACCGGTACCCGAATGCTCCCGGCCAGCAGGTCGCCCACGCCGCCGAGGTCATCGACATGACCGACGCCGACGCCCTGCGCGCCGTCATCGACAAGCACCGTCCCGCGTATGTGGTCCCCGAGATCGAGGCGATCGCGACCCAGGCGCTCGTCGAGGTCGCCGAACGCGGTATCGCCGAGGTCATCCCGACCGCGAGCGCGGTGGTCGCGACGATGAACCGGGAAGGCATCCGCCGGCTGGCCGACGAGGAACTCGGGCTGCCCACCTCCCCGTACCTGTTCGCCGACTCGCTCGAGGAGATGACGGTCGCGGCGCGGCAGATCGGTTTCCCGTGCGTGGTGAAGCCGGTGATGTCGTCATCGGGCAAGGGCCAGACGGTGTTACGCGGCCCGGAGGACGCGGTCGCCGCCTGGGAGACCGCCAACACGGGTGGGCGCGTGCAGGGCACCCGCGTCATCGTCGAGGGTTTCGTCGAATTCGATTACGAGATCACGCTTCTCACGGTTCGCGCGATAGACCCCCGGACCGGGAGGCTGACGTCGCACTTCTGTGCGCCGATCGGGCACCGGCAGATCAACGGCGACTACGTCGAGAGCTGGCAACCGCACGAGATGAGCACGGACGCGCATGCGTCCGCGACCTCGATCGCGGCGCGCATCGCCACCGCACTCGGTGACGGAAAGCTGGCCGGGCGTGGGGTTTTCGGCGTCGAACTGTTCGTCAAGGGCGACGACGTGTACTTCTCCGAGGTGAGTCCCCGCCCGCACGACACCGGTCTGGTGACCATGGCCACTCAGCGCCTGTCGGAGTTCGAGATGCACGCGCGCGCGATTCTGGGTCTCCCGGTGGACGTGACGCTCGCGTCGCCCGGGGCGTCGGCGGTCATCTACGGCCAGCTCGACGAGCCGGCCATCGGTTTCGAGAACGTCGCCGCTGCGCTGTCCGTGCCCGAAACCGACATCCGTCTGTTCGGCAAGCCCGAGAGTTTCCATCGCAGGCGCATGGGCGTGGTCACCGCGACCGCCGACGACGTGCCCGCTGCCCGCGAACGCGCCGTTCGTGCCGCGTCGATGGTGACGCCGGTGTCCGGCCGCCAAGCCGTGCGCAAGGCCACGACGCTGCCGGCGCCGGCTCCTCGCCGTCCCGGCACCCCGCCGGGTCCGGCAGTTCCGCCGGGTCCGGCAATGCCGCCCCCGGGCGTCCCGACGCCACCCGGTCCGCCGCCGGGCCGTGGCGGGCCCCCACCCGCACCGAGGCCGGGACCCCGCCCCGTGGGCGGCCCCCGTCCGATTCCGCCGGTCGCGACGCCTCCTCGTCCGACGGGTCCGGCGCGACGTCCGGCGCCCGCGCCGGCCCGCGGCGAGTGACAGGCCGACACTAGGTGCCGTTCTGGGGTGAGCTGCTGGTAGCAGCCGTCGTGCTGGTGGGGCTGGTGGGCATCGTCGTACCGATCCTGCCGGGAACACTGCTGATCGTGGGCGCCCTCTTCGTGTGGGCGCTTCTCGTCGGGGGATGGGCGTGGTCGGTCTTCGCCGTGGCGATGCTCGTGATCGCCGCGGGCGAGGTGATCAAATACCTGGTCGCCGGGCGCTCACTGCGCTCGGATGCGATCCCCAATCGGACCATCATGGTCGGCGGACTCGTCGGGATCGTGGGTTTCTTCGTCGTACCCGTCGTCGGCCTGCTGGTCGGGTTCATCGTCGGCGCGCTGATCGCGGAGCTGATCCGCACCCGGAGTGCCGACCGGGCATGGCGCGGCGCTCTGGCGGCGCTGAAGGCCGCGGCCAAGACGATCGGCATCGAGTTGTTGTTCGCCTTGATCGCCACCGGAATCTGGGTCGGCGGCGCCTTCGCCTGGTAGGCGGGTGGAGCGTCGAAACGTCGGTGAACTGCCACTTCCCGGTCTTGTGACCACAGTCACCGATCTTTGTGTACAGTCGTGCACCGAAGGGTGATACCGGCGAGTAACCACAGCGAACTCGCCGACTCCAGCCGACCACCAACTTCATTCCGACACAGCCAGGGGAGGAGTGCGTGTGAACCTATTGAAATGGAGCAAGCGGCCGGCGGCGGGCGTCGAAGCCCGCAAGCCGGAGGTCAACATCATCCGGGGTCTGGTGGCGCGGGCGACCACGCCGCTACTGCCCGACGACTATCTGCATCTGATCAATCCGCTCTGGAGCGCACGTGAACTCCGGGGCAAGGTGGTCGACGTCTCGAAGGAGACCGATGACACCGCGACCGTCACCATCCGGACCGGCTGGGGCTTCCCGGACTCCTACAAGCCCGGCCAGTACGTGGGGATCGGTCTGCAGATCGAGGGCAAATGGCACTGGCGGTCGTATTCGCTGACGTCCATCGGCGCCGCCGAGAACAAGACCATCGCCATCACGGTGAAGGCCAACCCCGACGGATTCCTGTCGTCGCACCTGGTCGACGGGGTCAGTCCGGGCACGATCATCCGGCTGCAGTCGCCCAAGGGCGATTTCCATCTCCCCGAGCCGGTCCCCGACAAGATCCTGTTCGTCACCGCCGGCAGCGGGATCACGCCGGTGATGGCGATGTTGCGGCAGTTGAGTTCGCACGGGCAGACGCCCGACATCGTGCACATCCACTCCGCGCCCACCCGCGACGACGTGATCTTCCTCGACGAGATGGAGAAGCTCGCCGACGAGGCGGACGGATACGATCTCAACCTCCAGCTGACGCGCGAGATGGGCAAGTTCGATGTCTCGCGGCTCGACGAGTGGGCCCCGGACTGGCGCGAACGCGAGTGCTGGGCGTGCGGACCGGTGGCGCTGCTCGACGCGATGGAGTCGCACTACGAGGACGGCGGTCTGCGTGAGCGCCTGCACGTCGAGCGATTTGCCATCGCCCGCACCGACCACGGCGGCGAAGGTGGCACCGTCAAGTTCGCCATCTCGGACAAAGAGGCCGAGATCGACGGCGCCACAACGCTCCTCGAAGCGGGCGAGAACCTGGGGATCCAGATGGCGTTCGGTTGCCGGATGGGAATCTGTCAGACCTGTGTCGTGCCGCTCGCCGGTGGATATGTGCGCGACCTGCGCACCGGCGAGGAACGTCGCGAAGGAGAACGAATCCAGACATGCATCAGCGCTGTGTCTGGTGAATGCACCCTCGATCTGTAGGAGGCTTCATGGCCATCACCGACATCGATCAGTACGCACATCTCACCGAGAGCGACGTCGAGACCCTCGGCGCCGAACTCGATGCCATCCGCCGCGACATCGAGGAGTCCCGGGGCGAGGCTGACGCGAAGTACATCCGGCGGGCCATCACCATCCAGCGCAGCCTCGCTGCCGGTGGCCGTCTCGCCCTGATGTTCAGCAACAAGAAGGTCGCCTGGGCGGCCGGTACCGCCATGCTGTCGCTGGCGAAGATCATCGAGAACATGGAGCTCGGGCACAACGTGATGCACGGGCAGTGGGATTGGATGAACGATCCCGAGGTCCACTCGTCGTCGTGGGAATGGGACACCACGTGTCCGAGCGTGCAGTGGAAGCACTCGCACAACTTCGTCCACCACAAATACACGAACGTGGTGGGGATGGACGACGACGTGGGCTACGGAATCCTGCGCGTCACCCGTGACCAGCCGTGGGAGTGGTGGAACATCGGCAACCCGATCTACAACTTCACCCTGGGCACGTTCTTCGAGATCGGCGTGGCACTCCACCACCTCGAGACCGAGAAGCTGCGCAACAAGGAGAAGACCTACCGGCAGGCGGCGAAGGATCTGCAGGTCATCGGTACGAAGGTCGGCAAGCAGGCCGCCAAGGACTACCTGATCTTCCCGGCACTCGCGGGACCCAACTGGAAGACGACGCTCACCGCGAACTTCACGTCGAACATCGTGCGCAACTACTGGGCGTACATGGTCATCTTCTGCGGGCACTTCCCCGACGGCGCCGAGAAGTTCACGGTCGAGGAGTTCGAGAACGAGGATCAGCCGCGCTGGTATCTACGGCAGATGCTGGGATCGGCGAACTTCAAGGCGGGGCCGCTGATGCGGTTCATGAGCGGCAACCTCAGCCATCAGATCGAGCATCACCTCTTCCCCGACCTGCCCAGCAGCCGGTACGAGGAGATCGGGGTGCGGGTGCGCGAGTTGTGCGACAAGTACGACCTGCCGTACACGACGGGTTCGCTGCTGGGCCAGTACGCGCAGTCGTTCCGGACGATCGCGAAACTGGCACTGCCCAATTCGTTGCTGAAGGCCACGTCCGATGACGCGCCCGAGACGGCATCCGAGTTGCGTTTCGCCATCCGCGAGGGTCTGGGCGACCACTTCGGTGTCGACCCGGAGACCGGCAAGCGTCGCGGTCTGCGAACGGCGTTGCGGGAGCTGAAGAACTCTCCGGTCCGCTCGGCGTATGTGGGCAGGGCCGCGTCCGGTAGCCCCGGGCGGAACCAGAACTGACACAACAGATGTCGCGGATCTTGGCGATCCACGCCACGATCCGCGACATCTGCGAAAGCGCCCCCCGGCGTGCGGCGCACGTGTCAGAATGACGCCCGTGCGCATCGGGATGACGATGCCCGTGATGGAGCCGGACCTCGACGCCGACACGCTCCATTCCTGGGCCACCACCATCGACAACGGGCCGTTCAGTTCGCTCTGCTGGGGTGAACGCATCGCCTTCGACAACCCGGAGTGCCTCACCTTTCTCGGCGCCGCCGCCGCGTGGACGGATCGGGTGCCCCTGGTGATGACGGTTGTCGTGCCGCAGCTGCACGATCCGGTGATGCTCGCCAAATCCCTGGCCACCGGCGACATGCTCTCCGAAGGTCGGCTGACGGTGGCATTGGGAGTCGGCGGACGGCACGAGGACTACCGCGCCGTCGGGGCGGACCCGTCGACGCAGACGATGCGTCAGCTGGCCGACCGCGCCGCGACGATGAAGCGCGTGTGGGCCGGGGAGAAGCTGACCGAGTCGGTGCTGCCGGTCGGGCCGCCGCCGCACCGCAAGGGCGGGCCGGAACTCCACGTCGGCACCACCGGGCCGAAGACGATCCGCAGCGCCGTCGACTGGGCCGACGGGATCGCGGGTGTGACGCTCGATCTGGACACCCGCAAGCAGGACGAACTCTTCGACGTGGCGCGCTCGGCGTGGGCCGAGGCGGGCCGCGCCGCGCCGCGCCTCGCGACCTCCTTCTGGTTCGCGATCGGCGACGGCGACGCCCCGCGCGCTCAGGTGACCCGTCACCTGCACCACTACATGAACTGGATCCCGTCGGACTTCGTCGATGCGATCGCGCCCACCACCGGATGGTCGGGCACCGAAGCCGAGCTCGTCGAGGTCCTGCGACGCTTCGCCGACATCGGCACCGATGAGGTCCAACTCATCCCGACGAGTTCGGATCCCGATCAGTTGCGGCGTGCCGCCGACGTGGCGGCAGCTTTCGACTGACGGGTCGGCGCGAGGGGGACCTGGGATGCGAACTGTTCTCGCAGGGACCGTTTGAGGATCTTCCCGGTCGCTCCGAGCGGGAGGGCCGTCACGATGTGCACGGTCTTCGGGACCTTGTAGCCGGCCAACCGGGTTCGGGCGAAGGCACGGAGGTCGGCCTCGGTGGGTTCGTGTCCCGGGGCGGCCACGACGAACGCCGTCACCTCTTCGCCCCAGGTGTCATGCGGCAGCCCGACCACCGCGACCTGCGCGACGTCCGGGTGGTCGCCGAGAACCGCCTCGACCTCGGTGGGATAGACGTTCTCACCGCCGGTGATGACCATGTCCTTGAGCCGGTCGGTGACGTACACGTAGCCGTCTCCATCGACTCGGCCGATGTCGCCGGTGTGCAGCCAGCCGTCGGCGTCGATGGTCGCCGCGGTCTCGGTGTCGCGCCGGTGGTAGCCGCGGGTCGCCTGCGGTGTCCGGATGCAGATCTCGCCCTGCTCGCCGGGCGGTGCCTCGGTGCCCGACGCGGTTCTGATGGACAGTTCCACCCAGGGGTACGGGCGGCCGACGGAGCGGAGCAGATGTGCGCGCTCGGGGTCTGTGCTGTGGTCCGCGGCGTCGAGTTGGGTGACCGCGCCGTGGGTTTCGGTGAGTCCGTACACCTGGAACAGCGGGGTGCCGAAGGTGCGCAGAGTCCGGCGCAGGAGTGCGGGGGTGATCGGCGCGGATCCGTACGCGATCGACCGCAGTGCCCCGACATCGGCCCGGGCGGCGCCCGGTACGTCCACGAGCATGCCGATGACGGTCGGTACCAGGAAGACGTTCGTGATGCGTTCGCGGACAAGGGTGTCCAGGAGGGATTCCGGGGTGAAGTCGGCGATGACCACGTTGTGTGCACCGTTGGCCAGCCCCACCAGCGCCCAGCCCAGCCCACCGATGTGGAAGAGGGGCATGGCGCAGAGGCTGACCGACGAGTCGTCGAATCCCCACGGCCCGCCGGCCCGCGTGCAGGCGCCCAGGTTGGTGTTGGAGGTGAGCACGCCCTTGGGCCGGCCGGTGGTACCCGAGGTGTAGAGCTGGAGGACCACGTCGTCGGCGTCGCCGACGTGGCCCGGATCATTCGGGGATGCCGCGGCCAGCAACCGTTCGTACGAGAGCGGTTGTCGTGGATCGCCGAACGCGATCGGGTCGTCGAGAGTGTCCGTACCGGAACGGATTTCCGTCACGGCGTCGAGATAGTCGCGGTGGCAGACGATCAGACGAGCCTGGGCGTCGTCGACGACCTCGCCGAGCTCGCGGACCGAGAGCCGCCAGTCCAGTGGCACGGTGACCGCGCCGATCTTCGCGGCGGCGAGTACCGTCTCGATGATCTCCGGAGAGCTCTTCCCCAACACCGCGATCCGATCGCCGGCTCGGATACCGCGGTCGTGCAACACGTTCGCGAGGCGGCTGGTGCGGTCGTCGAGTTGGTCGTAGGTGAGGTGGATTCCGGTCCCCGACAGCGCCGGGGCGGCTCCGTCCACGCGCGCCCGGAGCCGGGTCTGCTCGGCCAGACGGTAGTCGGTCGGCGTCGTCATTCGACGGCCGCCAGGTCGGCGAGGTGGCGCATCACATCGGGGTACCGGCGCAGGTGCGCGCCGCCGTTGATGTTGATCGTCTCCCCGGTGACCCACCGCGAGTCGTCGGAGGCGAGATAGAGGACCGCCTCGGCGATCTCGTCCGGTCGGCCGTTGCGCCCGAGCGGGGTGTTCTCGGTGAAGTCCTCCTGGATGATCGGGATCGAGGTGAGGGTGTGCACCAGCGGGGTGTCCACGAGTCCCGGGGAGATGGAGTTGACCCGGATGCCGCGCGGGGCCAGCTCGAGTGCGGCGACCTCGGCGAGCATCACCATGCCCGCCTTGGCCGCGCAGTAACCCGCGAAGCCGGCCGCAGGCTGGCGGGCGTTGAGAGAGGCGATGCCGATCAGCGATCCGCCGTCGTTCAACGTTCGTCCCGCGTGCTTGGTCACCAGGAACGAACCGGTGAGACACAACTCGATGGTCGTCTGCCACTGCTGCGCGTCGAGGTCGACGATGAACCCCGGGATGTTCAACCCGGCGCAGTTCACCGCGATGTCCACGCCGCCGAGGTCGTCCGTCACCCCGGTGAAGAGTGCGGCCACCGACTCCTCGTCGGCCACGTCGACCCACCGCGCCTGTGCGCTGCCACCGAGGTCTGCGGCAACAGCCTCGGCCGCTTCGAGTTTGACGTCGGCCACGGTCACCGCTGCACCGTGGGCGGCCAGGGTCCGGGCCGCGGCTTCGCCGATGCCCGAGCCGCCGCCGATGACGACTGCGATCTTGCCGTCGACACGCTTGTCCGTCATGGTCTCTCCCTCTCGCCGGGTGTGATCGGTGGTCACCGGGGCAGGTTCTCGTAGTAGGGGACGACGATCTCGTCGGTGCTCGTGACGTCGCCGAGCATCATGGTCGTGATCGGGTGGACGACGCCCGGCTCGATCTCGGCGTTGATGCACGCGGGGACATCGGCGCCGAGAGCCTTTTCGACGGCGGGCGCGAGATCGTCGAGATGCTTGACGCGCATTCCGATTCCGCCGAAGGCCTCCGCGATCTTCTCGTAGTCGCTGTCGGCCAGCTCGGACACGACCACGCCCTCGGGCCCGAAGACGGCCTCCTGCCCGTGGATCGACATGCCCCAGACGGCGTTGTTGAAGACGACGGTGGTCACCGGCAGGTGATGACGGGCCATGGTGTCGAATTCCTGCGGGTGGAAACCGGCTGCGCCGTCCCCGGTGATCAGCACGACGGGTGCGCCGGGCCGGGCCCGGGCCGCTCCGATCGCGAATCCCGGTCCGACGCCCAGGCATCCGAGATAGCCCAGCCGCAGGACGCTTCCCGGACGGCCGACGGCGACGAAGAACTCGGCCCAGGACGGGGCCTCGGCGCCGTCGAGCACGAAGATGGTGTCCGGCGGGCAGGCCTCGACGATGGCCTTGGCCGCGAAGTAGGGGTGCATCTTGCCGGTGTCGGTGGTCGCGTCGGGGAATCCGGCGGCATGCGCGCCTCTGGCGGCTTTCACGGTGCTCGCCCACTCGGTCCAGTCCGGCCAGGTCCGTCCGGCGGCCGCAGCGGTGAGTTGTTCCAGAGCGGCGCGGCAGTCGGCGACGATCGGGACCTCGACGTCGTAGATCCGGCCGATCTCGGCGGGGTCGATGTCGATCTGGATGATCTTGGCGCCCGGGAACATGCTGGCCCGCCCGCCGGTGAACATCCCGGCTCGCGTGCCCGCCATGACGACGACGTCGGGTGTGGGCGCCCCGAGGGCCGGGATGGTGCCCATCGACAGGAGTCCACCGCCGGCGAGCGGGTGGTCGGCCGGGATCGCACCGTCGGCCTTGCCCGGATAGAAGACGGGCACGCCGACGGTCTCGGCGAAAGCCACAAGTGCTTCCTCGGCACGGGAGAAGGTGATCCCGCCGCCGATCACGATCGCGGGGTTCGATGCGGTCTGCAGCAGGTCGAGCGCCAGGGTCACGGCGTCGGGATCCGCCCCGGACCGCGTCGAGACCCGGTAATTGGTGGGGAAGCGCACCTGATCGTCGTCGGCCTCGCCGAACATGACGTCGATGGGGAGTTCGAGCAGCACCGGGCCCGGCACGCCGCTGGTGGCCTTGCGGATCGCAAGCGCGACGATCTCGGGGACGCGGGCGGCGTCGGTGATCCGGTAGGCCCACTTGGTGACCGGGTCGGCGGCGGCGATCTGGTCGAAACCGCCCTGCAGCGGATTGGTCTCGGTCTCGCGCAGCGGAGGCGCCCCGACGACGAACAGTGTCGGCGAGCGGTCCAGGTAGGCATTGGCCAGCGCGGTGTAGACGTTGGTGAACCCGGGTCCCGAGGTGACCACGCAGACGCCGAAGCCGCCCGTGACACGTGCGTAGGCGTCGGCGGCGTGGCCGGCGCTCGCCTCGTGACGGGTGTCGGTGAGCCGGATTCCCTCTCCCGCGCAAGCGATCAGGAAGGCGTCGAGGTGTCCGCCGTGAAGGGTGAAGACCTCCGTCGTGCCGGCCTGGGCGAGTGCGCGGGCAAGGAGCTGACCGCCGTTGACAGTTGCCATTGTGGGGACCTTTCGAGAGCTGTCCGGGTGTGGGGATGAGGGTAACGACGATCACAGTGCGACGCCAGAGTCGCACTATGCGAACGCCCCGGTTGCTGGCAGGATGGCGAGATGGCGAGATCCTCCCCGCAGACCGAACGCATCGTGATGCTCATGCAGCTGTTGACCGATCAGCCGACGACCGCCCGTAGCCTGGCTGACATCGCGCGCCACCTGGGAGTCTCGAAGCCCACGTGCTATCCGATGGTCATCGCGCTGACCGAAGCGGGTTGGTTGCTACGGGATCCCGTGACCAAGGGCTTCCGGCTGGGGCCGACGGTGGTGCCCATCGGTGAGGCTGCGTCCCGGGCGATGGCGCCGGTCGAGATCGCCCGCCCGCTGATGCGCGATCTGGCTGACGAAACCGGCATGGCCGCAATAGCTTTCGTACCCTCGGGGGCAGACCTGGCCATCGGTGAGATCGTGCAACCCGTGAGCGGTCGCCGCGGCACGCTCGGTCTGCGTCTGGGGGACACCCTGGAGATCGCGCCACCGCTGGGCGCCGGCCTGGCCGCCTGGTACCCGCCCGATCGGCTCGACGAGTGGCTGCTCCTCGGCGCGGACCATGTCAGAGTCGATCACGGCGTTCTCCGCGAGGTGTATCGCCCGATGCTCGAGGTGATCCGAACGCGTGGGTACGCCGTGGAATGCGCCGACCAGAGCGAGCAGTCGTTGTCGGCGACGGTCGCGGGGTTGCGCGGTGCGGGGGTGGCCGGCCGACGCGCGGTCACCGCCCTGCGGGAGGCGCAGCGCCAGCTTCCCTCCGATGTCGTTGTCGGAGAGATCGATCCGGAAGGCGAGTATCAACCGATCTCGGTGAACGCGGTCGCCTTCGGCCCCGGTGGAACACCCGCGGTGATCCTCGCGGTCGTCGACGCCCGCAGAGCACTGTCTGGTCACGCGGTGATCGAGCTCGGCGAACTGGTGAGGGCCGCTGCGGGCGTGGTCACCGAGCGGCTCGGCGGCGATCCGCCCCCGATCGTCGAATAGATGCCTGGCCGGGGATGTCGATCGGCCATCCCACGAAGGCCCGGAGAATTCGCCCGCAACGGCCTAGGGTGACTGCGTGGCCTCCCTCCGCCGGATGCTCGGCATCGGCAGACTTCCCGATGAATTGCGCGATGCGGTGGTTGCCGAACATGCGCACCACATCGCCGAATTCGTCCCGGTGGCACTGCGTTTCAGCGGCCGGGTGCCCGGACGGTCGGCGCGGGAGAGTGTCCGGCCGTTCACCGGTGCGCTCGCCCTGACGCCGACGCGCATCCTGGGAACCGTGTCGAGTGTGCCCGGCAGGGCCGGACGGGCGATCGACCATGAGTGGACGGCCCCGGCGGGAACGATGGCCCGCGCAGTACTGGGAGTCGACGGGCTGGTCGTGGAGATCCCGTCGCTCGATCGCGTGCACCCCGATTTCTCCGGGACACTGAGTCTGACCTACGCGACCGACCTGTCGCCGGCGGTGCTGGGCCGGTTACCGGCCCGGGAGGTGTGGTTCGACGTCCCCGCGCGCTATGTCGCGTCGATGGTCGGGGGACGCCGCGCCGGGTGACACATCGAGCAGGACCTCGGCCAGTCGTCGTGCCGTGGCGATCGGAGCGGTGGACCGTTCCATCTTCGAACCCGCGAGTGCGCCGTCGTAGACGATCTGGATCTGTCGCGCCTCGGAGTCCGGGTCGGCGGCGCCGAGTTGTCGGAGGTTGTCGGTGAGGGTGGTCAGCACCCAGTCGCGATGAGCGGTGACCGGCGGCAGTTGCGTGTCCGGGAACTCGGTGGCGGCATTGGCGTACTGGCAGCCGCGGAAGTTGCGCGCCGGCGCGCCGGCGATGGCGAGGTCGAAGAAGGCGAGAATGCGCTCGCGGGGACCGCCGAGGGTCTTGGTGCCGTCCGACCATCGATTGCGATCAGCCTGATCCAAATGGTCGAGGTAGGCGATGACCAGCCCGTCCTTGGAGCCGTAAGCGCTATAGAGGCTGGCCTTCGCGACTCCCGAGGACCGCAGTATCAGGTCGATCCCGACAGACCTGATTCCCTGTGCGGCAAAGAGTTCGGTCGCCGCAGCGAGCAACCGCTGCGCCGGGGACGCGGTGTCGGCCGCGCTGGGCTCGGTTGCGACGGTCTCATTGACGTGGGTCACAGATACGAGGGTAAACCACTGGCGGCTATAGACAGACCAGTCTGTCTATGCCAGGGTCGAGGACGTGATCCACAGGTTCCTCACCCGCCGCGTACACGTCGATCTGCTTCGTGTCGCCGGTGCCGCCTGTTGATTCTCATCTCGCACGGATTCTGAAACCCGAACTCTCGCAGCGTCGATGCTGCGATCTTCGTCGTGTCTCGTTGCGCAACCGGTTCTTCCGGCGAGCGGCGTCGCGACTCCACATCGGGCAACCCCCTCACCGACGAAAGGCCGATCATGGCGCTCTTCCTCTACGAACTCGAACCTGCCGACGGTGATGCGGGCAGCGTCGAACAATTGATCAAGGGTCTCGACGCCCACCTGCGCACCGCCGGTGGCGAACTCATCGAGACCCAGGTCACCGAGGGCGCCGGCCGCCTGTTCGTCATCGCGGAGTTCGACGGATGCCGGGCCGCCTCGATCAGCGACGTCGACGAGTTCAGTGGTCTCGTCGCCGCCGGGCCCGACGAGGTCCGACTCGTCGGCGCCGATCTCGCCGAACTCAAGAAGGCACGCCCGACCGCCGGCTACCTCGTCGAATGGGACATCCCGGAGGCGATCGACATGGACACCTACCTCGCGCGGAAGAAGGCCAATTCGCCGAAGTACGCCGACGTCCCCGAGGTCAGCTTCCTGCGGACCTATGTCCGCGAGGACACCGACAAGTGCCTGTGCTTCTACGACGCCCCGGACGAGGCAGCTGTCCGCCATGCTCGCGACGTCGTATCGACCCCGGTCGACCGTCTGCACCGACTCCAGGGCTGACACATGGGACCGACCCTCACCGCCGGCAAATCCGAGGTGACCGGCGTGGACACCGTCGGCGACGTCGTGTCGTCAGTGGCCGACCGGGCGCGCGATCTCGATGCGGGCCGGACCGACACCCGGGTGGACATCGCCGCGGCCGGTCGTGCCGGCCTACTCGACAGGGGAGTCGGGGCGCACGATGATCACTCCGCGTCGGTGGCCTCCATGGTCGAGGTCATCGAGCGTGTGTCGGCGGCGAGCCTGTCGGTCGGCTTCTCACTCTGGGCTCAGCGGATGGTGATCGAGTACGTGGCCCGCGCGCCGGAACGGCTTCGGCAACAGCATCTTCGGTCGCTCGTGTCCGGCGACCGGATCGGGGTCACCGCCATGGCGGCCGGCCTCAAACAGGTCGCCGGACTGGGCGAGGTACCCATCACGGGCCACGTCGGTCCGGACGGACTGGTGATCAACGGCCCGATCCGGTGGGCTTCCAACGTCTACGACGAATCGCTCATCGTCCTGCCGGTGCGCACCGGGGACACCACACTCGTGGTCGTCGTCGACGCGAACGCTCCCGGTGTCGAGATCCGAACCGCACCGGAGCTGATCGGACTCGGGTCGACGGCGTCGACCTCCCTCGCGCTCCACGATGTGGTGGTCGGTGAGGAGAATGTGATCTCCGACGACCTCACGTCGTTCGTGCGTCGCATCCGCCCGGTGTTCCTGCTGCTCCAGTGCTCGTTCTGCAGCGGCGCCATCGGTTCGGCGCTGGACGGGGCCGCCGGCTCGTTGACCGGTGTCAACGAGGTCTTCCGCGCCGAGTTCGACCACCGGACAGCCGATTTCGTCGACATCCGGCAGCGCCTGGGGGACTATGCGGTCGATCCGTCGGCACCGTCACCCGCCGAGCTGATCCGCCTGCGACTCGATGCGGCCCAGACCGCGGCGGCGTCCTCCCGGCTCGAGGCCACAGTTCGCGGCGGTGCCGGCTACGCCACCGGGAGCGACACCAATCGCCGTTTTCGGGAGACCGCCTTCATCCCCATCCAATCACCTTCGGAAGGACAGCTGCGGTGGGAACTCGCGCAGTTCGAATAACGGGCGGCCGCAAGTCGTTCCGCGGTCACACCGTCCTCTCCGACATCGACTTCACGGTCGACGAGGCCGAGTTCGTGGCGATTCTCGGACGGAGCGGAAGTGGGAAGACGACGTTGCTGCGGGTCCTGGCCGGGCTCGAGACCCTCACCGCCGGAACCCTCGACTGGTCCGACGACACCGACGCCGGACGACCGCACACCGGCGTCGTGTTCCAGCGACCGTTGCTGATGCCGTGGCTGACCGTCGGTGAGAACATCGGGTTCGGTCGACGCTTCGCCGCGCACCGCGCCGCCTTCGACCGTGCCTATGCGCAGGGTCTGCTCGACCGGTTCGGGCTCGCCGGTCTCGCCGACCGCTATCCCGATGAGCTGTCCGGCGGTCAGGCGCAACGGGTGGCGATCATCCGGGCCGCCGCGATCCGACCCCGGCTGCTACTGCTCGACGAGCCGTTCAGCGCGCTCGACCCCGCGGTCCGCGGCGAACTGCAGACCTGGTTGGCCGAGCTCACCGCCGAGTTGGCCATCACCGTCGTCCTCGTGACCCACGACGTCGACGAGGCGATCAGGCTCGCCGACCGCGTCGTCCTGCTGTCCGAGACCGGCCGGATCGGTGCGCAATGGTCGCTCACTCCCGACTCCACCGGCTCCGTCGTCGATCGGTCGGACCCGGTGCGCCGCTCCGACATCCTCGCGAACTTCGGCCGGCAGGTGGGGCAGAAGGTGTGAACCCCTCCATCTCGCGTCGTGCACTCCTGACCGGGCTCGGCGGTCTCACGGTCGCGGGCGGGATCGGCGGCGTCGTCGGGCTGGGCCGCGCCGCGACGGCCGACCCGCCGGGCGCCACCGACGCGCTGCGCCTCGGCTACCTGCCGATCACCGACGCATCACCGTTGCTCATCGCCCACTCGGCGAGACTCTACGATCCGGCGGCCGTCAGTGCGACCAAACCGGTGCTGTTCCGCAGCTGGTCCTCGCTGGCCGAGGCCTTCGTGACGCGCAAGGTCGATGTCGTTCATCTGCTGATGCCGATGGCTGTCGCGTTGCGGTATTCGATGAACAGTCCGGTGCAGGTACTGGGCTGGAACCACACCAACGGATCGGCGCTGACCGTGGCCCCCGACATCGTCGAGCTCGGGCAGCTGGCAGGCTCCCAGATAGCGATCCCGGCCTGGTGGTCGATCCACAACATCATCCTGCAGAGGCTGCTGCGGCAGCACGGTCTGCGTCCGGTTATCCGGTCCGGCGCCTCTCGCGGTGACCGGACCGTCGAACTCGTCGTCATGAGCCCGTCGGACATGGTTCCGGCCCTCGCCAACGGGTCGATCGGCGGTTACGTCGTCGCCGATCCGTTCAACGCCATGGCGCAGGTGCGCGGGATCGGTCGGATACACACGTTCCTGGGAGACGTCTGGCGTCAGCACGCGTGCTGTGCGCTGCTCGTCCACCAGTCCGCCATCGACGAACGCCCCGCGGCGGTCCAGTCACTCGCCGACTCCGTGGTGGCAGCGCAACACCACCTCGACCTCGATCGTCGACGGGCCGCGGCCGAGTTGTCCGGAGGCTATCTGCCGCAACCGACACCGGCCATCGCCAAAGCTCTGACGTACGATCCGGCCGACTTCGTCGTCGCCCACCCCGACTGGCAACCGCAGCGGCTCGGTTTCGAGCCGTTCCCGTTCGCGAGCTTCACCGAGCGGCTGGTCGCCGAGATGGACAACACGATCGTCGACGGCGACCGTCGATTCCTCGATCGGATCGACCCGGCGACCGTGCACGCCGATCTCGTCGACGACCGTTTCATCCGCACCGCCATCGAATCCCGCGGTGGTGCCGTGGCTCTCGGCCTGCCCGCCGACCTCACGAGAACTGAGCAGGTGACCTCATGACGCTGCTGACCAAGGACGAGTCGCTCACGCCCCGTCGACGACCGGGGTCGACGCTCGTGCCCCCGGCGATCGCGATCGCCACGCTCATCGCGCTCTGGTGGCTCAGCACCACCGTCATCCCCTCCGCGGATTCGCTTGCGCGACAGTTCGCGCCGCAGCAGGTGTTCCCGGCGATGGTGCAACTGCTCGATCGGGGTGTGTTGTTGCCCGACATCGGCCTGAGCCTGTGGCGCCTGGTGATCGGGCTCCTGATCGCGGTCGTGCTCGGTCTCCCGCTGGGGCTGCTGATCGGGCTGAGCATCACCGCCGACCGGGCGGCCAACCCCATCGTCGCCTTCCTGCGGATGATCTCGCCGCTGTCCTGGGCCCCGATCGCGGTGATGGTCTTCGGGATCGGCAACGAGCCGGTCATCTTCCTGATCGCGATCGCGGCGATCTGGCCGATCGTCATCAACACCGCGGCCGGAGTGAAGGCGATCGACAGCGGCTACCTCGAAGTCGCGAGATCGTTCCACGCCACCCGCATCGAGGTCCTGACGACGGTGGTGGTGCCGGCGATCCGCGGCAACGTCCAGACCGGGATCCGGGTGGCCCTGGGTATCGCCTGGGTGGTACTCGTACCCGCCGAGATGCTGGGTGTGCGTTCAGGTCTCGGCTACCAGATCCTCAACGCACGCGACCAGCTCGCCTACGACCAGGTGGCCGCTGTGATCGTGGTCATCGGCATCCTCGGGTTCCTGCTCGACGCCGGCGCGCGGCTGCTGCTCACCCGACGGCGCTGAGCCGCGGAATCACACCGTCTGCGACTCTTCGACGGATCGGGCGGGGCGCAGCATCACCAGCGCGAGGACCGCGGCGCCGGCGGTGAGGACCCCGGAGAACACCAGGCACAGGTGCATCCCGTCGAGGAACGCGGTGCCGACGGCGTGCATCACGGCGGGTGTGTCCGCACCCAGGTCGAGGCCGGACACCGCACCGAGTCCCTCTCCGTCGACCGCACCGACCACGCGGTCGCGTACCGCCTCGCCCACACCGGCATCGGCGAGGGCGTCCGGCAGGGAGTTCACCGCACCTGCGGTGAGCAGTGCGCCGAGCAGGGCCGGGCCCAGTGCGCCGCCGACCTGGCGGAAGGCGTTGTTGCCTGCGGCGGCCATGCCCGCGAGGTGGTAGGGCACCGCGGACACGGCGGTCGCCGTCATCGGTGCCATCACGAGGCCCATGCCCAGGCCGAGGACCACGAGGCGCCAGCACAGCGCGACGAACGAGGTGTCGGCGTCGACGGTGAGCAGCGCGAAGAGGGCGAGCGACACCATGATCAGGCCGCCGCCGATCAGCAGGCGCGCCGGAATGCGGTGCATCATCTTGCCCGCGAGCGCGCCGACCAGCATCGACGCGGCGTTCATCAGGGCCAGCCGCCATCCGGCTTCGACGGTGCCGAGTTGCTGGACCATGCCCAGGTACATGCTCAGCACGAAGATGAAGCCGATGAGGGCGAGGAAGGTGATCATCGCTACCAATGTGGTGGCGGTGAAGGCGCGGCTGCCGAACAGGCGGAGGTCGAGCATGGGGCTGTCCGAACGCCTTTCGACCACGACGAACGTGACGCCGGCGATCACGGCGACCAGCGATGCGACGATGACGCGAGCGTCGACGAATCCGTAGACCCCGGCCTCGATGACGCCGAACACCAGGGCGGTCACCGCGATCGCGGCGGAAATCTGTCCGGGCCAGTCCAGGCGGCGTGCCTGTGGTGCCCGGGATTCGGGCAGGGTGATGAAGGCGATGACGAGCGCGATCACCGCAACCGGGATGGGCAGCACATAGATCCAGCGCCACCCGATGGCCTCGGCGACCGGTCCGGCGACCAAGGGTCCCACCGTCAGCGACAACATCAGCGACGACGCCCAGAGGCCGATGAACTTGCCGCGTTCGCGGAAGTCGGGGACGGCGTGACTGATGAGGGCGAGCGTCGTCGGCAACAGTGCCGCGGCCCCCGTACCGGCCAGCGCCTGCCCGAGCCAGACCATCGCGATCGACTGCGCGGTCAGCGCGACCAGGGCACCCAGCGCGGTCAGGCAGAGACCGACGAGGTAGACCTTGCGCCGGCCGTGGACGTCACCGAAGACCCCCGCGGTGAGGATGAACGCCGCCATCGGCAGGACGAATGCGTCTTGCACCCAGGACAACTGGGCGGTGGTCGCGCCGAACGCCGTGCCGATGGCGGGCAGCCCCACGGCGACGCTCGTGATCGGCAGGTAGGCGACGAAGACCCCGAGGCAGGCCATCACGAGGGTGGCCGTGCGGCGTTCAGGGACCGGGGTGAGATGGGCGGGCCCTGGCACGGTGGAGGCAGTGGGTGTGGACCCAAACGGGATGGACCCAGCAGGGATGGACCCAGCAGGACTGAACGCGGTCACTCGCTCTCGCTTTCGGGGGTACGGAAGGTGTGTCGCCGAACGGCGCAGATCTTCCATTCTCCGGTGGCGGTCCGCGAAATCCCCTCTTGATCCGCCTGGACCGCACAGAACCTCCGCCCTGACCCGAAACAGCGTTACACTTCTGCCACCATGGACGAGATCGACGGCACGATCCTGCGCGCACTCCAGGTGTCCCCGCGTGCGTCGTTCCGCCAACTCGGCGAGGTCGCGGGGGTGTCGGAGCAGACTGCCGCGCGTCGGTATCAGGCGCTGCGGAGAGCCGGGGTGATGAAGGTGGTCGGCATCATCAAGCCGTCGGTGCGCGGGCAGTCGGAATGGGTTGCGCGCGTGCGGTGCCGGCCGGACCGGATGGAGTCTCTGGCCACGTCACTGGCACGCCGTCGCGACGTCGCCTTCGCCTATGTCGTCTCCGGTGGCGCCGAGATCGTGTGCGTCCTCCGCGCGCCCCTCGGGGTGGTGGGGGAAGAGGCTGTCGCCCAGGTGTTCCCGACTCGCGCGTCGATCATCGACGTCCGCATCGATCTCGTGTTGCACGCCTTCGACCTCGGGCAGCCCGCGTCGCGGTGGACGGGTTTCGGGGGGCATCTGTCGCACGAGTCCCGAGCCCTGCTCGCCGGCGGCCCTGACGCAGCCGACCCGGTGCCGGTCGATGACGACCCCGCCCCCGGAGACGAGCCGTCGGGCGACGATCGGACGGGCAGTGCGCGGTTGGGTCCCGACGACGCCGTACTCATCGACGCGCTCACCCAGGACGGACGGTTGCCGCATCGGGAGCTGGCGCGTATCTGCGGCTGGACGGTCGGACGGGTCCGCCGGAGACTCCGCACTCTCGAACGCGGCGGCGCCTTGCACTACGACGTCGAGATCCTGCCCGAGCGACTCGGTTTCGGCCTGAGTGCCACGCTGTGGTTGACCGTGCTGCCCTCGGCACTCGACCGTGCGGGAGCCGAGCTGGTGGCGCACGACGAGGTCGCGTTCGCGGCCGCCATCAGCGGCGAGCAGAACCTGATCGTCGCGGTCATCTGCCGGGACACCGCCGCGTTCTACGACTACCTGCGCACGAGACTCGCCGCGGTCGACGGGGTCACCGGGTACTCGGTCAGCATCCGCATGCGCCGCCTCAAGCAGAATGCCTCGCTGGTGATGCAGGGGCGATTGATCCAGCCGGTGTGATGCGCCGGGCACCCGGAGCGCGGCACGCGCGGTAGCGTCCACGTGTGATGTCGCCACAGACCGCGGACCGGGGCATGGTGCGGCTGTGTGTGCTGGCCGTCGTCGCCGGCCTCGCCACCGGGTTGATCGGCGGCGCGTTCCGCTGGTGTCTGGAACATCTCGAACGGTGGCGCCACGACATGCTCGAATGGTCGGCGGGTCTCGGTGTGCCCGGATGGTTCGTACCGATCGCGGTCACCGCGGCAGGCGCCACCGCCGGCGCGCTGGCCGTCCGACTCGTACCGACGGCCGCGGGCAGCGGCATTCAGCACGTCGAAGCAGTCGAACGCGGTGAGGCGACCGCGGCGCCGCTCCGGCTCATCCCGGCGAAGTTCGCCGGCGCGCTCGCCGCGATCGGCTCGGGCCTCGTCCTCGGTCGCGAGGGGCCCACCGTGCACATGGGTGCTGTCGTGGGCGCCGAAACCGCCCGGCGCGGTGGCCTCGACGACGCCGATGTCCGGGTCATGCAGACATCGATGAGCGGCGCGGGCCTGGCGGTGGCATTCACCGCCCCCATCGGCGGTGCCCTGTTCGCGCTCGAGGAGGTCGGTCGCTCGTTCCGCCTGCGCCTGGTGGTGCCCACCGTGTTCGCCGTCGTGGCGGCGGTGGCGGCCGGTCGGCTGATACTCGGCGACCCTCCCGAGTTCGTCGTTCCGTCCATCACCGTCCCGTCGGTGACCCTGCTGCCCGTGTTCGTCGTGTTCGGACTGCTGTCGGGGCTGATCGGGATCGCCTACAGCCGAGTGGTTCTCGGGACCCTCGGCTGGGTGGGAGGGTTCACCCGCGTGCCACCGATGGCCCGGGCTGCCGTGATCGGTGCCGTGATCGGGGCGCTCCTCGCCGCCGACGCCCGGACCGCGGGCGGTGGCGACGATCTCACCCAGGCCGTGTTCGACGGTGGAGTCGTGCTGCCCGCGCTCATCGTGCTGTTCCTGGTGCGCTTCGTCGCGGGCCCGTTATCCTACGCCGCGGGCACGCCGGGCGGACTGTTCGCCCCGCTGCTGGCGCTCGGTGCCCTGTGGGGCGCAACCTTCGCCGAGTTCGCCGACGTCGTCGTGCCACTCTCCGATGCGGGCGACGCGGGATTGCGCGGTGCGCTGATCCTGGCCGGGATGGCCGCCCTGTTCGGCGCGGTCGTGCGGGCGCCGCTCACCGGAATGGTCGTGGTCATGGAGATGACCGCGACGACCACCGTCGCCCTGCCCATGCTGGCCGCGACCGCCGCGGCCGTTCTCGTCGCCCACATGTCCGGATCGCCGCCGGTCTACGATTCGCTCCGCGAGCGCATGCTCGCGACTTCGGCTCGGCGAGAGGACCCTGCTCCCTGAGGTGCGAGCGCGTGAACCGTCCTTTGCTCCCTGAGGTGCGAGCGAAGCGAGCCTCGAAGGGCTCCGGAACGTTACTCACCAGGCCCTTCGTGGCTCGTCGCTATCGCTCCTCGCACCTCAGGGAGCAGTGGTCATCAGGACGTGGCGGAGGTCCGTGAGTCGAGGGGAACGATCAGCGGGCCGCCGGAGATCGGGTCGGTCATGACGTGGGCGCGGAGGCCGAAGGCCTCGTCGAGGATATCGGCGTCGATGACGTCGGACGGTGAGCCGGTGGTCACGATCGCGCCCTTGCGCATGACGAACAGTGAATCGCTGTAGCGCGCGGCGAGATTGAGATCGTGCAGGACCATGACGATGGTCTTGCCGTGATCCTCGCGTAGCCGCCGGACGAGATCGAGCACGTCGATGGAGTGGGCCAGGTCGAGATAGGTCGTCGGCTCGTCGAGCAGGATGAGGTCGGTGTCCTGGGCGAGTGTCAGGGCGATCCACACGCGCTGACGCTGTCCACCCGAGAGTGCGTCGAGTGTTCGGTCGGCGAGATCGAGCGTGTCGGTCATCTCCATCGCCTGGGCCACCGCGGCCTCGTCGGCGGCACTGGCCTGCTGGAACCAACGCTGGTGCGGGTGACGGCCCCGTGCCACGAGGTCGGCGACGGTGAGTCCCTCCGGCGCGATGGGATTCTGCGGCAGGATCGCCAATGTGCGGGCGACCTGCTTGGGCCGGATCGAGGAGATGTCCTCGCCGTCGAGATACACCGAACCGGCCTTGGGTGGCAGGAGGCGGGCCAGGCAGCGCAGCAGCGTCGACTTGCCGCACCCGTTCGAGCCGATGATCGTCGTGACCTGCCCGTCCGGGATGTCGACGTCGAGGCCGTCGATGACGATCCGTTCGTCGTAGCCCACCGTCAACCCGACTCCGCGCAGACGCGCGGTGTCGGTCGAGGTTTCGAGAGTTCGTGCGGTCATACGCTCGCCTTCCGGGACATGGCGATCATCAGATAGATCAGGAACGGGCCGCCGATCGCGGCGGTGACGATGCCGACCGGCAGGCCGCCGGGAAGCACTGCGCGACAGAGCAGATCTCCGCCGAGCACCAGCGACGAGCCGATGAGTCCCGACAGCAGCGGCGTGGGGACCGCGGTGCCGGCCAGGCGAAGTGCGATCTGCGGGGCCAGGAGGGCGACGAAAGCGATCGGACCGGCCGCGGACACGCTCAGGGCGGCGACGAGGACCGCGGTCAGCAGCAGCGTCGTCGACACCACCCCGGTCCGCACGCCGAGTCCGCGCGCGAGGTCGGGGCCGAGACTGAGCATGCCGATCTGCCGCGCCAGACCGACGACCACGAGCATGCTCACGACGACCCCGGCCGCGACCGGCCACACGTTGGACCAACCGACGTTGGCCACCGAGCCGACGATCCACACCTGGGCGCGGGCGACGTCCTGGATGTCGGCGCGGGTCAGCAGAAAGTTCGTGAGCGCCTGCAACATCCACGTCAACCCGACGCCGATCAGGACGAGCCGGAACGGGTTGATCCCGGTGTTCGCCTTGCGGCCCGGCCAGGCCAGGAAGTACATGAGGGCAGCGGTGAGCAGACCTCCGACCATCGCCGATGCCGGGACGCCGAGTTCACCGAACACCGACCCCCAACTGGTCGTCGAGAAGGCGATCGCGGCGACGGCCGCGGCGCCGGCGCCGGCGGTGATGCCGAGCATGTCGGGGGTGGCGAGCGGGTTCTGGGCGATGAGCTGGGTGAGCGACCCCGCCATGCCGAGACCGAAACCGACCAGCAGCGCGACGAGTGCCCGGGGAAGTGCCACGTCGAAGACGACGACGTTCTCGACCCGGGTACCGCCGCCGAGCAGGATGCGCGCGACGTCGATCGGGGTGAGCGGGAAGTCGCTGACACCGACGCTCGTCAGGAACAGGAGGAGTGCGACCGCCGTGGACACCAGGGCGACGCCGAGCATCCGCGGGCGCACCACCATCGACACCGGCTCGATCGCGATCCGGTAGCCACCGGGGTGCGGCGCGATGCGCGATCCGGATCTCTGCAGTGGGGATCCCGGTTGGGTGGGCTCGGTCTTGCCGGAGGTCGGCGTGCTCACACGGTCCCCAATCTCTGCCGTCGGACCATGAAGATCAGGAACGGTGCGCCCACCAGGGCCATCATCACTCCGACCTGCACCTCGCCCGGCCGGGCGACCAGGCGGCCGAGGATGTCGCAGCCGACGAGCAGTATCGCGCCCAGGATGGCCGAGTACGGGATGATCCACCGATAGTCGGTCCCGACGATCGCCCGGGCGACGTGCGGCACGACCAGTCCGAGGAAGACGATGGGTCCGCAGGCGGCGGTCGCCGCTCCGATGAGCAGGGTGATGGTCAGCACCCCGAGTGACCGGATCAGCACGACCCGGGAACCGAGTGCCTTGGTCATGTCGTCACCGAGGCTCAGGACGTTGAGGAAGAAGCCGCTCGCCAGGGCGAGCACCAGACCGATGCCGATGAACGGGAGGCTGGCCCAGAAGACGTCGATGCCACGTCCGGCGGTCGAGCCGACGCTCCAGAACCGCCACTGGTCCAGCGAGGCGGTGTCGACGAGCACGATCGAGGACGTGACGGCGGTGAGCGTCGCCGTGAGCCCCGTGCCCGCGAGGATCAGGGTGAGAGGGCTCGAACCGCTGAGCGCGGACAGTCCGAAGACCACCGTCGCGGCGATGACCGCGCCGAGTAGACCGAAGAACATGAACGCGATCGGGCTGCTGATCCCCAGCAGGTAGATGCCGCCGACCACGGCGCACGCCGCACCCGCGTTGACCCCGAGCATGCCGGGATCGGCGATCGGGTTGCGGGTGTGTCCCTGGGTGATGGCGCCGGCCGCACCGATGGCGAGCCCGGCGGACAGTCCGAGGAGGGTACGGGGCACGCGCAGGTCCCAGACGATGCCGTCGACGTCGGTGGCCTTGGGGACCTGGGGCATGCGGAAGTCGAGGAGAGCGGTCCAGATCTCGTGGGCACCGGCGGTGAAGCTCGGCCAGATCTCGTCGAGCGGTACCGGCCGCGTCCCGAAGAGCACCGAGGCAACCACCAGCGCAGCGAGGGCCGCCAGCAGGAGCGGGATGCCGAGAACTCGGAGGGAGCGGCGCACGAAGGTAAACCTTACCAACCTTCGCCAGGGCCTCTCCGGCGCCCGGGTACTCGCTTCCCCGACGGAGTCGGTCCCATGTCCCCGCCGACGGAGTCGGTCCATGTTTCCGCCGACGGTGTCGGTCCCATAACGAATTGCCCACGAAACCTGAGCGGAGGCTGTGCCCGCGGTAACACTTCGCTCAGGCTTGGTCGATAGTCCCGGTGTCGGTGGGGATCTCGACCGACAAGCCACACAGGTCGCCGGTCACGCGTCGAACACGTACGCGGACGGTGACGTCGGGAACACGCATGGTGTCGCCTACGAACGAGGAGGATCGATGAAATCGCTGAAACGAGCTGTCACAGGGCTGCTGGTCGCCGCAGGAGTCGCAGGTGGGACGCTGGTGGGTGTCGCGCCGGCGCAGGCCGCCGTTCCCAACCTCCAGCTGACGGGCGGTGTCTACTGCCAGTTCGCGGCTCCGGGCACTCCGTGGAATCAGGCGTGGAGCATGACCCGGTTCATGCGGGTCACCGCGCGTGACGGCGAGTTCCGCAATGTCACCCTGCAGGAGATCAACGGCGCGACCAAGTTCAAGTCGCAGCTGAAGAAGAACGAGTCGCTCACGATCAAGACCGTCTGGTTCGGCTGCTTCCCGTCGTCGATCGCCGGGTACGCGATCTCCGACTACGCCGAGAACCTGACCGACAACGCCGGTTTCTGGTGGAACGTCCGTCGCGTCGACAATCCGTTGGAGCGATTCGGCACGGGCTCGTCCGCGTCGTCCGCCTCGGTTGCACTGACCGGCGGTGGCACCGACGTCGAGGGTGTTCCCGCGATCCCGGGCCGCTGAGCCGAACCGAGACCGCTGAACCCACACAACTGAGCGTCCACGACGACAAGACATTTCGCGTCGGGCGGGTGCGGGGAGGACGCCTCCGCACACCGCCCGGCGCATGCGAAAGAGCGGCGACCGAGAGATCTCGGCCGCCGCTCTTGGCTTCGACAGGCTCAGCCGGCGGAGGTGGGCTCAGCCGGCGGAGGTGGGCTCAGCCGGCAGGAGAGCCCCGGTGTGTCACGCGGAGGGGCGTGACACCTTGTTCGGCTCGGACGCGGCGAGCATGTCCTCGCGCTCGACGACCTTGACGCGTTCGCGGCCTTCGGCGGCGCCGAGTGCGCGCTCGTGTTCGTCGAGTCGGTACCAGCCGTCCCAGGTGGTGAACGGGATGCTCTTGGATTCGAGCAGTTCGATGATCGCGTCCTCACCGGGCTTGCCCGGATCGTTGAGGACACCGGCCTCCATGTCCTTGAGGATGCAGTCGACGGTCTCGTTGGCGTCGCCCTTGGTGTGACCGATGAGGCCCACGGGACCGCGCTTGACCCAGCCGGTGGTGTAGATGCCGGTGAGCTGCTGACCCTCGTCGAAGACGCGTCCGGCCTCGTTGGGGATGACGCCGGCCTGCGAGTCGAACGGGATCTCGGGCAGGTTGTCCGAGAGGTAACCGACCGCACGGTAGACCGCGCCGACCTCCCAGTCGGTGGTCTTGCCGGTCGGCTTGACGTTGCCGGTGCCGTCCAGTTGGGTGCGTTCGGTGCGCAGACCGACGACCTTGCCGTCCTCACCGAGGATCTCGGTGGGGCTTTCGAAGAAGTGCAGGAACAACTTGTGGATCGCGCCCTGCTTGGGCTCGCGGATCGCGTAGTTCTCGATGATCGTGGCGACCTGGTCGGTGATCTTCGATCCGCGGCGTGCCACGGCCGAGCCCTCGTCGTAGTCGATGTCCTCGGGATTGACCACGACCTCGATGTTGGGGGAGTGGTCGAGCTCTTTGAGCTCTAGCGGGGTGAACTTCGCCTGCGCCGGGCCGCGACGGCCGAACACGTGGACCTCGATGGCCTTGTTGGCCTTGAGTCCTTCGTAGACGTTGGCGGGGATCTCGGTGGGCAGCAGTTCGTCGCCGGTCTTGGCGAGTACGCGTGCGACGTCGAGGGCGACGTTGCCGACGCCGATGACCGCGACCTTCTCGGCCTCGAGGGGCCAGGTGCGCGGGAAGTCGGGATGCCCGTCGTACCAGGCGACGAACTGGGCGGCGCCGTAGCTGCCGTCGAGGTCGATGCCGGGGATGTCGAGGACGCGGTCGTCGGTGGCGCCGGTGGAGAAGA
This sequence comes from Gordonia sp. 'Campus', assembly GCF_022206305.1. GTDB lineage: Bacteria > Actinomycetota > Actinomycetes > Mycobacteriales > Mycobacteriaceae > Gordonia. The sequence continues at coordinate 105,115 of NZ_JAKOIW010000001.1, read as the reverse complement.
TCACCGCGTCGTAGTGGGCGCGGAGCTCGTCGAGGGTGATGTCGGTGCCGTAGTCGACGTTGCCCAGCAGGCGGACCTGCGGCTTGTCGAGCACCTTGTGCAGGGCGGTGATGATGCCCTTGATGCGCGGGTGGTCGGGCGCGACGCCGTAGCGGATCAGGCCGAACGGAGCGGGCATGCGCTCGTAGAGATCGATGCTGACGCCGCGGTCCTTCGCGGTGTCGGACTTCATCAACGCGTCGGCGGCGTAGATCCCGGCGGGACCGGCACCGACGATCGCAACCCGCAGCGGGCGGCTGTTCTCGCTCATGGAGTAGGTGTCTTCCGTTGCTCAGCACGCGCGGATCAGCAAATCCGGTGACCCCCAGGTCCACGCGTATGGATAAGGCCTATCCCTTCTACGGTAGGCGCTTGCCTGCCACGACCAAAATCCATCTGTGAGGTAACCCTCACTCGGGAGGTGTGGCGATACCCGGTTGCCGGGCCGACTCACGCCTTCCCGGCCGCCGCGGCGATCGGTTCGACGGCCTGACCCGCAACCCACGGGATGGTCAGCACGGTTGGTACCGACATCGCGCTGCCCACCTCTTGGGGCAGGTAGACGACGCGTCCCGACCTGACGACGTTCAGACGGTTGAAGGCGGCGTTGTTGCGGAGTCGATCGTTGGAGCCCTGCCAGTCGACGGCGATGACGACGTCGGCGGCGTCGAGCAGGTTGAGGCTCTCGGCGGGCACCTCGCCGTAGAACCCGTTGCTGATCGAACCCTGGAGCGCGGGCGGGAATGCGAGTCCGTAGCCGGCGACGGTCTGTCCGCGGCCGTCGTCGGGCCCGTAGATGGACACGCCGCCGGTGGGGCTGGCGGTGATCACGACGGCGGTCTTGCCGGCCAGCTGCGGGTTCTTCTCGCGGACGCCGGCGAGGAACTGCTCGGTCTCGGTGATCTTGCGGTCGGCGAGCTCGGGCAGCCCGATCGCGGTGCCGATCTGCCGGGTCTGTGCGTCCCACGGCACCTGCCACGGCTTGAACTGGGCCGGTCGCACGATCGTCGGCGCGGTCTTGGTCAGCAGATCGAACTGATCCCGGGTGGGATCGGCGCCCACCGCGGTGATCAGGTCGGGTTCGGTGGCGAGGGCCTTGGGAATCTCGTCGCCGAAGGCGGCCGAGGCGTTGGCCAGCACCACGGGGTTCGAGTCGCCGATGAGTTCGGCGTTCCACGGCGCGGTCGCCTGGTCGGGATCGGCGAAGGGCGCGATCGTCGTCGGCGTGACGCCGAGCGCGAGCAGGGTGTCGCCGTCGCCGACGCCCATCGCCGCGATGCGCTTGGGTGGCTGCTCGACCGTCACCGGTGCGTACGCCTGCTGCACGGTCACCGGTATCGCACCGGATTCGGGGGCGGGCACCTGCGCCATACCCTCGTCGACGGACTCGTCGGGCGATGAACACGACGTCGCCACCATCGCGGCCGCGAGGAGCGCGAAGATCAGCGTGAGTGTTCGGTGTTCGGAGATGCGCATCCGGGTTCCTTGCTGGTCGTGCCGTGCGGCGTCGGCGATCTCGGAGAGTGCCCGGCCACCTGTTCGAAGTTTCTTAGGGCCACCTTACTCACGACCGCCGGGTTGTCGACGTGCCCGGGGCCTCGCCGGCGGGGCGCCGACGCCGGTCGGCGCCGCCACCCGGGCGGTCGATAGACTGCCCGCCATGGCCAGAGCTGCAGGTGAGGGTGACCAGGCGCCCCCGTCGTGGAAGAACGCCTGGCCGTTCTTCGTCGCGGCCGGCGTCGTCGGACTCGTGGTGCTCGGGGTGGTGCTGTCGAACGTCAGCCGGCCGCCGGAGGACCGGGTGAGTGACTCGGCCCAGGTGCAGTACGCGATCAACGACGTCTACACGGCTCGTAACGGTCCGAACTACTCCGAGTACCGCGCCAACACCTGTGCGGCCGACGTCGAGGCCGCCGACTTCATCACCGAGGCGCAGTTCGTCGCGGACAACAGGGAGTCGCTGACCACCAACGGTCACATCGAGATCCCCGAGATCACCGAACTGGTGGTCGACGGTGACCGGGCGACCGCGAAAGTCCATTGGCACTATGACAAGACGCCCGACGACAAGAACGTCGTCGACACGGTCGTGGTGCGCGAGAACGGCGAATGGAAGGTGTGCTCCTCATGACCTATGCCGGAGACCTGACTCCCCGGGAAGCGTGGGAGAAGCTCGAGAACAATCCCGACGCGATCCTCGTCGACTGTCGGACGCGCGCGGAATGGTCGTTCGTCGGTGTGCCCGATCTCGAGATCCTCGGCAAGCGCACGATCTTCGCCGAGTGGACCACCTTCCCCGAAGGTCGACGCAACGACGACTTCATGACCCAGCTGCGCGATTCGGGCGTCGGTGACGACCACGAGGTCATCTTTCTGTGCCGGTCCGGCCACCGTTCCATCGGTGCGGCCGAGGCCGCGACTGCGGACGGGATCGCGAAGGCGTACAACGTCGTCGACGGTTTCGAGGGTGCGCTCGACGAGAACGATCATCGTGGTGCGTCGGGCTGGCGTGCCGAGAACCTGCCGTGGAGGCAATCGTGAGTCCTGATCTGCCCGTGGGTCGTCCGCTGCCCGAAGGGTTGTCGGCCGACACCATCGCGGTGCGCGGTGGACTGTCCCGCTCCGGATTCCACGAGACCTCCGAGGGCCTCTTCCTCACGAGCGGTTACGTCTACGACTCCGCCGAGGCCGCCGAGCGTGCCTTCACCGGCGAGGACGAACGTTTCGTCTACTCGCGCTACGGCAACCCGACCGTCGAGATGTTCCAGGAGCGTCTGCGCCAACTCGAGGGTGCCGAAGCGTGTTTCGCGACCGCGAGCGGCATGGCCGCGGTGTTCGTCGCGCTCGGGGCACTGCTCAAGGCCGGAGACCGGCTCGTCGCCGCCCGCAGCCTGTTCGGCTCCTGCTTCGTGGTGTGCAACGAGATCCTGCCGCGGTGGGGCGTGGAGACCGAGTTCGTCGACGGCGAAGACCTCGACCAGTGGGAGCGGGCGCTGTCCAAGCCCACCGACGCCGTGTTCTTCGAGACCCCGTCGAACCCGATGCAGAGCCTCGTCGACGTCGCGAAGGTGTCCGAACTGGCTCATGCCGCGGGCGCACAGGTGGTGCTGGACAACGTCTTCGCCACTCCGCTGCTGCAGCGTGGTCTCGACCTGGGCGCCGACGTCATCGTGTACTCCGGCACCAAACACATCGACGGGCAGGGCCGCGTCATGGGCGGCGCCGTCCTCGGCCCCAAGGACTACATCGACGGGCCGGTGCAGCAGTTGATGCGCCACACCGGTCCCGCGTTGAGCCCGTTCAACGCGTGGACGCTCGTCAAAGGCCTCGAAACCCTGCGCCTGCGCGTCGACGCCTCGGTCTCCTCGGCCTTGCGGATCGCGGAGTTCCTCGAGGGTGACCCGCGGGTGCGCTGGGTGAAATACCCTTTCTTGCAGTCACATCCGCAGTTCGAGCTGGCCACGAGTCAGATGTCGGGCGGCGGTACCGTGGTGACCTTCGAGCTGAACGACCACGACGGCATCGACGGCAAGAAGCGGGCCTTCGAGGTCCTCAACGGGTTGCGCGTCGTCGACATCTCCAACAATCTCGGCGATTCGAAGTCGCTGATCACGCACCCGGCCACCACCACCCATCGGGCGATGGGGCCCGAGGGTCGTGCGGCGATCGGGCTGAGCGACTCGGTGGTCCGGTTGTCGGTCGGACTCGAGGGTGTCGACGACCTCCTCGGCGATCTCGACCAGGCGTTGGGCTGACGATCAGTCGAGTCCGTCGATCCCCAAGGCGTTCAACACCGTCCGTAGTTTGAAGGCGGTCTCCTCGAGCTCACCCTGCGGATCGGAGTGTTCGACGATGCCGCCGCCTGCCCAGGTGCGCAGGCTGCGGCGGTCGGCGTCGAGTTCGAGACACCGGATGGTGACCATCCATTCGCCGTCGCCCGTGGCGTCGCACCACCCGACCGCCCCGGCGTAGAACCCGCGTTCCCCTTCGACCTCTCGGATGATTTGTGCGGCAACATCACTCGGCGTGCCGCAGACCGCGGGTGTCGGCCCGAGCAGGAGTGCGAGATCGAGCGCGGTGGTCGCGGGGTCGCGCAGCGTCGCCCGGATGGGCGTGGCCAGATGCCAGACCTCACCGGTGGATCGGAGCTGCGGGGTCGATGGCGCGTCGACGTCGTCGCAGAGGTGTGACAGGCGTTCCCGGAGGTGGTCGACGACGAATTCGTGCTCAGCGAGATCCTTTGCCGAGGAGGCGAGTTGGTCGGCGATCGCCCGGTCGGTGACGGGGTCGGACGACCGCGCCGCGGACCCGGCATACGGGTGACAGGTGACGACCGGGCCGGACTTGCGTAGGAGTACCTCGGGGCTCGCGCCGAGAAGCCAGGAGCCCGAACCGGTGGCTGCGCCCAGGTCGACGCCGAACGCGTTGTGTCCGGAGTTTCCGCCGGCGAGCGCGTCGAGCAGGTCGACGGGGGAGACCTCCGCGTCGAGGACGATGTCGAGGCTGCGGGCGAGAACCACCTTGCCCACGTCGCCGGCGACGATCCGTTTGACCGCGTGCGCGACACGTTCGCGGTGTTCGTCGGCGGATGGGTGCAGCTCGACCGAGACCGGCGTCCGGGACAGCGGCGGCCCGCCGGCGAGCGGCTCGTCGGTGATGTCGAGGTGCTGCGGCGCCACGAGCGCGGCCGCGTCGCGTACGTCGAACGGGATCGCACCGGTCAGTGCGGTGACGGCGCCCGATCGCAGTGCTGCCGACGCCTCGTCGACATCGGTGAAGCCACGCTTTGCTCCCCGACCTCGAACGGTGCCGTGGGGACGGGACAACACGAACACATCAGACGCTGACACGAGGAACACGCTACAGGTAAGTGTGCCCTAACTTCGGATCACGTTGAGTGAAAATTGACACTCTTCGAGCATATCGACGAGTCTTGACGGCAGGTCATGAGTACCAGTGACAAGCCCCGGCTCGCTGGTCGGCAACCCTCCTCCTCGGTGGGGTGCTCCGGGTGACGACCTGGCCGCACCCCGAACCCGGATGCGGCAAGCGTGGATTCCGAAGGAGTTATCTGCCATGACCGCTGTGCTGTCGGCCCCCATCGCGACCGGCGACGTCGTGCAACGCCCGCGGCTCGTCACCCGACGCCATGAGGATGCTCGAGACTCCTTGCGACGCTTCGTCCGCGGGCGCGTCGACGACACCGTCGTCGTCACCCGTGACCTCGCCGACGCCATCGGCCTCGCGGCGCACATCGCGCCCGGCGACGTCGTGGTCCTCTCCTCCGGGGACGGCCGGGATGCCGCATGGCCGGCGGGCCCGCAGGGCCGCGACCGGGCACGCGTCGTGCCGGTCGGCGAGTCCGTCGAGGACACGCTCTTCGTGCTGGAGTCCGAGCTCGCCGCGCACCCTGTGTGCCTTCTCGCGGTGATGACGACATCGGCCGGCACCGGCGAGGTCCTGCCCGTCGGCCGCCTCGCGTCGATCGCCCATCGCCACGGCGCGCGGATCTTCGTCGACGCCGAGCGACTCGTCGCCCATCGGCCGATCTCGATCGTCAGCCACGGCATCGACTACGTGGCGTTCTCGGCTGCGGGCAGGGGGAGAGCCTCCTCCTACGGCGTGTTGATCGGACGGTCGGACTGGTTCGCCGGCGCCGGGAGCGGAGCGAGCGGGCCGAATGTGACCGGCGCCGGGAGCGGAGCGAGCGGGCCGAATGTGACCGGCGCCGGGAGCGGAGCGAGCGGGCCGAATGTGGCCGGCGCCGGGAGCGGAGCGAGCGGGCCGGATCTTGCCGACGCCGCGGGCATCAACGGGTGCCTGAAAGCGTTGACGCCACCGACGGCCCGCACACCTGACCACCGCACACCTGACCACCGCAGACCTGAGCACCGCGCAACCGATCGACACCGTCTCGACCACACCGACCCGACATCGACGAGGGGTAACCGATGACCATCGAACTCGACGCACAGAAGCTTTCCGTCCAGCCGACCGCCGGTCCTCGCAGCACGGTGAGCATCGGTCGCCCCGCGTTCCGCGTTGCGGTTGCCGGTGACGCCGTCGCACAGGGGTTTCCGATCGTCGTGCGCCGCGAGACCCTGCGTGACGCACAACGGGCGCGGTCACTGGTCCGCGCCGGAAGCCACGATCAGGCGAACTTCGTGGTCGCGCTGGAGGTGGAGGTGGCGGTCGCCTCGGATGCCGCGTCCGCCCGCGCGTCGGCGGCCCGTGCGCAGGTCGCTGCCGGAGGCGGCTCGTCGAACCCTGCAGGCGGCGGCTCGGTGACTTCCGTCGTCGGTGGGAGCACCCCCGCGCCGGGCACCATCCGCTATGTCGGGACCACCCACGGCCTGCTCACGTTGTTGCGCGACATCTATGCCGCGGAGGTCGCCGACGCGGTCATCCTCGTGCCGATCGACGGGGACGCGACGGAACGGCGGATCCGGGAACAGGTCCTGCCGGTTCTGGAGGATCAGCGGTACCGGGTCGCGTGAGGGGACGCGGGGCGTCGAAGTCGATGAGACCCCGCGGTGGTCGGGGCAGTCGCTGTTGCGTCAGTCCAGGGCGCGAACGCGCGGGTGCGCCGGCATCGACTGCAGGGTGAGACCCATGGGTTCGGCGGCGAAGAGTGCAGACGACATCGTGCGGAGATCGGGGTCCACGAGCAGTTCGAACTCCGAGCGCGCGAGGACGTCGCGGTCGAGGTCGACGCCGGGGGCGATCTCCACCACGGTGAGGCCCTCGGGACGCAGTTCGAGGACCGCTCGCTCGGTGACGTAGAGGACGCGCTGCCCCTTCTCGATCGCCCGGCGACCCGAGAACGTCGGTGAGTCGACCTCGGTGACGAACTTGGTGTGTGGCCCGTCCGTGCGGATGTGCAGCCCACCGTCACGCATCTCGATGTCGCGTCGACCCGCGGTGAACGAGCCGACGAAGACGATCGACGGCGCGCCGGTGGTGATGTCGACGAACCCGCCGAGCCCCGCGGTCACGTGCCGGCGTTTCGGCAGGCTGTGCACGTTCACGTTGCCGTGGCGATCGATCTCGAGGAACGACAGCAGCGAGTGCTCGAAACCACCACCCTGGAGGAGCGTGAACTGGTCGGCGCTCTGCATGATGGCATCCGGGTTCTGTGACACCCCGAAGACGAAGTCGAGCAACGGGACCCCGCCGACGGCTCCTTGCTCGATGACCCATGAGACCGCCTTCGGGAGACCCTCCTCCACCAGGACATGGGGGACGAGCGCAGAGACGCCGAAGCCGATGTTGGCGATCTCACCGGAGCGCAGTTCGGCGGCGGCACGACGCGCCATGATCTTCTCCAGCGAGAAGGGCACCGGGTCGAGGGTGCTGAGCGGGCGGCGCATCTCACCCGAGATGGCGGGGTCGTACTGCGTCTGGGTGGTCTGCAGCTGGTGCGGGGTCACTACGATCGCGTCGACGAGAATGCCCGGCACCCGGACCGCCTGGGGACTCAGACTGCCGCCCTCGGCGAGGTACTTGACCTGTGCGATGACCACCCCGCCGTTGTTGTGCGCGGCATAGGCGAGGTCGAGCGCGCCCAGCGGCGACGCCTCTTCTTCGAAGGTGAGATTGCCGTGTGCGTCGGCGGTGGTCGCGCGGATGATCGCGACGTCCGGGACGATCGCCTCGTAGAACAGCCATTCCTGGCCGTCCATCTCCTGGACCCGCACGTAGGCGTTCGGGGTGACGGTGTTCATTCGGCCGGCGCCGATCCGCGGGTCCACGAAGGTCTGCAGACCGACCTGCGAGAGGACCCCCGGTTGCTTCGCGGCAGCGGCCCGGTGGACCTGGAACAGGACGCCCGAGGGCAGGTTGTAGGCCTCGATCTCGTTGTTCTCGATCATCTGCCAGATCGCCGGAGGGTCCGCGCTCGAAGGGCCGGAGGGATACGAACCGGCGACGACCCGGTCGAGGAGACCGGGGCGGGCGAGGTGGTCGATTCCCTTGATTCCCCACATGTCCCCGGCGGCGATGCAGTGGACGCTGGTGAGTCCCGACGGCGATCGGGTTTCCTCGTGGCGACGTCCGATGCCGGCGAGGACGGCGTCCGGACAGCCCAGCCCCGACGACGAGCTGACCGTGATCGTGTCACCGTCGTGGATGAGAGCGGCGGCCTGACGGGCGGTGAGTATGCGGGGTGTGTGCACGGGATTCCTCCTGGGAAAGGGGGCGTTCGGGGGTCAGGACGCGTCGTCGGGCTGGGGCAGGAACTTCATGATGTGCGTGGCGACCATGCAGGTCTGTCCACGCTGATCGGTGGCGACGACGGACGCGTATGACTTCTGCTCGTCGTCGTCGATCCGGTCGACGGTGTAGGTGATGGTGACGGTGTCGCCGAGGAAGACCGGCGCGACGAACCGGACACGGTCGTAGCCATAGGACACCGCTCGATCGCCCGAGCGCGCGGCGATCTGCGTGGACGCCGTCGAGGACAGGCCCAGGATGAGGACGCCGTGCGCGATGCGTTCGCCGTAGGACCCGGCCTCCATGTAGGCGCGGTCGATGTGGTTGGGGGCGAAATCGCCGGTGATGCCGGCAAATCCATAGACGTCGTACTCGCCGACGGTCTTGGTGAACGTCGCTGAGTCGCCGACCCTGAGACGACGTGCCATCGCACTCGACGGAAGCTCGGGTGCGGCGGGGTTCTCGGGCGTGGGGTTCATGTGCTCTGCGCTCCTGGCATGCCGAACGCTGTCGGCTCGTGGACGGTCTCGGCGACCATCCTGGTCGCCGAGCGGGCATGGGTGAAGGGTGCAGCGATCGCCGCGTCCGCCGTCCCGGCCGTGGCCGCGAGTTCGACACCGAGGTCTGGGGGAGTGGCCATCAGGCGACCGGCCACGACGAGGGAGCGCACGCCGTGTGCCGCACACTGCCGCAGCACCGTGCCGACGAGTTTGCCGCCCGACGAGGTGCGGTCGAAGCAGCCCTCCCCGGTGATGACGAGATCGGTCGTCCGCAGGGAGGCGGTCAGGCCGGTGAGCTGATTGATGCGCTCGGCGCCGGGGACGAGAGACGCGCCCCAGGCGCGCAGTCCGAAGCCTGCTCCGCCTGCGGCGCCGGTACCCGGTTCGGCGGTGCTGATGCCGAAGGCGTGCCCGGCAAGTGCGCCGAAGTGCCCGAGCGCGAGGTCGAGGGCCTGCCGGGTGTCCGCGTCCGCCCCCTTCTGGGCGCCGAAGGTGTGGGCCGCTCCGGACGGGCCGCACAGCGGAGCCGTCGTGTCGGCCAGTACTTCGACGCCGTCGGGTGGCAGCGGGGCCAGCCCCGTGGAGTCGATGCGCGCCACTCGACCGAGGTCCAGGGCGTCAGTGATGTCGAGGCGGCGATCGTTCTCGTCGTAGAGGCGGAGTCCGAGTTCGAGCAGTGCGCCCGCGCCGCCGTCGGTGGATGCCGAGCCGCCGAGGCCCACGACGATCCGACGCGCTCCCGCGTCGAGCGCCGCCCTGATCACCTGACCGAGTCCCCTCGACGTGGCCCGCGTCGGGCAGGGGTGCGCCATGAGGGGCAGGCCGCTCGACTCGGCCAGTTCGACCACCGCGACCGATCCCGGCAGTTCGAGCCACCGCGCCTGGACCGGGCGTCGGTCGGGCCCGCAGACGGGCTTGCCCACCACATGCCAGCGCGCTCGCGGAACCGAGGCGGCGACCGCCGCCATCGTCCCCTCGCCACCGTCGGCCTGCGGCAACACCGTCAGCCGGTCCGTCGGGCGGGCTTGGCGCCATCCGGCCGCCATCGCGGCCGCGATCTCCTGCGCGCTCGCGCTGCCCTTGAACGAATCCGGTGCGACGATCACATTCCACGGGCGGGCGCCCCGTGAGGCCACGTCGGGGGCGGTGCTCACGTGATGGAGTAGCCGCCGTCGACGGGCAGGACGACACCCGTCACGTAGCGCGCCGCATCGGAGACCAGGAATGTCACGACGTCGGCCACATCGTCGCCGTCGGCAAAACGTTGCAGTGGAATGCGATTCAGCTTCGCTGTCCGGAACTCCTCCTCGCCCAGGACATCCGCGGTCATCGGCGTCTCGATGTAACCCGGCGCGACGGTGTTGACCCGGATTCCGTATCTGCCGAGTTCCGCGGCGAGGCCCTTACCGAGTTGCGTCAGAGCCGATTTCGTCGCGCCGTAGGGAACGATGCCGGGTACGGCCCGGTCGGCCGAGAGCGAGGCGATGTTGACGATACTGCCCTTGGTCTCGATGAGGCACTTGGTCGCCTGCCTGATGAGTCGGAACGCCGAGGACACGTTCACCTCGAACAACCGGTGGAAGTCCTCGTCGGAGATGTCGACGGCGTCGGTCCGCTTCTGGATGCCCGCGGCGTTGACGACGACGTCGAGCCGGCCGGTGCGGGTGATGGCGAGGTCGATCGCCGCCTGCCCCACTGCCGCGTCGGTGAGATCGCCGCACACCGCCGAGCAGCCCAGCGACGTCATGACCTCGTCCACACGCGGGTCGGCGTCGAGGCCGACGACATGCACCCCACCTCGTGTCAGGGCAGCGGAGATCGCGGATCCGATACCGCCGGCCGCGCCGGTGACGATCGCAGTCCTGCCGGCCAATCCCTCGTGGATCCCGCCGGTGCTCGTCGTTACGGCCATCGCAGCCCTTTCGTTGCAGATGAGCGGTGGGTCGGCACACCGCGAGAAACTGTTTTCTGAATCGAGGTGATCGGCATGAAAGCTATTTACCTCGCTTTTCAGAGCGTATAGGCTGCACACACCGATCCGCAAGAAAGCGATTACAGGAGTTTCATGAATACAGTCAGACTGCCGGTGAGCGGTGGAGGTACGTCGGTTCATGCGTTCGGAGCACCCGCACCGCTCGCGACGGCGTCGGCACCGCCGGCCAGCCGGGACGTCTTCGCCGCGGCACACGTGGTCGCCGACCCCTGCCGTGCGTCCGCGGCCGGGGGACCCGACCAGATCGACTGGGACGCAACCCTCGAACTGCGCCGCGACCTGTGGTCGCTCGGGCTCGGTGTCGCCGAGGCGATGGACACCTCGCAGCGCGGGATGGGGCTCGACTGGCAGGGTGCGCACGAGCTCGCGACCCGGACCCTCCGCGCAGCAGGCGAACTCGGCGGACGCGTGGTGGTCGGCATCGGCACGGACCAGATCACGACGGACCATCCGAGCCTCACCGAGATCGCCGAGGCCTATCTCGAGCAGCTGACGGCCATCGAGGCGGCCGGGGGCGACTGCGTCCTCATGGCGAGCCGCCACCTCGCGGCCGCGGCCACCGGCCCCGACGATTATCTGAACGTGTACGACAAGGTGTTGTCCCAGGCTCGGCGGCCGGTCATCCTGCACTGGCTGGGCGCGGTGTTCGATCCCGCACTGGCCGGTTACTGGGGGCACCGCGACCCATACGCCGCGATGGACACCGTCGTCGACGTCATGGTCGCGCACGCGGACCGGGTCAAGGGCATCAAGGTATCGCTCCTCGACCCCGCGCTCGAGGTCCGTCTACGCAATCGCCTGCCCGCCGGCATCAGGGTCTACACCGGCGACGACTACAACTACGTGGACATGATCGCTGGCGACGACGACGGGCACAGTGACGCGTTGCTGGGCGCTTTCGCGGCGCTGGGTCCGTACGCGTCGGCCGCGTTCGCTCGCCTCGACGCGGGCGACCTGGCGGGGTTCCGGGAGATCCTGGCGCCCACCGAGCCGCTGTCGCGGCTGATCTTCACCTCGCCGACCCGCTTCTACAAGGTCGGCGTCGCGTGGCTGGCCTACCTCGACGGAAAGCAGTCGCACTTCCGGATGATCGGCGGATTCGAGACCGGGCGCACCCTCCTGCATCTGGCCGACCTCGTGCGCGAAGCCGATTCGATCGGGCTGTTCGCCGACCCCGAGCGGACCGCGCAGCGTGCCGGCGCCTACTTCGCGGCTCACGGAATCGGCTGAGCCATGGAGCTTTCCGAGTGCAGCCTCAATTCCGCGACCATCCGAGGTTCGTCGCTCGAGGTCGTGGTGGACCTCGCCGAACGGCACGGGTTCGGCGGCGTCGGTCTCTGGCGAGATGTATTGGAGGGCGCTGACCTCGATGCGGCCTGTCGGCGTATCCACGATTCCGGCCTCGGCGTCTCCAGCGTCTGCCGCGGCGGGATGTTCCCGCAGCCCACGCAATCGCTGCGGCGTGAACGCCTCGAGGACAACCTCCGTGCGATCGATCAGGCGCGGGCCCTGCGCGCCGACTGTCTGGTCCTCGTGTGCGGCCCGCCGGTCGGGAGGGACCTCGACGAGGCGCGGCATCAGATCCGAGAGGGAATCGACGCCCTCGTCCCGCACGCGGTCGCCGCGGGGGTCGCGCTGGCGATCGAACCGTTCCACCCGATGCTCGCCGCGACGCGATCGGCGATCACCTCACTGCGGGAGGCCGCCGCCCTGGTCGAATCCATCGGGAACCCGCAGGTCGGACTCGCCGTCGACTCGTACCACGTCTGGTGGGAAACCGAGCTGCGCCAGCAGATCGCCGGCCTCGGCGATCGGGTCTTCTCCGTCCAGCTCGCCGACTGGGTGACGCCCATCGATGACGAACTCACCAGCCGGGGCATGCCCGGCGAGGGGTCGATCGACATCGACTCCTTCGTGTCCGACTGCCGTCGGACCGGCTACCGGGGCCTGGTGGAGGTGGAGGTGCTCAGCAGTCGCTGGTGGAGAACGCCGGCCGACGAGACGGTGGCAGCTGCCGCGGTTGCCCTGGCCGGGATCGGCGACCCGTTACCATCCACGTGAGCATCAGGAATCGCTTTCTCAGATCGACCAGCCGTGACCGAGGTTTCCCAGCCGATCAGGAGGACGACGCCCATCATGTCGACACAGCGCCCGGACGGGCCGCGCGCGCGGCCGACCATCGCGACGGTGGCCGAGGCCGCAGGTGTCTCCATCGCCACCGTCTCTCGCGTCATGAGCGGGTCGTCGAAGGTCAAACAAGAGCTGGCCGACCGGGTGCACGAAGCGGCTGAACAGCTGGCATACCGACCCAGCGGGGCGGCGCGCGGACTGGCGATCGGCAGCCTGCGGAACATCGGGGTGATCCTTCCCGACCTCCGCAACGCCTATTTCTTCGATGTCGTCAACGAGATGCACCGCGGCGCCGCCGAGAACGGGTATCGCATGCTCGTCGCGGACTCCGAGGGCGATCCGGACGAGGAGCTGAACACCGCGCTCGACCTGCTCGGTCAGGTCGACGGCCTCGTCCTGCTGTCGAGTCGCATCCCCACCGCGGGCCTCAAACAGCTCGCCCGTCGACAAGCCCCGGCGGTGCTGGTGAACCGCATCGAGCTCGGCGTCGACCTCCCGATGGTCGCGGCGGACAACTTCACGCCGATGATGCAGTTGTGCAGCCACCTGGCGCAGCTCGGGCACACGCGCGCGGTCTATCTCGGTGGTTCCGAATTCGCGTGGCAGAACCGCGAGCGGTGGCGGGCGGTGCAGAGTTCGTCCGCGTTCGGCCTGCAGGTGACACATGTGAGCGCCGACGGGACCGTGGAGGGTGCTCACGCCGCGGTTCCCGAAGCGCTCGAACACGAACCCACCGCTCTGATCTGCTTCAACGACCTGAGCGCCATCGGCGCCATCTCGGCGCTGCGCGACGCCGGGCTGTCGGTGCCCGAGGACATCTCGGTCACGGGGTTCGACGACATCGTCCTGGCCCGGCACATCGCACCGCGCCTGACGACCGTCACCAGTCCGAAGGTCGCCCTCGGCAAGCGGGCATGGGAACTGATGCACGTGATGCTGGGCAGCGAGGAACGCCCGGAGTCCCCCGAGCCGCTGTCGGCCGAGGTCGTGCTCCGGGATTCGACCGGCCCTGCTCGCTGACCCGAGGCCGACGCTCGTTCATCGGTCGGAGACAGATGTGACGAGGTCTTGAGAAAGCGCTTTCTGTGAGATACGCTTCACACCATAGAACTGGACAGTTGGTCCCGATCCTCACAGAAAGCGCCGGTCAATGACGAGTGAATGGTTTCCCCGCCCCGTGCTCGTCGGTGCGGCAGAGGCGGTCACCGGGATCTCGTCTGGTTCCACGATCGCGGTCACCGGAGCGGGCGGGGGGATCCTCGAACCGGACGCCTTGTTGGCCGCTCTCGAGGCGCGGTTCGCCGAAATCGGTGAGCCCCGGGACCTGACGGTTGTCTACGCGCTCGGTATGGGCGACCGGCGGGGAGGGGGCACCGGGCATCTGGCGCGGCCCGGGATGGTCTCGCGAGTCATCGGGGGTCTGTGGACGTGGTCTGCCGAGCTCCGCGAGCTCGCCCGGACCGAGGCTCTCGACGCATACGCCCTGCCCGGTGGGGTGATCAGTCAACTGTTCCGTGAGATCGGGGCGCGACGGCCCGGCCTGATCACGACGGTCGGTCTCGACACCTTCGCCGACCCTCGGCACGGTGGCGGGCGCTTCAACTCGCGAGCAGCCGAAGCGCTGGTCGAACTCATCGAGCTGGACGGGCGGGAATACCTGCGTTACAAACCGTTTCGCGTCGACGTCGCATTCGTCCGCGGCGACACCATGGATCGCAACGGCAACATCGGCTGGGCGGCCGAAGCCGCGCAACTAGATGCCCTGGCGGTCGCCCAGGCTGCGCGCGCGTGCGGTGGCCGGGTCATCGCCGAGGTGAAGCGGGTCATCGACGGCGTGCTCGACCCCCACCTCGTCCACCTTCCCGCCTGCCTCGTCGACACGGCTGTGCTGGTACCCGAGCGGTGGCAGACCCATGCCGGGGAGTACGACCCGAGTCTGTGCACCGCGGCCATCGGCGCTGGTGAGGACCACGAGCCGTCTCTGCCTACGGGCGCGCGGGGGATCATCGCCCGTCGTGCCGCGGCGGAGGTCAGACCGGGCGAGGTGCTCAACGTCGGCTTCGGCATCCCGTCGCTGGTCGTCGACGCCCTCGCCGCGGCAGGTCGTTCGGCCGAGAACACCGTGGTCATCGAGCAGGGCATCATCGGCGGACGCCCGCTCACCGGAGACCTCTTCGGGGCCGCGCGGTACCCGCAGGTCATGCACTCGTCGACCACCCAGTTCGACCTCATCAACGGCGGACTGATCGACACCACCTGCCTGGGCATGGCGCAGGTCGACGCGAGCGGTTCGGTCAACGTGAGCCGGATCGACGGAATGATCAACGGCCCAGGGGGTTTCGTCGAGATCTCGCAGAGTGCGGACACCGTGATCTTCTGCGGCACCTTCACCACGGGCGGGCTGGCGGTCGACGTCGTCGACGGAGAACTGCGCATTCGTCGTGAGGGCGCCACCGCCAAGTTCGTGCGGAGCGTCGACCAGGTCACGTTCTCCGGCTCGCGGGCGCTTGCCCATGGCCGGCGCGTTCTCTATGTCACCGAGCGCGCCGTGTTCCGCCTCACCACTGCCGGGTTGGAACTCGTCGAGATCGCGCCGGGTGTCGATGTCGAACGGGACATACTCCCGCACATGGGATTCCGACCGATCATCGTATCCCCGTCGCAAATGGGCCCGGCGGTCTTCGGGACGCTCGCGTGCCCGGTCTCCTGACCACACTGTCCATCCCCATGACCCTGCTCTTCCTTCTGTCCTCGCCTTCTGGCCTCATCTTCCAAGGAGTGACCGCATGACCTTCGCGCCCGGTACCGCGAGCAGCCGCATCCCGACGTCGGTCTTCGGACCCGACGAGCGTGCCCTCGTCGCCGACTTCGTCGACGAACGCATTCGACCGATCGCGGCGGAACTCGATGAGACGGAACGCTTTCCGGAGGAGATCTTCGCCGAGATGGGCAAGATCGGACTCTTCGGCATCACCGTCGGAGACGACCACGGTGGCGCCGGCGGTACCGCTCTGGACTACTTGTTCGTCATGGAGTCGCTCTCCTACGGGTATGCGTCGATCGCCGACCAGTGCGGTCTCGTCGAGATCCTCGGCTCGCTGCTCAGCAGCTACGGCAGCGACGAACAGAAGCAGACCTACCTCGGGCCGATGCTCACTGCGGAGAAGCGCTGCGCCTACGCCCTCACCGAGCCGGGTTCGGGATCGGACCTCGGCTCCATCTCGACACGGGCGCAGCGGACGCCGGACGGTTGGCGGCTCCGGGGCGAGAAGATCTACATCCACAACGCACCGGTCGCCGACTTCGCGGTTGTCCTGGCCGTCACCGATCCCGAACTCGGGAAGCGCGGGGGAATCTCGGTGTTCGTCGTCGACATCGACACACCGGGGGTGAGCCGGGCGTACCACGAACACAAGATGGGCCAGCGCGCTTCCCAGGTCGGCGGGCTCGTCTTCGACGATGTGGAACTGCCGGCGTCGGCGCTCCTCGGTGACGAGGGCCAGGCATTCGGGTACATGATGAAAGTCCTGGCCAAGGGGCGCCTGGGTATCTCCGGACTGGCCCTGGGGATCAGCCGGGCGGCGCTCGACGCCGCGGTCCGCCAGTCACTGGACCGCAGCCAGTTCGGACGACCCATCGCCGAGAACCAGGCCATCTCGTTCTCGCTGGCGTCGATGGCCACCGAACTGCAGGCCGCCACCGCGCTGTCGGTGTCCGCGGCCCGGGCGATCGACGAGGCGGATCCGGACGCCGAGGTGCTGTGCTCGATGGCGAAACTCAACGCATCCGAGGCCTGCGTCCGCCACTCCGACGCCGCCTTACAGGTGTACGGAGGCAACGGGTTCATCCGCGGGTACGAGGTGGAACGGCTCTATCGCGATGCGCGCATCACCAAGATCTACGAGGGCACCAGCGAGATGCAGCGCCTCATCATCAGCCGATCGCTCCTCCGCTCCGCGGGCTGACGGCTTCCGATCTGCCTAGAAAGCGCTATCACACAGATTCCGACTCGGCAGAGCGGCAGTCGTCCGGGCGGGTGCGCCCCCGACGGATGGTCTCCGAGTGAATCTACGGTCTGATCTGGCGCTATCGCTATGCCGGCGGCGCCTGGTGACGGGAACCGTGACCGCCTTGACATGTGTTCCCGATCACTGTAGAAAACGCTTACAGGAGGTGCGTTTCGATGCCACACACCCACCACGCCCACCCGATGAGACGGTACGCAACGGCCGCCGCCGTCGCTGTCCTGGGAGTGGCGACACTCGCCGGCTGCTCCGGCGCCCAGAACGAATCGGCAACCGGCGCAGATGATCTGCTGATGGTCTCCGAGGTCCGGTCGCTGACCAACCCGTACGAAGCCGCATGGGTCGAGGGCAGCAAGGCCTACGCGGACTCGGTCGGGGTCGATCTCAAGGTGATCGTCTACGGCGGCGACTCGCAGAACGCGTTGTCACAACTGCAGTCGGTCCTCGCGACCGGCAAGAAGGTCCTGCTGAACATCAACCCGAACACCAGTGCCGACACACCGGCGATCGTTCGGGCGGTGCAGAACAGCGGGGGTTGTGCGGTGACCCAGTGGAGCAAGCCGGCGGATCTGCATCCGTGGGATGTCGGTGACGGATGGGCGTCGTATGTGAGTTACGACGGCGTCAAGGAGGGGGCCGACACCGGCGACGCACTCGGCGCGAGCATCGGCGGGAAGGGTGGCGTGATCGCCATCCAGGGTCTGCTCGCCAACGAGATCAGCAAGACGCGCTACCAAGGCTTCACCGAGGGGATCGCGCAGCACCCCGGCGTCACCATCCTGGACAACCAGCCGGCCGATTTCGATCGCAACAAGGCGTACACGACCACCCAGACACTGCTGAACAAGTACGGAGACAAGGTCAACGGGATCTGGGCGGCCACCGACGCCATGGCGCTCGGGGCGTTGCAAGCCGTCCGGGAGAAGGGCAAGGCGGGTCAGATCAAGGTCGCCAGCGCCGCCGACGCCACGCCGGAGGGGCTCGAGGCCATCCAACGCGGCGAGATGGTGTCGACCTACACCACCGACCCGTACTTCAACGGAGCCATGGGTCTCGCGATCTGCCATCAGATCGCGACCGGGGAGCGCAAGGTGTCCGACCTGTCGGAGCTCCAACGCGAGTTCTACGTGGACCAGACGCTGATCACCGCCGACAACGTGGCGCGTCACATCGAGCGACCCACCGACCAGCAGATCGTGGATTCGGTCCGGGATCCGTTCTCGCGCATCGTCGGACCGATCGAGTCCGACCCATCGAGCAATGAGGAGTGACCTCGACATGACCATGTCAGCTCCGGTGCAGCCGGAGACCGAGCAGGCCGGACCGCCGGCATCGGACACGCGGACCGGGAGGTCGGTGCTGCTGTCGCGGTGGGGACGTTCCGTGGGACCACTCGTGGCCCTCCTCGCCCTCTGCGTCGTGTTCTCGTTCACCGCGGACAGCTTCTTCACCCTCGGCAACCTGAACGCGATCATCCAGCAGGCGGCGATCCCGCTGATCCTGGCGATGGGCGCCACGCTGGTGATCCTGATCGGAAGCGTCGACCTGTCGATCGAAGGCGTGATGGCGGCCAGTGGCCTCACCTTCGTCCTCCTGGCGGCCAACAGCGTGAACGGCAACGACCTGGGGTTGTTCGCGGTGCTCATCGCAGTCGGTGTCGGAGCGCTCTTCGGCCTGGTCAACGGTGTGCTGCACGCGGTGGCGAAGGTGCCTTCGTTCCTCGTCACGCTGGGTACCTGGTTCGTCGGCCTCGGTGTCGCGACGGTGCTGTTCGGTACCAGCACACCGCAACTGGCCGACGCCGGACTGGGGGAGTGGGCGCAGGGGTCCTTGCTCGGCATCCCGATCATCGTCGTGTTCGCCGTCGTCGCGCTCCTGGTGACCTGGTTCCTGTGTCGCTGCACCCCGCTGGGGACGCAGACCTATGCCATCGGCGGTGACGAAGCGGTGAGCAAGGTGACCGGCATCAACGTCGTGCGGACCAAGGTCGTGCTGTTCACCATCGCCGGGGTCATGTCCGGACTGGCGGGGGTCCTGGCGACCATCCGGCTCGGCGTCGGAGATGTCGGCGTCGGCTCCGGGAACCTGTTCCTCACGCTGTCGGCGGTGGTCGTGGGCGGGACGCTGCTCAGCGGCGGCCGCGGTGGCCCGTTGCACTCGCTGGTCGGCATCCTGCTCCTCGTCGTCCTGGGCAACGGCCTGCTGTTGTCGGGCGCGAGTCCCTATGTCCAGCAAGGCGCTCAGGGCGTGATCATCGTCGCCGCGGTGATCGCCACCGGGTGGCCCGCACGCAACCGATTGAGGGTCGTCAAATGACACCGCTGCTCGAACTCGACGGAATCACCAAGCGCTACGGACCGAACGTCGTCCTCGACGATGTCTCGTTGACCGTGCACAAGCACGAGGTCATCGGACTCATCGGTGAGAACGGTGCCGGGAAGTCGACGCTGCTGAAGATCCTCGCGGGTGTCCATCGCCCCGACGCCGGGGTCATGCGGATCGACGGCACCGAACTGGTGTTCTCGGACCCGGCCGACGCCGCCCGGCACGGGGTCGGTGTCGTCCATCAGGAACAGTCCCTCCTCCCGAACCTGACCATCGCCGAGAACCTCACCCTCGGTTCGGAATCGGAGTTCGCACGGTTCGGCTTCATCCGCCGCGGCGCCCGCCGCCGGGCGGCTCGGGCCATGCTCGACCTCGTCGACTCCACGCTCGATCCGGACACACCCACCGAGGACGTGGGATTCGCCGAGCGTCAGATGGTCGAGGTCGCCCGGGCAGTCAGCGAACGTTCCGCGGGGCACGCACCGCTGCTCGTCCTCGACGAACCGACTTCGGTGCTGCAGCCGGCCGACATCGAGATCCTCCACCGACGGGTCCTGGCGCTCCGCGAGATCGGTTCGGTGATCTTCGTGTCGCATCGTCTGGACGAGGTGCTCCGGTTCTCCGACCGTGTCTACGTGTTGCGCGACGGCAAGCTCGTCGGCGAGCGGCCCACCGACGACGTCGACGAGCGTGAGCTCTACTCGATGATGATCGGCAAGGAGGCCGCGGACGAGATCTACTGCACCGACCGGCGGACTCCGGTGCGGCAGGCGGCCCCGGTGCTCGAGGCGCGCAACGTGACGGTCGCGGGCAGCGTCGACGACGTGTCGTTGTCGGTGCGGCCCGGCGAGGTGGTCTGCATGGTGGGTGTCGCTTCCTCCGGGCGGGAGGAGTTTGCCCGGGCGGTCTTCGGAGCCTCGCCCGCACGCGGCGGATCGGTGTCGGTGGGCGGCTCCGGTCTGTTCCCGGCCTCACCTCGAAAGGCTGTCGCGGCGGGGGTTGCCTACCTGCCCGCCGAACGGCGGTCGGAGGGCATGATCGCCGGCGCCTCGGTCGCCGACAACATCTGCCTCACCCATCCCGTCCGGGGTCGTGGGAGCCGCGCGGCGGCCGCTCGGCACGAGGCGCGGGAGTGGATTCGGCAGCTGCACATCCGGCCCGACGACCCCGACCTCGACATCGCCCGGCTGTCCGGCGGAAACCAGCAGAAAGCAGTGCTGGCCCAGTGGATTCGCGACGAGAGTCTGTCGTTGCTGATCCTCGACCACCCGACCCGCGGACTCGACATCGGCGCGAAGGAAGACGTCTACCGCCTCATTCGCGACCTCTCCGCGCGCGACGTCGGAGTCCTGGTGCTCGCCGACACACTCGACGAGGCACTCGGTCTCGGGCACCGCATCGTGGTCCTCCGTGACGGCCGGGTGACCGCGGAATACGACTCCGTCGCCACCGACCCCCCGACCAAGATCGAGCTACTCGAGAAGATGATGTGACATGGCCGAGACAACGATGACCACTCCGCTGCCCTCGCGCAGCGTGCCCATGCCGAAGAGCATGCCGACGGCGGCGATGATGCGTACGGCAGGACCGCCCGCGTTGCTCGTGGTCCTGCTCGGCCTGGTGACGATCGCCGAGCCGAACTTCTTCTCGACGACGGCCTTGTCCGTCGTGACCGCCCAGGCACTCCCGATCCTCCTGCTCGGGCTGGGGCAGATGTTCGTCATCCTCACCGGCGGTATCGACCTCTCGGTGGCCGCGGTGTGCTCGCTCGGCACCGTGATCCTGGCGCAGACCATCGGCGCGACCGGCCCACTCGCCATCCTGATCACCGTCGCCGCCACCGCCGCGATCGGCGCACTCACCGGCGTGCTGATCACGATCGGGCAGGTGCCCTCCTTCGTGGTGTCCCTCGGTGCCCTGGGCTTCTGGGGGGCCATCGCGCTGGCGCTGTCGGGATCGACCACGATCTACATCGACACGAACTACGGTGCGATCTTCTGGCTCAGTTCGGTGACGTTCCTGAGCATGCCGCTCGCCGTGTGGGCGGGGCTGCTCGTCGCCGCGGCGATCTGGGCGTTCATGCGCTTCCACCCGCGGGGCAACATCTTCCACCTCGTGGGGCTCGGCGAACGGTCGGCGATCATGGCGGGCATCCGCACTCGCGGTGTGCGCATCGTCGCCTTCTCGCTGTCGGGTCTGTTCGCCGGGCTGGCTGCCGTGGTGCTCTCGTCCCAACAGCAGAGTGCGGCACCGCAACTCGCCGACGCGCTGCTCCTACCGGCCATCGCCGCCGTCCTCGTCGGCGGATGCGCGATCACCGGCGGCATCGGCAGTGCGTGGAAGGTCATCGTGGGCGCGCTCATCGTGACGGTCCTGCGCGTCGGTGGATCGGTCGCCGGCGTGGACCCCAACTATCAGCAGATCGTGTACGGCGCGGTGGTCATCGCGATCGTCGTTCTCACACTCGATCGCAGCAGACTCGCCATCATCAAATAGACCATCTCTGGAGGTACACATCATGTCTCGAACAGTGCGCGGCGCCGTGATCGACGCCATCGGCGGCAAATGGAAAGTCGAAGAACTCGAGCTCGCCGAGCCCGGGCCCGGCGAGGTCCGCATCAAGGTCATGGCATCGGGGCTGTGCCACTCCGACGACCATCTGGTCACCGGGGACATCCCGAACGCCCTGCCGATGGTCGGTGGGCACGAGGGCGCCGGGATCGTGGACGCCGTGGGCCCCGGCGTGCGGCGCCTGGCGGTCGGCGACCACGTCGCCACCGCATACCTACCGGCGTGCGGACGGTGCCGCTGGTGCTCGCAGGGTATGCAGTACATCTGCGACACCGGCGCCGGTATGGAGAACGGCTTCGGGCTCGAGGGCAACCCGCGGTTCAGTCGTTCGTCGGGACAGCCGATCGGGGCGATGCAGCGCCTGGGCACCTTCGCCGACCACCTCGTCACCGATGAGTCGCAGGCCGTGAAGATCGACGACGACCTGCCGTTCGACATCGCCTGCCTGGTGTCCTGCGGTGTCGCCACCGGGTGGGGTGCTGCGGTCAACGCCGCCCACGTACGCCCGCGGGACACCGCGATGATCGTCGGTGCCGGCGGTGTGGGTATGAACGCGGTGCAGGGCGCGCACCACGCCGGGGCCGCCTACGTCGTGGCCGTCGACCCCGTCGACTTCAAGCGCGAGCAGGCCATGAAGCTCGGTGCGACTCATGCCTTCGCGTCGATCGCCGAGGCGATGCCGTTCGTGCACTCGGTCACGAACGGGCAGGGCGCCGACTCTGCGGTCATCACCGTCGGGGTCGTCGACGGAGCGCTGATCGCGGAGGCGTTCTCCGCCGTCCGCAAGGAGGGTCGGGTCGCTCTGGTCTCCATCGGGCAGAACGAACCGGGCATCCCGATCAGCCCCCTCGAGATCGTGACGTACGCCAAGACCCTGCGCGGGGT
This sequence comes from Gordonia sp. 'Campus', assembly GCF_022206305.1. GTDB lineage: Bacteria > Actinomycetota > Actinomycetes > Mycobacteriales > Mycobacteriaceae > Gordonia. The sequence continues at coordinate 82,436 of NZ_JAKOIW010000001.1, read as the reverse complement.
GCTGTTCGGCAACTGCAACCCGACCAGCGACATCCCGGCGCTGCTGGACTACTACAAGGCCGGCCAGCTGAAGCTCGACGAGCTGATCACCGCCCGTTACACCATCGACCAGGTCAACGATGCCTACGTCGACATGCACGCGGGCAAGAACCTGCGCGGCGTGCTGATCCACGAGCACTGAGCCACCGGCACTCGTCCACCCGCACCGACATCTCGATCAGGAGTTCTCCATGCAGACGTCCACCGTCATCGACCCCGCGACGGCGGTCCGACGATACGGGCTGTTCATCGACGGCGGCTTCGACGCCTCCGACGACCGGCCCGCGATCACCCGCCACAGCCCCGTCGACGGCCGCGAGCTCGCCGTGTTCACCGCGGGCGACCGAGCGGACACCGTGCGGGCGATCGCGTCCGCGCGTCGCGCCTTCGACCACGGTCCCTGGCCGCGGACCTCGTCGATGGATCGGGCCCGCACCCTGCTGCGGGTGGCCGACCTGATGCGGGCGAACGCCGACCGCCTCGCCCGCATCGAGACCGAGGAGACCGGCAAACCGCTGCGCTACGCGGAAAGCGATGTCGCGGGCAGTGCCGAGTTGTTCGAGTACGCGGCCGGACTCGCCATGTCGTCGCACGGTGAGGCCCACACCGGCCTGGCCGAGGATTGCACCGCGATGGTGGTCCGCGAGCCGGCCGGTGTGGCGGCGATGATCCTGCCCTGGAACTTCCCGCTGTTGTTGCTCGCGCAGAAGCTGCCGTTCGCGCTGGCAGCGGGGTGCACCGCCGTCGTCAAGCCGTCCGAGTTCACCTCGGGCACCGCGCTCGAACTGGCCGCGATCCTCACCGCGGCGGGTGTCCCGGACGGCGTGGTCAACGTCGTGACGGGGTACGGCGCGGACGTCGGAGCGGTGCTGGCCGAAAGCGCCGACGTAGACCTCCTGTCGTTCACGGGGAGCACCGCGACCGGACACGCGATCACCGCGGCGTCGGCCGGCACCGCCAAGCGCCTGTCCATGGAGCTGGGCGGCAAGGCCGCCAACATCGTGTTCGACGACGCCGACCTCGACGACGCGCTCGACGGCGTGCTGTTCGGCGCGTTCTTCAACAACGGCGAGTGCTGTGTCGCCGGATCGCGCCTGCTCGTCCAGGACTCGATCGCCGACACGTTCGTCGAACGGCTGGTCGCCGCCGCCGGACGCGTGCGGGTGGGCGACCCGTTCGACTCGGAGACCGATGTCGGACCGATGATCCATGCGGGTCACCTGGAGAAGGTCCGTAGCCACATCGCCTCCGCGGAGTCACACGGCGGGCGGATCGCGGTGGGTGGTGGCGTGCCCCGCGACGCGGCCACCGAGTCCGGCCATTTCGTCGAACCGACGATCGTCCTCGACGTCACCGAAAGCGCTCCCGAATTCCATCAGGAGATCTTCGGCCCGGTCCTGACGGTCACCCGATTCGCCGACGCTGCGGAGGCGATCGCGCTGGCCAATGCCACCGAGTACGGCTTGTCGGGGTCGTTGTGGACCAAGAACATCGACCGCGCACTCTCGGTGGCGAAGAAGCTGCGCAGCGGCCGGGTGTGGGTGAACACGACCATCGACGGCGGCCCCCAGCTACCGGCGGGCGGGATGAAGCAGTCCGGTTACGGTCGCGAGATGGGGATCGCGGGATTCGAGGAGTTCACCGAGGTCAAGACGATCCAGATCCGGGAAGGCAAGCGCAACAAGGCGTTTCCGCACATCGTCTGACCCCTGGGTACGAGGGACGCCGGCGACGGTGCCCCGGCAGACGACCGCACCCCTGCAGGCCATGGCGAATGGCGCGCAGGGGTGCGGTGTCGTCTGCCGAAGCGTCAGCCTCGCGAGGGCTCGTTCGCGTCGTGGGGATGCGCGGCGAGCCGGTCGATGGCCTCCTGCGCGATCTTCTCGGCCTGCTCACGTCCGACCCAGCCGCCGGGCTGGACCTCTTTGCCCGGCTCCAGGTCCTTGTAGTGCTCGAAGAAGTGGGCGATGGGGCCCAGCTCGTAGTCCGAGACGTCGGAGATGTCCTTGATGTGGTCCCAGCGCACGTCGCCCGCGGGCACACAGAGCAGCTTGTCGTCGCCGCCGGCCTCGTCGGTCATGGTGTACATGCCGACGATGCGCGAGCGCACGATGATGCCGGGGAACACCGACTCGGGCAGCAGGACCATCGCGTCGAGCGGGTCGCCGTCTTCACCGAGGGTGCCGTCGATGTAGCCGTAGTCGGCCGGGTATCCCATCGAGGTGTACAGGTAGCGGTCGAGGTAGACCTTCCCCGTCTCGTGGTCGACCTCATACTTGTTGCGGCCACCCTTGGGGATCTCGATGGTCACATCGAATTCCACTGTTCCTCCTGGCAGTCTGGATCGGGGATGCTGCGCCGGGCCGAGACGGCCGCGCGCGGGTCCAACGATACTGTTAGTCCGACGACCTCGATGTTCGTACCCCTGCATGTTCGTCCGGCCGGGTGATCGTCGGACGCACCGCGAGAGACCGGAGGCTTTGTGGGCGCATCCACCAGTACCGGAGACCGTCGCCGCCGGAGACTCCTGTGGTGGACGGTCACCGCCGTGGTGATCCTGGCCCTGGTGTCGACCGCCGCGGTCCTCGTGGCCCTGCGTCTGGACCGCGAACCCGAACTGCCGCCCGGCGTGCCGCCGCAGCCGGCCGCGGTCGCCGTCGACCCGCGGATCGATCCGGTGGTCGCGACCGCGCCCGAACCGACACCGTCCGGGATCTCGCGGTCGATCGCCCCGGCACTGCGCGATCCCGCGCTCGGCGAGCTGACCGGCATGATCAGCGACTCGCTCACCGGCCAGGTGCTGTGGACCCGCGATCCGGGGCAGCCCCGAATCCCCGCGTCGAACGACAAGGTCCTCTCGGCCGCGGCGTTCCTGGAGGCGATGCCCCACGACCAGCGGTTGACGACGACGGTCGTGGCCGGCGACAACGGGCAGGTCATCCTCAAGGGCGCGGGTGATCCGACGCTGTCCGCCCAACCCGCGGACGCCGACACGTTCTACACCGGCCCGGGGCGCATCGCCGACCTCGCCGCCCAGATCGAGCGGGCCGGTCTCCCGGTCACCTCGGTGGCGGTGGATCTGAGCGCGTTCTCCGGTCCGACCATGGACACCACCTGGGACCGGCGCGACATCCAGGGCGGCGACATCGCGCCCGTCGAATCGGTGATGGTCGACGGTGCCCGCCTCGAACCGCTCGACGAGTACTCCCCGCGCAGCCCGACGCCCGGTCGGATGGCCGGCGAGGCGCTCGCCGCCGCGCTCGGGGTCGAGGGGCCTGTCACCGAGGTGACCGCGCCCGCGGGAGATCGCGTGATCGCGAAGGTCACCTCGGCGCCGCTGGTCACGCGGGTCAACGACATGCTGCGGTACAGCGACAACGTGCTCGCCGAGACGCTGGCCATCGAACTGTCGGTGCATCGCGGCGGACCGCCGACCCATGCCGGCGGCGTCGACGCCGTGGAGCAGGTCTTGTCGTCGATGTTCCCCGAGCAGTGGGCGGGGACGACCCTGCAGGACGCCTCCGGGATCTCCTACGCCAACCGCACCACCCCTGAACTGCTCGACGCGGTGATGACCGCGGCGAGCGGACCGAGTCGGCCCGCCCTGCGTCCGATGCTCGACGGCCTGCCGATCGCCGCGGGGACCGGCACACTCGCCGATCGTTTCCCCGCCACCACCCCCGGCGCGGGATGGGTCCGGGCAAAGACCGGAACACTCACCGGGGTGAGTTCGTTGACCGGCATAGTGCAGACAGTCGACGGCCGCGTGCTGTCGTTCGCCCTGATGTCCGGCGGCACGTCGCCGGCGGACGCCCGTCCCGCCCTCGACGCCGTGGTGGGTCAACTGAGAGAGTGCGGATGCCGATGACCAGACCAGTAGTCGTCCCCGAGTCGGATCACCCAGGGCCGGACCACCCAGAAGCCGACCAGTCGGGGCCCAGGCACGCCCTGCCCGACGACGCCGACCCGGCCACGGACGAAACGGCGGATCCCGGTCCGGGTATCGGGTCGCAGATCGACTGGTCGTTGGCCGCCACGACCGCGAAACGCCTGGCCCGGCCCGGCCCCAAGACGACCGCGTACACCTATGAGGCCGCGCGAGCGGAACTGGCCGACGCCGCGACCCGCGCCGAGGCGCCGGTCCGCGAGGTGACCGGTCTGGCCGACGGCCTCCGGGTCCCGACCACCCGGGTCCTCGACCGGGCCGGGTGGATCGACGCCGCCTCGGTGTCCATGCGGTCGATGCTGGGCGCAGACGACGACGCGGACGCCGGTTCGCCCGGGCTCGCCGCCCGCTTCGGCGGGCTCCAGGCCGGTGGGCTCCTGGCCTTCCTCTCGACGGCCATCCTCGGGCAGTACGACCCGTTCACCCCGGATCCCGACACCGGCGAGCCCGGCGTCCTCATGGTGGTGACGCCGAACATCATCAACGTCGAACGTCAGCTGAAGGTGATCCCGTCGGACTTCCGCCTATGGGTGTGCCTGCACGAGGTCACCCACCGCGTGCAGTTCTCGGCCAACCCGTGGCTGCGGGACTACATGCAGGACAACGTGGCCGTGCTGACGTCGGAGACCGGCGAGTCGACCACCGAGATCGTCACGCGGATGACCAAGGCGCTCAAGGGTTCCGGCGGCACCCGGGAGAAGGGCGTCATCGGGGCGATGCAACTGCTGCAGAGCCCCGAACAGTACGCGGCGTTCCAGCGCATGATGGTGCTCGGCACGCTCCTCGAGGGCCACGCCGATCACGTCATGGACGCGGTCGGACCCGCGCACGTGCCATCCGTTGCCCGCATCCGCACCGCCTTCGACAAGCGACGCACCGCTCCGCAGAACCCGATCCAGCGCATCATCCGCGCGCTGATCGGAATGGACGCCAAACTCGCGCAGTACATCCGGGGCAAGGCCTTCGTCGACGAGGTGGTCGCGACGGTCGGTATGGAGCGATTCAACACCGTCTGGACGTCGCCGGACACGATGCCGCTGCCCGATGAGATCGACGACGCGCAGGCATGGATTCGGCGAGTGCTGTAACTCGGGCGGTCGCGGAGTTCGCGGCCGCACACCTCGACGGGCCCCGGGTCTGCATCGGACTCTCCGGGGGAGCCGATTCCGTCGCACTCACCGCCACGGCGTGCGCAGCCGGGCTCGATGTCACGGCGCTGGTCGTCGATCACGGCCTGCAACCGGGGTCTGCGGAGGTCGCGGTCGCGGCGGCCGACCTCGCCAGGGGTCTCGGCGCCGACGTGCGTGTCCTGCCGGTGCAGGTGGGGACGCGCGGGGGTCTGGAGGCCGGCGCCCGCGACGCCCGATACGAAGCCCTCGACGCCGCGCGCGAGGGGAATCCGGTCTTGCTCGCCCATACGGCGGACGACCAGGCGGAGACGGTCCTACTGGGGCTGGCACGCGGATCGGGGTCGCGCTCGATCTCCGGCATGCGGGCCTGGAACCAGCCGTGGGGACGTCCGCTCCTGCGTGTGCGGAGGGCACAGACACTGGCCGCCTGTGCCGAACTCGGGCTCGCAGTCCACCACGACCCACACAATCGGGACCCACGCTTCACCCGCGTACGCGTGCGGACCGAGGTACTACCGCTGCTCGAGGAGGTCCTGCGGGGCGGGGTCGTAGAAGCGCTGGGTCGCACGGCCGACGCCCTGCGGGCCGACAACGACGCACTCGACGACTGGGCCGCTCAGGTCCGTGAGTCCGCCACGGTCGATGACGGACTCGAGCTGGCTCCGCTGCGACAGCTACCGCCGGCTGTCCGGACCCGGGTCATCCGCGGGTGGCTGCTCGAGGTGGGGGCGACCGAACCGACGCACCCCGTCATCTGCGCCGTCGACGACCTCGCGACCTCGCCGGTCGACGACACGACGGGCGGCGACTCCCGGGCGCAGGTCGCTGTCGGCGGTGATCCGACGACGCGTCGCGTCGTCGTCCGGAATGGACAAACACTGACGGTCCGCCTCACCGCGCGGTGAGGCGGACCGTCGTGCGAAGGTTCGCGGTCAGCGCCGCGGCGGGACGAACGGCGAATTGATCGTCTGGAAGTACTGGATGCCGGCCCCGATCAGGGTGCCGCCACCGCCGAGAGCGAGGCCGGCTAGTGCTCCCGCAGCCGTGCCGAACGGGATAGCGATGGGGCAACCGATGCCGATGAACGCTAGACCTCCGACGCATCCGATGACACCGCCAACGATTCCGCCTACGACCGTTCCAACCAAAGAAGAAATGGTCATGCCCGTCCGGAGCTGAGTGTTGAACCGTTCGAGCGCCTCGTCGTCGCGCTGTTGCCGTGTCTGCGGACCCGCGACGTTGTGTCGAGCCACGTCGCGCAATTGGTTGACCTGCACCGGATCGAGTGCCGACGAGCGCGAAAGATCGCGAGACGGAATAAGGGTCACCTTATTTCCGGCGGTCCGGGCGTCGATCGGGAACTGGCGATATTCCTTGCCGTAACTCAGGGGCATGCGGAACAGTTCCGCACCTGATGTGTCGCGCACCGTCAGATTCCCGCCGGCCGTGCTCAGCGACGCGTTGTGCACCGTGAGGGTCAACGACGAATTGTTCCATGACGCATCGTAAGTCGGGGTTTGCTGAGGTGCGGCCTGGGCCGTCGCGGCGGACACGGTGACGACCGCGGTCGCCAGGCACAGGATGGTGCTCAGGCGAAAACGGCGCAGGGAGGTACGCGAAGTGGGGAACACGGGGGCTCCTTCTTGTCCGAGGGGGGACATTTCGAGAGAAGGGGGGATATGGAAGCCTGGCGCCTAGACCTTCGATTTCGAGAATGGCAGACACTTCTTCGATATCGAAACTCAACGGTCCGGAATGGTGCACGTGTGATGACTTGTTATGTGAATGTTATGAGAATAGCAAATCGCGGAAATCTTCCTGTGAATTCATCGAATGACCCATCCGGAAGCGATTTTGCAAACGCCCAGGTGGGGGCGGTGCGCCCCTCGCGGACGATTTTCGTCGAACGCGTCACGACCCCTGCGCCGCGTGATCGGCAAAACATGACAAGCTGGACAGGTGCAGTTTGCCGATCCCTACGCCGCTGACATCGACGCTGTTCTGATCACCGAGGAGCAGATCAAACAGCGCACCGCCGAACTCGCCCACTCCGTCGCGTCCCGATACGCCGACATCGACGAGGACCTGGTCCTCATCGGCGTGCTCAAGGGCGCAATCATGTTCATGACCGATTTCGCCCGCGCGTTGCCGATCCCGTCGCAGATGGAGTTCATGGCCGTGTCGAGCTACGGCTCGTCGACGTCGTCGTCGGGCGTGGTCCGGATCCTCAAGGACCTCGACCGGGACATCGAAGGCCGGGATGTGTTGATCGTCGAGGACATCATCGACTCCGGCCTGACCCTGTCGTGGCTGATGAAGAACCTTGCGACCCGGTCGCCACGAAGCCTCGAGGTCTGCACGCTCCTGCGGAAACCGGAGGCCGTCCGGTCGCCGGTCCGCGTCGCCGACATCGGTTTCGACATCCCCAACGAGTTCGTCGTCGGGTACGGCCTCGACTACGCCGAGCGGTACCGCGACCTCCCGTACATCGGCCGGCTGAAACCCTCGGTGTACGCGCTCTGAGACCCGCCGGGCGGCCGGGCGCCCCGCGCCGAGCCGCATGTGGGTGCGTAACCGGGTCCGACCTGCAGGGGAACGGATTCACCAGCGCGATCGTTGACCGGTAGCCTCAATGTGTACGTCGATGGGAAGGACATGGGAAAGGCGTCGGCGCCGGGACTCGATCCCGCCAACCAGCCCGACCCCCACCAACTGGCATGAACCGTAAGACAGTCTTCCGCAACCTCGCCATCCTGGCGCTCATCCTGCTCGCCCTGTGGGGCTGGAGCGTGATGAGCGATTCCGGCCGGGAGTACCGGGGCGTCGACACGTCCGTCGCACTCGAGCAGCTGGACAAGAAGAACACCAAGTTCATCAGCATCGACGACCGCGAACAACAGCTCCGTATCGAGCTCAAGACGCCGGTGAAGGTGAACGACGCCGACGCGGACAAGATCAGCGCCAAGTACCCGGCGCAGGCCGGCGAGCAGGTCTTCGACGCCGTCGAGGCCACCGGCGCGCAGTACACCACCAACGTCAACGAGCAGTCGGTCCTCTGGCAGATCCTCATCTTCGTGCTGCCGATGATCCTGCTGTTCGGCCTGTTCTTCTTCGTGATGAGCCGCATGCAGGGCGGCGGCCGCGGCGGCGTCATGGGCTTCGGCAAGTCGAAGGCCAAGCAGCTGTCGAAGGACATGCCGAAGACGACCTTCGCCGACGTCGCCGGCGCCGATGAGGCCGTCGAAGAGCTTTACGAGATCAAGGACTTCCTCCAGAACCCGACGCGCTATCAGGCGCTGGGCGCGAAGATCCCCCGCGGTGTCCTGCTGTTCGGGCCGCCCGGAACCGGCAAGACGTTGCTCGCGCGCGCGGTGGCGGGCGAGGCCGGGGTGCCCTTCTTCACGATCTCCGGCTCGGACTTCGTCGAGATGTTCGTGGGCGTCGGCGCGTCGCGCGTCCGTGACCTGTTCGAGCAGGCCAAGAACAACAGCCCGTGCATCATCTTCGTCGACGAGATCGACGCCGTCGGCCGCCAGCGCGGCGCCGGACTCGGCGGTGGTCACGACGAGCGCGAGCAGACCCTGAACCAGCTGCTCGTCGAGATGGACGGCTTCGGCGACCGCTCGGGTGTCATCCTGATCGCCGCCACCAACCGGCCCGACATCCTCGACCCCGCGCTTCTGCGCCCGGGCCGCTTCGACCGTCAGATCCCCGTCGGCAACCCCGACATGGCGGGTCGTCGGGCGATCCTGAAGGTGCATGCCAAGGGCAAGCCGATCGACTCCGATGCCGATCTCGACGGTCTCGCGAAGCGGACCCCGGGCATGTCCGGTGCCGATCTGGCCAACGTCGTCAACGAGGCCGCGCTGCTCACCGCGCGAGAGAACAAGCAGACGATCACCGCCGAGGCGCTCGAAGAAGCCGTCGACCGGGTCATCGGCGGTCCGCGCCGCAAGAGCCGCATCATCAGCGAGCACGAACGCAAGGTCGTCGCCTATCACGAGGGCGGTCACACCCTGGCCGCGTGGGCGATGCCCGACCTGGACCCGATCTACAAGGTCACGATCCTCGCGCGCGGACGTACGGGCGGTCACGCCCTCGCCGTGCCGGAGCAGGACAAGGACCTGATGACGCGGTCGGAGATGATCGCCCGCCTGGTGATGGCCATGGGTGGTCGCGCCGCGGAAGAACTGGTCTTCCACGAGCCGACGACGGGCGCGTCCTCCGACATCGACCAGGCGACCAAGATCGCCCGGGCGATGGTCACCGAGTACGGCATGAGCGCCAAGCTGGGCGCTGTCCGTTACGGACAGGACCAGGGCGACCCGTTCCTGGGCCGGTCGATGGGCTCGCACACCGACTACTCGGCCGAGATCGCCAGCGAGATCGACGACGAGGTGCGTCGCCTGATCGAGGCCGCGCACACCGAGGCGTGGGCGATCCTGACCGAGTACCGCGACACCCTCGACGTGCTCGCGACCCAGCTCCTGGAGAAGGAGACGCTGACCCGCAAGGATCTGGAGAAGATCTTCTCCGATGTGGACAAGCGGCCCCGGATCACCGCCTTCAACGACTTCGGCGAGCGCACCCCGAGCGACAAGCCGCCGGTGAAGACGCCGGGAGAACTGGCGATCGAGCGCGGCGAGCCGTGGCCGCCGCCGGAGCAGGCGAAGATCCCCGAGCCGGTGGGCGCCGGCTACCCCGGAACCCAGCAGATCCCGGGTCAGGTGCCCAACTATCCGCCGATGTACCCCGAACCGGGCACGTCGGGCGGACCGACACCGCCGGCGCAGCAGCACCCTGAGCCGCGCTACCCGGACCCCCAGTATCCGAATCCCCAGTATCCGAACCCCCAGTACCCGAATCCCCAGTACCCGGGGCCCCAGAATGAGCCTCGGTATCCCAACCCGGGATATCCGAATCCGGGGGCGGGTCGGTCGGCGCCCGGTCCGGGCGGACCGTACTCCGGCGGCACCCGGCCCGATTACGGTGCACCGCGTGACTGGTCCGCGCCCGGCTGGCCGCCCGAGGGACCCGAGCCCGGTACCGGACACAACGGCACCAACGGCACCAACGGCACCAACGGTTGGGGACGCCGCGCCGATGACGACGACCAGCGGCCGAGTTCGTAAGGTGACCTGATGAGCATCAGCGAGCGTCCTGACTCCGTTCTCGAGGGATCCCGACCCGATTTCGACCAGGCACGTGCCGAGGCCGCGGTGCGCGAGTTGTTGCTCGCGGTCGGCGAGGACCCCGACCGCGAGGGCCTCATCCGCACGCCCACCCGGGTGGCGAACGCCTACCGCGAGATGTTCGCCGGCCTCTACACCGAGCCCGATGACGTCCTCGCGACGACGTTCGACGAGGACCACGACGAGCTGGTGCTGGTCAAGGACATCCCGATGTACTCGACCTGCGAACACCACCTGGTGTCGTTCCACGGTGTCGCGCACGTCGGGTACATCCCGGGAACGTCAGGCCGCGTCACCGGACTGTCGAAGCTCGCCCGACTCGTCGACCTGTACGCGAAGCGTCCTCAGGTGCAGGAGCGGCTGACCAGCCAGATCGCCGACGCCATGATGCGCAGGCTCGAACCCCGCGGCGTCATCGTCGTCATCGAGGCCGAACACCTCTGCATGGCGATGCGAGGCATCCGCAAGCCGGGCGCCACCACCACGACCTCGGCGGTCCGGGGCATCTTCAAGACCAGTGCGGTGTCCCGCGGCGAAGCCCTCGACCTGATCACCCGGTGACCCCGCGCGCAGTCCCCGACGGCGGTGGTGACCACCGGACCCTGGTGATGGGCGTCCTCAACGTCACCGCGGACTCGTTCTCCGACGGCGGCCGCTACCTCGACGCCGATGCGGCGGTGGCCCACGGTCTGGAGTTGATCGAGCAGGGCGCCGACCTCATCGACGTGGGCGGAGAGTCGACCCGGCCCGGCGCCATCCGGGTCGACCCGGACCTCGAAGCGGACCGCGTCGTCCCGGTGATCACCCAACTCGCCGCCCACGGCGTCACCGTCTCCGTCGACACGATGCGCGCACCCGTTGCCGACGCCGCGATCGCCGCGGGCGCGGCGATCATCAACGATGTGTCCGGTGGTCGTGCGGACGCCGACATGGCGCGGGTCGTGGCGAACGCGGGCCTGCCGTGGATTCTCATGCACTGGCGACCGGCCGGTGACAGCACCGATCGCCGGTTCACCCATCGCAGTGGCGACGTCGGCGGCTACCGCGACGTCGTCGCCGAGGTCAGCGGCGAACTGCTGGCCCAGGTCGACGCCGCGGTGTCGGCCGGGGTGGATCCCGACCGGCTGATCCTCGATCCCGGGCTCGGGTTCGCCAAGACCGCCGAGCACAACTGGGCGTTGCTGCATTCGCTGCCGACGTTCACCGGTCTGGGTTTTCCGATCCTGGTCGGTGCGTCCCGCAAGCGGTTCCTCGGTACGTTGCTGAACCACGACGGCGTCGACCGGCCACCTGCCGGACGTGACGTCGCAACCGCGTCGATCACGGCGCTGACGGCCGCCGCGGGCGCCTGGGGTGTGCGCGTCCATGATGTCTCGAGCAGTCGCGACGCCGTCGCCGTCGCCGCTGCCTGGCGAGCCGGGGGCTCGCGTACCTCGTCACCGGTAGGAGAAACGAATGGCTGACCGGATAGAACTGCGGGGCCTCAAGGTCCGCGGCAACCACGGCGTGTTCGACCATGAACGCGCGGACGGCCAGGACTTCTTCATCGACGTCGTGCTCTGGCTCGATCTGCAGGCCGCGGCCGAGTCCGACGATCTGCGCGACACCGTCGACTACGGAGCACTGGCACAGCAGGTCGCGGGCATCGTCGGGGGCGAGCCGCGCAACCTGATCGAGGCGGTCGGCGGGGAGGTGGCGGACTCGATCATGACCGATGAGCGGATCAGCGCGTGCGAGGTCACCGTGCACAAGCCGTCGGCGCCGATCCCGCTGACCTTCGACGACGTCGCGGTGGTGACCCGCCGCTCGCGCAAGGGCACCCGATGACCCGCGCGGTGCTGTCGGCGGGATCCAACGTCGGCGATCCGCTGGCCCACCTCCGGTCTGTCGTCGACGGTTTCGCCGACGAGCTGGTCGCGGCGTCCGCGGTGTACGCGACGCCGCCGTGGGGTGGCGTCGACCAGGAGGACTTTCTCAACATCACTCTGATCGTCGAAGGGGATGCCGATGCGCGCGAGTGGCTCGACCGTGGCTTCGAACTCGAGAACGCTGCTCGGCGCACACGCGACATCCGTTGGGGCCCACGAACACTCGACGTCGACGTGATCTCGGTGACCGATGCGTCGGGCGTCGTCGTCAGCGACGACCCGGCTCTCACCCTGCCTCATCCCCGTGCGGCCGAACGCGCGTTCGTCCTCGTCCCGTGGCTGGAGGTCGAACCGGACGCCACCCTGTGGACGCCCAGCGGCGAACGTCGGGTCACCGATCTCGTCGACGAACTCGACGCGGCCGAACGCGACGCGGTCCGGGTTGTCGACCGGTTGACGGGCCGGACGCGATGAGCCTGCCCGACCCGCGTCGGCCGGATCAGGACGACGAGGAGTCCGGACTCGGTCCCACGCGCGTCCGCGATCTCGCGATCATCGCCGCGGCCACGGCGATCGCCGCATGGATTCTGGTGCGCTACAACTATTCCGACTTCCCGCCGCTGCCACTGCTCGCCGGACTCGTCCTGCATGTGCTCGCCGCGCTCGAGATCGTCATCGCCTTCGTCGTCCGGTCTCGGGTGGAATCCCGGGACGTGGGCAGGGCGCGCGGCCAACTGCATCCGCTGACCGCTGCGCGAGTGCTGGCCCTGGCCAAGGCTTCTGCGATCCTCGGTGCGATCGCGGTGGGGGTGTGGCTCGGGTTGCTCGCGTTCCTGCTGGGTCAGCACGATCTCGCCGCCGCCGACCACGACCGGCCCGGTGCGATCGTGGGACTGATCGGGGGCGTGCTGCTCGCGGCCGCGGCGTTGTGGCTCGAGTACTGCTGCCGGGCTCCCGACGATCCGCCCGCAGTGGGCGATTCGTGACACGCGCGTCGAAGCCCCCGATGTGGCCGAATGGTTCCTTAACATGTCTGCCATCTGAGAAACTCCGCACCCGCTTGACGTCTGAATGCACTCACAGCGGGTAAATTCACGATCATGACGACCTCGAACGGCCGTTCCGCCGACTCGCGCCGCTCGAGTCGCTCGCCGGCTCAGTGGTTGCTCGGTCTGCTGATCGTGCTCGCACTGGCGGCCAGCGTACTGATGGTCTTCACCGACCGGTTGTCGATCACGGGTTCCCTTGCCGTCATCGCGGCGCTGTGGGCGGCGGTCATCGGCGCCATCCTGGTCACGAAGTTCCGCCGACAGGCCGAGAGCGCCGAAGCCAAGAGCCGCGACCTGCGTCTGGTCTACGAATTGCAGCTCGAGCGCGAGATCGCCGCGCGCCGTCAGTACGAGCTCGATGTCGAGACCACGATCCGCAAAGAGGTCACGGCGGAGTCCAACGAAGAGCTTTCCGAACTCAAGGCGCAGGTTCTCGCGCTGCGCTCGAGCCTCGAGATGCTGCTCGGCGAGCCGCTGCCCGACCAGCGGGCGGCGTTGTCGAGCGAGAAGATGCGCGAACTCGCGTCCGGGCTCGACGACGACTCCCGCACGCGCCGCCGCCACGGCGGTTCGTCGTTCGGCGGCGACTTCGGGGGCGTCGCGTCGTACGGCTCGGCCTACGCCGACGACGGTGTCCTCGCTGCGCGCGACTTCGCGGCCACCGCGCCGACGGCCGACGACGGCCGCCACACCGGTCAGGCCGACCCCAATGAGATGACCGAGGTGATCCCGGTCATCACCGACGACCCCATCTCGGGGCGTATCGCCACCGAGGTCCCCGCCGACGAGATGCATGAACAGACGTCCGCCTCGTCCGCGGACAGCCGCGGTACCTTCCCGACGTTCGGCGGTGACGACCGCTCGGTGGGCACGGTCGCCGGCGGCGAGGAAGTGTCCGATGCGGAGGTCGTCGAGCCCGCGCAGTCCGGTTCTGCGTCTCCCGCGACCGAGACCCGAACGGAGTCCGCGGAGTCGTCGTCGCTGCCCTTCTCGGGGGGTTTCTACCTGGGCAACGACGCGAACGCGACGCCATCGCACCCGTCAGAGGGTGAGGTGGCCTCGGTCCCCGCTGATCAACCCCTCTACACCGATGACACTCCGACCGACGAGTGGTCGACCGGCGGTCCGTCGGAAGGTTCGCCCGGCGGAGTCGGATCCGCTCACGATTCCGACGGAGTCGGATCCGCTCAGGATTCCGGCGGGGTCGGATCCCCGGCGGGTGCAGACGACACCGAGGCGGACCAGCACGACGCCGGCACCACGTCCGGGGAGAACGCCGCTGCGGACGACGCGGTGGAGCCGCCGCCGTTCCTGGGCGCCGCAGGTCGGCACGAGGGCAACGGCGGCCGCGCCGTCGACTCCTACGGCGGCGGACGCCGGCGCCGCGCGCCCGAGGACGACGCCGAGTCGGCGCACTCCGCGGGGCTCCCGGTCTCCGAGCTGCTCAATCAGCTGCGTCAGCAGACGGAATCGACCGGCGGAGGCCGCCGCCGCCGCAACGGCTGAACCCTGATCTCTCGGCGGGCCACCGGTTCGTCATCTGTTCGGTTCACATCCGTGACCGGGCCCGTCGAATCGCCGGTGCGAGTTGGACGATCGCCCTAGAATTCCCGCATGAGCGACGCGCTCGCGGGTGGGGAGTCCGGTCGGACCGGCCGGTCGGACGCGGCCGGGCCACCGATCCGGTACACCGACCGCGGTGGTGCGGTGCGTCAGTCCCTGGTGAGTACGGCGCTGTTCCTCCCCGTCATCGCCTGGTGGCCGACGGTGTTGTGGCTCTTCGGGTTCGACACCCATGACGGCACGCCCTTCCCCGAGTATTACGCGACCATGGAGGCAAACGGCCCGGAGACGAGCCTGATCCTGATCTGGGCGCTGACCGCGCTGATGCCGCTGTACATGGTGATCGTGCTGGGCATCTGGTCGCGCAGCCCGCTCCGTTCGGGGATCGCAGTGGTGATCGGCGCGGTGGGCGCCCTCGGCTTCTGGGGAGGCCAGGTTCCGGTGCTCGTCCGGTCGGGGGAGTACCCCGTGCTGACGTTCTGCTCGGAGAACACGCCGGCCTTCGTCCTCATGCTGATCGTGGCGTGGTCGGTCGCGCGCCGGCGCGGATTCTGGTGGGTGCTGGCGGTCCCCGTCATCGCGTTGCTGGCGATCAACGCCTACGAGGGGTGGGCGTCGAATCCGGTGGACGCCATCGTCGACGGGACGGGCAAATTGCTCGACGTACCGGTGTCTGAGGTCCTCGATCCGTTCTCGCCCAGGTTCCGGTCACCGTTCGACGACGTCGTCGACATCGTCGCCGGCGTTCTGACGCTGTGGGTGGTCGACACGATGTTCGGAGTGTTGTCCCGACAGGGCCGCGCGTCCGCCAGTCCGTACACGCCCGTGGGCAGTCATTGATCAGACACCTGCGAGTGCAACGGGTTTCGCGGTCAGAACTGGATCGTCATCGCGTGGCCGACGGTGAACCCGATGAACGCGACGCTGAGGACGATCCCGGCGATGCACAGCGCCTTGGCGAGCCGTCCGGCCGATGACGGCACTCCGCGTCCCGCCAGATACCAACCGGCCACGCCGACCGGGAGTCCGAGCCCGCCGACGACGCTCAGCGGGAGGGCGGCGACACCGCACGCCAGCGAGGCGGTCGTGCGGCGGGTGGCCGCGGGGCCGTTCGGCAAAACGTCCAGTACCGGGAGGTCGCGCGACGCGCGTACGGTGGACGCGCCCGGATCCGGTCCGCTGACGGTCTGGTCCGGTAACTCTGAATAGGCTGTCACGGTGGGGAATCCGTGAGCCGGCGATGCTGAGTGCGACGAACGGGATCGGAGCGGAGGCGCCTGCGCCGTCGGAATCGCGGCGGTGGGGGCATGCTGGGTCGCGGCGAGCTGCGTTCGTGCACTCATGGCGGGGCCGGTGCGGGCGACGATGGGGAAGAACCCCGTCGTGTCGATCGCCGAACGGAGTTCGGCGGCAAGCGAACCCGCGGAGAGCGGGCGGTCGGCGGGGTTCTTGGCCAGCCCGTGGCGCACGGCGTCGGACACCGCCCGGGGCACGTCCCGGCGCAGATCGGAGACCGCCGGCGGCGGTGTCACGAGATGGTGGTGGATCAGCATCGCCGGCGTGGGACCGGTGAAGGGCACTGTCCCCGTGAGGAATTCGAAGAGGCTGCAGGCGAGTGAGTACACGTCGCTGCGTGCGTCGAGGGTTTGCCCCGACAACTGCTCCGGAGAGGAGTACGGGAACGAACCGATGACCAGGTTCGCCGAGGTGAGAGCCGTCCCGCCGTCGGTCTGACGAGCGATCCCGAAGTCCGCCAGTCTGATCCGTCGTCGTTCCGGCGCGTCCGGCTGTCCCGGTTCGCTGTCCTCGGAGCTGAGGAGGATGTTCGCCGGCTTGACGTCGCGGTGCAGGAGCCCGTGCCGATGTGCATGGTCCAGGGCCGAGCCGATGGCATCACCCACCGCGCCGACGTCGGCGAGCGGAAGGCCGCCGGGCGTCGCGGCGATCAGCGCTGCCGCGTCGGTGCCGGCGACGTACTGCATCGATATCCACAGCCGTCCGTCCACCTCGCCGCGGTCGTAGACACTGACGATGCACGGGTGGTCGAGCTGGGCGGCCAGATCGGCCTCTCGGGTGAACCGCGCGCGGAAGGTCGGGTCGTTCGAGACGTGCTCGGCCAGCACCTTGATGACGTCGTGGCGGGGGAGACGCGGGTGCCGCGCCAGGTAGACCTCACCCATGCCCCCGGCGCCGATCTTGCCCACAACCGTGTACCCGGCGAACTCGGTACCCGGTTCCAGGCTCATCTGCGGACTCCCTTCGAGGAGGGCTGCGGTGACGAGAGGGCTGGTCCGCCTCAGACTACGCCGGTCAGGCGCAGGTCACAGCCGGTGTCGGCGATGCGATCGACGGCTGCGAGGGTGGGCGGCGCCCGGCGTCGGGGTGACACCTGTCACAGACATTGGCCCCGGCCCGCTCGCTGGACCTAACCTTGCTCTGCAACGTCTGGTACCCGTGCCGACGCCTTCGCGGAAGTTCGCTCCCGCGCCGGCTGTTTTCGGCAGAGGCGGGACTGGAACGACTTCTGGAGGACAGCGGTGACCTCACCGAGCGGTGAATCCGGTATGCCGTCAGCACGGCGACCCGGTGGCGATGACGCCTTCGGCGATCCCGCCTACCCGTATCCAGAGGCAACCGATCCGTTCCCCGGTACGTCGAATCTGCCCGCTCCCGCCCGGCTCACCGTCGGCATCGTCTCCGCGGGACGCGTCGGGACGGCCCTGGGTGAGGCGCTCGAAAAGGCCGGACACGTGGTCGGTGCCGTCGTCGCCCGATCCCCCGAGTCCCGACGTCGAGCGGCCCGTCGCCTTCCCGAATCGGAGATCCTCCACCTCGACGCGGTCGTCGCCCGCAGCGAACTGCTGCTGGTGAGCGTTCCGGACGCGTCCCTGGACGCGGTGGTGGACCAGATCGCGGCCGGCGACGCGCTTCGACCGGGCACGATCGTCGCGCACACCGCCGGTGCTCAGGGAGTCGGTGTGCTCCGACCGCTGACGGACCGCGGGGCGCTCGGCATCGCGTTGCATCCCGCCATGACCTTCGTCGGCACCGAAGAGGACACCGCCCGCCTGACGAACGCCTGTTTCGCCATCACGGCGGCCGATCCGATCGGCGAGGCCATCGCCTCGTCTCTGGTCCTGGAGATGGGCGGCGATCCGGTCCGCATCGCCGAGGAGGACCGGACGCTGTATCACGCCGCGCTCGCGCACGGCGCCAACCACCTCATCGCGCTCATCTCCGACGCGGTCACCGCCCTGAACGCCGCCATCGACCACTCCGGCCGAGACACCGCGACGGTCGACGGCTCCGGAAATCGGCTCGCCGAGCGGATTCTCGGTCCGCTGGTCTCCGCGTCGCTGCGCAATGTGCTCGAACTCGGCCCGTCGGCGCTCACCGGACCGGTCGCGCGCGGTGACGCCGAAGCGGTCGCACGTCACCTCGCCGCACTGCGGGCGGTCCCCGGTGGCCCGGGCCCACACGGCATCGCCGACGCCTACCGGACGCTCGCGCGGCGCGCGGCCGACCGCACCGATGCCCCGGCAGCCTTGCTCGATGTCCTGGAGGGCCGATGACCCCCCCCGATCGAAGGAGATCCCGTGAACGCCCCCACCGGCGAGACCGAACCCACTTTCGCGGCCGGCGCGATGACCGTGCACCGCGAGCCCGCGACCCTGTCGCGGGTCACGCGTGCCCTGCGCGGGGCGGGCAAGCGGGTCGTGCTGGTGCCGACCATGGGTGCGCTGCACGCCGGGCACCTCGAGTTGGTGCGCGCGGCGAAGGCGAAGGGCAACACGGTCGTGGTGGTCTCGATCTTCGTCAATCCGCTGCAGTTCGGGGCGGGTGAGGACCTCGACGCCTATCCGCGCACCCTGGATGCCGACCTCGCGCTTCTCGAGCCGCTGGGCGTCGAGCTGGTCTTCGCGCCGAGCGCGGCGTCGATGTATCCGAACGGTCGCCGCACCATGGTTCACCCGGGAGAGACCGGCGGGATCCTCGACGGCGTCTCCCGGCCCACGCATTTCGCCGGAATGCTCACCGTGGTGCTCAAGCTGCTCAACATCGTCGGACCGAACGCCGCGTTCTTCGGTGAGAAGGACTACCAGCAACTGGTGTTGATCAAGCAGATGGTCACCGACCTGAATCTCGACATCGACATCGTCGGGATCCCGACCGTACGCGAGTCGGACGGGCTCGCGATGTCCTCGCGTAACCGGTACCTGACCCCGGAACAACGCGAGCTCGCGACGGCCCTGTCGGCGGCGCTCGTCGCCGGTGCCCATGCCGCCGAGGGCGGCCGGGAGGCGATCGTCGACACCGCGCGGTCGGTGCTGGCCACGGTGCCCGAGATCGAGATCGACTATCTGGAGCTGCGTGGCAGGCAACTCGAGGACCCGCCGGAGAAGGGTGCCGGACGACTCCTCGTGGCCGCCCGACTGGGCCCGGCCCGCCTGATCGACAACGTCGGGGTGAGCATCGGCGGACTCGCCGCGCTCGAAGAAGAAATCGCCTGGAACAACGCCACCACAACCACCACAGAGGGACGATGACCATGCTGCGCACCATGATGACCTCGAAGATCCACCGCGCCACCGTGACCCAGGCCGATCTGCACTACGTCGGCTCGGTGACCATCGACTCCGATCTGCTCGACGCCGCCGGGCTGCTGGAAGGCGAGCAGGTCACCATCGTCGACATCAACAACGGCGCCCGGTTGGTGACCTACGCGATCGCCGGCGAGCGTGGCAGCGGGGTCATCGGGATCAACGGTGCCGCAGCGCATCTCGTCCATCCCGGCGATCTGGTGATCATCATCGCGTACGGCATGCTCGACGAGGCCGAACTGCGCGAGTACTCGCCCAACGTCGTCTTCGTCGACGACCGCAACCGCATCGAGACCACCGGGGACGACCCGGCGGATGTCCCTGCGGGATCGGGGCTCCTCGATCCCCGGCACCTCGACAGCCCGGTCTTCGCCGACGCGTCGATCTGACGTCGACGCGACCGTCCGACGACACGCCCTTCGACCATGCTGCTCACCGTCGACATCGGCAACACCAACATCCACCTCGGCGTGTACGCCGGGACCGGAGATCATGCACGCCTGGTGCGTGACTGGCGGATACACACCGATCCCCACTACACCGCCGACGAGCTGGCATGGGCGTTCCGCGGCATGCTCGGCGACGACATCGAGCAGGTGACCGGCGTCAGCGCGCTGTCGACCGTGCCGTCACTCCTCCGCGAACTGCGCGTCATGGTCCCGCGCTATTTCGGGAACGGTCCCCACGTGCTGCTCGAACCCGGCGTGCGCACCGGGGTTCCGCTGCTGGTCGACAACCCGAAAGAGGTCGGCACCGACCGGGTGTCGAATTGTCTTGCCGCGCACCACGAGTTCGGCGGACCCTGCATCGTCGTGGCATTCGGTACCGCGACGGTCGTGGACGCGGTGTCGGCGAAGGGCGAGTTCCTCGGCGGCGCCATCGCGCCCGGGGTCAACCTGGCCGTCGAGGCCCTCTCCGAACACACCGTCACCGTGCGGAAGGTCGAGCTGATGCCGCCGCGCAGCGTGCTCGGCAAGAACACGGTCGAGGCGTTGCAGTCCGGCATCCTGTACGGCTTCGCCGGACAGGTCGACGGCCTGGTCGATCGGGTCTGCGACACCGTCCCCGGTTTCGACGGCGACGACGTGACCGTCGTCGCCACCGGCTACCTCGCTCCGCTCATGTTCGACGAATGCCGGTCGCTCACCGACCATCACCCGCACCTGACCCTGGACGGCCTTCGGCTGGTCCACGAACGCACGAAGGCGAATCCCCGTCGCGGCAAGTGAACTCACGGCTCGCGTCCGGCCTCAGCTGCTGCGCAGCCCGTTCAGCGTGTAGGTCGCGATGCGATCGGCCAGTTCGACCTCGGTGAACCCCGACCCCGCCAGCTGATGGACCTGCGCGTCGACGGCGGCGAACGCGAGACGCAGGTCGGCGTCGGCCGGACTCCGGCGTCCACCCGTCGGCGACGAGGTAGGGGAGCAGCCGACCGATCAGCGTGTCGACGAGAGCGGTGTAGCCGGTGGCCAGCCGCACCGGGTCGGTCAGCTCGCGCAGGCGTCCGTGTGCGCGTCCGTGGGTGGAGTTCTCCTGCACCGCAGCGCCGATCACCAGCCGTAGGATCTCCGGCCACGGTCGGGAACCGACGGGGTTGTCGTCGAGGATCGTGGTCAGCCGCGCGCCGGCGGACTCGAGGTGCCGTCGCGCGAGCTCGTCGAAGACCGCCTGTTTGTCGCCGAAGTACTGATAGATCGAACCCACCGACACCCCGGCCCGCTCGGCGATGCCGTTGGTGGTCAACCCGGCGCCCTCGGCGTCGAGAAGCTGAGTCGCCGCTTCGAGGATCATCTCGACGGTGAACGACGAACGTTGTTGCCGTGGGGTTTTGCGCATCGGCTCGATCCTGCGAGAACGCGAGTTGTCCGGCCACTCCGTCGGATCGACGATGGAGGGGTGAGCATCGAATCCTACTACCGCTTCCTGCCCGAGCCGTGGCGATCCGACGCAGCGGGGATCGCAGCCGAATCCACCTGGTGGGTTTGGCCGTCGAGTGCCGGCCGCCCCTGTGGACAGGTGGATGTGCACGTCCGGCGCGCGCGTCGCGATGCGGCACCGCTGCGGGTGTTGGTGCTGCACGGCGGCGGCGGACACAGCGGGCTGGTCTGGCCGCTGGGGGCCATTCTCGCGAAGGAGGGATACGAGGTGCTCGCCCCCGACCTGCCCCAGTACGGCCTCACGCGGGTGCCCGATCCCGGGCGCGTCCATTACGAGGACTGGGTCGATCTGGTGAGCGATCTCGTGATCACCGAGACCGAGGGTGATCCCCGTCCGCTCGTGGTGCTGGGCGCGAGCCTGGGTGGGATGCTCGCCTACGAGGTCGCGGACCGGACGGGACGCGTGGCGGCGGTCGTCGCCACCTGTCTGCTCGATCTTGCCGGCGATCCCGATGCGCGGCGAGCAGTCGCGCGCACGCCG
The DNA here is from genome assembly GCF_022206305.1 of Gordonia sp. 'Campus'. Classification (GTDB taxonomy): domain Bacteria; phylum Actinomycetota; class Actinomycetes; order Mycobacteriales; family Mycobacteriaceae; genus Gordonia. The sequence continues at coordinate 60,630 of NZ_JAKOIW010000001.1, read as the reverse complement.
GCGCTGGCGCGACTCATCCCGCTGATGTCCGCCGCGTCCCGGGTCGGCGCCCTCGCCCGGGTGCGGTTCCCGATCCGCTGGGTCGCCCCGATGTCCGCGATGAGCCTCGACCCGGCGCTGTCGAAGGTCTGCGCCGACGATCCACTCGGCGGGGGATCGTCTGTGTCGCTGGGCTTCCTGGCGGACCTGATGACCCATCATCCGCCTCGTCCGGAGCGCTACCGGGGCCCGCGGGTGCTGCTCGTCCACCCCGCGTCCGACACCTGGACGCCGCCGGAGGTCAGCGTGCGTTTCGCCCGGCGTATCGTCGCACCCACCGAGATCCGACTGTTGAGCGGGTGCGGTCACTTCCCGGTCGAACAGCCCGGCGTCGACGAGCTGGCCGACCGTCTGCGTGCACTGGCGGCGGATCTGGTCGAGTCGCCGTGACGAACGGCCGAGGTCAACGGAACGCGCGCAGCAGACGGCCAGGATCGTGATCGGCATCGCTGCCGTCGGCATCGCGCAGCAGTGCGTCGAGGACAAGGCCGTCGAGGGCGGCGACCAGTTGCCGGGCATCCGCGCGCGACATGCCCCCGTCGACGAGTCCCGTGACGTACCGGTCCCGATGCCCGACCATCGCACGCCGGAGCGCGTCGTCGCGGGTCGCGAGCAGCATGAGTTCGTACCGCGCCTTCGTCCGGACACGGTCGGCGCCCAGCCAGCGGGCGATCACCTCCCGTGCCGACTCGCCGTCGGTGGCCCGGTCGCCGTCGAAGACGTGCTCGACCAGGGCGGCGAGGAACCCGCTCTGCCCGCCGAAATGATGTCGGACGCTCCCGTGCGGCACACCCGCCGTGTCTTCGACGGCCCGGGCGGAGGCCCGACGGCTGCCGACTGTCCCGATGAGGGCGACACCGGTGTCGAGCAGGACGTTCCGCGTCGAGGTGCTCGGCGATTTCTCCACACGGAGAAGAATATCTGCTAGATTCTTCTCCATGTGGAGAAGAACCCGATGAAGGTCGTGATCGTCGGAGCCGGGATCGCGGGACTGTGTACCGCCGCCGGGATGGCCGCGACGGGTGCGGACGTGACACTCGTCGAGCGTGCACCGGAGGTGCGCGGGGGCGGCGCGGGGTTGAGCATTTTCGGCAACGGTCGCCGGGCCCTCGGGGCGCTCGGGCTGTCCGCGGTGATCCCCGCAGGCCTGGACTCGACAGACCTGGACTCGACAGACCTGGACTCGACAGATCTGGACTCGACGGACCCGGACTCGATCGGGCCGGACTCGACAGGCCCCGACTCGATGGGACCACCGGTCAGCGGAACGCGGCGGCCGGACGGTCGGTGGCTCAGCAGGTTCGATCCCGAGTCTCTCGTGGACATGCGGGTGGTGCGCCGCACCGAGCTGCACGCAGCGCTGCTGGACGCCGTGTCGGGCAGCGCCGACATCCGAACGGGGGCCGGTGTCGCCGACCTCGACGTCGTGGACGGCTGGGTGCGGCTGTCCGATGGCGCCGAGATCGCGGACTGCGACCTGATCGTCGGCGCCGACGGCCTCCGGAGCCGCGTGCGGGCGGCGGTCGTCGACGATCCCGGCGTCATCCGGTGTGGCTACTCCGCGTGGCGGGCCATCACGTCGAGGCCGGTCGCTCTCGATGCGGCGGGCGAGACGATGGGCCGGGGACAACGGTTCGGGATCGCGCCCCTGCCCGACGGGCATGTGTACTGGTTCGCCTCGATCTCGGACGACGGAACCCGGGCCGAAGGTGGTCTCGACGAAGTGCGGCAACGCTTCTCGGGGTGGCATCGACCGATCGTCGAGCTGCTCGACGCCACCGAACCGGCCGATGTCGGGCACCTGCCGATCGAGGAGCTCGCGCGAGGGTTGCCGACGTTCGTGAGGGCTCGAGGTGTTCTCGTCGGGGATGCCGCGCATGCGATGACGCCCAACCTCGGACAGGGAGCGAATCTGGCGATGGAGGACGCGGTGACGTTGAGCGCCCTCATGAGCCGCGCCGGCCGCGACGGGGTTGACGATGCGCTGGTGACCTATGACCGGCTGCGACGACCGCGCACCCAGCGGATCGCGCGACAGGCGTCGATGGTCGGCCGGGTCGGACAGATGCGCGGCGGACCCGCTGTCCGGGCTCGCGACCTCGTGCTGCGAATGACGCCCGACGCCGTACTCGACGCACGGATGCGTCGCCTGCAGGACTGGCAGCCGCCCCGAGCGTGAGCGGGGCCACCTGTATCGAACCCTGGTCGGGCCCGCCCGGCTGTGGCATACTCGTCGCCGTGATCCAGAGCTGTCAGGAGTGTTGTCGGGGCTAGTACCGCATCTGCGGCTGCCCTCTTCGCGCTCCCCGCTCGTCTCGATCACCCCTTGAGGACTCCCTCTCATGACCGCTTCGGTTGCCCCTTCTGCTGTTCCCACCTCACGTAACGCTCCCCGCTCGGTGTTCGCCGCGGCGTCTCCGATCGTCGCCCCGGCCCCGTCGTCGCCGCTGTCGTTGCAGGTCACCGACTATTCTGCGGCGGTGGCCGCAGGAGCCGTCCCCGTCGACGTGCGTTCGCATCGACGGCGTCAGATCGACGGCGCCCTCTTCGGCGCACTGGCCATCGACGCCGTCGAGGTCCTCGATCGCCTCACCCCGGACACCCCGGAGTCACTGCGTTCCGCGCGACCGGACTCCCGATGGATTCTGGTGAGCGAGGACGGGCACGAAGCCGAATGGCTCGCCTGGCACCTGCAGGCCCGGGGCGTCCACGGCGCGGTCTTCGTCGTCGGCGGTCATCGCCGGATGCGCTCGGCGCGCGTGAACGGTCGGATCAGTCCGGACGACCTCGCCGTCATCGCCGCGCACGAGAACTGATCCGACGCAGCGGCTCCCGGTGCCCGCGCGGGGACAGCCGACGCGGTGAGTTGGGAGTCGGTGACCGGCCCCGATAGGGTGCGTGGGGTGAGTGACAGCCCGACCAGCACCGCCCCGGCCGACGTTCCCGGCAGCAGCATCGACGCCTCCGGCAGCAACACCGACGTCGTCGACGAGCAGACTCCCGAGCAGCTGCGCATCCGCCGCGAGAAGCGCGAGCGCATCCTGGCGGAGGGGCGTGAGGCGTATCCGGTCTCGATTCCCCGCACCCACAGTCTCGGTGAGATCCGTGCCGCCTATCCCGACCTTGAGGCAGGCACCGAGACCGGGCAGCACGTCGGCGTCAGCGGGCGCGTGATCTTCCTGCGCAACAAGGGCAAACTGTGCTTCGCGACCCTCCAGGAGGGCGACGGGACCCAGCTGCAGGCGATGGTCAGTTTCAACGGCGTCGGGGAAGAGGCGCTGGGCCGCTGGAAGGCCGAGGTCGACCTCGGCGACATCGTCTTCATCTCGGGCGAGGTCATCAGCTCCCGCACCGGTGAACTGTCGGTCATGGCCGACGGTTGGCAGATGGCGTCGAAGTCGTTGCGTCCCTTGCCGGTTGCGCACAAGGACTTGAGCGAGGAGACGCGGGTCCGGCAGCGCTACGTCGACCTCATCATGCGTCCCGAGGCGCGCAGCATCGCCCGCACCCGGATCTCGGTGATGGCCGAACTCCGTGCGGCACTGGGTCGTCGGGGCTTCCTCGAGGTCGAGACCCCGATGCTGCAGACCTTGCACGGCGGGGCGGCGGCACGTCCGTTCGTGACGCACTCCAATGCCTTCGACATGGATCTGTTCCTCCGGATCGCTCCCGAACTCTTCCTCAAGCGATGCGTCGTCGGCGGCATCGAGCGCGTCTTCGAGATCAACCGCAACTTCCGTAACGAGGGCGCCGACTCCACGCACTCACCCGAGTTCGCGATGCTCGAGACCTACCAGGCCTACGGCACCTACGACGACTCCGCGGTGATGACCCGGGAGCTGGTCCAAGAGGTCGCGCAGGCCGCGCTGGGCACCCAGACCCCGACGATGCCCGACGGGTCGACCTACGATCTCTCGGGCGAGTGGACGGCCCTCGAGATGTACCCGTCGTTGTCGGAGGCCCTCGGCGAGGAGATCGTGCCGGCCGGAGCCGACGGCGAGACCGGCGTCGACGAGCTGCTCGCCATCGCGGCGCGCGTCGGCCTGGAGATCCCGAAAGACAAGGGGTACGGCCACGGCAAGCTCGTCGAAGAACTGTGGGAGCACATGGTCGGGGAGAAGCTGGACCGGCCGGTCTTCGTCCGCGACTTCCCGGTCGAGACCTCCCCACTGGTCCGCGCACATCGGTCGGTGACCGGCGTCGTGGAGAAGTGGGACCTCTACGTCCGCGGCTTCGAGCTGGCCACCGGTTACTCGGAGCTCGTCGACCCGGTCATCCAGCGTGAGCGTTTCGTCGACCAGGCCCGCCTGGCCGCGGCCGGCGACGACGAGGCGATGGTCCTCGACGAGGACTTCCTCGCGGCGATGGAGTACGGCATGCCGCCGACCACCGGTACCGGCATGGGCATCGACCGTCTCCTCATGGCCCTCACGGGCCTCGGCATCCGCGAGACGATCCTGTTCCCGCTGGTGAAGCCGCGCTCCTAGCCGCTTTATAGCTCGGAACCGCGCTCAGCGCGGCTTCGAGCTATAGAACGCCGGATCTGGGCGAGCATGGAGGCAGGTCGGCAAGTGATGTCCTGCCAGGTAAAGCGTAGTACCGTCCACCCGTTCGCGATCAGGACGTTCTGACGGGTCCGGTCGTGCTGGAACGACTTGGCGTCGCTGTGGAACGCGAAGCCGTCGATCTCCACGGCGACCTTGCACTCCGTGAACGCGACGTCGACGACGTAGCCGCACACCTCGGCGTTCGCGGTCCATCCACCCAGATCGGACGCCCGCAGCACGCCCAACGCCTTGCGTTCCGCCTCGGAGCGGGAACCGTCCGATATCGCCGCGACCATCTCGCGAGATCGTGTCGAACCGCGACGGCCGCTGTTCCGGGTCTGGGCTGCGACCACATCGTCGACTGAGGTCAACTTCCGCAGGAGCGCGGAGTCCAGCAGTCGTGAGCCCGAATCGACCGCCGCATCGAGGATCGTGAGAGCCGGAGCGGTCACCCGGAGGCCGTCGACGACGGTGAGGTCGAGCGGTGACACGGTGCGATGCCAGATCCGGACGCCGTCCACCGCGCGACCATGGCGGCCCTGGGGTGTGACGACGCCGATCTCCGTCGGGACCTCGGTGTCGAATCCGTGCCACCAAAATGCGGAGTCGGAGCACAACGCCGCGTCGGCGAGGTGGCCGCCACGGCGATCCGCGCCCGCATGCGGTCGTCGACCTGACGATCGGCGAGGTGGAAGACGCCTCTGGAGATCCGAACCCATTCACCCGTCTTCACCCGGCGATAGCCGGTGTCGGTACTGATCCCACATTCGAGCGCGTCGGTAGTGGTGAAGACACCGTCCTGTGCGGCGAGGAGGGAGCGAAACTTGACGTAGTCGGCCACGCATCTTCGACGTCGTAGCCGGGAGGCCGGTTCCCCCTTCGAATTTCATAGCTCCAGACCGCGCTGAGCGCGGCTTGAAGCTATAAAACGGGGCTAGGTGAGGTTGCGCTTGAGGATCTTCCCCGACGGGTTGCGCGGGAACTCGTCGACGAACACCACCGAGCGGGGGACCTTGAAGTTCGCGAGGTGCTGCTTGGCGTACGCGATGACGCGGTCCTCGTCGAGGTCGGCGTCGTTGCGGACGGTCAGGTAGGCGCGGCCGACCTCGCCGAGGCGGTCGTCGGGGACTCCGATGACCGCCGATTCGGTGACGCCGTCGAGTCGGGCGAGGGTCTGTTCGATCTCGGCGGGATAGACGTTGAACCCGCCGCAGATGTACATGTCCTTGAGTCGGTCGGTGATCTTGAGGTTGCCGCGGTCGTCGAGAGTGCCGATGTCGCCGGTGTGCAACCAACCGTCGGCGTCGATGGTGGCGGCGGTGGCCTCCGGGTCGTCGAGGTAGCCGACCATCACCATGTCGCCGCGGGCCAGCACCTCGCCCTCGTCGGAAAGCTTGATCTCCATTCCGGGGAACGCGCGACCACATGTGTTGGCGACGGTCTCGTCGTCGTCCTCGGGGGTGCAGGTGGAGACGAAACCACTGGCCTCGGTCAGCCCGTAGGCGGTGATGACGGTGTCGACGCCGAGTTCGTGCTGCAACCGTTCGACCAGCACGACGGGCACGATCGCGGCGCCGGTCACGACGATGCGCAGACTCGACAGGTCGTGGTCGGCCCGTTGGGGATCGTCCAGGATGGTCTGGAAAATGGTCGGTGCGCCGGGGAACACGGTCGCCTTCTGGTCGGACACCACCTTCATGGCCTGCTGCGGTGAGTAGACCGCGAGGGGGAGCATGGTCACCCCGAACAGGACGCAGGGCAGGATGCCCGCCTTGTATCCGAAGGTGTGGAAGTAGGGATTGGCCATCAGGTAGCGGTCGTCAGGATTCAGGCCTGCGTTGGCTCCCCAGCCGTGCGAACCGGCCAGCGTCTGCCGGTGGGTGGCCAACACGCCCTTCGACTTTCCGGTGGTGCCCGAGGTGAACAGGATGTCGGAGAGGTCGTCGGGTGAGACCGCCTCTGCTCGACGATCCGCCTCGGCCAGCGACTCGGTGGTCGCGCGTTGCAGGAAGTCGTCCCAGTCCACTGCGCCGTCGGGGACCTCCCCGTCCTGGGCGAGGGGCACCCGGATGACGAGGTCCGGCATCGAGTCGCGGTGGTCGCGCAGGAGTTCGGCAGCATGGTCGACGCCGAGGAACTCCCCGGACACGACGACTCCTCGCGCACCCGAACGTTCGATGATCTCGACGGCCTCGCCCGCGGTGTAGCGGGTGTTCAGCGGCACCAGGACCGCCCCGGCGTGGTGAACGCCGAGCGCGGCGACCGGCCAGTGATGGCTGTTGGGTGCCCAGATCGCGACCCGGTCTCCGGGCCGGACCCCCGAAGCCCCGAGCGCGCCGGCGAACGCCCGGACGGCGTCGTGCAAGCGGGCCCACGTCAGCTGCACGGGCGGATGCGACGAACTCTGCCACTGCCCGTCGACGAGGGCGATACGGTCGGGCCACGCGTGCGCGGCCTGCCGCAATGCGGCCGGGGTGGTCGTCGTGGGGAGTGGCCCGGGCTGGGGGGTCTGCGCCATAGAGCTAAACCTAGCAAGTGCTTGGTAGGTTATGCTAGCGCGCATGACCTCGATCAATCTCGCCGATCGTGCCGTCGACCTGGGTGAATGGGCGAAGTCGACGCCGGATGCCGCCGCCGAGTTCGCGACCGCGGTACGCACCTGGCTGGACGAGAACCTCGCTGGTGACTTCGCCGACCTGAAGGGTCGCGGCGGGCCGGGAAGCGAGCACGAGTTCTTCGCCGAGCGGCTCGAATGGGACCGACACCTGGCTCGCCACGGATGGACGTGCATCGGGTGGCCCACCGAATACGGTGGCCGCGGCGCGACTCTCGAACAGCGGATCATCTTCCACCGCGAATACGCGCGCGCGAACGCTCCGGCGCGTGTCAACCATCTCGGCGAGGAACTGTTGGGCCCGACGCTCATCGCCTTCGGAACCGAGGGACAGAAGAAGCGCTTCCTGCCCGGCATCGTCGACGTCACCGAACTGTGGTCCCAGGGTTACTCCGAACCCGGAGCGGGTTCTGACCTCGCCGGCGTCTCCACGTCTGCCCGCCTCGACGACGATGCCGGCAAGTGGATCATCAACGGACAGAAGATCTGGACGTCCCTCGCGCACGTCGCGCAGTGGGTGTTCGTGATCGCGCGCACCGAGAAGGGGTCGTCACGGCATGCCGGGCTCAGCTTCCTGCTGGTGCCGCTCGACCAGCCGGGGATCACCGTGCGTCCCATCCAACAGCTCACCGGGACATCGGAATTCAACGAGGTGTTCTTCGACGACGCGGAGACCGACGCGGACCTGATCGTCGGCGAACCCGGCGAGGGGTGGAAGGTCGCGATGGGCCTGCTCCAATTCGAGCGGGGGGTCTCGACGCTCGGACAGCAGGTGGGCTTCGCCCGCGAGCTCGACAACCTGACCGAGGTCGCCCGGACCACCGGTGCGGTCGACGACCCCGAACTGGCAAGCAGATTGGCGCGCGCCGACATCGGACTGACGGTGATGCGGGCGCATGCACATCGGACGCTGGACGGGGATGTGACGTCGCAGGCCGGCGCTGCCTCGGTCTCGAAGTTGTTGTGGGCGAACTGGCATCGCGATCTCGGCGAGCTCGCCATGGATGTCGTCGGCGCACCGTCGTTGATCGGTCCGGCGGCGACGGCCGAGGGCAAGGCCAACAACATCACCGATCCCGAGAACGTCGAACTCGACGAATGGCAACGGCTCTACCTGTTCACCCGCGCCGACACCATCTATGGCGGATCGAACGAGGTGCAGCGCAACATCATCGCCGAGCGGGTGCTCGGCCTACCCCGAGAGGCACGCTGACATGACCGGAGCCGATGTGACGGACCGAGTGATCTCCCCGCTGGCGACCCCGCCTGCCGAGATCCCCGGCCATGGACTGCTTCTCGGCAAGAAGGTCGTGGTGACCGCCGCCGCCGGAACGGGAATCGGGTTCGCCTCGGCCCGGCGCGCACTGCTCGAGGGCGCGGACGTGCTCATCAGCGACTGGCACGAACGACGCCTCGGCGAGGCGGCGGAGAAGCTGTCGACGGAGTTCCCGGACCGTACGGTCTCCCAGCGCACCTGCAACGTGCAGGTCACCGCTGAGGTCGACGCACTGATCGACGACGCCGCAACCCAACTCGGCCGCATCGACGTCCTGGTCAACAATGCCGGGCTCGGCGGTGAGACACCCGTCGCCGAGATGACCGACGAGGAGTGGGACCGCGTCCTCGACATCACGCTCACCGGCACGTTCCGGGCGACGCGTGCCGCGCTCCGGTACTTCGGATCGGTCGAGCACAACGGCGTCATCGTCAACAACGCCTCGGTGCTCGGGTGGCGGGCGCAGCGCGGCCAGGCGCACTACGCGGCGGCGAAGGCCGGGGTGATGGCGCTGACCCGGTGCTCGGCACTCGAGGCCGCCGACGTGGGTGTTCGCATCAACGCCATCGCGCCGTCGATCGCCAAGCACCCGTTCCTCGCGAAGGTCACCAGCGACGACCTCCTCGACGAACTGGCATCCCGCGAGGCCTATGGCCGGGCCGCCGAGGTCTGGGAGGTCGCCGCCACCGTCGCCATGCTCGCCAGCGACTACACCACCTACCTCACCGGCGAGGTCGTCTCCATCTCCAGCCAACGCGCCTGACGCGCAACCACTTCAGCCCCGAACAGCTCGACACCTGAACGAGGAGTACCGATCATGTCCATACCGCAGGCCTACATCGTCGACGCCGTCCGGACCCCGGTCGGCAAGCGCAACGGCTCACTGGCCAAGACCCACCCCGCCGACCTCGGCGCCCACATCATCTCCGCCCTCGTCGAACGCACCGGCATCGACCCGGCCGCGGTCGACGACGTGGTCTTCGGCTGCCTCGACACCATCGGCGGGCAGGCCGGCAACGTCGCACGCACCGCCTGGCTCGCCGCGGGTCTTCCGCTCGAAGTCCCCGGAACCACCGTCGACCGGCAGTGCGGCTCCAGCCAGCAGGCGATCCACTTCGCCGCGCAGGGAGTCATGAGCGGCACCCAGGACATCGTGGTCGCCGGCGGCCTGCAGAACATGAGCGCGATCCCCATCTCCCAGGCCATGATCGCGGGCAAGGACTTCGGATTCACCACACCCACAGCAGAATCCGCCGGATGGCGGGAACGCTTCGGCGACTCGCAGATCTCGCAGTTCCTCGGCGCGGACATGATGGCCAAGAAGTGGGACATCAGCCGCGAGGACATGGAACGCTGGGCGCTCCAGTCCCACCAGCGGGCCCAGGCGGCGATCGCCGACGGGAAGTTCGACAACGAGAACATCGCGCTCGGCGACTGCGTCGTCGACGAATGCCCGCGCGAGACCTCGATGGAGAAGATGGCCGGCCTCCAGGTGCTCGCCGAGGGCTCACGCCTCACCGCCGCCGTGGCCTCCCAGATCGCCGACGGTTCCTCGGCGACCCTCGTCGTCTCCGAGCGTGCGCTGAAAGAACACAACCTCACCCCCCGCGCCCGCATCCACCACATGTCGGTGCGCGGCGACGACCCCGTGATGATGCTGTCCGCGCCCATCCCCGCCACCAAATACGCGCTCGACAAGACCGGACTGACGATGGACGACATCGACGTCGTCGAGATCAACGAGGCCTTCGCGCCCGTCGTGCTCGCCTGGCTGAAGGAGACCGGCGCCGACCCGGCCAAGGTCAACCCCAACGGCGGCGCCATCGCCCTCGGCCACCCGCTCGGCGCCACCGGCGCCAAGCTGTTCGCCACCCTCCTCAACGAACTCGAGCGCACCGGCGGCCGCTATGGCCTGCAGACGATGTGCGAAGGCGGCGGGACCGCCAACGTCACCATCATCGAGCGGCTCGGCTGAGGCGCGGCGGTCCGCCGCGGGTGCGAAGGCGGCGGGACCGCCAACGTCACCATCATCGAGCGGCTCGGCTGAGGCGCGGCGGTCCGACCCCCCTCGACGTCCGGCCGAATCGGCCGTACCCTTCTGACAACAGGTGTGCCCACATACGGGTGTGACCTGGCGCATACTATGGTGTGGGACAGGCGGACGCTTTCGTTCCAAAGTCCGCACCCTAGCTGCAGCACGAACTATTTGAGGGGATCTCGATGACCAAGCCTGCTGAGCACACCAGCGCCGGGGCGACGAGCGCGGCGCGCGGCGTCTCGTCCGAAGCGCACACGTTGACCGAGCTGGTCGAGATCCAGCGCGCCGCGTTCCTGCGTGACGGCATCCCGGACGCCGACACCCGCATCGACCGCATCACCCGGCTGGCTGCCCTGCTGCTCGACCACGCGGACGAGATCGCCGCCGCACTCGCCGAGGACTTCGGCTCGCGGCCGCGTGAGCTGTCGCTCGCCGCCGACGTCGCCGGCTGCATGATCGACCTCGCCCACCAGCGCCGCGGCGTCAAGGAGTGGATGGCCGAGTCCAAGGTCGCCAAGATCCAGGGCATGCTCGGCTACAAGCAGAGCATCCGCCACGACCCGCTGGGTGTCGTCGGCATCATGGGCCCGTGGAACTTCCCGCTGCAGCTGACGATCGTGCCCGCGGGCTCGGCCTTCGCGGCCGGTAACCGGGTCATCCTGCGCCCCTCGTCGGTGACCTCGCGAACCACCGACGTGATCGCCAAGCACGCACCGAGCTACTTCTCGATCGAAGAGCTGGCGGTCGCCACCTCCAAGCATGGTTCGGGGTCGGACTTCGCCAAGCTGAAGGTCGATCACATGTTCTTCACCGGGTCGCCCGGGGTGGGTGCCTCGGTGGCTCAGGAAGCCGCGAAGAACCTCATCCCGGTCACACTCGAACTCGGTGGCAAGAACCCGGCCGTCGTCGACATCGATGCCGACATCGACAAGGCCGCGACGATGCTCGCCGATGCTCGCATGGTCAACGGCGGCCAGGTGTGCCTCTGCCCGGACTACGTCTTCGTCCCCGAGGCCAAGCTCGGCGAGTTCACCGACAAGGTCGTCGCACGGTGGACCAAGAACTTCCCGACGATCCTCGACAACGACCAGTTCACCTCGACGATCAACCAGAAGAACTACGAACGCATCCTCGGTCTCATCGACGACGCCGAGCAGCTCGGTGCCACCAAGCGCCAGGTGATCCCCGGCGGCGAGCCGCTGCCGGACCCCGAGCGCCGCAAGATCCCGCCGACGCTGCTGACCGGCGTCAAGGCCGGCATGAAGATCGAGGAGGACGAGGTCTTCGGTCCGGTGCTCACCGTGTACCCGTACCGCGACCTGTCCGAGGTCATCAGCCAGATCAGCTCGCACCCCCATCCGCTGACGATGTACTGGTGCGGCGATCAGAACGAGCGGTTCCAGAAGCTCGCCGACAACACCCGAAGCGGCTCGATCAACGGCAACGACTTCGCCATCCACCTGTTCAGCGGTGAGCTGCCCTTCGCAGGTGTCGGTAACAGCGGCATGGGCGGCTACCACGGCCGGACCGGCTTCGAGACGTTCAGCCACGCCCGCGCCGTCGCCTTCTCGACGCTGCCCGTGAGTGTCGCCGAGATGATGTCGCCGCCGTTCCTGCCCAAGGACACCAAGCTGACCAACAACCAGCTGAAGCTGTGGAAGTTCTTCAACAACCGCGCGATGAAGAAGGTGCGCAAGCGCCTCGGCGCCTAAGATCGGTCGTCTTGGCCGGGATCGTCCACCGACGGTCCCGGCCAAGCGCTTGCTAGGGTGTGCGCAGGCTCTTCAGGAGGATGCGCTTGTCACCACGAGGTCAGACCAAGATCGATGCGAGCGGTGGGACAGACGCGCGCGTCCCGGCCGAGACGGGCGCCAGATCCTCGAACGGCCGCACCGATGCACCGGCACGTTCGTCGCGTCGCGACGAACTGCTCGCCACGGCCGGGCGGATGTTCGCCGAACAGGGCCTGCGCTCGACGACGGTCCGCGACATCGCCGACGCCGCGGGCATCCTCTCCGGCAGCCTGTACCACCACTTCGACTCCAAGGAGTCGATGGTCGACGAGATCCTGCGACGGTTTCTCGACGATCTCTTCGACCGCTACCGGCAGATCGCCGCGTCGAGTCGATCGGCCACCGAGACCCTGCGGGGTCTGGTGGTCGCCTCCTTCGAGTCGATCGACGCCGAGCGCAACGCGGTCGCGATCTACCAGGACGAGGCGAAAAGGCTGTCGGGGCAGGACCGTTTCGCCTACATCTCCGAACTGAACGTCGAGTTCCGGCAGCTCTGGCAGTCGGTGCTGCAGCGCGGCGTCGACGATGGTGAGTTCCGCGCCGATCTCGACGTCGAGCTCGTCTACCGCTTCATGCGCGACACGGTGTGGGTCGCGGTGCGGTGGTATCGGCCGGGCGGGTCGATGTCGGTCGACGCGATCGCCGAGCAGTACCTCTCGGTTGTGCTGGACGGCATTCTCCCGCGGTGAGACCCGCGGCCAAGTTAGGGTAGCTTTCCTTCGCTGCCGTCCGGCCGTTATTGTGCGCATATGACAATTGGCGGAACCGATCTGGCCGCGCCTGCACCAATCCAGGACCCCGAGGCCGTGCCCGACGATCCGAAGGCCGCCCGGACCGCCGCGCGAGCCGAGGCCAAGGCGAAGGCCGCCGCCCTCGCCGATGTCCTGGCCCCGGTGAAGACACGGACCATGCTGGCCCAGCTGGTCCAGATCATCGCCTCCGCGGCGACCGTGGTGCCGTTCATCGGCATCGTCGAACTCGGTCGGACACTGCTCGCTCCCGGGCCCGTCGACTCGAGCCGGGTGTGGCTTGTCGTGTGGCTGGTGGTCGCCGGCCTCGCCGCGCGAGCCGCATTCAGTTTCCTCGCCCTCGCCATCACGCACTTCGCCGATCTCGACCTCCAGGCGCAACTGCGAATCCGCATCGCCGACAAGCTCGGTCGGCTGCCGCTGGGCTGGTTCAGTCGCACGAGCTCGGGCGCGGTCCGCAAATCCGTGCAGAACGATGTCGCGGACCTGCACTATCTCGTCGCCCACGCGACCGTCGAGGCGACGGCGGCGGTCCTCTCGCCGATCTTCGCGCTCATCTACTGCTTCGTCCTCGACTGGCGTCTGGGGCTCCTCGCCGTCGCGACGGTGCCGCTCTACGCGTTGACGTACTCCTACATGGCTCGTGACCTCACGACCGAGATGGAAAAGATGGACAAGGGTGTCGCACGCATCAGCGCGACGATCGTCGAGTTCATCTCCGGTGTCGCGGTGGTGAAGACGTTCGGGCAGACGGGTAAGGCGCATCGCCGGTTCATCGATGCCGCCGACGAGTTCAACGACGACTTCGCCGGCTACATGGGCCCGATGCTGCGCGTGCAGGCGGTGACGACGGTACTCATCAGTGCGCCGCTGATCTTGCTCGTCAACCTCGGTGTGGGCTACTGGTTCGTCGACCGCGGCTGGGTGGCGCCCATCGAGCTGGTCGGCTCGACCCTGATCGCGATGGTGTTGCCGACCGCGCTGCTGACGGTCTCCACCGCGGTGCACACCCGTCAGCAGGCGTCGGCCGCGGCACTGCGCATCGCCGATCTGCTCGCCGAACCCGAACTGGCCGTCCCGGAGAACCCCCAGGTGCCGGCCGGGCACGACGTCCGGATCGAGAACGTGCACTTCACCTATCCGCCGCGGCTGGGCGTGCCCGCAGGTGTGAAGGCCCTCGACGATGTCAGCGTCACGCTGGCCGAGGGAACCGTCACGGCGCTCGTCGGACCCTCGGGCAGCGGTAAGTCGACGCTGGCCACCCTGCTACCGCGCTTCGGCGACCCCGACTCCGGCGCCGTGCGGATCGGCGGGGTCGACGTCCGCGACATCGCGACCACCGAGTTGTACCGCCACGTCGGCTTCGTGCTGCAGGACGTGCAGCTGCTGACGATGTCGGTGCGCGACAACATCCGTCTCGGGCGTCCCGACGCTGCCGACGACACGGTCTACGACGCCGCTCGGGCGGCGCAGATCCACGACCGCATCCTCGAACTCCCCGACGGATACGACACCGTGGTCGGCGACGGCGCTCACTTCTCCGGCGGTGAGGCGCAACGGGTGTCGATCGCTCGTGCGCTGCTCGCCGACACCCCGATCCTGGTTCTCGACGAGGCGACCGCATTCGCCGATCCCGAGTCGGAAGCCCAGATCCAGCAGGCGATCGGCGCCCTGATGGTCGGCCGCACCGTCCTGGTCATCGCGCACCGACTCGGTTCGATCACCTCCGCCGACAACATCGTCGTGCTCGATCGCGGGCGGGTCGTCGAACAGGGCCGTCAGGACGAGCTGGTCGCCAGGGGCGGTCTGTACGCGACGATGTGGGCCGCCTACGAGGCCGGATCCACGAGGCGGGACGAAGAGATCGCGCGGGGCGCGGTCGCGAGTGACGAGGTGGCACGATGATCCGCGGTTTCTACACGATCCTGGGTTCCGAACGTGCCCGGATGGTCGTCTTCCTCACCTGGGTGGTCGTCTACGGCATCGCGCAGGGCCTGGCGATGCTCACGCTCGTCCCGATTGTGGAGCACCTGCTGACCGGTGACCTGGCGGCTGCCGCGAAGTGGTTGTGGCCGTTGCTGTTCCTGGTGATCGTCTGCGGGGTGAGCGCCTACGTCCAGTCCTTGAAGGGCATGACGATGGCGCTCTACGCGATGCGGATGCTGCATCACCGCCTCGGTGACCACATGGTCACGCTGCCGCTGGGCTGGTTCACCCGCGACCGGATCGGCGACGTCTCCCAGATCGCGGTGAAGGGAACGATGTTCGTCGGCAGCACGGGGGCGCACTACATCACCCCCGTCGTCGTCAACACGGTGAGCTCGGTCGTCGTCGTCATCGGCATCTGCGTGTTCGACTGGCGCATCGGCCTTCTCATGGTGGTCGGCACGCTGGTCCTGATGTACGTCGGCAAGCTGTCGAGCTCCTTCCTCGCGAAGTCCGAGGGGCGCAAGCGTGCCGAAGCCGTCAAGGTGAACAACCGGGTCCTGGAGTTTGCTCGATGCCAGGCGGTCCTGCGGGCCTTCGGCGACGCCGACTCCGCACATGCACCGCTCGCCGAGGCGCTGGGACAGCAGGCGCGCGTGGGCAAGTCGATGCTGTGGCGCTCCATCCTCGGCATCCTGCTCAACGGTCTCTCGGTGCAGGTCGTCTTCAGTGCGGTGCTCGCACTCGGTGCATGGCTGGCGGTGGCCGGCCACATCGAGCCGGCGCTGCTCGTCGCCGTGTTCGGCCTCGCGGCCCGATTCTTCGGCCCGATCGGTGAACTCGCGGAACTCGGGTCGACGCTGCGGATGTCGACCGACGAGATCAACCGCATCACCGGCGTTCTCGACACCGAACGCATGCCGGCCCCCGAACAACCGGCCCCGATCACCGAGCCCGGCGCGGTCGAACTCGATGCTGTGGCCTTCGGATACGACGCCGACACCCCGGTTCTGCGCAACGTCTCCCTGCGCGCCCGCCCGGGCACGATGACGGCGCTCGTCGGGCCGTCCGGTTCGGGGAAGTCGACGATCTTCCGTCTCATCGCCCGGTTCTACGACGTCGACGGCGGCGTCGTGAAGGTCGGTGGCGTCGACGTGCGGGAGCAGGAGACCGGTGCCCTGATGGGGCAGCTGTCACAGGTGTTCCAGGACGTCTACCTCTTCGACGACACCCTGTGGGAGAACATCAAACTCGGCCGCCCCGATGCGTCCGACGACGAGATCCGCGCCGCGGCCGAGACCGCGGGCGTCACCTCGATCGTCGACCGCCTGCCCGATGGTTGGCACACCGTCGTCGGCGAGGGCGGTTCAGCACTGTCCGGTGGTGAGCGTCAACGGGTCTCGATCGCTCGCGCGTTGCTCAAGAACGCCCCGATCGTGCTGTTCGACGAGGCGACGAGCGCGCTCGACCCGGAGAACGAATCGCATGTGGCCGAGTCGATCCGCCGACTCGCCGACGACAGCACCGTGCTCGTCATCGCGCACAAGCTCTCGACGGTGATCGCCGCCGACCAGATCGTCGTCCTCGACGATCAGGGCGGTGTCGACGACATCGGCACGCACGACGAACTGCTCACCCGCGGTGGCCGATACACGGAGTTCTGGAACCAGCGCACCGCCGCTGCCGGCTGGACGCTGACGCCGTCGGCTTAACTCTCTGCTCCCTCAGGTGCGAGGAGTGGTAGCCGTGCCGCACCTGCTCCCTGAGGTGCGAGGAGCGATAGCGACGAGCCTCGAAGGGGCTGGCGAGAGACGTTGCGAGACCCTTCGTGGCTCGCTTCGCTCGCACCTCAGGGAGCAAGCGGAGCCGAACCTCGTAGGTCAGGGGGCGGCGACCCCGCGTGCCGACCACCGCCCCTCCTGGTGGGCGATCTCGATCGGGTAGTCGAAGCATTCGGTCACCAGCGCGGTGGTGAGGATCTCGTCGACGGGACCCGCGGCGAGGATCCGGCCACCGGTCACCAGCACGGCGTGCGTCGTCGTCTCGGGCAGTTCCTCGAGGTGGTGGGTGACCAGTACGGTCGCGAGGTCCGGGTGCGTGCGGTGCAATCGGTCGACTGTCTGCAGGAGTTGCTCGCGCGCGGCCACATCGAGGCCGGTCGACGGCTCGTCGAGCAGCAGGAGCCGCGGATCGGACAGCAGCGCGCGGGCGATCAGCGTCCGGCCGCGTTCGCCCTGAGACAGATTGGTCCACGGCGCCGACGCGAGCGCGCTCAAGCCGAGCATCTCGATCAGCTCGTCGGCGCGGACGAGTGTCTCCGGCGCGGGCTTCCGGCGATCCATCAGCTCGGTGGTACCGGTCGCGCCGGTCAGCACGACCTCGCGGATGGACAGCGGCGATCGCAACGGATGCCGCGGATTCACGTGGCCGATGGACTCACGCAGTTTCCGGATCTCGACCCGCCCCAGCTGATGTCCGAGGACATGGACCGTTCCGGACGTCGGGTGTTGTTCGGCGCCGCACAGGCTCAGGATCGTCGATTTGCCCGCGCCGTTCGGGCCGATGAGCGCCCATCGCTCGCCGGCACGGATGGTGAGGTCGATGTCGGTGAGGATCGCGCGGGACTGCCGCACGAAGCCGACCGAATCCAGGCGCAGGACATCCGGGGTAGACACGCTTGCGAACCTACCGGACCCTTCGTGACGGCCCTCCGCACGCTCCGGGCCCCTCAGGGGGCGTGGGTGATGGCCCTCCGCACGCTCCGGGCCTCCTCAGGGGGCGGGGGTGACGGCCCTCCGCACGCTCCGGGCCCCTCAGGGGGCGGGGGTGACGGCCCCTTTGTGCCGCCTGAGGTGCGAGGAGCGCAAGCGACGAGCCACGAAGGCCCGGGCCGGAGCGCCTAACCCAACGAGCCGAGCGTCTTCAACCGTTCGTGCGCCTGCGCCATGATCGACTGGATCAACTCGTCACAGCTCGGCAGGTCCTCGATCATCCCGACCACCTGACCGGAGGCGAGTACGCCGGCGCGGGTGTCGCCCTCGACGAGACCGGCCTTGAGCAGCATGGGGGTGTTGCCCGCCATGATGACCTGCTGCCAGGAGCGTTCGCCCGACTTCTTCATCGTGCGACCGTCTTTGAGCATCGTGGTCCAGCGCATGCCGGTCATCTGCTTGAACTCGTTGGCGTTGCGCGCGGCGGCCACGAGAGCGCGCACCGGGCTTCCGCTTTCGAGGGCCTCCACGAGTGGGGTCCGCAGCACCCGGTGCGGCATGCCGTCGACCTTCACCGACACGACGGTGTCGCCGAGTCCGCGACCGAGGTACTCCTGTTTGACCGAGTCGGGCACGGCACTGTCGGAGGTGAGCAGGAAGCGCGTACCCATCGCGACGCCCTGGGCGCCATAGGCCAGCGCCGCGGCGAGGCCGCGGCCGTCGAAGAAACCGCCGGCGGCGACCACCGGCATGTCGATCCCCTTGGCCGACAACGCATCCAGAACCGACGGCAACAGCAGGGTGGTCGCGACGGGTCCGGTGTGGCCGCCACCTTCGCCGCCCTGCACGATCACCGCGTCGGCGCCCCACGACGCGACCTTGACCGCGTGTTTGGCGGCACCGATCGACGGGATCACCACGATCCCGTTGTCCTTCAGCTTCGCGATGAGTTCCGGTTTGGGGGCCAGCGCGAACGATGCGACCTTGACGCCCTCGCGGATCAGCAGGTCGATCCGCTCAGGGGCGTCTGTCGCGTCGGCGCGCATGTTCACGCCGAAGGGCTTGTCGGTCAGCGTCTTCGTCTTCGCGATCGCCGTCTCGAGTTCGACGAAGGTCATCGTCGCCGACGCCAGGATTCCCAGTCCGCCGGCGTTCGACGTCGCCGAGGTCAACGACGGCCCGGACACCCAGCCCATCCCGGTCTGCACGATCGGGTACTCGATGCCCACGAGTTCGGTGAAACGGGTCGACAATCCGGCTGCGCGGGCCGGGCTCGGTTGCGCAGTGGTGGGTCCGGTCATCGGACTTCCTTGTTGCGGACGCCCTTCGGGTCGAGGACGTCGCGGATGAGCGCGAGTTCCTCATCGGTGGGGCGACGTGTCTCGGGTGCGTCCGTGAGGCCGGCGATCTCGAAACCGGTGTTCTCGGCGACCTCGTCGGCGGTGACTCCCGGATGCAGCGAGAGGGCTCGCATCGTGTGGCCCTCACCGCCGAAGTCGAACACGCCGAGATTGGTGACGACGCGGTGGATGTTCAGGTCGTCGAAGGCCGGGTTGTCGGCATCGACCTTGTCGAAACCGACTCCGGACACGATGTCGACGGACTCGCCGAAGACGCGCGCCGTGTGCCGCGGCACCCAGTAGCTCGTCGGGTGGTTGATGGTGTTACCGGGCGCGCCACGAACACCGAACATCTGGCGCGTCGGGTGCTGCAGTGGTCCGAACGCCGACAGATTCTGATTGCCGTGACGGTCGATCTGGTTGGCGCCCATGACCACATGACGGCGCCCCGACGCGACGACGTCGAAGACCTTGCGGAACGGCATCCACCCCTCGATCGGTCCGGTCTTGCCGATCGGCGGCGTGTCGGCCAGGATCAGCGCCTCACCGTCGGTGATCAGCAGGTCGGGCTCGGTGGTGAGGCGTGCCAGGCGGGCACCGAGCAGGGGAGTGGGCGCCATCGGCGATGCCATGATCTCGCCTGCCCCGGAGAAGATCTCGGCGCAGGAGATGACGCAGTACTCGGCGCGCGTGACGTCCGTGGACGCCTGGGTCTCGGCGGTGCTCACTGCTCGTTCTCCTTCTGCTCGGCCTGCCACGCGGTGACCTCGCGCTGGTAGGTCTCCTCGTCGACCTGGAGGAACCGGCGGGAGAACGCATCCCAGGTCTCGGGTTCCTTGGCCGAGGCCACATAGAACTGCTGGAACTTCTCGTCCCGCCCGTACTCGGCTGTGCCATTGGGCCCGCTCGCTCCGCTCCCGGCGCCCGTCAAAGTGAAATGCGCCCCGTTCGGCGCGTGGACAACCCGGTCCACGTTCATGCGATTCAACAGAAGACGCTGATGCGGAACTGTCTTGACCAGTACCTCCGTGGAGACGATCTGATCTGTTTCGAGGTAGCGACGCTCGGCGGCCGCGCAGTAGAGGTCGTCGAAGTAGGGGTCGACGCCGGTGTAGGCAGCGTTGCCGTGGGCGTCGGCCAGGTCCAGGTGGACGAAGGCGGCGTCGAGCTTCAGTGCCGGCATCGCGACCAGCGTCTGGGTGCGGCCGTCGGCATCGGGGTAGGGGGACTCGACGGTCTTGAGTTCGCCCTCCCAGAAGCGCAGCACATCCGACCCGAGTCCGGCGCGGATCGGCAGGAACGGCAGGCGCGCGGCGGCCGCCTCGAGGCCGCACTTGACCATGCCCTCGTCCATCTCGCGCACCTCGATCTCACCGTTGGTGCGGGCTTTCGCGAACCACGGGTCGTAGAACGGCGCCGAGTCGAGTGAGACGAAACCGTAGTACGCGCGGCGCACCTTGCCTGCAGCGCACAGCACTCCGAGGTCGGGGCCGCCGTAGGTCACCACGGTGAGGTCCTTGACGTCGGAGCGGGCGATCGCGCGGACCAGGGCCATCGGCTTGCGCCGCGATCCCCAACCGCCGATGCCGATGGTCATGCCGTCGCGGAGTTCGGCGATGACGTCGTCGAAGGTGCTTGTCTTGTCGGTGGCCATCTCAGGCGTGCCCTCCATCGGGTGTCGAGCCGGACGTGTTGGCGGCGAGCGGTTTTCCGGTCGAGACGAACGCATCCCGGTGTTCGTCGGCGACACCCGCGAGGTTCAGCTCGAAGGTGTACCCCTGCTCGAGCCGGTAGCTCGCCTTGACGTCGACGGGATCGATGTTGTTGATCGCCTCCTTCGCCGCCCGGATCACCCGGGTGTCCTTGGCGGCGATGGCCTCGGCGACCTCGAGCGCGGCGTCGAGCAGTTGTTCGCGTGGCACCACGCGGTAGACCGAACCGAAATGCTCGAGTTGCTGGGCGGTCACGTTCTTCGCGGTGAAGTAGAGCGTGCGCATCATGTGTTGCGGCACGAGTCGCGCGAGATGTGTTGCGGCGCCGAGTGCTCCACGGTCGACCTCGGGGAGGCCGAACACCGCGTCGTCGGAGGCGACGATGACGTCGGCGTTGCCGACCAGACCGATCCCGCCACCGACGCAGAATCCGTTGACGGCCACGACCACCGGCACGGCGCAGTCGTACACGGCGGCGAACGCCGCGGCGCATCCGCGGTTGGCCCCGATGAGTGCGTCGAAGCCATCGGTCGCCTGCATCTCCTTGATGTCGACGCCGGCGTTGAAGCCGCGACCTTCGGCGCGAAGGATCACCACGTGGGTGGTCGGGTCCGCACCGGCGGCGGTGATGGCATCGCCGAGCTCGAACCACGCGGCCGATGGCAGCGCGTTGACCGGCGGGTAGTCGACGGTGACCGTCACGATCCCGGTCTCGGAACGTGTCGTGGTGATCGGCACGCGGGCTCCTCTCAGAGGCGGCTCGGACAGTCCGCGGACTGTGGAAAGCGCACCAAGCAAGTGCTTGGTTGTTTGGTAGGGTAGCACCCATGCAGACGCAGTCACAGGTCGAGCTGGGCCTGGTCGGGAAGGTCGTCCTGGTCACCGGTGGCGGACGAGGAGTGGGCGCCGGGATCACCCGTGTCCTGGCCTCACTCGGGGCCCGCCCGGTGATCTGCGGCCGCAGTGCCGACAAAGTCGCCGACGACCTGCGCGAGGTCGCCTTCGTCGCCTGCGACGTCCGTGACGCCGCAGCAGTCGACGCGATGGTCGAGGAGATCGTCGGACGGGCCGGGCGGATCGACGGTGTGGTCAACAACGCCGGCGGTTCACCGTTCGCCCTGGCCGCCGACGCCTCGGCCCGGTTCACCGGCAAGATCGTCGATCTCAATCTGCTGGCCCCGCTGGCCGTGGCCCGTGCGGCCAACGCCGTGATGCAGACGCAGGACGAGGGCGGTGCGATCGTCAACGTCTCGAGTGTGAGCGGACATCGTCCGTCGCCGGGGACCTCGGCCTACGGGGCGGCCAAGGCTGGTCTCGACAACCTCATGACCTCGCTCGCCGTCGAGTGGGCCCCGCGGGTGCGGGTGAACTCGGTGGTGGCCGGTCCGGTGGTCACCGAGCTGTCGCACCTGCACTACGGTGACGACGCCGGGGTGGAGGCTGTCGGCGCGACGATCCCGATGGGCCGGATGGCGACACCCGCCGACGTCGGCAACGCCGTGGCATTTCTCCTGTCGCCCTTGGCCGGATACATCAGCGGATCGACACTCACCGTTCACGGCGGAGGTGAGAAACCGGCGTTTCTCGACGCCGCGACCGCCGGTAACGCAGTCTGAGGACGAAGACGCCCGAGAACAACTGTCGCAGTGCAGTCGTCGCAAGACCCGTGCAGTTCAGGCCCGTGCAGTCCAGAAAGGAACCAGTGTGACCAGCAAAACGAATGAGGGCCGCGTCGTCATCGTGACGGGAGCGGGCCAGGGCATCGGACGCGCGCATGCCCTCGCCTTCGCCGCCGACGGTGCCAAGGTCGTCGTCAACGACTACGCCGAGGACCCGGCCACCGAGGTGGTCGACGAGATCGTCGCCGCGGGAGGAGAAGCCGTCGCCTCGGTAGGCGACGTCGCCGACTGGGAGTCCGGGGCCGCCATGGTCGAGACCGCGCTCGGTGAGTTCGGCCGTCTCGATGTACTGGTCAACAACGCGGGGTTCGTTCGCGACCGCATGCTGGTCTCGCTCTCCGAAGACGAATGGGATGCGGTCGTCCGCGTGCACCTCAAGGGGCACTTCGTCGGGTTGAGGCACGCCGCCGCGCACTGGCGGGCACTCGCCAAATCGGGGGAGACCCCGCAGGCGCGCATCATCAACACGAGTTCCGGTGCCGGACTGTACGGCTCGGTGGGGCAGGGCAACTACGTGGCGGCCAAGGCCGGTATCGCGGCCCTGACCATCCAGGCGGCGGCCGAGCTCGGCTCCTACGGTGTCACCGTCAACGCGATCGCGCCCGCCGCGCGCACCCAGATGACGATGGGGGCGGGTGAGGCGATGGCCGCGCAGATGGCAGCGCCCGCGGACGGCTCGTTCGACGCGATGGATCCCGCGAACATCTCGCCGCTGGTCGTGTGGCTGGGATCGCCCGAGGCCGGTTCGGTGACCGGCCGGGTCTTCGAAGTCGAGGGCGGCAAGATCTCGGTGGCCGATGGTTGGCAGCGAAGCATCGAGCGCGACAAGGGATCTCGGTGGGAGGTCGCCGAGCTCGGTCCCGTCGTCGCGGAGATCCTGGACAAGGCGCCCGTTCCGATGCCTGTCTATGGAGCGCGGTGACCCCGGCAGCGGACCACTCCGCCGAGCGGATTGCGGCGGCACGTGCCTACGTCGAGGCCCTGGTGAGCCATGACCCGTCGGACGTGCGGCTCCATCCGGACTGCACCCGTGTGGAATTCGGGATCCGGACCGGGCGCAACGGAGGCCACATCGCCAGGAGTCTCGCCCGAGGGCCGCAGTTCCGCCTCATCCACCGGATCTCGGACTTCACCGCAACCGTCGACGGCCACACCGTCGTGACCCGCTACGTCGTGCACGTCCACCCCAAGCCGCTCCGGCTCGGCGCGACGGTGTCGGAGACGTTCGTCGTCGACGAGGAGAACCGAATCCGCGCGATCGTCGCGCATTTCGGGGTGCCCAGGCCGATGCCGCGCTGACCCGGGTAAGTGGTTCGGGTCAGCGCGATGCGGTCGACGTCTGTCCGGAGCCGCGGACGGCTCGATCGATGGCCTCAGGCGCCCGGTGCGCGCACGACCATCGGCACACCGGGGAAGTAGGCCGCCATCTCCGAACGCGACTTGCGCAGTGCGGCAGTGCCGTAACCCGCCTTGCGGAACCGGGGATGGATCCAGATCCGCAGGTCGACCTCGCCGTCCTTGAGCTCGCCGAAGACGAAACCGACCTTGGAATCGCCCTCGACCGCGACCAGCCAGACCGCTTCCTCGGCCGCCATACGGTCCGACGCCGCGCTGATCTCGGCCGCGACATCGCCGGCGGGAGCGCCGGAACCGTCGCCTGCCGTGCCGACCTCGTCGGTGCGTGCCGAGAAGAGTTCGGCGTCGGCCGCCGGATCGAACGGGCGCAAATCGAGCGTGTCGCCGCTGCTGGCGGGCCGCTCGGCGAGGGTGAAGGTGAGGGCGCTGTTCAGGTCGTCGAGTTCGGCCTGGTTCCGGCGACGGTCGTCCTTGGTCAGCTGGTCGAGCTTCATGTCGAGGATGGCCTCGGCGCCGAGTCGGGACTTGCCGAGCAGGTCGACGATCGCGGTGACGGCCTCGTCGTGGTTCTCCGCGTCGACGATGGCGTCGAGCACCTCGTGACGGCGTTCGAGCGCGGTCAGCAGTGCGTCGGCGATGTCGCGGCGGGTGGTGGCCAGGTCCAGATCAGTCATGCCCCGATCCTAGGTCAACATCCGGCCCGCGCGCGGCGGACCGCAGCGCGCGGAAGCGTTGCGAAAGCGCCAGTAGTGGAACGTGTTCTAGTTACATATACAGCCATTTTGCTGGAGATTCTTCCCTAGAGCTGTAACACGTCCTAGTCTGTAGACCATGACGAACGAGGGTACGACGACAGCACCGGCAGACTTCGATCACCTGCGTGGGGGCACGCACATGGGTGACCTCATGGTCGCTGCTCTCCGTCGGCACGCCGATCGCACCGTGCTGTCGCTCGGCGACACCGAGATGACCGGCGGCGAAATGGCCGCGTCGATCAGTCGGTATATCCAGGCCTTCGAGGGCCTGGGTGCGGGGACCGGGACCGCGGTCGGCCTGCTGGCACTGAACCGCCCGGAGGTTCTCTTCGTGATCGGCGCCGGCCAGACCCAGGGGTGGCGCCGCACCGCACTGCATCCGCTGGGCTCCCTCGACGACCATGCCTACGTTCTGTCCGACGCCGGTGTCTCGACACTCATCATCGATCCGGTGCCGATGTTCGTCGAACGAGCGGTGGCCTTGCTCGACCGGGTCCCGGGCCTCAAACAGGTGCTGACCCTCGGGCCGGTGCCGGAGCAACTGTCCGCCCACGCGCGCGACGTGATCGCCGAAGCCGACAACTTCGAACCCAAGCCCCTTGCGGCGGCGCATCTCTCGCCCGATCACGTCGTCTCGATCACCTACACGGGTGGGACGACGGGCAAACCCAAGGGTGTCATCGGCACTGCCCGGGCCATGTCGACGATGACGCAGATCCAGCTCGCGGAATGGGAATGGCCGGAACATCCGCGGTTTCTGCTCTGCACCCCGCTGTCGCATGCCGGTGCGGCCTTCTTCGTGCCGACCCTGATGAAGGGCGGATCGATGGTGGTCCTGTCGAAGTTCGACCCCGCCGAGGTGTTGCGCACCATCGAGGAGCAGAAGATCACCGCCACGATGCTCGTCCCGTCGATGCTGTACGCATTGATGGATCATCCCGACTCGAAGACTCGGGATCTGTCGTCGCTGGAGACGGTGTATTACGGTGCGTCGCCGATCAATCCGGTACGTCTCGCCGAGGCCATCGAGCGTTTCGGGCCGATCTTCGCGCAGTACTACGGCCAGTCCGAGGCCCCGATGGTCATCAGCTATCTGGCCAAGGACGACCATCCGGGTCCCGGCGAGGACCAGCGTCGGTTGAGCAGTTGTGGCCGACCGTCGGCCTTCCTGCGCACCGCGCTGCTCGGTCCCGACGACAAGCCGGTGCCCCAGGGTGAGCCCGGTGAGATCTGTGTCGCCGGACCACTTCTCGCGGGTGGTTACCTCGGTTTGCCGGAGCAGACCGCGGACACCTTCCGCGACGGCTGGTTGCGCACCGGTGACGTCGCCCGCGAGGACGAGGACGGCTTCTGGTTCATCGTCGACCGCACGAAGGACATGATCGTCACCGGTGGGTTCAACGTGTTCCCGCGCGAGGTCGAGGATGTCGTCGCCGAGCATCCGGCGGTGGGTCAGGTCGGTGTGATCGGTGTCCCGGACGAGAAGTGGGGGGAGGCGGTCACGGCGATCGTCGTCCTGCGCGGCGACGCCGATGCCGACGATACGGCGAAAGATCGCATCACCGCCGAGATCCAACAGTCCGTGAAGGACCGCAAGGGCGCAGTGCAGTCGCCCAAGCGCGTCATCTTCGCCGATGCGCTGCCGCTCACCGCGCTCGGGAAGCCGGACAAGAAGGCGCTGCGCGCACAGTACTGGGCCGACTCGGAACGCGGCGTCGGCTAGCCGGCGGTCGTACCGCGGTCGGGACCACGACGGGGGCGGCCAGGACGGGTTGTCGTATCGACGGCCCGGCCTGGCCGACGGGTCACAGATCGCAACAGTCGCAACAGTCGCAGCAATTGCAGTCGTCGCACGCAGCGACCTTGTACTTGTCGGTGCAGTGATTCCAGTGATCGACGCAGCACGCCTTGCCGAGACAGGACACTCCGAGGAACGGTAGGAGCCGTTCGTGGAACGCCCGATCCGGCTTGAACGGCGGCGGGTACGGCCACTCGGCGGGGTAACCGAACGGCCGGTGTGGTGGCCACTGGGTCCGTGAATCGGCCACGGGCATCGAGGGATCGGTCTCTCGATGCATCCGTTTGTGGATGGCGTGGCGCAACCCGTCGAGCAATACGACGCGCAGGAGCCTGTCGTCGACGAGGGTGAGGTCGGCGTAGCGCTTCCGGATGGTGGCGGCGAGACGCCGGCAGTCGTCCAGCGCGGCGGCCGGCGGCGTGCCGGTTGCACGCAGCGGGTTGAATCGGCCCTCGCGATCGTCGGAGTCGTAGTCGTCGACAGCGTCCAGAAGGTGCGCGATGCGGCCGAAGTCGGCACCGATCGATTCCAGCGCGTCTCGGTTGCCGGGCACACCCGCCAGCATCGCCGACGCGGAGAACACCTGCGCCGCAGCGTCTGCCGAGGCGCTCGTGAGGTCGTCGAGAATCCTGCTCGACGACTCGACCTCCGCCTGTCGGGCGAGCGTCGTGAGCACGCCGTCGACGTCGAGACCGGCAGCGACGGCGGTATCGGTCCCGGCCCGCCGCCGCAGGTATCGGCCGGCACGCCCGGCGACGCCGGCGCGCAGCCGTGTTCGGGGAGCGAGGGCATGGTCCTGCTCGTTGCTGACGTCGGTGGCCTTGGCCGCGGCGAGGGTCAGTGACGTGGTCGCGGCGAGACGCACTCCGGGTTCGTCCGCGGACACGACTGTCGCGGTGCGCATTCCACGGAGCGGACAGCGTCCGGCCTCGGTCGAGGCACATTCCGCGGAGGACTGCGCCGCGGTGAGTATCGAGACCATCACCGCATCGGTGTTCACGGTGAGTCGGCTCGTCTGACCGTGATTGTTCCGCAGCGACAGGCAGACTCCGCACAGGTGCGAGCGCCACTGGTCCATCAATTCGTCGTCGAGGGCGTGGCGACAAGGAGTGAGTACTCCGAACATCTGCACAGCAGATCACAGGGTCGAGGGCGTCGCCAGGGGATTCATTCGTTCGGTGCAACCGCGGTCGGCCCGGTTGCGCGTGCGATCGACCGGGCGCGATCGGACAGGGCGTCCCGCAGCCACCTCGGCTCCACCACCACGAGATCGTGATCGAACATCGACGTCCACAGGGCACGCGTGGCATGTCGATGGTCGGCGAAGTGGAGTTCGAGGTGGCAACGGTCACCCGGCCGGGGAGTCGTGCCGACGGCGGTGGCGATCATCCCGAGGCGATCGGCATCGTCGGCGGAGCAGTCGACGACGACGTCGACGGGCTCGAACGAGCTGCGGAAGGCGTCGCGGCGTCGTTCCCAGATCGCGACGAGGTCGACGTCGTCGTCGCGTTGTGCCGGTTCGTCGAGGATCTCGACATCGCTCATCCTGGAGATGCGGTACATCCGTTCGTCGGAACCCTTTCCCGATCCGTCCTTCCGAGTGGCGGCCGATTCGGTGGTCCCCGGGCGTCGTCCGGAGGCGACGAGATACCAGGTGTCGCCGGCCACGATGAGACCGATCGGGTCGAGGACGTGCTCGCGGGCCTCGTCCGCGCCCCGCCGGCGGTACCGCATGCGCATCCGACGTCCCTCGAGGACAGCGGTCTGCACGGCATCGAGCGACTCCAGTTGCTCGGGTGCGCGGACGAAGCCTTCCGGCCGGACCAGTACTCGCTGGGCGGCGCGGACCGCGTGGCCGCGGTACGACTCCGGCAGTGCCGCGGTCACCTTCCGCATCGCGCTGGTGAACGCGGGGGAGTCCAAGCGGCCCGTCCCGGCGAGGAGGGAGGTCGCCTCGTCGATGGTCAGGCCGGTGAGGTCGGTGCGGTACCCGGGCACGAGCGCGAAACCACCGTGGCGTCCCCGCTCGGCGTACACCGGGACTCCGGACAGGGACAACGCGTCGATGTCACGCAGCACGGTGCGCTCGGAGACCCCGAGCTCGTCCGCCAGTACCGCGGCGGTG
The DNA here is from genome assembly GCF_022206305.1 of Gordonia sp. 'Campus'. Classification (GTDB taxonomy): domain Bacteria; phylum Actinomycetota; class Actinomycetes; order Mycobacteriales; family Mycobacteriaceae; genus Gordonia. The sequence continues at coordinate 32,172 of NZ_JAKOIW010000001.1, read as the reverse complement.
ACCCGGTCGTGCTTTTTCAGCACCATGAGCAGGGCGATGAGGCGTTCGGCGCGCACGGGAAAGATTCTTCCGGAAATACATGACAGAAGGTGTCGTGTATCAGGACTTCACTGGTCTGCGTACCCGAGAAGACCATGAGAGGACCCCGCCATGAGCGCACCGACCGCCAACTCTGCACCCACTCCGGAGGCGACACCTGCCTTCGACGACCCCCGGCCGGCGTTCCGCGCCGCCACCGCATGGGTCGTGGAACTGCTCGAGGGAGTGTCCGACGACCAGCTCGATTCGCCGACGCCCTGCGACGACTTCGACGTGCGAACCCTGTCGGCGCACCTCGTCGCCGTCGCGGAGCGCGCGGCCGCGCTGGCCGAGGGTGTCGACATCCGCACGATGGCGTCGATCGCCGAGCAGTTCGACGCCCGGACCTACGCGGCCTTCATCGACCGGGCGCTCGACTCGTGGTCGGATGACGCCAAGCTCTCCGCGATGGTCCAGGTGCCCTGGGGAGAGGTCCCGGGCGCCGGCGCCCTGTGGGGTTATGTCAGCGAAACCCTCGTCCACGGCTGGGATCTGGCGGTCGCCACCGGTCGGCCCGCCGAGGCCGACGCCCAACTGGCCGAGACGACGCTCGGGGTGGCCCACCAGTTCATCCCGGCCGCGATCCGCACCGATCCCGGTGTCCCGTTCGGCCCCGTCGTCGAGCCGCGGCCCGAGGCCGGACCCACCGAGCGACTCGCGAACTGGACCGGGCGCGAGTCCGCGGGGTGGCTGCGGCGGTAGCCCGGAGCGGACTCGCTCAGGCGGCCGGTTCGCAGATGACCACCGGGATCGTCCGCTCCGTCTGTGTCTCCGGTGGACGGGAGCGGACTCGCTCAGGCGGCCGGTTCGCAGATGACCACCGGGATCGTCCGCTCCGTCCAGGCAGCGTAGGTGTCGTAGTCGGCATAGGTGTCGACCAGATCCGGCCACAGGTCGGCGCGTTCGGCATCGGTGGCCGTGCGCGCGACGAGGTCGTACTTCTCCTTGCCGAGCTGGATCTCGACCTTCGGGTTGTCCCGGAGGTTGAGGTACCACGCGGGGTGCTTCGCCGAGCCGCCCTGCGACGCCACGACGACGAACGAGTCGCCGCGGCGTAGGTAGATGAGCGGAGCCGTGCGCGGCTGACCCGACTTGCGGCCGATCGTCGTCAGCAGGCACACCGGCGCCGGTTTGCGGAGGCCCGCGCCCACGCGCCACGTGCCGCCGACCCGGCCGCCGGTCGCCTTGTACAGCGCCGTGTTCGCCTTGGAACCCAGCTTGATGAACTTGCTGACGACAGGTGAATCCAGTTGCGCCGGCTTGTTGTTCGGATCGAAGGCGGGCATCAGATCCGCTCGATGATCGTGCCGGTGGCCATCGCTCCGCCCGCGCACATGGTGATCAGGGCGGTCTGACCGTCCCGACGTTCCAGCTCGTGCAGTGCGGTCGTGATCAGGCGGGACCCGGTACTGCCCACCGGGTGGCCGAGGGCGATGGCGCCGCCGTTGACGTTCACCTTGTCCATGTCCGCGCCGTGGACCTGAGCCCAGCTCAACACCACCGACGCGAACGCCTCGTTGATCTCGACGACGTCGATGTCGGACAACGACATCCGCGACTTCGCCAGCACGCGTTCGGTCGCCTGAACCGGGCCGTCGAGGTGGAAGTGCGGTTCCGCGCCGACCAGTGCCTGCGACCGGATGCGAGCACGCGGGGTCAGGCCCAGCTCACGCGCCTTGGACTCGTCCATGATCAGCACCGCGGCCGCGCCGTCGGAGATCTGCGACGAGGTACCCGCGGTGTGGATGCCATCGTCGAGGACGGGCCTGAGTGCCGACAACGACTCGAGGGTGGTGTCACGCAGACCCTGGTCCCGGCTGACGTCCAGGATGTTGCCGGTGAGCTCGCCCTCTTTGGTCCGCTCGGGTGCCTTCAGCGTCAACACCTCGCGATCGAACCGGCCCTCGTCCCACGCCTGGCGCGCGAGGCGCTGGCTGCGCTCGCCGAGCCCGTCGATGTCGGCGCGTGTGATGCCGCGACGTTTCGCGATGCGCTCGGCGGCCTCGAACTGATTGGGCATGTCGACGTCCCACGACTCCGCGTGGTACGGCCCGGCGTTGGTGCCGACGTTGGCCCCCAGCGGGACGACCGACATCGTCTCCACACCACAGGCCAGGCCGACCTCGATCGCGTCGGAGGCGATCAGCCCGGCGATCAGATGGTTGGCCTGCTGCGCCGAACCGCACTGGGCGTCGATGGTGGTGGCGCCCGTCGCCTCGGCAAGGCCCGCCGACAGCCACGCCTTGCGGGTGATGTTGCCGGCCTGCGCGCCGGCCTGGGTGACACAACCGCCGATGACCTGCTCGACGAGTGCGGGATCGATGCCGGCCTTGTCGAGTACCCCGCGCTGGGTCATGCCGAGGAGCTCCTCGGCATGTAGTCCTGACAGCCATCCGCCACGCTTGCCGATCGGCGTACGCGCCGCCTGCACGATGACCGGAACGCCCATGGTCACTCCTTCGTTGGTCTCGGTGAACTCCGTTGCCCACAGAGTATGGCCTGACGACAGGGCGTCGAGGCCGCTGAGATCACGCTAGAACACGTTCTATGTTTGCGTCTATGGTGGGCCCTGGACGTGTCCCCCGATGACACCTCGGGACGCCGTCCGGCGTCGTGTGTCTGCGCTGCACGATGGCAAATGTGAGCGAATCTGCCGGAGAACGTCGCAGGTGGGGGCAACGAGCCGGGAACAAAACTAGAACAAGTTCTCGTCTAGGGGTGTCGAATGGGTCACAGTGTGCTTCAATGTGATTGAAACAGGTTCTAAATCTCACAGCGAGGTGGTGTGACGTGACCCAGGCCCAGAGCGCCCCGATCGGCAGCGAGCCGACCACGGCGGATTCTGCGCACGCGAGCCCTCCCGACGTCGTCGCGGAGTGCCCGTTCATGCAGCAGGAAGGGTGGGATTTCACCAACCCTGATCTGCTCGAAAAGGGAATCCCCGTGCAGGAATTCGCGCAACTGCGCAAGACCGCACCCGTCTGGTGGAATGCCCAGGCGCCCGGAAAGGGCGGCGGGTTCCACGACGGTGGCTACTGGGTGATCTCCAAGCACGCCCACGTCCGCGAGATCTCGAAGAACAACGACGACTGGGAAACCAACGCCAACGGCGTGATCATGCGTTTCGAGGACGACATGACCGCCGATCAGATCGAGATCACCAAGGCGCTGCTGATCAACCACGATCCGCCGGAGCACACGCGCCTGCGCAAGCTGGTCTCCAAGTTGTTCACGCCGCGTGCCGTGCACTCCCTCGAGGAGAAGCTCGACGACGCCGCGCGCGAGATCGTCAGGCGGGCCGCGGAGAAGGGCAGCGGCGACTTCGTCAAGGACGTCGCCGTCGACCTCCCCCTGCTGGCCATCGCCGATCTCCTCGGTGTGCCCGAGGTGGACCGGGAGAAGCTGTTCGACTGGTCGAACTCGATGATGAACGCCGACGACCCGGACTACACCACCGACCCGCAGCAGGCGAATGCCGAGATCCTCGGCTACGGCTACACGATGGCCGAGGAGAAGCGCAAGAACCCCGGCGAGGACATCGTCACCACGCTGGTGAACGCCGACATCGACGGGCAGTCGCTCGACGAGACCGAGTTCGGGTTCTTCTTCATCCTCCTGACCGTGGCCGGTAACGAGACCACCCGCAATGCCATCAGCCACGGGATGAATGCCTTCCTGGACAACCCCGACCAGTGGGAGCTGTTCAAGAAGGAGCGTCCGGCGACCGCGGTCGACGAGATCGTCCGATGGGCGACCCCGGTGAACTGCTTCCAGCGGACTGCCAAGCGGGACACGCAGATCGGCGGCGTCCACATCGCGAAGGGCGAGCGCGTCGGCATGTTCTACGGCTCGGCGAACTACGACGAGGACGTCTTCGACGATCCGTTCTCGTTCAACATCATGCGTGACCCGAACCCGCACGTCGGGTTCGGCGGCAACGGTGCGCACTTCTGCGTCGGCGCGAACCTCGCGCGGATGGAGATCAACCTGATGTTCAATGCGCTCGCCGACATGGTGCCCGACATCACCAAGCTCGACGCACCGCGCCGCCTGCGGCACGGTTGGATCAACGGGGTCAAGGAACTCCGCGTCGACTACGGCACGAAGTGACCGCAGCGGAGGAGACCGCCGGACAGCAGCCGGCCTACCTCGGCATCGACCGGGAGAATCATCCCGCAGTCATGGCGGGTCGTCGTTCGCGCGAGTTCGTGGCGTCACGGGACAAGCAGGCGTGGATCGACAACTTCGCCGTGGACGCCACGGTGGAGGACCCGGTCGGTCCGTCGATGTTCGACCCGGACGGCGCCGGATTCCGTGGACACGAGGCGATCTCCGAGTTCTGGGACAAGTCGATCGGGACGACCGAGAACATCGACTTCCGGTTCGACGAGGAGATCATCTGCGGGAACGAGGTCGCCTACATCGGCAGCATCGTCACCCACATCGCCGGCCACGTCTCCGAGGCGCGGGGTGTCTTCACGTATCGGGCGGACGCCGACGGGAAGCTGTCGGCGCTGCGCGCCTTCTGGGAAGTGGAGAAGACGATCAACTCGGTGCGCAAGGCCTGATAGTCGCAACATGATCCGCCGCGGGCGGGACAGGGTGCTAACCCTGTCCCGCCCGCGGTGTTTGTGAATGACGGTGTTTGTGAGCGATAGGACGTTTACACCGGGGTCGCATCGGCGCACGATGAGGTGCGTAACGGTCGGCAATCGGCTCCGGAAGGACGGACGATGAGGGCACTGCACCGGATGAGGAACTATCTTCGCGCGATGGGGCGGGCGCGGCGACATCGCGCCGAACTCGTCGGCCATCTGGCACGACGACCCCTCGTCGCCGGTGCGACGATGGGCATGGAATCGGCACTGCTGCTGTCGAATCGGATGGACCCGAAACTCAAGGAGCTGGCCGAACTGAAAACGGCCGGCCTGGTCAGTTGCGAGTTCTGCCTCGACATCGGTTCGGCACTCGCGACGGGAGCGGGCATCACCGAGCGGCAGCTCCGCGATCTGCCGCGGTATCGGGAGTCGGCTGCGTACACCGAGCTGGAGAAGCTCGTCATCGGCTACGCCGAGGCTATGACCCTGACCCCCGCGGTGGGCGAGGACCTCGCCGAGCTGCGGGGCCGGCTGGCCGAACATCTGTCGGAGACCCAGATCGTCGAGCTCGCGATGACCGTCGCATGGGAGAACCAGCGGGCTCGTCTGAATCAGTCACTGGGCGTTCGGCCCACCGGGATGTCCGACGGCCTCGCCTGTGCTGTGCCCGAACGCATGTCGTAGCAGTCATGCGCATACGACGCGCATGACTGCTACGACATTCCGATCAGTGGAGGGGCCGATCAGTGGAGTGGCTTGTCGGCCCCGACGAGCCACATAGAGAAGTACTGCGAGCCACCACCATAGGCGTGGCCCAGCGCCTTGCGCGCGTCGGCGACCTGGTGGTCGCCCGCCTTGCCCATCACCTGGATGGCGGCCTCGGCGAATCGGATCATGCCCGATGCGCCGATCGGGTTCGACGACAACACACCACCCGACGCGTTGAGCGGGAGGCGGCCGCCGATCTCGGTGTCACCCGATTCGGTCAGTTTCCAACCCTCGCCCTCGGCGACGAAGCCGAGGTTCTCCAGCCACATCGGCTCGAACCACGAGAAGGGGACGTAGATCTCGGCGGCGTCGATCTCGTCGAGCGGATTGCTGATGCCACCGGCCTTCCACAGCGCGGCGGCGGCGTCGCGCCCGGCTTGGGGGCTCACGACGTTGCGGTGCGCGTAGGACAGCGGTTCGGTGCGCATCGCGGTGGCGTGAATCCACGCCACCGGATCACCCGCGGCCACGGCCGCATCGGCGACGTCCTCGCTGCCGATCACCACCGCGCAGGCGCCGTCCGACGACGGGCAGGTCTCGTCGTAGCGGATCGGGTCCCACAGCATCTGCGAGCTCATGACCTTCTCGACGGTCTGATCCGGCTGATGCAGGTGCGCAAGGGGATTCAACGCGCCGTTACGACGGTCCTTGGCGGCGACCATCGCGCCGATGTGCTCGGGAGCCCCGGACTGCCGGATGTAGGCGCGCACGTGCGGTGCGAAGAATCCGCCCGCGCCCGCTCCGACCGGTTTGGTGAAGGGCACCGGGATCGACAGGGCCCACATCGCGTTGGACTCCGACTGCTTCTCCCACGCGACCGCGAGGACTCTCTTGTGCACGCCCGCGAACACCAGCGACGCGGCCACGTTGGCCGTCGACCCGCCGACCGAACCGGCCGTGTGCACGCGGATGAGGCGTTTGCCGACCGCGCCGATGGCCTCGGCCATCGCGAGCTCGGGCATCATCGACCCCTCGAACAGGTCGGGCGCCTTGCCGATGACGATCGCGTCGATGTCGTCGAGCGAGACCTTCGAGTCGATCAGCGCGGCGTCGATGGCCTCGCGAACCATGCCGGCCATCGTGACATCGGACCGTTTGGCGACGTAACGTGTCTGCCCGGTGCCCAGCACCGCGGCACGATTGTTGTGTCCCATCAGTTCTCGGCCCCCTCGTTGTTCTGGGCACTCAGCGTGACCACCATGTTCTGCTGCAGAAGCGGGCCGCTCGACGCATGGGCCAGTGCGGTGCCCGCATTGCCGCTGAGGATCTCGTGAGCGGCGTAACCGATGCGCTGCAAGCCGGCCGAGAACAGCGAATTGCCCGCGAGGGAACCGCCGGACGGGTTGATCCGCACCGAGTCCGGGAGGCCGAGCGCGTTGCGCACGATGATCTCCTGATGCGTGTACGACGCGTTGATCTCGGCGACGTCGACCGCACGGCTGCGATCGCCGAACGCGGTGTCGCCGGCCAGTTTCGTCGACGGCGAGAGGGTGAGGTCGCGCGCCCCGAAGTTGGGGGTGTCGATCCGATGGTCCCATCCGGTGACGAACGCCGGATTGGCGACGAGCTCACGCGCCTTGCGCTCGCTGGCGATGACGACCGCGGCGGCAGCGTCGGTGTAGGGCGCGATGTCGTGCTCCCGTAGCGGATTCGCGACGTAGTCGCGGCCGAGCAGCTCGTCGACCGAACCGCCGAAGGTGCGGGCGCCGATCGTCGCCATGTCTTCTTCGGTCCACACTCCGGCATCGATCCCGGCTCGCGCCTGCAGCGCGCCGAGCGACCGGGCGTCGGGGTGCAGGGGAGCGACCGTGTAGGGATCGGTCTGCAGGGTCAGGGTCTGATCCGCATTGCCGGCGGTGGCCTTGCCGAAACCGTAGGCGAGCGCGAGGTCGACCTCACCGGTGGCGATCTTGACCCACGCCTCGTAGAGCGCCCATGCGCCGTCCATCTCGACGTGTGACTCGTTGATGGGCGGCATGGCGCCGATCGAATCGATCGCCGAGATGAAGGAGAACGCGCGGCCGGCAAGGTAATCCGACGATCCGCTGCACCAGAACTCGATGTCGGTGCGGGCGATGCCGAGCTCGGCGTAGAGCTTCTCGAAGCACGGGATCAGCATCTCGACACCGTTGGTGGTGCCGTGGGTGCCGGCGACATTGGGGCTGTGCGCGAAACCGATGATCGCGATCGGGGGCAGTGTCATCAGAGGTGGTCCTTATAGGTCTCGTACTCGGCGTCCGGTTCCCCGGTGGGCGCGAAGTGGCTGATGTTGCCGATCGAGTGCTCCCATTCGTCCTCGGGGAGCCAGACGGCCTTGACGCGCATGCCCATTCGGACCTCGGCGGCCTCGATGTCGAGGATCAGGTGCAGGAACGGGATGTCCGCGCCGTCGAGGAGCACGTAGGCGGCGACGTACGGAGGCTTGATCCGCTGGCCCTGGAAGGGCACGTTGACGATGCAGAACGTGGTGACGATGCCGGTGTGGGCGAGTTCGACTCGTTCCACCGCGGGGGAACCGTCGGCCGGGCTGACGCCACGGGGCGGGAAGTACACGCGTCCGGCGTCGACACCCGAACCGATACGGGTCCCGATCAGCTTGCCCGCCTTCAGCCCTTCGAGGTAGACGGACTCCTCCTCGTTGGCCGAGTGGATGATCTCGGTGCTGACCGGGGTGGGGATGACGAGGAGGCCGGTGTCGGCACCCTTGGGTGCCTCGGCGGTGTTGGCAGGGGCGGTGGCCGGCTCCTCGCCGGGGGCGAAGTGGGCGATGTCGTCGATCCGGCCGATACGAGCCGCGCCGAACACCGCGTGGACCCGCATCCCGGTCGACATCTCGTCGGGAGAGCCGACCGAGATCGCATGCAGCAGAGTCGTGTCCGCGCCGTCGAGGCGGATGAGTGCCCATGCGAACGGCTTGTCCAGTGGCTGGCCCGGTACCGGCTCGGGGTTCCAGGTCCACGTGGTCACCGTGCCGACGGCCGACACCTCGACGAACTCCGTGGACTGCGCGCCGGTGACGGGGTCGAACTCGACCGGAGGGACCGCGACCTTGCCGTCGCTGCCTCTCGAGCCGATGATCCGACCGTCGCGCAGGGCGAGTGCGAACTGACTGAGAACCGGACCCAGAGACCTGGTGTAGTCGAACGAGTTGGTCAGGGGAGCGGTCAGGATGGGGGACTTCGGCTCGGGCACCTCGGCAACGGGATTCGGGGCGGCCGGAGACGTTACGCTCATGCTCACATCTCGAGTAGAACACGTTCTAGTATTGGACACAAGATGCATGTCAGGCCGTGGGATGCGGCCGGGCGAAAGGGGAGTGGGAGTGAAGCTCGGTCTGCAACTGGGGTACTGGGGTGCCGACCCCATCACGAACGCGCCGGCACTGATCGCCACCGCGGAGGAATGCGGCTTCGACGCCGTGTTCACCGCGGAGTCGTGGGGATCGGATGCGTACACGCCGCTGGCGTGGTGGGGTGCCGCGACCTCGCGTGTGCGACTGGGCACCGCGGTGGCCCAGCTGTCGGCGCGGCCGCCGACCTCGCTCGCCATGCACGCGCTGACCCTCGACCACCTCTCCGGCGGCCGGCACATCGTCGGACTCGGGGTGTCGGGACCGCAGGTCGTGGAGGGTTGGTACGGCGAACCGTTCGCACAACCGCTGGCGCGCACGAGAGAATACGTGCGCGTCGTGCGGGACGTGCTCGCCCGCCAGGACAAGGTGACCAACCCCGGTCCGCACTATCCGCTGCCGTATCCGGCTGACGCACCCGGGTCGACCGGCCTCGGGAAACCGTTGAAGCCGATCACCCACCCGCTGCGCGCCGATGTGCCGATCTGGCTGGGCGCCGAGGGCCCGAAGAACGTCGCGCAGACCGCCGAGATCGCCGACGGCTGGCTCGCCATCTTCTTCAGCCTCGGCCTCGCCGATCAGTACAACGCCTGGCTCGACGAGGGGTTCGCCCGCCCGGGTGCGCGCCGGTCGCGCGCCGACTTCGAGGTGGCCGCGACCGTGCAGGTCGTCATCACCGACGACGTCGCGGCCGCCATTGACCGGTACCGGCCGTCGACGGCGCTCTACGTCGGCGGAATGGGCGCCAAGGAGAAGAACTTTCACGCCGAGCTGTACAAGCGGATGGGGTACGGCGACGCCGTCGACGAGATCGTGAGCCTGTTCCTGGGCGGGAAGAAGGCCGAGGCGATGGCCGCGGTGCCCGACGAGATGGTCCGCGAGACGATGCTCGTCGGGACGGCCGACGAGGTGCGCGCGCAGATCAAGGAGTGGGAGGCCGCGGGGGTCACCATGCTCATGGTCACCGCGCGCGACACCGAGACGATCCGGGAACTGGCGACACTGGTGTGAATCGGCCATAGAATTCACCGTGTGCGACACGGTGATCACGATCGGAGTTGCGAGGGCGTCGACCACGAACGGGGTGCCCTCCCGGCGGGAAGGCAGAACAACCCGTCCGACCAGTTGCCGCCGGGGATGCGCCGCATCGGCGACTTCCGCTTCTTCTACGAGGGTGAGAAGTGGGAGTGGTCGGATGAGGTCGCCGCGCTGCACGGTTACGCACCGGGTGAGGTGGAACCGACCACCGAACTGATGCGCCGCCACAAGCACCCCGAGGACCGTGCTCACTTCGACGCGGTCATGGCCGAAATGCTCACCAATCACGCGCCGTTCTCGAGCCGACACCGCATCGTCGACACGTCGGGGCGGGTCCGACCGGTGGTGGTCGTCGCCCACTCCATCACCGACGCAACCGGTGTGCCCATCGGCACCGAGGGTTTCTATCTCGACCTGACCGACGCCGAACTGGCCGCGGTGCAGCGGCGGGTCGACGATCAGGTCCGGGCCTTCCGGGACAGCAGCGGGGTGATCGAGCAGGCGAAGGGCATGCTCATGCTGGTCTACGGAGTCAACGCCGACCGGGCGTTCGATGTGCTCCGCTGGCGCTCACAGCAGGAGAACGTCAAGATCCGGGATGTTGCCGCAGCGCTCGTCGTCGAGATCCAGGCGGGACTCTCCGTGGAGGACCACCAGCGTCGACGCCTCGACGAGATCGTGCTGCGTCCCCGGCGGTCGTCGGGCACCTGACCGGTGCTGTCCGGCCCCACCGCGCGCCTCGCTCGCTACCGCGCGGAGTCGGACCGGGCGTCGACCGTGCCTCGTCTTTCGTCGACTGGGCGTCGCTTTTCGTCGACTGGGTGTCGTTTCGCGTTGACTGGGCGTCGCTTTTCGTCGACTGGGCGTCGTTTGGCGTTGACTGTGCGCGGAAGTGACTACTCGCCGGTGAACTCGGGTGTGCGCTTCTCGGCGAAGGCGCGCGGGCCGACCTTAGCGTCCTTGGACTTGAAGACCGAGATGCCGATCTTCGCGTCGATCTCGAAGGCGTCGAGTTCGTGTAGGCCCTCGGTGTCGCGGATGGTCTTCAGGATTCCCTGTACCGCCAGCGGACCGTTGGCCGCGATCTTCTCGGCGAGCTCGAGCGCCTTGTCCAGCGCGGTGCCGTCGTCGACGACGTGGCCGATCAGGCCGTACTCGAGGGCCTCGCGCGCGGTGACGTGGCGGCCGGTCAGCAGGATGTCGCAGGCGACGGTGTACGGGATCTGCCGGACGAGCCGGACTGCGCTGCCACCCATCGGGTAGAGCCCCCAGCGGGCCTCGGAGACACCGAACTTCGCGCTCTCGCCGGCGATCCGGATGTCGGTGCCCTGCAGGATCTCGGTGCCGCCGGCGATCGCCGGCCCCTCCACTGCGGCGATCAACGGCTTGATGAGGCGGCGTCCCTTGAGCAGCGCGGGTAGCGACGCCGGATTCCAGGCGCCCGAGTCCACCGTGTCGCCGGGTGCGTTCTTGTTCATGCTCTTGAGGTCTGCGCCCGCGCAGAAGTATCCGCCGGCTCCGGTGAGGATGGCCACGCGGATGTCGGGGTCGGTATCGACCTGGTCCCACGCCTCGGTCATGATCCGCATCATCTCCGTCGACAGCGCGTTGCGCGCCTCCGGGCGGTTCATCGTCACGATGAGGATGTGCCCGCGCTTCTCGACGAGGCACTCGGGTGCCTTCTCGGTGACGGACTCGGCGGGGGTTGCTGTGGTCATCGCTGCGCTCCGGTCTCGCTGTGCTCAGGTGATCGCGGCGGCACTGGATTGCCGCTTGCCCAGAACGATAACACGTTCTAATTTTGATCCCATGGCCTACACGATCGCCGACCTCATCGAGCATGCCGTCGACCTGGTTCCCGAGCGCATCGCGCTCGAGTCCGGCGACCGCGCGCTCTCCTACGCCGAGCTGGAGGCGCGGTCGAACGCCCTCGCCCACACACTGCGCGAACTGGGCGTGAAGCCGGGCGACCGAGTGGGGTTGTACAGCCGGAACACCATCGAGTCGGTCGAGGCGATGGTCGCCATCTTCAAGGCGCGCGCGGTGATGGTCAATGTCAACTACCGGTACGTCGAGGCCGAACTCGAGCACATCTTCACCGACTCCGGGATGAAGGTGCTCATCCACGAGCGCAGCTTCGCCACCCGCGTCTGCAACACGTTGCCGCGCTCGCCCGAACTCGAGCACCGCATCGCCATCGAGGACGGGTCCGACGAGGATCTCTGCTGCGACGGACACGGCGACGCCATCCGGTACGAAGACGCGATCGCGAGATCGTCGACCGAACGCGACTTCGAGGACCGCAGCGACGACGACCTGTACATGCTCTACACCGGCGGCACCACCGGGAAACCCAAGGGCGTCGTGTGGCGGCAGGTGGATGTCTGGCGTGTGCTCGGCGGCGGAATCGACTGGTACACCAGCGAACCCGTTCCCGACGAATGGCATCTGGCCAAGACCGGCGCCAAGGGTGGACAACTCGTCCGGTACCCGATCCCGCCGTTCATCCACGGCGGATCGCAGTGGGCGGTCTTCCAGTCGCTGTTCGCCGGCGGAAAAGCGGTGGTGTACCCCGAGTTCAGCGGTTCCGCCGCGTGGGACATCGTCGAACGCCACAAGGTCAACGTCGTGTTCATCACCGGAGATGCGATGGGCCGCCCCATGATCGAGGCGTTGGAGAACGGCGACGAGCGTGATCTGTCGAGTGTGCTGTCGGTCGCGTCTTCGGCCTGCCTCTTCTCGCCGAGCGTGAAAGAGCAGTTCCTCGACCGCTTTCCGAACGCCGTCGTCATCGATGCTATCGGGTCGTCGGAGACCGGCTTCGGTGGAATGGGAGTCGTCGAGAAGGGCACCCCGCACACCGGTGGTCCGCGGGTGAAGGCCGACAGTGAGACCCACGTTCTGCGCGAGGACGGCACACCCGTCGAGGCGGGGAGTGGCGAGGTGGGGGTGCTCGCGCGCTCCGGACACGTGCCGCTGCGCTACCACAACGATCCGGAGAAGTCGGCCAAGACATTCAAGGTCTTCGACGGCGTGCGGTACTCGCTGCCCGGCGACAATGCCGTGCTCGAAGCCGACGGGACGATCACCATGCTCGGTCGCGGGTCGGTGTCGATCAACACCGGCGGTGAGAAGGTGTTCCCCGAGGAGGTCGAGGGCGCGCTCAAGGCCCACCCGGACGTCTTTGACACCGTTGTCGTGGGTGTCGCCGACGATCGCTGGGGCCAGCGCGTCGCCGCGGTCATCGCCACCCGCGACGGGGCGCGCCCGTCGCTCACGAGTCTCAACGACGTCGTCCGGAAAGAGCTCGCCGGCTACAAGTGCCCGCGCAGCGTGTGGTTCGTCGACGAGATCAAACGTTCTCCCGCAGGAAAACCCGACTATCGATGGGGTGCTTCGGTGACCACCGAGCGTCCCGCCGACGAGGCGCTGTAAGCGCCGGAAGCGAGCTGACAACAATGCGTACTGAACTGGCCGAGAAGTTCGGCATCGAATACCCGATCTTCGGGTTCACGCCCAGCCAGGACGTGGCGGCGGCGATCAGTCGCGCCGGCGGACTCGGGGTGCTGGGGTGCGTCCGTTTCAACGAGGCCGACGAACTCGACGAGGTGCTCGAGTGGATGCACGAGAACACCGACGGCAAGCCCTTCGGCGTCGATGTGGTGATGCCCGCCAAGATCCCCACCGAGGGTTCCAAGGTCGACCTCGACTCGATGATCCCGCCGGAACACCGGGCGTTCGTCGAGCGCACGCTCGACGATCTGGGTGTGCCGCCTCTTCCCGGTGGTGATCGCGTCGACGCCGGTGTGCTCGGCTGGCTGCACTCGGTCGCGCGGTCCCACGTCGACATCTCGATGGAGCATCGTCGGAAGTACGGGCAGATCAAGCTGATCGCCAACGCCCTGGGCTCGCCGCCGCCCGACGTCATCCAGACCGCGCACGACAACGGCGTGCTGGTGGCCGCACTGGCAGGCGCGAAAGACCATGCGCTGCATCACGTCGAGGCCGGCGTGGACATCGTCATCGCGCAGGGTTACGAGGGTGGCGGGCACACCGGTGAGGTCACCTCGATGATCCTGTGGCCCGAACTCGTCGACGCGGTCGGCGACACCGCCCCCGTTCTCGCAGCCGGTGGCGTCGGTAGCGGTCGTCAGATCGCCGCCGCGATCGCGCTGGGTGCCCAGGGTGTGTGGATGGGCACCTACTGGTTGACCGCCGCGGAGTACAAGCTCGGTGTGCCGGAGGGCTCGGGCAAGCCGTCGACCGTGCAGCAGGCGTTGCTGAAGGCGACCTCGCGCGACACGGTGCGGCGCCGAATCTACTCGGGAAAGCCTGCGCGGCTGCTGAAGACGGCCTGGACGGATGCGTGGGACGCCGAATCGGCGCCCGACCCGCTGCCGATGCCGCTGCAGAACCTTCTCGTCGCCGAGGCGCACGCGAGGATTTCGCAGGCCGACAACCCCGACGTCGTCGCCATGCCCGCCGGCCAGATCGTCGGACGCTGCAACGCCATCACACCGGTCGCCGATCTGATCGCCGATCTCGTCAGCGAGTACGACGAGGCAGTCGGCCGGATGAACAAGACGCTGGGCGGCTGAGGGCTGGGGCGCACCGTCACGTCAGCGGACATCGGCACGCAAGAACTTCGGATGATCCAGGCGCCAGGTGATCATCGCTGCGACCACTGCGACCACGGCCAAGGTCAGCAGCGAGTTCCGTTCGTCGAAGGCGTTGAACAACAGGCCGCCGAATCCTGCACCGGCCAGGAATCCGGCATAGGTGCTCAGGTGAGCGACCCACCCCCATCGCTTGGCGCCGGCCACGTGCAACCCGGCACCCTGGCCGATCTTCACCAGCGTGCCGGTCACATAAGACAGGGGCATGACGACCTCGCCCTTGCGGCTGATCGAGGTGTTGAGCGCGCCGAGACCGAAGGCCAGGCAGAGGACCGGGCCGGCGCCGAACTCGCGATTGCCGTTCTCCAGTCCGATGTCGATGAGCCACGCCGCGATCGTCGAACCCGCGGTCAGCATCGTCGCGCCGTGTCGGGCCTTGCGCCACACATACATTCGCGCCAAGGTGGCCACGAACACGCCGAGAACGAACACCACGACAGTGAGCAGAGCCGTGAAGCCGAGCCGGTGCGCGCCTTTGACGTGTTCGAGCACCAGCCGTTCGCTGTTGCCTGTCATGAAGGTGACGTACCAGCCGGAGGAGTACAGCCACGCCGCGGCGCCGGTGGCACCGGCCAGCGCGGCGAGGACGGCCGCGAGAACCATCTCTCGCTCGTCGTAGAAGGGACCCAGCAACTCCTTGCGGGTTGACTCCCTGCGAGAGTCGGGAGTGGATGCGGTGCGTTCGACAACGGTCATCGGGTCGGCTCTCAGTCCTGTCGGTAGGGCTGTGGTCGTGATCGGCATTCGAACGGGGATGCGTCCCGGCGACGTCGGCGGTCTGTCCCGTCGGGGAAGCCCGGTGGGGCAGTTCCCTACTTCCAGAGCACCCGAAGTCCGTCGTCTGTGCCACGTGAGTCCGACCACATGCCGGCCCGGCCGGGCAATGCGTCACTTATCGAGGTGTTGGCGAAACCAGGTCATCGGATCGATCGTGTCCCCTGGCCGCGAGCGGGCTCACTTCCGGAAACGCCTATCGGACTACGGCGCGGTGTACTCGCCCCACAGGTCGTCGACGATGTCTGCGGCGTCGGGCGGGAGGCAACTCGCGTCGGGACACGGGCCCGGTGGCATGGGGGTCGGTGCGATCAAGGTGCCGGCCTCCGCGGGAAGCACCAGGCGCGTGGTCGCCGCGGTCGATGGCTTGCCGGTCGGGCCGAGCGTGCCCCACTGTTCGGCGCCGTCGGCTCCCGGCACCGTCGTGCAGCCCCAGTACAGGTCGAAGGCGCCGTCGGGAAGGGCGGTGGCGCCACTCGGCCCCTCGTCGGTGAACACCTCCAGCGCAACAGTCCTCGTACCGCCGGGCGTGATCAGTGCCCGCGGGTCCACCGGGTTGACGTATCCGAACGGCGGTCGTGAGTCGCTGTCCGCCACCGACCCGGCGGGTAGTGCGAACAGTTTGCACCCGATCACCGCCGCCGACCGGTTCGTGATGGTCACGGTGACCGAGTTGCCCGACACCGACGGCGCGATCGTCACGTCGTCGGGAGCGGCGTCTGCAGTCGCCGGGAGCAACGCCAACGTGGCTGCGCAACCGAATGTGGCTCCGAGAGTGCGAAACAGGTGTCGACCGGTCATGGAGCCAGTGTCACCCACCCGGAGCGCGAACCCACCACCAATGGACACATCCGCCACCGTTCGGCGGGTGGATGTGTCGAACCGTGGTGGGTTTACACACCGGATGGTCGGGGACGCGGACACAACTCACACCCGTATGACAGTGAGCCCGGGTTCCGAACACAACGTCATACGGATCGTGGGTCATACGGATCGCGGACGAACTATGTCGCGGGCCGGTAGTCCCGACCTTCGCGCCGCCAGGTGGGCGGGGTCGCATCGGCGGCCAGCAGTCGTTTGACGGTCTTGAACGTCGCCGTCTCGGGGAGCGCGTCGACGATCCGGATGCGATGCGGCCACTGTTTGGGGCCGAGGTCGTCCTGCGTGGCGAGGAACGCCGCGAAGTCGTCGGGATTCAGCGAATCGACGACGAGGACCGCTTCGATCTCGTCACCGATCTCGACCGGGATCCCGTGAACGGCGACCTGCCGGATGTCCGGATGCCGCAGCAGTATTCGCTCGATGGGTCCGGTGCCGATGTTCTCACCGTCGACGCGCAGCCAGTCGCCCAGCCGGCCGGCGAAGTGCAGGTAGCCCTCGTCGTCGACCCATGCCAGGTCGCCGGTGTGGTAGATACCGCCGCGCATGCGCTCGGCGGTCGACTCCGGGTCGTTGTGATATCCGCTGAAAAGCCCGGGGCCGGAGGAGTTCACGATCTCGCCGACGACCCCGGCCGGCACGGGCTCGCCGGTCTCCACGTCGACGACCGCGGTGGGTGCACGCAGCGGGCCCAGTGCGTCGTGCGGGGTGTCCGGCGTCCGGGTGATGGCCACACCGCCCTCGGTGGATCCGAAACCGTCGACCACCCGGCACCCGAAGCGCTCGGCGAACCGCTGACGGTCGCGCGCCGACGCCTCGTTGCCGTACATGATCCGCAGTGAACTGGTGGCGTCGCGTGGGTCGGGGTCGGTCGCGAGGACGTAGTGGAGCGGTTTGCCCACGTAGTTCGCGTAGGTGACGCCGTATCGGTGGAGGTCGGCGACGAACCCACGGGCGGAGAAGCTGCGCCGCAGGACAATCGACGCCCCACCGGACACGGCGACACTCCAGCCGGCGATCATGGCGTTGGAGTGGAACATCGGCATCGACAGGTAGACGACGTCCCGGGGTCCGATGTCGAACCGTTCGGCCAGCATCGGGCCGCTCACCGCGAAGGTGCGATGAGTGCACCGCACCGCCTTGGGGTCACCCGTCGTCCCCGACGTGAAGATCAGCATGAGCAGATCGTCGGCCGCGGCGTCGACGACGGGTGCGGGTGTGGCACGGGAGATGGCGTCGTGCCATGCCGGCGAATCGACATCGACGATGCGGACTCCGCTCAGCTCGAGGCCGTCGAGGAGATGTCGGGTGTCGTTGCCGCACAGTACGATCTGACACTCTGCGCGTTCGATGTCGGCGGCAAGCGCGGCGCCGCGACGGGTCGTGTTCAAACCCACCAGGACGAAGCCGTGGCGTGCGGCCGCCGCGAACAACGCGCTGAACTCCGTCGTGTTGGTGAGCAGGACACCGACGTGGGGCGGTAGCTCGGCGGAGAACCAGGACCCGAGCACGGTCGCCCGGACGGCCGCATCGGCCAGGTGACGCGACCATGGGACGAAGTCGTCTTCGAAGTACACCCCGCGGTCGTCGACGCCGGCCAGCGGAGACAGCAGGTCGGCGACGGTCGTTGCCTGCGTCGCCGTACCCGTCGGGCTCACGCCGGGGTCGCCGCCAGCTCGGCCCCGATGACCCGCACCGATGCGGTGGCCGATCCGAAGGCGAACTCGTTGTGCTTGGCGCGCAGGAAGTATCGGTGCACCGGATGGCTGGTGTCGAGGCCGACGCCACCGTGCACATGGACGGTCGTGTGGGCGACGCGGTGTCCTGCCTCGGCCGCCCAGAACTTCGCGGTCGCGACCGCGTTCTGGAGTTCGGGGGTCCAGGCGCCGGAGTTCGCCAGCAGCCACGACGCCTGCGTCGTCGTCAGGGCGAGTCCCTGCGCGTCGATGTACCCGTCGGCGAGTCGCTGGGCGACGGCCTGGAACGACCCGATGGCGCGGCCGAACTGCTCACGCTCACGGGCGTATTCGGCGGTGAGTTCCAGGGCGCGATCGACGACGCCCGACTGCTCCGCGCAACATGCGAGCGTGGCGCGCGCGGTCAGGACGGCCACGGTCTCGGCGCCACCGGTGAGGACCGCATCGGATTCGACCAGGGCCCCGTCGAACTCGACCTGCGCGCACGGGACCAGTCCGGTGGACGGGGTGGGGGTGACGGTGACGCCCGGAGCGTCGGCGGCCACGAGCACCGCCACGGCTCCCTCGGCGCCGAGTGCGTCGACGACGAAGAGGTCCGCCGCCTCGGCGTAGGGGACGTTGACCTTCACACCGGTGAGGGTGGACCCGTCGTCGGACAGTGTCGCGGTGGGCGACCCGGGTCCGCCGGACAAATCCTCTTCGACGGCGACGGTGAGCACGAGCTCGCCCGCGGCGCCCGGGCGCAGCACCCGCTCGCGCACTCCGGCCGAGCCATGGGCGGCGATCACGGGCAGGGCGGCGACGGCATGCGGCCCGAACGGCACACGGGCGAGAACCCGACCGAGTTCGATTGCGATCAGGGTGTTCTCGATGACACCCAGGTCGCCGCCGGCATCGCCGGCGTCCTCGGTGGACAGCTCGAGCCCGAGCAATCCGGCTCCGCCCAGTTCACGCCAGAGATCGGCGTCGATCGGGGCGCGGCCGGCCTCCAGCTCGGCGACCCGTTCGGGGGTGCTGACCGAGGTGGCGATGTCGCGCGCGAGGCCGCGGACGTCGGCACCGGATTCGGGTAGCGAGAAATCCATGGAGACAGTCCCTTTCGAGAACGAGGAGGTCAGCGGCGCTGATGCGGAAGGCCGAGGGCGAGCATCGCGATGATGTCGCGCTGGATCTCGTTGGTGCCGCCGCCGAAGGTGAGGATCAGCGACGTGCGCTGGTAGCGCTCGAGCCGGCCGTTGAGGTGGGCCCCCGCACTGCCGGTACGCAGGGTCGCGGCCGGGCCGACGACCTCCATCAGCAGTCGGTAGGCCTCGGTGGCGAACTCGGTTCCGTAGACCTTGGTCGCCGACGCGTCGGCCGGACTCGGCGATCCGCCGGAGCTGGCGACGGAGGCGATCTTCCAGTTGATCAGCTTGAGGAACTCGACCTTGGCATGGACGCGGGCGAGGTTCTGCTGGACCCACGGCGCGTCGATCACCCGGTGTCCGTCGCCGGTCTTGGTTGCCTGAGCCCACGCGATCGTCTCGCGCAGAGCGGTCTGGATGGGGGCGGCGCTGCACAGCGCGACGCGCTCGTGGTTGAGCTGGTTGGTGACCAGCGGCCACCCGCCGCCCTCCTCGCCGACGATCGACGAGGTCGGGACGCGAACGTCCTGGTAGTAGGTCGCGCTGGTGTCGACACCCGACATGGTGTGCACCGGTGTGTAACTGAACCCCTCGGCGGTGGTCGGCACGATGAGCATCGAGATGCCCTTGTGCTTCTTCCCGCCCTCTTGGAGGGTCGACGGATCCGTGCGGCAGGCCAGCCAGATGTAGTCGGCATAGGCGACCAGGCTCGTCCACATCTTCTGGCCGTTGATGACGTAGTCGTCACCGTCGCGTACCGCCGTGGTCCGCAGCGCGGCCAGGTCGGTTCCCGCGCCCGGCTCGGAGTACCCGATGGAGAAGTGCAGCTTGCCGGCGGCGATGCGGGGCAGGAAGTAGGCCTTCTGCTCGTCGGAGCCGTAGTTCATGATGGTCGGCGCCACCGAGTTGATGGTGAGGAAGGGAACCGGCGCGCCCGCGATGGCCGCCTCGTCGGTGAAGATCAACTGATCCATCATCGATCGGTTCTGCCCGCCGAACTCGGTGGGCCAGCCCAGGGCGAGCCAACCGTCGGCGCCCATCTGGGCGACGACGTCACGGTAGGCGTCGCCCTCGCCGAGTTCGCCGTCACCGCCCGACAGAGCAGCTCGACGTTCCTCGTTCATCAGGTGCGAGAAGTAGTCGCGGAGCTCCCGTCGGAGCTCGGTTTGTTGATCGGTATAGGCGATGCGCATCGACACTCCAAGGGCTGGATCAGCTAGCGTCCGGTCCCCGCTTATGGTCAAGTTGACAGGGAAAGGGCTCGTTCACTTCTGAAACACGTTCTAACCTGTTCTCACAGCCCAGTCAACAGGTGACCCAACGACAAGGAGACGGTTCCGATGCGTATCAAGGCAGATTTCGACCTCTGCGAGTCCAACGCCATCTGTGTGGGGATGGCGCCGGAGTTTTTCGACCTGGATGACAACGACTACCTGGTCATTCTCCAGGAGGAGATTCCGGCCGACCGGGTCGAGGAGCTGCGCCAGGTGGCGGCGAACTGCCCCAAGTCGGCGCTCGCGGTGGTGGAGGACTGACTTCACCGAAAACCCGGCGCGGTTCCATCCGTTCGTGAATCATGCTAGAACAGGTTCTAGTTTTAGCTCAGGAGGATGTCGGGTGGGTTACTCGTTGGACGGTCGCGTCGCGGTCGTCACCGGTGCAGGTGCAGGTCTCGGTCGTGCGGAGGCCCTCGGTCTGGCGTCCGAGGGCGCCGCGGTCGTCGTGAACGACCTCCCCGCGGCGCTCGAGCAGAGCGACGTCGTGGACGCGATCACCGCCGCGGGCGGCCGCGCCGTCGCGGTACCCGGTGACATCGGCGACGCCGACACCGCGAGCGCCATCATGTCCACGGCGACCGAACAACTCGGCTCACTGGACATCGTCGTCAACAACGCGGGCGTGGTCCGCGACAAGATGCTGTTCAACATGACCGACGACGAGTGGGACGTGGTGATCCGGGTGCATCTGCGCGGGCACTTCCTGCTCAACCGCAACGCCGCCTCACACTGGCGCGCGGCGTCGAAGGCGGCCGGGGGGCCGGTGTACGGCCGGATCATCAACACCTCGTCGGAGGCCGGCCTGCTCGGTCCCGAGGGGCAGGCCAACTACGGCGCCGCGAAGGCCGGTATCACAGCGCTGACGCTGTCGGCCTCGCGCGCGCTGCAGCGATACGGCGTGCGTGCCAACGCGATCTGCCCGCGGGCTCGGACGGCGATGACCGCTGCGGTCTTCGGTGACGCGCCCGCCGACGGCGTCGACCCGCTCGACCCCGAGCACGTCGTGCGTCTGGTCAACTATCTCGCCGGTCCCGAATCCGACGCCGTCACCGGTCAGGTGTTCGTCGTCTACGGGCCGAAGGTCACCCTGATGGCCGCGCCGACGGTCGACGAGGTCTTCGTCGCCGACGGTGACGCGTGGGCCGCCGAGGACCTCTCGAAGACCCTCACCGGTCATTTCGCCGACCGGGATCCGGGTCGGACCTTCTCGGCAAGCGCTCTGGTCAACTGACCGATTCGGCTGGATTCTGCGTGGTAGGTTTCGCGATGGTGCGAGGGTGAAGGGGGGCCGCTGGTGCTGAGCAGGTTGGCAACACCCCTGAGTGGGATCGGGGATTTCGTCGCGCTCGGCGTGGAGTCGGCGCGCGAGCTGTTCCATCGTCCGTTCCAGTGGCGGGAGACAGTCGAGCAGTCCTGGGCGATCGCCCGGGTGTCGATGGTGCCCACGCTGTTGGTCGCCATTCCGTTCACGGTTCTCGTGAGCTTCACGCTCAACATCCTGCTGCGTGAGATCGGTGCGCAGGACCTCTCCGGGGCGGGTGCCGCACTCGGCACCATCACCCAGATCGGCCCGATCGTCACCGTGTTGATCGTCGCCGGTGCCGGCGCCACCGCCATCTGTGCCGATCTCGGTGCGCGGACCATCCGTGAAGAGATCGACGCGATGAAGGTGCTCGGCATCAATCCGATCCACCGTCTGGTGGTGCCGCGCATCGTGGCCTCGACCGGGGTGGCGCTACTGCTGAACAGTCTCGTGTGCACCATCGGCATCGGTGGCGGCTTCATCTTCTCCGTGTACCTCCAGGACGTGAATCCCGGTGCCTTCGTGGCCAACCTGACACTGCTGACCGGCTTCGGGGAGTTGATGATCTCCATGGTCAAGGCCGCCCTGTTCGGCTTGTTCGCCGGCATGGTCGGCTGCTACCAGGGCCTCAACGTCAAGGGTGGCGCGAAGGGCGTCGGCGACGCCGTCAACGAGACCGTCGTCTACTCGTTCATGGCGCTGTTCGTCGTCAACGTCGTCGTCACCGCCGTCGGTCTCAAGGCAACGGCGGGCTGAGCGATGGTACTTCCGTTCACGACTCGATTCCGCACCGCACGTGTCGCGGCGAAGCGGGCCGGCGAGGACTGGGACCAGATCGGCGACCAGGCGCTGTTCTACTGGGACAGCGTCGTGTCGATCCCCCGCGCCATCAAGCACTACAAGAAGGAGACCCTCCGGCTGATCGCCGAGATCTCCATGGGCACCGGCGCGCTCGCGATGATCGGCGGCACGGTCGTGGTCGTCGGGTTCCTGACGCTGTTCACCGGTGGCACGATCGCGGTCCAGGGCTACAGTTCACTGGCGAACATCGGTGTGGAGGCCCTCACCGGCTTCTTCTCGGCATTCATCAACGTGCGCATCGCGGTACCCGTCATCTCGGGTATCGCCCTGGCCGCGACCATCGGTGCCGGTGCCACCGCGCAGCTCGGCGCCATGCGGGTGTCGGAGGAGATCGACGCGCTCGAGACCATGGCGATCTCGTCGATCCCGTATCTCGTCAGCACGCGGATCATCGCCGGGTTGATCGCGATCATCCCGCTGTACGCGCTCGCGTCGCTCGCTTCGTTCCTCGCGAGCCGTTCGGCGACGGTGTTCCTGTACGGACAGTCACCCGGTGTGTACGACCACTACTTCGACACGTTCCTCATACCGTCGGACATATTGTGGTCGTTCGTGCAGGCCATCTGTATGGCGGTCGCGGTCATGCTGATCCACACCTACTACGGCTACAACGCCTCGGGTGGTCCGGTAGGGGTGGGCGTCGCCGTCGGCAACGCCGTCCGCGCGTCCCTCGTCGTCGTCGTCGTGATCACGCTGCTGACCTCGCTCGCCATCTACGGCGCCGATGGCAAGTTCAACCTGGCGGGCTGAGAGATGAGCAAGAGACAAGAACGTTCACGGGGTACCCGCCGAGCGGCGGCGGTCATCATGGTCGCGGCGCTGCTGGCGCTGATCATCGGTGCCAGCGCCTCGTTCCTGGGCGCGTTCAAGGGCACCCAGCAGGTCACCCTGGTCGCGCCGCGCGCGGGCCTGGTGATGAACCCCGACGCCAAGGTGAAGCTGCGCGGGGTCGAGGTCGGTCGCGTCGCGCAGATCGCCGAACAGAACGGCAACGCGATCCTCACGCTCGACATCGCCGACGCCGATATGGCCAAGATCCCCGGCAACGTCATCGCCGACATCAAGTCCAACACCATCTTCGGTGCCAAGGCGGTGAACTTCGTCGTGCCGGGAAAGCCGGAGGGGACGCTGTCGGCCGGCGCCGAGATCCCCGCCGACCGAGTCGTCGTCGAACTCAACACCGTGTTCCAGCAACTCGTCTCGGTCCTCGCCCAGCTGCAGCCCGAGAAGCTCAACGCGACCCTCGGCGCGATCAACACCGCGCTCGCCGGGCAGGGTGAGGAGATCGGCGATGCCCTCGAGCAGCTGACGTCGCTGCTGGGCAAGACCAATCCGCACCTGCCTGCGCTGAACCGCCTGTTCCGAGAGGGCGCGACCGTCACCAACGTCTACGCCGACTCGATGCCGAACCTGCTGCGTACCGTCGACAACTTCACCGTCGTGGGAAACACGCTGGTGGACAACACCTCGAACCTCGACGCGCTCCTGATCAATGCCACCGGGATGGCGAACACCATCGACGGGGTGATCGCGCCGTCGAAGCAGACACTGATCGGTGCGCTGTCGGATCTCAATCCCATTGCCGCGCTGCTCGGTTACAACGCACCCGGGATCAAGTGCTTCCTGACCGCGGGCGCGGTGGCCTCCGAGGTGGCGGCCCCGTACCTGGGTGAGCGCAACGGCATGCTGATGCTCGACGCGGGCCTGCTGCCCGGCAAGGACCCGTACGCCTACCCCTACGACCTGCCCGTCGTCGGCGTCGAAGGGCCGCCCACGTGTGAGGGTGGTCTGAGCGATCCCGCCACCAAGGTGCCCGCCCCCTTCTACGTCGGCAACAACGCGCCGCAGCCCTACCAGCCCCGGACCAAGCCGAAGGCGAACTCGCAGAAGCTGTTCCAGATCTTGTTCGGAGAACCGCCCCGTGGATAACCGCGCACGCGCGTTCCGCGCGACCCTGATCAAACTGGGTGCCTTCACCGTCGTGATGGTCCTGGTCTTCGTGGCGCTGGTGGTGGTCTTCAGCCGCTACCGGTCCGGCGCGTCGAACGAATACAGTGCCGTCTTCACCAGTGCCTCGGCGATGAAGTCGGGCAGCAAGGTGAAGATCGCGGGTGTGGAGGTCGGCTCGGTCGGCGGTGTCGAGCTGAACCGTGCCAACGAGGCCGTCGTCACCTTCAGCGTCGATCAGCAGTACCCGCTGCCGGAATCGGTCCGCGCCATGATCCGGTACGAGAACCTCACCGGCGACCGGTATCTCGAGTTGCAGCAGGGGACCGGCAACACCTCGACCTTCCTCGCCGACGGCGCCGAGATCCCGGTCACGCAGACCGAACCCGCACTCGACCTCGACAAACTGGTCGGCGGTTTCAAGCCGCTGTTCCGCACACTCAACGCCGACGACGCCAACGCGCTCACCAGTTCGCTGATCGCCGTGTTCCAAGGCCAGGGCGGTGCGCTCAACACACTGCTCGGGAACACCGCGTCGTTCACCGACTCGCTGGCCGATCGCGATCAGCTGATCGGGGATGTCATCGACAACCTCAACACGACGCTGGCAACACTCGACGGCGATCGCGAGGGGCTCGACACGAGCGTCGATCTGCTCCAGCAACTGGTGACGGGTCTCGCCGAGCAGAAGGGGACCATCGGCAACGCGCTCACCCAGACCTCGCGGGTGACCAACGGCCTGGCCGACCTGCTCGCGACGACCCGCCCGACACTGCAGTCGATGGTCACCAACACCGGCCGCGTCTCGGAGGAGCTGCTGGCTGCCGAACCGTTCATCCGCAACCTGATCTCGCGGCTGCCCGAGGACTACAAGACGCTGTCGAACCTGGGTTCGTACGGCGCCTGGCTGCAGATCTACTTCTGCCGTATCCGCCTCCTGCTCCCCGCTCCGGGTGGACAGACGATCTTGTACACGTCGAACAACGTGATGGGCGACACCACGCGCGCCGGTGGAAGGTGTGACGGCTCATGAGTGTTCCCTTCGGCGGACTGTTCTCCAGTCGCAGAGCCGAATCCGACGAGGCCGACGTCGCACGCGAGGAGAAGCGGGGCCAACGGAGCCGCGCCCAGGTCGGCGTCATCGGCATCGTGATCATCGCCCTCGTGGTCATCACCGCGATGCAGATGGACAAGCTGCCCTACCTCGCGCCGATCAGCACCTACAGTGCCTACTTCGACGACGCCGGCGGACTCACCAAGGGCGACATCGTCGCCGTCTCCGGGGTGCAGGTGGGGACGGTCGAGTCGATCGAGCTCGCCGGAACCGACGCCGGCACCAAGGTCAAGGTCGGGTTCCGGATGGACGACACCGTCGAGATGGGGTCGGAGTCGCAGGCCGCGATCCGGACGGAGACGGTTCTGGGACGCCGGAACCTCACCGTCATCCCGCACGGCGGCGAGCGCATCAAGCCCGGCGGGTCGATCCCGTTGGGCAACACCATCTCTCCGTACTCGCTGCAGGACGCACTGGAAGGTGCCACCGACACGATCTCGGGCACCGACACCGACCAGCTCAACGAGGCGCTGAACACGCTCACCATCACCTTCTCCGAGACCCCGGACCAGGTGCAGGGCGCCGTCAACGGAGTCGCACGCCTGTCGAAGGCCGTCGCCGACCGCGACAACGAACTGCGTGCCCTGCTCGCCAAGGCCAATCAGGTCAGCAAGATCGTGGGGGACCGGAACGAGCAGATCAACCGTCTGCTCATCGACGCGAACGCCCTCGTCGGCGAGATCGAGATGCGGCGGTACGCGCTGAACCAGCTCATCAAGGGCATCGGCGACGTCACCACGCAGCTGCGCGGCTTCATCGCCGAGAACAACGCCCAGCTGACACCGGTCCTGGAGAAGTTCGACCGGGTCGCGACGATCCTCACCGACAACGAGAAAGAGCTCAAGGAGACGATCGACCGTCTCGGACCCTTCGCCAACACCCTGGGCGAGGCGGTGGCCTCGGGACCGAACTTCGACTCGCTGGTCGGGCTCAACACCTTCGGTGACTACACCGCCATCTTCCTGAACGCGTTGCGCGGCCGGTACCCGCAGCTGTGGCAGTCGCTCCAGTACTCGGGCTTCCCGTTGCTCCCGCAGGCGTGGAGCCAGGGCCCGCCGGCCGGCAGCGACATCCCCCGGGGCCCGCTGCCCACGCCGACCTATCCCACGCCCGCACCGACCACGAGGGGGAGGTGACATGACCGTCGGGAGTATGACCATCGGACGCAAGGTGTTGTTCGGGGTGCTCGCCGTGGTGCTCGCGATCGCCCTGATCCTGGTGGGCTGGAAGGTCTTCACCAAGACGACGACCAACACCTACACGGCGTACTTCGCCGGTGTCGCCAGTCTCTACAAGGGCGACCCGGTCCGGGTGCTCGGCGTCAACGTCGGCAGTGTCTCGGCGATCACCCCGCGCGCGAACGACGTGAAAGTCGAACTGCGGGTGGACAAGAACGTGGAGGTCCCGCAGGACGCGAAAGCGGTCATCGTCGCGCAGAGTCTGGTGTCGGGCCGTTTCGTTCAGCTCACGCCGGTCTATTCCGGCGGCGCCACGATGGCCGACGGGGCCGACATCCCGATGGACCGCACCGCCGTCCCGATGGAATGGGACGACATCAAGGCCCAGCTCACGAGGCTCACCGAGGCCATCGGCCCGGACGGAGCGGATCCGGGCTCGGCGGCCAAGGCCGTCGACGTCTTCGACCAGAACCTCGACGGCAACGGCGCGGCCATCAACCAGTCGATCCGGGAGGTGTCCGATGTGATCGGCACTCTCGCGGCCGGTCGCGGTGACCTGTTCTCGACGATCCAGAGCCTGCAGAAGCTCACCGATGCGCTCTCCGGCAGTCACGAGCAACTGGTGCAGTTCAACGGCCGGATCGCCTCGGTGAGTTCGGTTCTCGCAGACAACACCACCGAACTCGACGCCGCTCTCAAGGGTCTCGATGCGGCGATGACAGACGTGCAGACCTTCATCGACACCAACAAGACCGCACTGTCGTCATCGGTCGAGCGCCTCGCCGCGGCCACCAAGATCGTGGCAGACAAGGACGCGCAGGTTCGCGGGGTGCTGCATTCCGCACCCAACCAGCTCGCCAACTTCTACAACATCTACAACCCCCTGTCGGGGTCGCTCTCCGGTGTGTTCGGTCTCGGCAACGGCACCAACCTGATCACCCTGCTGTGCGGCGCCATGGACTCGACCGCCCGCCCGGGTACGACGATGGCCGACGTCGACAAGTGCGTGGAGATCCTGGCTCCCGTCTTGTCGTCGATCTCGATGAACTACCCACCCTTCTTGACCAACCCGGTGCAGGGCCGCAATGCGACGCCGAACCAGCTCCAGTACCAGAACGCCAGTGTTCGCGCACGGGCGAATGCCGGTGTCACACGCCTGGACAACGAGACGCGCCGGGACAACCGCGGCAGTCCGCTGCGAGATCTGCTGGTGCCGTTCGGAGGTGACCGGTGAGGCCGGCACGCGCCCGCGGCGGGCTCGTCGCCGGGGCGGCAGCGATGGCGCTGCTGTTGGCCGGCTGCTCGTTCGACGGGCCCAACTCCCTGCCCGTCCCCGGTGCCGAGGGCACCGGCGGGGGATCGTATGAGATCACCGCGCTGATACCGTCGGCGGCCGGACTGGTCAACAACGCACCCGTCCTCATCGACGACGCCACGGTCGGCAGCGTCGGCGACATCGAGGTCCAGGACTGGAATGCGCTGGTGACGATCCGGCTCAACAACGGGGTGATCGTTCCGCGCGGATCGCACGTGATGGTCGGTCTGACCAGTGTGCTGGGCTCCACACACCTGGAGATCGTGCAGCCCGCCGAACCCGAGGGCGGGCGCCTCCGGGCCGGCGACGAGATACCGCTCACCAAATGCCCGGAGCAGTCCAACATCGTGACCGATCCGTCGGTGCCCGCGGTACCGGACATCAATGCCGCACAACAGGTCGCGGCCTGCACCTATCCCAGCACCGAGCAGGTGCTCAGCTCGCTGTCGGTGGTCCTCAACGGCGGCGGTCTGTCCCAACTGGGCGACATCGTGCACGAGATGAGTGACGTGTTCGGCGGCCGCGAGGAGCAGATCAAGAAGCTGATCCCTCGTCTCAACGTCCTGGTGGCCGACCTGAACTCGCAGCGGGGCAACATCATCCGCGCCACCGAGGGACTCGACCGGCTCTCGCGCACGATGAACGAGCAGGCCGGCACCATCGAGCGGGCACTCGCCGACGGTCCGCAGATCCTGCAACTCCTCGTCGACCAGCGCCAGCAGTTCCTCGACACGCTGGGCTCGGTCTCGAAGCTGTCCAAGACCGCCAACGACATCCTCGACGCCAACTCCGAGGACATCGTGACGATCGTCGAGGGCATCGAACCGGCACTCGACCAACTCCAGGCGGCGGGGCCGGCGATGACGCAGTCGCTCAACATCCTGTTGACGTTCCCGTTCTACGAGCCCACGATCCGGCGAATCGTCAAGGGCGACTACGTCAATTCCGACCTCGTGCTCGACCTGACCCTCGAACGGTTGAACAAGACGATGTTCGCCAGTCTCGGCGTGACCGGGCCCGAGGGTGTCTTCGGCCGACCGGCCGGCGCGGCGGCACGCGGACTCAATCCGTTCATCGCGCCGCTGCAGCCCGGCGGGGAACGGTTGCCCGATTCGGCCGAGCCGATCCCGGCGAACATGGTCCCGCAGGTGTCGCCGTCCACCCCGGCAGTGGTCCCGGCCGCGGGAGGTGGTCGCTGATGAAGATCACACGTTTCGTCCGTATGCAGCTGATGATCTTCGCGATCGTGACCGTCGTCGCGATGGCGGTGATGGCCCTGTTCTACATCCGGATCCCGTCGATGTTCGGGGTCGGCAGCTATCAGGTGCAGTTGCTCCTGCCCACCAGCGGTGGCCTGTACCAGAACGCCAACGTCAGCTACCGCGGTGTGTACGTCGGCAAGGTCGACTCGGTTCGACTGACCGACACCGGCGTCGAGGCGACCCTCACGATCGAGAACGACGCCGACATCCCCGCGTCGTCGACCGCCTCCGTGCGCAGCGTCTCGGCGATCGGCGAGCAGTTCGTCGAGTTCACACCCGACCCCGGGGCGGGGGAGTCCGACGAATACTTGCAGAACGGCGCGACCATCGAGACCGATCAGGTCCCGGTCGAGATCTCGTCGATGCTCGACCAGGCCGATCGACTGCTCCAGGAGATCGGCGACACCCGCCTGCGTTCGCTGATGGACGAGGCGTTCGTGGCCTTCAACGGCACCGGCGAGGCACTGCAGCGACTGCTCGACTCGATGGCACTGTTCGTCGACGAGGCGAACGAGAACGCCGACACGACGATCCAGCTCGTCGAGCAGGCGGCACCGCTGCTGGCGACCCAGTCGCGGACGGCCGACGACATCCGGTCCTGGACGCGGGACGTCACCGCGTTCACCGACCAGCTGCGGGCCAACCGGCCGGAGATCGGCGACATCCTCCGCAAGGGGCCGGCGACCGCGTCGAAGAGCCAGGATCTCTTCGAGTCACTGGGAGCCTCGTACCCGCTGCTGGTGTCCAACCTGGGCACGATCGCCAAGACGCAGGTGGTCTACCTGCCGAATTGGAAGCAGGTCCTGGTGCTGTACCCCCGTCTGGTCAACTCGCTGATCACGGCGCTGAACACCGGCACCAACCGCTACGGCCCGAACGTCAACTTCTCCCTAGGCTTCCAGGACCGGCCGCCGTGCAACATCGGCTTCCTGCCGAAGGAGGACTGGCGCTGGCCGTCGGTGCAGACCGCCCGTGAACTGCCGCCGGGGATGCTGTGCCGCGTTCCGCAGAACTCCAACATCGCGGTCCGCGGCGCGCGCAACTACCCGTGCGCGGAGTTCCCCGGCCGGCGCGCGCCCACCCCGGCCGAATGTGCCACCGGGTTCGTTCCGAAGCCCGGATCGGTCGATCCGTTCCAGAGCGGACTGCCATTCGGCCTGAAATGGCAGCCTGCGTCCTCCGGTACCGTGACACCGGGCACACCGAAGGACTTCGACGCCGAGCCCGCGGTGTACGCGACGACGTACGACCCGGAGTCGGGCAACTTCATCGGCCCCGACGGCAAGACCTACAACGCCGGGACCGGCAGCGATGAGCAGGGACAGAGCAGTACATGGCAGACGATGATCAGCGGGACGGTCACCCCGTGACGCCGGACGGCCACGGCACCACGTCCACGGATCTCCCCGGCACGGATCGTCCGGGGTCGGGCGATCGACGAAATGCGAAGCGACCGGTGCGATCTGCACCGATCCGACGCGGACGCCCGGCAGCGAAGAAGGCGTCGAAGGTCGCTCCGGCGTCCGAGACCGGGACGGCGGCCGAGCCGAAGCCGGTCGAGCCGGCTACGACAGTCGCGACGAGGGCGGGGACAGACGGCGATGCGTCTGTGGACGCGCCGACCGCTCCCGAGGCCGACTCGCCGGCTGATGCGGCGATCGCACCCGACCCGTCCGAGGTCGAGAAGACGGTCAGCTACCGCGAGCGCCGTCGGGCGAGGATGGCTTCCCCCGCCGGCGACGATGCCTCACCGACGTCGCGTCGTGGGATTCGTTACCGCGGCTCCGGCCGCCGATCGCCGCGCGCGATCGTCGGTGTGGTGGTGGCGCTCGTCGTCATCGTCGTGTGCGCCATTGCTTCCGTCGTCTTCGCGCTGGGGATCTCGCGCCAGGACCGGCTCGACGACCTGCGCGCGGAGTACTCGTCGTTCGCGTCGCAGGTGCTCGTCAATCTCACCAGCATGAATCCGGAGAACGTCGACCGTACGCTGACGTCGGTCCAGGAGGACACGAGCGGCAAGGTCAAGCAAGAAGTGCAGAACAACATCCAGCAGGTGGCCGCGCTGGTCCGCGACGGCAAGCTGGAGACCCGGTCGATCATCCTCAGTTCCGCCGTCACCAAGGCCGAACCGGACGAGGGTTCGGTCATCATGGTCTTCGGCTGGCATCAGAAGTCGCTCGACGGTGAGGTCCCGTCCCAGGAGAAGGTCTTCCGCTGGCGGGTGGACATGACCCGGATCAACGGTGAGCTCAAGATGACCGACTTCGAGTGGGTCGCGTGATGTCCAAGGCATCGACAGCAGCATCGACGTCCAAGACACCGACGTCGACACCGGCGCGGTCGCGCTTCGCGCTCGGCAGGGGGCGGTTGGGCCTGATCGCACTCGGTGTGCTTGTGGTGGCCGCGGTCGTCACGACCGCGTTCCTCGGGTTCCGTTACACGCAGGACCGTGCGGTCGAGGACGCGCGGGAATCCTCGCTGGCCGCCGCCCGCGGGTACGCGACGACGATGTTCGGCTACAACGCCCAGAACGTCAGCGAACACATCGACCAGTCGATGAGCGTGCTCACCGGGCCGGCCAAACCCGAGTACACCAAGCTCATCACCGACAACAACCTCGCCGCCGAGGTCCGCAAGCAGTCGGTCGTCTCCGAGGTGACGATCCAGGACGCCGGGGTGGTGACCAACACCGAGGACACCTCCAAGGTCCTGATCTTCATGAACCAGTCGGTCACCCGGGGGAACAAAGAACTCGTCAGCATCAACCCGTCGAGGCTGACCTTCGACATGAAGCGCGACGGGGATCGCTGGATGATCAACCTCATCGAGGTCATCACCGACGACACGTTCCGGTCCAAGATCGAGGTCGTCGAGTCGCTGCCGCCCGACGCGAAGCCCGTGCCCGCACCCAGCTCGGCCGCCCCGTCGGCACCC